>NZ_JBXARR010000018.1:0-1369 GCF_058808435.1 Pseudomonas sp. GW821-FHT11D10 | reverse complement strand
CGGGTTAATGAGATGGTCACCCCCAACACCCTGCGAGGGCTACGCTTTCGCAGGGTGTTTTGTTTTCGGAGGCCATCATCATGAGCGATTCAGCACTGATCGGTATCGATCTCGGCAAGCACAGTTTCCACCTTCACGGGCAAGATCAATCGGGCCGCGAGGTGTTCCACAAGAAGCTCTCTCGAACTCAGATGATGCAGTTTTTCGGCAATTTGCCGAGCTGCGTCGTGGTGATGGAAGCCTGTGCCGGTTCGCACTTTGTTGCTCGTCAGCTGGTCGTAATGGGTCATACGGCCAAACTGATTTCTCCCCAGTTCGTTAAGCCCTTCGTCAAGGGCAACAAAAATGATTTTGTCGATGCTGAAGCGATCTGTGAGGCGGCTTCCCGCCCGTCTATGCGCTTCGTTACCCCTAAAACCGAGTCCCAACAAGCGCTATCTGTGCTACACCGGATGCGCGAGTCGTTGGTGCATGACCGCACAAAAACGACTAATCAGATGCACGGTTTTTTACTGGAATTTGGAGTCAGCCTGCCCAAAGGTTTGGCCATCATGAAGCGTTTAGCGATTGTTCTGGCCGAGCACGAGTTTCCCGTTCGTCTGACCGTGTTGCTGAAGCGTCTGCACGATCACTTTGTTTATCTGGATGAGCAAATTAAAGCGCTGGACAAAGAGTTGGCAGGCCAACTGGCCGACGATGATCTGGGTAGTCGTTTGCTGAGTATGCCGTGTGTCGGACCGATCACCGCCAGCCTGCTGGCTGTGGAGATGGGCGATGGCAAGCAATATCGATGCAGCCGGGACTTTGCCGCCTCTGTGGGGCTGGTGCCTCGGCAGTACAGCACGGGCGGTAAAGCCAATTTGCTGGGGATCAGCAAGCGCGGTGACAAGCATCTGCGGCAACTGTTGGTGCAATGTTCCAGGGTCTATATGCAGAATCTGGAACACCAAAAAGGGACGTTGGCCAACTGGGTTCGTTCCTTGCTCAGTCGACGACATTCGAACGTAGTGGCCTGTGCCTTGGCCAACAAACTGGCGCGTATCGCGTGGGGAATAGCCACTCACCATACGCAATATGAAGCAGGGCCAGACGCCTTGAACGCCTGACCCTGCGGTTGTTGCAGTACCACGAATCACCCTTCAGGTTTTGCGATAGCTGAACAACGGATGACGTGAACGGCCTACCGGCCTGGCGAAGATCCTGACACAAAAATCGGCTCCTGAAGCCGACGGGTTTTTAAGGATCGTCAGGCGCGACTCTCATCGTGGCGCTGGGGCATGCCCCCAAACAGACGCCGGATAGATTTAAGCAAGCCAACCACACCACCCGTTAATCAGTATTGCAAAAATGGGGGTGACCATAGATTTTT
>NZ_JBXARR010000017.1:0-1653 GCF_058808435.1 Pseudomonas sp. GW821-FHT11D10 | reverse complement strand
GCGTCCCCTAGGGGACTCGAACCCCTGTTACCGCCGTGAAAGGGCGGTGTCCTAGGCCACTAGACGAAGGGGACACACTACAACATTCACTCCCTGCCGCGTTTCGCTGTGTGCTTTACGCTGCAAGTGGCGCGCATTCTATGGATGGATTGAAAGGTCGTCAACCCCCAGATATAAATTTATTTAAATCAATGACTTCGACCTGCTTTACGCGCCGTTTCCGGCTTTTGCGTCGCCCGACGATTGACGCCTATATTCCGACACTCGCCAAGGCGTTATAGTCCACGGCACAGGTGATGGCAATCTGCACCCCAAGGGCCAGCATTTATATAAGCCGGTTCCTGGCCGATACAGATTCAGCTTCGCCGATCCAAACCCGTCGAGCGGCGCTAGGCTCCTCTATGCCAAGCCACTACACTCGCACGCGAACCCTATAAAGAGGTCTTACCGGTGACACCACTCATGATCACCCTGCTAGTCATAGCCGGGATCGCAATCTTGATCGCCATTGGCTACATGAACCATGTGGTGGAAAACACCAAACTGGAGAAGGCCCGCACCAAGGTCGAACTCAACGACCGCCTGCGCCGCTGCGGCGAACTGACCGAAACCTTCCCCGGCCAGTTCATGACCCCGGCCCTCAAGCTGCTGCTGACCCGCCTGGAGCTGAACGTCTGCCAGCGCCTGCTGAACCTGGAAAAGACCAGCGCCACCACCAAGGCCCGCATCACCGAACTGAGCGCCCTCGTCGCCCAGGGCGAATCGATCCCGGTCAACAACCCACCGGCCCCGATCCAGACCGAAGCCAAGGCCAAAGACGTCCGCTTCCTCCTCGAAGCCCTCCACGGCCAGATCACCCGCGCCGCCCAGGACGGCTTCCTGCCACCGAACGAAGCCAAACACTGGATTCGCGAAGTACGCCACATCCTCGTGCTGCTGCACATCGAGTTCTTCAACAACCTCGGCCAGCACGCCCTCCAGCAAAACCAACCAGGCCAGGCCCGCCTCGCCTTCGAACGCGGCGTGCAATACCTGCGCAAACAACAGGACCCGCAAATCTACGCCGAACAACTCCAATACCTGGAAAAACTCCTGGCCCGCGCCAACGCCCAGGTCATGGACAAGATTGCCCCGGTCGAAGGCGAAGAAAACCAGCTGACTGCGGGACTCAAGGATGTTGAGGCTGATGCGGACTGGAAGAAGAAAGTGATTTACGACTGAGTGCAGTCAGAGAGTGAAGCCACCGAGAGGTGGCTTTTTTATTGGGCGCGGAGAAGATCAAAGTCAAAAGCGCCCTCACCCCAGCCCTCCCGAAACGTCGGACCGCCCGTAGGGAGAGGGAGCCGACCGAGTTGATTGGGAGAGGTACGCCGACGTGAAATACCGAGTCGCACTCAGGTTTTGAAACGCATGCAACTCAACTCTCACTGCTGCACCTGCTGCACCTGCTGCACCTGCTGCACCTGCTGCACCTTCTGCACCTTCTGCACCTTCTGCACCTTCTGCACCTTCTGCACCTTCTGCTTCTTCTGCCTCTTCTACTCTTGCTTCTGCTTTGGCTTTGGCTTCGGCTTCGGCTTCCCACCACTCAACACAATGAGCGTTAGCTCGAGTACCGCTCTTGACGTGCCGGCCCCATCGGAAGGCTGAGTG
>NZ_JBXARR010000016.1:0-5098 GCF_058808435.1 Pseudomonas sp. GW821-FHT11D10 | reverse complement strand
GTCAACAAGATTATCAGCATCACAAGTTACTCCGCGAGAAATCAAAGATGTAACCAACGATTGCTGAGCCAAGTTTAGGGTTTCTTAAAAACCCAAAGATGTTTGAACTGAAGAGTTTGATCATGGCTCAGATTGAACGCTGGCGGCAGGCCTAACACATGCAAGTCGAGCGGATGAAGGGAGCTTGCTCCTGGATTCAGCGGCGGACGGGTGAGTAATGCCTAGGAATCTGCCTGGTAGTGGGGGACAACGTTTCGAAAGGAACGCTAATACCGCATACGTCCTACGGGAGAAAGCAGGGGACCTTCGGGCCTTGCGCTATCAGATGAGCCTAGGTCGGATTAGCTAGTTGGTGAGGTAATGGCTCACCAAGGCGACGATCCGTAACTGGTCTGAGAGGATGATCAGTCACACTGGAACTGAGACACGGTCCAGACTCCTACGGGAGGCAGCAGTGGGGAATATTGGACAATGGGCGAAAGCCTGATCCAGCCATGCCGCGTGTGTGAAGAAGGTCTTCGGATTGTAAAGCACTTTAAGTTGGGAGGAAGGGTTGTAGATTAATACTCTGCAATTTTGACGTTACCGACAGAATAAGCACCGGCTAACTCTGTGCCAGCAGCCGCGGTAATACAGAGGGTGCAAGCGTTAATCGGAATTACTGGGCGTAAAGCGCGCGTAGGTGGTTCGTTAAGTTGGATGTGAAATCCCCGGGCTCAACCTGGGAACTGCATCCAAAACTGGCGAGCTAGAGTATGGTAGAGGGTGGTGGAATTTCCTGTGTAGCGGTGAAATGCGTAGATATAGGAAGGAACACCAGTGGCGAAGGCGACCACCTGGACTGATACTGACACTGAGGTGCGAAAGCGTGGGGAGCAAACAGGATTAGATACCCTGGTAGTCCACGCCGTAAACGATGTCAACTAGCCGTTGGGAGCCTTGAGCTCTTAGTGGCGCAGCTAACGCATTAAGTTGACCGCCTGGGGAGTACGGCCGCAAGGTTAAAACTCAAATGAATTGACGGGGGCCCGCACAAGCGGTGGAGCATGTGGTTTAATTCGAAGCAACGCGAAGAACCTTACCAGGCCTTGACATCCAATGAACTTTCCAGAGATGGATTGGTGCCTTCGGGAACATTGAGACAGGTGCTGCATGGCTGTCGTCAGCTCGTGTCGTGAGATGTTGGGTTAAGTCCCGTAACGAGCGCAACCCTTGTCCTTAGTTACCAGCACGTAATGGTGGGCACTCTAAGGAGACTGCCGGTGACAAACCGGAGGAAGGTGGGGATGACGTCAAGTCATCATGGCCCTTACGGCCTGGGCTACACACGTGCTACAATGGTCGGTACAAAGGGTTGCCAAGCCGCGAGGTGGAGCTAATCCCATAAAACCGATCGTAGTCCGGATCGCAGTCTGCAACTCGACTGCGTGAAGTCGGAATCGCTAGTAATCGCGAATCAGAATGTCGCGGTGAATACGTTCCCGGGCCTTGTACACACCGCCCGTCACACCATGGGAGTGGGTTGCACCAGAAGTAGCTAGTCTAACCTTCGGGAGGACGGTTACCACGGTGTGATTCATGACTGGGGTGAAGTCGTAACAAGGTAGCCGTAGGGGAACCTGCGGCTGGATCACCTCCTTAATCGACGACATCAGCTGCTCCATAAGTTCCCACACGAATTGCTTGATTCATTGAAGAAGACGAAAGAAGCAGCCCGAAATTGGGTCTGTAGCTCAGTTGGTTAGAGCGCACCCCTGATAAGGGTGAGGTCGGCAGTTCGAATCTGCCCAGACCCACCAATTTTGTGTGGGAAACGCCTGTAGAAATACGGGGCCATAGCTCAGCTGGGAGAGCGCCTGCCTTGCACGCAGGAGGTCAGCGGTTCGATCCCGCTTGGCTCCACCACTACTGCTTCTGAAGTAAGAGCTTAGAAATGAGCATTCCATCGTTGTGATGGTGAATGTTGATTTCTAGTCTTTGACTAGTTCGTTCTTTAAAAATTTGGGTATGTGATAGAAAGATAGACTGAGATCCACTTTCACTGGTGGTGATCAGGCTAAGGTAAAATTTGTGAGTTCTCTTAGTTGAGAAATTCGAATTTTCGGCGAATGTCGTCTTCACAGTATAACCAGATTGCTTGGGGTTATATGGTCAAGTGAAGAAGCGCATACGGTGGATGCCTTGGCAGTCAGAGGCGATGAAAGACGTGGTAGCCTGCGAAAAGCTTCGGGGAGTCGGCAAACAGACTTTGATCCGGAGATGTCTGAATGGGGGAACCCAGCCATCATAAGATGGTTATCTTGTACTGAATACATAGGTGCAAGAGGCGAACCAGGGGAACTGAAACATCTAAGTACCCTGAGGAAAAGAAATCAACCGAGATTCCCTTAGTAGTGGCGAGCGAACGGGGACTAGCCCTTAAGTGGCTTTGAGATTAGCGGAACGCTCTGGAAAGTGCGGCCATAGTGGGTGATAGCCCTGTACGCGAAAGTCTCTTAGTCATGAAATCGAGTAGGACGGAGCACGAGAAACTTTGTCTGAATATGGGGGGACCATCCTCCAAGGCTAAATACTACTGACTGACCGATAGTGAACTAGTACCGTGAGGGAAAGGCGAAAAGAACCCCGGAGAGGGGAGTGAAATAGATCCTGAAACCGTATGCGTACAAGCAGTGGGAGCAGACTTTGTTCTGTGACTGCGTACCTTTTGTATAATGGGTCAGCGACTTATTTTCAGTGGCGAGCTTAACCGAATAGGGGAGGCGTAGCGAAAGCGAGTCTTAATAGGGCGTCTAGTCGCTGGGAATAGACCCGAAACCGGGCGATCTATCCATGGGCAGGTTGAAGGTTAGGTAACACTGACTGGAGGACCGAACCGACTACCGTTGAAAAGTTAGCGGATGACCTGTGGATCGGAGTGAAAGGCTAATCAAGCTCGGAGATAGCTGGTTCTCCTCGAAAGCTATTTAGGTAGCGCCTCATGTATCACTGTAGGGGGTAGAGCACTGTTTCGGCTAGGGGGTCATCCCGACTTACCAAACCGATGCAAACTCCGAATACCTACAAGTGCCGAGCATGGGAGACACACGGCGGGTGCTAACGTCCGTCGTGAAAAGGGAAACAACCCAGACCGTCAGCTAAGGTCCCAAAGTTATGGTTAAGTGGGAAACGATGTGGGAAGGCTTAGACAGCTAGGAGGTTGGCTTAGAAGCAGCCACCCTTTAAAGAAAGCGTAATAGCTCACTAGTCGAGTCGGCCTGCGCGGAAGATGTAACGGGGCTCAAACCATACACCGAAGCTACGGGTATCACGTAAGTGATGCGGTAGAGGAGCGTTCTGTAAGCCTGTGAAGGTGAGTTGAGAAGCTTGCTGGAGGTATCAGAAGTGCGAATGCTGACATGAGTAACGACAATGGGTGTGAAAAACACCCACGCCGAAAGACCAAGGTTTCCTGCGCAACGTTAATCGACGCAGGGTTAGTCGGTCCCTAAGGCGAGGCTGAAAAGCGTAGTCGATGGAAAACAGGTTAATATTCCTGTACTTCTGGTTATTGCGATGGAGGGACGGAGAAGGCTAGGCCAGCTTGGCGTTGGTTGTCCAAGTTTAAGGTGGTAGGCTGGAATCTTAGGTAAATCCGGGATTCCAAGGCCGAGAGCTGATGACGAGTTGCCTTTAGGCGACGAAGTGGTTGATGCCATGCTTCCAAGAAAAGCTTCTAAGCTTCAGATAACCAGGAACCGTACCCCAAACCGACACAGGTGGTTGGGTAGAGAATACCAAGGCGCTTGAGAGAACTCGGGTGAAGGAACTAGGCAAAATGGCACCGTAACTTCGGGAGAAGGTGCGCCGGTGAGGGTGAAGCACTTGCTGCGTAAGCCCACGCCGGTCGAAGATACCAGGCCGCTGCGACTGTTTATTAAAAACACAGCACTCTGCAAACACGAAAGTGGACGTATAGGGTGTGACGCCTGCCCGGTGCCGGAAGGTTAATTGATGGGGTTAGCTAACGCGAAGCTCTTGATCGAAGCCCCGGTAAACGGCGGCCGTAACTATAACGGTCCTAAGGTAGCGAAATTCCTTGTCGGGTAAGTTCCGACCTGCACGAATGGCGTAACGATGGCGGCGCTGTCTCCACCCGAGACTCAGTGAAATTGAAATCGCTGTGAAGATGCAGTGTATCCGCGGCTAGACGGAAAGACCCCGTGAACCTTTACTATAGCTTTGCACTGGACTTTGAATTTGCTTGTGTAGGATAGGTGGGAGGCTTTGAAGCGTGGACGCCAGTTCGCGTGGAGCCATCCTTGAAATACCACCCTGGCAACTTTGAGGTTCTAACTCAGGTCCGTTATCCGGATCGAGGACAGTGTATGGTGGGTAGTTTGACTGGGGCGGTCTCCTCCTAAAGAGTAACGGAGGAGTACGAAGGTGCGCTCAGACCGGTCGGAAATCGGTCGTAGAGTATAAAGGCAAAAGCGCGCTTGACTGCGAGACAGACACGTCGAGCAGGTACGAAAGTAGGTCTTAGTGATCCGGTGGTTCTGTATGGAAGGGCCATCGCTCAACGGATAAAAGGTACTCCGGGGATAACAGGCTGATACCGCCCAAGAGTTCATATCGACGGCGGTGTTTGGCACCTCGATGTCGGCTCATCACATCCTGGGGCTGAAGCCGGTCCCAAGGGTATGGCTGTTCGCCATTTAAAGTGGTACGCGAGCTGGGTTTAGAACGTCGTGAGACAGTTCGGTCCCTATCTGCCGTGGACGTTTGAGATTTGAGAGGGGCTGCTCCTAGTACGAGAGGACCGGAGTGGACGAACCTCTGGTGTTCCGGTTGTCACGCCAGTGGCATTGCCGGGTAGCTATGTTCGGGAAAGATAACCGCTGAAAGCATCTAAGCGGGAAACTTGCCTCAAGATGAGATCTCACTGGAACCTTGAGTTCCCTGAAGGGCCGTCGAAGACTACGACGTTGATAGGTTGGGTGTGTAAGCGCTGTGAGGCGTTGAGCTAACCAATACTAATTGCCCGTGAGGCTTGACCATATAACACCCAAGCAATTTGACTACTCGAAAGAGCATCAGATTGCGGTGTGTGAAGACG
>NZ_JBXARR010000015.1:0-44653 GCF_058808435.1 Pseudomonas sp. GW821-FHT11D10 | reverse complement strand
GAGTAGGTCATCGTCAAGATTAAATTCCGAAACCCCAATTGCGAAAGCAGTTGGGGTTTTGTTTTGCCCGCAGGAAAATGGATTGTTTGAATTCTATGCAGCGGCCCGGTGCATGGCTATTATTCGGGCCTCATTCTGAGGCGAGACCTGCATGCTGACGTTGTTGAACCTTCTGAAGGATGGTCGATTCCATTCCGGTCAGGCCCTGGGTGTTGCCTTGGGAATTAGTCGAAGTGCAGTGTGGAAGCAGCTTCAACACCTGGAGGCTGAGCTTGGGTTGTCCATACATAAAGTTCGAGGACGGGGCTATCAATTAGCCTCACCATTGACGTTGCTTGACTCGTTCAGGATAGAGGAAGGTCTTCCTGGCTGGTCTGTCAGTATTTTTGATTCCGTCGACTCTACTAATGCTGAATCGTTGCGCGCGGTGGATCGGGGGCAGGCAGCTCCCTTTCTTGTACTGGCTGAGCGCCAAAGCTCAGGGCGTGGGCGCAGAGGTCGTAAATGGGTGAGTCCGTTTGCTGAAAACCTCTATTACAGCCTCGTGTTGCGTATCGATGGCGGGATGCGTCAGCTTGAGGGGTTAAGTCTTGTTGTCGGTCTCGCGGTCATGCAGACCCTGCGCGCGCTTGGGGTGCCAGGTGTGGGGCTGAAATGGCCCAATGATGTTTTGGTCGGGCGAAAAAAAATCGCAGGCATCCTGCTGGAGCTCGTCGGAGATCCAGCGGACGTTTGTCATGTAGTGTTGGGCGTGGGCATTAATGTGAACATGCAGGCTACTGACGAAGTCGATCAGCAATGGACTTCAATGCGTCTAGAGTCGGGTAAATCTTGTGATCGCAATATTCTGGCGGTTGAGCTGAGTAAGCAGCTGCAACTCTATCTGCGACGTCACCAATCAGACGGCTTCTCTGCGCTTCAGGCGGAGTGGGAGGCGAGCCATTTGTGGCAGGGGCAGCCGGTTTCTCTCACTGCCGGTGTCAATCAGGTAGAGGGTGTGGTGCTGGGAATCGATAATCAAGGCGCGCTGCGGCTAAAGGTAGATGGTGTGGAAAAGGTCTTTAGTGGTGGTGAGCTCAGCTTGAGGTTGCGTGATGATTCTTGAGCTCGATTGTGGAAACAGTTTTATCAAGTGGCGGGTGCTGAGTGCAGAGTTGGGCGCCTTGGTCGCAGAAGGTGTGGTCGACTCTGATGGCGCCTTGGTCGACAGTCTTCGGTCGCTTGAGAAGGTATCTCTCGGTAAATGTCGCCTTGTCAGCGTAAGAACTGAAGATGAGACCAATTTGCTGATTGGCTTGCTCAAGCGCGAGTTCGGCATTTCCGTTGTCTGTGCGGCGCCCGCTCGCGAGATGTCCGGCGTAACGAATGGTTACGACGACTATGAGCGCCTTGGTCTCGATCGCTGGCTGGCGATGCTTGGTGGTTTTCACCTGGCTAAAGGTGCTTGTCTGGTTCTTGATTTCGGGACGGCGGTGACTGCGGACTTTATCTCCGCGGACGGTGAGCATCTGGGGGGCTTCATTTGTCCTGGCATGCCGCTGATGCGTAATCAGTTGCGTACGCATACTCGAAAAATTCGCTATGGAGACCTGGCGGCGGAACGGGCATTGACGAGTCAGGCTCCAGGGCGCAGCACGGCTGAGGCTGTCGAGCGTGGCTGTTCGTTGATGCTAAGAGGATTCGTATTGACGCAGTTGGAGATGGCGCGTTCCTACTGGGGTGATGACTACAGTGTCTTCATTACAGGTGGTGATGCCGAGTTGGTCTCGGATGTCGCACCTGAGGCTCGGGTTGTTGCCGATTTGGTGTTCGTGGGTTTGGCTATGGCGTGTCCTTTGTCCTGAGGTTTGTATGCGTTGGTTGTTCCTTCTGCTTCTGGTACTCAATGTGTTTTATTACGTCTGGCATCAGCAGGAGGCCCCGCTACGCGCAAAAGATGTCACGCCGCTCAGTCTTTATCGTGGCTCGCAACAGGATATTCGCTTGCTGAGTGAGGCTGGTGGTGATGCTTCCCGTGAAAAAAGGACTGGGGGGAAGCCTGATGGGCAGTGCCTTTATGTAGGTGGTTTGGCGCGCCCCGAGTCCGCTCAGGCGTTGGAGCAGCGTTTGACGGAGCTTGGAGCAAAAGCTCTTCCTTCGTCAAAAGAGTCTTCCGGCGGCTCATATTGGTTCCAGATTACGCCTGAAACCCAGCGTTTGCTGGGTGATGCTCAGCTACAAAACCTTTCCAAGGAATTCAATGAGTTAAAACATAAAATAATGCTGTGCGAGGGGGTTGCACCTACTGAATAGTTTGCATAGAATGGCGCCCGCTCCACAGCGAAGACCTGAAAAGGTAATAGCAGCGGAGTGATGTCAACGCAGCTAACCTCAGGTTTTTAAATGAGAAAATGCTTGACAGGGGTTTGGCATAGTATAGAATGCCGGCCTGATTAGGAGGGGTTCCCGAGCGGCCAAAGGGATCAGACTGTAAATCTGACGTCTACGACTTCGAAGGTTCGAATCCTTCTCCCTCCACCAGATTTTAGCGTGAGCTGCAGGCTCCGCGGGTATAGTTTAGTGGTAGAACCTCAGCCTTCCAAGCTGATGATGCGGGTTCGATTCCCGCTACCCGCTCCAAGTTTGCAGGTTGTGCAAAGTGTTACGCTCTTGTAGCTCAGTTGGTAGAGCACACCCTTGGTAAGGGTGAGGTCAGCGGTTCAAATCCGCTCAAGAGCTCCATATAACAAGGCAGATATGAAAATATCTGCCTTTGTTTTAATGGCTTGTGTTGTTTGCTCAATTTCTTCTGTTAGGGGTGATATCGATGGCTAAGGAAAAATTTGATCGTTCCCTGCCGCACGTCAACGTTGGCACCATCGGTCACGTAGACCACGGTAAAACCACGTTGACCGCTGCTCTGACTCGCGTCTGCTCCGAAGTTTTCGGTTCGGCCGTAGTTGAATTCGACAAGATCGACAGCGCTCCAGAAGAAAAAGCTCGCGGTATCACCATCAATACCGCGCACGTTGAGTACAACTCGAACATTCGTCACTACGCTCACGTTGACTGCCCAGGTCACGCTGACTACGTGAAGAACATGATCACTGGTGCTGCGCAGATGGACGGCGCGATCCTGGTTTGCTCGGCCGCTGATGGTCCGATGCCACAAACCCGTGAGCACATCCTGCTGTCCCGTCAGGTAGGCGTTCCGTACATCGTGGTTTTCCTGAACAAGGCTGACCTGGTAGATGACGCTGAGCTGCTGGAACTGGTTGAGATGGAAGTTCGCGACCTGCTGTCCACCTACGACTTCCCAGGCGACGACACTCCGATCATCATCGGTTCGGCTCGTATGGCGCTGGAAGGCAAAGACGACAACGAAATGGGCACCACCGCTGTTAAGAAGCTGGTGGAAACTCTGGACAGCTACATCCCAGAGCCAGAGCGTGCTATCGACAAGCCGTTCCTGATGCCGATCGAAGACGTGTTCTCGATCTCGGGTCGCGGTACTGTTGTAACTGGTCGTATCGAGCGCGGTATCGTTCGCGTTCAAGACGCCCTGGAAATCGTTGGTCTGCGTGACACCACCACCACCACCTGCACCGGTGTTGAGATGTTCCGCAAGCTGCTGGACGAAGGTCGTGCTGGCGAGAACTGCGGCGTTCTGCTGCGTGGCACCAAGCGTGACGACGTTGAGCGTGGTCAGGTTCTGGTTAAGCCGGGTTCGGTTAAGCCGCACACCAAGTTCACAGCAGAAGTTTACGTTCTGAGCAAGGAAGAAGGCGGTCGTCACACTCCGTTCTTCAAAGGCTACCGTCCACAGTTCTACTTCCGTACTACTGACGTGACTGGTAACTGCGAGCTGCCAGAAGGCGTTGAAATGGTAATGCCAGGTGACAACATTCAGATGACTGTTACCCTGATCAAAACCATCGCGATGGAAGACGGTCTGCGTTTCGCAATCCGTGAAGGCGGCCGTACCGTTGGTGCTGGCGTCGTAGCCAAGATCATCGAGTAAACAGTTGTAATGTCTTTTTCAGGCCGGCATAATGGTCGGCCTGATTTTGTTTTAGGTCAGTAGCTCAATTGGCAGAGCGACGGTCTCCAAAACCGTAGGTTGGGGGTTCGATTCCCTCCTGACCTGCCAGATTCACTTGGTGTGTCTGGCTTTCTTTTCACAGGATCTTCATAGATGACTCCTAAAGCTGAAGCTCAAGGCTCTCGCTTCGATTTGCTCAAGTGGCTTGTAGTAGTCGCTTTGGTAATTGTTGGCGTTGTCGGTAATCAGTATTACGCTGCTTCGCCGATCCTGTACCGTGTACTCGCATTGCTTGTCATTGCTGCTGTAGCTGCCTTTGTAGGCCTGCAGACTGCTAAGGGCAAGTCTTTCTTTGTACTGGTTAAGGAAGCTCGCACCGAGATTCGTAAAGTCGTATGGCCAACTCGCCAAGAAACCACGCAGACCACGCTGATTGTTGTGGCTGTTGTCCTGGTTATGGCGTTGCTGTTGTGGGGGCTTGATTCCCTGCTCGGCTGGCTTGTTTCCTTGATTGTCGGCTAAGGGTGTCCCGTGGCTAAGCGTTGGTACGTTGTGCATGCTTACTCGGGTTACGAGAAGCATGTCATGCGTTCGTTGATCGAGCGTGTAAAGCTGGCTGGCATGGAAGATGGCTTCGGCGAAATTCTGGTTCCCACTGAAGAAGTGGTTGAAATGCGTAATGGCCAGAAGCGCAAAAGCGAGCGCAAATTCTTCCCAGGTTATGTGCTGGTTCAGATGGATATGAACGAGGGTACTTGGCACTTGGTCAAGGATACTCCTCGGGTGATGGGTTTTATCGGCGGTACTGCTGATAAGCCAGCACCAATCACCGATAAAGAAGCTGAGGCGATTCTGCGTCGCGTTGCCGACGGTAGCGATAAGCCGAAGCCGAAGACGTTGTTCGAGCCAGGCGAAACCGTTCGAGTCAATGACGGGCCGTTCGCTGACTTTAACGGTGTTGTTGAAGAAGTTAACTACGAAAAGAGCCGGATCCAAGTGGCAGTGCTCATTTTCGGACGCTCTACTCCGGTAGAGTTGGAGTTCAGTCAGGTCGAAAAGGTCTAGCTGAGCAAGCATCCCAACCCCACAGCCCTAGGCTGTGGGGTTTTGTCGTCACTGGGATAAACGCGCAAGTAACCGGGGAGCCTTTCGAGGCGTTCGAACCCGTAATTGGAGTGCCTCATGGCCAAGAAGATTACCGCTTACATCAAGCTGCAAGTGAAGGCCGCTCAGGCTAACCCAAGTCCACCTGTTGGTCCTGCTCTGGGTCAGCACGGCGTGAACATCATGGAATTCTGCAAAGCTTTCAACGCCCGTACCCAGGGTCTGGAAGCTGGTCTGCCGACTCCAGTGATCATCACTGTCTACAGCGACCGTAGCTTCACTTTCGAAACCAAATCCACCCCTGCTTCGGTTTTGCTGAAGAAGGCGGCCGGTCTGACCAGCGGTTCCGCTCGTCCGAACACCGTTAAGGTTGGCACTGTTACCCGTGCTCAGCTGGAAGAAATCGCGAAAACCAAAAACGCGGATCTGACTGCAGCTGATATGGATGCAGCCGTGCGTACTATCGCCGGTTCTGCTCGTAGCATGGGCCTTAACGTGGAGGGTGTGTAATGGCTAAGCTGACCAAGCGTCAAAAGGCTATCGCCGGCAAAATCGAAGCAGGCAAGGCCTACAACATTGTAGACGCCGCTGCACTGCTGGCCGAGCTGTCGACTGTCAAGTTCAGCGAGTCGTTCGACGTAGCTGTAAACCTGGGCGTAGACCCGCGTAAATCCGACCAGGTCGTTCGTAGCGCTACTGTGCTGCCACACGGCACTGGCAAGACTGTTCGCGTTGCTGTGTTCACCCAGGGTCCAGCTGCTGAGGCCGCTCTGGCTGCCGGCGCTGACCGTGTAGGTATGGACGACCTGGCTGCCGAAATGAAAGGCGGCGACCTGAACTATGACGTCGTGATCGCATCCCCGGATGCTATGCGCGTTGTAGGTCAACTGGGTCAGATCCTCGGTCCACGTGGTCTGATGCCTAACCCGAAAGTCGGCACTGTTACCCCAGACGTCGCTACCGCGGTTAAAAATGCCAAGGCTGGTCAGGTTCGTTATCGCACCGACAAAAACGGCATCATCCACACTTCCGTTGGCAAGATCGGCTTCGATGCCGTCAAGCTGAAGGAAAACGTTGAAGCCCTGATCGCTGATCTGAAGCGTATCAAGCCAGCTTCTTCGAAAGGTATCTATGTCAAGCGCGTTACCCTGAGCACCACTATGGGCCCAGGTCTGGTTATCGACCAGAGCTCGCTGGACGCGTAAGACAAAAATTGGCGCAGTTGATGCGCCAATTGAAAGATTGGGGTCCCTGCCTGGCGGGGGCTATCCAAGACCGTAGGCGACGCAAGTCTTAAACCTCAAGCCTACGCAGATGGTGCTCCCGGTTCCTTACCGAATCAGACACCAAAACGACATTCGGTTTCGATCGAATGAAACGGTAACAAGCAGGAGTTAAACCCGTGGCAATTAATCTCGAAGACAAGAAGGCCATCGTCGCTGAAGTCAACGAGGCTGCCAAAGTCGCTCTGTCCGCTGTCGTGGTTGATGCCCGTGGCGTAACAGTAGGCGCAATGACCGGACTCCGTAAAGAGGCTCGTGAAGCTGGCGTTTACGTACGTGTTGTACGTAACACCCTGCTCAAGCGCGCTGTTGCTGACACTCCTTACAGTGTCCTCAACGACGTGTTCACCGGCCCGACCCTGATTGCATTCTCCAACGAACACCCGGGCGCTGCTGCTCGTCTGTTCAAGGAATTTGCCAAGGGTCAGGATAAGTTCGAGATCAAGGCAGCTTCGTTCGAGGGCAAGTTCCTCGCAGCGAATGAGATCGACGTGCTGGCAAGCCTGCCAACTCGCGACGAAGCTATTGCGAAACTGATGAGCGTGATTCAAGGCGCTACCAGCAAGCTGGCTCGTACTCTGGCGGCAATTCGCGATCAGAAAGAAGCAGCTGCAGCCTAAGGCTGAGCGTTTCCACTCTCGCGTATTTTTGTTTATTTCGACGGCCGTACAGGCTGTCCACCAAATCAGGAATTGAGTCATGTCTCTGACTAACGAACAAATCATCGAAGCAATCGGCCAGAAAACCGTTCTGGAAGTTGTTGAGCTGATCAAAGCAATGGAAGAAACCTTCGGCGTGACCGCTGCTGTTGCTGCTGCTGGTCCAGCTGCTGCTGCCGCTGTTGTTGAAGAGCAAACCGAGTTCAACGTTGTTCTGGTTGAAGCCGGCGAGAAGAAAGTAAACGTGATCAAGGCAGTTCGTGAACTGACCGGTCTGGGCCTGAAAGAAGCCAAAGAGAAAGTCGACGGCGCTCCTCAGGTTGTAGCTGAAGGCGTTTCGAAAGAAGCTGCTGAAGACGCTAAGAAGAAGCTGGAAGAAGCAGGCGCTAAAGTCGAGCTGAAGTAAGCATCGACTTTGCTCCTCCAGCCCGAGCGTCAAGCGACAGGCTGATGGCTGGTGGCTCTTGCCACCGGCCTTTTTCCGTTATTGGCAGCCGACTGGGTCGGTGTCGATAACGAGCTGTAACCACCCGATGCGGTGGCGCAAACCATGGGGTTTGCACGATTTTCTGGCTGCTCCCGTCGGGAGGGGCCAAACAAGCAGGTGACCAAGCTGGGGAACGCTGATGGCTTACTCATATACTGAGAAAAAACGTATCCGCAAGGACTTTAGCAAGTTGCCGGACGTCATGGATGTGCCTTACCTCCTGGCCATCCAGCTGGATTCGTATCGTGAATTCTTGCAAGCGGGAGCGACTAAAGATCAGTTCCGCGACGTGGGCCTGCATGCGGCCTTCAAATCCGTTTTCCCGATCATCAGCTACTCCGGCAATGCTGCGCTGGAGTACGTCGGTTATCGCCTGGGCGAACCGGCATTTGATGTCAAAGAATGCGTATTGCGCGGTGTAACTTTCGCCGTACCTTTGCGGGTAAAAGTGCGCCTGATCATTTTCGACAAAGAATCGTCGAACAAAGCGATCAAGGACATCAAAGAGCAAGAAGTCTACATGGGTGAAATCCCATTGATGACTGAGAACGGTACCTTCGTAATCAACGGTACCGAGCGTGTTATCGTTTCCCAGCTGCACCGTTCCCCGGGCGTGTTCTTCGACCACGACCGTGGCAAGACGCACAGCTCCGGCAAACTGCTGTACTCCGCGCGCATCATTCCTTACCGCGGTTCGTGGCTGGACTTCGAGTTCGACCCGAAAGACTGCGTATTCGTGCGTATCGACCGTCGTCGCAAACTGCCGGCCTCGGTACTGCTGCGCGCACTCGGTTATACCACCGAGGAAGTGCTGGACGCGTTCTACACCACCAACGTATTCCATGTGAAAGGCGAAGGCCTGAGCCTGGAGTTGGTGCCTCAGCGCCTGCGTGGTGAAGTTGCTGTTCTCGACATCCAGGACGACAAAGGCAAGGTGATCGTTGAGCAGGGCCGTCGTATTACTGCCCGCCACATCAACCAGCTGGAAAAAGCCGGGATCAAAGAGCTGGACGTGCCTCTGGATTACGTTCTGGGTCGTACCACCGCCAAGGCCATCGTGCACCCGGCTACCGGTGAGATCCTGGCAGAGTGCAACACCGAGCTGTCGACCGAGATCCTGGCGAAAATCGCCAAGGCCGGTGTCGTACGCATCGAAACTCTGTACACCAACGACATCGACTGCGGTCCGTTCGTCTCTGACACGCTGAAGATCGACTCCACCAGCAACCAATTGGAAGCGCTGGTCGAGATCTATCGCATGATGCGTCCAGGCGAGCCGCCAACCAAAGACGCTGCCGAGACCCTGTTCAACAACCTGTTCTTCAGCCCTGAGCGCTATGACCTGTCCGCGGTCGGCCGGATGAAGTTCAACCGTCGTATCGGTCGTACCGAGATCGAAGGTTCGGGCGTGCTGTGCAAGGAAGACATCGTCGCGGTACTGAAGACTCTGGTCGACATCCGTAACGGTAAAGGCATCGTCGACGACATCGACCACCTGGGTAACCGTCGTGTTCGCTGCGTAGGCGAAATGGCCGAGAACCAGTTCCGCGTTGGCCTGGTGCGTGTTGAGCGTGCGGTCAAAGAGCGTCTGTCGATGGCTGAAAGCGAAGGCCTGATGCCGCAAGACCTGATCAACGCCAAGCCAGTGGCTGCGGCGGTGAAAGAGTTCTTCGGTTCCAGCCAGCTGTCGCAGTTCATGGACCAGAACAACCCGCTGTCCGAGATCACCCACAAGCGTCGTGTCTCTGCACTCGGCCCTGGCGGTCTGACTCGTGAGCGCGCGGGCTTCGAAGTCCGTGACGTACACCCGACTCACTACGGTCGTGTCTGCCCGATTGAAACGCCGGAAGGTCCGAACATCGGTCTGATCAACTCGCTGGCTGCTTACGCTCGCACCAACCAGTACGGCTTCCTCGAGAGCCCGTACCGCGTGGTGAAAGAGGGTGTGGTCACCGACGACATCGTGTTCCTGTCCGCCATTGAAGAAGCCGATCACGTGATCGCGCAGGCTTCGGCGACCATGAACGAGCAGAAAGTCCTGATCGACGAACTGGTGGCCGTGCGTCATTTGAACGAATTCACCGTCAAGGCGCCGGAAGACGTCACCTTGATGGACGTTTCGCCGAAGCAGGTAGTTTCGGTTGCAGCGTCGCTGATTCCGTTCCTCGAGCACGACGACGCCAACCGTGCGTTGATGGGTTCGAACATGCAGCGTCAAGCTGTACCAACTCTGCGCGCTGACAAGCCGCTGGTCGGTACCGGCATGGAGCGTAACGTGGCTCGCGACTCCGGCGTTTGCGTCGTGGCTCGTCGTGGCGGCGTGATCGACTCCGTTGATGCCAGCCGTATCGTGGTTCGTGTTGCTGATGACGAAGTTGAAACCGGCGAAGCTGGTGTCGACATCTACAACCTGACCAAATACACCCGCTCGAACCAGAACACCTGCATCAACCAGCGTCCGCTGGTGAGCAAGGGTGATCGCGTTCAGCGTAGCGACATCATGGCCGACGGCCCGTCCACCGACATGGGTGAACTGGCTCTGGGTCAGAACATGCGCATCGCGTTCATGGCATGGAACGGCTTCAACTTCGAAGACTCCATCTGCCTGTCCGAGCGCGTGGTTCAGGAAGATCGCTTCACCACGATCCACATTCAGGAACTGACCTGTGTGGCTCGTGACACCAAGCTTGGCCCAGAGGAAATCACTGCGGACATCCCGAACGTGGGTGAAGCCGCTCTGAACAAGCTGGACGAAGCCGGTATCGTTTACGTAGGTGCTGAAGTCGGCGCGGGCGACATCCTGGTAGGTAAGGTCACTCCGAAAGGCGAGACCCAGCTGACTCCGGAAGAGAAGCTGCTGCGTGCGATCTTCGGTGAAAAAGCCAGCGACGTTAAAGACACCTCCCTGCGCGTGCCAACCGGCACCAAAGGTACTGTCATCGACGTACAGGTCTTCACTCGTGACGGCGTTGAGCGTGATGCTCGTGCACTGTCGATCGAGAAGTCCCAGCTGGACGAGATCCGCAAGGATCTGAACGAAGAGTTCCGCATCGTTGAAGGCGCGACCTTCGAACGTCTGCGTTCCGCTCTGGTAGGCCACAAGGCTGAAGGCGGCGCGGGCCTGAAGAAAGGTCAGGACATCACCGACGAAGTACTCGACGGTCTTGAGCATGGTCAGTGGTTCAAGCTGCGCATGGCTGAAGATGCTCTGAACGAGCAGCTCGAGAAGGCTCAGGCCTACATCGTTGATCGTCGCCGTCTGCTGGACGACAAGTTCGAAGACAAGAAGCGCAAACTGCAGCAGGGCGATGACCTGGCTCCAGGCGTGCTGAAGATCGTCAAGGTTTACCTGGCAATCCGTCGTCGCATCCAGCCGGGCGACAAGATGGCCGGTCGTCACGGTAACAAAGGTGTGGTCTCCGTGATCATGCCGGTTGAAGACATGCCGCACGATGCCAATGGCACACCGGTCGACGTGGTCCTCAACCCGCTGGGCGTACCTTCGCGTATGAACGTTGGTCAGATCCTTGAAACCCACCTGGGCCTCGCGGCCAAAGGTCTGGGCGAGAAGATCAACCGGATGGTCGAAGAGCAGCGCAAAGTCGCTGAGCTGCGTACCTTCCTGGACGAGATCTACAACCAGATCGGCGGTCGTAACGAAGATCTGGACAGCTTCTCCGATCAGGAAATCCTGGATCTGGCGAAGAACCTGCGTGGCGGTGTTCCAATGGCCACTCCAGTGTTCGACGGTGCCAAGGAAAGCGAAATCAAGGCCATGCTGAAACTGGCAGACCTGCCAGAAAGCGGCCAGATGCAGCTGACCGACGGCCGTACCGGCAACAAGTTCGAGCGTCCAGTTACCGTTGGCTACATGTACATGCTGAAGCTGAACCACTTGGTAGACGACAAGATGCACGCGCGTTCTACCGGTTCGTACAGCCTGGTTACCCAGCAGCCGCTGGGTGGTAAGGCGCAGTTCGGTGGTCAGCGTTTCGGGGAGATGGAGGTCTGGGCACTGGAAGCATACGGGGCTGCTTACACTCTGCAAGAAATGCTCACAGTGAAGTCGGACGATGTGAACGGCCGGACCAAGATGTACAAAAACATCGTGGACGGCGATCACCGTATGGAGCCGGGCATGCCCGAGTCCTTCAACGTGTTGATCAAGGAAATTCGTTCCCTCGGCATCGATATCGATCTGGAAACCGAATAACACGTGACGCGATCGAGAGCGGGGCAGGATTGCCCGCTCTCTGCTCCGCCAGGAGGAAAGGCCTTGAAAGACCTACTGAATTTGCTGAAAAACCAGGGTCAAGTCGAAGAGTTCGACGCCATCCGTATCGGATTGGCCTCGCCTGAGATGATCCGCTCGTGGTCGTTCGGTGAAGTTAAAAAGCCGGAAACCATCAACTACCGTACGTTCAAACCTGAGCGTGACGGTCTGTTCTGCGCCAAGATCTTTGGCCCGGTAAAGGATTACGAGTGCCTGTGCGGTAAGTACAAGCGCTTGAAACACCGTGGTGTGATCTGCGAGAAGTGCGGCGTTGAAGTTGCACTGGCCAAGGTTCGTCGTGAGCGCATGGCGCACATCGAACTGGCTTCGCCGGTTGCCCATATCTGGTTCCTGAAATCGCTGCCGTCCCGTATCGGCCTGCTGATGGACATGACCCTGCGTGATATCGAACGCGTTCTCTACTTCGAGAGCTACGTCGTTATCGACCCGGGCATGACCACTCTTGAAAAAGGTCAGCTGCTGAATGACGAGCAGTACTTCGAAGCGCTGGAAGAGTTCGGTGACGATTTCGACGCCCGCATGGGTGCCGAGGCTGTCCGTGAACTGCTGCACGCTATCGACCTGGAGCACGAGATTGGCCGTCTGCGTGAAGAAATTCCGCAAACCAACTCCGAAACCAAGATCAAGAAGCTGTCCAAGCGTCTGAAGTTGATGGAAGCCTTCCAGGGTTCCGGCAACCTGCCAGAGTGGATGGTGCTGACCGTTCTGCCGGTTCTGCCGCCAGATCTGCGTCCACTGGTCCCGCTGGATGGCGGTCGTTTCGCGACTTCCGACCTCAACGATCTGTATCGTCGAGTGATCAACCGTAACAACCGTTTGAAGCGCCTGCTGGATCTGTCCGCTCCTGACATCATCGTGCGCAACGAAAAGCGTATGTTGCAGGAAGCTGTCGATGCACTGCTCGACAACGGTCGTCGTGGCCGCGCTATCACCGGTTCGAACAAACGTCCTCTGAAATCCCTGGCTGACATGATCAAGGGTAAGCAAGGTCGTTTCCGTCAGAACTTGCTCGGTAAGCGTGTTGACTACTCCGGTCGTTCGGTAATTACCGTAGGTCCGACCCTGCGTCTGCACCAGTGCGGTCTGCCGAAGAAGATGGCTCTCGAGCTGTTCAAACCGTTCATTTTCGGCAAGCTGGAAATGCGTGGTCTCGCGACCACCATCAAAGCGGCCAAGAAAATGGTCGAGCGCGAGCTGCCAGAAGTTTGGGACGTTCTCGCTGAAGTGATTCGCGAACACCCGGTTCTTCTCAACCGTGCACCGACCCTTCACCGTCTGGGTATCCAGGCGTTTGAACCGGTACTGATCGAAGGTAAGGCTATCCAGCTGCACCCGCTGGTCTGCGCCGCGTACAACGCCGACTTCGACGGCGACCAAATGGCCGTGCACGTACCGCTGACGCTGGAAGCCCAGCTCGAAGCGCGTGCGTTGATGATGTCGACCAACAACATTCTGTCGCCAGCCAACGGTGAGCCAATCATCGTTCCGTCGCAGGACGTTGTATTGGGTCTGTACTACATGACTCGTGAAGCGATCAACGCCAAGGGCGAAGGTCGTGTGTTCGCGGATCTGCAGGAAGTTGACCGTGTGTTCCGTGCCGGCGAAGCCGCACTGCACGCCAAGATCAAGGTTCGTATCAACGAAACCGTGAACGATCGTGACGGCAACAGCGTGAACAACACCCGTATCGTCGACACCACTGTCGGCCGTGCGCTGCTGTTCCAGGTTGTGCCAAAAGGTCTGTCGTTCGACGTCGTCAACCTGCCGATGAAGAAAAAGGCGATCTCCAAGCTGATCAACCAGTGCTACCGCGTGGTTGGTCTGAAAGAGACCGTGATCTTCGCTGACCAGTTGATGTACACCGGTTTTGCCTACTCGACCATTTCCGGCGTTTCCATCGGTGTTAACGACTTCGTTATCCCGGATGAAAAAGCCCGCATCATCGGTGCTGCCACCGACGAAGTGAAAGAGATCGAGAGCCAGTACGCCTCCGGCCTGGTAACCCAGGGCGAGAAGTACAACAAAGTGATCGACCTTTGGTCGAAAGCGAACGACGAAGTCTCCAAGGCGATGATGGCCAACCTCTCGAAAGAGAAAGTCATCGACCGTCACGGCGACGAAGTCGAGCAAGAATCGTTCAACTCGATGTACATGATGGCCGACTCGGGGGCGCGGGGTTCCGCAGCACAGATTCGTCAGCTGGCCGGTATGCGTGGTCTGATGGCCAAGCCGGACGGTTCCATCATTGAAACGCCGATTACTGCGAACTTCCGTGAAGGTCTGAGCGTACTCCAGTACTTCATCTCGACTCACGGTGCTCGTAAAGGTCTGGCGGATACCGCGTTGAAAACTGCGAACTCCGGTTACCTGACCCGTCGTCTGGTAGACGTAGCGCAGGATCTGGTCGTGACCGAGATCGATTGCGGCACCGAACACGGTCTGCTGATGACTCCGCACATTGAAGGCGGTGACGTTGTAGAGCCGTTGGGTGAGCGCGTATTGGGTCGTGTCATTGCCCGTGACGTATTCAAGCCGGGTACCGAGGACGTCATCGTTCCTGCTGGCACCCTGGTAGACGAGAAGTGGGTCGAGTTCATCGAGCTGAACAGCATCGACGAAGTGATCGTGCGTTCGCCGATCAGCTGCGAAACCCGCTATGGCATTTGCGCCAAGTGCTACGGCCGTGACCTGGCTCGTGGTCACCAGGTGAACATCGGTGAAGCGGTCGGCGTTATCGCTGCCCAGTCCATCGGTGAGCCGGGTACCCAGCTGACGATGCGTACGTTCCACATCGGTGGTGCGGCAAGCCGTACTTCCGCAGCCGACAGCGTTCAGGTGAAGAATGGCGGTACCGTCCGCCTGCACAACCTGAAACACGTTGAGCGCGTGGATGGCAACCTGGTTGCCGTGTCCCGTTCCGGTGAGCTGGCAATCGCCGACGACTTCGGTCGTGAGCGCGAGCGTTACAAGCTGCCGTACGGTGCCGTGATTTCGGTTAAAGAAGGTGACAAGGTCGACGCTGGCGCAATCGTGGCCAAGTGGGATCCGCACACTCACCCGATCGTTACCGAAATGAAAGGTACCGTGACCTACGTGGGCATGGAAGAAGGCATCACGATCAAGCGTCAGACTGACGAATTGACCGGTATGACCAACATTGAAGTACTCGATGCCAAAGACCGTCCGGCTGCAGGCAAGGACATCCGTCCTGCGGTGAAGATGGTTGATGACAACGGCAAGGATCTGTTGCTGCCAGGCACTGACGTTATCGCTCAGTACTTCCTGCCAGCCAACGCCCTGGTCGGTGTTGCGGACGGTGCGAAGATTGCGATCGGTGATGTTATCGCTCGTATCCCGCAAGAAACTTCGAAAACCCGTGACATCACCGGTGGTCTGCCGCGTGTTGCCGACCTGTTCGAAGCCCGTCGTCCGAAAGAAGCGTCGATTCTGGCTGAAGTCAGCGGCACCATCGCGTTCGGTAAAGAGACCAAAGGCAAGCGCCGTCTGGTCATTACCCCGAACGACGGTAGCGATCCGTACGAAGAGCTGATTCCGAAGTGGCGTCACCTGAACGTGTTCGAAGGCGAACAGGTAAACCGCGGCGAAGTTATCTCCGACGGTCCGAGCGATCCGCATGACATCCTGCGTCTGCTGGGTGTGAGCGCGCTGGCCAAGTACATCGTCAACGAGATCCAGGACGTTTACCGTCTGCAAGGCGTGAAGATCAACGACAAGCACATCGAGACCATCCTGCGTCAGATGCTGCGTAAAGTTGAGATCTCCGAGTCCGGCGACTCCAGCTTCATCAAGGGCGACCAGATGGAACTGACTCACGTACTGGTAGAGAACGAGCGTCTGAACGCGGAAGACAAGTTTGTCTCCAAGTTCACCCGCGTTCTGCTGGGTATCACCAAGGCGTCGTTGTCGACCGAATCGTTCATCTCGGCGGCTTCCTTCCAGGAAACCACCCGCGTACTGACCGAAGCGGCCGTAACCGGCAAGCGCGATTACCTGCGCGGCCTGAAAGAAAACGTGGTCGTGGGTCGTCTGATCCCGGCCGGTACCGGTCTGGCTTATCACAGCGAGCGCAAGCGTCGTCGTGATGCAGACAAGCCGTTGCGCGTAAGCGCCAGTGAAGTGGAAGCTGCACTGACCGAAGCGCTGAACTCGAGCGGTAACTGAGTTCTGCGAAAAATGAGCTGAGGCCCTGATCAAGCCGTTCATCGAATCGAGACAATTTGTCGAGGTTCGACGAGCGGGGAGGTCGGGGCCTTGCCTTGACTGGGGACAAGATCCTCTTTAGACTCTTGATCCCCTAAATTTGGCGGGAATTCGTTCCTGCCATTTTGCTTTTCTTGCAAGACAATAGCGTCGCAAGACAACAGTGGAGCTAGTAGATGGCAACTATCAACCAGCTGGTACGTCAGCCGCGTAAGCGTATCGTCGAGAAATCCGACGTGCCTGCGCTGCAGAACTGCCCGCAACGTCGTGGCGTGTGCACCCGTGTGTACACCACTACGCCGAAAAAACCTAACTCGGCACTGCGTAAAGTATGCCGTGTGCGTCTGACCAACGGTTTCGAGGTTTCCTCGTACATCGGTGGTGAAGGTCACAACCTGCAAGAGCACAGCGTGGTACTGATCCGCGGCGGTCGTGTAAAAGACTTGCCAGGTGTTCGTTACCACACCGTTCGCGGCTCCTTGGATACTTCCGGCGTTAAAGGCCGTAACCAGGGTCGTTCGAAGTACGGTACCAAGCGTCCGAAGTAATCGGCCGTTTTGCAGATTTTCATTTTATTGAGTCGATAAGAGTAAGGTCGGGCGCGCATCCACTGGATCTGTCCCGAGCTAACCTGAAGACCGTTTGAGGGCTTATCAATGCCAAGACGTCGCGTAGCAGCAAAGCGTGAGATTCTGGACGATCCGAAATACGGAAGCCAAATCCTCGCCAAATTCATGAACCACGTTATGGAAAGCGGCAAGAAAGCCGTTGCCGAGCGTATCGTTTATGGTGCCCTGGAAACCGTTGCGGCTCGCAAGACCGGCACCGATCCCCTGGAACTCTTCGAAAAAGCACTCGACGCCATCGCTCCGCTGGTCGAAGTGAAGTCGCGCCGCGTTGGTGGTGCTACTTACCAGGTTCCGGTCGAGGTTCGTCCGTCCCGTCGTAACGCTCTGGCAATGCGCTGGTTGGTAGACTTCGCCCGCAAGCGCGGCGAGAAGTCTATGGCTCTGCGCTTGGCTGGCGAGCTGCTGGATGCTGCTGAAGGTAAAGGTGCTGCTGTTAAGAAGCGTGAAGACGTGCACCGTATGGCCGAAGCTAACAAAGCTTTCTCGCACTACCGCTTCTAATTTTAGCTTCACTAATTTTGCGAGGGCTTTATGGCTCGTACTACTCCGATTAGTCGCTACCGTAACATCGGTATCGTCGCTCACGTGGATGCTGGTAAAACCACCACCACCGAGCGCGTCCTTTTTTACACTGGCAAAAGTCACAAAATGGGCGAGGTGCATGACGGCGCCGCGACCACAGACTGGATGGTTCAGGAGCAGGAGCGTGGTATTACCATTACTTCTGCTGCCATTACCGCCTTCTGGAAAGGTTCCGAGAAGCAGTACCCACACGAGCATCGCTTCAACGTAATCGATACCCCGGGCCACGTAGACTTCACCATTGAAGTAGAACGTTCCCTGCGCGTACTCGACGGCGCTGTCGTTGTGTTCTGCGGTACTTCGGGTGTTGAGCCTCAGTCGGAAACCGTATGGCGTCAGGCCAACAAATACGGCGTTCCACGTCTTGTTTACGTAAACAAGATGGACCGTGCTGGTGCCAACTTCCTGCGCGTGATCGGTCAGATCAAACAGCGTCTGGGTCACACTCCGGTGCCGATCCAGCTGGCTATCGGTTCGGAGGACAACTTCCAGGGCCAGATCGACCTGATCAACATGCAGGCTGTCTACTGGAACGACTCTGACAAGGGTATGGTTCCAGTTCGCAAGGAAATTCCTGCGGACATGCTCGAGCTGGCTGAAGAGTGGCGCAACAACATGGTTGAAGCCGCCGCCGAAGCCAACGAAGACCTGATGAACAAGTACCTGGAAGGTGAAGAGCTGTCGATCGCCGAGATCAAGGCTGCTTTGCGTGCACGTACTATCGCCGGCGAAATCGTTCTGGCTGTTTGCGGTTCTTCGTTCAAGAACAAGGGCGTTCCCCTGGTTCTCGACGCCGTTATCGACTTCCTGCCTGCTCCGACCGACATTCCTGCTATCAAGGGTTCCAACCCTGATAACGAGGAAGAAGAGATGGAGCGTCATGCAAGCGACGACGAGCCGTTCGCGGCCTTGGCGTTCAAGATCGCTACCGACCCATTCGTGGGTACCTTGACCTTCGTCCGCGTTTACTCGGGCGTGTTGAACTCCGGCGACGGCGTGATCAACTCGGTTAAAGGCAAGAAAGAGCGCGTGGGTCGTATGGTGCAAATGCACGCAAACGCCCGTGAAGAGATCAAGGAAGTACGCGCTGGCGACATCGCGGCCCTGATCGGCATGAAGGACGTCACCACTGGTGAAACCCTCTGCAACGCTGACAAGCCAATCATCCTGGTTCGCATGGACTTCCCGGAGCCGGTTATTTCGGTTGCCGTAGAGCCTAAGACCAAGGATGACCAGGAAAAAATGGGTATCGCTCTGGGCAAACTTGCTCAGGAAGACCCGTCTTTCCGCGTTAAAACTGATGAAGAGACTGGTCAAACGATCATCTCCGGCATGGGCGAGCTGCACCTGGACATCCTGGTTGACCGGATGCGCCGTGAGTTCAACGTCGAAGCCAACATCGGCAAGCCACAGGTTTCGTACCGTGAGCGCATCACGAAGAACTGCGAAATCGAAGGCAAGTTCGTTCGTCAGTCCGGCGGTCGTGGCCAGTTCGGTCACTGCTGGATTCGCTTTGCTCCTGCTGACGAAGGTCAGGAAGGTCTGCAATTCCTGAACGAAGTAGTGGGTGGTGTGGTTCCTAAGGAATACATCCCGGCTATCCAGAAGGGTATCGAAGAGCAGATGAAGAACGGCGTTGTTGCCGGCTATCCGCTGATCGGCCTGAAGGCTACCGTGTTCGATGGTTCTTACCACGACGTCGACTCCAACGAGATGGCGTTTAAAGTGGCTGCTTCCATGGCGACCAAGCAACTGGCCCAGAAGGGCGGTGGTGAGTTGCTCGAGCCGATCATGGCGGTAGAGGTTGTTACGCCTGAAGACTATATGGGTGATGTGATGGGCGACCTTAACCGTCGTCGCGGCATGATCCAGGGTATGGAAGACACAGTGTCCGGCAAGGTTATCCGTGCCGAAGTTCCACTGGGTGAGATGTTCGGTTATGCGACCGACGTTCGTTCCATGTCCCAGGGTCGCGCAAGCTACTCTATGGAATTCAAAAAATACGATACGGCTCCGTCGCACATCGTCGAATCCGTTACCAAAAAACAAGGCTGATTCAGCCCCTTTAGGCTAGGAGTTAATTGTCGTGGCTAAAGAAAAATTTGATCGTTCCCTACCGCACGTAAACGTTGGCACCATCGGCCACGTTGACCACGGTAAAACCACTCTGACCGCTGCTCTGACTCGCGTCTGCTCCGAAGTTTTCGGTTCGGCCGTAGTTGAATTCGACAAGATCGACAGCGCTCCAGAAGAAAAAGCTCGCGGTATCACCATCAACACCGCGCACGTTGAGTACAACTCGAACATTCGTCACTACGCTCACGTTGACTGCCCAGGTCACGCTGACTACGTGAAGAACATGATCACTGGTGCTGCGCAGATGGACGGCGCGATCCTGGTTTGCTCGGCCGCTGATGGTCCGATGCCACAAACCCGTGAGCACATCCTGCTGTCCCGTCAGGTAGGCGTTCCGTACATCGTGGTTTTCCTGAACAAGGCTGACCTGGTAGACGACGCTGAGCTGCTGGAACTGGTTGAGATGGAAGTTCGCGACCTGCTGTCCACCTACGACTTCCCAGGCGACGACACTCCGATCATCATCGGTTCGGCTCGTATGGCGCTGGAAGGCAAAGACGACAACGAAATGGGCACCACCGCTGTTAAGAAGCTGGTGGAAACTCTGGACAGCTACATCCCAGAGCCAGAGCGTGCTATCGACAAGCCTTTCCTGATGCCGATCGAAGACGTGTTCTCGATCTCGGGTCGCGGTACTGTTGTAACTGGTCGTATCGAGCGCGGTATCGTTCGCGTTCAAGACGCCCTGGAAATCGTTGGTCTGCGTGACACCACCACCACCACCTGCACCGGTGTTGAGATGTTCCGCAAGCTGCTGGACGAAGGTCGTGCTGGCGAGAACTGCGGCGTTCTGCTGCGTGGCACCAAGCGTGACGACGTTGAGCGTGGTCAGGTTCTGGTTAAGCCGGGTTCGGTTAAGCCGCACACCAAGTTCACAGCAGAAGTTTACGTTCTGAGCAAGGAAGAAGGCGGTCGTCACACTCCGTTCTTCAAAGGCTACCGTCCACAGTTCTACTTCCGTACTACTGACGTGACCGGTAACTGCGAGCTGCCAGAAGGCGTTGAAATGGTAATGCCAGGTGACAACATTCAGATGACTGTTACCCTGATCAAAACCATCGCGATGGAAGACGGTCTGCGTTTCGCAATCCGTGAAGGCGGCCGTACCGTTGGTGCTGGCGTCGTAGCTAAAATCATCGAGTGATCTCTTTATTGAGTCAGCTTTGATGAGTTGAAAAAGCCCCCGCTTAGCGGGGGCTTTTTTATTGGGTTGACACCTATCTGGGGCGTCTATAGAATTGCGCCTCCTTTTAACGGGCGTATTGCGCCCGGTGGGAATAGCAGCCGGAGTCTGAAATCCAATGCAAAATCAGCAAATCCGTATCAGGTTGAAGGCTTTTGACCATCGCCTGATCGACCAATCAACCCAGGAAATCGTGGAAACCGCGAAACGTACTGGTGCTCAAGTGCGTGGTCCAATTCCACTGCCTACCCGTAAAGAGCGGTTCACCGTTCTGGTTTCCCCGCACGTCAACAAAGACGCGCGTGACCAGTACGAGATCCGCACTCATAAGCGCGTTCTGGACATCGTCCAGCCAACGGATAAAACCGTTGATGCACTTATGAAGCTTGATCTTGCGGCCGGTGTGGAAGTGCAGATCAGCCTCGGCTAAGACTCGGTCTTGGTCGTGTAACGCTCTGAAATGGGCGGCCATAGCGGGTGAAAGCCCCGTACACTCATGAGGTTTACAACATGACTATTGGTGTAGTCGGTCGTAAAGCGGGTATGACCCGTATTTTCACCGAAGAAGGTGTCTCCATTCCGGTCACGGTCATTGAGATCGAGCCGAATCGCGTCACCCAGTTCAAAACTGAAGAAACCGATGGCTATCGTGCAGTGCAAGTCACTGTCGGCGAGCGTCGTGCTTCCCGTGTAACAGCTGCTCAGGCTGGCCACTTCGCCAAGGCGAACGTTGCCGCTGGTCGTACCGTAATGGAATTCCGCCTTGAAGAAGGCGAGTACCAGGCCGGCGATCTGATCAACGCTGAAATCTTCGCTGCTGGTCAACTGGTTGATGTAACCGGTCAGTCCAAAGGTAAAGGCTTCCAGGGTACGATCAAGCGTTGGAATTTCCGCGGGCAAGATAACACCCACGGTAACTCCGTATCCCACCGCGTCCCAGGCTCTATCGGCCAGTGCCAGACTCCTGGTCGTGTATTCAAGGGCAAAAAAATGTCCGGTCATATGGGCGCTGAGCGCGTGACCGTGCAGTCCCTGGAAGTAGTGCGCGTGGACGCTGAACGCAATCTGTTGCTGGTCAAGGGTGCTGTTCCTGGCGCTACTGGCGGCAACCTGGTTGTACGTCCAGCAGCCAAGGCTCGCGGTTAAGGGGAAGCTGACATGCAATTAAATGTAAATGACGCTCAAGCGATCGAAGTTTCCGAACTGACATTTGGCGGCGAATTCAACGAGACGCTGGTTCACCAAGCAGTCGTGGCCTACATGGCCGGCGGCCGTCAAGGTAGCAAGCAGCAAAAGACCCGTTCCGACGTTCGTGGTGGCGGTAAGCGCCCATGGCGTCAGAAAGGTACTGGCCGTGCTCGTGCCGGTACTATCCGTAGCCCAATCTGGCGCGGCGGCGGCACCACTTTCGCAGCTCGTCCACAGGATCACTCCCAGAAGCTGAACAAGAAGATGTATCGCGCAGCAATGCGTTCCATCCTTGCTGAGCTGGTGCGTACTGATCGTCTGGTCGTGGTTCAGGATTTCGCAGTTGAAACTCCGAAAACCAAAGACCTGCTGGGCAAACTGAACAACATGAGCCTGACCGACGTTCTGATCGTGTCGGACGCTGTTGATCAGAACCTGTACCTGGCTGCTCGCAACCTGCCACACGTAGATGTACGTGACGTGCAAGGTTCCGATCCAGTTAGTCTGATCGCATACGACAAGGTGTTGATCACCGTGTCGGCCGTGAAGAAATTCGAGGAGCTGCTGGGATGAACCAGGAACGCGTATTTAAAGTTCTGCTTGGCCCGCACGTTTCCGAGAAGGCTACGGTTCTGGCAGACAAGAAAGGCCAGTTCGTTTTCAAGGTTGCTACTGACGCAACCAAGCTGGAAATCAAGAAGGCCGTCGAAAGCCTGTTCAGCGTGAAAGTTGAGCGTGTTACTACCCTGAACGTTCTGGGTAAGAGCAAGCGCACCGCTCGCGGTCTGGGCAAGCGTAATGACTGGAAGAAGGCAGTTATCTCCCTTCAGCCAGGCCAAGATCTCGATTTCAGCAGCAGTGCTGAGTAAGGAAGGGGTGCATCATGGCAATCGTTAAATGCAAACCGACTTCCCCTGGCCGCCGTTTTGTGGTCAAGGTGGTCAACCAGGAGCTGCATAAAGGCGCTCCTCACGCACCGCTGCTCGAGAAAAAATCGAAGTCTGGTGGTCGTAACAACAATGGCCGTATTACCACTCGTCACATCGGTGGTGGTCATAAGCAGCATTACCGTATGGTCGATTTCCGTCGCAACGACAAAGATGGCATCGTCGCCACTGTCGAGCGTATCGAATACGATCCAAACCGTACTGCTCACATCGCACTGCTCTGCTACGCAGACGGCGAACGCCGCTACATCATCGCCCCTAAAGGTGTGAGTGCTGGCGATACGCTGATCGCAGGTGCCCTGGCTCCAATCAAGCCAGGTAACGCTCTGCAACTGCGCAACATTCCAGTCGGTTCTACCGTACACGGCATCGAACTGAAGCCAGGTAAAGGCGCACAGATCGCTCGTTCCGCTGGTGCTTCGGCTCAGCTGATCGCTCGTGAAGGCGTTTACGTGACCCTGCGTCTGCGTTCCGGTGAAATGCGTAAAGTGCTGGCTGAGTGCCGTGCGACCCTGGGCGAAGTCTCGAACTCCGAGCACAGCCTGCGTTCGCTGGGTAAAGCTGGTGCCAAGCGCTGGCGTGGCGTTCGCCCAACCGTTCGTGGTGTTGCCATGAACCCGGTTGACCACCCACATGGTGGTGGTGAAGGTCGTACCTCTGGTGGTCGTCATCCGGTATCGCCATGGGGCTTCCCGACTAAGGGCGCGAAGACTCGTGGTAATAAGCGTACCGACAAAATGATCGTCCGTCGTCGCAAGTAAATAGAGGGATACGACAGTGCCACGTTCTCTGAAAAAAGGTCCTTTTATTGATCTTCACCTACTGAAGAAGATCGAAGTGGCGGCGGAAAAGAACGATCGCAAACCAATTAAGACTTGGTCGCGTCGTTCGATGATCCTGCCACAAATGGTCGGTTTGACCATCGCAGTACACAACGGTCGTCAGCACGTCCCAGTTCTCGTAAACGAAGACATGGTCGGCCACAAACTGGGCGAGTTCGCCGGTACCCGCAACTATCGCGGGCACGTGGCAGACAAGAAAGCCAAGCGTTAAGGGGTAAGGAAATGGAAGTAGCCGCTAAGTTGTCGGGCGCTCGAATCTCCGCCCAGAAAGCCCGCTTGGTCGCCGACCAGATCCGCGGGAAGAAGGTGGGCGAAGCGCTCAACCTGTTGGCTTTCAGCAGTAAGAAAGCCGCCGAGATCATGAAAAAAGTGCTGGAGTCGGCCGTAGCCAACGCCGAGCATAACGAAGGCGCAGACGTTGATGACCTGAAGGTCAGCACCGTTTTCGTCAACGAAGGGCGTTCGCTGAAGCGCATCATGCCGCGTGCCAAAGGCCGTGCTGATCGCATCGTCAAGCGGTCTTGCCATATCACTGTCAAGGTTGCTGACAAGTAACGGAGTCGAAGAGATGGGTCAGAAAGTACATCCCATTGGCATTCGCCTGGGAATCGTCAAGGAGCACACCTCCGTCTGGTACGCAGACGGTCGGACTTATGCGGACTACTTGTTCGCTGATCTGAAGGTGCGTGAATACCTCCAAGACAAACTAAAAAGCGCGTCCGTAAGCCGTATCGATATCCATCGTCCGGCCCAAACTGCACGCATCACCATCCACACCGCTCGTCCAGGTATCGTTATCGGGAAGAAAGGTGAAGATGTTGAGAAACTGCGTCAGGACCTGACCAAGCAAATGGGTGTGCCTGTGCACATCAATATCGAAGAGATCCGCAAGCCGGAACTCGACGGTATGCTGGTTGCGCAGAGCGTAGCTCAGCAGCTGGAGCGTCGTGTAATGTTCCGTCGCGCCATGAAGCGCGCTGTACAGAACGCCATGCGCATTGGTGCCAAAGGCATCAAAATCCAAGTGAGCGGTCGTCTCGGCGGTGCTGAAATCGCACGTACTGAATGGTATCGCGAAGGTCGTGTGCCACTGCACACCCTGCGTGCCGACATCGACTATGCCAACTACGAAGCTCACACCACTTACGGTGTGATCGGTGTAAAGGTTTGGATCTTCAAAGGCGAAGTAATTGGTGGTCGCCAAGAAGAGCTGAAGCCACAAGCACCAGCGCCTCGTAAAAAAGCTGCTAAGTAAGGGGTACGCCAAATGTTGCAACCTAAGCGTACGAAGTTCCGCAAGCAGATGACCGGCCACAACCGTGGTCTGGCACTGCGCGGTAGCAAAGTCAGCTTCGGCGAGTTCGCGCTGAAGTCTGTAGCTCGTGGTCGTCTCACCGCTCGTCAGATCGAGTCAGCGCGTCGTGCTCTGACCCGTCACGTAAAACGTGGCGGCAAGATCTGGATCCGTGTATTCCCGGACAAGCCGATCTCCAAGAAGCCTCTCGAGGTTCGTATGGGTAAAGGTAAGGGTAACGTGGAGTACTGGGTTGCCCAGATTCAGCCAGGCAAAGTCCTGTATGAAATCGAGGGTGTTTCTGAAGAGCTGGCGCGTGAGGCTTTCGCCCTGGCTGCTGCAAAGCTGCCGCTCGCCACCTCCTTTGTTAAACGGACGGTGATGTGATGAAAGCGAATGAACTTCGTGAAAAATCCGCACAGCAGCTGAACGAGCAACTGCTCGGCTTGCTGCGCGACCAGTTCAATCTGCGCATGCAGAAAGCAACTGGCCAGTTGGGGCAGTCTCATCTGCTCTCGCAAGTTAAGCGTGACATCGCTCGCGTGAAGACTGTGCTCAACCAGCAGGCAGGTAAGTGATCATGGCTGAAGCCGAAAAAACTGTCCGTACGCTGACTGGCCGTGTTGTCAGCGACAAGATGGACAAAACCATCACCGTTCTGATCGAGCGTCGCGTTAAGCACCCGATCTACGGTAAATACGTTAAGCGTTCGACTAAGCTGCACGCGCACGACGAAACCAATCAGTGCCACATCGGCGACAAAGTCACTATTCGTGAAACTCGTCCGATGGCCAAGACCAAGTCTTGGGCGCTGGTTGATGTTCTCGAACGCGCTGTGGAAGTCTAAGGGCTAGGGGTCGGAGAAATTATATGATTCAGACTCAATCCATGCTCGATGTGGCCGATAACAGCGGCGCTCGCCGCGTTATGTGCATCAAGGTGCTGGGTGGCTCCCATCGTCGTTACGCTGGTATCGGTGACATCATCAAAGTTACCGTGAAGGAAGCAATTCCTCGCGGTAAGGTGAAAAAAGGCCAAGTGATGACTGCTGTTGTAGTCCGCACTCGTCACGGCGTACGTCGTGCTGATGGCTCCATTATCCGCTTTGATGGCAACGCTGCTGTTCTTCTGAACAACAAGCAAGAGCCGATCGGCACCCGTATCTTTGGGCCAGTGACCCGTGAGCTTCGTACTGAGAAGTTCATGAAGATCGTCTCGCTCGCCCCAGAAGTGCTGTAAGGAGATCCGACATGCAAAAGATTCGTCGTGACGACGAGATCATCGTGATCGCCGGCAAAGACAAAGGTAAGCGCGGTAAGGTGCTGAAGGTTCTTGCTGACAACCGTCTGGTTGTTGGTGGTCTGAACCTGGTCAAGCGTCATACCAAGCCTAACCCGATGTCGGGCGTACAGGGCGGTATCGTCGAGAAAGAAGCGCCACTGCACGCTTCCAACGTCGCCATCTTCAACGGCGAAACCAACAAGGCTGACCGCGTTGGTTTCAAAGTAGAAGACGGTAAGAAAATTCGTGTCTTCAAGTCGACCCAAAAAGCGGTTGATGCTTGAACACTGCTAGGTAGAAGACCATGGCACGACTAAAAGAGATTTACCGGAAGGAAATCGCTCCGAAACTTAAGGAAGAACTTAAGCTTTCGAACGTGATGGAAGTTCCGCGCGTTACCAAAATCACCCTGAACATGGGTCTGGGCGAAGCGATCGGCGACAAAAAAGTCATCGAGCACGCTGTTGCTGACCTGGAAAAGATCACCGGCCAGAAAGTCGTTGTGACCTACGCTCGCAAATCCATCGCTGGCTTTAAAGTCCGTGAAGGTTGGCCGATCGGCGTCAAAGTGACCCTGCGCCGTGAGCGTATGTACGAGTTCCTGGATCGTCTGCTGTCGATCTCCCTGCCTCGGGTTCGCGACTTCCGCGGCCTGAATGCCAAGTCCTTCGATGGTCGTGGCAACTACAGCATGGGCGTGAAAGAGCAGATCATTTTCCCGGAAATCGACTACGACAAGATCGATGCTCTCCGCGGTCTGGACATTACCCTGACCACCACTGCCAAGAACGATGATGAAGGCCGCGCTCTGCTGCGTGCTTTCAAATTCCCGTTCCGCAACTGATTGGAGTAGGAAAATGGCCAAGAAGAGCATGAAAAACCGTGAGCTGAAGCGTCAGCTCACCGTTGCCAAGTACGCCGTCAAGCGTGCAGCGCTGAAAGCTATCATCGTCGATCTGAACGCAAGTCCAGAAGCGCGTTGGGAAGCTACCGTAGCTCTGCAGAAGCAACCACGTGACGCAAGCGCTTCGCGCATGCGTAACCGTTGCCGTCTGACCGGTCGTCCGCACGGCGTTTACCGCAAGTTCGGCCTCGGCCGTAACAAATTGCGTGAAGCGGCAATGCGTGGTGACGTACCAGGTCTGGTTAAAGCCAGCTGGTAATTGCTGTCAAAGCCTTGATGGTCGGGGTCGCAAGAACCTGACCATCGGTGGCCTTGAACTTGAATCAAGCCCCTTTTGGGGCTTGATTCATTTCTGGGGTGTGTCTAGAATGACCGGCTCGCCTGAGCCCGTGTTTTTATGCCCGGAATTTCTCGGCGACAAGTAGTAGCCGCAAGGCTAATTTTTCTGTATTAGGAGCGTCTAGCCCATGAGTATGCAGGACCCGTTAGCGGACATGCTAACTCGAATCCGTAATGCCCAGATGGCTGAAAAGTCTGTCGTAAGCATGCCGTCTTCCACGTTGAAGGTGGCTGTAGCTAAAGTCCTGAAGGATGAAGGCTACATCGCGGGTTTTCAGATCACCACCGACGCTAAGCCGTCGCTGTCCATCGAGCTGAAGTACTTCGAAGGCCGTCCGGTCATCGAGGAAGTGAAGCGCGTTAGTCGTCCAGGCCTGCGTCAGTACAAGTCCGTTGAAGATCTGCCGAAAGTTCGTGGCGGTCTTGGCGTGTCTATCGTCTCCACCAACAAAGGTGTGATGACGGATCGTGCTGCGCGCGCTGCCGGTGTCGGCGGCGAAGTTCTTTGCACTGTGTTCTAAGGGGGGATAAGCATGTCTCGCGTCGCTAAGAACCCCGTTAAGCTGCCAGCCGGTGTCGAAGTAAAATTCGCAGGCCAACAGCTTTCGGTGAAGGGTGCCAAGGGTACTCTTGAACTGAACATCCATTCGTCCGTTGAGATCGTTGAAGAAGCTGGTGAGCTGCGTTTCGCTGCTCGCAATGGCGATCAACAGACTCGCGCAATGGCCGGTACCACGCGTGCGTTGGTAAACAACATGGTCCAGGGCGTAAGCCAAGGCTTCGAGCGCAAGCTCCAGCTGGTCGGTGTTGGTTACAAAGCGCAAGCAAAAGGCACGGTTTTGAACCTGGCCCTTGGCTTCTCGCACCCAGTGGATTACGAACTGCCGGAAGGCATCACCGCTGAGACCCCTAGCCAGACCGATATCCTGATCAAGGGCATCGACAAGCAGCTGGTAGGTCAAGTGGCCGCTGAGATCCGCGACTTCCGTCCACCAGAGCCGTACAAAGGCAAAGGTGTGCGCTACGCGGACGAAGTCGTCCGTCGTAAAGAAGCCAAGAAGAAGTAGGGCATAGCAAATGACCGACAAAAAAGTTACTCGACTGCGTCGCGCTCGCAAAGCACGCCTGAAAATGCACGAACTCGAAGTCGTGCGTCTCTGCGTGTTCCGCTCGTCGCAGCACATCTACGCCCAGGTCATCTCGGCCGACGGCAACAAAGTCCTGGCAAGCGCCTCGACTTTGGATAAAGAACTGCGTGATGGTGCCACTGGCAACATCGACGCGGCCACTAAGGTTGGCCAGCTGGTCGCTACGCGTGCTAAGGCCGCTGGCGTCTCGCAAGTGGCTTTCGACCGCTCTGGCTTCAAGTACCACGGCCGCGTGAAAGCGCTGGCTGATGCTGCTCGTGAAGCTGGGCTGGAGTTCTAAGTTATGTCAAATAACGACCAAAAGCGCGACGAAGGCTACATTGAGAAGCTGGTTCAAGTTAACCGCGTAGCCAAAACCGTTAAAGGCGGCCGTATCTTCACTTTCACCGCGTTGACCGTGGTTGGTGATGGTAAAGGGCGTGTTGGCTTCGGCCGTGGCAAGTCGCGTGAAGTGCCTGCTGCGATCCAGAAGGCAATGGAAGCTGCTCGCCGCAACATGATCCAGGTTGATCTGAACGGCACTACTCTGCAGTACGCAATGAAGTCTGCCCATGGCGCTTCGAAGGTGTACATGCAGCCTGCTTCTGAAGGTACCGGTATCATCGCTGGCGGCGCTATGCGTGCTGTCCTCGAAGTTGCTGGCGTTCAGAACGTTCTGGCCAAGTGCTACGGCTCGACTAACCCTGTAAACGTGGTTCACGCCACTTTCAAGGGTCTGAAGGCTATGCAGTCTCCTGAATCCATTGCAGCCAAACGTGGCCTGCGTGTTGAGGAGATCAAGTAATCATGGCTACCGTTAAAGTTACGCTGATCAAAAGCATGACCGGCCGCATCCCTAACCACAAACTGTGCGTTAAGGGTCTGGGTCTGCGTCGCATCGGTCACACTGTAGAAGTCCAGGATACTCCCGAGAATCGCGGGATGATCAACAAGGCTTACTACATGCTGCGTGTCGAGGGTTAATCGATGAAACTCAATGATCTGAGTCCAGCGCCGGGTTCCCGTCGCGAAAAGCATCGTCCGGGCCGTGGTATCGGTAGTGGTTTGGGTAAGACTGGTGGCCGTGGTCACAAAGGTCAGACTTCCCGCTCCGGTGGCACCATTGCTCCAGGCTTTGAAGGCGGTCAACAGCCGCTGCATCGTCGCCTGCCGAAGTTCGGTTTCGTTTCCCTGAAAGCCATGGACCGCGCAGAAGTGCGTCTGTCCGAGCTGGCTAAAGTGGAAGGCGACATCGTCACCGTGCAGTCCCTGAAAGATGCCAACGTGATCAACGTCAACGTACAGCGTGTGAAAATCATGCTGTCCGGTGAAGTGACTCGCGCTGTCACTATCGGCAAGGGAATCGGCGCCACCAAAGGTGCGCGTGCGGCTATCGAAGCAGCTGGCGGCAAGTTCGAGGAATAAATGGCTAAGCAAGGTGCTCTCTCTGCGCTCGGCAAAGGCGGTATGTCTGAACTTTGGGCTCGTCTGCGTTTTCTGTTCCTGGCGATTATCGTCTACCGAATAGGCGCACACATCCCGGTTCCAGGTATCAACCCGGACCGACTCGCAGACCTGTTTCGACAGAATGAGGGGACCATTCTTAGCTTGTTCAACATGTTTTCCGGCGGCGCGCTGGAGCGGATGAGCATCTTTGCACTGGGGATCATGCCGTACATTTCGGCATCGATCATCATGCAGCTGATGACCGCCGTCAGCCCGCAGCTGGAGCAGTTGAAGAAGGAAGGTGAAGCTGGCCGTCGCAAGATCAGCCAGTACACCCGCTACGGCACCGTCGTCCTCGCTCTCGTTCAGGCCATTGGCATGTCCATTGGTCTGGCGGGGCAGGGCGTTGCGTTCACTGGTGACTTTGGCTTCCATTTCGTCGCGGTCTCCACGTTTGTGGCTGGCGCGATGTTCATGATGTGGCTGGGTGAGCAGATTACTGAGCGTGGTGTAGGCAACGGTATCTCGATGTTGATTTTTTCGGGTATCGTCGCCGGTCTTCCGAGAGCAATCGGGCAGTCTTTCGAGTCTGCGCGTCAGGGCGATATCAACATCTTCGCTTTGGTTGCCATCGGTTTGCTGGCAGTAGCGATTATCGGTTTCGTGGTGTTCATTGAGCGTGGTCAGCGTCGTATCGCTGTTCACTACGCCAAGCGTCAGCAGGGCCGCAAGGTTTTTGCTGCGCAAACAAGCCACTTGCCGCTGAAGGTGAACATGGCCGGTGTTATTCCGGCTATTTTCGCGAGCAGCATTTTGCTGTTCCCGGCTTCGTTGGGTGCCTGGTTCGGTCAGTCTGAAGGTATGGGCTGGTTGCAGGACATCTCGCAGTCGATCGCTCCTGGTCAGCCGTTGAATATTCTGCTGTTTAGTGCAGGGATTATTTTCTTCTGCTTCTTCTATACGGCGTTGATGTTCAATCCGAAAGACGTAGCGGAAAACCTGAAGAAGTCCGGTGCCTTTATTCCGGGCATCCGTCCAGGTGAGCAGTCCGCACGCTATATTGATGGCGTTTTGACTCGCTTGACCATGTTCGGTGCTCTTTACATGACGGCCGTGTGCCTGTTGCCCCAGTTCCTGGTGGTTGCAGCAAACGTTCCGTTCTACCTTGGCGGGACCTCGTTGCTGATCGTGGTCGTGGTTGTGATGGACTTCATGTCCCAAGTACAATCGCACCTCGTTTCGCACCAGTACGAATCCCTGATGAAGAAAGCCAACCTGAAGGGTTACGGCAGCGGCATGTTGCGCTGAGTACCCATAAGGTTCGAGGAGTTGGTGATGAAAGTTCGTGCATCGGTGAAAAAGCTGTGCCGTAACTGCAAGATTATTCGCCGCGAAGGTGTTGTTCGAGTAATTTGCAGCGCGGAACCGCGTCACAAACAGCGCCAAGGCTGAGTGTGATTGTGCTTCAAGCCCGGTAGCTAGTGCGCTACCGGGTTGATTATTTGTTATTACAGCGATATTATCTCGCGCCCTATTTCTTGGCTTCCGGGGCGTAGGTAGCTGTCAATTGGAGTCCCACTGAATGGCCCGTATTGCAGGCGTTAACATTCCAGATAACAAGCATACTGTTATCTCGCTGACCTACATCTATGGTGTTGGTCGCACTACTGCACAGAAGATCTGTGCAGAGACTGGGGTAAACCCAGCCGCAAAGATCAAGGATCTGAGCGACGAGCAGATTGAACAGCTGCGTGGCGAAGTGGCGAAGTTCACCACTGAAGGTGACCTGCGTCGCGAAATCAACATGAAAATCAAGCGCTTGATGGACCTCGGTTGCTATCGCGGTCTGCGTCATCGTCGTGGTCTGCCAGTACGCGGTCAGCGTACCAAGACCAACGCGCGTACCCGTAAAGGTCCGCGTAAGCCGATCCGCAAGTAATCGCCCCAGCGAATCGACAGGAATTTAATCATGGCAAAACCTGCTGCTCGTCCTCGTAAAAAAGTTAAAAAGACAGTGGTTGATGGCATCGCCCACATCCATGCTTCTTTTAACAACACCATCGTGACCATCACCGACCGTCAAGGTAACGCTCTTTCCTGGGCTACCTCCGGTGGTTCGGGTTTCCGCGGTTCCCGCAAGTCCACCCCGTTTGCTGCTCAAGTAGCTGCTGAACGTGCTGGTCAAGCTGCGCTGGAATACGGCCTGAAAAACCTCGACGTGAACGTCAAGGGCCCAGGTCCAGGTCGTGAATCCGCAGTCCGCGCTTTGAACGGCTGTGGCTACAAGATCGCCAGCATCACCGACGTGACGCCAATCCCGCACAACGGGTGCCGTCCGCCGAAGAAGCGCCGCGTGTAATCCAGGAGATTGTAAAGAATGGCTCGTTACATTGGTCCAAAATGCAAACTCGCTCGTCGTGAAGGCACCGATCTCTTCCTGAAGAGCGGCGTGCGCGCGATCGAATCGAAGTGCAACATTGAAGCAGCACCTGGTATCCACGGCCAACGCCGCGGTCGCCAGTCCGACTACGGCACCCAACTGCGCGAAAAGCAAAAGGTTCGTCGTATCTACGGCGTTCTCGAGCGTCAGTTCAGCGGCTACTACAAGGCTGCTGCCAGCAAGAAAGGTGCAACCGGTGAAAACCTGCTGCAACTGCTCGAATGCCGTCTGGACAACGTTGTATACCGTATGGGTTTCGGTTCGACTCGTGCCGAATCCCGTCAGCTGGTATCGCACAAGTCGATCAGCGTTAACGGTCAGACCGTAAACGTTCCGTCCTACCAGGTTCGTGCTGGTGACGTGGTTGCTGTTCGCGAGAAGGCAAAGAACCAACTTCGCATTGTCCAAGCTCTCGAGCTGTGCGCCCAACGTGGTCGCGTAGAATGGGTAGAGGTAGATGCTGAGAAGAAGTCGGGCGTTTTCAAGAACGTTCCTGCTCGCAGTGATCTGTCCGCCGACATCAACGAAAGCCTGATTGTCGAGCTCTACTCCAAGTAAGTAAGGGCTAGAAAATAGGTGCATCCATGCAGATTTCGGTAAATGAGTTCCTGACACCCCGTCACATTGACGTGCAGGTTGTCAGTCCAACCCGCGCCAAGATCACTCTCGAGCCTCTCGAGCGTGGTTTTGGCCACACCCTGGGCAACGCGCTGCGCCGCATCCTGTTGTCCTCAATGCCCGGCTGCGCAGTAGTCGAGGCCGAGATTGACGGTGTGCTCCACGAGTACAGCGCCATCGAAGGTGTACAGGAAGACGTAATTGAAATCCTGTTGAACCTTAAAGGTCTGGCCATCAAGCTGCACGGTCGTGACGAAGTTACGCTGACCTTGTCGAAGAAGGGTTCGGGGGTGGTTACCGCTGCCGATATTCAGCTGGATCATGATGTCGAGATCGTTAATCCCGATCACGTAATCGCTAACCTGGCGTCTAACGGCGCCCTGAACATGAAGCTCACCGTAGCTCGTGGTCGTGGTTATGAACCAGCCGACTCGCGTCAGAGCGATGAAGACGAAAGCCGCAGCATCGGTCGCTTGCAGCTCGACTCTTCGTTCAGCCCGGTTCGCCGTATCGCATATGTGGTGGAAAACGCCCGTGTCGAGCAGCGTACTAACCTGGACAAGCTGGTTATTGATCTGGAAACCAACGGTACTCTTGATCCTGAAGAGGCTATTCGCCGTGCTGCAACCATTCTGCAACAGCAGTTGGCTGCGTTCGTCGACCTCAAAGGTGACAGTGAGCCAGTGGTTGTCGAGCAGGAAGACGAGATCGATCCGATCCTGCTTCGCCCGGTTGACGATCTGGAACTGACTGTACGTTCGGCTAACTGCCTTAAGGCGGAAAACATCTACTACATCGGCGACCTGATTCAGCGTACCGAAGTAGAGCTGTTGAAGACTCCGAACCTGGGCAAGAAATCCTTGACTGAAATCAAGGACGTTCTGGCCTCCCGCGGTCTGTCCCTCGGCATGCGCCTCGACAACTGGCCGCCTGCAAGTCTTAAGAAGGACGACAAGGCGACTGCCTGATCGTCGTAATCACCGAACGTAGTGTTTGGTAAGGAATGAACCATGCGTCATCGTAAAAGTGGGCGTCACCTGAGCCGCACCAGCTCGCACCGCAAGGCCATGTTCCAGAACATGGCGGTGTCGCTGTTCGAGCACGAGCTGATCAAAACTACTCTGCCAAAAGCCAAAGAACTGCGCCGCGTTGCCGAGCCGCTGATCACTCTGGCCAAGACAGACAGCGTTGCTAACCGTCGTCTGGCTTTCGACCGTACTCGTTCGAAAGCTATCGTTGGTAAGCTCTTCAACGACCTGGGCAAGCGTTACGCTACCCGTGAGGGTGGCTACCTGCGCATCCTCAAGTGCGGTTTCCGCGCTGGCGACAACGCGCCTATGGCGTACGTCGAACTGGTTGATCGTGCTGTCGGCGGTGAAGCTGTATCCGCTGAGTAAGACATCAGTCTGAAACAAGGAACCGGGCCTAGTGCCCGGTTTTTTGTGCCTGTAAGAAATGCACTGTTCGTACAAGCTTCTACCCTGTTCGTGTCTGCACTATATGCGGGGGCTTATCGTTAGTTTTTATCTATTGATGACCATAAGTTAATGAATTTGTGACTGTCATATTGATGATCGATACTCCCCAACAAGCCGATTAGCCGGCAGTTCAAGACCGATAGAGGAAGAAGATCGCATGAGCCAGAACAAGACGCTTACGACCGCCAGTGGCGCACCTGTCGCTGATAACCAGAACTCTCGCTCCGCCGGCCCTCGTGGCCCGTTGCTGCTCGATGATTTCCACCTGATCGAGAAGCTTGCTCACTTCAACCGAGAAAACATCCCTGAGCGTCGTGTGCACGCCAAGGGTTCGGGCGCATACGGTACGTTCACGGTCACTCGCGACATTACGCAGTACACCAGCGCCAAGCTGTTCTCTGCTGTCGGCAAACAGACGCCGACCTTCCTGCGTTTTTCAACGGTCGGTGGTGAGCGTGGTTCGGCCGACACCGAGCGCGATCCGCGTGGCTTCGCCCTCAAGTTCTATACCGAAGAAGGCAACTGGGACATCGTCGGCAACAACACGCCGGTGTTTTTCATTCGCGATCCGCTGAAATTCCCTGACTTTATCCACACCCAGAAACGCCTGCCGCAAAGCAATCTGAAAAGCGCGCAGATGATGTGGGACTTCTGGTCGCATTCGCCTGAAGCACTGCACCAGGTCACGATCCTGTTCTCCGATCGCGGCATTCCGGACGGCTATCGCCACATGCACGGTTTCGGCAGCCATACCTACAGCTTGATCAGCGCTCAAGGCGAGCGTCACTGGGTGAAGTGGCACTACAAGACCAAGCAAGGGATCAAGAACCTCGCGCCGGCAGACGCGGCACGTTTGGCGGGCACGGATCCCGATTACGCCCAGCGTGATCTGTTCGAAGCCATCGAGCGTGGTGACTTCCCGAAATGGAGCGTGTGCATCCAGATCATGACCGAGGCCCAGGCTGCTGCTCACTACGAGAACCCGTTCGACGTGACCAAAACCTGGTCGCAGAAGGAGTTCCCGCTGATTGAAGTGGGTGAGCTGGAACTGAACCGTAATCCGCTCAACTACTTTGCTGAAGTCGAGCAAGCTGCGTTCGGTCCAAGCAACATGGTGCCTGGCGTAGGTCTTTCGCCGGATCGCATGCTGCAAGGTCGTGTATTCGCATACGCCGATGCCCACCGCTACCGCGTAGGCACCAACCACCAGCAGCTGCCGGTGAACGCTCCGCGCAGCCCGGTGAATACTTACCAGCGTGACGGTTCGATGGCATTCGGCAGCAACGGTGGCGCAGCGCCGAACTACGAGCCGAACAGCTACGTAGAGTCGCCGAAACAAGTCCCGCACTATGCCGAGCCTGCACTGGCTCTGAACGGCGCGGCTGATCGCTACGATCACCGTGAAGACACTGACTACTACAGCCACGCTGGTGCGCTGTTCCGCTTGATGAGCGACGAACAGAAAGCATTGCTCGTCAGCAATATCGCCGGTGCGATGGCCGGTGTGTCGAGTGATGTCGTCGACCGTCAGTTGCAGCATTTCCACAAGGCCGATCAGGCGTATGGAGAAGCAATCGCAAAGCTGCTCAACGTACAGCTTAACGAAGTCTAAACGAGAAGCAGAACCGCCCTCATTCGGGCGGTTTTTGCGTTATTTAGGCTGCTTTTCTCAGAATATCTTCGCTTTTATTGCGCGAAGTGAGTGACCTTCCAGTCAGGTTGGTTCAAACTACAGACTTTCAAGCAGGGAGATGTAGGGCGATGCAAGGCCACCCAGACGTTATCGATTACCTCAACACGTTGCTGACCGGCGAACTGGCCGCGCGTGACCAATATTTCGTTCACTCGCGGATGTATGAGGACTGGGGATTCACCAAGCTCTACGAACGAATCAACCACGAGATGGAAGAAGAGGCCGGTCACGCTGACGCGCTGATGCGCCGGATTCTGATGCTCGAAGGCACTCCGCGCATGCGCCCGGATGACCTGGATGTTGGGACCACGGTAGAGACCATGCTCGAAGCGGATCTGCGCCTTGAGTACAAGGTTCGTGCTGCACTGTGCAAAGGCATCGAGTTGTGTGAAAAGAATGGCGACTATGTAAGCCGCGATATCCTCAAGCTTCAGTTGCATGACACCGAAGAAGATCACACCTACTGGCTTGAAAAGCAGTTGGGCCTGATCAAACTGATCGGTATCCAGAACTACCTGCAGTCCCACGCGTCCTGATTGCAGCCGGTACAAAAAAGGTTCTTCACGGATTACCGGGAAAGACGCTCTTGATCTTCATGAAAAAGAATTCGCTATCCCGGTAACCGTACGCCATCCGCTTGATGACCTTTATTCGATTGTTTATTCCTTCCAACTGACCGGTGTGCATCGGCCAGCGAACCCGACTCACGATGCCCCGCCAGTAACCTTTTAGCCGTTTGGCAAACTGGATCAGGGCCGGAATTTCGCTTTCATGAGCATGGCGCAGCCACTGCTTCCAGGCCGATCTCCAGGCCCAGGCGGTACTCGGTGCCCAGAGTATTTTGAGTTCAGCCTTCAGCAAATAGACCGTCATCAGTGATTGGTTGGCTGCCAATAAATCCTGCAAGTGAACCTCTTGTTCAGGTGTTTTCAGATTCTGCGGATTGCGCAGCAACAGCCATCGCGCTTGTTTGATGACCTTGCGAGACGGCTTGTCGTGACGTAGCCGGTTGGCTTCGTCGACGCGGACCCGGTCAATGACCTCTCGGCCGTATTTGGCCACTACGTGAAACAGGTCGTAGACCACTCGTGCTTTCGGGCAGTGCTGACGAACTTCCAGGTCAAAAGCGGTGTTCATGTCCATCGCCACCGCCTCGATTTTGGCGCAACCTTCTGGCCCAAGCTCTTCGAAGAACGGTCTGACCGCCGCCCGACTGCGGCCTTCGCCGATCCACAGAACCCGTCGTGTGTCGGCATCGAGCACAACGCTGGCGTAGCGATGTCCTTTGAACAGCGCGAATTCATCCATCACCAAACGTCGTGGTTGCGCCTTCGGCAGTTCGCTCAATACCGCCTGCAAGGCGCGACGCTCCAGCAATCTAACCGTGCCCCAATGCAGACCAAACATTTGGGCCACGTGCAGGGTGGGAAGGCGCTCGCAAGCCTGAATAACCGCATCGGCCAAGCGGCGCGTCATACGCGCATAGCGATCCAGCCAACTGACGGCCTCCATGCGTTTGCCACAATCGCGGCAGCCAACTCGCCTGAGCAAAACGTTGAGGCGTACCGCACGGCCAAGAATGGGCAAATCACGAACGACTCGCTCGCAATACTCATGAGTGGTTGAACAGGTTTTTTGGCAGCTGCCACAGGAAGGGAATCGGGTGGCGTGGGGGGCTAGATCGATCTGGAGGGCGTCACCATCAGGCTTGATGTTGACGACAGAAAAGCCCTCCCAAAAAGGAAGGAAAGTATTAATATCGCGCATAAGAACGCCGGTTTGTTAGATGTGTTTGCTCGCACGAACATCATCAATCAAATCGGCGTTCTTGTTTCTGTGTTTCCCGGGATTCCGTGAAGAACCAAAAAAAAGCCCCTGTCACTGATGAAGTGACAGGGGCTTTTTCATGCCCGGCGATCAGGCCCGATCGCGGATCAACAGCGGCTTGAGGTAATGGCCGGTGTGAGACTGTTTCATCTCGGCCACTTCCTCCGGCGTACCGGTGGCGATGATCTGGCCACCTTTCGAACCACCCTCGGGGCCGAGATCCACCAGCCAGTCGGCCGTCTTGATCACGTCGAGGTTGTGCTCGATCACCACCACGGTGTTGCCGTGGTCGCGCAGGCGATGCAGTACGTCGAGCAATTGCTGGATATCCGCGAAGTGCAGACCGGTGGTCGGCTCGTCGAGGATATACAGGGTCTTGCCGGTATCGCGCTTGGACAGCTCGCGAGACAACTTGACCCGCTGGGCCTCACCACCGGACAGCGTGGTCGCCGACTGCCCGAGCTTGATGTACGACAGGCCCACATCCATCAGCGTTTGCAGCTTGCGCGCCAGCGCCGGCACCGCGTCGAAGAACTCCCGCGCTTCCTCGATGGTCATCTCGAGGGTTTCGTGGATGCTCTTGCCCTTGTATTTGATCTCCAGGGTTTCGCGGTTGTAGCGCTTGCTCTTGCACACGTCGCACGGGACGTAGATGTCCGGCAGGAAGTGCATTTCCACCTTGATCAGACCGTCGCCCTGGCAGGCTTCGCAACGACCGCCCTTGACGTTGAACGAGAAGCGCCCCGGGCCGTAACCACGGGAGCGGGACTCGGGGACTCCGGCAAACAGTTCGCGGATCGGCGTGAACAGCCCGGTATAGGTCGCCGGGTTGGAGCGCGGCGTACGGCCGATCGGGCTCTGGTCGATGTCGACGACCTTGTCCAGATGCTCCAGGCCCTTGATGCTGTCGTGGGCTGCCGCTTCCAGGGTGGTCGCGCCATTGAGTGCCGTGGCGCTCAGCGGGAACAGCGTGTTGTTGATCAGCGTCGATTTGCCGGAGCCGGAAACGCCGGTCACGCAGGTCAGCAGGCCGATCGGGATTTCCAGGTCAACGTTGCGCAGGTTGTTGCCCCGCGCGCCCTTGAGCGACAGCACCTGCTTCTTGTTGCGCGGCGTGCGCTTGGCCGGCACTTCGATCTTGACCCGGCCCGACAGGTACTTACCGGTCAGCGAGTCCGGGTGCGCCATGACTTCGTCCGGCGTGCCTTCGGCGACGATCTGCCCGCCATGAACCCCGGCGCCCGGGCCGATATCCACTACGTAGTCAGCGAGACGGATCGCGTCTTCGTCGTGCTCGACTACGATCACGGTGTTGCCGATGTCGCGCAGGTGCTTGAGGGTGCCGAGCAGGCGATCGTTGTCGCGCTGGTGCAGACCAATGGACGGTTCATCGAGGATGTAAAGAACACCGACCAGGCCCGCGCCGATCTGGCTGGCCAGACGAATCCGCTGCGCTTCACCGCCAGACAGGGTATCGGCACTGCGATCCAGCGACAGATAGTCGAGACCGACATTGACCAGGAATTGCAGACGCTCGCGGATCTCCTTGAGAATCTTGTCTGCGATTTCGCCACGGCGCCCGGTCATCTTCAGCGCGCCGAAGTAATCGCAGGCGTCGCCGATCGGCAGGTTGGTCACCGCCGGCAGGGTTTTCTCGCCGACCCACACGTGCCGCGCTTCGCGACGCAGGCGGGTGCCACGGCAATCCGGGCAGGACTGGGTGCTGAGGAACTTCGCCAGTTCTTCGCGAACGCTCGCCGATTCGGTTTCGCGGTAGCGGCGCTCGAGATTCGGCACGATGCCTTCGAACGGGTGCGAGCGCTTGACGATGTCGCCCCGGTCGTTGAGGTATTTGAAGTCGACGTTCTGCGAGCCGCTGCCGTGCAGGATGTACTTCTGCTGATCGGCCGGCAGCTCGTTGAACGGCTGTTCCAGGCTGAAGCCGTAGTGCGCGGCCAGTGAGCCGAGCATCTGGAAGTAATAGACGTTGCGCCGGTCCCAGCCGCGGATCGCGCCCTCGGCAAGGGTCAGCTCACCGTTGACCAGTCGCTTGATGTCGAAGAACTGCTTCACCCCCAGACCGTCGCAGGTCGGGCAGGCGCCGGCCGGGTTGTTGAAGGAAAACAGCTTGGGTTCCAGCTCGCTGATCGCGTGGCCGCAGATCGGGCAGGCGAAGCGCGCGGAGAAGATCATCTCTTCGCCCGGCTCGTCGTCCATCGGCGCCACCAGCGCGATGCCGTCGGCCAGCTTCAGCGCGGTCTCGAAGGATTCGGCCAGACGCTGCTGCAGGTCGGCGCGAACCTTGAAGCGGTCGACCACGACTTCGATCGTGTGCTTCTTCTGTTTATCCAGCTTCGGCAATTCGTCCAGCTCACAGAGCCGGCCGTTGACCCGGGCCCGGACGAAGCCCTGGGCGCGCAGTTCTTCGAACACCGACAAGTGCTCGCCCTTGCGCTCGCGAATCACCGGCGCCAGCAGCATCAACTTGCTGCCTTCCGGCTGGGCCAGCACCAGGTCGACCATCTGGCTGACGGTCTGGGCTTCCAGCGGAATGTCGTGATCCGGGCAGCGCGGCGTACCGACGCGTGCATAAAGCAGACGCAGGTAGTCGTAGATTTCGGTGATGGTGCCGACCGTGGAGCGCGGGTTGTGCGAGGTCGACTTCTGTTCGATGGAGATCGCCGGCGACAGGCCTTCGATGGTGTCGACGTCGGGTTTTTCCATCATCGACAGGAACTGCCGGGCATAGGCCGACAGGGATTCGACATAGCGGCGCTGACCTTCGGCGTACAGCGTGTCGAAGGCCAGGGACGACTTGCCGGATCCGGACAGGCCGGTGATGACGATCAGTTTGTCCCGTGGCAGGGTCAGGTCGATGTTCTTCAGGTTGTGGGTGCGGGCCCCACGAATCAGGATCTTGTCCAAAATGGCCTCGCTCGGCGGGCGTCGAAAACACAGGAGTATACGGCCAAATACTGGATGGATGCACACTATCAAGTGAAGGGTTTTTTGCCTTACATGAAGAGAGTTTCATCTGTACGCGTCAAAGCGTCGCGATATACCCCGTCTCTCGATGGGACTGGTAGAATCGCCGCCGGTTCACACGAGGTTTTTCCATGCACGATCCCCACAGCGAACGCATGAGTGGCAGCGAGACCCGCGCGGCGAGCGGTCTGGCCCTGGTGTTCGCCTTCCGTATGCTTGGCATGTTCATGGTGTTGCCGGTACTGGCGACCTACGGCATGGATCTGGCGGGAGCGACCCCGGCCCTGATCGGGCTGGCGATCGGCGCTTACGGCCTGACCCAGGCGATTTTCCAGATTCCGTTCGGGATCATTTCCGACCGCATCGGCCGGCGTCCGGTGATTTACCTGGGGCTGATCGTCTTCGCCCTCGGCAGCGTGCTGGCGGCTCAGGCCGATTCGATCTGGGGCGTGATTGCCGGGCGGATCCTGCAGGGTGCCGGCGCTATTTCCGCGGCGGTCATGGCTTTGCTTTCCGATCTGACCCGCGAACAGCACCGCACCAAAGCCATGGCCATGATCGGCATGACCATTGGCCTGTCATTCGCTGTGGCGATGGTGGTCGGTCCGCTGCTGACCCGTGCGTTCGGCTTGTCCGGCCTGTTCCTCGCCACCGGTGGCATGGCGCTGGTGGGCATCGTGATCGTGATGTTCATGGTGCCGAAATCCACCGGGCCGCTGAGTCATCGCGAGTCCGGCGTTGCACGTCAGGCGTTGATGCCGACGCTCAAGCACCCGGACCTGCTGCGGCTGGACCTGGGCATTTTTGTGTTACATGCGATGTTGATGTCGAGCTTCGTCGCACTGCCCCTGGCACTGGTCGAAAAAGCCGGTCTGCCCAAGGAACAGCACTGGTGGGTCTACCTCACCGCGCTGCTGATTTCGTTCTTCGCCATGATCCCGTTCATTATCTACGGCGAGAAGAAACGCAAAATGAAACGAGTTTTGCTCGGCGCCGTGATGACGCTGATGCTCACTGAGCTATTCTTCTGGCAGTTCGGCGACAGCCTGCGGGCTCTGGTGATCGGGACGGTGGTGTTCTTCACCGCGTTCAATCTGCTGGAAGCTTCGCTGCCGTCGCTGATCAGCAAGGTTTCACCGGCAGGTGGCAAAGGCACGGCCATGGGCGTGTACTCCACCAGTCAGTTCCTCGGTTCGGCACTCGGCGGGATTCTCGGCGGCTGGATGTTCCAGCATGGCGGTCTGTCGGTTGTGTTCCTCGGATGTGCCGGGCTGGCTGCACTTTGGCTGGCCTTTGCTGTTACCATGCGCGAACCTCCCTACGTGACGAGCCTGCGCCTGCCGCTGTCGCCCGAAGCGATCCGCGAAGCGGGTCTGGTCGAGCGTCTCAAGGCCCTCGTAGGGGTAACTGATGCAGTGATAGTTGCTGATGAAGCGGCGATCTACATCAAACTGGACACCGAATTAATGGATCGCACCACTCTCGAACGCCTGGTGAACAACCCGGCGCAGACTGCGTGCGAAGCCTAGGAGAACGTTATGGCCCGTGGGGTTAACAAAGTCATTCTGGTCGGTACTTGCGGCCAGGATCCCGAAGTACGCTACCTGCCCAACGGTAACGCCGTGACCAACCTGAGTCTGGCGACCAGCGAGCAGTGGACCGACAAGCAGACCGGTCAGAAGGTCGAGAAGACCGAGTGGCACCGCGTATCGATGTTCGGCAAGGTTGCCGAAATCGCCGGCGAATACCTGCGCAAGGGTTCGCAGGTTTACATCGAAGGCAAGCTGCAAACCCGTGAGTGGGAAAAAGACGGTATCAAGCGTTACACCACCGAAATCGTGGTCGACATGCAAGGCACCATGCAACTGCTGGGCGGTCGTCCACAACAGGGCGACCAACAAGGCGGTGGCAACAACTATCAGCAGCAGGCGCCACGCCAGCAGGCTCCGCGTCCGCAGCAGTCGGCACCTCAGCAGCGTCCGGCCCCGGCTCCTCAGCAGGCCGCACCGCAACCGGCTCCGGATTTCGACAGCTTCGATGACGATATCCCGTTCTGATTGAAGTTGCTGAACCATTTCCGGTTTGGATTCGAAGCCCCCGCATTGCGGGGGCTTCGTCGTTTGGGCGGGTGTAGATGGCTTTTCGGTGATCGTGAACTGACTGATCGGTCCCTGTATTCAGGGCAATAAAGTTTCGCATAGAGTCTTGAAGGCAACGGCTAGCCAATCCATGATCGGTCCGGCGCTTTCGAGCCCGTCCATTTTGCAAGAGCGGGCTCCCCGGCGTCGGGTGTCAGTTCCATCACAAGAACAAGAGAAAACGATGAGCAGTAGCAAGAACAAGGAAATCGAGTACCTGCGCGGCGTGGCTATCCTGATGACGGTGTTGGCCCACAGTTCACTGTTGCTGCCGTTCCATGCCGAGTTCATGGAGAAGCTGTTCAACGTCTATTCCCCTTGGTCGGGGGTGGATCTGTTCTTCTGTATTTCAGGCTTTGTCGTCAGCAAGGCCTATCTGGACTATTTCGACAAGAACCGGGAACAAAACCGCTTCGGACTCGCCGCCACTTCATTCTGGATTCGTCGTGCCTATCGTCTACTGCCCACAGCTTGGTTATGGGTGCTGATACCGCTGGCATTTTCAATCTTTTTCAACCAGTCGAACGCCTTCCAGTCGTGGTTCGATAATCTGCGCAGCTTCACCGCCGTCGCGACATTCACGGGCAACCTGGCGAACCAGTACGGCGTACTGCTGGGGCCAAACTCGGTGTATTGGAGCCTGGCGCTGGAGGAGCAGTTCTACTTCATTTTCCCGTTGTTCCTGCTGCTGATCACTTCCACGCGCTGGCGGGTGATCACCCTGATCGCGCTGATTGCCGTGCAATTTCCCTTCAATCGCTATGCGTTTGGCGGACCATTGGCCGGCATGCTTTTCTCGTTCCGTCTGGATGCGATGATGTGGGGCATTTTGCTGTGCCTGTTCACACGCACATCGTTGTACAAGGACATTGAGCCCACGGTACTGGGCGCCAGCTTGCTGAAGCGGCTGGCACTCACCTTGTTCCTGCTTTACATGCTCGGCGCCATTGCCGGTCAGATGATCGCCATGCCGATCGCGGTGGGGCTGATCGCAATCAATGCGTTGATTCTCGTCTGGCTTTCCAGTTATCAGAAGGGTTACATCTACTGCCCGGCCATTTTGAGCGGGCTCGGGCAATGGCTGGGGTCGCGCTCGTATGCGTTGTACGTTGTGCATATGTTCGCCTACCACTTGAGCACCGAGATCTGGAGCCGGGTGGCCAGCGAACGGGGTGTCGCGTTGGGCGCAGAGTTCACCGTGCCGATGTTGCTGACCTCGTTTGCAATCATGTTGGTGTGCAGCGAGTTGAATTACCGTTTTGTCGAAACGCCATTGCGTCGTCGCGGTGCGGAAATCGCGCGGCGGAGAATGGCTGGGGTCAGCTCCGTCGAGCCTGCCAAGGAAAAGTCTGCATCTGAGGTGCCGGCACGCACGACCGAACTGTCGTAATCGGCGCCAGAAACGAAAAACCCGTAGCGCGCAAACGCTACGGGTTAATGAGATGGTCACCCCCAACACCCTGCGAGGGCTACGCTTTCGCAGGGTGTTTTGTTTTCGGAGGCCATC
>NZ_JBXARR010000014.1:0-52119 GCF_058808435.1 Pseudomonas sp. GW821-FHT11D10 | reverse complement strand
GGGGTATAGCGCAGTCCGGTAGCGCGCCTGCTTTGGGAGCAGGATGTCAGGAGTTCGAATCCCCTTACCCCGACCATATTAAAAATCCTCGTATCGAAAGATACGGGGATTTTTTTTGCCCTCCGGAAATGTTTCATTCAAGTCATCGTACAACTTGCCGATAGCCCGCTAACGAAAGGGGCCTGCCATCGATCGCCCCTTGCATCCGGCCAATACAAGAAAAAGGGCGTTCGTCATGTTGCTTCGTCAGTTGAATATTGCTCCCCGTGCCGCCCTGGGCTTTGCCCTGATCGCGGTGCTGGTGGCGTTGCTCGGGGTGTTTGCGCTGGGGCAGATGTCGAGCATCCGCGACAGCGAAGTGGCGGTGGAGACGCAGTGGCTGCCGAGCATTCGCGGTGGCGACGAGATTCGCGAGATCATGCTGCGCATTCGCACCATCTCGCTGCGCATGGCGCTGGATCAGGATCCGGCCAACATCGCCACGTACCGCAGCCAGATGGACACCCGCGACAAGGAACTGAGCGAGAAAATCGCCGCCTACGACCGGCTGGTGACCACCCCGGAAGGGCAGCAGTTGTACGATCAGTTCAAGAAGACCTTTGCTGCCTACCGCACCGGCATCGCTCAGTCGTTCACTCTCGCCGAGCAAGGCAAGCGCGACGAGCTGACCAAGCTGCTGCTGGTCGACATGAAAACCGTAGTCGACGGCTCCGGCAAACAACTCAATGACCTGGCAGACTTGTTCGCCCGCCAGGTCGCTGCCGAAAGCCAGAACTCTGCAGCCCACTACGAAACCTCGCGCACCATCGTGAGCTTGTTCATCGCTCTGGCGGCGCTGGCGACCGTGGCCCTGGCCATGTTGCTGACCCGCAGCATCGTTCGCCCCCTGAGCGCCGCCGTCGACGCTGCCGAGCACGTTGCCAGAGGCGATCTGACCCGTCCGATCGAAACCCACGGCAACGATGAAGTCAGCCGGTTGCTCAAGGCGTTGGCGACCATGCAGCAGAATTTGCGTGAAACCCTGCAGGGCATCAGCGGCTCGGCAACGCAACTGGCGACCGCTTCCGATGAGCTGAGCGCGGTCACCCACGACAGCACGCAAGGGCTGCAACAGCAGAACAACGAAATCGAACAAGCCGCCACCGCGGTCAACGAGATGACCACGGCGGTCGAGGAAGTCGCCCGCAATGCGGTGTCGACGTCCGACGCCACCCGCCAGTCCAGCGAATCCGCGCAGTTGGGCCAGGAGCGGGTCAGCGAAACCGCCGGCGCCATCAACGCCCTGGCCAGCGAAGTCGAACACACCGGCGAGCTGGTGCAATCACTGGCCAATCAGTCGCAGGACATCGGCAAAGTGCTGGACGTGATCCGGGCGATCGCCGAACAGACCAATCTGCTGGCACTCAACGCTGCCATCGAAGCGGCCCGGGCCGGAGAGAGCGGACGCGGGTTTGCCGTGGTCGCCGACGAAGTCCGGGCACTGGCTTATCGCACGCAGCAATCGACCCAGGAAATCGAGCAGATGGTGCAGGGCATGCGCAACGGTTCAAGCCTGGCGCTGGAGTCGATGCAGGCCAGTGCCTCGCGCGCTGCCACCACGTTGGTGCTGGCCGAGCGGGCCGGTGAAGCGTTGCAGACGATCACGGCCTCGGTACACGAAATCCACGAGCGCAATCTGGTGATCGCCAGCGCCGCCGAAGAACAGGCGCAGGTGGCGCGGGAAGTGGATCGCAATCTGGTGAACATTCGCGATCTGTCGGTGCGCTCGGCGGCGGGTGCCGATCAAACCAACGCGTCGAGCCATGAACTGTCGCAACTGGCCAACGCCCTGCAAGGCATGGTGCGACGCTTCCAGCTGTAATCATGCAGGCGTGAAAAAGCCGCGCTTCTCGTCAGAGAACGCGCGGCTTTGTTTTGTCGGGCGTCTGAAAAATCAGGCACCGTCCTGGTCTTTCAGGTGTTCGAACAGGCCTTTCGGCATTTTCTTGCCATTGGCTTCGAAGTTGGCTTTGACGTTGTTGTACGCCTCTTGCTCGTCGATGAAGCCGTCGTGGTTGGTGTCGATCTTGTCGAAGTCGGACTTCGGCGCAACCTTCAGGAACTCGGCGCGCGAAACCTTGCCGTCGCCATCGGTGTCGGTCTTGGCCATCGACGCATCGCCGCATTTGCCTTCACCGCATTTGCCTTCCGGGGTTTTCACCGAGGTCTCGGCCGAAGCGACCATGTAACCCTGGGCCAGCGGTTGCGCGGCGAACACCGAGCCGGACAGCATCAGGCCGCCGGCCAGTACGGCACCGACCAGGCCAAGGGAGTTTTTGCCAATTTTCGAAGTACGGGACATTGCATTCTCCTTCGGTTGCACTGCGCAACCACACGTTTAGGGCGATCAGCCGGAGCAGGTGTGCTCGGGTGTGGCCATTAAGCGGTGGCGGTGTATCGCGTCTGTGTCGAGGAGCGGGGCGTTTGTAAGCGAAGGTGGGGAAAGCAGAGGCAGATACAGTAGAAAACAAAACACCGTGAGGGCGAGCCCGCCCCCACGGTGTTTTTACATCAGTGCAGCTTCAGGCGCGGCTCGGTGCCGCGTCCGATCTTGCTGCCCAGCATCAGCATCGCCGTGCGGAACGGCCCGTACAGCGCCATCTGGTGCATGCGATACAGCGACACGTAAAACATCCGCGCCAGCCAGCCCTCAAGCATCACGCTGCCGGTCAGGTTACCCATCAAGTTACCCACAGCCGAAAAACGCGACAGCGAAATCAGCGAGCCGTAGTCGGTGTATTTGTACTCCGGCAGGGTCTTGCCTTCGATGCGCAGCTTCAGCGATTTGGCCAACAGCGATGCCTGTTGGTGCGCAGCCTGGGCCCGTGGCGGAACGTTGCGATCCGAGCCCGGTTGCGGGCAGGCGGCGCAATCACCGAAGGCGAAAATGTTTTCGTCGCGGGTGGTCTGCAGCGTCGGCAGCACTTGCAGCTGATTGATGCGGTTGGTTTCCAGACCGTCGATGTCCTTGAGGAAACCCGGTGCGCGGATCCCGGCGGCCCAGACTTTCAGACTGGCCTTGATCTCGTTGCCATCGGCGGTGATCAGGCTGTCGGCGGTGACCTGGCTGACCGACGCGTTGGTCATCACGTTGACCCCGAGTTTCTCCAGGGTCTTGTGCACCGGCCCGCTGATGCGCTCCGGCAGGGCTGGCAGCACCCGTGGCCCGGCCTCGATCAGGGTGATGTGCATGTTTTCCGGTTTGATCCGGTCCAGGCCGTAAGCCGCCAGTTCATGTGCGGCGTTGTGCAGCTCGGCCGCCAGTTCGACGCCCGTGGCGCCGGCGCCAACGATGGCCACGCTGATTTGCTGGACCACATCGGTTTGCCCGGCGTGAGCACGCAGGTAGTGGTTGAGCAGTTGCTGATGGAAACGCTCGGCCTGCTTGCGGGTGTCGAGGAACAGGCAGTGCTGCGCTGCACCCTGGGTGCCGAAATCGTTGGTGGTGCTGCCGACCGCGATCACCAGAGAGTCGTAGGGCACTTCCCGCGCCGGAACCAGCTCAACGCCGTTTTCGTCGTAGGTGGCGGCCAGCTGAATCTTCTTCTGCTCACGATCGAGCCCGCTCATGCGCCCCAGCTGGAACTCGAAGTGGTTCCATTTGGCCTGGGCGACATAGTTGAGTTCGTCTTCGGAAGAGTTCAGCGATCCGGCGGCCACTTCGTGCAGCAGCGGTTTCCAGATGTGCGTGAGGTTCGCGTCGACCAGCATGATGCTGGCGGTGCCGCGTTTGCCCAGAGTCTTACCCAGACGGGTAGCCAACTCCAGACCGCCGGCGCCGCCGCCGACAATGACAATACGATGGGACATAGGGATAGCTCGCAAGGTTTTGAAAGGAAATCGGTACGGCTACCCGAGCGAGCGCGATGCAGCTCATAGCGTCAGGTAACTGATAAATCGGCTCAACAGGCCCAGACCGATGGTCACTGCCAGCACCAGCACCAGGAGCATCCACGGCCGGAATGGCCGGCGCTCGACACGGTGTTGGGACAACTGCAGGTACTCTTCGACATGCTTCTGGTCTTCGGGGTTCAGGCGGCTGGTCATAAAGGCCTCGTCAGGTAGACGTTACTGAATGAGAACACGCTACAGCGGTTTTCAACCGGGATTGAACGCAGCATAGCCACTGTCCGGGACCGGTTCGACAGACACACTGTCCCCGAGGCGAATGATCCCGCTTTGTAACACTCGCGCGGTGATTCCGCCATGCCCGCGCACGGCCTGGAACGTTCCGGGGCCAAGGTTGTTTTGCAGGCGCGCACACGGCTGGCACCAGCCTGTGGTTTCGAAAATCGCCTGACCAATGCGAAAGCGCCGCCCCTTGAGGCTGAACAGGTTGATCCCGCTTATAACGAGATTGCGCCGCAGATCTTCAGGCGTGACCGGTTGTTCGGCCGACCGGCCCATCAGGCCGCTGATCACGGCCAGATGTTCCCACTGAATCAGCGTCACCTGCCGCGCATTGCGCACACCGGGCCGCGCGTGATCGCCGGTGAGCCCGGCTTCAAGACGCGCCTCCACTGCATCGAGTGCGAGCATCGGCCCCCGTGATTCGGGGCGCACGCCAATCCAGCGCACGCACCCGGTCTGTGGGACATCGGCAATCAATTGTTGAAGCGGCGTCACAGGCTGATCCCGACATCGAACACGATGCTGCGTCCCAGGTTGCCGCGCAGAAAATCCGGGGCATCGGGATGGGCGAACAGCACCCGCGCAAAGGTCGGCCCGACCAGCGACAGTGAACGCCAGCCCTGACGCAGGTATTCGGTGGGTGGCGGAAAGTGGCTATTCAGGTCGAGCACTTCGCGTTTGAGGCTGGCGAAGGCAATGATGTCCAGCTCGCCCAGATCCATCCCGCGTTCCTTGTAGTTGTGCGCTTTCTTGCGCAAGGTCGGCGCCAGTCTCAGCAGAAATTCATTGGCCGGAATCCGCCGCGGCTTGGCTTCACGCCGCACCAGTTGGCTGAGGGAAAACGCACTGCGCCGCCGTTGCAGCTCATCGCGCCATTCGTCGTTGAGCCGACGGCCCTCGTCGAGGACGAAAAACACCTCGAAATTGGCGTCGCGAAACAGCACGTCCGGCGGCTCACCGGCGGGGGCGAATTCGTCAGCGCGATAAGGAATATTCAAGCCTTGCAGCAGGCGCTGGCAGACCCAACGCTCACGCTCCCATTTGCGGGCATTGGACAGGAAGGCGTTGGCTTGCTCGGCCGCGATGGTCAGCAGGCGTAAATAATCTGAGTCATCCATAGGCCCAAGCTTAGCGTTCAATTGCGACAAGCAGAAAGCTTTGCATCGGCAGATGTCCCGCCGTGCAGGTGTAGACTTCGCCGTAGGAGCGCCAATCAAAGGAGTCTGCGGTGCGAATGAAGGTGATGGGATCATGATCGGTGCAGAACTGCTGTCATCGACAAGTCTGACCCTCGGCTGGCTGATTTACCTGCCGGTACTGCTCTGGGCGATTGTTCGCGCACCGTGGGTCGAACTGTTCAGCGACAACCGCCGTCAGCATTTGCTGTTCGGCACGGTGTTCGCGTTGTTTCTGCTGTGGCTGGTGCGCAGGGATTTCGACACCGGCGTGTCCTACCACTTCATCGGCATGACAGCGGTGACGCTGCTGCTGGACTGGCCGCTGGCGATCGTTGGCGGACTGGTGGCGCAACTGGGACTGGTCTTGTTGGGACGTCAGGATCTGGTGGCCGTCGGGGTCAACGGCGCCTTGCTGATCCTGTTGCCAGTGCTGATCACCGAATGCGTGGCGATCCTGGTCGAGCGCGCCCAGCCACGCAATCCGTTCGTGTACATCTTCTGTTCCGGTTTTTTCGCCGCCGCGCTGTCGGCGTTGCTCTGCCTGACGCTGAGCCTGACGTTGCTTTGGTACGACGGTCTCTTTGCCATGCCCGAATGGCTGGAAGATTTCATCGGTTACCTGTGGCTACTGATTTTTCCCGAAGCCTTCATCAACGGCATGGTGGTCAGCGCCTTGGTGGTGTTCTGCCCGGAATGGCTGGAGACCTTCAACCGCACACGCTACCTTTCGGCGCCGTGGAAGGATGACGATCCCAAGTCTTGATCCACATCAAATCCACCCAGCGCGCCGCATTTCATGCTCGGCCAAATCCCTTCAGGAGCAGCGGCATGAGCGTGTACGAGTGGGCGAGGCAGGAAACCCGGCAGAGTCTGGAGATGGCGCAGGAGGTGGGGTTCGATCCGGGCCTGAGCCTGCGCGCCTTGCTCAGTGCGGTGGTGCAGCAGAGCAAGGCGGTGCGCAACGCCGAAGACCTGGCCGACGAGTTGCGCTTTCTGGCGGAAAACCTCGACGACGATCAGGACTACGGCTTCATGCGGCCCTGAGCGGGATCAGTGACGCGGGTCGAAATCGCCGGAAAACAGTTCGTCCTCGGCATCCGGGGCCACCGGAATCTTGTGCTCTTCTGACGCCCAGGCGCCGAGGTCGATGAGTTTGCAGCGGTCCGAGCAGAACGGACGGTATTTGTTTTCCGGGGTGAATTCCACGGGCGCGCCGCAAGTCGGGCAGTTGACGGTTGGGGTCTGGCTCATGATTGGCCTCCGGATAAAGTCAGGTAAAAGTGATGCAGGCGCTCGACCTCGCTGTGCAGCCAGGCGAGGTCGCGGTCGTTGACCACCACCTCGTCGGCACGGCTGACGCGGTCTTCGCGGCTGGACTGGGCCTTGAGGATCGCCTGGACCTGCTGTTCACTGGTCTGGTCACGCTGCAAGGTGCGTTCGATCTGCAGTTGTTGCGGGGCGTCAATCACGAGGATTCGCTGAGTCATCGCGTATTGCCCGGATTCGATCAGCAGCGGCGAAACCAGAATCGCGTAAGGTGATTGTGCCAGTGCCAGATGATGGGCGATTTCCTCGGCGATCAGCGGATGCAGCAGCGCTTCGAGCCAGCGCCGTTGCTCCGGCACCTCAAAGATCAGTTTGCGCAGGGCCGCACGATCCAGCGTGCCGTCGGCCTGCAACACATCGGGGCCGAAGTGTTCGGCGATCTTCGCCAGTGCCGGGCGGCCTGGTTCGACCACCCAGCGCGCTGCGTGATCGGCGTCCACCACGTGGATACCAAGATCGATGAAGTGCTGGGCGGCGGCGCTTTTGCCGCTGCCGATGCCGCCGGTCAGGCCGAGAATCCAGGGTTTTTCCACAGGGGTATTCATTTCAAACCGACAAACTGCCAATAGAAGCCGGTTATTTGACCACCCCAGAGCAAGGCAATCCAGCCGGCAATTGCCAGATACGGGCCGAAGGGGATCGGCGTCGAGGTTTTCTGGTCACGCAGCTTGAGCAAAATCACCCCGAGCACGGCGCCCACCAGCGAGGACAAGAGGATGGTCAGCGGCAGAATCTGCCAGCCGCCCCAGGCCCCGAGCAGCGCCAGCAGCTTGAAATCGCCGTGACCGATGCCGTCCTTGCCGGTGATCAGTTTGAACAGCCAGAACACCGACCACAGCGCCATATAACCCAGCACCGCGCCCCACAGGGCATCGTGCAGCGGCACGAACAGCTCGAAGCTGTTGACGATCAATCCCAGCCACAGCAGCGGCAGCACCAGCACGTCGGGCAGCAATTGATGTTCGGTGTCGATCAGGCTCATGGCCAACAGGCCCCAGGTCAGCACGATCAGCAGGCACGCCGGCCAGCCGAAACCCAGGTGCCAGGCGATGAACGCCGAGAGCAGGCCGCAGGTTAGTTCGGTCAGCGGGTAGCGCTTGCTGATCGGTGCGCTGCAACTTGAACAGCGCCCGCGCAGGAACACGTAACTCAACACGGGAATGTTTTCCCACGCGCGGATCCGGTGGCCACAGTGCGGGCATTGCGAATGCGGCAGCATCAGGTTGTAGGTGGGCAATGGCGCTTCACCGGGCAGCCCCAAAACATCGTGAGCCTGTTGGCGCCATTCGCGCTCGAGCATTTTCGGCAGGCGCCAGATCAACACGTTGAGAAAACTGCCGACCACCAGCCCGAGCAGCAGGGCGGTGATGACAAAGGCCAGTGGGTAGAGACTGAAGAGTTCGTCGATAGGCATGTCAGATCGCTGAGCCGAGTTGGAAGATCGGCAGGTACATCGCCACCACCAGACCGCCGACGATCACCCCGAGCACCACCATGATGAACGGCTCCATCAGGCTGGTGAGGTTGTCGACCATGTTGTCCACTTCGTCCTCATAGAAACCCGCGACCTTGTCGAGCATCTCGTCCAGTGCGCCGGACTCTTCGCCGATGGCGGTCATCTGCACCGCCATGTTCGGAAAGATGCCGGTGGAGCGCATCGAGAAATTCAGCTGCATGCCGGTGGAAACGTCCTGGCGGATGCGCAGCACGGCGCGTTTGAACACCACGTTGCCGGTGGCCCCGGCCACCGAGTCCAGTGCTTCCACCAGCGGCACGCCGGCCGCGAAGGTGGTCGACAGGGTCCGGGCAAACCGAGCCACGGCGGACTTGTACATCAAGGTGCCCACCAGCGGCAGCTTGAGAAACCAGGCGTCACGCCGGTCGCGCAGGGCCTGGGATTTTTTCAGGGCATGGCGGGTGCCGAAAAAACCGGCCACCAGCAGACCGAGAATCGCCCACCACCATTGCTGCATGAATTCGGACAGGCTGATCACCATCAACGTGAAGGCTGGCAGTTCGGCACCGAAGCCAGAGAACACCGACTGAAACTGCGGCACCACCTTGACCAGCAGAATCCCGGTAACCACCGCCGCGACCAGCACCACGGCGGACGGGTAGGTCATGGCCTTCTTGATCTTGGCCTTGAGGCTTTCGCTCTTTTCCTTGTAGGTTGCGACCCGCTCCAGCAGGGTGTCGAGGGCGCCGGACTGCTCGCCGGCATCGACCAGGTTGCAGTACAGCTCGTCGAAATATTGCGGCTTCTTACGCAGCGCGGCGGCGAAGCTGTTGCCGGCGGCGACTTCCTGTTTCACCTCGTCGACCAGTTTGCGCATGGCCGGGTTCTCGAAGCCTTCGCCAATGATGTCGAACGACTGCAACAGCGGCACGCCGGCTTTCATCATGGTCGCCATCTGCCGGGTGAAGAGGGCAATGTCCTGGGCCTTGATGCGCTTGCCGAAGCTCAGCAACGAGGCGGATTTCTTGCGTACCTTGCCCGGGTTGATGCCTTGCTTGCGCAATTGGGCCTTGACCAGTGCGGGGTTCTGGCCGCTCAGCTCGCCGGTCACCTTGCTGCCTTTTCGGTCCGTGCCTTCCCAGGCGTAGACGCTGATTTTCGCTGCCTTGACCGCCATGTTCAGTCCTTGGTGACCCGGTTGATTTCTTCAAGGCTGGTGATGCCTTGCATGGCCTTGATCAGGCCCGAGGTGCGCAGGTCGTTGTAGCCGTCCCGGCGCATCTGGGTATCGATTTCCAGCGAGTTGCCCTCGGCCATGATCAGCCGTTGCAGCTCGGGGGTGTTCTTCACCACTTCATAAATCCCCACGCGACCCTTGTACCCGCCGTTGCAGTGATCGCAACCGGAGGGCTCATAGATCGTGAAATGGCCGATGCGTTCCTCGGGGAAACCTTCCTTGATCAGGGTTTCGCGGGGGATTTCGATGGGTTTCTTGCAGTGGCCGCAGAGTTTTCGCGCCAGGCGCTGGGCAATGATCAGGCTCACCGAGGTCGCGATGTTGAAGCCGGGAATGCCCATGTTGTGCAGGCGGGTGAGGGTTTCCGCCGCGCTGTTGGTGTGCAGGGTGGACAGCACGAGGTGCCCGGTCTGGGCGGCCTTGATCGCGATTTCAGCGGTTTCGAGGTCGCGGATCTCGCCGACCATGATCACGTCCGGGTCCTGACGCAGGAACGAGCGCAAGGCCTGGGCAAAGTCCAACCCCTGGCGTGGATTGACGTTGACCTGGTTGATGCCTTCCATGTTGATCTCTACCGGATCCTCGGCGGTGGAGATGTTGATGTCGACGGTATTGAGGATGTTCAGCCCGGTGTACAGCGACACGGTCTTGCCCGAGCCGGTGGGACCGGTCACCAGAATCATGCCTTGTGGCTGCTTGAGGGCGGCCATGTACAGGTCTTTCTGCTCCGGCTCGTAGCCGAGGGCATCGATGCCGATCTGGGCGCTGGAGGGGTCGAGGATCCGCATCACCACTTTCTCGCCCCAGAGCGTGGGCAGGGTGTTGACCCGGAAATCGATCGACTTGCTCTTCGACAGACGCATCTTGATCCGCCCGTCCTGGGGTTTGCGCCGCTCCGAAATGTCGAGGCTGGCCATGACCTTCAGGCGCGCGGCAATACGCCCGGCCAGCTGAATCGGCGGCCTGGCCACTTCTCGCAGTATTCCGTCGGTGCGCACCCGCACCCGGTAGTTCTTTTCGTAAGGTTCGAAATGCAGGTCGGACGAGCCGCTCTTGATCGCGTCCAGCAGCATCTTGTGTACGAAGCGCACCACCGGGGCATCGTCGGCATCGATTCCGCCGAGTGTGTCCTGCTTGCTGTCATCGACCGATTCGATGTCCAGCCCGTCGAGGTCGACATCGGCCATTTCCTCCAGGCCGGAGGCATGGGTGTCGAAGAATTTTTCGATGGCGTCGGTGAGTTTGTCATCCTCGACCAGAATGGCTTCGGTGCTCAGCCCGGTGCTGAACTGAATGTCATTGATCGCCTGATGATTGCTCGGGTCGGAGATCCCCACGAATAGTTTGTTGCCGCGCCGCCAGAGGGGCAGGGCGTGGTGTTGGCGCACCAGTTTTTCACTGACCAGGCCCTTGGGCTGGGTTTCCTTGTCGAGACAGTTGAGGTCGAGAAATGCCATGCCGAAATGCTCCGAGGCTATTTCGGCGACCTGCCAGCTCTTCACCAGTTTGTTCTGCACCAGGTAACTGACCAGCGACAGGCGATTGCGCTGCGCCTGTTGCCAGGCTTGCTGGGCACTCTTTTCCGTGAGCAATTCGGCCTGGACCAGTTGTTTAGCCAGACCGCTCAGAGCGATGTCATTCATGGGGTTTCCACGTGCTTGCCGTTCATGACTTATAGCCTAGTCAAGTGACAGCGCCAAACACCCGGGGTGCAGGTGACAAAAAGTGTCAGATAGTGCGGCTACGGGTTGTAGGAATCGGCACGACGTCCGGATCACGCCCAGCAGGCCGGGGCTGCGAGCCCTTGGCACGGGCTGTGCTGAGTCCTGTTCAGATCATGAGATTCCGACTCATGCATGGAGCGTGTCTATGAAGAAACAACAAGGTTTCACTCTGATCGAGCTGCTGATCGTTGTGGCGATCATCGGTATTCTCGCGACTGTGGCGCTGCCGCAGTATTCCAAGTATCAGGCGCGGTCGAAGGTGACGGCAGGGCTGGCGGAAATCAGTGCGATGAAGGTGCCGTTCGAGGACACCATCAACCAAGGTACCGCTCCGGATATCACCACTGTGAATGGCGGTACAACCGCCACCTCCAACTGTACGCTGACGGTTACGGGCACAGCGGCGACCGGCGCTGGCACCATTACATGTACGCTGCTTAATGCACCAGGCCCGGTGCTGGGCAAGACCATTACGCTCACTCGCTCTGGCGCGGCCACGGGTGCCACGTCGGGTGTCTGGACATGTGCTTCGACGGTCAACAATGAATACGCACCGAGAGGTTGCCCGGGCAGTGGCGCTTGATATCTGAGCGATACAGCAAGAAATGCCCCGCTTTGCGGGGCATTTTTTATTGCGCGGCAGCTCACAAAAGCTTCAATAATTTCAGGGTGTTAGGAACTTTTCGAAAAGCCGCAACTTGCATGTAGATAATTCACCGGTCATGCAATTTGCATGATTCCGAGAATATTAATAGTTCTTAAGTTGTTGATTTATAAGGATTTATTAAGATTTTAAAAGTTGGCACAGCGTTCGCAATATCTCCGGTAACCCTGCTGACAAGACACGCAGCAGACTTTCCAGAAAAACAGGAGTTACTCGTATGAAGAAGTTCGCTATCACTGCCGCTGCTGCTACCGCGCTGACCCTGACCATGGCTTCCGGTGCATTTGCTCAATCGACTCAGACCACTCAGGCGCCAATGACCCTGGCTGCCGGTGAAGTCACCAAGGCTAAAGAAGCTACTTCCGATACCTGGATCACTACCAAAGTCAAAAGCGACCTGGTAACCGAAAAAGGCATTCCTGGTACCGACATCAAGGTCGAAACCAACAAAGGTGTGGTTTCCCTGTCCTCTGAGGTCGCCATCACCGAAGCCCAGAAAACCACCGCAGTGAACATCACCAAGAAAATCAAAGGCGTGAAAGCGGTCTCCGCTGACGGCCTGAAAGCCGAGTAAGGCAAGACTTCTCGCCTGGACCGGGAGAAGACGCGACAGGCGGGCCGAGCAATACGTCTGCCGCACTTTAGAGTTCATGCGAACGGCCACACGGAATGTGGCCATTACAGGCCCCGGCACATGTGTCGGGGCCTGTTCTATTTCAGGGGAGGAAAAAGCGGGAAGGTCAGTTGCCGCGCTTGCTGTTGATCTGTTTCAGGCGATTGCCTTCAAAACGCAGGTATTGATACATGCCGTTGCTCGGGCCATAGGTCCATTCCTCGACCTGAAACTCTTCACGACGGTTGGCGCTGCGCTTGTAACCGAGCAGATCGCGACTGACCGGCTCGCCGCACTTTTGCAGCACCTCGCTGGCTCGGTCGCCAAGGCTCACCAGTTGGCTGCCGCAGCGCAGGGTATCGGACGCCGCAGCCTGGCTGGCGATCAACGCCAGCCCCAGTGCCGTCAGCCATTTGCAGTTCATTACTCGGCATCCAGATGCATTTGCGTCACTACCCGGCCGTCGCTCTCCGCTTCGCCGAGATTGGCGTCGATGAAGTACACGCGATCGTCGGCCAGTTGGCCCTTGTCCACCAGGTAATCCTTGATGCTGCTGGCCCTGTCCTGACCGAGCTGGCGCAACAGCACATCGCTGGAGCTCCAGAACTTGATCACGTCGGCGCGCATTTTCGCGGTGCGTTCTTCCTTGCCCAGATCCTTCCATTCGGCCGGTGGCTGGGTTTTCAGGCGGGTGCGATAGATGCCCTCAAGCAGCGGGCCTTTTTCGTTATCCGGTACCTGAATCAGCGAAGCCTGAGCCGGCACCTTGTCGCCCCGGCGCTGGAGCATCTTGTAGTAGTTGTACTGGTATTCACGTTCCAGACGCTGTTCGGCGAGCAACGGACCGTCACTGCTTTTTGCCGCGGTGCCTTCGATTTCCAGGCGCAGGGCCGGGCGCTCCTTCAGCGCTTGCGAGAGTTTCACCAGCGCCGCTTCGGCGTCTTTGCTCAGGTCGCTGGAACCCGGTGCGAAGGACACGGTGCCGAGGTCTTCGGAACCACCACCGCTGACCAGACCGCCAATCAGCTTGAATGGTGCGGCGGCGGCCTTGACGATCAGGTTGCGCAGGGTCTGCCAGACAATCGGCATCACGCTGAATTGTGGATTGTTCAGGTCACCGGTCACTGGCAGCTCGATGGAGATCTTGCCGTCGACGTCCTTGAGCAGGGCGATCGCCAGTTTCAGCGGCAGGCTCACGGCGTCCGGGCTGTCGACTTTCTCACCCAGTTGCAGCTGCTCGACCACCACTTTGTTCTCGGCCTTGAGCTGGCCTTTGGTGATCAGGTAATGCAGGTCGAGGTTGAGCCGGCCCTTGCGGATCCGGTAGCCGGCGAACTTGCCGGAGTAGGGGGTCAGGGTGGTCAGTTCGACCCGTTTGAAACTGGTGGCGATGTCGAGACTGGCCATCGGGTCGAACGGGTTGACTGCGCCCTTGATGGTTACCGGCGCATAGCGGTCGACCTTGCCTTTGACATCGACGCTGGCGGGCTTCGCCTGACGGCTGTCGATGGTGCCGATCTGGCCGTTGAGCTGTTGAATCGCGGTGGCAAAGTTCGGGGTCAGGCTGAAGTCGGCGAAGTTGGCCGAGCCGTCGTTGATCGCGATGCCGCCGATGTGAATGCCCAGTGGTTTGTCATTGCTCGCCGGTTTCGCCGCAGCGGTCTTCGCCCCGGAGTCGGCCGGTTGCGGGATCAACAGGTCGTCGATGTTGGTGGTGCGGTCATCGTTGATCATGAACCGCGCATACGGCTGGAACAGGTTGACCTTGTCGATCGACAGGCTGTCGCCGTGCTGATAGTTCAGGCCTTCGACCACCACTTGCTGCCACTTGAGGAAGTCGCGGGTTTTCAGGGTGTCGAGGGTGTGCAGCTGATCGACCTGAGCGCGACCGGTGACGCTGAGGGCCAGCGGGTCGGTGCTTTTCAGGTTCACTTTCAGGTCACTGCCGAGCATGCCGCTGCGCAGTTCGAGACGAATGAACGGGTTGATGTAGGACTGGGCGACCCGCAGGTCGATGTCCTGGGTTTTCACGTTGAGCTGCGCGGTGACCGGGGCCAGATTGACCACGCCGTCGGCGCTGATCTTGCCCTGCTTGCCCAGGCCGGTGTCGAGTTTGAGGTTGAAAGGCGAGCCGTTGAGGCTGTCGAAATTTTGCAGATCGACGTTCAGCGGCGTGACATCCAGAGTGACTTCGGGCTTCGCCGAGCGGTCGGCCAGATGCACTTTGTAGTCACGCAGTTGCACGTCCTTGAGCAGCACTTGCCATGGCTTGCTCGGCGCGGTCGGCTCGGGTTTCGGCGAGTCGGCGGCCGCAGGTGTGCTTGCCGGTTCCGCAGCCGCTTTGGCGGCGGGTTTCGATGGCTGGCTGGCGAACAGTTTTTGCCAGTCCAGTTGTCCGTCCGCTTCAAGCGCAGCCCAGGTTTCCAGTTTCTGGCTGCGGATCTTGCCGACCACCACTTGCTGTTTGGCCAGATCCACGGTGGTGTCGCTGACGTCGAGACGCTCGAGTTTCGCCAGCTGACGTCCGTCCGGCGCCTTGATGGCGAACGGCGCGATGTTGACCGCGACGTTGCTCAGCAGCAGTTCGGTTTCCTTGGACAGGTTGAGCTTGTAGTCGGTGCTCAGGCTGACGACACCCTCTTCCAGCACCAGTGGCACGGCGTCGCGCACGTAAGGCCAGAAGGCTTTCATTTTGCCGTCGGTGATCTTGAGGGTGCCTTCGGAGGCGATCGGAACCAGGCTGAAGTTACCTTTCCAGTCGATCTGCCCACCGGCCGGGCCGATCGCGACGAGGGTCATGTCGGCGTTGTCTTCAGGCAGGGTGCTGAGGTTTTTCAGCTCGAAATCGAGCTTGTCGTAAACGAATTCGATCGGTTCGCTGGGGCGCGCATCCACGAAATGCAGGTTGCCGCCGGCCAGCTGGATCCGGTCGATGCGCAGCGGAAAGGGTTTGGCGTCGGGATCGGCCGGGGTGGGCTCGCTGGCCGGGAGCTTGAACAGACCGAGAAGATTGAGCTGACCGTCTTTGGCGAACAGGATCTCGGTCCTGGATTTTTCCAGTTCGACGTCGGACAGATGCAGGGCTTTGGTCCACAGGCTGTCGAGTTGCAGGTTGGCGTACAACCGTTCGAAGCCGACCTGTTCCTTGCCCGGCTCGCCGATCACCAGGCCCCACAGCGTGAGTTCAAGGCTGAACGGGTTGAGTTCGATGCGCTGCAGATGCGCCGGCACCGTGGCGTAGTTGGCCAGTTGCTGATTCACCACCCTGAGCGCAATGCCCGGCAAAATCAGGAACCCCAGCAGGCTGTAGAGGGCCAGGGCAGTCAACAGGGCGCCAATCGCGCGAATCAATCCTTTGGGCATGTGCGGCTTCATCTGTCTGAATCGGAGTGCCTTGGAGTATGGCACGCGATTCCGGTTCCGAAGTACATCGCGCGAGACAGGATTGTTCAGATTTGTCTGCAATTTCTGTAGGAGCTTCCGAAGGCTGCTCCTGCAGGGGTAAAGATCAGAGCTGCAGAATCAGTGTCTTCAACGGCGGTTGTTGATCCCGCGAAGGGAAGTCGGCACCTGGCGTCATCACGCTCCATTCACGCACCGGCCGCCCGGCTTTTTCGGCGCAGCGCAACACCTGTTCGCGCCAGTCATCCATGCTGACTTTCGCCAGATTGTTGCAGCAGATCAGCACGCCATTCTCGGCGGTGGTCAGCAGGGCTGGCTTGAGCAGGCTTTGATAATCGCGCAGCAGGTCGACGGTGCCGAACGCGCTCTTGGCCCACGCGGGCGGGTCGAGCAGCACCAGATCGTACTGGCGCTGTTCGAGGCGTTGATAGCTCGGCAGTTTTTGCCCGCGACGCTGACTGATCGGCAGACCGGCCAACTGGCGGATCGCCGGGAAGTAGTCGGACTGGATGAATTCCATGGTCGGCAGTTGCGGATTGAGCTGACCGTTCTCGCGTCCCACCGCCAGATTGCCCTCGGCGAAATCCAGGTTGCACACTTCGCGCGCACCGCCGGCCGCTGCGCTCAGACCGACGCCGCAAGTGTAGGCAAACAGGTTGAGCACGCTTTTGCCCTTGGCGTGATCCTTGACCCAGCCGCGGGTGTTGCGCAGGTCGAGGAACAGCAGCGGATCCTGCCCGGCGTGGCGTCCCCGCACGCGATAATTCAGGCCCCATTCGTGGCCGACCAGATCCGCCAGTGCCGCGTCGTCGGCGCGGTAGACGCTGTCTTCACGGTCGATCCGCGAGTTGCCACGGGAGCGGTCGTTGTAAACCAGCAGGGTTTCAAGGCCCAGGGTCTGGTTGACCATGGCGTGCAGTTGCAGCAGGTCTTCGCGCGCCAGGGTCTGGTGGAAACTTTGCACCATCAGTTGCGGGCCGTAGCGGTCGATGGTCAGGCCGCCGGCGCCTTCCTGGCTGCCGTGGAACAGCCGATAGCAGTCGGTGCCCTGACGGTGCAGCTCGGCGAGCAGATCCTGGCGTTGGTCGAGGGCGGCGCGCAGCGCCAGGTTCAAGGAAGACATGCGGGCGCCTTGCTGGAGGGAATCGGGGCGCGGGAGTTTAGCAGCAACTCGGCTGCAAGCGGCGAGCTTCAGGCTTGAGGCTCGCCACGTGCAGCTGCGCTTACTGGTTCAGGCGTTTATCGATCAAGCCCTGCACCACGCTCGGATCCGCCAGTGTCGAGGTGTCGCCAAGGCTGTCGAGTTCGTTGCAGGCGATCTTGCGCAGGATCCGCCGCATGATCTTGCCCGAGCGGGTCTTCGGCAGGGCCGGGGCCCACTGGATCAGGTCCGGTTTGGCGAAGCTGCCGATTTCCTTGCTGACGTGGGCCAGCAGTTCTTTCTTCAGTTCGTCGTTGGGCTCGGTGCCGTTCATCGGTGTGACGAATGCATAAATCCCCTGACCTTTGACATCGTGGGGATAACCGACCACGGCGGCCTCGGCGATGCTGTCGTGCAGCACCAGCGCGCTTTCCACCTCGGCGGTGCCGATGCGATGGCCGGAGACATTGATCACGTCGTCGATGCGCCCGGTGATCCAGTAATCGCCATCCTCATCGCGGCGGGCGCCGTCGCCGGTGAAGTAGTAACCGGGGTAGGGTTTGAAGTAGGTGTCGACCATGCGCTGCGGATCGCCGTAGACGCTGCGGATCTGCGCCGGCCAGCTCGACTTGATCGCCAGCACGCCGCTGCCGGCGCCCTTGATTTCCTTGCCGTGCTCATCGAGCAGCACCGGTTGCACGCCGAACATCGGCTGGGTGGCGCAGCCCGGTTTGATCCGCTGGGCGCTGACCAGCGGGCTGAGCATGATGCCGCCGGTTTCGGTCTGCCACCACGTATCGACAATCGGGCAGCGTTGTTCGCCTACGACGTTGAAATACCATTCCCACGCTTCAGGGTTGATCGGCTCACCGACACTGCCGAGCAATCTGAGGCTTTGTCGCGACGTTTCCTGCAAGGGCCCGGCGCCTTCACGCATCAGTGCGCGCAGGGCGGTGGGGGCGGTGTAGAAGATGTTGACCTTGTGTTTGTCGATCACCTGCCAGAACCGCGAAGTGCTCGGATAGCTTGGCACGCCTTCGAAGATCAGCGTGGTCGCGCCGTTGGCCAGCGGGCCGTAGACAATGTAACTGTGGCCGGTGACCCAGCCGACGTCGGCGGTGCACCAGAACACTTCGCCGTCGCGGTAGTCGAGGACGTACTTGAAGGTCATCGCCGCTTGCAGCAGGTAACCGCCGGTGGTGTGCAGCACGCCCTTGGGTTTGCCGGTGCTGCCGGAGGTGTAGAGGATGAACAGCGGATCCTCGGCGTCCATCGGTTCCGGCGGGCAATCGTCGCTGACGTCGCGCACCGCCTGGTGATACCAGAGGTCGCGGCCTTCGACCCAGTCGACGTTGTTCTGGGTACGCTCGACCACCACGACGGTGCTGACATTCGGACAGCTCTGCAGGGCCTTGTCGACATTCTGTTTCAGCGGCACGAATTTGCCACCGCGCACGCCCTCGTCGGCGGTGATCACGGTGCGGCAGTCGGCATCGAGAATACGGTCGCGCAGGGAGTCCGGAGAAAAACCGCCAAACACCACCGAATGAATCGCGCCGATCCGTGCGCAGGCGAGCATGGCGTAGGCCGCTTCGGGGATCATCGGCATGTAGATGCACACCCGGTCGCCTTTTTTCACGCCACGGCTTTTCAGCACGTTGGCCAGGCGGCAGACTTGGTGATGAAGTTTGCTGTAGGTGATTTGCGTCGATTCGGCAGGGTCGTCGCCTTCCCAGAGGATGGCGGTCTGATCGCCGCGCGTTTCCAGATGGCGGTCGATGCAGTTGTAGCTGACGTTCAGCTTGCCACCGGCAAACCAGGCGGCGTCGCCGGTCTTCAGGTCATAGCGCTGGACGGTCTCCCACGGCGTGCTCCAGTCGAGGAAGCGGGTGGCCTGTTCGGCCCAGAAGGTGCTGGGGTGTTCAATGGATTCGCGGTACAGGCGTTGGTAGTCGTCCTGACTCAACTGTGCAGCCCGGCGGACGGCATCGGCTTTGGGGAACGTGCTGATATCGAACATGACGGTTCCTTATTCTTGTTGTGCGACAAGGATAAAGATGCGCCGAGAGCGGGAAGGGTTCAATACCTGTAAACAAACACCCCCTCATGGTGAGGGGGTGTGTTCAGGGCTGGATCAGCCGCGGTGACGGCCGCGGAAGTAGTTGATCAGGCCTTGGGTGGACGGGTCTTCAGCGGCGGTTTCTTCGCTGCCGACCAGGCGGTTGTAGACGCCTTTGCCCAGTTCCTTGCCCAGCTCCACGCCCCACTGGTCGAAGGCGTTGATGCCCCAGACCACGCTTTGCACGAAGACTTTGTGTTCGTACATCGCCACCAGTGCACCGAGACGACGCGGGCTGATGCGCTCGACCACGATGGTGTTGCTCGGACGGTTGCCCGGGATCACCTTGTGCGGTGCGATTTTCTGCACCTGGTCTTCGCTCATGCCCTTGTCGCGCAGTTCTGCTTCGGCTTCCGGCAGGGTCTTGCCGAGCATCAGCGCCTGGCTCTGCGACAGGCAGTTGGCGTACAGCCACTGATGGTGATCGGAGACCGGGTTGAAGCTGACGATCGGCACGATGAAGTCGGCCGGGATCAGTTGGGTCCCTTGGTGCAGCAACTGGTGATAAGCGTGCTGACCGTTGCAGCCGACGCCGCCCCAGATCACAGGGCCAGTGTCGGTCGACACCGCGGTGCCGTCCTGGCGCACGCTCTTGCCATTGGATTCCATGTCCAGCTGTTGCAAGTGCTTGGTGATGTTACGCAGGTAGTGGTCGTACGGCAGGATCGCGTGGCTCTGCGCACCCCAGAAGTTGCCATACCACACGCCGAGCAGGGCCAGCAGCACCGGCATGTTCTGTTCGAACGGCGCGCTCTGGAAATGCTGGTCCATGGTGTAGGCACCGGACAGCAGTTCCTTGAAGTTGGACATGCCGATGGCCAGCGCGATTGGCAGGCCGATGGCCGACCACAGCGAGTAACGACCGCCGACCCAGTCCCACATCGGGAAGATGTTTTCTTCGCGGATACCGAAAGCCACGGCGGCGGCATTGTTGCTCGATACGGCGATGAAGTGGCGATACAGCTCGGCTTCCGAACCACCCTGAGCCAAGTACCAGGCGCGTGCGGCCTGGGCGTTTTTCAGAGTTTCGAGGGTGTTGAACGATTTCGACGAAACGATGAACAGCGTGGTCTCGGCGCGCAGTTTTTGCGTCAGCTCGTGGAATTCGCTGCCGTCGATGTTCGCCAGGTAATGGCAACGCACGCCTTTCTGGGCGTAGGACAGCAGGGCTTCGGAAACCAGCTCAGGGCCGAGGAACGAACCACCGATGCCGATGTTCACAACGTCAGTGATCGGCTTCTCGGTGTAACCACGCCACAGACCGTCGTGGATGCGGCCCACGAGATCGGTGATCTGGTTCAGCACCTTGTGTACTTCAGGCATCACGTTGACGCCGTTGACCGACAGCTTGTCGCCGACCGGGCGACGCAGGGCGGTGTGCAGCGCCGGGCGGCCTTCGGAGGAGTTGACGATTTCGCCGTCGAACAGCGCCTTGATCGCGCCCTTGAGATCGACTTCATTGGCCAGACCCACCAACAGGTTGCGGGTCTCGGCGTTGATCAGATTCTTCGAATAGTCGAGAAACAGTCCGCAGCTGCTGAGAGTGAACTGATTGAAGCGCTGCGGATCGGCGTTGAAGGCTTCGCGCATGCTGAAATCCTGCATGGCTTGGCGGTGATCTTTCAACGCTTGCCAGGCAGGCAGAGCGGTAACGTCATGAGGAGTGCGGTAGTACGCCATCGCTGCGGTTTTCCTTTTTACTTGAACGGCCTTTTGAACTCTGAAAAGACCTCCCCGCCATGTTTGGGCGAGGGGGCAACTGCGTCGACACGATTACTTTGGCGCAGGGCGAATACAGTAAACCCAGCGCCGCGATCTGTCTTGGCTTTGTCTGACCTGTTTTCGGTACTTTTTTAACATTGATAACAGACGGGGCCGACAGACGGCGAGTAATGCGAGCAAGTCCCTGCTTATCGCGTGGAGTCGAACGGCGGGCAGTTTGCCCGATGGGCAGGTAGTCAGCAATACGGTCTGGAAGCGCGTGCAGACGCTGTGGGAGCGGGGTTGCTCCCACAGCGTTTGCCGGTGTTCAGGCGGGGGTATCGAGATTCAGGTGCAGGTTGTCGATCAACCGGGTGGTGCCGAGGAAGGCCGCGACCAGAATCACCAGATCGCGATCCTCGGCCGTTGCCGGGCGCAGGGTCAAGGCGTGGCGGATTTCCAGGTAGTCCGGACGCAGGCCGGCGGCTTCCAGTTGCTGGCGTTGCGCCTGGATCAGGGCAGGGAAGTCGCGCTCGCCTTGCTTGATCGACTCGGCAATGCTGCTCAGGGTGCGATAGACCACCGGCGCCACGGCGCGCTGTTCTTCGCTGAGGAAGCCGTTGCGCGAGGACAGCGCCAGACCGTCGGCGGCGCGGACGGTCGGTTCGCCGATGATCTGGATCGGCATGTTCAGGTCGTGCACCAGCGCTCGGATTACCGCCAGTTGCTGGAAGTCTTTCTGGCCGAAGATCGCCAGGTCCGGCTGGACCATGTTGAACAGCTTGCTGACCACCGTCGCCACGCCTTCGAAATGCCCCGGACGGCTGGCGCCGCACAGGCCTTCGGAGAGTTGCGGCACACTGACCCGGGTCTGCCCGGCCATGCCGTCGGGGTACATTTCTTCGACGGTCGGGGCGAACAGCAGATCGCACCCGGCTTCCAGCAGTTTTTCCTGATCCGCCGCCAGGGTGCGCGGGTACTTGTCGAGGTCTTCGCCGGCGCCGAACTGCAGCGGGTTGACGAAAATGCTCGCGACCACGAAGTCCACACGCTGGGTGGCCTTGGTGATCAGTGCGATGTGGCCGCTGTGCAGATTGCCCATGGTCGGCACGAAGCCGATGCGCTTGCCTTCGCTGCGGGCGCGCGCCACGGCGGCGCGCAGTTCTCGTACGGTTTTGACGGTGTTCATGCAGAGAATCCGTGTTCGATCCCGGGGAAAGTGACGGCTTTGACTTCACTGACGTAAGCCTTCAGCGCGGACTGGATGCTGTCCTGACCCTGCATGAAGTTCTTCACGAACTTCGGCACGCGGCCGCTGATCGACAGACCGAGCATGTCGTGCAGTACCAGCACCTGACCGTCGGTGTCGCTGCCGGCGCCAATGCCGATCACCGGGATTTTCACGGCCTGGCTGATTTCAGCCGCCAGTTCGCTCGGCACGCATTCGAGCAGCAGCATGGCTGCACCGGCCTGCTCAAGGGAGATCGCGTCGGCGCGCATCTGGCGTGCCTGGTTCTCGTTGCGACCCTGCACTTTATAGCCACCGAGAATGTTCACGGCTTGCGGGGTCAGGCCCATGTGGGCGCAGACCGGCACACCGCGCTCGGCCAGCAGGCGGATCGAGTCCGCCAGCCACAAGGCGCCTTCGACCTTGACCATGTGCGCGCCGGCCTGCATCAGCAGGGCGCTGTTGGTCATGGTTTGTTCGAGGGTGGCGTTGGCCATGAACGGCAGGTCGGCCAGGATCAGGGCATCAGAGTTGCCGCGTTTGACGCTGGCAACGTGGTAGGCCATTTCTGCGGTGGTCACCGGCAGGGTGCTGTCGTGACCCTGCAGGACCATGCCGAGGGAGTCGCCCACCAGCAGCACTTCGACACCTGCCTCGTTGCAGGCGTGGGCGAAGGTCGCGTCATAGCAGGTCAGCATGGTGATCTTTTCACCTTTCTGCTTGAGGCTCTGGAGCGTGGTCAGGGTGATGGCTGGCATGTAAGAAATCCTCGTTCAGGCGCTTTGGAAACTACTGCGAGTAACGCGCGTGATTCGTCATCTATTCAGGCGCACGCTCTTTTGTCGTGCTTATAAGGCCTGGATTGCGCCCTTGTATGCCGGGTTGGCGGCAGCGGGACGCCTATAGTCGTGATGAGGCCTCAGGAAGTCAATTGCATGTGTTACCGCATTGTTACGAGGGGAGTGTTACCGGCGTTACTGATGCGATTCAGCGGGCCGGCGGGCCTGATCTGCGGGGTTTTTGTCCTACAAAAACGCAAAAATGCGGGAGCCGATGGGCTCCCGCATCAGCGGTTCGTGTCAGGCGTGAGAGAGGCGTTCGAGGCCGACGAACGGGCAGGCTTTCAGAAGGTCGGCAAGGTTGCGGCCATCGGCCAAGTGCAGATCTTCGGGAGCCAGTTCGGCCAGAGGATAGAGAACGAACGCGCGTTCCTGCATGTGGTAATGCGGGACTTTGAGGCGCGGCTCGTCGATCAGGCGATCTCCGAACAGCAGAATGTCCAGATCCAGCGTGCGTGGGCCCCAGCGCTCCAGTCGTTCGCGGCCCTGATCGTTTTCGATTGCCTGCAAGGCATCGAGCAGATCCAGCGGGGCGAGCGCACTGTCGAGTGCGGCAACCGCGTTGGTGTAACGCGGTTGGCCCGGCAGCAGCGAGTCGCTTTGGTAGAAGGCAGACACACCGACCAGTTCGGTGTCGGGCAATTGCCCCAGCGCATCGACCGCGCTGCGCAGTTGTTCGGCCGGGTCAGCCAGGTTGCTGCCCATGCCGATGTAGATGCGTTCCATAGCTTATTCGCCCGTGGCGCTCGGTGCGCCGGCGCGTTTGCGCTTGGAGCCGCTGCTGCGGCGACGCTTGCGCGGTGCGCCACTGGCGTCATCACCCTTACCGCTGAGGTCGCGGATCATGTCGCGACGCTCGCTGTCATTGGCGTCCTGATAATCGGTCCACCATTCGCCCAGGCCATCGGTCTGCTCGCCAGCGCTTTCACGCAGCAGCAGGAAATCGTAGCCGGCGCGGAAGCGCGGATTGTCCAGCAGCAGGTCGGCGCGTTTGCCGCTGCGGCGTGGCAGGCGCTCCTGCATGTCCCAGATCTCGCGGATCGGCATGGTGAAGCGTTTTGGAATCGCGATGCGCTGGCACTGTTCGGCGATCAGTTCGTGAGCGCCTTCCTGCATGGCCGGAATCGGCGGCATGCCGCGCTCTTGCAGGCGCAACACGCGGGCCGGCAGGGCTGGCCACAGCAGCGCGGCGAACAGGAACGCCGGGGTCACCGGTTTGTTCTGCTTGATCCGCAGATCGGTGTTGGTCAGGGCTTCGCTGATCAGCGTGTGGGTGTATTCCGGGTTGTGTTCCAGCGCATCGGCACTGGCCGGGAACAGTGGCGCGAACAGTTGCAGGTCGACCAGCATCTCGAAGGTGATGGCACCGTGGCCGGAGAGGAACAGCTTGAGCACTTCCTCGAACAGGCGGGCCGACGGAATCTCGCGCAGCATCGGCGCCAGTTCACGAATCGGCTGGACGGTGTGCTTCTCGATACCGAAATTGAGCTTGGCGGCGAAACGCACGGCCCGCAGCATCCGCACCGGGTCTTCCTGGTAACGCTGCTTCGGGTCGCCGATGAGGCGGATCAGGTGATTGCGGATGTCGTGCACGCCGTTGGCGTAATCGAGGATGCGCTCGCTGACCGGATCGTAATACAGGGCGTTGATGGTGAAGTCGCGGCGTTGCGCGTCCTCTTCCAGGGTGCCGTAGACGTTGTCGCGCAGAATGCGCCCGCTCTCGTTGCGCGAGGACTGGTTGCTGTCTTCGTCGTCTTCGTTTTGCGGGTGATTGGCGCGGAAGGTCGCGACTTCGATGATTTCGCGACCGAAATGGATGTGTACCAGCTTGAAGCGGCGGCCGATGATCCGCGCATTGCGAAATTCGGCACGAACCTGCTCGGGGGTGGCGCTGGTGGCGACGTCGAAGTCTTTGGGCGTGATGCCCAGCAGCATGTCTCGCACGCAACCGCCAACCAGGTAGGCCTGGTAGCCGGCGCCCTGCAGACGTTCGACGATGTTGACCGCGTAACGGCTGAATTGCGCCTTCTGCAGCGAATGTTGGCCGCTGTTGAGGACTTCAGGCGTGCTACGGATGTGTTGCGTACGACGCAGGGGAGTTCGGAATGACTGGAACAGCTTCTTCAGCATGGGATGCACTGTTTGAAGGAATGTTCGGCCATACCAGAGAATGACCGCATGATGGGCCGGGATTCTAGCATTTAGTCGAGGGATGGTGTAGGACGCTGCCGTTTTGCGCCGCAAGCCGCAGGCTAGAGGGGGTGAGGATGCGTCAGAAGGGAGGGATTTGCCGTAAAGGAGAAACTACAAGGGGAGCCGAAGCTCCCCAAGAAGTAGTTGCGTGCTCTTTTTATTATTGATTCGGGCTTCTTGTTTTTGTTGAGTGCCCTCGCCATGAAGCTTTTCCTTCATGACCCTCCCAATCGGGAGCCAAGAGCAAACGGATTGCTTTGGTCGCTGTGTTGCAGTGATCTTGCGATCCAACCAGTACAGGCTCTGTCTTAAGACAGTTTTTGTTGTTCTCGGCCTGGTCGTGGGGCTAGCCCCAAATACAACGCCTCTCCAAAAGAATCAGTTAGCTGCGCCTCTCGCCGTCTTGTTTTTATTGTGCGTGAGTCGATTCGTCTTATTTTTATTGTCTTGTGCATTGCTTGTTATTGTTCTTGTACCAAACATATAGCAGGTGCCGTGCCAACTTTTGCGAACCCCAATAAAACAAGGGGTTAGGTCGATATAACCGTTTTCGCAGGGCGAAAAAAAGCCGGGGTTTCGTTACCGATAACCCCGGCTTCTGTTACGTGAAAAGACTGAGGTAACAGTTTTTTCACATCTTCAACGGTAACCCGCACACTCGACAGGTAACGTTCAGCTCTCGCTGGCGACCCCGGTCTTGCGCCGTGGAATGCCCAGACGCTGGCGGCGTTCCCACAGGCATTTGCGGCTGACGCCCAGTTTGCGCGCCAGTTCGGTCTCGGTCATGTGGTCCTGATGCTCGAGTACGAAATGCTGGAAGTAGTCTTCCAGTGACAGGTCTTCGGTCGGCTCGTGACTACTGTTGCTGGCGTTACCGGCCGTTTGCGCCGGCAGGCCGATGAATTCGTCGTCCTCCAGGTCGCCCAGCTCGATGTCGATGCCCAGCAGGTCGGCAGAAATTTCCGGGCTTTCGCTCAGAATCACCGCGCGCTCGACGGCATTTTCCAGCTCCCGCACGTTACCCGGCCAGGAATAGTGCCGGATCGCCTGTTCGGCATCAGCGGCAAATTTCAGGTCGGTGCGGTTGATGCGGGCGCTCTGGCGAGCGAGGAACGCATTGGCGATTTCGTTGACGTCGGCGCCACGCTCGCGCAGGGCCGGCAGTTTCAACGCGATCACGTGCAGTCGGTAGTACAAGTCCTCACGGAACTGGCCAATTTTCGCCAGGCTCTTGAGGTCCCGGTGGGTCGCGGCGATCAATCGGACATCGACCTTCTGCGACTGGACCGAGCCCACCCGGCGAATTTCGCCTTCCTGCAATACGCGCAGCAAACGAGCCTGGGCTTCCAGTGGCAACTCGCCGATCTCGTCGAGGAACAGCGTGCCGCCGTCCGCCGCTTCCACCAGACCGGCACGACCTGCGCTGGCGCCGGTGAACGCACCTTTCTCGTGGCCGAACAGTTCGGACTCGATCAGGCTTTCCGGGATGGCTGCGCAGTTTACCGAGATCATCGGTGCCTTGGCGCGTTTCGACAGGTTGTGCAGGGCGCGGGCCACCAGTTCTTTACCGGTACCGGACTCGCCCTGGATCAGCACATTGGAATCGGTCGGGGCGACTTTACGGATCTTGCCGTAAAGGTCTTGCATCGGCGGACACGAGCCGATGATGCCGATTTCGCCATTGCTGTTGTCGATGGCGGATTTGCCGCTGCCATTGGCCGATTTGGCAGGAGTCGCTTCGCCGGCGGCAGGCGCCGACTGGCGATCACGCAGGATCCGCGCGACAGCCTGAAGCATTTCATCGTGGTCGAAAGGCTTGGCGATGTAATCCACCGCGCCCATCTTCATCGAGTCGACCGCCGAGCGCAGGCTGGCGTAGCTGGTCATGATCAGCACCGGCGTGCCCTGGCCGAGCTTGATCAGCTCGGTGCCCGGAGCGCCCGGCAGTCGCAGGTCGCTGACGATCAGATCGAATGTGGGAATACTGAAGCGTTCTTGTGCTTCCTGCACTGAACCGGCTTCGCTGACCTGGTACTGGTTGCGTTCCAGCAGGCGGCGCAAGGCGGAGCGGATAATGGTTTCGTCTTCGACGATCAAAATGTGCGGCATTGATTCGATACTCTCGACGGTCTCAGTTCACAGCGGACGTCGCTTCGACATGGCGCGGCAATGTCACCCGGATACGGGTGCCGCGCTGGCTCTGAACATCAGCCGGGCTGTCGATGGTGATTTGTCCATAATGCTCTTCAACGATGGAATAGACCAGTGCAAGGCCCAGACCGGTGCCTTCGCCAGGATCCTTGGTGGTGAAGAAGGGTTCGAACAATCGGTCCATGATGCTCGACGGAATACCGCTGCCTTCGTCTTCGACGATCAGATCGACCGTGTGTTCGCCGGCTTCGCTCTTGACCCGCACCGCACTGCCGGCAGGCGAGGCGTCACGGGCGTTGGAGAGCAGATTGATCAAAACCTGAGCGAGCCGCTGCGGGTCGCCTTCGACCCAGTGATCGGGATCGCACAGGTTGTAGAACTGCACTTCGAAATTGCGCCGGTTCAGGGCCAGCAGGCCGATGGCATCCTGGGCCACTTCCGCCAGACAGACGGGCTCGTCACTGTGCTGATGGCTGCCGGCGTGGGCAAAACTCATCAACGACTGGACGATGCGTGACACGCGTTTGGTCTGTTCGAGGATCTGGCCGCTGATTTCCGTCAGCTCACCGTCTTCCTCGCGTTCCTCGCGAAGGTTTTGCGCAAGGCAGGCGATGCCGGTGATCGGGTTGCCGATTTCGTGAGCAACACCCGCCGCGAGTCGACCGATGCTGGCCAGGCGCTCGGAATGCACCAGTTTGTCTTCGAGCATCTGGGTTTCGGTCAGGTCTTCCACCAGCAGCACCAGGCCGCTATTGCCCGGTGCCAGCGGTTCGTCGATGGCCGCTTTGTGCAGGTTCAGCCAGCGGGTCTGGCCGTCGAGGGCCAGGTGCTGCTTGTGCAAGTGCTCGTCGGGCAGGTGGATGAAGCCTTGCAGCAGGTCTTTCCATGGATTGGCGATGGTGCTCAGGCGCGAACCGACCACCCGTTGCGCGGCAATTCCGGTCAGTTCTTCCATGGCCTTGTTCCACATCAGGATCTCCTGATCCTTGGCCAGCGAGCAGACGCCCATCGGCAGTTCCTGCAGAGTCTGGCGGTGGTAGCGACGCAGGGCATCGAGTTCGGCGGCCAGCCCGGTCAGGCGCGAGTGGTAGTCCTCGAGGCGGCTTTCGATAAAGTGGATGTCTTCGGTGACGTAGTTTTCACCGCCGGCCTTGTACGGCAGGAAGGTTTCCACCATGTCCTGGGCGACGCTCGGGCCCATCAGGCCGGAGAGGTTGGCTTCGATCCGGTCACGCAGGCGGCGCAAGGCATAAGGGCGGCGCTCGTCGAATGGCAGATAAAGGTCGCGCAGGGCCTGCTCGACTTCTTTTTGCGCAGCCTTGGCGCCCAGCGGCTTGGCCAGTTGCGTGGCGAATTCCTGCGGCGAAGCGGCGTGCAATTCGCGGCGTTGCGGACGGCGCACGTTATCCACGGCGCAGGCTTCGGCAGCGCTGGCCTCTTCGGGGCTGGCGTTGGTGAACAGCGAAATCAGCGTGAACATCAGGACGTTGGCCGCCAGCGAGGCGATGGCCGCCATGTGCCAGCTGGTGTCGTCCAGGACGTAGATCATGTTCAACAGCGGAATATAGAAACCCTGCAGATTGCCGACCAGCGGCAACAGCATGGTCACGACCCACACCACGATCCCTGCCAGCAGACCGGCGATAAAGCCGCGGCGATTGGCGGTCGGCCAGTACAACACCGACAACACACCCGGCAGGAACTGCAGGGTCGCGACGAAGGCGACGATGCCGAGGTTGGCCAGATCCTGCTCGGCGCCCAGCATCAGGTAGAAGCAGAAACCGGCCATGATGATTGCGACGATCAGTGCTCGGCGGGTCCATTTCAGCCAGCGATAGATATTGCCCTCGGCCGGTGGCTGGTAGAGCGGCAGCACCAGATGGTTCAGGGCCATGCCCGACAGCGCCAGCGTGGTGACGATGATCAGGCCGCTGGCCGCCGACAGTCCGCCGACATAGGCCAGCAACGCCAGCGACTTGCTGTTGGCGGCGATGCCGATGCCGAGGGTGAAGTATTCCGGATTGGTGGTGGCGCCGAGTTTCAGGCCGGCCCAGAGAATCAGCGGCACGGCCAGGCTCATTAACAGCAGGAACAGCGGCAGGCCCCAGCTCGCGCTGACCAGCGAGCGCGGGTTGAGGTTTTCGGTGAAGGTCATGTGATACATGTGCGGCATCACGATCGCCGAGGCGAAGAACACCAGCAGCAACGTGCGCCAAGGACCTTCCTGCAACGGGGTGTGCAGGGCGGCGAGAGCAGTCTGGTTCTGTAGCAGCCACAGTTCAAGTTGCTGCGGGCCGTCGAATACGCCGTACAGCGCGTAGAGGCCGACGCCGCCGAGGGCCGCCAGTTTGATCACCGATTCGAAGGCAATCGCGAACACCAGCCCTTCGTGCTTTTCACGGGTGGCGATATGACGCGAACCGAAGAAGATCGTGAACAGGATGATCAGCGCACAGAACGCCAGGGCCACGCGATTCTGCACCGGTTCGCCGGTGAGGATGCCGATGGAATCGGCCACGGCCTGGATCTGCAGCGCCAGCAACGGCAAGACGCCGATCAGCATGAAAATCGTGGTCAGCGCACCGGCCCAGGTGCTGCGAAAGCGGAAGGCGAACAGGTCCGCCAGCGACGACAGTTGATAAGTGCGGGTGATCTTCAGAATCGGATACAGCAGCACCGGCGCCAGCAGAAACGCGCCGGAGACCCCGAGATAACTGGACAGAAAGCCGTAGCCGTACTGATAGGCCAGACCGACCGTGCCATAGAACGCCCACGCACTGGCGTAGACCCCCAGCGACAGGGTGTAGGTCAACGGATGGCGAATGATCGCCCGCGGGATCATGCCCCGTTCACTGATCCAGGCCACGCCGAACAACGCGGCCAGGTAGGCGGCGCTGATCAGCAGCATCTGGGTCAGGCTAAAGCTCATCGGCATCTTTTTGGCTCTGCAGGATGAAGGTCACGACAATCAGGATCAGCCAGAGCAGATAAGGGCGATACCAGGCGCCCGTAGCGTCGATCCACCAATCCATGATGGCGGGAGAAAACAGGTAGATCCCCACGACCAGAAGCAGGACCAAGCGATAGATGTACATCCCGGCCTCTCTTTTTTATGCGCGTGCCCGAAAACGTGCGGCGATGGTAACGGATGGGCGCGCCACTGCAAGTGTCGTCACAGCAGTTGCGCTTCGGGCAGGGTCAGTGTGCGCGGGATTTTCAAGGCATCCCAGTGGGCGCTGCCCCAGTTCAACAGTTCCTGCGGCGAGGCGTGGGCCAGTTCGGGCCCCGGGTTTTGCCCCAGTGCGCGCAGGGCCCGCAGCAACAATGGCGTGGCCTGATCGGCTTCCAGCGGTGGCGAGCGATAGGACTTGCCGAGCTTGTTGCCGTCCGGCTGGGTAATCAGTGGCAAATGCAGATAGCGCGGTTGGCGCAGGCCCAGCAATTCCTGCAGGTAGAGCTGGCGCGGCGTTGAGTCGAGCAGATCGGCACCGCGCACGATGTCGGTGATGCCCTGCCAGGCATCGTCCAGCACCACCGCCAGTTGGTAGGCGTAGAGACCGTCGCGGCGGCGGATGACGAAATCTCCCACTTCACGGCCCAGATGCTGGCGGTATTCGCCCTGCACCCGGTCGATGAAATGGTATTCGAGCTCTGGCACGCGCAGGCGAATCGCCGCGTCTTCCTGGCCATGGCCGGCGTTGCGGCACAGTCCCGGATAAATGCCGTGATACGGCTCCAGTTGTTTGCGCGAGCAGGTGCAGGCGTACGCCAAGCCGTGATTGAACAGGCTGTCGAGCACTTGCGCGTAGGCTTCATGCCGATCGCTCTGGCGAACCATCTCGCCGTCCCATTCGAAACCGTAGCTTTCCAGCGCCTTGAGAATCGCCGCTTGCGCGCCCGGTTCTTCGCGGGGCGGATCGAGATCTTCCATGCGCACCAGCCAGCGGCCATTCACCGAGCGGGCATCCAGATAAGAAGCGAGCGCCGCTACCAGCGAGCCAAAGTGCAGGTGTCCACTGGGGGTCGGGGCAAAGCGGCCAATGTAGGCGGGGGAGGTGTTGGCAGTCATGAGGGCGATGTTACTTGAGAGTCAAAAAACAGCAGAAACAAAAACGGAGCGTTCGCACGCTCCGTTTTTCGTTCAGGCCGGGATTATTTGCCGACCTGCTTTTCCTTGATTTCCGCCAGGTTCTTGCAGTCGACGCACATGTCGGCAGTCGGGCGGGCTTCAAGGCGCTTGACGCCGATCTCGATGCCGCAAGAGTCGCACCAGCCGTACTCTTCGTCTTCGATCAGTTGCAGGGTCTTGTCGATCTTCTTGATCAGTTTGCGCTCGCGGTCGCGGGCGCGCAGCTCGAGGGCGAACTCTTCTTCCTGGCTGGCACGGTCGGCCGGATCAGGAAAGTTGGCCGCTTCGTCTTTCATGTGATCAACAGTGCGGTCGACTTCCTGCATCAAGTCCAGTTTCCACTTGGTCAGGATCTTGGTGAAGTGCGCGCGCATTGGAGCGCCCATGTACTCTTCGCCCGCTTTCGGGACGTAGGGTTCGAAACCGCTGAGTGTCTGACTTGCCTGTTGCTTTGCTTGGGTGGGCATGAAATGGACCGCCTCTACTCTTGTAATCCATTGCGCAGGATTGCTCCATCACCGACACCTGCCGGCCCTGCGGCTGCAAGCGGGCGAACTTACCAGATCAATTCGGCCCGCGCTACTCCCGGATGTCGAGCGCGCGGCCGGTGGGGCTTGCGAATGTTTGCCAAGCCATGTCCGGCAATGTTGCAGACCTGCTCAATCACTGATTTTAGTCAATCCTGGAGCGTACGCCCGGGTCGTTACAGTCCAGTGTTCTTGAGGCTGTGACCGTTGCGGGTTCTCGCTCGTTCCGGCAGATGGGTAGAATCGTTTCTTATCCCTCGTTGAAGGAAGGCCAATGGCTCAGCCCTACAGTGCGCGCAGTCGTGCGATCGAACCGTTCCATGTGATGGCGTTGCTGGCGCGGGCCAATGAATTGCAGGCCGCCGGCCACGACGTGATCCACCTGGAAATCGGCGAACCGGACTTCACCACCGCCGAGCCGATCATCCGCGCGGGCCAGCAAGCCCTGACAGCGGGGAAGACCCGCTACACCGCGGCCCGTGGCATTCCCGAGCTGCGCGAGGCGATTTCCGGCTTCTATCAAACGCGCTACGGCCTGAACATCGATCCTCGGCGGATTCTCATCACGCCGGGCGGTTCCGGCGCGTTGCTGCTGGCCAGTGCGTTGCTGGTGGATCCGGGCAAGCACTGGCTGCTGGCCGACCCCGGCTATCCTTGCAACCGGCACTTTCTGCGCTTGGTCGAAGGCGCGGCGCAGCTTGTGCCGGTCGGCCCGGACGTTCGCTATCAACTGACGCCGGACCTGGTGGCGCGCCACTGGGATCACGACAGCGTCGGTGCGCTGGTCGCTTCGCCAGCCAACCCGACCGGTACGATTCTGACCCGCGATGAGCTGGCCGGTTTATCCACAGCCATCAAGGCGCGTCACGGGCATCTGGTGGTGGACGAGATCTATCACGGCCTGACTTACGGCACCGACGCAGCCAGTGTGCTGGAAGTCGATGACAGCGCATTTGTCCTCAACAGTTTCTCCAAATATTTCGGCATGACCGGATGGCGCCTCGGCTGGCTGGTGGCGCCGGATGCCGCGGTCAGTGAGCTGGAAAAACTCGCGCAGAACCTCTACATCAGTGCGCCAAGCATGGCCCAGCATGCGGCGCTGGCCTGTTTCGAGCCGGATACCATTGCGATTCTCGAAGAGCGCCGCGCCGAGTTCGGCCGCCGTCGCGACTTCCTGCTGCCGGCATTGCGTGAACTGGGCTTTAACATCGCTGTTGAACCAGAAGGCGCGTTCTATTTGTATGCCGATATCAGCCAGTTCGGCGGCGATGCCTTCGCGTTCTGCCGGCATTTCCTCGAAACCGAACATGTAGCCTTTACTCCGGGGCTGGATTTCGGTCGCTATCAAGCCGGTCATCATGTGCGCTTTGCCTACACGCAAAACCTCCCTCGCTTACAGGAAGCGGTGGAACGCATTGCCCGTGGCTTGAAGAGCTGGCAAGGCTGATGCGCTTTCATCCTCCTCTCGAAGAAGGCCGGTTGATCCGCCGTTACAAGCGTTTTCTCGCCGATATCGAAACCGTTGGCGGCGAGTTGCTGACCATTCATTGCCCGAACACCGGCTCGATGCTCAATTGCCAGGTCGAGGGCGGGCAGGTCTGGTTCAGCCGCTCCAATGACCCGAAGCGCAAGCTGCCCGGCACTTGGGAAATCGGTGAAACCCCGCAGGGCCGGCTGTTTTGCGTGAACACCGGACGCGCCAACGCACTGGTCGAAGAAGCCTTGCTGGCCGGCGTCATCAGTGAACTGAACGGATTTACCGGGCTCAAGCGCGAAGTGGCGTACGGACAGGAAAAGAGCCGGATCGATTTTCGCCTCGACTATCCGACGGGCCCGGCCTATGTGGAAGTGAAAAGCGTCACCCTCGGTTTCGACGGCACGGCAGTCGCGGCGTTTCCCGATGCGGTGACAGAGCGCGGCGCCAAGCATTTGCGTGAGCTGGCGCATCTGGCCCGGGACGGGATTCGCGCGGTGCAGTTGTACTGCGTCAATCTCACCGGCATCGAAGCGGTGCGTCCTGCCGAGGAAATCGACTCGGCCTACGCCGCCGCGCTGCGTGAGGCGGTGGCGTGCGGGGTCGAAGTCCTGGCGTACGGCGTGCGTTTGAGCCATGAAGAGATGGTGATCGACCGGCGACTGGACGTGCTGCTCAACGGTTAAACATCGATCCACAGCCCTTGCGCGTCTTCACGGCAAGGGATGGCCGTCAGCGATTGCCCGGCGCAGGGGCCAGCGACGCATTCGCCGTCCTCAATCAGAAACAGTGCACCGTGGGTGGCGCACTGGATCAGGCTGTTGCTCGGGTCGAGAAACTGGTCGGGCTGCCATTCCAGGCCAACGCCCCGATGCGGGCAGCGATTGAGATAGACGTAAGCCTGCCCCGCGCGGCGCACGGCAAACAGTTTTTTCCCGTCGATATCGAAACCGCGACTGCCGCCCTCAACCAGATCGGCGCCCGCGCAAAGAAACTTCATGGCTATCCTCAAATGTCGGCTCGTGTCTGGATATGTCCGAGCTTGACGTTCAAATGCAAACAATTATCAAATGGCCGCCTTCGCCCGTGGCGAGGTGACCGCTGCCGAGGATACTTGGCCTGCCGTTCCGATGCCCGGGAAAACCTTTCAAGGAAGCTGTCTATGCGCCTGAGTACCCGCGTTGCCGTGCTGTGTGTCGGACTTTTGGTCAGCCACCAGGCTGCAGCGGCCGAGTTGCCGCAACGTTGGGTCAGCGCTGGCGGCGCGTTGTCGGAGTGGGTGAGTGCGCTGGGTGGCGAGGCCAAACTGGTGGGCGTCGACACCACCAGCCAGCATCCGCAATCCCTCAAGTCGCTGCCAAGCATCGGCTATCAGCGCAGCCTGTCGGCTGAAGGCATTCTCAGCCTGCGCCCGGACATCCTCATCGGCACCGAGGAAATGGGCCCGCCGCCAGTGATCTCGCAGGTTCGCAGTGCCAAGGTGCAGGTGGAGTTGTTCTCGGCTCAGCCGGATCTGCCGACACTGGAAAAAAACGTCACCCATCTGGGGCAGTTGCTGGGCGCCGAAAGCCAGGCCGCGCAATTGCTGCAAAGTTATCAACAGCAACTCGACGCGCAAAAGGCGCGTGTTGTTGAAGCTCAGACCCAGCAGAAAGCGCCTGGTGTGCTGTTGCTGCTCGGACATGCCGGCGGGAAGCCACTGATCGCCGGCAAGGACACCGCCGCCGACTGGCTGCTGCAACAGGCGGGCGGGCATAACCTTGCGACCCACACCGGTTACAAGCCGTTTTCCGTGGAATCCCTGGCCAGTCTCGATCCTGAAGTGCTGGTGTTCGCTGACCGTGCGCTGACCGGCGAAGCGGCGAAAGCGGCGCTGTTCAAGGAAAACCCGATCCTCAATTCCAGCCGTGCGGCCAAGACCGGACGGGTGCTGGAGCTGGACCCGACGCTGCTGGTGGGCGGACTCGGGCCGCGTTTACCGGCAGCGCTGAAAACCCTGTCTGACGGTTTCTACCCGGCCCAGAGCGGCCAATGACCACGCTGGTCAAACCCCGTGGCTTGTTTATCGGCCTGATCCTGCTGTGTCTGCTGGCGATCTGGTTGTCGCTGGCGCTGGGGCCGGTCAGCCTGCCGTTGTTCGATACCTTGCGCGCTGCGCTGCGCATGATCGGTGTGCCGCTGGCGCCGGACGGGCTGGAACAGGCTGAACTGATTCTCGGGCAGATTCGTCTGCCGCGTACGTTGCTCGGGCTGGCAGTCGGCGGTGTGCTGGCGCTGTCCGGGGTGGCGATGCAGGGGCTGTTTCGCAATCCGTTGGCCGATCCGGGGTTAGTCGGCGTCTCGAGCGGCGCGGCGTTGGGCGCGGCGGTGGCGATTGTCGGTGGCTCGTTTTTTGGCGGATTGCCGGAGTGGTTCGGGCCTTATCTGCTGTCGGTTTGCGCGTTTCTTGGTGGTTTGGGTGTGACGGCGCTGGTTTATCGACTTGGTCGCCGCAACGGGCAGACGAATGTTGCGACCATGCTGCTGGCGGGTATCGCCCTGACGGCGCTGGCCAGTTCGGCGGTGGGGCTTTTCACCTATCTGGCCGATGACGCGACATTGCGCACGTTGACGTTCTGGAACCTGGGCAGCCTCAACGGCGCGAGCTATGCGCGGTTGTGGCCGCTGCTGATCATCACCGTCGGTGTTGCGCTTTGGCTTCCACGTCGGGCGAGGGCGCTCAATGCGTTGCTGCTTGGCGAATCGGAAGCCGGGCATCTGGGGATCGATGTCGAGCGGCTCAAGCGCGAATTGGTGTTCTGTACGGCGCTGGGCGTGGGCGCGGCGGTGGCGGCGGCAGGCATGATCGGGTTTGTCGGGTTGGTGGTGCCGCATCTGGTGCGCTTGCTCGCGGGGCCGGATCATCGGGTGTTGCTGCCGGCATCGGTGCTGGCCGGGGCGAGTCTGTTGCTGCTGGCGGATCTGGTGGCGCGGCTGGCGCTGGCGCCGGCGGAACTGCCGATCGGCATCGTCACCGCGTTCATCGGTGCGCCGTTCTTCCTTTATCTGTTGCTGCGAGGGCGTGCCTGATGTTGCGTGCGCACAATCTGCACATCCGCCGTGGCCGCAAGTCCGTTCTGGCCGATGTCAGCCTGCAACTCGAACCAGGCGAGGTGCTTGGCGTGCTGGGGCCGAATGGCGCCGGCAAAAGTACCTTGCTCGGTGCGTTGTGCGGTGAGTTGAGCGCGCACGAGGGGGAAGTGCTGCTGGACGGTGAGGCCTTGAGTCATTGGAGCGGTACTCAGCGCGCCCAGCGGCTGGCGGTGTTGCCACAGGTGTCGACCCTGGATTTCGCCTTTCGTGTTGAAGAAGTGGTCGGCATGGGGCGTCTGCCTCATCAGAGCGGGCGGGTGCGCGATGACGAGATCGTCGCTGCCGCGTTATTGGCGGCCGATGCCGGGCACCTGAGTGGTCGCAGTTATCTGGCGCTGTCCGGCGGTGAGCGTCAGCGGGTGCATCTGGCGCGGGTGCTGGCGCAACTCTGGCCGGGGCAGGCGGGGCAGACGTTGCTGCTTGATGAGCCGACCTCGATGCTCGATCCGTTGCATCAACACACGACGCTGCAAGCGGTACGCGAATTTGCCGATCGTGGCGCGGCGGTGTTGGTGATCCTGCATGATCTGAATCTAGCGGCGCGCTATTGTGATCGCATCCTGCTGCTGGAGGGCGGGCGCCCGGTGGCGCTGGATACACCGCAGCAGGTATTGCGTCCGGAATCGCTGAAGGCAGTGTTCGGTCTTGAAGTGCTGGTGCAACCGCATCCGGAGCGCGGGCATCCGCTGATCATCGCCCGCTGATTTTGTCATCGAGGTGAGGGTATGCGCGGGATTTTGCTGTTGGCGGTGTTGTGGCTTGCAGGTTGCCAGCATGTTGCGGCGCCGCCGGTCGTGGGCGAGATCCGTGATTTGCGCAGCGGCGAAAGTCTGACGGCGCAGCAATTACTGACGCAACTGAGCAAGCCATCGCGGCTGATCATTGGCGAACAGCATGACAACGCCGATCACCATGCCCTTCAATTGTGGTTGTTGCAGAACCTCGAAGAAACGCGACCCCAAGGCAGTCTCTTGTTGGAAATGCTGACGCCCGATCAACAGTCGCGCGTCGATGATGTGCGCCATGCCGCAACGCCACCGGCTGATCTTCCTGCTGCATTGGCCTGGCAGGATGGTTGGGACTGGAATCTCTACGGGCCGATAGTTCGGTTCGCCCTCGCGCAATCCTGGCCGTTGCTGGCGGCCAACCTCGATAACATCGAAATTCGCGCGTTCTATCGCGATCCTCCGGTTCTGAGCGGTGAGCGCAGCAACGCCAAATCTGTGAAAGAGACGCTGTTGGAGCAGATCGGCGATTCTCACTGCGGCCTGCTGCCGTCATCACAAATGCCGGCGATGCTGGCCGTTCAACGACAACGGGATCGGCGCATGGCCTCGCGTTTGTTGGCGGCGCCCGCGCCGGCATTATTGTTGGCGGGTGCTTATCACGCGCGCAAGGATGTGGGTGTGCCGCTGCATGTGCTGGATCTGGGCGCGCCGGAAGCGCCGACGGTGCTGATGCTGGCGGAGCAGGGCAGTCGGATTACGGCGGCGATGGCTGATTATGTCTGGTTCACAGCGGCCAAGCCGAAACCGGATTACTGCGCCGAAATGCGTAAGCAGTTCGGCAAGAAATGACTTTTCCACAGGCAAAAAAAGACCCGGTAAAAACCGGGTCAAATAACCGTGATTAGCCTGATGAGGAGATAATCTGAGAGTCCGAACCAAGGGCTTTTCAGAATATCGACTGATCTCGCGACCAGTTGTGATAATCATAGCGATTCTCATTACCAAGTCAACTGCTGTTTTTTCATTTCTTTTGTTTTGTCCCGGCAATGGCGTAAACGCCCCGTGAATACGGGCGTCAGGTCTGACTGTTAAATCCTGTGAGCTGCTTGTTGAGCTGGTCGATACGCCGCGCCATGCTTTCGATCAGGCTGTGGGCGATTTTCGGATTGGTGCGGGTCATGCTCAGAAACTGATCGCCGGGAATCAGCATCACGGTGCTCGCTTCTCGCGCAATGACCGTCGCGTTGCGCGGCTCGCCAGTGAACACCGCCATTGCGCCGAATATTTCATCCTTGGGCACGTCGCCTACCTTGTGCCCGTTAACAAACGCTTCGGCGTGTCCTTCGATAATCACGAACACATGGTCGGCGACATCGCCCTGGCGGATCAGAACGTCCCCGGCTTCAACCCGCTTGAAACCGTTGGTGCTGCGAAACTCGCGCGGCTTGAACTCGGCAACGGCGTGGGCCAGCAGCGCCATTTGCCCGAGCAGGAAGCGCAGAAACTGCTCAGAGCGCGATGCTTCGCCATACACATGTTGAAACAAATCGCTTCGGCGATAGGGCAGTAATGTCAGCGGGTTGTCTGAGTACAGCGTGCAATCCGCCCATTCCGGACCCTGTTGCAGGCCGATCAAATCTCCCTCATGCCAATAGAACAGGCCACGGCCACCCAGTCGGCCGGTGATGACACCCTGCGTCAGCAAGAACAATTGGTCGTCCGGCAAACGTGGCAACAGATCATCCGTGGCTTCCAGTTCCAGGGCCGGCCCGTACGGCGGCAGGCCTTCAAGCCATTGCGCAGGCAAGCTCTGCAAGTGGTTGATCAATGCATCGGCCTGGGCCGATTGTTCCCCGAGCAGGTACATGGCGGTCGGTACCCGTTAGTTCTTGTGGCGAGAGGAAATGGCTTCCAGCTGCTTGTTCAGCGCATCCTTGCGTTCGGCGGGAATGTCGTTCCAGTGCACATCCATCAGCGCCCCTTCGATCGCATACAACAACACCTTCGACGCCCGAAACCCGCGAGTGCGCACGGCCCGGTAGGCATCCACCGCGCCGAGGCGACGCAAGTCGGAGGCGCTATGGATACCCACGGCATGCAGCCATTGCGCCGACGTCTTGCCAAGATTCTTCAGGTGTTGCAGTTCATCATTCATCAAGCCTCCTTGCGACGGCCGAATGGTGCGTGGGCGAGCTTCTCAGGAGTGTAGCCATCAGTAGGAAAAGCGTGGTTGTTTGGTCGGATTCAACGCAAACGCTTCTAAGAAACGTCAGTTTCCGCTGATGAGTCAGGATGGGGAGGGCGAGGGAGAATTACCAATAGCACGCAGTCCAGCGCAAAGCGGGGGCGCTGGACGAGTTGGGTGTTCCGAGACTCAGCGAGTGCGATAACGCAGGCGTGTACCGAAATTCATCGACATCAGGATTTCGTCGGCACTCAGCTCCGGCGGGAAGTAGGCCCCGGAGATCTGCGCATGCGCCAGGCTCGCGCCTTCCAGCGAAGCATTGCGAAAGTCGATGCCGCGCAGGTCGGCGGAACGGAAGTAGGCGTCCCGGAAATCCACGCCATCGGCGTTCAGTTCACGCAGGTCGAGACCGCGAAAGTCACCGCCAACCATGTCGATCGGGCCGTCTTTCGGGCGTTCATTGTTGAAGCCTGTGATGTCGTCTTTGTGCAGCAAGGCATAAAGCGGGGTGTCGAGAAGTTTCGGCTGGCTCATGTCAAATCACCTGTTGGTTTTATGACGCCAGTATAGTGCCACTATTTGACGGCCGTGAAGCGAGCGAGGGCTTCACGGCCGAAATAGTTTCTTACAGACCTGGCAGGCGCTGGCGGATCTGCGCCACGACGGTATCCAGGGTACCGGATTCATTGGTCTGCACGCGTTTGCTGCGCAGAATTTCTTCCGGCGTCAGGGCTTCGCGGTTGGCCTGTTGTGCTTCGATCACGGCGAGGGTCGCGTCGGACGGATCCTTCTTGTCCGCCTGACGAATCGCCAGCCAGCTCTCGATCACGGCCTGCGGAGCATTGCAGTCGAGGATCAGGAATGGCGCGCCGGTGGCTTCGGCGACCTTGGCGGCGTTGTCGCGTTGTTCGCGCTTGAGGTAAGTGGCGTCGATCACCACCGGGAAACCGGCGTGCAGGATCACTTCGGCGATTTCATGCAGACGAGCATAAGTCGCGGTGCTGGCATCGGCGCTGTAGATCCCGGCCTGAACATCATTGGCAACGGTTTGCTCGCCGAACAGACGTTTGCGCTCGACATCGGAACGCAGGCGGATCGCGCCCAGCGCTTCGACCAGACGCATCGCTACATGGCTTTTGCCTACAGCGGACACGCCGTGGGTAATCGCCATGAAGCGCGAAGGAATGGTGCTGTAGCTTTCAGCCAGGTTGGCGTAGTTGCGGTACTGGCGCAGGGTGGTCGCGCGCTGCACCGGAGTGGCATCGGCCGGCATGCTGAACAGTGCAACCTTCGCACGTACCAATGCGCGGTAAGCCTTGTAGAAGTTCAGCACTTCCAGGCCTTTATAGTCGCCGGTCAGCTCCAGGTACTGGCTGATGAAGCGACGGGCCAGGGATTTCAGGCCACGATCTTCCAGGTCCATCGCCAGGAAGCCGGTATCGGCCCAGACGTCGGTGAAGCGGAATGGCTCGTTGAATTCGATGCAGTCGAAGATCACGACTTTGCCGTCGATCAGCGTGGCGTTGCCCAGGTGAATGTCACCGTGACATTCGCGAGTGAAGCCGTCGGCCTTGCGTTGGGCAAACAGCGGCTTCAGGCGATCGAAGCTGCTTTCGGCCCACGCTTGCAGGGCATCGAGTTGAAGCAGGTCGTTCTTGTCGCTGAGGAACGGCAAGATCTGTTCGAAGTTCTGGCGCACCGGCGCCATTACGCTTTCAGGCGTGCCGGCATCGTGTTCCGCCGGGACTTTCGGCGCGTTGAGGTGGAAGCGGGCGATCTGCTCGGCCATCGCGTCGACGTGTGCGGTGGTCAGCTCGCCGTTGGCTTGCAGGGTGCTGAGCAGGCCGGTCTGCGGGAACTGGCGCATTTTCAGCAGGTATTCGATGGCCGGGCCTTCACCGCCCAGTTGCGGGGCTTCGGCGCTGCCGGTCACTGGAATCACTTCCAGATACAAATCTTCGGTCAGGCGCTGGTTCAGACGCAGCTCTTCGCCGCAGAAGTGTTCACGGGAATCGAGGCCGGTAAAATCAAGGAAGCCGAAATTCACCGGCTTCTTCACTTTATAGGCGTAGGGACCGGTGAGCAGTACCCACGAGATATGGGTTTCGATGACCTGGAACCCTTCGACGGGATGCGGGTAGAGGGTCGGGTTTTGCAGGGCAGCGATCAGGGACTGGCTCACGGACGATCCTTCAGAGACTGGGGGAAATTCAAGGCGCTCATTATGGCCGCTCGCCAGCCCGACGCAAACCTCGGAGCGCTCCTGTTGAGTATGAATAAAGTGCGTATAATCCGCCGCCATGACTCGTACTCGATCCCCCCGTACCCCTAAAAAACCAGCTTCCCGGGGCCTGCGCCCATGGTTGGGCTGGGCCCTTAAACTCAGTCTGGTCGGCCTTGTGGTGCTGGCCGGCTTCGCCGTTTACCTCGATGCCGTGGTGCAGGAGAAGTTCTCCGGCAAGCGCTGGACCATCCCGGCCAAGGTGTACGCGCGCCCGCTCGAGCTGTTCGTCGGACAAAAGCTGAGCAAGGACGATTTCCTCACCGAACTCGATGCCCTGGGCTATCGCCGCGAAGCCGTGAGCAACGGTCCCGGCGCGGCGGCGGTCAATGGCAACACGGTCGATCTGAATACCCGAGGCTTCCAGTTCTATGAAGGCCTCGAGAAACCGCAACCGGTGCGCGTGCGTTTCTCCGGCGATTACGTGGCCGAACTCTCGGCGACCAACGGTTCGAAACTCTCCGTGGTACGCCTGGAACCGCTGATGATCGGCGGTATCTACCCGAAAAACCTTGAAGACCGGATTCTGATCAAGCTCGATCAGGTGCCGCCGTATCTGCTGGAAACCCTGGTCGCCGTTGAAGACCGGGATTTCTACAGCCACTGGGGCGTGTCGCCGAAATCGATTGCCCGCGCAGTCTGGGTCAACACCTCGGGCGGCAAGATGACCCAGGGCGGCAGTACGCTGACCCAGCAACTGGTGAAGAACTTCTACCTGACCAACGAACGCAGCCTGACCCGCAAGCTCACCGAAGCGATGATGGCGATGCTGCTCGAGCTGCATTACGACAAAAAGGAAATCCTTGAGGCGTACCTCAACGAAGTCTTTGTCGGTCAGGACGGCCAGCGTGCGGTGCACGGTTTCGGTCTGGCCAGCCAGTTCTTCTTTGCTCAGCCTTTGTCCGAGCTGAAGCTGCACCAGGTCGCGCTGTTGGTCGGCATGGTCAAAGGTCCGTCCTATTACAACCCGCGTCGCAACCCGGAGCGGGCGCTGGAACGACGCAATCTGGTGCTCGACGTGCTTGAGCAGCAGGGCGTTGCTACCGCCGAACAAGTGGCCGCCGCGAAGAAAATGCCACTGGGCGTGACCACGCGGGGCAAGCTGGCCGACAGTTCTTTCCCGGGCTTCATCGATCTGGTCAAACGCCAGTTGCGTGAAGACTATCGCGACGAAGACTTGACCGAAGAAGGCCTGCGGATTTTCACCAGTTTCGATCCGATCCTGCAGATGAAAGCCGAAGCGTCGGTCAACGACACCTTCAAGCGCCTGTCGGGTCGCAAGGGGTCCGACGACGTGGAAGCGGCGATGGTCGTGACCAACCCGGAAACCGGTGAAGTCCAGGCCATGATCGGCAGCCGTCAGGCGAGTTTCGCCGGATTCAACCGCGCACTGGACGCGGTGCGGCCGATCGGCTCGCTGATCAAGCCGGCGGTTTATCTGACGGCGCTGGAGAAACCGAGCCAGTACACGCTGACCAGTTGGCTGTCGGACGACCCGCTTTCGATCAAAGGCGCAGACGGCCAGGTCTGGAAACCGCAGAACTATGACCGTCGCTCCCACGGCACAGTGTTCCTTTATCAGGGGCTGGCGCATTCCTACAACCTGTCGACCTCGCGTCTCGGTCTGGCGGTTGGGGTTCCGAATGTCCTCAAGACGCTCGCGCGACTGGGCGTGACCCGCGAGTTTCCGGCGTTCCCGTCGATGTTGCTCGGCGCTGGCGGCATGACCCCGATCGAAGTCGCGACCATGTACCAGACCCTGGCCAACGGTGGCTTCAATACGCCTATGCGCGGGATCCGCAGCGTGCTGACTGCCGACGGCGAGCCGCTCAAGCGCTATCCGTTCCAGATCGAGCAGCGTTTCGATCCAGCCTCGATCTACCTGATCCAGAACGCCATGCAGCGGGTCATGCGTGAAGGCACCGGCAGTTCGGTTTATAACGTGTTGCCAAGAACCCTGACACTGGCGGGCAAGACCGGCACCAGTAACGATTCGCGCGACAGCTGGTTCGCCGGTTTCAGTCAGGATCTGCTGGCGGTGGTCTGGCTCGGCCGTGACGACAACGGCAAGACGCCGTTCACCGGGGCCACCGGTGCGTTGCAGGTCTGGACCAGCTTCATGCGCAAGGCCGACCCGCTGCCGCTGGACATGCCGCAGCCGGATAACGTGGTGCAGGCCTGGGTCGATTCGCGTACCGGCCAGGGCTCCGATGCCAACTGTCCGGGCGCCGTGCAGATGCCGTATATTCGCGGCAGCGAACCGCCACCCGGCGCCTCCTGCGCGGGCGAAAGCCCCGCCTCGGGCGAGTCGGTGATGGATTGGGTCAAGGGCTGGATGAATTAAGCAAAGAGGGTTTCAAGTGAACAAGTGGTTGATTCCAGCGGTGACCGCCGTGGCTTTGCTCAGCGGCTGCTCCACCGTACAGCGTGGTTCGATTCCGGTTGTGGACTCCGGCACCGCCGTGTCCAACAGCGAGCGCATTTCGGCCAATGGCGGTTTCCGTCAAACGACGGTGAAACGTCCTGCACAGGCCCAGACTCAGGCGATCCCGCAAGGCGATACCGGTGTGGTGGTGATGGTGCCGGGCGGCGCAGCGGCTTCGGCACCAATCAGCACTTCGCCGATCGTTCCGGGCCCGGCGTCTGGCGGCATCACGCCGGGGCCGTATAACCCTTCGCCAGTCGAGTCGGCGCCGATCAGCTCCGGCAGCTACAGCATGCCTTCGACGCCGAGCGGCATTCCTTCGGCCAGCAGCGGCGGCGGTCTGTCTGCCGATGAACAACTGGACGGCCCGGTTCTCGCACTGTTGAGCACTGCGCAGCAACAGCAGGCCGGTGGCGACCTCAACGGTGCGTCTTCCAGCCTGGAGCGCGCCCAGCGTGTAGCACCGCGCGAGCCGCAAGTACTTTACCGCCTGGCGCAGGTGCGCATGGCCCAGGGCGATGCGCCGCAAGCCGAGCAGACCGCTCGTCGTGCACTGACCATGGCCAATGGTCGTCCGGACTTGCAGGCCAGTCTGTGGGAATTGATCGCTCAGGCGCGTGAGAAGCAAGGTGATTCCGCCGGCGCCACTCTGGCCCGTCAGAAGGCCAAGGTTTCGCTGTGATGGACAGTCGTTTCTCCAAGGTCGCCGATCAATTGCTGTTGATCGAGCGTGAACTGCGTGCCCAGGGCTGGTGGGATGACGTCCAGCCCTCGGTCGAAGCCCTGAGCAGTGTCGAGCCGTTTTCGGTCGACACCCTCGATTTCGAGCAATGGCTGCAATGGATCTTCCTGCCGCGGATGAAGATGATCCTCGAACAGGATCTGCCATTGCCCAATGCCTCGGGCATTCAGGAAATGGCCGAGATGGTTTTTGCCCAGCGCAATCTGCAGGGCAAGGATCGGCAGCTTCAGGTATTGCTCAAAGAGTTCGACCTGCTGATCACCGCTTCGCGCTGAACCGGAAACTGCCAGTGGTTACTGGCAGTTTTCCGCAATCTGTTTTTGTGCCTCCGCAGTACGTTGCTGGCGCTGGTCGTCGCTCAGCCGCCGCAATTCTCCCTCTACTTCCTCCCTCAAACGCGGATTGTTCTGCAGTTGCGCGAGATTCGTGCGCGCCTGTTCGCAAAATGCCTTGAGCTGATTCTGTTGCTCGGCCACTTGCTTCTTGACCTTGTCATCGATGGCTTTCTGGTCGCCCAGCGCGCCGCTGCCAGGTAATGCGGCAGGTATTGGTGCGGTAGAGGAGGGCGTCTTCACGGCGGTGGATGTCTGCCCTTGTGGTGGCTGTTGATCGAAATGGGTGACGCCCTGGGCATCGACCCATTTGTAGATCTGACCGGCCATACACCATGGGCTGGCGCCGATCAGCAGAGTTAAGAGAAGCGTTCGCATGCTGATTCCTTGGCAAAACTGCGCAATTGAAGCTAACAGAGTAGCGGTTTCCAGGTTTTTTCTTGCGTTCTCATGTGCTTACCCACAATTAAGCACATTGACGGCTTGACTTGGAGAGGGCGAAACAGAAGAATCCAAAGTCCGCTGTACAGGGACTGCCAGAAGCAGACCCTCTCGGCAGATCATGAGGCGCATATCCGCGTCGACCTGTTACACCCGCAACGCGTTACCTCGCGCTGGGTGGGAAAGGCCCGCAACACTTGGGACGATCCCAATACTTGCTCAGTCAGTGCTGACGTAGTCGGCGACCACCGTCGCTCATGCTCTGCCGAGAAGTAAACCTATTAAGACCCGTTCGCTTTTTTGTGGACGGTATTCTGGCGTTTTAGAGGTGAACAACGTGGAGCTTTTATCTGGCGGTGAGATGCTCGTCCGCTTTTTGCGTGACGAAGGCGTCAAATATATCTACGGGTACCCGGGTGGTGCTCTCCTTCATGTTTACGATGCCCTGTTCAAAGAACCGGAAGTGACCCACATCCTGGTTCGTCACGAACAAGCGGCTACCCATATGGCTGACGGCTACGCCCGTGCCACCGGTAAAGCCGGCGTGGTATTGGTGACTTCCGGTCCAGGCGCCACAAACGCCATCACCGGTATCGCCACCGCCTATATGGACTCGATTCCAATGGTGATCATTTCCGGTCAGGTGCCAAGCACCATGGTCGGCACCGACGCGTTCCAGGAAACCGACATGATCGGTATCTCCCGGCCGATCGTGAAGCACAGCTTCATGATCAAGCACGCTTCGGAAATCCCGGAAGTCATGAAGAAGGCCTTCTACCTGGCGCAATCCGGTCGTCCGGGCCCGGTCGTGGTCGATATCCCGAAAGACATGACCAACCCGGCCGAGAAGTTCGAATACATCTTCCCGAAGAAAGCCAAACTGCGTTCCTACAGCCCGGCCGTTCGCGGTCACTCCGGGCAAATCCGTAAGGCGGCAGAAATGCTCCTGGCGGCCAAGCGTCCCGTGCTGTACTCCGGCGGTGGCGTGATCCTCGGCAACGGCTCCGCGCCGCTGACCGAACTGGCGCAAATGCTCAACCTGCCGGTTACCAATACCTTGATGGGCCTGGGTGGCTACCCTGGCACTGACCGTCAGTTCATCGGCATGCTCGGCATGCACGGCAGCTACACCGCGAACCTGGCGATGCACCATGCCGACGTAATCCTGGCAGTCGGTGCGCGTTTCGACGATCGTGTGATCAACGGCGCACCGAAGTTCTGCCCGAACGCCAAGATCATTCACATCGACATCGACCCGGCTTCGATTTCCAAGACCATCAAGGCCGACGTGCCAATCGTTGGTCCGGTGGAGAGCGTCCTGACTGAAATGGTCGCGATCCTCAAGGAAATCGGCGAAACCCCGAACAAGGAAGCCGTTGCCAGCTGGTGGAAGCAGGTTGATGAATGGCGCGGTGATCGCGGCCTGTTCCCTTACGACAAGGGCGACGGCAGCAAGATCAAGCCACAGACCGTGATCGAAACCCTGTGCGAAGTGACCAAAGGCGACGCCTTTGTGACCTCCGACGTGGGCCAGCACCAGATGTTTGCTGCGCAGTACTACAAGTTCAACAAGCCGAACCGCTGGATCAACTCCGGTGGCCTGGGCACGATGGGCTTTGGTCTGCCGGCCGCGATGGGTATCGCTTTGAGCTTCCCCGACACCGATGTTGCGTGCGTCACCGGTGAAGGCAGTATCCAGATGAACATTCAGGAACTGTCGACCTGCCTGCAATACGGTTTGCCGGTCAAGATCGTCATCCTGAACAACGGTGTTCTGGGCATGGTTCGTCAGTGGCAGGACATGAGTTACGGCAGCCGTCACTCACACTCCTACATGGAATCGTTGCCTGACTTCGTCAAGCTGGCCGAGGCCTATGGTCACGTCGGCGTGCGCATCACCGAATCGAAAGATTTGAAGTCGAAGATGGAAGAAGCGTTCGCCCTGAAGGATCGCCTGGTCGTGATCGACATTTCGGTCGACACCAGCGAGCACGTCTATCCGATGCAGATCAAAGACGGCTCCATGCGCGATATGTGGCTGAGCAAGACGGAGCGTACCTAATCATGCGGCACATTATTTCCTTGCTTCTGGAAAACGAACCCGGTGCTTTGTCTCGCGTAGTCGGCCTGTTCTCGCAGCGCAACTACAACATCGAAAGCCTGACCGTGGCGCCAACCGAAGACCCGACCCTGTCGCGTCTGACGCTGACCACAGTCGGCCACGATGAAGTCATCGAGCAGATCACCAAAAACCTGAACAAGCTGATCGAAGTGGTCAAGCTGGTGGACCTGTCGGAAAGCGCTCACATCGAGCGCGAACTGATGCTGGTCAAGGTCAAGGCCACTGGCGCCCAGCGCGCCGAGATCAAACGCACCACCGATATTTACCGTGGACAGATCGTCGACGTCAGCGCCAGCGTGTATACCGTTCAACTGACCGGTACCAGCGACAAGCTCGACAGCTTCATTCAGTCCATCGGCACCGCATCGATCCTGGAGACCGTCCGCAGCGGCGTCACCGGTATTGCCCGCGGCGACAAAGTACTCAGCATCTAAACCAAATTAGCGAATGGCCTGAACGGCCTGGATATAAAGGGGAAATTCATGAAAGTTTTCTACGATAAAGACTGCGACCTGTCGATCATCCAGGGCAAGAAAGTTGCCATCATCGGTTACGGCTCCCAGGGCCACGCCCAGGCGTGCAACCTGAAAGATTCCGGTGTCGACGTTACCGTCGGTCTGCGTAAAGGTTCGGCTACCGTTGCCAAGGCTGAAGCCCACGGCCTGAAAGTGACCGACGTGGCTGCCGCTGTTGCCGGTGCCGACCTGGTCATGATCCTGACCCCGGACGAGTTCCAGTCCCAGCTGTACAAGAACGAAATCGAGCCGAACATCAAGAAAGGCGCCACCCTGGCCTTCTCCCACGGCTTCGCGATCCACTACAACCAGGTTGTTCCGCGTGCCGACCTCGACGTGATCATGATCGCGCCGAAAGCCCCGGGCCACACCGTACGTTCCGAGTTCGTGAAAGGCGGCGGTATCCCTGACCTGATCGCGATCTACCAGGACGCCTCGGGCAACGCCAAGAACGTTGCACTGTCCTACGCCGCCGGCGTGGGTGGCGGTCGTACCGGCATCATCGAAACCACCTTCAAGGACGAGACCGAAACCGACCTGTTCGGCGAACAAGCCGTTCTGTGCGGCGGTACCGTCGAGCTGGTAAAAGCCGGTTTCGAAACCCTGGTTGAAGCTGGCTACGCGCCGGAAATGGCCTACTTCGAGTGCCTGCACGAACTGAAACTGATCGTTGACCTCATGTACGAAGGCGGTATCGCCAACATGAACTACTCGATCTCCAACAACGCTGAATACGGCGAGTACGTGACGGGTCCTGAAGTGATCAACGCCGAATCCCGTCAGGCCATGCGCAACGCCCTGAAACGTATTCAGGACGGCGAATACGCCAAAATGTTCATCAGCGAAGGCGCAACCGGCTACCCTTCGATGACCGCCAAGCGTCGTAACAACGCCGCTCACGGTATCGAAATCATCGGCGAGCAACTGCGCTCCATGATGCCGTGGATCGGTGCCAACAAGATCGTCGACAAAGCCAAAAACTAAGTCGTCGAACCTTGTATGAAAAAACGCGGCCTCGGCCGCGTTTTTTCGTATGGGCGGGCGGTTCTGGTATAAAGCTGCATCGTTTGTGGCCGAACCGTCGTCCCAGACACCTGTCGAAAATGTCCAATCCGTTGCAAGGTAATGTCCATGAGCGAACGCCCCGAAGAGCCGAACCAGGCTTCCGACGCCGAAAGCCTGCTGCCCATCGATGAGCACATCGAAGAAGGGCATGATGCAGAAGGCCGTAAAGTCCGGCATCGTGGTATCTATCTTCTGCCGAATCTGTTCACCACTGCGAACCTGTTCGCAGGGTTCTATTCCATCATCAATTCGATGAGTGCCCAGGCTGCGTTGAGCGCCGGGGATGCCGCGAATGCGAGCAAGTACTTCGCCTTTGCTGCCATCGCGATTTTCGTCGCCATGGTGCTCGACGGCCTCGATGGTCGCGTAGCGCGCATGACCAATACCCAAAGTGCCTTCGGTGCCGAGTACGACTCGCTGTCGGACATGGTTGCCTTTGGTGTCGCGCCGGCATTACTGGCATTCGGCTGGGCGCTGGGTGACATGGGCAAGGTCGGCTGGATGGTTGCCTTCATCTATGTGGCGGGTGCAGCGTTGCGTCTGGCGCGCTTCAACACTCAGGTGGGTACCGCCGACAAGCGCTACTTCATCGGCCTGGCCAGCCCGGCTGCTGCCGGTGTGGTTGCGGGGATTGTCTGGGCGTTCAGCGATTACGGGATCCAGGGTTCCAAGATGTCATTCCTGGTTGCGTTGATGGTAGCGGCCGCCGGCATGCTGATGGTCAGCAACATCAAGTACAACAGCTTCAAGGAGCTGGATCTGAAGGGGCGCGTGCCTTTCGTGGCGATCCTTGCCGTGGTGCTGGTCTTTGCCGTGGTGTTCAGCGATCCGCCTCGCATTTTGCTGCTGGTGTTCCTCGCCTATGCCGCTTCGGGCCCGGTGCAGTATCTGTTGCATCTTCGTCGTCACAAACACGCCGAGTGATGTAATTTCCCTCATACTCCGCAGTCTATGGTGCATCTGTCCTCCAAAGCTGCGGAGTTGCCATGCTGATCAAAGTCCCCAAAGCGTCCGACTGCCATGAGTCGGACGTCACGCCTGAATCCATTTATCTTTCTCGCCGACAATTGCTCGGAGCGACCGCGGCCGGCCTGGCCGTGAGCACTTTGCCGCGCTGGGCCGGTGCCGAAGAGGCTGCCCGCTATGCCGATGTCGAGGCCGGAAAAGCGCCCGCCTGGTTTGCCGAGAAATTGCCCTCTGTCAAATGGGGCGCGGTGAACGTCAAGGATGAGGCGATCACACCTTTCAAAGACGCGACCCATTACAACAACTTCTATGAGTTCGGTACCGACAAGGGTGACCCGGCGGCCAATGCCGGCTCGTTGAAAACCGAACCGTGGAGTGTTGTCGTGGACGGGGAGGTGGGTAAACCGGGGCGTTATGCTCTGGAAGATTTCATGAAGCCTTACCAGCTGGAAGAGCGTATTTATCGCCTTCGTTGTGTCGAGGCGTGGTCGATGGTGATTCCCTGGATCGGTTTTCCCATTTCGGCACTGTTGAAGCAGGTAGAACCTACTTCGAATGCCAAATACATTCGCTTCGAAACCTTGCAGGATCCGAAGAGCATGCCCGGACAGCGTTCGGGATTTGCCCTGATCGACTGGCCCTATTTAGAAGGCTTGCGTCTGGATGAGGCGATGAATCCCTTGGCGATTCTGGCGGTGGGTATGTATGGCCGCGAATTGCCAAATCAGAACGGTGCGCCGTTGCGTCTGGTGGTGCCCTGGAAGTACGGCTTCAAGAGCGTCAAATCCATCGTGCGGATCAGTCTGGTCAGCGAGCAGCCGAAGACAACCTGGCAAAGCATCGCGGCGGATGAGTACGGGTTCTACGCGAATGTGAACCCTACGGTCGACCATCCACGTTGGACTCAGGCTCGGGAGCGGCGACTGCCAAACAGTCTGTTCAAGCCGAATGTGCGTGATACGCAGATGTTCAACGGCTACGCGGATGAGGTCGCTTCTTTATATACAGGGCTCGATCTGCGGAAGAACTACTGATGCGATATCCGATCTGGCGCATAGGTGTTTTCCTGGCTGCGGCGATCTGGCCGCTGTTGTGGTTCTATCAGGCTTTTGCGGATCTGCTTGGACCGGATCCGGGGAAGGTTCTGGTTGATCGGCTGGGGCTTGGGACATTGGTATTGCTGCTGATCACCCTGAGTATGACCCCGCTGCAGAAACTTACGGGGTGGGCCGGGTGGATTGCTGTGCGTCGTCAGTTGGGGCTCTGGTGTTTTGCCTATGTGGTTCTGCATCTTTGCAGCTATATGGCGTTCATTCTCGGTTTCGACTGGTCGCAACTGGGTGTCGAGCTGCGCAAGCGTCCCTACATCATTGTGGGTGCTCTTGGTTTTCTGGGGTTGCTGGCATTGGCGATTACCTCCAATCGATACAGTCAGCGCTGTTTAGGTACCCGCTGGAAGAAGTTGCACCGGCTTGTATATGTGATTCTGGGGCTGGGATTGCTGCATATGCTGTGGATTGTCCGTGCTGATCTTAAGGAGTGGGCGATCTATGCCTTTATAGGTGTTTTCCTTTTGGCGCTGCGTATTCCTCCCTTGACCCGCCGGATCCCGCGTTTGATGGGTAAAAAGCAGGTTTTTCAGGAAAAGCGAAATTAAGGGTTGACGGCAGATTCTGAGTCTCTATAATTCGCCCCACTTCCGGCGCAGTCGAAACGGAAAACTCTTTGAGATTCAATGAGTTAAGTAGGTTTCGAAAGCGAGTTGCTTCAGTTCATCGAAGCCTGGAAGGAGTTGGGGATGCCGGCTTGTTCGGTGCTTTCAACGGTTCGATCTTCTCGGTCGAAAGCGGAGAAAAAGAGGTGTTGACAGCAGCGTGTAACGCTGTAGAATTCGCCTCCCGCTAACGAGAGAT
>NZ_JBXARR010000013.1:0-128254 GCF_058808435.1 Pseudomonas sp. GW821-FHT11D10 | reverse complement strand
TAAATTCCGAAACCCCAATTGCGAAAGCAGTTGGGGTTTTGTTTTGCCCGCAGGAAAGTTTTTGCTCGCGTCAGCGAACAAATTTGCACAGTTATTTTCGAATCAGAACACTAGAATAGATCCCAACTTTTTCGGAGCCAGAGCCCTTATGTCAGATTCGGTTGACGCCCCAGGGCTGTCAGATTTACCGCTGGATGACTTGGTGGCCTGCCATGAGTGCGACCTGCTGATGCGCAAGCCCAAGCTTGCTCACGGCGAAAAAGCCCTCTGCCCACGCTGCGGTTACGAACTGTACGCTCACCGCCATAACGTGGTGCAGCGCAGCCTCGCCCTGGTCATTGCCGCGCTGTTGCTCTACGTGCCGGCGAACTTTTTACCCATCATGCAGCTCAATGTTCTCGGGCAATCGTCGCAGGACACGCTCTGGAGCGGGGTGATCGGTCTGTTCAACACCGATATGCGCGGTGTTTCGATCGTCGTATTCCTTTGCAGCATGGCGATTCCACTGTTGAAACTGTTGTGTCAGTTGATCGTATTGCTGACGATCCGTTTCAACATCGGACGCAGTTATGGCCTGCTGCTCTACCGCATTTATCACCACCTCAAAGACTGGGGCATGCTCGAGGTCTACCTCATGGGCGTCCTGGTCGCGATCGTCAAACTGGCAGACATGGCGGCTATCACCGTGGGCCTCGGTCTGGCGTGTTTCATCGGCTTGTTACTGGTTCAGGTCTGGCTTGAAGTGGTGATGTCGCCGCACCAGATCTGGCAGGCGTTATCAGGAGAAGATGCCCATGCGGGCGATTGATGCAGGCATTCTGATCTGTACCGAATGCCACGAACTGAACAGGCAGGATACCGACAGCAATGTGCAGACCTGCACCCGATGCGGTGCGCTGGTTCACGCCCGACGGCCCAATAGTCTTGCGAGAACCTGGGCGCTGCTGATCACGGCCGCGATTATCTACATCCCGGCCAATGTTCTGCCGATCATGACCGTCAGCTCACTGGGCCAGGGTGATCCGAGCACGATCATGTCCGGCGTCATCCAGCTGGTGCAGCACGGCATGATTCCGATCGCTGCCGTGGTGTTCATCGCCAGTATCCTGGTACCGACCTTCAAACTGGTGGGCATCGCGCTGTTGCTGTTTTCTGTACAACGCCGCCAGCCCTTGTCCGCCCGTCAACGGATCTGGATGTACCGTTTCATCGAGTTCATCGGCCGCTGGTCGATGCTCGATATTTTCGTGATCGCCATTCTGGTGGCGGTCGTCAACTTCGGCCGGCTTGCCAGTGTCGAAGCCAATCTTGGCGCCATCGCCTTCGCCAGTGTGGTGATTCTGACGATGCTCGCCGCTGTCACTTTCGATCCCCGACTGATTTGGGATAACACGGAGTCGGACGCCGACCATGACTGATTTGCCTGTAGCGAAAACCCGACCGGCTTCGAACTGGTCTGCCATCTGGGTGCTGCCCCTGATCGCTCTGATTATCGGCGGCTGGCTCGGCTGGCGTGCCTACACCGAAACCGGCATCGAGATTCAGGTGCGGTTTGAAAGCGGTGAAGGCATTCAGGCCAACAAGACCGAAGTGGTCTACAAAGGCATGCCGGTCGGCAAGGTGAAAGCCCTCAAGCTCGATGATGAAGGTAACTCCAAAGGTGTCATCGCGACCATCGAGATGAACAAGGATGTCGATCAGTACCTGAAGACCAGCACCCGTTTCTGGCTGGTCAAGCCGAGCGTGACCCTCGCCGGGATCACCGGCCTGGAAACCCTGGTATCGGGTAACTACGTCGCCATCAGTCCAGGCGAAGGCGAACCGACCCGCAAGTTCAAGGCCCTGGCCGAAGAGCCACCGCTATCGGATTCGCAGCCCGGTCTGCACCTGACGATCAAGGCTGATCGTCTCGGCTCGTTGAATCGCGGCAGCCCGGTGTTCTACAAGCAGATCAAAGTCGGCCAGATCAAAAGTTACGTGCTGTCGGAAGACCAGAACACGGTCGAGCTCAAGGTGTTCATCGAACCGACCTACGCCAAACTGGTGCGCAAACACACCCGTTTCTGGAACGCCAGCGGCATCAGCATCGACGCCAACCTGTCCGGCGTGAAAGTGCGCAGCGAATCCCTGGCCAGCATCGTCGCCGGCGGTATCGCTTTCGCCACCCCGGAGAACCGCAAGGACAGCCCGCCCACCGATCCAAGCCTGCCGTTCCGTCTCTACGAAGACTTCGATGCGGCCGCCGCCGGCATCCGCGTGAAGGTCAAACTCAGCGATTTCGAAGGCCTGCAAGCCGGGCGCACTCCGGTGATGTACAAGGGCATTCAGGTCGGTAACCTGAAAGCGCTGAAGATCGATCCGGATCTGTCCAGCGCGACCGCCGAACTGACCCTCGATCCGCTCGCCGAAGACTATCTGGTCACCGGCACGCAATTCTGGGTGGTCAAACCATCGATTTCCCTGGCCGGCATCACCGGTCTGGAAGCGTTGGTAAAAGGTAACTACATCGCCGTGCGCCCGGGCGACAAGGGCGGCGCGCCGCAACGTGAATTCGAAGCCCGACCCAAAGCGCCGCCGCTGGATCTGCGCGCACCCGGCCTGCACCTGGTGCTGTTCACCGACACCCTCGGCTCGATCGATGTCGGCAGCCCGATCCTCTACAAGCAGGTCAAGGTCGGTTCGGTGCAGAGCTATCAGTTCTCCAAGACCCGCAAACAACTGGTGATCGGCGTCCACATCGAGAAGGAATATGAAAACCTGGTCAACGCCTCGACCCGGTTCTGGAACGTCAGCGGTGTTACGTTGACCGGCGGTTTGACTGGCGGGATTCAGGTCAAGAGTGAATCGTTGCAGACCTTGATGGCCGGCGGCATCGCCTTCGAAACGCCGCAAGCCAAGGCACCGCTGCAAAAACGCATTCCACGTTTCCGTCTGTTCGCCAACCATGATGAAGCGAATCAGAAAGGCGCCGTCGTCACCATCAAGGTCGATCGCGCGGACGGCCTGCGCAGCGGTACCCCGGTTCGCTTCAAAGGCCTGGATGTCGGCAAGATTGAAAGTGTCGACCTGACCGATGATCTGCAATCGGTAATCCTCACCGCGCGCATCACTGAAGTGCCGGAGAAGATTGCTCGAGTCGGCAGTCAGTTCTGGGTGGTCAAACCGGAGTTGGGTCTGATCAAGACCTCGAACCTGGAGACCCTGGTCACCGGCCAGTACATCGAAGTGCAACCGGCGGCCAAGAACCTCGGCCCGCAGAAGAACTTCGTGGCCCTGGCCAATCCGCCGGAAGTCACCAAGCAAGAGGCAGGCTTGAGTCTGGTATTGAGCGCTGCTCGTCGTGGCTCGCTGAAACCGGGTGTGCCGGTCACCTACCGTGAGATCACCGTAGGCAAAGTCACCGGTTACGAACTGGGCCAGACCGCGGATCGCGTACTGGTGCACATCCTGATCGAACCGAAATACGCGCCACTGGTGCGCAGCGGCAGCCGCTTCTGGAACACCAGCGGAGTTGGTTTCGATATCGGCCTGTTCAAGGGCGTGACCGTGCGCACGGAATCGCTTGAGACAGTGATTCAGGGCGGTATCGCCTTCGCCACACCGGACGGCGAGAAGATGGGCAATCCGGCCCGCGCTGAACAGACCTTCCCGCTGTTCGACAAGTTCGAAGACGAGTGGCTGAACTGGGCACCGAAAATCCCCCTCGGCAAATAATCCCGAGCCCATGAAAAAGGGCCGCGATCCAATGGATCGCGGCCCTTTTTTGTGCCCGTCAGTTACGCATCAAACCGCATCCAGCTCCGGCTCGTCCGCTTCGACATTGACGGTGGCTTTCACTACATCGTGGCGACGGATGTACTTCCAGTCCGCCTCGTCGATGTAGATGCCGGCCGGGCCGCTGCCGCCTTCCAGGTCGATGGCGACACTGGCGCAGACCTGCGGCTTCACACTTGCCAGAATCGGCACGAAGCCCAGTTGCAAGCTGGTTTCCAGCAAGGCTGCCTGGTTCTTCTCGTCGATGTCCGCCGCCTCGTCGAGGTAGTACGGCAGGCGTACGCGACCGGCCAGGTCGCGGTCCATCAAGTGCAGCAACAAGTACATGTTGGTCAGCGCCTTGATGGTCATCGTGGTGCCGTTGGACGCCGCGCCATCGATGTCGGTGTGGATCACCGGCTGGCCGTTGACCTTGGTGATCTCGAACGCCAGTTCGAACAAGTCCTTGAGGCCGAGCTGGTTATGGTTCGCCGCCACCAGCCGCGCCAGATACTCCTTGGCCTCTTCGTTCTTGTTGTCCTGCTCGGCGCTTTGGCTCAGATCGAACACCGACAGGGTTTCGCCTTCTTCGTACTGACCGGCGCTGTGGATGATCTGGTCGATGTGCTTGAGTGCTTCCTTGTTCGGCGCGAGGACGATGCGGAAGCTCTGCAGGTTGGACACCTGACGCTTGTTGATCTCGCGGTTGAACAGCGCCAGTTGGTGCTCGAGGCTGTCGTAGTCGCTGCGGATGTTGCGCAGGGTCCGCGCGATATCGGTCACGGCTGCACGACGGGCCTTGCCGAGGGTCAGGGCTTCGTCAGTGCGGTGCGCGTAAGCGTTGATCAGCAGCGACAGACGGCGCTCCATATCGTCTTCGCTGTCGAATTTGGCCACGCCCTTCAGGCGCACTTGCGCGTACAGCGCTTCGATCTGGCCATCGGCGCGCAGCAGGCCTTGCCAGCTGTCCTGATAGTCGTTGAGCAGCGGCAGCAGGTTGTCCATCGAATCGTCGACCGGATCCATGAACGGCGTACCGAACGGCAGATCCGCCGGCAGCAACTGACGGCGACGCAGGGCATCGTCGAGAGTGCGCTGCTTGGCTTCCATGTCGGCGATCTGCCGGCCGACCAGTTGCAGCTTGGCCGACAGTTGCTGGACGCGCTCGGTGAACGCATCGCTGGAACGCTTGAGTTCGTCCTGCGCAGCTTCCATCTGCGCCAGTTGCTCCAGCTTGTCACCTTCTTCGGCGCTCAGGGTCTGGGTGCGGCGGAAATCTTCCAAAGCTTTCTGCGCATCCAGCACCTGCTGGTACAGCGCTTCGGTCTGGGTCTTGCTCGCGGCGCGGTCGGCGGCAACCGCTTGCTGGGTCTTGAGTTGCTTGAGCTCTTTTTCCAGCCGCTCTTTCTGATCGCGCAGCGCGGCACGGTCGGCCAGCGCTTGCAGAGCCGGCGGCTCGATGTGCGAGATGTCGATCGACAGGCCCGGCACTTCGAAACGCTCGCCCTTGAAGCCGTCGAGGATCAGCTCGACCGATTTCACCCATTCGCCATCGTCGTCGAGGGTGATGCCGTGTTCGCCCAGCGGCAGGCTGAACAGCGCGCTGTTGAACAGACGCATCAGGCGCTCGACATCCTGTTGCGAGAACTCTTCGCGCAGGCGTGCATAGCTGTTGTTGTCGGCGTGATCGAGTTGCTGCTTCACCGACTTCAGGCGTTTTTCCAGATCGCGAAGGCGTTCTTCGAGATCCTCGGCGCTGAACTGACGGGACTGCGCCAGCGCACCGGCCAGTTCGTCGTGAGCGTCCTTGGCCGCCAGCAGTTGCTGCTCCAGGACCTTGACGTCATCGACCAGCGCGAAGCGGTTCTTCAGCACTGACAGCTCGCCGAGCCAGCGCTGGATACCGGAGATTTCCCGCTCCAGACGCATCAGTTCCTGAGTGCCGCCACGCTGATCGTTTTGCAGATCGTCCTGCTCGCGACGGTAGTGCTCGGCCTGAATCGTCAGTTCTTCCTTGCGCGCCGTGGCGTAGTCCGACCAGGTGCCGAGCAACGAGTCGAGCAGCGGCGACAGGCGATGCAGTTTGCCGCGCAGCACATCGCGTTGTTTCACGCCGTTCGCCAAGGCTTCGACCAGCGGACCGGCAGCCACCAGCGAGTTGTAATCCTGTTCCATACGACGCACATCGCGGAAGGCTTCTTCGCACGCAGCGATGTAATCGACGCTGCCGGAACGCAGGCTGTGTTCGAAGGCATCGAGGAACAATTGCTTGAGCTTGGCTGCGGTGATTTCGCGCATGTGCAGCAGGTTGATGAACAGCGCACGGAAAGTTTTCAGGCTCTGCTCACTGGTGGAGCGCAGCGGGATCAGCGTCAAGTCGAGCGGGATCGACGTGTGACCGCCCACCAGCAAACGACGCAGCTCATCCGGCTTGAGTTCGTAGGCTTTCAGGCCTTCTTTCTCAAGGTTGCTGAACAGCTCTTTCTGCCGCAGGCAGGTGTCGTTCTTCTGGTAATGCGCCAGGTCGAGCTTGCCGGCATAGGCAAAGAACTGGTGACCGAAACCGCCCCCCGGGCCGCGACCGACCACGCCGATCACGTGCGGGCCATGAGGCAGGTTCACTTCGACGAGGATGTAACTGGTGTCGGAGGCAAAGTAGAAGCGCCGGGATTGTTCCAGGCTGTACTTGCCGAAACTCATGTCCGACATGCGCGCCAGGATCGGGAACTGCAAGGCGTTGATCGAGGCGGATTTACCGAGGTTGTTCGCGCCGTAGACCGACAGTGGTTCTTCCAGCGGGAACAGGCCGAGGCTGTAACCGGCGGTGTTCAAAAGGGCAAAGCGGCGGATGCCGTAGCGTTCCTGGCTCATGCGTCGGACTCCTGTTCTTCGGCAATGGCGCGGGCCAGTGCGTCTTCTTCGCTCTCTTCATCAAATTCGGAGAGATCGAGCGGATCGTCGGTGGCGAGGAATTTGGCCTCGGCCGCTTCGTCGATCAGCACCGGTGCCGGCAGCGGCAGCACGCTGTGCACGCTGGCCGCCAGGTCGCGGTCCTGTTGAACCGACAGGCAGACGTCGAGGAAGCGATGCATCGGCGGCAGGAAGCGGTACACGCCGTTTTCTTCGCTGGCGAAACCGAGCTGGGTCATGCGGCGCATGATCTTTTCTTCGAGTTCTTCAACGGTCTGCACTTCGGCCTGGATGAACAGGTCGCGGTACTTTTCCAGCAGCGATGGCAGTTCTTCGCGGCCGAGGCTGCCGCCATCGAGCACGGCGATCGGGTCGCGGCCCTGATCGGCCAGATGCTCGACGAGGATGAAGGTGAACAGCGCCAGACGCTGAGCGGTCTTGTTCACCGCCGCTGCGGCCATGTCCGGCACGAAGTAGTAGAAACCACGGGTGTCGCAGACCAGTTCGAAGCCCAGCGCCTTGAACAGCGTGCGGTACTGATCCTGGAAGTTCGACAGTTGCGCGTACAGCTCCGGGTCGCGGCGGCTGACGTGGTAACCCTTGAACAGCTCGCGGAAGATCGGCGCGAGTTGCGACAGTTCGGAAAGATCAAGATGCATTGGGGATGCTCGCAGAATCCTCGGCGGCGGTGTCGCCGGCCGAGAGCAGGGCGAAGGAGCGCAGGCTGACCTGGTGCTCGTGAGTGTGGTATTCGCGGCGTTCCAGACGCTCGCGCTTGAAGCGTTTTTCCCGCGACAGACGCGAGAACCAGTAAAGCAATTCGTCGGTAGCGCCGTCCGGCTCCTGCTCCAGCAGCCAGGTCATCAGATCCGGCATCGGCAGGGATTCTTCGCAGCGGTCGACCATCTCGCGCACGGTGCGCGGTGCACGTGGGGCATCGCCGGTCTTTTGCGACTTGTGCGCCTTGGGGAAACGCGCCGGTTTCGGCTCGAAACGGGCCAGGGCGTAGACGTAGGCTTCAACCTGACTGGCGCTGCCGAGAAAGGTGCTTTGCGGCCGGGTGAACAGCGGCATCGCGGCTTGCGGTACGGCGTCGATGCCTTTGCGGCGGATCGCGGCCAGCGCCAGCGCAGCACCACGGGTCACGGCGTTGTGTCGGCGGGCTTCTTCACGCAGCGGCAGCAGCAGTTCACGGGCGTGACGCAGGGTCAGCTGGGCGCTGGTCTGCATTTCGAGGATGCGCGCGTGGGTGCGCAGCAGCATGTCGTCATCCACCAGATGGCCGAGGCGCTGCTGTTCGCTGAGCATCTTCAGCAGCACGGTTTCGACCTTGCGCACGCCTTGCTCGAAGGCGCCGTCGGCGTTGACCAGATCGATCATCGGCTCGACGTATTCGTCCCAGGTCGCCAGCACTTCGGCGTAACGCTGACGCAAAGGAATCTGCCGGTCGCTGGTCTTGGCCCGTTCGGCCACAGCCACCAGCGCCTGTTCGTCGTTGTCGAGTTTCTTCAGAACGTCGCGTACGCGCATGTCGAGCAGGCGCAATTGGCGGGCCAGATCATTGCCGTCACGGACGTCGAACGCATCCTGGATATAACCGGCCAGGCGCTCGAGGTGACGCAGATAGGCTTCGATCTCCAGGCACAGGCCCAGACGGTGCTCGCGGCGCAGGTAAGCGAGGAAGTCGTGAATCTGCGCATTGAGCTCGAAACGGTTCGGGCTTTTGGCCACGGGAACCAGAATGTCGAGGCGGATCCACACGTCGAGCAGGCTGGTGATGTCCTGCGGCGTGCTGTCCAGTTGCTGGGCGGCCAGTTGCGTGCGCAGTTCGTTGAGGCTCAGGGTGCCCTGGTCGAAGTGCTCGCACAGTGGCTCCAGAAGTGCCCAGTGTTCAGCGAGGGCGCGCAAGACGCGCTTGGGTTCGATCATCGGAATGGCCGGCTGGTTGGCGATTAAAAGCCGCGATTGTACTGCATCACGAAGGATGCGATTCACTCTCGGGACGGGCTGTCGCTTTTCTTTGCGTCAAGGTATCGGTCAAGACTATCGATCAACAGCGCGCGATCTTGAGCGAAGGGCGGTAGAATCAGCGCACTTCAGTTATCCACAAGTGGCCGACCCTTGCTAATCGAGTCCCGCCGCCGCGCCTATTTGAACGCCATGCAGGTGGTCAACTGGCTGCCGCGCACCGAATTGCCCTTTGCCGCGCCGTCTCGGCCCGAGTTGCTGGACATGCCCGAGCCCGAAATTGCCGTGCCGGTGATCCCGGCAACCCCGGCCGAAGCGCCGGTGCAGCCGGCCGCACGTCCGGTCGAACGGCCGAAGATCGAGGTTCCGCGACCTTCGCTGGCCAGCACCCGCACGGGTGCCAAACCGGTCGAAGAAGTCGACGAAACACCTGTGGTGGCCAAGCCGGCGCCGGTGCCGCCACCGCGCTTTGCCCTGCAATTGCTGCGCGCCGGCCGTTGCCTGCTGCTGGTGGAGTTACCCACAGGCGAAGCCTTCCAGTCCCGCGATCCTGCCTATTTGTTGCTCAAGGACATGCTGCGTGCCGCCGGTCTGCCGGACGCACCGCAGATTGTCGGTGAGCCGGTGCGCTGGCCATGGCTGAACCGCGGCACGATGGATCAGGGCCCGGAAGCGGCCCGGGATTTCGTCCAGGGTTTCCTGTCGGTGCAGATGGAGGCGGCGCCGTGCGCCTGCCTGTGGCTGATCGGCCTGCCGGCGGTGCGCTTTGCCGGTGAGGCGGATGCCGAAGCGTTCAACCGTGAATTGCAAATCGAGGGTCTTGGCCTGGCGTGGGCCGTGCCGGGGCTGGAATTGTTGATGGAAGAGCCACAGCGCAAGGCCGCCGTGTGGCAAGCCATGCGTCGGCTGATGGCGCGTTGGAAAGAATCGAATGAGTGATGCTGTATCGTTTCGCCCGATGACCGAGGCGGATCTGGACGCTGTGCTGAAGATTGAGTTCGCCGCGTACAGCCATCCGTGGACCCGCGGGATTTTTCTCGATGGCCTGGGCAAGTACCAGATCTGGCTGATGTTCGAAGGTGAGCAGCAGGTGGGCCACGGGGTGGTGCAGATCATTCTCGATGAAGCGCACTTGCTCAACATCACAGTCAAGCCGGAAAACCAGGGGCGCGGGCTGGGGCTGACCCTGCTCGAATACCTGATGTCCCGCGCCTACGCCGCCGATGCCCGGGAATGTTTCCTGGAAGTGCGCGACAGCAACACGTCGGCTTTTCGCCTGTACGAGCGCTATGGCTTCAACGAGATCGGCCGGCGCCGGGATTACTACCCGGCGGTCGGCGGGCGTGAAGATGCCGTGGTCATGGCCTGCACGCTCGTCGACTGATCCTTTTTAATAGCTTCGCGAGCAAGCCCGCTCCCACAAGTTTTAGTGTCGTATACATAATTTGAGTACGACCCGGATCCCTGTGGGAGCGGGCTTGCCCGCGATGGCGTCCTGTCAGGCAATACAAATCAGCGCTTGCGATCCAGCGGATCGCGGCGCGCCAGTTCCGCTTCATCCAGCCCGTTGCCGCCGCCGATGTCGTCTTCGTCGACCACGCTCAAATCCCAATCGGCCTGATTGCCTTCTCCGAGTTCGTGGGCATCCCGGGCACCGTCCTCGCGGATCAGGGTCTCCGGGCTCAGGTCATCGTCGGTGGGCTCGTGATCGTCGGTCGATGCCCCGGTAAAACCGGCTTCACGCACGCGGTCGCGGGGCATCAACTGTTCGCGCTCGCGCTCGGGTAGTTCGTCGCCGATCTTCGCACTGGGCTGTTCGTCGTCGAAATCCAGCTCATGCACCGAACCCATGCGGTCTTCGTTATCATCGATGGGCTCCGGTTGCACCGCATCGTATGGACGTCGTGAATCAGTCATGGCAATTCCTCATACTGTGGGCCTTATTGGGTGGACTCACCGGGCGCCCGAGAAATTCAAAGCAAATCACCGGCGAGCCCAGCGTGACCCCGACGGGCGGTCGACAGTCATACCAGCGCATCTTTCTTGAGGCCTTACAGCATGCACGACTTACAAGACCTGATTGATAACAACGAGCGTTGGGCTGACGCGATCACCAAGGAAGACCCGGATTTCTTCGCCAAGCTGGCCCGCCAGCAGACGCCTGAATATCTGTGGATCGGCTGCTCCGACGCACGGGTGCCGGCCAACGAAATCGTCGGCATGCTGCCGGGCGATCTGTTTGTTCACCGCAACGTCGCCAACGTGGTGCTGCACACCGACCTCAACTGCCTGTCGGTGATCCAGTACGCGGTGGACGTGCTCAAGGTCAAACATATCCTGGTAACCGGGCACTACGGATGCGGCGGTGTGCGGGCGTCGATGCAGGATCGTCAGTTTGGCCTGATCGACGGCTGGCTGCGTTCGATCCGCGACCTCTACTACGAAAAGCGCGAAGAACTGGCCAAGCTGCCGACCGAAGAAGAACAGGTCGATCGTCTGTGCGAGCTCAACGTGATCCAGCAGGTGGCCAACGTCGCCCACACCAGCATCATCCAGAACGCCTGGCATCGCGGGCAGAGCCTGTCGATCCACGGCTGCATCTACGGCATCAAGGATGGTCGCTGGAAGAGCCTGAACACCACGATCAGCGGTTTCGAGCAATTGCCGCCGCAATACCGTTTGCGTCCGGTCGGCGCGCCTTGACCGGTCGTTCAGCGTAAACCTTGCCGACGCCGCCAGCTCAGCAAATAGCGCTGGCCTTCGAGATTGGGTGATTCATCGTAACCGGTGATCCACCCTCGGCAGCGCGAGGACCCGCAACCGCAGGCGAACTGCCGCAGCAGTTTGTCTTCGGTGGCGGTGTAATCGATAGTCAGCCTTTCACCCTCCACAATATCGCGCAGGGCCCACACCCATAACTCGCTCATGTCGAGGAAGGTGTTCGGGTCGCAACTATGCTCGAACGCACCGCAAAAGCGTGGATCGTAAAGATGGATGCCGGCCAGCAGTTGCCGGGTCTGCCGGCAGCGATAGGGCAGCAACTGGCCCGAAACCCGGCACATTCGGGTGATACGCAGGAATGCCCGGCACGCTATGACAGCGGTGGCCACACCTTCGGGATCGTGAACAATTTCGAAATCCTGCTTTGACGGAAATCCCAGGCGGACGGGGAGTCCGGCAAAAGGATAAATGCCCTCGGTATCGCGTGCCGGTTTACCCGGTAGTGCGTAAGTGTTCATAACGGTCCCTGTTGGCTCGGTGTCGTGATCCCTCGACTGACGTCCTGTCAGTCCTGCAACACGATCATTGGATCCAAGATCCCGCAAATCATACTAACGGTCTACTGTCAGATCTGACAGGCGAAATAGACGCTTTCCCGCGTCAGCCAAGGCTGACGCGGGAAGAACGTCCGATTGCTCAGAGGTGGGCGGCAGGCGCGGCCATGTCCGGCAATGGGCTTTTCAGCTGTTGCAACTGGGATTTGACCGGTGTGGTCGAGCAGGTCTTGTCCGCCTGCGCCACGGTCTCGTTGCGGATCGTGGTGTAGAACAGCTCGCAGGTCTTGGCTTTCTGCGTCACTTGCCAGGTCTGGGTGCAGTTGTTGAGCAGGGCCTTCGGATCGGTGCCCGGTTTGCTGCCCATTCCGGCCTGCCAGCAGGCAGCGCTCAAGTCTTGCCCCATTACCTTCAGACCCGCCGCATCGGCCTTGGCCTGGGCATCGTCGCCGGTGTAGTTGCTCGGGTCGGCGGCGTACCAGATGTAGCTCGGGTGGTTGGAACCCAGCACCGGCACGTTCACGCCCGCGCTCGGGCTGATGGTCGCCAGGCCCAGTACATTCACGGTCGCACCGTATTGCTGCTTGATCCAGTTACGCACCGGCGCACCAAAGGCAACCATTGGCAGCACGGCGCCGCTGGCGTTCTGGCTGACCTGCCTGACCATGGTGGTCTGGTAATCCTTGAAGTAGTCATACACGCCTTCCAGATCCTTGCCGGCGCTGGCGGGCGCGGCGATCGGGGCGATGTCGATGATGGTCTGGTAGGCCGGCGTCTGGTCGGCGGGGATGCCATTGTCGGTCAGCAGCGCGGCCCAGCGGTCGGTGGTGTTCGAGCGCAGGTAATCCTGGGCCTGGGTCAGCGAGTAATCCGGCGGGAAGTGCAGCAGCTCGACACTCTTGCGGTTCTCCAGGGCCATGCCCAGTGGCAGGAACAGGTACCAGCTGTACGCCCATTTGCCGTCGGCGTTGAGTTTGCTGGCGCCCTTGTAGGCCAGGTCACCGGCGTCCAGCAGCGCGGTCAGCGGCTTGTCGTAGCCCTTCGGTACGCCGCTGATTTCGGCGTAGAGCTGATCGTTGTCGTTTTTCACCAGCACTTTGGCGTTGGTGTAGCCGTCGCGCTGCACGCTCTGGCTCAGGTAATGGGCGACGGTCTGCTCCAGCGTCCAGTTGCGAAAGCAGATCACGCTGCAATTGTTGGGGTAGGCGAAGAGGCGGGTGACGCGTTCGGTGCTGCCCAGTTTCAGGTCGGCATCGGCGTGGGCCGCGGCGCTCAACGTGAGCGCCGCGAGGGTGAGGCCTGCGAGTTTCAACATGCTCAGATCCTTTTCAGCGAGGGTAAAACCTTGGTGGAGGGCAATCCGGCCCGCGTCTAGCCTAGCCGGGGAACAGGTGTTTCAGCGAATAACCAAGCTGACTGGCGAGAATCACCCCGGTCATGACCACCAGAAACAGCAGTTGCAACGGGCTGAAGTGCGCCCAGTGCAGCGCGGTCAGCCACGGGTGCTTGTCGCTGAACTCCGGGTCCAGCGTACCGATGCGCCGCTTGTGCCAGAGCCCGATCAGGATCACCCCGATATAGGTGAAGGCTCCCAGACCACCGAGCATGACCGAGAACAGCAGGATCATGACGGCTTGCGGTACGCCATGGCGCAGCACGAGCCATCGCGTATCAGGGTTCCATCGGCGTGGAATGATCCTTTCGGTCAACCACAGATCCTGAACGATCAAATGGGCGCTGATCAGAAACCAATAACTCAAGCCGATCCGGAAAAACCAGACAGGAACGCAGGCGAAGGCCAGGGGAATGACGATGCTCATCGCCGTGGTTTTGTGCCCGGCAGGCAGATAGAACAGCCACAGCGCCAGCGCAATCGCGGCCCATGAGCGCAACCAGGTTTCGGCGGCGATGTAGCGCGGCAGAAACCGTCGCCAGTAGAAAACATCGGCGTACGGCAAGCGGGCGAGCAAGTCGGGGAAGCGCCACTTGAGGGTTTCCGACAACTGCTGGCAGGCCTGCCAGTCAGCCGGGATGAACCGGTCGGTCATGTCTTTCTGTTGCCGCGGCTTCATCGGGCTGATCAGCATCCGCGCGGCCAGAGCGTCGGGCGACCCGTTACGCTGATCTTCGGCCCGGGCGCACAGGTTGTCGTAGAGGCTTTCCTGGTTGCAGCGCTCGATCAGTGCCTGCCAGAGCCAGTCCGGTTGCGGATGAATGCCCTTGGTGTCGTCCCAGCCAAACAATTGGGAGATACGGTCGAACAGCGGAACGCTCCACTCTGTGTCCTGCAGCAATTGCAGGATGATCTGCTGCCAGTGTTCCCGACGGTCGAACACCTGGAGCCAGGGTTGGGCCGTGTAAGTCTTGAGCAGCGCGAGAAATTCGCGCTCGTTTTGCGATGCGAGTAGCGTTTCCAGCGATTGCCGGTAATCCGTCAGCAACTCGTTGGCGAGAATGCTGCGCTGCCCGTCGCCGATGACGATTTCCTGCCACGGGCCCAGCCAACCCAGGTGCTGCACCGCCCAGCGGGCAATCGAAAGGCGCAGGGCGGGCTGATCGAAGCACAACGTCAGCAACAGTGTCTGGAACGCTTGCGCACAATTCTGTTGGCGCGCTTGCTCCCAGCGCTCGTCCAGATTGGTGTCCGAGAGGCCGTTCAGCAATTGCGATGCGGCTTCAACGGCCGGGTCGGCAGTCGGCTGCTCGGGCTCCAGGTTAAGAGGCTCCGGATTCAGGGGCTGTACCCGCAAAGTCTGCGACTCGAGCGGTGCTTCGGGCGCGGCCGGGGTCACCGGTTCGAATAGCGCCGCAGGGTAATCCCACGCATCGGTGCCGGTCTTCTGCAGCGGCTGAGCCATGGATTGCTCCTGTACCGCCAGCGCGGCGATCCCCGGAGCCAGCATGACGTCGCCGTGCTCCTCGGTCTCTTCGTTTTCAAGGCGCCATTGGGCAATCGACAATGCGCGCTCATAAGCCTCGCGCAGGCGCTGAAAACCTGCGGCATCTTCATCGGGCCGGAAAACTTTCAGCAGACGCGCATAGCTGCGCTTGATATCACGCAGCCCGGCGTCTTCGGGCAGTTGCAGGACAGACCAGCATTCCATGTCGTGCTTCCTTACTGCCAGGGGTTACGGTCGAGTGCGCTCAACTGCTTGCTCAGTTCGGTACGGGTTTCACGGATCTGCCGCTCGTCCTGGGAATCCAGCGCCTGCTGGAATTGCTTGGCCCAGTAGCCGATCTGATCGCGCAGGTCGCCCAGGCTTTCCTGATACAGACGTTCCAGCCGTGCACTGAGCAGGGTGTTCACCTGTTGCTCGCGCGGATGGATCTTCAATTGCGCCAGGGCTTGCAGACGCTGCTGGATTTCCTCGGGTGTCAGCACGCCGGGGTTGTTTTCGATGACCAGCGAGTGTTGCTGACCGGTCAGGGGAATGCTGACCTGGGCTTCGAGCAAGCCGTTGTTGTCATAGGTGAAGCGCACATCCAGTTCGACTTCGCCGGCCTTGCGCTTGGGCACCTTGATGTCCAGTTGGCCGAGCGCCACGTTGTCTTTGACCAGGCGGCTTTCGCCCTGAAAGATTTTTACGACCACCTGTTCCTGATTGTCGTGAAGGGTCTGCACGGTTTTCACCCGGCTGACCGGGACGATGCTGTTGCGCTCGATGATCGGAAGGTAGTGACCGCTTTCATACTGACGACCGACTTGGGTGGAGGTCTCGATCCCCAGGGTGTAGGAGCAGACATCGGTGAGCACCACTTCTTCCAGGGCTGCCGAACGGGCCTTGAGCGCTGCCTGAATCGCAGCGCCTTGGGCTACCACCTGATCCGGATCGAGGCTGATCGACGGGAAGCGGCCGAACAGCCCGGCAGCCAGTTTGCGCACCAGCGGCATGCGGGTGGTGCCGCCGACCAGCAGGATTTCATCAAGGTCGCTGACGCGGATACGTGCATCGCGCAGGGCCCGTTCGATTGGCGCACGCAGGCGTTCGAGCAGCGGCATGTACAGCGTCGCCATTTGCGCCTGAGTGATGGTATGGGTCCATTGCTTTTCGCCAACCTGCAATCTGAATTCGGCGCTGGCGTCCTGGCCCAATGCGCGGCGTACACGTTCTGCCTCGCGGCGCAGCGGCTGGAGGATGGTGGAGCGCTCGGGGAAGTCCGACACGTTGCGATGCTGATCGATAAAGTGCTCAAGCAGCACGTTGTCGAAATCCTCGCCGCCGAGGAAGTTGTCACCGGCGCTGGCGCGCACTTCCATGACGCCTTCGAAGAGTTCGAGAATCGACACGTCGAACGTACCGCCGCCCAGGTCGAACACCAGGAACGAAGTTTCCTTGTCCCGTTGGTGCAGACCGTAGGCGAGTGCGGCGGCGGTGGGTTCGTTGATCAGCTTTTCGACTTTCAGGCCCGCCAGTTCACCGGCGATGCGAGTGGCCTTGCGCTGGGCATCGCTGAAATAGGCCGGAACACTGATCACGGCTTCCGTGACGGTTTGGCCGTAGGTGCGCTCGACGTCTTCTTTCAGGCTTTTGAGCACCAGCGCCGACAGCTCTTCCGGACGGAATTTTTTATCCCCGAGGTAGACCTCCGTCGCGCTGCCCATATGGCGCTTGAACAGCGACGCGGTCAGACGCGGATGAGTGTGCAGGCGTTCGCGGGCAGCTTGCCCGACCAGAATCCGGCCCTGATCGTCCAGACCCACCACGCTGGGTGTCAGGAACTGCCCCAGGGCGTTAGGCACCAACTCAGTGGCATCGCCGCGCCATACGGCAACAAGGCTGTTGGTGGTTCCCAGGTCAATCCCGACGATCATTGCAACGAACTCCCTTTACGCTCAGACAAAAAATGAAACAGATATTGGGCGCGCAAGAATATTACCGAGGCAGTGGCGCGGTAAAGAAAGATGATGGCTCTGAGCCATTATTTAAGACAGGCAACCGCAGGAAGGATCGTTCGGGCCGCTGTTTGTCGGAGGGGTCGAAGGGAAAGACAGGGCGCCGGAGCCGACACCCTGTCGTCATCGTTTAAGGCATGACGGGCGGCAGGTACGAAAGCGTCGTACCCAGCGCCCACAGCAGCACCAGCACCAACGGCGTATGCACCAGCAATTGCACGAACGAGAAACCGATCAGATCCCGCGCCTTCAGCCCCAGCACGCCCAGCAGCGGCAGCATGTAGAACGGGTTGATCAGGTTCGGCAGGGCTTCGGCGGCGTTGTAGATCTGCACCGCCCAGCCGAGGTGATAGTTGAGATCGTTGGCCACTTGCATCACGTACGGCGCCTCGATGATCCACTTGCCGCCGCCGGACGGAATGAAGAAACCGAGAATCGCCGAGTACACACCCATCAGCAGCGCATAGGTGTCGTGGGAAGCGATGCTGACGAAGAACGTCGAGATGTGATGAGCCAGGGTCTGAGCATCAGTGCCTTTGACCGTGGTCATCAGCGCGGCGATCGAACCGTACAGCGGGAACTGGATCAGCACCCCGGTGGTGGTCGGCACGGCGCGGGACACCGCATCGAGGAAACTGCGCGGGCGCCAGTGCAACAACGCGCCGAGCATGATGAACAGGAAGTTGTAGGTGTTGAGCCCGGAAATCGCGGTGATTGCCGGTTTGGTCGAGAACTCGTGGAACAGCCATCCGGCCGCCAGCAGCACCAGCAGGATGATCAGCAGCGGGCTGTGTTCCAGCCATTCGCCAGGGCGGGTGCGCGGTTGCAGCGGCGGCAGGTTGAAGGCCGGGTCGATGCCGCAGGCCTTGGCGTCACGCGCCGAGTTCGGGCCGGGCGCGGTGGCGTAGGCGATGATGATCGAAATCACGATCAGCGCCAGCAGCATGACTCCCGACTGCCAGAGGAAAATCGTCTGGGTGAACGGAATCACCCCGGTGATCGACAGGATCGACGGCGGCAGGCTGGCCGGGTTGGCCTGCAACTGCGCGGCGGACGACGACAGGCCCAACGCCCACACGGCGCCGAGGCCAAGGTAGGCGGCGGCACCGGCGGCGCGATAGTCCATTTTCAGATCGGTGCGGCGAGCGAGGGCGCGCACCAGCAGACCGCCGAACACCAGCGACAGGCCCCAGTTGAGCAAGGACGCGACCATCGAGATCAGCGCGACCCAGGCCACGGCCGAGCGGCCGTTCTTCGGGATCCGCGCCAGGCGATCGATCAACTTTACGGCGGGCGGTGAACTGGCCACGACATAACCGCCGATCACCACGAAGGCCATCTGCATGGTGAACGGGATCAGGCTCCAGAATCCGTCCCCGAACGCCATGGCGGCGTCTGTGGGTTTGGCGCCCATGGCCAGGGTCGCCAGCGCGACGATGATCACCGCCAGCGCGGCGAATACCCAGGAGTCGGGAAACCAGCGTTCGGCGAAACTTGAACAGCGCAAGGCAAAGCGCGCAGAGCGGCTATCTTCGATATCAACGGCCACGGGAGTACCTCGGATTTTTATGTTTATTGTGGTCTTCGGGGCTTGGCCGGCCCGTCTGGACAGGTGCCAACAGTAAATCAACCGGCGGATTTTTGTGACCGTGTTTTACCGAATCAGACTATGGTCTAACGGGTTGTCCGGCGGCCCGTTTGCGTAGACCATGGGCGCCTTGGTTTTTTGCCTGCCAGAGTTCTTTGCCATGACTGCCCATTCCACTGCCCGACCGGCGCCGTTCAGCCGTTCCGACTACAAAACCCTCGGCCTCGCGGCCCTGGGCGGGGCGCTGGAGATCTACGATTTCATCATTTTCGTGTTCTTCGCCCTGACCCTCAGCCAGCTGTTCTTCCCGCCGGAAATGCCCGAGTGGCTGCGCCTGCTGCAAAGCTTCGGGATCTTCGTTACCGGCTATCTGGCGCGCCCGCTGGGCGGGATCCTGATGGCGCATTTCGCCGACCGGCTGGGACGCAAGAAGGTCTTCAGCCTGAGCATCCTGATGATGGCGCTGCCGTGCCTGCTGATCGGGATCATGCCGACCTACGCGCAGATCGGTTATTTCGCACCGCTGTTGCTGCTGGCGCTGCGTATCCTGCAAGGCGCGGCGGTGGGCGGCGAAGTGCCGAGCGCCTGGGTGTTCGTGGCCGAGCACGCGCCGGCCGGGCATCGCGGTTATGCCCTGGGCTTCCTGCAGGCCGGGCTGACCTTTGGTTATCTGATCGGCGCGTTGACCGCGACCTTCCTGGCACAAGTGTTCACCCCGGCCGAAGTGCTCGATTACGCGTGGCGTTATCCGTTCCTGCTCGGCGGTGTGTTTGGCGTGATCGGTGTCTGGTTGCGCCGCTGGCTGAGCGAAACCCCGGTGTTCATGGCCATGGAAGCGCAGCGCGAGGCGCGGGTCGAACTGCCGCTGCGCACCGTGCTGCGCGATCATCGGCTGGCCATGTTGCCGGCGATGCTTCTGACCTGCGTGCTGACTTCGGCGGTGGTGGTGTTCGTGGTCATCACCCCGACCATGATGCAAAAAACCTTCGGCATGACTGCCGGCCACACCTTCGCGCTCAGTGCGCTGGGCATTGTTTTCCTGAACATCGGCTGCGTGATCGCCGGCCGGCTGGTCGATCGCATCGGCGCCTGGCGTACGGTCATGCTCTACAGCCTGCTGCTGCCGCTGGGCATCGGCCTGCTTTACACCTGCCTGATCAGCGGCGGGGATTGGGTCGGTGTGGCCTACGCCATCGCCGGGTTGTGCTGTGGCGTGGTCGGTGCGGTGCCGTCGGTGATGGTCAGCCTGTTCCCGGCGCGGATCTGCGTTTCCGGGATCTCCTTCACCTACAACATTGCCTACGCCGCCTGGGCCAGTGTCACACCGTTGCTGCTGATCGGTCTGATGCCGTGGAGTCCGTGGATCTGCGTGATGTTCTGCGCGGTGATGGGCGCGGTAGGCGTCGCCAGCGCGGCGTATTTCGGCTCGCGGATGCCGCGCGCAGAACAGTGTCCGGTGGCCGGCACCGCCTGAATTGTCGAGGCGTAACTATTTTTGTAGGGCACGCCTCAAGCGCTCTTCAGAAAAGATTTCCAAGGCCGATGGTTAGGCTGCATACCCGCTATCCATCCAGTCCATCGGTGCTTTCCCATGTTCAACAAACGCCTGAAGCAAGAGCTGGCGGCTCTTCGTGAAGAACTCTCCAGCCTTCTGCAAGTGAAGGAGAGCCTGGAAAGCGAGATGCTGGTGCTCACCCTTGAGCCCGACGGACGGATTCAGTCGGTCAACCAGAACTTCCTCAATGAAATGCTCTACAAGAGCCACGACCTGATCGGTCGCGCCATCGAAGACATCGTGCCGGCCCATGTGAAGTCCGACGAGTTTCATCACCGCTTCAAGGCCGCTCTGACCCGTGGCGAGCATTTCGCCGGCGCCGTGCGCCTTTCACGCGGTAATGGCGAAGAGGCGTGGTTGCGCTCTATCGTTCAGCCGATTCGCTCTTCGGATGGCCGGATAAAGCATTTCTCGATTTTCTCCAGCGACCTGACCCGCACCATCGAGGCCTCCCGCGAACACGAAAACCTGATCGGCGCGCTGGTGCGTTCGACTGCCGTGATCGAGTTCGACCTCAGCGGTAACGTGCTGAGCGCCAACGAACGGTTCCTCCAAGGCATGGGTTACAGCCTGGCGCAGATCAAGGGCAAACATCACCGGATGTTCTGCGAATCGGGTGAAGCCAACAGCGCCGAGTACCAGAACTTCTGGCGTCGCCTGAACAACGGCGAATTTGTCGCCGGCCGTTTCAAGCGGATCGACAGCCATGGCCGGACCGTCTGGCTGGAGGCGTCCTACAACCCGGTGCTCGACGCCAACGAAAAGCTCTACAAAGTGGTGAAGTTCGCCACGGTGATCACCGATCAGGTCAATCAGGAACAGGCCGTCGCCGACGCCGCCAACATCGCCTACAGCACGTCCCTGCAAACCGACAGCACCGCCCAGCGTGGCACCCGTGTGGTGACTGAAGCGGTCAACGTGATGCGCGATCTGTCGAAGCACATGCAGACCGCCGGCGAGGGCATCGAGGCGCTGAACGAGCAATCCCAGGTGATCGGCACCATCGTCAAGACCATCAGCGGCATTGCCGAACAGACCAACCTGCTGGCGCTCAACGCCGCTATCGAAGCCGCCCGGGCCGGTGAGCAAGGCCGAGGCTTTGCGGTGGTGGCCGACGAAGTGCGGCAACTGGCTTCACGCACCAGCCAGGCGACCGAAGAAATCGTCGGCGTGGTGCGCCAGAACCAGGACATGGCGCGCAACGCCGTGGCCCTGATGACCGACGGCAAGCAACAGGCCGAACAAGGGCTGGCGCTGGCGGCGGAGGCCGGTACGGTGATCGTCGAGATCCAGGACGGCGCGCAGAAAGTGGTGGATGCAGTCGGCCAGTTCGCCAACCAGCTATCCAGCTGATGCCTGTCAGGCGAAGGGATTGCCCACGGCAATCCCTTCGTTTTTTTTATCCCGCTACAATCGGCTCTTTTTCCCGGAGCAGATCCCATGAGCGAGTCCTTCCGTCGCCCGGTTACCCTGAACAAAGCCTACCGCTTGCTCAATCACGGGCCGACCGTGCTGGTCAGCGCCGCCCATGACGGGCAGCGTAACATCATGGCCGCTGCGTGGGCCATGCCGCTGGATTTCGAACCGCCGAAAGTCGCGGTGGTCCTCGACAAATCCACCTGGACCCGGCAACTGCTCGAGGCGTCGGGCACCTTCGTTCTCAACGTTCCTTGTGTGAATCAGGCTGACATCGTGCAGACCGTCGGCTCGACTTCAGGCCTGGAAATCAATCGCGATCAAGGTCAGGACAAGTTCCAAGCGTACGGCTTGCAGAGCTTCGCTGGCGAGCAGGTCGAGGCACCGATGCTGGACGGTTGCGTGGCCTGGCTCGAATGCCGGTTGTTGCCTGAGCCGCGCAATCACGAGCAATACGATCTGTTCCTGGCCGAGGTGATCGCGGCGCAGGCTGATTCGCGGGTGTTCAGCGATGGACGCTGGCATTTTGAAGGGCACGATGAGCTGCGCACGCTGCATCACGTGGCCGGCGGCAACTTTCTGAAGATCGGTGATCCGGTGGTCGGTAAAAGTCTGGACTCCTGACGGTTATTAATGTTTTGCAGCAATTAATTATTGTTATTCGATAATTTTAATCGTTAGGGTGGCGCTCACATTCATTCTTGTGAGGCTTTCCCATGACCACCCACTGGCTCGTGCAATTCAGTCGGCGCATGGCGACGATAACGTTGATCCTGATCGTCGTGATGCTGCTGCTCAATGCTGTCATATGGGCTTACCCACCGTTGGCGGAACAGGAAGGCTGGGGGTTGGGGTTTGCGCTGACCGAGCGCCAGCTGTCACACATGGCCGACACCGCCACGCTGTTTCCGTGGTGGCAGAAGCTGGGCGGGATCGTGCTGTCGAGCATTCCCCTGCTGGCACTGGCGTCGGGCCTGAACCATTTGCGCCGGTTGTTTCAGAGCTATGCACGAGGTGAGTATTTCGCCCGGGAAACGGCGGAGCATCTGGGCAAGGTCGGGCGAGCGGTGGCGATCTGGGTGCTGCTGGATTTCCTCTGTGAGCCGATGCTCAGCCTGTGGGTCACCCAGAATGCGCCGGTCGGTGAGCGGCTGTTTACCCTGAGCATCACGGCGGCCTCGTTCGTCGCGTTGTTTCTGGCCGCGTGCATTTCGATCATCGCGCGGATTCTGGCGCAGGCCAGCGAAGTGGATCGGGAAAACCGTACGTTTATTTGAGGTCCTCATGCCTATCGTGATTCAACTGGATGTGATGCTCGCGCTGCGCAAGGTCAAATCCAAAGACCTTGCAGCCGCCATCGGCATCACCGAGGCCAACCTGTCGCTGCTCAAACAGGGCAAGGTCAAAGGGCTGCGCCTGGCGACACTGGATGCCATCTGCGAGTACCTCAACTGTCAGCCCGGGGATCTGCTGGTTCGGGTGGCGGGGGAGGAGGGTGACGCCTGAGGGTTTCGGTTGCTGGCAAATTGGATTCATGGACATACAAAAAAGGCTTACCTCTCGGTAAGCCTTTTTCAGTGGGTGGGTGGGGAATTCAGGGTAGGCAATACATATTGAGGTGCCTGCACGGCTGTTTTTTATCAGACCGATTTCATGGGTTTGATCAGACTTTCTGCCGGAATACCGAACAATTCGTGAAGCTTCCAGATCATCGGAAGCGTCAGCGCGCGTTTGCCATTCAGAACCTCATAAACGCGGTTTGTCCGGCCAATTGCAGGAGCGAGATCGGCTGCTGACAGCCCGGACTGCTCCATCCGAAACCTTATGGCATCAATCGGGTTGGGCAGGTCAAGTGGGAAATGTCTGGCCTCATAGGCCTCGATAAGGGTGATCATGATGTCGAAGTAATCACCTTCAGGCGTACCGGGTTCTGGCTCATTCTCGAAAAGAGCGGACACGTCTTTGAGCGCCGCACGGTAGTCTTCTTCGGTATGAATCGGACGTATGTTCATGGGTTACTCCATTTCGACGGTATCAGCGTCGATTGCGTCGTACTGTTTGTGAGAACTCTGCAGCACTCTATCCCGGACAGCATTTTTCCGGTGTAGGAAAAGGCAGCGTGATTTAGCCGAATTGGATTCATGGACCTACAAAAAAGGCTTACCTCTCGGTAAGCCTTTTTCAGTTGGCAGTGCTGATTCAATCCCCCAACGCTACCCCTTCACGCCGAGGATCTGCCCCACCTGACAGCGTTGCCTTCCCCTGAGCATCCTTGACCCGCACGATGGCCTGGGTGCCGCTGGTCATGTCGATTTCGTTGACGGTGTGGCCCTTGTCCTTGAGTGCCTGGATCAGCGTCGGGCTGAACTGGCCCTGTTCCAGTTCCGTCGGGCCGTTGCGGCTGCCGAAGTTGGGCAGGCTGATGGCGCTTTGCGGGTCGAGGTTCCAGTCGAGCAGGCCGACGGTGGTTTTGGCCACGTATTCGATGATCTGCGAACCGCCCGGAGAGCCGACGGTGGCGACGAACTCGCCGCTGTTGCGGTCGAAGATCAGGGTCGGCGCCATCGATGAGCGCGGGCGTTTGCCGGGCTCTACGCGGTTGGCGACTTTCTGTCCGTTCTCTTCCGGGATGAACGAGAAGTCGGTCATCTGATTGTTGAGCAAGAAGCCCTGAACCATCAGGTGCGAGCCGAACGCGGCTTCGATGGTGGTGGTCATCGACACTGCGCCACCGAAGTCATCGACCGCCACCACTTGCGAGGTGGAAATGCGCAACGGCGAACGATCCGGCGCGTAGGCAACCTGCACGCCCGGCGGTGTGCCGGGTTTGGCGCTGCCCATGCTGCGTTCGCCGATCAGGCTGGCGCGGCTGGCCAGGTAACCTGGGTCGACCAAACCTTTGACCGGCACCGGCACGAAGTCGGTATCGGCTACGTATTGCGCGCGGTCGGCGTAGGCCAGGCGCTCGGCTTCGGCGATCAGGTGCACGGCTTGCGGCGCAGGTTCGATGCCGGCGGGTTTATCGGTTTTCACTGGCTTGAGCGGCGTCAGGGCCAGACGCGGATCGCGGGTTTCCAGCGCCTGCAAGGTGCCGAGAATCTGCGCCACCGCAATCCCGCCCGATGATGGCGGCGGCATCCCGCAAACCTGCCAGCGCTTGTAGTCGGTGCACAGGGGCGCGCGCTCCTTGGCCTGATAGTGCTGAAGGTCGTTCAGCGACAGGCTGCCGGGGTTGGCGTGGCCCTGAACCTTGGCCACGATCTCTTCGGCGATCGGGCCTTTGTAAAGTGCGTCCGCACCTTCGTTGGCGATGCGTTTGAGCACGGCGGCCAGCGCCGGGTTTTGCAGTCGCGTGCCGACGGCTTTGACGCTGCCATCGCTGTTCAGAAAGTACCTGGCCATGTCCGGCGAGCGGCGAATCACCGGATCCGACTCCAGCAGCGAATGCAGGCGCGGGGAGATCGCAAAACCCTGCTCGGCCAGTTTGATCGCCGGATCGAACAATGTCGCCCACGGCAAGCGGCCGTGCTTTTTGTGCGCCAGTTCCAATGCACGCATCACGCCCGGCGTGCCGACAGAGCGTCCACCGATCTGCGCCTGCGGGAACGGCATCGGTTTGCCGTCGGCCTGGAGAAACAGCTTCTCGGTCGCGCCGGCCGGTGCGGTTTCGCGGCCGTCGTAGGTGCGCACCTGTTTGCCGTCCCACAGCACGATCATCGCGCCACCACCGATCCCGGAGGATTGCGGTTCGACCAGGGTCAACACGGCTTGCATCGCGATGGCGGCATCGATGGCCGATCCACCTTTACGCAACATCTCGCGACCGGCCTCGGCGGCCAGCGGATTGGCAGCGGCGGCCATGTGTTTTTCGGCGTGGCTGGCTTGCAGGCCGGTGCGGTAGCCGGAGGCGGCTTCCGGTGCCAGCGGCAGGGTCGAGGAGGGCGGTGCGTTGCAGGCCGTGAGGGCGATGGCGCTGACGATCAGCGTCAGGGCGGGCAGGCGAAAACGGTTCAGGGGCAGGGCTGGAAGCACGCGGGGCTCTCCGTCCGTGGGATAAAAGTCTGACGGACTGTATCGGCCGACCGTGTACGACGCAAACCGAAGGTATCTTTGTCCTTCATGCCTTGGCGGATTTTCTGTAGGGTCTGGGGCAAACGTGAAGCCAGAACAATCAACAAGAGGCCGCCATGCACAACGAGTTTCCGACACAGCCCAGCTATCACGAACAGCGCGAGCGCTTTCTAGCCGCCGCGAAGGTGGCGGGTGCAACGCTCTCTTCGTACGCGCATCCGCTCAATGGGCCGTTTGGCGAGCCTTTGAGTACCGATGTGGCGGTGCTGGGGAATCCAGCGGCCAAACGGCGCCTGGTGGTGCTCAGCGGCACCCACGGGGTTGAGGGTTATTACGGTTCGGAGTGCCAGATCGACTGGCTGAAGCATTTCACGCCGGACTCGCTGCCGAAAGATGTCGCGGTGGTGATGATTCACCTGATCAACCCGTGGGGCACGGCATGGCTGCGGCGGGTCAATGAAGACAATATCGACCTCAACCGCAATCACCTGGACTTCAACCGACCGCTTCCGGACAACCAGGCTTACGCCGCTCTGCATGAAATTTACGCCTGCACCGATTTGAACGGCCCCGAGCGGCAGAAGGCTGATGCCTTGCTGGATGCGCAAATCGCCGAGCATGGCTGGCCGGCAGTCATGTCAATTGTCGAGGGCGGGCAGCACAGTCATCCCGACGGATTGTTCTTTGGAGGGCTCGCGCCGAGTTGGTCGAATCGCACGTTGCATTCAATCATCGAGAATCATCTGGCCGGTGCTGAAACCGTGATGTGTTTCGACCTGCACACCGGCGCCGGCGAGTACGGGCATCCGATGCTGCTGACGATTACCCAGGCGCCTTATCCGGCGCTGGCAAAGGCGCAGTCGATTTACGGCCCGTGGCTCTACACGCTGCACACCGGTGCCGAAACCTTGAGTGAAACCGGCGTTGCCGCGACCGCTACCGGCTACACCTCGCAGGCACTGCTCAGCGCTTTGCCGAATCTGCAACTGATGCCGTTCGTGATCGAGTGCGGGACTTATCCGGGGCCGGACGTGCATCGTTACCTGCGCGACGATCACTGGCTGCATCTGCATGGCGATCCACTGGATGCGACGGGGCGCGAGATCAAACTGAATCTGCTGGAGCAGTTCTATCCGGCCGATCCGGACTGGCGGGCGATGGTCGGTTTGCGCACGCGGCAGATCTGGGCGAAGGGGCTGGTGGCCTTGGTGGGCGAGTGATAAACAAACGGCTTACTTTTCGGTAAGCCGTTTTGACTGCTTGATTATACGCAGCGGTTTTGACTGTGGATGTCAGAATGAACTCAGCTTCTGTGTAGTCAGAATGTTTTTTCATAGATCTTCACTTCTTGAATCCTGGCAGTCCGTTTGCTTCATGCCATGCAGCGACTGTACGGGCTATGCCAGAGGACGACGTGTCAGCACCCGGCTCAGGGTAGTAGATAAGATCCATCTTGCTCGGATGCCCAACAATCTTGTTGAAGTGCAGCAATAAAATATCTGCACGGTCATCTGTAGGTGCCTTGTCTTCCTTTCTGATCTCGTCAATGAACTCAACGAAGTCTTGTTCGGTGTAATCAGAGAAATTGCTTTTGATGAAGGGGTCGCTCATGCAGTTGCCTCAATCCTGGTGTGTTTCGACGTGATTTTTAGGAGTGTGGACCCTCATGTTGTCAACGTTATAGACCTCGCCGCCTTGAGATATCAGTTCCACATGATGAATTTCGTGAGAGATTCTCTTACCAGCCGCATCAGCTAATCGGGCGCGAGGCGCCTTTCCGTTGCGCATACGCTCCAGGCTATCTTCGCTGAGTTGCCCGGCTAGCCTGGCATCTTTTGATGCTTCGGCCCAGAAGGCGCGCCTGAATGAATCAAAGCTGGAATATTCACGCCCTCTTAGTGAATCGGCAATGCTGGTTGGGATTGGCGCGCCAGACCCCCCCCGGGCATGGTCAAGCCATACCCCGGAAACATCCTCACCAATCCCCGTTACCGTTCCCGGCATCAATCTCGCCGGCTTCGAAAACACCACATACAACGACTTGAGTCCGGTCTCCGCCGGAAACACCAGAATGCAATCCTCGGCGGTGATGTCTTCGCCGGGCAGGCCTTCTATCTGGCTATCGGTGTTCTCGGGGATTGGATGCACGAGGATCGTGCTGAGTGGCTCGCCGTGTTCTGGATAAACCAGCGGTGGCATTGAACCGAGCGGACCGCGTTGTGGTGTCCACAAAATCGTGATGCCGTTGAGCTTGGCCTCCATCGCAGTCTTGTCACTGTTCCACTCGACTTTTACGGTACGCACCGAGTCATCGCCCGAAGCGCCGGTGTGGATGCCGTAGACCTGCATGACCCCTTTGGCATCGCGCCGGAACTGGAAGCGCACGCGAGTGGTGGCGCGACTCATGTTGCGTAACTGTTCGTCGGTGTGAAGCGTGCCGTCGCCCATTCTGGTCGGGAGCATCCCGAGGAGGAACACACTCGCCGGCCCGCCTGCACCACGTACTGCCCAATTGAGGCGCTGTTGCAGGATTCCGCCGCCGGCCATGCGCCCCAACGCCAGGTCGGCACCTATAGCAGTCGCAACAGCGGTGCTGGCAGAGGGAAAGAGCATGGCGCCTGCCACCATGACCTTGCCGAAACTGGAGGCGGGCTCAGATGTTGTGCCGGCATCCGTCCGGCACCAGTTTTCCGGTGTGCAGGACTTGGCGAATACCAGATCGTCGCGGGGTTTTGGGGTTGGCCATTCGTCCGTCGGAACGTAGACGGGTTCCGGCTCTCGGGGCGGATTCCACGCGGCCCATGAAGCGCCGCCGTTCGGACGTTTTCGATACCATTCATCGTCGAAAAGGTACCTGTCCAGGTCCATGACAACTCCCTGTCTGTCTTGGGATCGAGACAGGGGAGCTTGTCGTTCAATCGGGAGAGCGATCAAACCGACTTGCCGAGATATCGTGGCCTGATCGAATGAATAATCCTCTTCGTACGCCTTTCGCGCTCTGTTCCTACGGAATCAGGTCGGCCACCGATGTGGGGCACTTTTCTCGAGGCATAAAAAAACGGCCTACCTTTCGGTAAGCCGTTTTTAGTACTTGGTGGCTACACAGGGACTTGAACCCCGGACCCCAGCATTATGAATGCTATGCTCTAACCAACTGAGCTATGTAGCCAAGTGGCGCGCATTATTCCCCTGAAATGGAAAAGCGTCAAGCGTAAATTCAAAATATTTCTTCTTATTTTCAACCGCTTATCCTCCCGCGCCGAAAATCGGGGCGGAAGGGGCTTTCAACGCAGCTGAAATCTTCCGGTGTTGGCACTCAAGGCATGGCTGCCCTGGCTCAAGGTGTCCGCCGCCAGGTTCACGGCCCGCGCGCCTTCGAGCAGGCGAACCGCCGCCTGATCCACCTGCTGGATATTGCCGCTGACCTCATCGGCGGTGCTGGCCTGTTCTTCGACCGCCGTGGCGATTTGCGCGAGGGTGTCGGTGACGCTCTGCACGGCGCTGGCGATTTCCCCCAGGCGTTCGCCAAGCCCCGTGACCGCTTCCGCGTCCGATTGCGCCTGGCCGCACGCAGCCTCCATCAGGCTCACGGCTTCATTGACCGTATTGCGCAGGCTGTCGACCGTTCCGGCAATCTGTGCCGTGGACGATTGCGTACGTTGCGACAGGCTGCGCACCTCGTCGGCCACCACGGCAAAACCGCGACCCTGTTCCCCGGCGCGAGCGGCCTCGATAGCGGCGTTGAGTGCGAGCAGGTTGGTCTGCTCGGCGACGCCGCGAATGGTATCGACCACCAGTTGAATCTGCTGCCCTTGCTCGCTGACCCGGCCGAGCGCTGCTGCAGTTTCGTTCAGACGCTGATTGAGCTGCTGGATGCTCGCCGTGGTCCGTTGACTGTCACGGCTACTGTCGGCGGCAATGCGCCGGGTGTGCTGAGCGCTGCCGGAAGCCTGCTCACAACTCTGTGCCACGCCTTGAGACGTCGCCGCCAGTTGCGTGGCCGCTGCGGCGATCTGGCTGATTTGCAATTGCTGGGCCTCGACTTCGCTGAGGGCGCCGCTGGAGTGATCGTTGAGACTGCGCACCGCGTTGCTCAGTTGCGAAGTCTCGTGATCGACACCCAGCAGGCTGGTGCGCAACTGCACCACGGCCACGTTGAGCGCGGTGCTGATCGACGCCAGTTCATCACGGCCCACGACCGGCACTTGCAGGCTCAGATTGCCGTCGCGCAGGGCTTCGGCCAGCAGCGTGATGCCGCTGGCGCTCCGACGGATCGAGGCTTGCAGGCAGACGAACAGATACAGCGCCGCCAGCAACAGGAAACCGAACACAGCCGCGACAATGATGAATTGACGAATTGCCGATCCGTGGTAGTCATCCAGCCGCTGATCCAGCGACATCAGTGATTGCTGGCGCAGCGTGGCGAGGTTGCCGAGCAGGGCATCGAGAGTGCGCTCGAATTCTTCAGGCTTGAGATTGATGCTGCCGCCGAACACGCCGTCATCCAGCACTTTCAACCCGACGTCCAGCTGTTTGAGGCTGTCATGATATTGCCCGGCCCAGCCTTGCAGGGCTGGCGGCAGACGCGCTTCGAGCAGGCCAGCGGTTTTCACCAGCTGCTCGCGGGCATCGCCGATGCGGCTGCGCAGGTCACGCAGTTGCAGACGGCTTTGCAGGGTGAACTGACCGGATACCACGGACGCCTGGCCGACGGCTGCCAGCCGACCGACGCGTTCGATCAAGTCCGGTGCGTGCTGGGTGGAAATCTGCGTCAGCAGATAGGTTTCCAGCCACGGTGCAAGGATCAGACGGTTGTCCATCGCGATCTGTTCGCGCAAAGCTTGCAGCGCGCTGAGGGCGTTGGTGAAGCGGTCGTAACCGTCCGGCCACCAACCGACACCGGAAAGGCTTTTCGAGTCCAGACCATTGAGCGCGGCTTGCAGGGCCTGATAGCGAGTCAGGGTTTCACCTTCCGCACCTTCGGCCTGCAAGGCATTGCCCAGCTCCAGCGTCGCCTGGGCAACGGCTGGTTGCACGCCATCGAAGGCGGCCATGGCGGCGAGGGTCGCGGGCGTCGGCTGGCGGTTGGTTTCCGTGGCGCGCCAGCGGGCGGCGCGGTCGCGCTGGGCGGCGAGCAGGTTGTCGAGTGCATCGAGGGCGAGCAACTGCCGCACACCGGCACGTTCGCCAGCGATCAGGTTGAGTTTGTCGCGATAGTCCTGGCCGATCATCAACAGGCTGCCGGCCAACGGCAGGATAAACAGCAGAAACAACAACTGGAATTTTCGCGCGAAGCCAAACCGCCCCAGCAATCCGATCCCCGGTGATAAAAAAGCCTGCATGCCCCATGACTCCTCTGGACACCACGCACCATCGGCGTGCATCGCGGTCGTTGCGACCGGGATTGGTGCCCTGCTAAAAGGCCTCGAAAGTTCACCCTTGCCCGCTCTGTAGGCCGGCTCTGTAGCGAAACTTCCCATTCTCGATGCCCTTTGTAAGGGCGCCGCGTTCAAGCGGATAAGCAAGGCAAGATTCAGACCATGGCGTTGCGCTATCACTTGCGGCGCGACGACTGAATAGTTCGTTAGCTGGCTAAGGGGATGGCGCTGGCGCACCGAAAAATGGCACATTGACGCACCTGCCCGCGTGCACCCATCTGCAGTCCGGAAACTCCCATGGCTATCAGCAACGTTCAGACCGCCGCTGCCTCGGCGTCCGCTCCTCCACAAAGCAGCCCTTTGGTGATGCGCATCATCGGCGCGGTGGCGCTGGCGCATTTGATCAATGACCTGATCCAGTCAGTGCTGCCGTCGATCTATCCGATGCTCAAGGCCAACTATGGCCTGAGTTTCACCCAGGTCGGCCTGATTACCCTGACCTTTCAGTTGACTGCTTCGCTGTTGCAGCCGTGGGTCGGTTATCACACCGACCGGCATCCGAAACCGTGGCTGCTGCCGGCCGGTTCCGTGTGCACGCTGATCGGGATTGCGATGATGTCGATGGTTGGCAGCTTCCCGCTTATCTTGCTGGCGGCGGCGTTGATCGGTATCGGCTCTTCGACCTTCCACCCTGAAGCGTCTCGTATCGCGCGTCTGGCGTCGGGCGGACGTTTCGGCCTGGCGCAATCGACCTTCCAGGTCGGTGGTAATGCCGGTTCGGCATTCGGCCCGTTGCTGGCAGCGGCGATCATCATTCCTTTCGGCCAAGGCAACGTGGCGTGGTTCGGGCTGTTCGCGGTGTTTGCGCTGTTCGTGCTCTATCGCATCAGCCGCTGGTACGCCCATCACCTGAACCTGTTCAAGCTCAAGGCCGGTCAGGCCGCCACTCACGGACTGTCGAAGGGCAGGGTGACCAGCGCGCTGGTGGTGCTCGGGCTGCTGGTGTTCTCCAAGTATTTCTACATGGCCAGCCTGACCAGTTACTTCACCTTCTACTTGATCGAGAAGTTCGACCTGTCGGTGGCCAGTTCCCAGCTGCATCTGTTCCTGTTCCTCGGCGCGGTGGCGGCGGGCACGTTCTTCGGCGGGCCGATTGGCGACAAGATCGGGCGTAAGGCGGTGATCTGGTTCTCGATCCTTGGTGTTGCGCCATTCACCCTGCTGATGCCGCATGTCGACCTGTTCTGGACCAGCGTCCTGAGCGTGGTGATCGGTTTCATCCTCGCTTCGGCGTTCTCGGCGATCGTGGTGTACGCGCAGGAACTGGTGCCGGGCAATGTCGGGATGATTGCCGGGGTGTTCTTTGGTCTGATGTTCGGCTTTGGCGGGATCGGTGCTGCGTTGCTCGGTCATCTCGCGGACATTCACGGCATCGAGTACGTGTACTTCCTGTGCTCGTTCCTGCCGCTGTTCGGGGTGCTGGCGATTTTCCTGCCGAGAACCAAGAAGGCCTGACGGATTGAATTTCAGGCACAAAAAAGCCGCGTATCAAACGCGGCTTTTTCATGGGTGCAGCTTTTACACGTTGAAGCGGAAGTGCATCACGTCGCCGTCCTTGACGATGTAGTCCTTGCCTTCCAGACGCCATTTACCGGCTTCCTTCGTGCCCGCTTCGCCCTTGTACTGGATGAAGTCGTTGTAGGCGATCACTTCGGCGCGGATGAAGCCTTTCTCGAAGTCGGTGTGGATCACGCCAGCGGCTTGTGGTGCGGTGGCACCGACGCGGACGGTCCAGGCGCGGACTTCTTCGACACCGGCGGTGAAGTAGGTCTGCAGGTGCAGCATTTCGTAGCCGGCGCGGATCACGCGGTTCAGGCCAGGCTCTTCCAGGCCCAGGGCCTCGAGGAACATGTCTTTCTCTTCACCGTCGTCCAGCTCGGCGATTTCCGCTTCGATCTTGTTGCAGACCGGAACGACCATCGCGCCTTCTTCTTCGGCGATGGCCTTGACCACGTCCAGGTGCGGGTTGTTCTCGAAACCGTCTTCAGCGACGTTGGCGATGTACATGACCGGCTTGGTGGTCAGCAGGTGGAAGCCCTTGATGATCGCCTTTTCGTCGGCGCTCATGTTCTTCATCAGGCTGCGTGCAGGCTTGCCTTCGCTGAAGTGCGGGATCAGTTGCTCGAGCAGGGCCTTCTGGGCCACTGCGTCCTTGTCACCACCCTTGGCGTTGCGCGCGACTTTCTGCAGTTGCTTCTCGCAGCTGTCGAGGTCGGCGAAGATCAGTTCCAGGTCGATGATTTCGATGTCGCGCTTCGGGTCGACGCTGTTGGAAACGTGGATCACGTTCTCGTCTTCGAAGCAGCGCACGACGTGAGCGATCGCGTCGGTTTCGCGGATGTTGGCCAGGAACTTGTTGCCCAGACCTTCACCTTTCGACGCGCCGGCAACCAGGCCTGCGATGTCGACGAATTCCATGGTGGTCGGCAGGATGCGCTTCGGATTGACGATGGCCGCCAGAGCATCCAGACGCGGATCCGGCATCGGCACGATGCCGCTGTTCGGCTCGATGGTGCAGAAGGGGAAGTTCTCGGCCGCGATCCCGGATTTGGTCAGGGCGTTGAACAGGGTGGACTTGCCGACGTTAGGCAGGCCGACGATGCCGCAATTGAATCCCATGGTGTTTCCCCTCGGATTAGAGTCAGGCCTTCTGGCTGTGCAGGTTTTTCATCGCGCGGTTCCATTCACCGGCGAGGATATCCGGCAGCACGCCGAGGGCAAAGTCGATGCTGGCATCGAGTTTTTCCTGTTCGGCGCGTGGCGCACGACCCAGGACGAAATTTGAAACCATACTGGCGACGCCCGGGTGGCCGATGCCAAGCCGCAGGCGGTGGAACGTATTCTGATTGCCCAATTGCGCAATGATGTCGCGCAACCCGTTGTGACCGCCATGGCCGCCGCCAACCTTGAGTTTGGCGACGCCCGGAGGCAGATCGAGTTCGTCGTGCGCCACCAGGATTTCTTCAGGCTTGATGCGGAAGAAACCGGCGAGTGCCGCCACGGCCTGGCCGCTGCGGTTCATGTAGGTGGTGGGAATCAGCAGACGAACATCCTGACCCTGATGCGAAAAACGCCCGGTCAGGCCGAAATACTTGCGATCGGCCACGAGATTCACGTTCTGTGCGTGGGCGATGCGCTCAACAAAAAGGGCCCCTGCGTTATGCCGGGTCTGCTCGTATTCAGCGCCTGGATTTCCCAGGCCAACGATCAGTTTGATGGCAGTCACGATAGGGGCCCTTCCTTTGAGTGGTGGATAACATCGCCGCGATCAGGGAAGGCGACGAAAGTGGACGAAAAATGCTCATTTACCATGGATGTAAACTCCGCGTTCCCGCCCGCTTTCTCGCTACGTTCCAGTCCGCGATGTTACCTGCTCACTCAGGCATGACAGAGTGAATTACTCTGCTGCGCCTTCTTCGGTAGCTTCTGGAGCAACACGTGGAGCGTGGACGTTGGCAACAGCCTTGTCATCGCCGTGTGCCAGAGCAACGAACTCGACACCTTTAGGAGCTTTGAGGTCCGACAGGTGAACGATGGTGCCGATTTCAGCGTTAGCCAGGTCGACTTCGATGAACTCAGGCAGGTCTTTGGCTTCGCAGGAAACTTCGATTTCAGCAACAACGTGCGAGATCTCGCCGCCTTTCTTCACTGGAGCAGCTTCGTTGATGAAGTGCACAGGAACGATAGCGGTCAGTTTCTTGCCGGCAACAACGCGGACGAAGTCAGCGTGCATCACGTGGCCTTTGGCCGGGTGACGTTGCAGAGCCTTGATGATCACGTTTTGCTTGGTGCCACCAACGTTCAGTTCGATAACGTGGCTGTAGGCAGCTTCGTTTTCGAGCAGTTTGGCAACTTCTTTGGCCAGCATGCTGATGGATTCAGGGGCTTTGTCGCCACCGTAAACAACAGCTGGAACCAGGGCGGCGAGACGACGCAGGCGGCGGCTCGCACCTTTCCCCAGGTCGGAACGCGCTTCAGCATTCAGAGTAAAATCGTTCATTTTGTATCTCCAAAATAGCCATGACCGAGTGGCGTTTGCGACCAGCGCCGAACACGGTATGGGCAAAAAAGCCCCGCCCCGGCAGGAATGCCGGGGCGGGGCGCTTTTCGTCAACGAGACATTTCGAGAAGGGCAGGGCCCTTAACGGAACATCGCGCTGATCGATTCTTCATTGCTGATGCGGCGAACCGCTTCGGCAACAACCGGTGCGATATCCAGTTGACGGATACGTGCACAGGCTTGTGCTGCAGCGGACAGCGGGATGGTGTTAGTGACCACCAGCTCGTCCAGCACGGAATTTTCGATATTCTCGATGGCCCGACCCGACAGCACAGGGTGTGTGCAGTAGGCAAAGACCTTGGCTGCGCCATGCTCTTTCAGGGCCTTGGCCGCGTGGCACAGAGTGCCGGCGGTATCGACCATGTCATCGACCAGAATGCAGGTACGCCCTTCGACATCACCGATGATATGCATCACTTCAGAGTGATTGGCTTTCTCACGGCGTTTGTCGATGATCCCGAGATCCACGCCCAGGGACTTGGCAACGGCACGTGCACGCACGACGCCACCAATGTCCGGGGACACGATCATCAGGTTCTCGAAGCGCTGATCTTCGATGTCATCCACCAGAACCGGGGAGCCGTAGATGTTATCTACCGGAATATCGAAGAAACCCTGAATCTGGTCAGCATGCAGATCAACCGTGAGAACACGGTCGATGCCGACTACGGTGAGCATGTCAGCAACGACTTTCGCGCTGATAGCCACACGTGCGGAACGCGGACGGCGATCCTGACGGGCATAACCAAAATAAGGAATAACAGCAGTGATACGAGTAGCCGAGGAGCGGCGGAAGGCATCAGCCATCACTACCAGTTCCATCAGGTTATCGTTGGTCGGAGCGCAAGTCGGCTGAATAATGAAGACGTCTTTACCACGAACGTTTTCATTGATCTCGGCTGTAATTTCGCCGTCGGAAAACTTACCGACAGAGATGTCACCGAGAGGGATATGCAGCTGACGTACGACACGCCGAGCCAGATCGGGGTTAGCGTTCCCCGTAAAGACCATCATCTTGGACACGCGCAGTACCTGAAGGCTGAGGGTATACCTGGATGAGTATAGGAAAATGGCAGGGGCGGCTGGATTCGAACCAACGCATGGCAGGATCAAAACCTGCTGCCTTACCGCTTGGCGACGCCCCTGTATCTGTTGCTTGCAAGTGCCGGGCACTTGGTTCCTTTAGAGCAGACTTTGCAGCTTGCGATGCAACATCGAAACGTTGCTTCCTTTCGCTACAAACCCTGTAAGGGTCTCTGTCAGAAGGGCCGAGACTTTATCAGCTTCAGCTTTGCTTGGGAAGCCCCCAAACACACAACTTCCAGTTCCGGTGAGTTTTGCGTCGGTAAAATTACCTAACAAATTCAATGCGTTACGTACTTCTGGATAACGCCTTGATACCACCGGCAAGCAGTCATTTCGACTGTTTCCCTCGGGAACGGGGCGCACTTTAATGGGCGGCGTGTTACGTGTCAACAATGGATCTGAAAAAATTTCTGCCGTACTAACAGAGACTTGCGGAACGAGCACGACATACCACGGTTCGGCGGGCTCGACCGGGGTCAGTTTCTCGCCGACACCTTCGGCGAAAGCCGCATGGCCACGCACGAACACCGGCACGTCGGCACCCAGTGTCAGGCCCAGTGCAGCCAGGCGATCTTCATCCCAACCCAGTTGCCACAAATGATTGAGGCCGAGCAGGGTGGTGGCCGCGTTTGAACTGCCGCCCCCGATGCCGCCGCCCATCGGCAGGATCTTGTCGATCCAGATGTCGATGCCGAGCGAGCAGCCGGATTGTTCCTGCAGTTTTTTCGCCGCGCGCACGATCAGGTTGCTTTCGTGAGGCACACCGTCGAATTCGGTGTGCAGGCGAATCACGCCGTCGTCACGCACGGCGAAGGTGATTTCGTCGCCGTAGTCGAGGAACTGAAAAAGCGTCTGCAACTCGTGATAACCGTCTTCACGGCGACCGAGAATGTGCAGCATCAGGTTGAGTTTGGCCGGCGAGGGCAGCGTCAGGCATGGAGCGGTCATGCGTTATTGCCCCAATTTGCGCGGTTGCCAGGTCTTGATCACCAGCGTCACGTCCAGATCGGTGCCGTGCAGCTTGATTCGCTCGGGCAGCCAATAACCGTTCTGCTCGGCATAGCTGAGGTATTCGACCTGCCAGCCATCCTGATCCAGATTGGCCAGACGGCTGTTGCCGTCCAGGGTCAGACGGCTTTTGCTGTCCGGTGCCGGGAGGCCGCGAACCCACCAGGCCAGATGCGAGACCGGCAGTTTCCAGCCCAGTTGCTCTTCGACCAGCGCTTCCGGAGTCGGCGCTTCATAACGGCCCTGATTCGCCACTTCCAGCGACACCGCACCCGGGCGACCGGTCAGTCGCGCCGCGCCACGACCCAGCGGGCCGGACAGACGGATGTCGTAGTAATCCTGACGTTGCAGCCAGAACAGCGTGCCGCTGCCCGAGTCTTTCGGGGCACGGATGCCGATCTTGCCGTCGATCTGCCAGCCGTCGAGGCCGGTCAGGTGTTGTTTGTTCGCGGCCCACTGTGCCGGATTGCCGTGGCCTTCGACCGATTCACGGGCGCCGAAGCCCGCGCAACCGGCGAGCAGGGCGATGAAGCTGAAAACTATGACGTGGCGCAAAAACATGAGTTAAAGAGTCTCGGATCCGGTCAGGCGCTTGATGGTGCTGCGCAGGATGGTGCTGTCAGGCTGGTCCTTGAGGAACTTGCCCCAGATTTGTTTCGCTTCGCGCTGCTTGCCCTTGGCCCACAGCACTTCGCCCAGGTGCGCCGCGACTTCGTGATCGGGGAAGCGCTCGAGGGCCTGACGCAGATATTTCTCGGCGTCTTCCAGATTGCCCATGCGGAAGTTCACCCAGCCGAGGCTGTCGAGAACCGCCGGGTCTTCCGGGTTGATCTGGTGCGCCTGCTCGATCAGCGCCTTGGCTTCTGCGTAGCGGGTGGTGCGGTCGGACAGGGTGTAGCCGAGGGCGTTGAGGGCCATGGCGTTGTCCGGATCGCGCTTGATGATCAGGCGCAGGTCTTTTTCCATCTGCGCCAGATCATTGCGTTTTTCCGCCTGCATCGCGCGGGTGTAAAGCAGGTTCAGATCGTCCGGGTACTGCTGCAAGGCTTGTTGCAGGACTTTCCAGGCCTTGTCGCCCTGATTGTTGGCGGACAGGGTTTCGGCTTCGATCAGGTACAACTGAATCGCGTAATCCGGCTGCTCGTCACGTTCGGCGGCCAGTTTGCTCTGGGCTTCGGCGGTCTTGCCGTTGTTCATCAGAATATCGGCCTGACGCAGTTGCGCCGGCAGATAGTCGTTGCCCGGGCCGACCTGGGCGTACTCGATGAGCGCGCCTTGCGGGTCGTTGCGTTCTTCGGCGATGCGGCCCAGGTTCAGGTGCGCCGAGTCGACATGGCTTTCCCGGGCGATCAGGTCTTCCAGATACCCCTTGGCCTCGTCCCAGGCCTTGGCTTCCAGGCAGACCAGCGCCAGCGAGTAACGCAGTTCGTCGTCTTCCGGGTATTGCTGAACCAGGGTGGAGAACTCGACCTTGGCGTCGTCCATCCGGTCCTGTTCTACCAGCATCCGCGCGTAAGTCAGGCGCAGGCGCTTGTCGTCCGGGTATTTCTTGATGCTCTTTTGCAGCAGTGGCAAGGCTTCGTCGCCGCGATTCAGCCCTTGCAGCAGGCGTGCACGCAGCAGAATCGGGGCGATTTCGCCGTCTTCCGGCGGATTGTCTTCGAGCAGGGTCAGCGCACCTTTGGTGTCGCCATCCTGCTGCATCAGCAGGGCCTTGCCGAAAATCAGCTGATTGTTGTTCGGGTGACGCTGCAACAGGCGGTCGAAACTTTTCATCAGGCCGTTGCGGGTTTCCTGATCGGTGTCGGCGGCCGACAGCGCGAGGAAGTCGAAATGGGTGTCGCCCTTGCCCTGCAGGACTTTCTCCATGTAGACCATCGAGTCGTCATAACGCCCGGCGCGAGCCAGTTGCACGGCGGCGGCGCGTTGCGCTTCGAGATCGTCCGGGGCGTTTTTCGCCCAGATCAGCGCGGTATCGAGGGCCGGCTGGTCGGCGCCCAGGTACTCGGCGATGCGGAAGGCACGCTCGGAAACGCCCGGATCCTGGGTGTTGATGGCCTGGGTCACGTAGTTGTCCAGGGCAATATCGAAACGATTGCGCTGGCCAGCGAGCTCGGCGCTCAGCAGGCTGAACACCGTTTCCTGGCTGAACGAGCTGTAAACCTTGGGCTTTTCAGGGGCCGGCGTGGTGTCTTCGACCGGTGAGGCACCGTCCTGCGAAACGGGGGCCAAGGCCTGGCAGCCGCTGAGGAAGACAAAAGCGAGGAGCAACGCGGAAGATCTATTCATATAGGAAGAGGACGACTAACCTGCGGTCGGATCATCATGACACAAGCCTTCGGCCAAACATAACCGAGTCTCGATTGTGGCCATTATAGGGGCCGACAATTGGGACAATAGTCAGCGGTAGTTGTTCTGAATCTGACGAAGTAGGACAATTGCCGGCTTCACGTCACCATCAGCGACCTTGAATGGCCTTCCTTGCACTCGGTATCAACCACAAGACTGCTTCAGTAGACGTCCGCGAGCGCGTGGCCTTTACCCCTGAGCAGCTGGTGGAGGCCTTGCAGCAGCTCTGCCGACTCACCGACAGCCGCGAAGCTGCGATCCTCTCCACCTGCAATCGCAGTGAGCTGTATATAGAACAGGATCAGCTTTCGGCCGATATCGTGCTGCGCTGGCTGGCCGACTATCACCATTTAAGCCTCGATGAGCTGCGCGCGAGTGCTTATGTGCATGAAGATGATGCGGCAGTTCGTCACATGATGCGCGTCGCCTCCGGGCTCGACTCGCTGGTGCTGGGCGAACCGCAGATTCTCGGCCAGATGAAATCGGCCTACGCCGTGGCCCGTGAGGCCGGCACCATCGGGCCGCTGCTCGGGCGACTGTTCCAGGCGACCTTCAATGCCGCCAAGCAAGTGCGTACCGACACCGCCATCGGTGAAAACCCGGTGTCCGTGGCGTTTGCCGCCGTCAGCCTGGCCAAACAGATTTTCAGCGACCTGCAACGCAGCCAGGCCCTGCTGATCGGCGCCGGCGAGACCATCACTCTGGTCGCCCGCCATCTGCATGAGCTGGGCGTCAAGCGCATCGTGGTCGCCAACCGGACCCTGGAACGCGCCAGCCTGCTGGCCGAGCAGTTCGGTGCCCACGCGGTGCTGCTCTCGGATATTCCGGCCGAACTGGTGCGCAGCGACATCGTCATCAGTTCTACCGCCAGTCAGTTGCCGATCCTCGGTAAAGGCGCGGTAGAAAGTGCGCTGAAGCTGCGCAAGCACAAGCCGATCTTCATGGTCGACATCGCCGTTCCCCGTGACATCGAGCCAGAAGTCGGCGAACTCGACGACGTTTACCTCTATAGCGTTGACGATCTGCACGAAGTGGTCGCCGAAAACCTCAAGAGCCGTCAGGGCGCAGCGCAGGCTGCCGAAGAGATGGTCTCGGTCGGCGCCGATGATTTCATGGTGCGCCTGCGCGAGCTGGCAGCGGTCGATGTACTCAAGGCCTATCGTCAACAGAGCGAACGCCTGCGCGACGAAGAACTGCAAAAGGCCTTGCGCCTGCTGGCCAACGGCGGCAACGCCGAAGACGTGCTCGGGCAACTGGCCCGTGGCCTGACCAACAAACTCCTGCACGCCCCGAGCGTGCAGTTGAAAAAGCTTTCTGCCGAAGGCCGCCTCGATGCGCTGGCCATGGCTCAGGAACTCTTTGCCCTCGAGGGCTCACCGGATAGCTTTTCGGATAAAAAACCGCAATGAAAGCGTCACTGCTCAATAAGCTGGACATTCTCCAGGACCGTTTCGAGGAACTGACCGCGCTGCTTGGCGACGGCGAAGTCATTTCCGACCAGACCAAATTCCGCGCCTATTCCAAGGAATACGCCGAACTTGAGCCGGTGGTACAAGGCTATAAAAAGCTGCTTGGCGTACAAAGCGATCTTGAAGGCGCACAGGCGCTGCTCAAGGACAGCGACCCGGACATGCGTGAGATGGCCGTGGAAGAAGTCCGCGAAGCCAAGGAATTGCTGATCACGCTGGAATCCGACCTGCAACGCATGTTGCTGCCCAAGGATCCCAACGACGGGCGCAACGTGTTTCTCGAAATCCGCGCCGGCACCGGTGGCGACGAGGCGGCGATCTTCTCCGGCGACCTGTTCCGCATGTACTCGCGTTACGCCGAACGGCGTGGCTGGCGGGTGGAGATCCTTTCGGAAAACGAAGGCGAACACGGTGGCTATAAAGAAGTCATCGCCCGCATCGAAGGCGACAACGTTTACGGCAAGCTGAAATTCGAATCCGGCGCGCACCGCGTACAGCGTGTACCCGCCACCGAATCCCAGGGCCGTATCCACACCTCGGCCTGCACCGTGGCGGTATTGCCCGAGCCGGACGAGCGTGAAGCCATCGAGATCAACCCGGCGGATTTGCGCGTCGACACTTACCGCTCCTCCGGGGCCGGTGGTCAGCACGTCAACACCACCGATTCGGCGATCCGCATCACCCACATCCCGACCGGCACCGTTGTCGAGTGCCAGGAAGAACGTTCCCAGCACAAGAACCGTGCCCGGGCGATGGCCTGGCTGGCGGCCAAGCTCAACGACCAGCAGACGGCTGCGGCGGCCAATGCCATCGCCAGCGAACGTAAATTGCTGGTGGGTTCCGGTGACCGCTCCGAGCGCATTCGCACCTACAACTTTGCCCAGGGCCGGGTTACCGACCACCGCGTCAATCTGACCCTGTATTCCCTCGACGAAATCCTCGCCGGTGGCGTCGAAGCGGTGATCGAGCCGTTGCTGGCCGAATACCAGGCCGACCAGCTCGCAGCGATAGGTGAGTAAATGACCATCATCGCCAGCCTGTTGCGCGCCGCCGAACTGCCGGATTCGCCCACCGCGCGTCTGGACGCCGAATTGCTTCTGGCTGCCGCACTGGGCAAGTCGCGCAGTTTTCTCCACACCTGGCCCGAGCGCATCGTGCCCAGCGAAGCCGCACTGGTCTTCGCCGAGTACCTGCAACGTCGTCGCAGCGGCGAGCCGGTCGCCTACATTCTGGGCCAGCAGGGTTTCTGGAAGCTGGATCTGGAAGTCGCGCCGCACACGCTGATCCCGCGTCCGGACACCGAACTGCTGGTGGAAGCCGCACTGGAATTGTTGCCGGCGACCCCGGCCAAAGTTCTCGACCTCGGCACCGGCAGCGGGGCGATTGCCCTGGCTCTGGCCAGCGAACGCCCGGCGTGGAAAGTCACCGCCGTGGATCGCGTGCTGGAAGCCGTGGCCCTGGCCGAGCGCAATCGCCAGCGCCTGCACTTGAACAACGCCACGGTGCTGAGCAGTCACTGGTTCAGCGCCCTCGAAGGCAAGCGTTTCGAGCTGATCATCAGCAACCCGCCGTATATTCGCGCCGCCGATCCGCATCTGGTGGAAGGCGATGTGCGTTTCGAGCCGGAAAGCGCCTTGGTGGCCGGCATCGACGGGCTCGACGATCTGCGTCTGATCATTGCCCAGGCGCCGGGGCATCTGGAAGCCGGTGGCTGGCTGATGCTCGAACACGGCTATGATCAAGCCGAAGCCGTGCGCGATCTGCTGCTGACGCAAGGTTTCGAAGAAGTCCACAGCCGCACCGATCTGGGCGGCCATCAACGGATCAGCCTGGGGCGCCTGCCGTGCTGAATGATCAGGAATTGTTGCGCTACAGTCGGCAGATCCTGCTGCAACACATCGACATCGATGGCCAGTTGAAGCTCAAGGACAGCCGGGTATTGATCGTCGGCCTCGGTGGTCTCGGTGCGCCGGTTGCCTTGTATCTGGCGGCGGCGGGTGTCGGTGAATTGCATCTGGCGGATTTCGACACGGTCGACCTGACCAACCTGCAACGCCAGATCATCCACGACACCGACAGCGTCGGCATGACCAAGGTCGACTCGGCGCTCAAGCGCCTGAGCGCGATCAACCCTGAAATCAAACTGGTGCCCCATCGTCAGGCACTGGACGAGGATTCCCTCGCCGCCGCCGTGGCGGCGGTGGATCTGGTTCTCGACTGCTCGGACAATTTCTCCACCCGCGAAGCGGTCAACGCTGCGTGCGTGGCGGCGCGCAAGCCCTTGGTCAGCGGCGCGGCGATTCGCCTTGAAGGACAGCTTTCGGTGTTCGATCCACGTCGCGCCGAGAGCCCGTGCTACCACTGCCTGTACGGTCACGGCAGCGAAGCCGAACTGACTTGCAGCGAAGCCGGCGTGGTCGGGCCGCTGGTCGGTCTGGTCGGCAGCCTGCAAGCGCTGGAAGCCTTGAAGTTGCTGGCGGGTTTTGGCGAGCCACTGGTGGGTCGTCTGCTGTTGATCGATGCGCTGGGTTCGCGATTCCGTGAGCTGCGGGTCAAACGCGACCCGGGTTGCAGTGTCTGTGGTTCGCAGCATGCGTGAAGCGCCGATTGCCGTCTTCGATTCCGGCGTCGGCGGTCTGTCGGTGCTGGCGGAAATCCAGCAACTGCTACCGAATGAATCGCTGCTGTACCTCGGCGATTGCGGTCACATTCCTTATGGCGAGAAAACCCCGGAATTCATCCGCCAGCGTTGCAGCGTGATGGCCGGGTTTTTCCGCGAGCAGGGCGCCAAGGCGCTGGTGATCGCGTGCAACACCGCGACCGTGGCCGGCGTCGCCGATCTGCGCCGGGACTTTCCCGAGTGGCCGATTGTCGGCATGGAGCCGGCGGTCAAGCCTGCCGCCGCCGCCACCCGCAGCGGCGTAGTGGGCGTACTCGCCACCACCGGCACCTTGCAGAGTGCGAAGTTTGCAGCGCTGCTCGATCGTTTTGCCACCGATGTGCGGGTCATCACTCAACCGTGCCCCGGACTGGTCGAGCGGATTGAAATCGGCGACCTGCACAGCCCCGAGTTGCGTGCATTGCTCAAGCACTACGTCGATCCGCTACTGGCCAACGGTTGCGACACGATCATTCTGGGCTGCACGCACTATCCGTTTCTCAAGCCGATGCTCAAGTCGATGATCCCCGAGAGCATCAGCCTGATCGACACGGGCGCGGCGGTAGCACGCCAATTGCAGCGGCTGCTGGCCGAGCGTGATCTGCTCGCCGAAGGGCCGAACCGACCGGTCAGATTCTGGACCAGCGCCGATCCCGCGTCTTTGCGCAAGACCCTGGTCCTGCTGGGCCAAGTCGATGGCGACGTCGAAAAATTCACCTTGTAAAAAAAATGTGAAATATCTAAAAAGTCAGCTGAACTTCTGACCAAGCGCAGATTTCTATAGCGCAGAGTGACCTAGAAAACCAAACGATCGTTCCGGAAAAGGAAGTTTCAACGTGAAGCGACTATTCTGCTTGGCCGCGATTGCGGCTGCACTGATGGGGCAAAGTTTTACCGCACAAGCTGCTGGCGTCGAGTTTGCAGTGGGGGCCACCAGCGATTCGACGATGACTTATCGCCTGGGCATGAATTTCGATTGGGACAAGAGCTGGCTGCAAAGTGATGTTGGTCGCCTGACCGGTTACTGGAGCGGTGCTTACACCTATTGGGAGGGCGACAAGACCTCCAGCAACAACAGCCTGTCCTTCTCACCAGTGTTTGTTTACGAGTTTGCCGGTCAGTCGGTCAAACCGTATGTCGAGGCGGGGATCGGTGTGGCGCTGTTCTCCAACACCGAGTACGAAGACAACAAGCTGGGTGGCGCCTTCCAGTTTGAAGACCGTTTCGGTTTCGGCCTGCGCTTCAATGGCGGGCATGAAGTCGGGATTCGTGCGACGCACTATTCCAACGCCGGCCTGAGCAGCAACAACGACGGGGTCGAAAGTTACTCGCTGCATTACACGATGCCGCTGTAACCTCCATGAAAAAGGAGCGCCTCGCGCTCCTTTTTTTGTATTCAGCGATACGCCGTGGCAATCCCCTGGCGTTCGTCGATGCATTCCGGCGCGCCCATTTCGAACTCGCGGCAGATCAACGGACGTTTCTCGTAGATCGTGCACATCATCGTGTCGCGATCCAGTGCCGCGCACCAGCCGTCGTCCAGACGCAGCATCACCTCACCACCCCAATCGTCGGTATCGATAAAACGCTCGGGTACGCCGGTGTCGGTGATCAGCATCACTTCAAGCTGACAGCAGCAGGCTGCACAGGTCGAACACGTGACCTCGGGTTCGGCGATTTGCCGATGGGGAATGGTTTTCATGGCGCCAGTGTACGGCAGTGGCCGATGACCGTGTGAAAGGCCTGACAGGCGTTTAGCGTGACAGCCGTCGGGACAATTGGTGCAGCAGCGGAAACAGCAACGCCCACAGCAGCGCGATGCCGATCAGGGTCGCAAGCTCTCCGAACGGAAACTGCACGCCGGCCAGTCGTCCGCCGGCGCCATAGGACAGCGCGCCACCTGCCGCGCCTAGCAGGCTGGCCAGCCACCACGGCCGTGCGCTCCATTGCAGGCAATGACGCAATGTCGTGGCAAACAACGCCCACAGCAACATCAGCCACAGTGGAATCAGCGGCGACAGATCCTTGAAATCGAAAACCCCGAGGCCGCGCAACACGCTGTCCACCGCCGTGCCGATAATCACCACGCTGAGGATCAATCGGCCTTCCTGCGCCCAACTGCTGATCCAGCGCAGATGAATCACCAGCACCGCCAGCGCCAGCAGCAACCACAAACTGTTGCCGCCGAGTACGCAGGCCAGCCAGCCGATCTGGAACAGGACCGCGTTGGCCAACCGCTCAAGCATCGAACCGGCCCAGCAAAGGCGCAGTCATCGCTGCCGGTTTGGCCAGCAACAGTTGTGCGGTGCCGATGGTGCGTTCGAGGAATCCGCCCTCGCAATAACACAGGTAGAACTCCCACAGCCTGAGGAAGTAATCGTCATAGCCCAGTTCGGTCAGGCGACCCTGAGCATGCCGAAAGTTCTCGTGCCACAAACGCAGGGTGCGGGCGTAGTGCAGGCCGAAATCTTCCATGTGCAACAGGTTCATGTCGGTGTCGCGGCTGACGATCTCGAGCATTTTCTGCACGCAGGGCAGGGCGCCGCCGGGGAAAATGTAGCGCTGGATGAAGTCCACGCCACGACGCGCCTGCTCGTAGCGCTGTTCGCGGATGGTGATTGCTTGCAGCAGCATCAGGCCGTTGCTTTTGAGCAGGTGTGCGCATTGCTTGAAGTAGGTCGGCAGGAAACGGTGGCCGACCGCCTCGATCATTTCGATCGACACCAGTTTGTCGTACTGGCCGGTGAGGTCGCGGTAGTCCTTGAGCAGCAGCGTCACCTGGTCCTGCAAACCGAGGCGTTCGATGCGCGCGGCGGTAAAGGCGAACTGCTCCTTCGACAGCGTGGTGGTGGTGACTTTGCAGCCGTAATGCTGCGCTGCGTAAAGCGCCATGCTGCCCCAGCCGGTGCCGATTTCCAGCAGGTGGTCGCCGGGCTTGAGCGCGAGTTTCTGGCAGATCCGTTCCAGTTTGTTCAGTTGCGCCTGCTCCAGGCTGTCATCGGGGCTTAGAAACTGCGCGGCCGAATACATCATGGTCGGGTCGAGAAACTGTTCAAACAGGTCATTGCCAAGGTCGTAATGCGCGGCGATGTTTTTCTGTGAGCCCTTGCGCGTATTGCGGTTGAGCCAGTGCAGCCCGCGCACCAATGGCCGACCGAGCCTGGCCAGGCCACCTTCCATTCCGTCGAGCACTTCAAGGTTGCTGACGAAGACCCGCACCACCGCCGTCAGATCCGGCGAACGCCAGTAGCCATGAATGAAAGCCTCACCGGCACCGATCGAACCATTGCCGGCGACCAGCCCCCAGGCGGCCGGATCCATGACCTGAATTTCCCCCACCAAAGCACTGCCCGGCGTACCGAAGACGTGGCGTTCGCCGTCCTCGATGACGATCAGTTGGCCCTGTTTGAGCTGCTCCAGCTGGCGCAGTACTCCCCGGCGCAGCAGCGAACCGCTCAGGCCGTGGGGGCTGAGCAGGCTGGGCTTTGCCGAGACGCTAGTGGATTTCATGATGGCGTTCCTCGGGCGGTACGGTGGCGGTTCGAAAACGGTCGTCGGCGCGCTGGTGGGCAAACACCGGGGTGCGCTTGAGCAACAGGCGCAGCGCCTGCCAATAGATTGCCAGCGCGGTCTTGGCGGTCATCCAGGGAAAGCGCCGCAGGTGCCGGTGAAGGTGGCGCCGATCAAGGGGTTCGCGTCGCAGGTCGAGGGTGGCGTCGAACAGTTTTTGCTCGCCTTGCCAGTCGGCCATGTGCACGCCGAGGATCTGCGCGGCAGGGCTGAAACTCATGCGGTATTCCAGATCCGGCGGCAGGAATGGCGACACATGAAACGCCTTGGCCACGGCAAAATGCTGGTGAAAGTCCTGCAGGTTGGTCGGCGCTCGGGCCGGCAACACGTAGTGAAAACGCTCGCGCCACGGGGTGTTGCTGACTTCGCAGAGAATCGCCGCCAGTTGGCCGTCGGCCTCATGGCAATAGAAAAAACTCACCGGGTTGAACGCCAGGCCCCAGCTGCGCGGCTGGGTCAGCAGGCAGATCGAACCTTGCGGCGCATGGCCCAGGGCTTCGCCCACCAACTGGCGCACCGCATCGCTCAGGCGCACACCGCGGCCGGTGAAGGTTTTCAGGTAGTCGGTTTCGCGAAATGAAAATGGCGCAAAGCGACTGGCGCCTGCCAGCCGGGACAGGCCCAGCACCGCCTCCTGTTCAGCCAGATCGAGGTACAGCATGCCGATCCGGTAACGGAATTCATGACGGCGCGGGGCAAATCGCCGGTGGGCGATCCAGCCACTGTAGAGCGCGCTGTTCACAGGCTTTCCCCGAAGGACGCGGCCACGCGCAAAGCGCTGACCACGCCGTCCTCATGGAAGCCGTTGGCCCAATAGGCGCCGCAATAATGCGTGTGCTGCTCGCCGTCGAGTTCGGCCCAGCGCTGCTGCGCCGCCACCGCCGCAAGGCTGAATTGCGGGTGGGCGTAGGTGAAGCGCGCGAGCACTTTGGACGGGCTGATGCCGGCGCTCTGGTTGAGGCTGACGCAGAACGTGGTGTCGCTCTGGATGCCTTGCAGAATGTTCATGTCGTAGGTCACGGCGGCCTGAGTATGTCCGGCGCCGCCGAGGCGATAATTCCAGCTGGCCCAGGCCCGTTTGCGTGCGGGCAGCAGGCGGGTGTCGGTGTGCAGCACCACTTCGTTGTCGGCGTAGGGCAGGGCGCCGAGGATTTCCCGTTCGGCATGACCGGGATTGCCCAGCAATCGAAGGGCCTGATCGCTGTGACAGGCCAGCACCACTTTGTCGAAACGTTCGATGCCGGCGGGGCTGTGGATAACCACGCCGTGCGCGTTGCGATCGATCCGGCCCACCGGGCAGTTCAGGCGGATGCGCTCCTTGAACGACTCCGTCAGCGGCGCGATGTAGGCGCTGGAGCCGCCCTTGATCACCTGCCACTGCGGCCGATTGCTGATCGACAGCAACCCGTGATTCTCGAAAAAACGCACGAAGAACTGCAACGGAAAATTGAGCATCTCGGCCATCGGCATCGACCAGATCGCCGCGCCCATCGGCACGATGTAATGCAGGATGAAACGCTCGCCGTAACCGCCGGCCTTCAAGTAATCGTCGAGGGTGGTGTCGGCGGCGATTCGCTGTTCGGCAAGGTCGCGCCGGGCCTCTTTATTGAACCGCAGGATGTCGCGCAACATGCCCCAGAATCCGGGCGACAACAGATTGCTGCGCTGGGCGAACAGGCTGTTGAGGTTATTGCCGTTGTATTCCAGGCCGGTGTCCGGATCGTTGACCGAAAAACTCATCTCGGTGGGCTTGAAGGCCACGCCCAACTGGCCGAGCAAACGAATGAAGTTCGGATACGTCCAGTTGTTGAACACGATGAACCCGGTGTCCACCGCGTACTCGCGCCCGTCCACGGTCACCGGCACGGTGTGCGTGTGGCCACCGATCCGGGCGTCGGCTTCGAACACGGTGATGTCATGTCGGCGAGCGAGCAGATGCGCGCAGGTCAAACCCGCGATGCCGCCGCCGACGATGGCGATTTTCATGTCGCGTCTCTGAGCGGCGGGTTGCTGCGCACCATGCGTTTGCCGATTGCCAGTTGCACCCGTGCCGGCATGATTGACAAGGGCCAGAGCGCCGCCATGAACAGCGCCGGGAAGGCGATTTCCAGCGGTCGCTCCTTGAGCCTGGTGAAAATGTGCCGCGCGGCTTTATCTGCCGGCCAGCTCAATGGCATCGGGAAATCGTTTTTCTCGGTCAGTGGCGTCTCGACAAAGCCTGGGCTGATCACGGTAACTTCGATGCCTTCGTCGGCCAGATCGATGCGCAGGGATTCGAACAGGTAGCGCAAGCCGGCTTTTGACGCACCATAAGCTTCGGCTCGTGGCAGCGGCACGTAGGTGACGGAGCTGGCCATTCCCACCAGATGCGGCGCAGTCCCTTTGCGTAGCAAGGGTAGAGCGGCTTCGATGCAATAGCTGCTGGCGAGCAGGTTGGTGCGCACCACATGCTCGACGATTGTGGCGTCGAACTGCCGTGCATCGACGTACTCACAGGTGCCAGCGTTGAGGATCACCGTATCCAGCGACCCCCAGTCCGCTGCGATTTGTTCGCCGATTTCACGCACGGTCTGGCTGTTGGTCAGATCGCCGGCCACCACCAGCACTTGTCCCGGATAACGTTGCGACAGGACCTTGAGCGGTGCGACCTGGCGGGAACTGACCGCCAGATGTGCACCGGTCTTGAGGATCTCTTCTGCCAATGCTGCACCAATGCCACTGCTGGCACCGGTCAGCCAATAACGCCGTGGAGCTGTACGACTCATCCCAATCTCCTTTTCAGCCAGGCGATCACCCGGCCCAATACGGGTAAATGTTCATAAAGTAGCGCCCCGGCATCGAAGTAGTCCCGGTGGCGGTAAACCTTGTCGCGCCAGAGCAGGTGCGAGCAGCCGGCGACGCGGATCATTTGTCCACCGCTCAGACGCGGGTGGCGGTAGCTCATGACCCAACGCAAATAGCCTTCGCCGTCGCCGATCTGGTCGAAGCCGTGGAAATCGAAGCGCAGTTCGTTGACGTTGGCGTACAACTCACTGAAGTAAGCGCGCAGGTTCGTCAGCCCCTGCACCTCGTGCAGTGGATCGGTGAAATGAATGTCGTCGCTGTACAGTTCGTCCAGATTGCGCAGGTTGTCTTTATTCACCTGTGCAAACCGCTGGGCGAAACCGCGCAGAAATTCACTCATCGCTCATTCCTTGAGACGAACGCGACGGCAGGTTCTTGAACGCTGCCAGCGCCCGTTCCCGTGATGCACTCAGATTGACGATCGGCGCCGGATAGTCCGCCACGCCGAACAGCCCGCCGGCACTGACCGGGTTGTGGACTTCTTTCTTGTTCAGTCCGGCCAGTTCCGGCAGCCAGTGCTTGATGAACAGCCCTTCGCTGTCGAATTTTTCCGACTGGCTGACCGGGTTGAAGATCCGGAAGTACGGCGCCGAATCGGTGCCGGTCGAGGAACTCCACTGCCAGCCGCCGTTGTTCGCGGCCAGGTCGCCGTCGATCAGGTGGCGCATGAAGAAACGCTCGCCTTCGCGCCAGTCGATCAACAGGTTTTTGGTCAGAAACATCGCCACCACCATCCGCAGACGGTTGTGCATCCAGCCGGTTTCCAGCAGTTGGCGCATGGCCGCGTCGATGATCGGCAAGCCGGTACGGGCTTCCTGCCAGGCGGCCAGGTCCTCGGGGGCGTCACGCCAGGCCAGGGCTTCGGTTTCCGGGCGGAATGCGCGATGCCGTGAAACCCGTGGATAACCGACCAGGATGTGTTTGTAGAACTCGCGCCACAGCAGTTCGTTGATCCAGGTGACGGCTCCGACCTTGCCGCTTTCGAATTCGCCCTGATTGCTTTGCAAGGCGGCGTGCAGGCATTGGCGCGGCGAGATCACGCCGGCGGCCAGATAGGCCGAGAGCTGGCTGGTGCCGGGTTTGGCCGGGAAGTCGCGTTCGCTCTTGTAGTAGTCGATCTGTGCATCGGCGAACGTATCGAGGCGGCGCCGGGCCTCGGTTTCACCGGCGGGCCACAGGGCGCGCAGGGATTCGTCGGGTGTCGGAAAACCTTCGATGGCGGCTGGAACGGGATCGCTGGCGATGTTCAGCGCTTGCTGTTTGCCCGGCGCCTGTTTCAGCGACGGCATCGAGCGGTGCAGGCGTTCGTAGCAGACCTTGCGGAACTGGCTGAACACCTGAAAGTAAGTGTCGGTTTTGGTCAGCACACTACCGGGCTTGAACAGCAATTGGTCGAGGTAGCTGTGGAAGGTTATGCCGTCGGCTTGCAGCGCCTCGGCAACTGCCTCGTCGCGACGGCTTTCGTTGATGCCGTATTCCTCGTTGACGTGCACGACCTCGATCTTCAGTTGCCGGCACAGTTCGAGCAGCACGGCGGGTGCCTGATCCCAGTGAGGCGCGGTGCGGATCAAGAGCGGGATGTTCAGGGCACCAAGGCTTTTGCTCAATTCGCGCAGGTTGCGCAACCAGAAATCGATCTTGCACGGCGCGTCGTCATGTTCCTGCCATTGCAGCGGGCTCAACAGGTACACAGCCACGGTCGGGCCACGCTCGGCGGCGGCCGCGAGGGCAGTGTTGTCATGTTGGCGCAGGTCGCTGCGCAGCCAGATCAATTGCATGTCGGTCTCGGTCTGAATCATTAAATCAACCCACGCTGAACGAGTACCCGATGCGCCGAAAGAGGATCTTCGGCCAGGAGCAGATCAGCGATCTCGGAAGTTCTTGCGGACAACTCGGCGTGGTGAATGCACACCGTGGGTCCGGCAATCAGTTTTGGGCAGCTGACGCTGTTCAAAAGTTTCGACAGCTGCGACAGGTTCATGGCTTTGCTGGAATACAGCAGTACGCCGCGAGCTTGCAGGGTATCGGTTGCCAGCGCCAGCTCTCCGGCCGGCAGCGGCCAGTCGAACACCTGCACCGGGCAATCGGCGCTGCTGATCAGCCAGGCGCAGAGCCACAGGTGCGGCTCCAGCGGCAAATCCGACTGATTGACCAGCAACAGCGGCGCTGTGCGCAGCTGACGATTGTTATGGTAGATGCGCGCGCCGAATTTGCTGCGTAACCAACCATGAAAAAACACCCGCTCCATCTGCGCGCCGAACTGGCCTTGCCAGCGCTGTTCGAGATCGCTCAGCAGCGGCAGCAGCAATTGCTCGCAGAGTGTGCGCGGCGGGTACAGCGCCATCGCCTGGTTGATGCTGTCGTCGAGGCTGCGCTCGTTCAGGTGAGTGACCGCCAGCAGGGCGGCCTGGCGCAGCGGATGCCATTCGTCTTCCACCGGCTCGTTGAGCGCCTGCGCCGTGTCGAGCAGCGGTTTGACCTGGCTCACCGCAACGCCGCGGTTGAGCCAGGTGAGGATGTTCTGGATGCGTTGCACATGCTCGGCGCTGTAAAGACGATGGCCCTTGGGCGTGCGCTGCGGAACGATCAGCCCGTAGCGGCGTTCCCAGGCGCGCAGGGTGACGGCATTCACGCCGGTCTGGCGCGCGACTTCGCGGATCGGCAGCCAGCCTTCGTCGAGGGCTTTCTTGAAGTCGGCGCCGAGGTCTTCACGGGCGCTGGTGTCGGGTGAGTCGTTCATCAAATGGCGTTTCGCAGGCTGAGGTTTTCCGGATGCGGTTGCAGGTATACCTGCTGCGCAATGTAGGGATCCGGGTGGAGGCGAAAGTGATGCTTGAGCAGCGTCAGCGGTACCACCAGCGGCACGATGCCGTGCCGGTACTGGCCGATGATGTGCTGCACTTCCTGTTTGTCTTCGGGGGTGATGACCTGTTTCAGGTAACCACTGATGTGCTGCAGGACATTGCTGTGGGTGCGGCGGGTGGCGCATTTTTTCAGCGCCGCCATCAGTTCACTGAAATAGCGCGGGCCGAGTTCTTCGGGATCAAGCCGGCCCATGTTGCCCAGCAGATTGCCCAGCGCCTTGTATTGCACCGGGTTGTGGGCCATCAGCAGGTATTTGTAGCGCGAGTGGAAGTCGGTGAGGGCGCGGCGGCTCAGGCCTTTGCGCAGAACTTGCTGCCAGTCGCTGTAGGCGAACACTCGGGTGATGAAGTTTTCCCGCAGCACCGGATCGTTCAGGCGTCCGGCTTCTTCCACCGGCAATTCGGGGTGCGCTGCACAGAACGCCTGGGCGTAGATCCCGCGACCGTTGCCCAGTGGCGCGCCGTTGGGGTGGTAGACCTTGACCCGCTCCAGTCCGCAGGACGGCGATTGCTGCATGAAGATGTAGCCGCAGATGTCGTGCAGTTCGGTGGCCATTTTCTGGCCGTATTCTGCCAGCGGTGTGGTGACATTGATCTCCCGGTCGACGGTGCCGAGGGCTTCGGGCTGTTCCGGGTCACCGACCAGGCGGATTGGCTCGCGAGGAATGCCCAGGCCGATCGCGACTTCCGGGCACACCGGGACGAATTCGAAATGTTCGCTGAGGGTGCGGGTGCACAGCCGCGACTCCTTGTGCCCACCGTTGTAACGCACTTCGGCGCCCATCAGGCAGGCGCTGATGGCGATTTTCGGAGGGGACGTCGATGAGTCGGACATGCAGCAACCTCGAATCTGAAACTGTACAGAGGAATAGATCTGTACAACATTCTTTCAGCATAGATTCAAAGGTGTACAAGTCAAATTGTTTGTACAAGTTTTTTGAGGTTTTCAGCGCCAGCCCATTTTCCAGCGTAAATCATCCTGCAGGGCATGCCAGTCGCATTGCTCGGTACGCCGGGTCAGCACCGCCTGCAATTCGATCGTCAGCACCGTGCCGTCCTCGTTGCGGAACAGTTCGGTCACCAGAAAATGTTTTTCACGATTTTGCGGCTGGGCTGCTGTCCATTTCGACAGCAGCAATTTGCGCGGGTTGATGCGGTTCACTGCAGATGCTCATGCAATCGGCGAGCAGCCTCCTGACCACTGAGCCACGCCCCTTCGACCCGACCCGACAGGCACCAGTCGCCACAGGCATACAGGCCCAGATCGGCGTCGGCCAGGGTGCCCCATTCATGGCTGCTGGCCGGGCGGGCATAGAGCCAGCGGTGGGCGAGGCTGAAGGTCGGGGCCGGCATGGCGCTGTGCAGCAATTCCGCGAAGGCGCCGTGCAATTGTTCGATCACCGCTTCCTTGGGCAGGTCGATGTGCTGCCGGCTCCAGGCACTGGTGGCATGCAGGACCCAAGTGTCGCAAGTGGTGTCACGTCCCGGTTTGCTGCGGTTGCGGGCCAGCCAGTCGAGGGCGCTGTCCTGGACGAAGCAGCCTTCGATCGGCGTATCCAGCGGGGTGTCGAAGGCGAGGGCGACGGCCCAGGTCGGGTCCATTTTCACCCCGGCGGCGGCACCGGCAAGTTTCGGCGCGGCGGCCAGCAACGCGGTGGCCTGGGGCGCTGGCGTGGCGATCACGACATGGCTGAAGGGCCCGTGGGTGAAGCCTTCGGCGTCCTGCAGGTGCCAGTGTTCTTCACCGCGATAGACCTCGGTGATGCGGCAGGCGAAGTGCACTTCCAGGCCGTCGAGCAGGCCTCGGGTGATGGCGCTCATGCGTGGCGTGCCGACCCAGCGGGTCTGTTCGTCCGGCGACAGGTTCAATTGCCCGCCATGATAGGTGTAGAGCTGTGGTGCCCATTCGGCGACCCAGCCTTTGCTTTGCCAGCGCTGGACTTCGGTCACGAAGCGTCGGTCACGGGCGGTGAAATATTGCGCGCCCATGTCCAGCGAGCCGGCATCGCTGCGCTTGCTCGACATGCGCCCGCCGCTGCCGCGGCTTTTATCGAACAACTGAACGGTATGCCCGGCATCCGTCAGGGCCTGGGCGGCGGAGAGTCCGGCGATGCCGGTGCCAATGATTGCGATAGGTACAGTCATAGGGGCCTCGTTTACCTTTCTGTACAGACTACGCCGTGGATGAAACCTGTACAATTTTGTTTTTTGGTATAACTTCCAGCGTTCTCGTTCTGACAGCTTGGCCTATGGTTAAACAATAGAGCCTGCCCGATAGAAAAGATCCCTGTTTATAAAAATAGACTAGTGATCGGGGTAAAACGCCACGCGAGGTAGAAGTCATGCACATATTGCTGACCGGCGGTACTGGATTGATCGGACGTCAGCTTTGCCGGCACTGGTCCGGGCAGGGGCATCGCCTGACGGTGTGGAGTCGTCGTCCGGAAAAGGTCGCGAAAATCTGTGGCGCCCAGGTGCGTGGAATCGCGCGTCTGGAGGACCTTGGCGACGAGCCGGTCGACGTGATCGTCAACCTCGCCGGCGCGCCGATTGCCGACCGGCCGTGGACCCATCGGCGCAAGGCGCTGTTGTGGAGCAGCCGGATCACGCTGACCGAATCGTTGCTGGCGTGGCTGGAAAAACGCGGGCAGAAACCGTCGCTGCTGATCTCGGGTTCGGCCGTGGGTTGGTACGGTGACGGCGGCGAGCGCGAGTTGACCGAAGACTCGCCGCCGGTGATCGACGATTTCGCCAGCCAGTTGTGCATCGCCTGGGAGGAAACCGCGCAACGCGCCGAAGCGATGGATATTCGTGTGGTGCTGGTGCGCACCGGGCTGGTGCTGTCGGCCGAGGGCGGCTTTTTGTCACGCCTGCTGCTGCCGTTCAAGCTCGGGCTGGGCGGGCCTTTGGGCAATGGTCGGCAGTGGATGCCGTGGATTCATATCGATGACCAAATCGCCCTGATTGATTTTCTTCTGCACCGCAATCAGGCGAGCGGTCCTTATAATGCGTGCGCGCCGAAACCTGTGCGCAATCGCGAATTCGCCAAGACGCTGGGCAGCGTGCTGCACCGCCCGGCGTTCATGCCGATGCCGGCCCTCGCGTTGAAGGTCGGGCTCGGCGAGATGTCATTGCTGTTGCTGGGTGGCCAACGGGCCACGCCGAAACGCTTGCTGGAAGCGGGATTCACTTTCCGGTTCACGGATTTACGCGCGGCCCTGGACGATCTCTCCAGCCGCCTCTGAAATAGGACGTTGCATGACCGATCACGCCTTGCTTCTGGTCAACCTGGGTTCGCCGGCCTCCACTTCGGTGGCCGACGTGCGCAGCTACCTCAATCAATTCCTGATGGACCCGTACGTGATCGACCTGCCGTGGCCGGTACGGCGTCTGCTGGTGTCGCTGATCCTGATCAAGCGTCCGGAGCAGTCGGCCCATGCCTACGCCTCGATCTGGTGGGACGAAGGTTCGCCGCTGGTGGTGCTCAGTCGTCGTCTGCAACAGCAGATGAAGGCGCAGTGGACTCACGGCCCGGTGGAGCTGGCCATGCGTTACGGCGAGCCGTCGATCGAGACCAGCCTGTTGAAGCTGGTCGCGGCGGGGCACAAACGCATCACCCTCGCGCCGCTTTATCCACAGTTCGCCGACAGCACCACCACCACGGTGATTGAAGAAGCCAAACGGGTGCTGCGCGAGAAGAAGCTCGATGTGCAGCTGTCGGTGTTGCAGCCGTTCTACGATCAGCCGGAATACCTCGACGCACTGGTGGCGAGCGCCAAACCGCATTTGCAGCAGGATTACGATCACCTGTTGCTGAGCTTCCACGGTTTGCCGGAGCGGCACCTGAAAAAACTCAATCCGGGGCACAGTTTTGAGGGCGGCGGCGATTGCTGCGCCGGTGCGCCGCCGGAAGTCGTTGCGACCTGTTATCGCGGCCAGTGCCTGCGCACGGCGGCCGAGTTTGCCAAGCGCATGGGCATCCCGGACGGCAAATGGTCGGTGTCGTTTCAGTCAAGACTGGGCCGGGCGAAGTGGATCGAACCCTACACCGAAGCGCGGCTGGATGAACTGGCCAAAAGCGGCGTGAAAAAGATTCTGGTGATGTGCCCGGCGTTTGTCGCCGATTGCATCGAGACCCTGGAGGAGATCGGCGATCGCGGCAAGGAACAGTTCCGCGAGGCGGGGGGAGAGGAGCTGGTGCTGGTGCCGTGCCTGAATGACGACCCGCAATGGGCGAAGGCGTTGGCAACGTTGTGTGAGCGGGCGCCACTGGCCCTTTGATGATCGTCGATGATTGATCGTTCCCACGCTCCGCGTGGGAGTGCAGCCCGTGACGCTCCGCGTCACTGGACGCGGAGCGTCCCCAGAGGCATTCCCACGCAGAGCGTGGGAACGATCAGTGTGGGGTGATCCGCGTGGGAACGATCTTGAAGCCAAGGCTTAGATCAGCGGCTCATCCGCCTTCTTGTGTTTCCAGCTGTCATTGCCCGGCAGGATCAGGTTCAGCGCAATCGCCACCACCGCGCACAGCGCGATGCCTTTGAGGCCGAAGTCGTCGGGACCTGTGCCGGTACCGACCAGCACGCCACCGATACCGAACACCAGGGTCACCGAAACGATCACCAGATTGCGCGCCTCGCCCAGGTCGATCTTGTGACGGATCAGGGTGTTCATCCCCACCGCCGCGATCGAACCGAACAACAGGCACAGAATCCCGCCCATCACCGGCACCGGAATGCTTTGCAGCAGGGCGCCGAACTTGCCGATGAACGCCAGGGTGATGGCGAAGATCGCCGCCCAGGTCATGATTTTCGGGTTGTAGTTCTTGGTCAGCATCACCGCGCCAGTCACTTCCGCGTAGGTCGTGTTGGGCGGACCGCCGAACAGGCCGGCTGCGGTGGTGGCGATACCGTCACCGAGCAGGGTGCGATGCAGGCCCGGCTTCTTCAAGTAGTCGCGACCGGTCACGCTGCCGACTGCAATCACGCCGCCGATGTGCTCGATGGCCGGGGCCAGCGCCACCGGGACGATGAACAGGATCGCCTGCCAGTTGAACTCCGGCGCGGTGAAATGAGGAAGTGCAAACCATGGGGCCGCCGCAATCTTCGCGGTGTCGACGACACCGAAATAGAAGGACATGGCGAAACCCACCAGCACGCCGGAAATGATCGGCACCAGACGGAAAATGCCTTTTCCGAACACCGCCACGATCAACGTGGTCAGCAGCGCCGGCATCGAGATCATCATCGCGGTCTGGTAATGGATCAGCTCCGAACCGTCGCCGGCCTTGCCCATCGCCATGTTCGCGGCAATCGGCGCCATGGCCAGGCCGATGGAGATGATCACCGGACCAATCACCACCGGTGGCAGCAGACGGTCGATGAAGCCGGTGCCTTTGATCTTCACGGCCAGGCCGAGGAAGGTGTAGACGAAACCGGCCGCCATCACGCCGCCCATGGTCGCCGCCAGGCCGAACTGGCCCTTGGCGAGAATGATCGGGGTGATGAAGGCGAAGCTCGATGCCAGGAACACCGGCACCTGACGCCCGGTGACGATCTGGAACAGAATCGTGCCCAGACCCGCGGTGAACAGTGCCACGTTCGGGTCCAGGCCCGTGATCAGTGGCATCAGCACCAGGGCGCCGAAAGCCACGAACAGCATCTGTGCGCCGGACAGCACCGTGCGCCAGAGCGGATCGTTGAACTCTTGCTGCATGCTTACGCGTCCTTCTGCTTGGTGCCGAAGATCTTGTCACCGGCATCGCCAAGCCCAGGAATGATGTAACCGTGCTCGTTGAGTTTCTGATCGATGGACGCGGTGTAGATGATCACGTCCGGGTGTGCTTTCTCGACAGCGGCAATGCCTTCCGGCGCGGCAACCAGCACCATCGCGCGGATGTCCTTGCAACCGGCCTTCTTCAGCAGGTCGATGGTCGCAACCATGGAGCTGCCGGTGGCGAGCATCGGGTCGATGATCATCGCCAGGCGTTCGTCGATTTCCGGAACCAGTTTTTCCAGATAGGTGTGGGCCTGCAGGGTTTCTTCGTTACGGGCAACGCCGACGGCGCTGACTTTCGCGCCCGGGATCAGGCTCAGCACGCCTTCGAGCATGCCGATGCCGGCACGCAGGATAGGCACGACGGTAATCTTCTTGCCGGCGATTTTCTCGACCGACACGGTGCCGCACCAACCTTCGATGTCGTAGGTTTCCAGCGGCAAGTCTTTTGTAGCTTCATAGGTCAACAGGGCACCGACTTCCTGAGCGAGCTCACGGAAATTCTTGGTGCTGATGTCTGCACGGCGCATAAGGCCAAGTTTGTGACGGATCAGCGGATGGCGGATCTCTTGGATGGACATGGGGAAAGGCTCCGGCGGCGGGCAAAAAAACCGGCCTAGATTAATCTATCCGAGGGTGATGTCCTATAGGACATACAGTACGTTAGTCCACAAATGCTTGATTCGGCCGTGCGGGATGCGTACCTTTGCCCGCTTTTCCGAAACAGACCCCCCTTGGAGAGCGCCATGTCCGCTGATCTCGAGCATATCCGTCAAATCATGCGAGAGGCTGACTGCCTGTACACCGAAGCTGAAGTCGAGGCTGCCATTGCCCGCGTCGGTGCACAAATCAACGAACAACTGGCCGACAGCAACCCGGTGGTGTTCTGCGTGATGAACGGCGGCCTGATCTTCTCCGGCAAACTGCTGACTCATCTGCAGTTCCCGCTGGAAGCGTCCTACCTGCACGCCACCCGTTATCGCAACGAAACCAGCGGCGGCGACCTGTTCTGGAAAGCCAAGCCTGAAGTCTCGTTCATCGACCGCGACGTGCTGATCATCGACGACATCCTCGACGAAGGTCACACCCTGGGCGCGATCATCGACTTCTGCCGTCACGCCGGCGCACGTAAAGTGCACACCGCCGTGCTGATCGACAAGGATCACGACCGCAAGGCCCGTCCTGACCTGAAAGCCGACTTCGTCGGTCTGCCGTGCATCGACCGTTACATCTTCGGTTACGGCATGGACTACAAAGGCTACTGGCGCAACGCCAACGGGATCTTCGCCGTCAAAGGCATGTAAGACCCCCTGAAAGATCGCAGCCCCAGGCTGCGATCTTTTGCTTTTAAAGACTGCTAAAGTGCTCGGCCCTGCCCCCGGAGCCTGTCATGAGCCTCTTGATCCGCAGCTGCGCCGCCCTGTTGCTGACCCTCAGCCTGCCCCTGGCCGCCGCCCCGATGCACAGTCAATTCCTGCCGCCGGACGACCTGACCCTGCGTGATGCCGAACCCGAGCAGCAGCAACTGCTGCAGGTCACCGACTATTCTGTCGTCGTGGGGGCCCAGCGCCAGTCCAATCAGCAGCCGATCCCGGTGACCTCGCCATTGATGATCCGCCTCAAGGGCAAATCCCTGAACAAGGGCGCGACGATCAATCAGGTGCTGGTCAACTTCGATGGCGAAAGCAAAAGCCTGAAAAAACCGGTGTATGACGACAAGAGCAAGACGCTGACGCTCTTTTATCCGCTGGCCCAGTACCGTGTGGTGATCGATCTGTTGCGCAACGAAACGGTGTACGTGCAGTTTCTGACCTACGCCAATGGCCATATCTGGGCCGATTTGCACACCGGCAGCACGCGCTCGCGTTGAGCCTTGTGCCCGGGCGGGGGTAAACTGCCCGCCCCGTGAAATGTCTGCGAGCTGGAGTCGGCAATGCGTAAAGATAAGAAGCAAGTGATTGGTGACGAGATCGGCGATGAGCAGATCAAGCTGTTCCTCGATTTTGAGCCGGTCGATGCCACCTCGCCGTCGCTGCACAAACTGGTCAAGGCTTACCGTGGCCTGCGCATCGACGATTTCGAGCGTTTCCTGACGTTCTTCGTGGCAGCCGGTTATGACGTGGACGGCAAGGACGAGCACGGCAAGACCTTCGTCGACCAGATCCGCGATCAGCGCAACGCCCCGGAATACATCGAGCTGATCGAGAAAGCACGCGGCTGATCGCCCGAAGTTTTCCACAGGCATAAAAAAACGCCCCGCACTCACCGAGTGCGGGGCGTTTTTCATGGAGCCGAATCAGGCGTAGCTTTCGGTCTCGTTGCTGGCTTCAACCAGTTCCAGCGCGACGTTGTTCTGCGTGTTGATCTTGCGATACAGCGCAGCGTCGGTTTCCAGGACCTTTTCACGGGCCGGGAAGATTTCCGCCAGTTTGGCAGCCCACTCACCCTTGGCCTTGGCCGGGAAGCACTTCTCGATCAGTTCCAGCATGATTGAAACGGTCACCGAAGCACCTGGCGAAGCGCCGAGCAGGGCGGCGAGGGAGCCGTCCTTCGCAGCGACCAGTTCGGTACCGAACTGCAGGATGCCACCTTTTTTCGGGTCTTTCTTGATGATCTGCACCCGTTGGCCGGCCACTTCCAGGCGCCAGTCTTCGGCTTTCGCCTCGGGGTAGAAACGGCGCAGGGATTCCAGGCGCTGTTCCATCGACTGCATCACTTCGCTGACCAGGTACTTGGTCAGGTCCATGTTGTTTTTCGCCACGGCCAGCATCGGCCCGATGTTGCCGGCGCGAACCGACATCGGCAGGTCCATGAAGGAGCCGTGCTTGAGGAACTTGGTGGTGAAACCGGCGTATGGCCCGAACAGCAGGGATTTCTTGCCGTCGACCACGCGGGTGTCCAGGTGCGGCACGGACATCGGTGGCGAACCAACGGCAGCCTGGCTGTAAACCTTGGCCTGGTGATGCTTGACCACTTCCGGGTTGTCGCAACGCAGCCACTGGCCGCTGATCGGGAAGCCGCCGAAGCCTTTGCTTTCTTCGATGCCCGAAGCTTGCAGCAGCGGCAGGGCCGCGCCACCGGCGCCGAGGAATACGAACTTGGCGTCGACTTCACGGCTGCTGCCGCTGTTGACGTCCTTGATGCTCACGGTCCAGCCGTTGGCGTTACGCTTGAGGCCGGTCACGCGCTTGCAGTACTTGACCTGGGCATCGGGTGCGCTGGTCAGGTGCTTGAGCAGCTGATTGGTCAGGGCGCCGAAGTTGACGTCGGTGCCGTTGATCACGCGGGTGGCGGCGAGCACCTGGTCTTTTGGACGACCCGGCATCATCAGCGGCATCCACTCGGCCATCTTCGCCTTGTCTTCGGTATATTCCATGTCGGCGAAAGCGTGGTGCTTGTGCAGCACGTTGAAGCGTTCCTTGAGGAATGAAACGCCTTTTTCGCCTTCGACGTAGCTCAGGTGTGGAACCGGGCTGATGAAGGATTTGCACGAGCCGAACGTGCCTTTCTTGGTCAGGTACGACCAGAACTGCTTCGACACCTCGAACTGGGTGTTGATGTGCACGGCTTTCTTGATGTCGACGGTGCCGTCGGCAGCCTGCGGCGTGTAGTTCAGCTCGCACAGGCCGGCGTGGCCGGTACCGGCGTTGTTCCATGGGTTGGAACTCTCCGCGGCACCGGAATCCATCAGCTCGACGACTTCCAGCTTGATCGCCGGGTCGAGCTCTTTGAGCAGTACTGCGAGGGTGGCACTCATGATGCCGGCCCCAACCAGAACTACGTCGACTGCTTCGTTATGCGCCATTTAACGCGTCTCCAAAATCTGCAGCACCAAATTGTCGGCATGGCTGCCAGGCGTCCAGGGCAGGTCAGTTGAGCCCCGGGTATCCTTGGTCAGGTGTGCCATGTCCGAATCTTCGCAATTTTTCGCAACTTCGACGGATGCGTGCGGCCTGGCTTCAAGAGTCCCATGAACTCATTTCGGCACGGGGCTGGCAATTCGACTTATGGTCGAGACATCCGTTTGTGCAACCAAATCCGTAGCGGACAGGCTTCAGGCTCCGGTATTCGAGGCGTTCCCGTTCCTGTGTCGTTGGGCTGTTTCAGACGCTAATGGTGCATGTTCAGACGCAAAACTATTCATTTGCTCGCCACACTCTTGTGAAGTTGTGAAAACCCGTTTTTTTCACGCTCTTTTGAAGACGTGAACCTCAAAAAGGGCTGTCCGGGGCTGGCACCGTGCCCGAAGGGGCAAACAACTCAGTGGCCGAGCGTCATGACAGCTCTGCAGATTCGCGAAAAGCGGGATTTGCCAGGGAAACAGCAAGCACGCCAGCTTCACTCGATCTGTGTGGGCGGCTCTCTGTGGGCGATTTGGATGCCAATGCAAGCGCATTGACGCTGTTGCGGGGCCCGATCAGGAGACGTCCTTATAATCGGGGGGAGATTGTATCGAAGAAATGCGGGGAGTTGGTCGAGTTTAATGACTTTTATTAGGCATCCGGTCAGATGCTCAACATCGCCTGAGCACGTGCGCGTGGGCGTTGCTGTTCGACCCGGGCGCTGGCGGGCAGAGGCTGGTGCAACCAGTTGAGGCGGATTTCCTCGATTTCCACCCAGCCGTCACCCATTGGCTGCAGGCTGCATTGCTTGAAGGCCTGGCAATGGCCGTTGCGGTCGAGCAGGGCGAAGCTGCGGTGCAGCGGGCGTGGGGCGAACAACGAGATCAGATAGCGCATGGCAGTGTTCCTTTTGGGGATCTGTGGCGAAGATTGTCAAAGGAACGTGAAGCGAACGTGTATGGGGGGTGAAGAATGTGTGACAGGAACCGCTGGCGGCGGGGTTTGTCTGACATTTCAGTGCTGGTGACCCACAGTGGCCCACCGCTATACTGCCGGCCTGTCTGTGCCTGATTCTGGAGAGAAGAGCATGTTGCAACGCCTGTTGTTCGGTTTGATCACTGTGACCAGTTTGACCCTGGTTGGCTGCGCCCACAGCCCGCAACAACTGAGCCCGGAACCGAAGCTGACCACTCAGCTGGCACCGGTCGGCCATGGCCAGCCTGTCGTGGTCCGCGTGGTCGACGGTCGTCCGTCGCCAACCCTCGGCACCCGTGGCGGCCTGTACCCGGAAACCAGCGCCATCACCGTGCAGCGCGAGCAGATCCTGCCGAAGTTGCAGGCCCAGGCCGAAGCGGCCGTGCGTCTGCTGGGCTTCACTCCGTCCAACGGCGCGATGAACGCTCCACAACTGACCGTGACCCTGACTGAGCTGAAATACCAGTCGCCGAAAGAAGGCATGTACGTGACCGAGGCCACCATCGGCGCGACCTTCCGTTCCGACGTACAGAGCGGCAACCGTCGCTACAGCGGCCGTTACGGTGCCTCGCTGGACCAGCGTTTCGGCATGGCGCCGAACCAGGAAACCAACACCAAACTGGTCAGCGACGTGCTGAGCGATGCACTGACCCGTCTGTTCAAGGATCCGACCGTGGGTCAGGTTCTCGCCGAGTAAGTGTTCGGTTGATGTGAAAAAGCCCGGGGCCAGTGATGGCTCCGGGCTTTTTCGTTCAGGCGGCTTGCGAATAGAAGTCGAGGACGCTGACGCCGGTCAGCAGATCGGTCTCGGGCAAGTCCGCATGCTGGTGCCCGCCGAGGGCGCAATACACCAGCCAGTGACGGTCCTGAACATTGAAGGCCAGGCTGCCGACGAGGGTCTGCTGTTCGTCGGACGGGGAGATGAGGTACAGGCGATCCTGGTTTTCAGCGTGAAGCATGTCGCGTTCCGTGTCGGTTTCGAGGCGCGCAGGGTGACTGAAACAAATGACGATGCCGTGACACAGGACAGCCATCGGTCGATTGATGGGTTATTTGTCGCAAAGGCTAGGGCAGTCGGGGAGGGTTTCGGTAGAATCCGCGCCGCGGTCGTCGGTCTGGCGTTCGCCATACCGGTCTAGATTGAGGTCTGTGATGTCGCTGCACTTGATGACGCTGTTTACCGCCCATCCCGCCAAACTGATCAACCTGCTGGCCCTGCTGTTGGCCTTCCCCGGCAGTTGGCTGCTGCACGCGACCCGCCGCCGTGAACAACGGGCGATGGCCAGTATTGCGGCCCAGCGTCAGAGTCAGCCGAATCAGGAGCCGGTGCTCGATTGGGCGACCCTGCGCATGAACCGCTTCTTCTACCGCTTCGGTTTTGCCTGCCTGGGCCTGGCGTTGCTGGTGTCCTGGATCAGTACCCGCTTCTGAACGAAAAACGGCGCCCGAAGGCGCCGTTCTTGTATCCAGCCGACACCGCTTACAGCGGCAGTCCAGCCTTGACCCGGTACTGATTGCGTACCGGCGTCGCATATTGCAGCACCAGATACGGACGATGCTCCTCGGGGCAGGCGTCCAGACGGTTTTGCCATTCTTCCTGGGCCTTGGCCAGTTCCTCGGCACCAAACACCTCGGCAGCCTTCGGCACGTTCAGTTGCGGATCGGCATCGGCCCACTGCGCGTACGCCAGGTAATGCACCGGGAACAACCGGTAGCCGCCGAGAATCTGCTTGTCCATTTCGACCGCCAATTGCTTGGTGTCCTCGAACAGCTCGGTGATCGGCGCGGCGAAGTTCACGTGGACCCGGCCCTTGTAGCCGGTGATGCCCTTGGCGATGCTCACGTCATCCTCGCCCGGCGCCTTGCTGTAGGTGCCGGTGGTGGCGCGGATGTACAACTCGCGGGCCTTGGCCTGGTCGCACGGGTCGTATTCGTAGCTGATCGACACCGGGGTCAGGTTCAGCGACTGAATGACTTCGCCGAACGGCTCGTCCTTGCGGCTCATGTGGAACATCTTGAGGATCGCCGACTCGGTACGGTCGTCGCCGTCCTTCGCGCGGCCTTCGGCCTGGGCGATCCAGATCGAGGCGCAGTCATTGCGGATCGAGTGGTTGATGTAGGCCGACAGCAGTTGGTAAGCGGCCATTTTCTCGCGGCGCCCGGTGATCGAGCGATGCACGATGAAGCTCTTGTTCAAACGCATCAGGTCGCTGACGAACGGCTTTTGCAGCAGGTTGTCGCCAATCGCGATGCGCGGCGTCGGCAGGCCGGCGTGGTACACGGCGTAGTTGACGAAGGCCGGGTCCATCACGATGTCGCGGTGGTTGGCGATGAACAGATAAGCGCTGCCGGACTTGAATTGCTCGACACCGGTGTAGGTCACGCCGTCGGTGGCGCGCTCGATGGTGTGGTCGACGTAGAACTCGACCTTGTCCTGCAAAGTGGCCACGGAGGTCACGTCGGCAAACTCACGACGCAGCCGATGGGCTATAAGTGGTTTGAGCATCCAGCCGAAGGCACCGGCAAAACGCGGGAAGCGGAAGTGGGTGAGGATATCTAGAAACGCCTTGTCGCCGAGCAGTCGCGCCAGTACCGCAGGTACTTCGCTGTCGTCGTAAGGTCGGATGGCATCGAATTCGCCCATCATGCTCTCTTGTTGGAAACGGCTAGGGTAAGTAAAGGTTTTGATCGAAAACCAACGGGGCACGGTCTGAAAAAGTAGCCAGACAAAAATAGCCCTGCAAATAGACCGGCGATTATACGCACAAGTCACCCGGGAGACCGCGATGCTGGAAACCGAGCATTATCAATGTCCATATTGTGGGGAAAAATGCGAAGCCGTTCTGGATCTTTCCGCAGGAGACCAGGAGTACACAGAGGACTGCCCAGTCTGTTGCAAGCCGATTACCTTCAAACTGCAAACCGATGGCCATGAATGGATGCTCGATGTTCATAGCGAAAACGAGTGAGGCGCGCCCATGCAGCGAATCTACGAGCCGGAAAACCTGATGGAAGGCGAGATGCTCAAGGGCATGCTCGCCAGCGAAGGTATCGAGGCGCATCTGGTCGGGCGCGATCTGCTGGGCGGCACGGGGGAATTGCCGATCTTCGGACTGCTGGGCCTGTCGGTCGATAACGACCAGGCCGAATACGCCCGCGAGCTGATCAGTGCGTACAATGCCGCGCTGCCGCTGCCCGGCGATGAACCGGACAGCTATCCCGGGACGCTGGTCTGTTAGGCTGGCGTTCGTTTTATTTGTGAGTCGTGCTGCCCCATGTGTGGACGTTATGCCCTGTTTCGCTGGAACCGCGATTTCGCGAGCCTGCCCGGTTTTCCTGCCGATCAGCAGGCGCAGTGGAACATTTCCCCCAACGATTCGGTGTTGATGCTGCGCGCCGAACCCGACGGTCAGCGCACGCTGGCCCGTGCCCGTTGGGGGCTGACACCGCCGTGGCTGACCGACATGTCGCGCACGCCGGCCCATGCCCGGGCCGAAACCGTCGCCGAACAGCCGATGTTCCGCGAAGCCCTGCGCCTGCGCCGTTGTCTGCTGCCGGCCAACGGTTTCTACGAATGGCGCGGCACCACGCGCAAACGCCCGTACTGGCTGACGCCGGGGGAAGGTGCTTCGTTGTTTTTTGCGGCGATCTGGGAAGCGTATCCGGTGCAGGAACAAGTCTGGCTGAGCACGGCGGTGATTACCCAGCCTGCAGCCAGTCAGCGTCGGCCGTTGATTCTCGATGAGGCGGGGCAGGCGGCGTGGCTTGATCCCGAGACGCCGCTGCATGTCCTGCAGGGTTTGCTCGCCAGCGAACCCGCCGCCTTGCGCGAGCGGGTGCTGGCGAACCTGGTCAATGATCCGAAGCTCAATGGGCCGGAGTGCCTGACTCCGGCCTGATCTGTCAGACCTTGAACTGGTTGATCAACCGCCGCTGCTGCTCCGCCAGTTTGGTCAGATCGGCACTCGCCGAACTCGATTCGTCCGCACCACCGGCCACCTCATTGGCCACCTGACCGATGTTGATCACGTTGCGGTTGATGTCGTCGGCCACCGCGCTCTGTTCTTCGGCGGCGCTGGCGATCTGGGTGTTCATGTCGTTGATCACCGATACCGCCTGAGTAATGGTCTCCAGCGCTTCGGCCGCCTTGGCCGCGTGTTGCACGCTTTCGTCGGTGCGGTTCTGGCTGTCTTCCATGACCCGCACCACATCGCGGGTGCCCTGTTGCAGTTGCTGGATCATGCTCTGGATTTCTTCGGTGGCCTTCTGGGTTTTCTGCGCGAGGTTGCGCACCTCGTCGGCCACCACCGCAAAACCGCGTCCTTGTTCACCAGCGCGGGCCGCTTCGATCGCCGCGTTGAGGGCCAGCAGGTTGGTCTGCTCGGCGATCCCGCGAATGGCGATGAGGATCGCGTTGATGTTTTCGCTGTCCTTGGCCAGGGTCTGCACCACGTCCACGGCCTTGCCGATTTCCACGGCCAGCACGCCGATCGAATTCGACGTATCGCGCACGATTTGCATGCCTTGGCTGGCGGCCTGATCGGCGTGGCTGGCCGCTTGCGCGGCCTGGGTCGCGTTACGCGCCACGTCTTGCGCGGTGGCGGTCATTTCCTGCACGGCGGTGGCGACCTGATCGATCTCGGCCATCTGCTTCTGAATGCCGATATTGGTCCGGATCGCGATGTCCGCCGTGTGCTCCGAGGAATCGCTGACGCTCTGTACCGACGACACCACCTGCGTGATCATCCCCTGCAACTTGGCGAGGAAGGTATTGAAGCCTTTGGCGATGGAGCCGAGTTCGTCTTTGCGATCACTGCTCAAGCGACGGGTCAGATCACCTTCGCCCTGGGCGATGTCATCGAGCATGGTCACCATCTGTTTGAGCGGGCGGGCGATGCCATGGCCCACCAGCCAGATCACCAGCAGGCCGAGGCCGGCAATGATCAGGCCGACCATGGCCATGCCGAAGGTGTCGGATTTACGCTGGGCGTCGAGGTCGCCTTGCAGCTTTTGCAGATCTGCCATCACGGCGTCGAGCGGCAGTTGCAGCATCAGCGTCCAGCGCGCGTCGGTCTGGCCGATGCCGAACGGCAGGTACAACTCGATCCGGCCTTGCTCTTTATTGACGGTGTAGGTCACTTCGCCGCGCTTGAGATTGGCCATGTTGGCAATCTGCTGGGCGTCGAGGATGTCGCTGACTTTCTCGCCGAATTTGCTCGGGTCCTTGGTGTAGGCAACGATCCGGCCGTTGCCGCCGATCAGGGCCATTTGCCCGGCGCCGCTGTACAGTTTCTGGTTGGCGCCCAGGAGCATTTCCTGGATGAAGTTCACCGACAGGTCGGCGCCGACGATGCCCTGGAAGGCGCCGTTGAGCATGATCGGTTCAATAAAGGAGGCGAGCATGACGATCTTGTCGCCGACCTTGTACGGGGCGGGATCGATCACGCAGGATTTTTTGGTTTCTTTCGAGCACAGGTAGTACTCGCTGGCGCGCACGCCGGTGGACAGGACTTTCTGGTCGTCGACGTCCACCAGTTTGTCCAGACCGAGGGTGCCGTCGTCGTTGCGGAACCACCACGGCAGGAAACGCCCGTTGGCGGCGTCGATGCCGACCACACTGGTGCCGACGTAGGCCGCATCGTTGTGATCCAGTGCGTTCTTTTCCCAACCGATGTAGGTGCCGAGAATCTTCGGGTTCTTCTCGACGTTTTCCTTGATCAGGCTGATCAGTTGCTCACGGCTGACGGTCAGTCGCGGTTGACCATCGGCGCCCGGCGTGCCGAGGAGGGCGTTGACGCGTACCAGTCCGCCGGCAATCAACAGCGGCGCTTCCAGTTCGCGCTGGATCTGGCTGACCTGGGTCTGTGCCAGCGACGTCAGGCGCTGTTCGATGACTTGCTCGAACTGGGCCTGGGTCCGTTGCTGGACCATCTCCTGGGTGCGGGCACCGGAGAACAGCGCATACAGCACCAGCGCGGCGACTACGCTGAGTACGATGGCGCCGGCCAGGGCGGCCACGGAAAACTGGATCGACTTGAACTTCATGGGAGCTCCGCACGCGAGAGGACGTCTGCGCTGCTGTATCGGCAGCCACGATTGCGCCATGAGGCACGGCGCGAGTAATTGCCGCCGAATGTCGCAAATGGATCAGTGCGCGACGCAGTTGCAGCGGGCGTGGTGGCGGATGTGAATTTTTTCCTACAGGTCTGGCGGGCGGCTTCTGAAAGTGTGTGCAACACGTCCGGTGTATCTGGCGTCGATACAATTACCCGCCTAGGATACGCGGCAGGTTTTCAGGGAGCTTTTGAATGAACAAGACATTGGTTGTAAGTGCACTGAGCGCGGCGCTGTTGCTGGCCGGCTGTCAGTCGGTCAACACCACCAGCGGCGGTGCCGTGGGCGTGGAGCGCAAGCAGTACATGTTCAGCATGCTGTCCTCGCAAGAGGTCGACCAGATGTATGCCCAGTCCTATCAGAAGACCGTGGGCGAAGCGTCCAGCAAAGGCGTGCTGGACAAGACCAGCAATGACGCCAAACGCATTCAGGCCATCGCCAACCGGCTGATCGCCCAGGCACCGAACTTCCGTCCGGATTCGGCGCAGTGGAAGTGGGAAGTGAACCTGATCAAGAGCGACGAGCTCAACGCCAACTGCGGTCCTGGCGGCAAGATCATTTTCTACACCGGGCTGATCGACAGCCTGAAGCTCACCGACGATGAAATCGCCGCGGTCATGGGCCATGAAATCGCCCACGCCCTGCGCGAGCACGGTCGTGAAGCAATGTCCAAGGCTTATGGCATCGAAATGGCCAAGCAGGGCGCCGGTGCGTTGCTCGGCCTGGGTCAGGACAGCCTGGCGCTGGCCGACACCGTGGCCAACTATGGCATGACGCTGCCCAACAGCCGCGCCAACGAGAACGAGGCCGACCTGATCGGTCTGGAACTCGCCGCGCGTGCCGGGTACAACCCGAATGCCGCCATCACTCTGTGGGAGAAGATGAGCAAGGCCTCTGAAGGCGCACCGCCGGAGTTCATGAGCACTCACCCGTCTTCCAGCAGCCGTACGGCTGCGTTGCAGGCGGCGATTCCGAAGGTCATGCCGCTTTACGAGAAAGCGCCCAAGTCCTGAAGCCATGATCGCTCCCGCACTCAGTGCGGGAGCGATCTGCCGGATCAAACCCAGCCGCTGCTCTGCATCGCCTTGTACACCGCGACGATCGCCAGGATCAGGAATGCCGAGGCGGCCAGTCGACGGATCAGGGTCAGCGGCAGTTTCTCCGCCGCAAAATTCCCCGCCAGTACCACCGGCACGTTGGCGATCAGCATGCCCGCCGTGGTGCCGATGATCACCAGCCACAGCTCCGGGTATTGCGCCGCCAGCATCACGGTAGCGATCTGGGTCTTGTCACCGATTTCCGCGAGGAAGAACGCAATCAGCGTGGTCAGGAATGGCCCGAACTTGCGGGCGGTGCTGGCTTCATCGTCATCCATCTTGTCTGGCACCAGCGTCCACAGGGCGGTGGCGGCGAAGCTCGCGGCGAGAATCCAGTGCAGGACCGAATCGGAGAAGAAACTGCCGAACCAGGCGCCGACCGCACCGGCTGCCGCGTGGTTGGCCAGGGTCGCAGCGACGATACCGGCGATGATCGGCCAGGGTTTGCGAAAGCGAGCGGCGAGAATCAGCGCGAGCAGTTGCGTCTTGTCGCCGATTTCGGCCAAGGCAACGATTGCGGTGGGAACGAGTAACGAGTCCAACATCAGGATTTCCTAAGGGGCGGGTCGACACGGCTATGACACGTACAGCCTTCCCGCCCCGGGTAAGGTGTGCGTGTCATAGGTCTTGTCAAACCCTGCGATCCGTCTGCTGCGGACGCTTGGGTCGCATACGCCATGATCTGAGGATCAAGTATGTTGACGTATGCCGGACGAGCTTGGCGCTCGTGGGAGACTACTCCCCTAGGACGGAGCGGATTCTGCCTAGGCAGAATCCATTCGGCAAGTGCTAATTTTCAGCCGCGCTTGGCCCGGTAAATCCGGAAACCATTGCCTTCGGCCTTGATCGCGCAGACCCCGAGATGCTCTTCGATCAACGGTTGATACTTCAGGAAGCTGTTGGCAACCAGGCGAAGTTCGCCGCCGTTTTTCAGATGTTTGGCTGCTTTTCGCAGCAAGTTCTCGGTGGCGAAATAATCGGTGTGCACGCCGACATGGAACGGCGGGTTGCTCAGAATCGCGTTCAAACCCATCGGCGCGGCGTCGATGCCGTCACCGGTCAATACTTCGGCTTCCAGACCGTTGGCCGCGAGGGTCAGCCGGCTGCTGGCGGCAGCGAAGGCATCAACGTCGAGCAACGTGACCTGATTGTGCGGGTAACGACGCTTGACCGCCGCACCGAGCACGCCAGCACCGCAACCGAAGTCCAGCAGATGACCGCTCGGCAGTTTGTCCAGATGTTCCAGCAGCAGGGCACTGCCACGGTCCAGTCGGCCATGGCTGAACACGCCCGGCAGGCTGATGACTTTCAGCGGGCCTTCGGCCAGCGGCAGTTCGTAGGTCTGTGCCAGGCTTTCCAGTGGTTTGACTTCCGGGGCGTTGGCCACGGTCACTTGCCACAGCTGGCAATGGCGCGCGCTGTCGAGCTTGCGTGGCTTGCCGAACGGGTTGAGCTGTTTGGACGCGCCTTCGATACCGCTGCGTTTTTCCCCGACCAGATACACCTCACGCCCGGCCAGGCGCGAAGCCACGGCATTGAGGATGTAATCGGTCAGGTCCTTGGCCTTGGGCAGGAATACCACGGCGTTGGTGAATTCGCGCTCCGGCACGTTCACGCCAAAATGGCTGCGGCCTTCGAAGCGGGCTTCGAGTGCGGCCTGATCGCCGGCGTGCCAGCACCAGCCAAACGCATCGGGCAGACGCCCCAGCAGATCATCGGCAGGCAAACCGGCCAGCAACACCGAACCCTGGAATAACTCGGCCTGACGAAGCAGTACTTCACTGCGCGGATCCATAACTGCTCCTGTGAAAAAAAGTGCCGCAGTTTATCAACTGACGACCCGCAGCGCCTTACCGCTGTAGAACGCCTGGGTGTTTTCGACCAGTTGGCCGACGATTCGCTGCCGCGCTTCGCGGCTGCCCCAGGCGTTGTGCGGGGTGACGATCAGGCGCGGGATGTCGGCGGCGAGCAGCGGATTGCCGTTTGTCGGCGGCTCGATGCTCAATACATCGGTGGCTGCGCCGCCCAGATGACCGCTGCGCAAGGCGTCGGCCAGGGCCTGTTCGTCGATCAGCCCGCCACGGGCGGTGTTGACCACGAACGCGCCGGGTTTCATCGAGGCGAGTTCGCGGGCGCCGATGAAATGCCGGGTGTGTTCGTTGAGCGGGCAGTGCAGGGTGAGGGCGTCGATCTGTGGCAACAGTTCTTCCAGCGGCAATCGATCCGGACGGGCCGGGCGCCCCGGAATCTGCCCCAGCAACACGCGCATGCCGAAGGCTTCGGCCAGTCGCGCGACCGCGCCGCCGAGCTCGCCGTGCCCGAGCAAGCCAAGGGTTTTGCCTTCCAGTTCGACGATCGGGTAATCCAGCAGGCAGAACTGTTTCGCCTGCTGCCAGCGACCTTCACCTACGGCTTTTTGATAATCGGCCAAGCGCGTGGCGAGATTGAGCAGCAGCATGATCGTGTGCTGCGCCACCGACGGCGTGCCGTAACCCTGACAGTTGCACACCGTGATGCCGTGGGCGCGGGCGGCGGCCAGATCGACGTTGTTGGTGCCGGTGGCGGTAATCAGGATCAGCTTCAGCTGTGGGTTGGCGGCCATGGCGGCTGCGTCGATCAGGATCTTGTTGCTGATCGCCACGGTCGCCCCTTGCAGGCGTTCGCTCACTTGCGCAGGCAACGTCTGGGCGAACAGTTGCAGATCGCTGAAGCAGTCACGCAAAGGGCTCAGATCGAGATCGCCAAGATCCAGCGACGGGTGATCGAGGAATACGGCGCGGTGGGCGTTCGTCATCAACTGTACCTGTTGTGCTTTGAAGGGAAGGCGTAATCTGCCGAGCCTACCAGATGAAACAACTCGTTACGCTTGGCCGAAAGGAGCCCCCATGTACTGGACCGAATTCTTGACCGTTGCCCTGATCCACCTGTTGGCCGTCGCCAGCCCCGGTCCTGATTTCGCCGTGGTGGTGCGCGAAAGCGTGACCCATGGTCGACGCGCCGGGACCTGGACGGCGTTGGGCGTGGGCACGGCGATTTTCCTGCACGTCGGTTATTCGCTGCTGGGGATCGGCCTGATCGTTTCCCAGTCGATCGTGCTGTTCAACGCCCTGAAATGGGCGGCGGCCGCGTACCTGCTGTACATCGGCTTCAAGGCCCTGCGCGCGCAACCGGCGAAAACCGTGACCGATGATCTGCACAAAGAGGCCGGCGAGCGCACCGCCCGTGGCGCCTTCACCTCGGGTTTCGTGACCAACGGCCTGAATCCGAAAGCCACCCTGTTCTTCCTGTCGCTGTTCACTGTGGTGATCAACCCGCACACACCGCTGACAGTCCAGGCCGGTTACGGCATTTATCTCGCCGCCGCGACCGCCACCTGGTTCTGCCTGGTGGCCATGTTGTTCAGCCAGCAGCGTGTGCGCGCCGGTTTCGCCCGCATGGGCCACTGGTTCGACCGCACCATGGGCGCTGTACTGATCGCGATTGGCGTGAAACTCGCGTTCACCGAGATGCATTGATCGAGCGAAGCTGATTCAGGGCGTTGAGGTACTCCCGGGGATTGTCCCCGAGCAAACGGCGAAACATCGCGCTGAACGCCCGCGCGCTGCCGTAACCCAGATCCCGCGCCACGCTCTGCACGCTGTCCCCGGCGAGCAGGCGGGGCAGGGCTTCCATCAGGCGCAATTGCTGGCGCCAGGCATTGAAATTCATCTTCAGTTGTTGCTGAAACAGCCGCGCCAACGTGCGTGAGCTGGCGCCGACCTGCTGCGCCCAGTCCTCCAAAGTGTTGGGATGATCCGGCGTGCGCAGCAGCGCCAGGCAAATGCCTTGCAGGCGCCGGTCGCTGGGCATCGGAATATGCAGCGGCAGGTTTTCGAGGCTGGCGAGCTCTTCCAGCATCAGTTGCTGGATCAGCGGATTGTCGGCATGCGGCGGGCCCTGCACCGCACGCAGGATCAGTTCGCGCAGCAATGGCGTCACCGCCAACACACAGCAGTTTCGCAGGCTGGCCGGCGCCAGTTCGGGGGCGATGAACAGTGAACGCATCTGCACATCGCCGGACATGAAAATCTCGTGGGCGACTTCGGGCGGAATCCACACCGCGCGACTCGGCGGAAGCACCCAGGCACCTTGCGCCGTGACCACGCGCATCACCCCGCTCACGGCATACAGCAATTGCGCCTCGCGGTGCAGGTGCAGCGGCTGGTGCGAGCCGTCCAGATAATCCCGGGGATAGGCACTGACCGGTCCGTGTTCGAAATGGCTGATCAACATGTCGGATTCGATGACTTGGTTGGCAGGAATGCGCTTTTCGGCCAACTTAGCATGAGCGCTCACTACAACGTAAAGCGTGCCGTCATGAACCAGTCCAGAAACGTCATTCGCTACATCAACGCGGCCCATGTGATCAATCACATGTTCATGCTTATTTTCCCCGCCGCCGTGCTCGGCATGACCCAGGCCTTCGCCCTCGACTATGCCGCGCTGATCGGCCTGTCGCTGGGTGGCTTCATCGCGTTCGGCGCGTGTTCGCTACCGGCCGGCTGGCTGGGGGATCACTGGAGTCGGCGGCAGATGATGCTGGTGTTTTTCTTCGGTATCGGTGCCTCGGCGATCTTCACCGGTCTCAGTAACAGCCCGACGATGCTGGTCATCGGTCTGACCCTGATCGGCATTTTTGCTGCGGTCTACCACCCGGTCGGCACGGCGATGCTGGTGGCCTATGCGCAGAATCGCGGGCGCGAGATCGGCATCAACGGTATGTGGGGCAACCTCGGCGTGGCGTTCTCGGCATTGATCACCGGGCTGCTGGTGGCGCAGTTCGGCTGGCGCTCGGCGTTTCTGATCCCCGGTGTGGTGGCGATCGTGCTTGGGATCGGTTTTGCCTTGCAAGTGCGCGAGGAGCCGATCCCCAAGCGCCCGCACACCGCGCTCAAGGGCGCCGGCGGCCAGCGCATTTCGATGGTCATGGTGTTCGGCGTGCTGGCCCTGGCCACGGCCACTGGCGGGGTGGTGTTCAACGCCACCACCATGACCTACCCAAAACTGTTTCAGGACCGCTTGCATGACCTGTTCGCCTCGCCGCAAACCCTCGGTGTGGTGGTCAGCCTGGCCTATGCCTTTGGTGCGATTGCCCAGTTGAGCATCGGCCGGGTGTTGCACCGCGTCAGCCTGAAGTGGCCGTTTATCGCGCTGACCTTGTGTCAGGCGCCGTTGCTGTTCGCGCTGGCTTATGTCGATGGCTGGGCGGTGATCGCCGTTGGTGCCGCGTTCATGTTCGTGGTGTTCGGCCAGGTGACGGTGAATGATTCGATGGTCGCCAACTTCGTCGCGCCGCAATGGCAGTCGCGGGTATTTGCCTTGCGTTACTGTTTATCGTTCGGTGCCAGTGCGACGGCGATTCCGCTGATTTCTTATGTCGAACCGCGCCACGGTTTTGTGGGGCTTTACCTGATTCTGGCGGGCTTTGGCGCTTTGACTTTCCTCGCAGCAGTGGTTTTCCCACGCACGCCTTCTGAAGCGGCTGTAGGGCAAACGGCCTGAGCGGTTACGAACACCGGCAAATGCTGGCGCAAAGCTAGCATTTGTACGGCTCTGCAAATCATTCCTTTGGCTGATTTGGCTGACGTATAAGGGTTCTAGAGTACGAAACTCCAAAGCCAACACCGTGCAGTCAGAAAAGGGATTCTTATGTTGCAGACTCGCGTTATTCCGCCCGCTGAAGGGGCGTACCAGTATCCACTGCTGATCAAACGGCTGCTGATGTCGGGCGCCCGTTACGAGAAAACCCGCGAGATCATCTACCGTGACCAACTGCGCTACAGCTACCCGACGCTGATCGAGCGGGTCGCGCGGCTGGCCAACGTGCTGACGGCGGCCGGCGTAAAGGCCGGTGACACCGTGGCGGTGATGGACTGGGACAGCCATCGCTACCTGGAGTGCATGTTTGCGATTCCGATGATCGGCGCGGTGATTCACACCATCAACGTGCGCCTGTCGCCGGAGCAGATCCTCTACACCATGAACCACGCCGAGGACCGCTTCGTGCTGGTCAACAGCGAGTTCGTCGGGCTGTACCAGGCCATCGCGCCGCAGCTGACCACGGTGGAGAAAACCCTGCTGCTGACCGATCTGCCGGAAAAAACTGCCGACCTGCCGAATCTGGTCGGCGAGTACGAGCAACTGCTGGCGGCCGCGAGTCCGCAGTACGACTTCCAGGATTTCGACGAAAACTCGGTCGCCACCACGTTCTACACCACGGGCACCACCGGCAATCCGAAGGGCGTGTACTTCACCCATCGGCAACTGGTGCTGCACACCATGGGCGTGTCGACCATCATGGGCGCCATCGACAGCGTGCGGCTGCTGGGCACCAACGACGTGTACATGCCGATCACCCCGATGTTCCACGTACATGCGTGGGGTTTGCCGTATGTGGCGACCATGCTCGGGCTCAAGCAGGTTTACCCGGGGCGTTACGACCCGGAATTCCTGGTCGAGCTGTGGCGCAAGGAAAAGGTCACGTTCTCCCATTGCGTGCCGACCATCCTGCAGATGGTGCTCAACGCCAAGGGCGCGCAAGGCACCGATTTTGGCGGCTGGAAAATCGTCATCGGCGGCAGCGCGCTCAATCGCACGCTGTATGAAACGGCCAAGAGCAAGGGCATTCAACTGACGGCCGCCTATGGCATGTCGGAAACCGGGCCACTGGTTTCGTGCGCGCATCTTAACGATGAGTTGATGGCCGGCACCGAAGACGAGCGCACCACCTACCGGATCAAGGCCGGCGTGCCGGGACCACTGGTCGAAGCGGCCATCGTCGACACCGAGGGCAACTTCCTCCCGGCCGACGGTGAAACCCAGGGCGAACTGGTGCTGCGCGCACCATGGCTGACCGAGGGTTATTTCAACGAGCCGCAGAAGGGTGCCGAGCTGTGGGCCGGTGGCTGGCTGCACACCGGCGACGTCGCCACGCTGGACAGCATGGGCGTGATCGACATCCGCGACCGGATCAAGGACGTGATCAAGACCGGCGGCGAGTGGATCTCCTCGCTGGACCTCGAAGACCTGATCAGCCGCCACGTCGCGGTACGTGAAGTAGCAGTGGTGGGCATCGCCGATCCACAGTGGGGCGAGCGCCCGTTTGCCTTGCTGGTGGTCCGTGAAGGGCACGTTATCGGGGCGCGCGAGCTCAAGGAACACCTCAAGCCGTTCGTTGAACTGGGGCACTTGAGCAAGTGGGCCATCCCGAGCCAGATCGCGCTTGTTACTGAAATTCCCAAGACCAGTGTCGGCAAGCTCGACAAGAAGCGCATCCGCCTCGACATCACCGAATGGCAGGCCAACAACAGCACCTTCCTCTCGACGCTCTGAGCGTCCCCTGGCGCGCCGAAAACGGCGCGCCAGACCCACCAAGCAAGCGCTTGGCTTGTGAAATCCGAATTTTCAGCCATCCTTGCCGTGCCGACATGTGTCGGACTGGCGAAAGGACTGTTCCAGAGTGGCCGGCAGCTGCAAATCACACTTTAGAGGGATCAAGCAGTACCACCTGCTGGCTATAGTCCGCTCAAGGATTTTTAAGAACGGGGCACACGCACAAACGGGGCGATGCAACATTGAAGCGATTTCGGGAAGCCTCTGGCGCCCGGTCCTTCAGGCGTTTTTAAAAGTACTCACTGCCATAACAATAATGCACATGGAGTAGCGTCGATGACCTCAGTAAACCAGTTCTGGCGCCGGGCAAAGCTGCCTCTGGCCGTCAGTCTTGCTTCTTCGCTCGCCGGGCCCGCATTCGGCGTCAGTTTCAACGTCGGTGAAATCGAAGGCCAGTTCGACTCCTCCCTGTCGATCGGTGCCAGCTGGTCCACCCAGAGCCCGAACAAGAACCTCATCGGCGTCAACAACGGCGGTCACGGTCTGTCCCAGACTTCCGACGACGGCCACGCCAACTTCAAGAGCGGCGAAACCTTCTCGAAGATCTTCAAGGGCATCCATGACCTTGAACTGAAATACGGCGACACCGGCGTGTTCGTCCGTGGCAAGTACTGGTATGACTTCGAACTGAAGGACGAGAGCCGCGAGTTCAAGGACATCAGCGACAACAACCGCAAGGAAGGCGCCAAGTCCGCCGGCGGTCAGATCCTCGACGCCTTCGTCTACCACAACTACTCGATCGCCGATCAGCCGGGCTCCGTGCGTCTGGGCAAGCAGGTGGTGAGCTGGGGTGAAAGTACCTTCATCGGCGGCGGCATCAACTCGATCAACCCGATCGACGTGTCCGCGTTCCGTCGTCCGGGCGCCGAGATCAAGGAAGGCCTGATCCCGGTCAACATGTTCTACGTGTCCCAGAGCCTGACCGAAAACCTGTCCGCCGAAGCGTTCTATCAGCTTGAGTGGGACCAGACCGTCGTCGACAACTGCGGCACCTTCTTCTCCCAGCCGGACATCATTGCCGACGGTTGCGACAGCAACCTGCGCGTGCTGAACAAGCGTTCGACCATTCCTGCCATCGCCCTGGGCCCACTGGCTGCCAACGGTGTCGACATCAACCAGGAAGGCGTACTGGTGCGTCGCGGCGGCGATCGCGATGCACGGGACAGCGGCCAGTGGGGCGCGTCCTTCAAATACATGTTCGATCCACTCGACACCGAGTTCGGCGCGTACTTCATGAACTACCACAGCCGTGCGCCGATCTTCAGCGCTACGGGGGCGCCACAGTCGGTTTACAACACTGCCAGAGGATTGCCGGGGCCGTTCGCTGCGCTTGCACCACTGCTGGTGGCCGGCAATTCGCAGTACTTCGTCGAATACCCAGAAGACATCCGGTTGTATGGTCTGAGCTTCTCCACCACCCTGCCTACCGGTACGGCGTGGAGCGGTGAAATCAGCTACCGTCCGAACGCGCCGGTGCAACTGAACTCCACCGACATCCTGTTCGCCGGTGTGCGTCCGCTGGGCGGCGCATTGAGCAATGCCTCGCTGCTGACCGGTGTTCCGGGTCAGGACCTGCACGGCTACCGCCGCAAGGAAATCACCCAGTTCCAGACCACCCTGACGCACTTCTTCGATCAGGTCATGGGCGCCAGCCGTCTGACCCTGGTGGGCGAAGTGGGCGTTACTCACGTCGGCGGCCTGGAAAGCACTTCCGACGTCCGTTACGGCCGTGACCCGGTTTACGGTCCGGGCGAGTTGCCGGCCACGGGGGGCGCCAACACCTGCGCCAACATCCTCAACGCCAGCACCATCAACGGTGCGGGTGCCGGTTCGCCGCAGAACAACCGTAGCCGCAACTGCACCGACGAAGGCTTCACCACATCGACTTCGTGGGGTTATCGCGGTCGCGCCATCTGGGAATACAACGACGTGTTCGCCGGCGTGAACCTCAAGCCGAACGTGGCCTGGTCCCACGACGTCAGCGGTTACTCGCCAGGCCCTGGCGGCAACTTCGAGGAAGGTCGCAAGGCGGTGAGCCTGGGCGTCGATGCCGAGTACCAGAACACTTACACCGCAAGCCTGGCGTACACCAACTTCTTCGACGGCAAGTACACCACCGTGGATGACCGCGACTTCGTGGCGCTCAGCTTCGGCGTGAACTTCTAAGCACTGCATTTTCAGGACGAACGAATTTATGAAAATAACAAAAAGTCTGTTCCACGCCGGTGTTCTGGGCCTGTCGCTGCTGGCGACCGGTGTCATGGCGGCGGTGCCTGCCGCCGAAGCGGACAAGCTGGGCAAGAGCCTGACCCCGATGGGTGCCGAAATGGCCGGTAACGCCGACGGCTCGATCCCGGCCTGGAAACCGATGCCGAAAAATGCTGGCACCGCCGACAGCAAAGGCTTCCTGTCCGATCCGTATGCCAGCGAAAAACCGCTGTTCACCATCACCAAGCAGAACGTCGATCAGTACAAGGCCAAGCTTGCACCGGGTCAGTACGCGATGTTCCAGCGCTACCCTGAAACCTTCAAGATGCCGGTCTATCCGTCCCATCGCGGTGCCACCGTACCGGATGCCGTGTTCGCCGCCATCAAGAAAAACGCCACCACCACGAATCTGGTGCAAGGCGGCAACGGCCTGGAAAACTTCGATACCGCCGTGCCGTTCCCGATTCCGAAAACCGGTGTGGAAGTGATCTGGAACCACATCACCCGCTATCGCGGCGGCAGCGTGACCCGTCTGGTAACCCAGGCCACGCCGCAACCGAACGGCTCGTTCAGCCTGGTGTACTTCCAGGATCAGTTCGTGTTCCGCGACCGGATGAAGGATTACGATCCGGCGAACCCGGGCAACATCCTGTTCTACTTCAAGCAGAAAGTGACCGCGCCGGCACGTCTGGCCGGTGGTGTACTGCTGGTACACGAGACGCTGGATCAGGTGAAAGAACCGCGTTCGGCGTGGGTCTACAACGCCGGTCAGCGTCGTGTACGTCGCGCACCGCAAGTGTCGTATGACGGCCCGGGTACCGCAGCGGACGGCCTGCGTACTTCCGACAACCTGGACATGTTCAACGGTGCGCCGGATCGTTACGACTGGAAACTGGTCGGCAAACAAGAGATGTACATCGCCTCTGACAGCTACAAACTCGACGATCCGAAGCTCAAGTACGCCGACATCATCAAGGCCGGGCACATCAACCAGGATCTGGCGCGCTATGAGCTGCGCCGCGTCTGGCACGTGACCGCGACCCTGAAGGAAGGGCAGCGTCACATTTACGCCAAGCGTGACTTCTTCATCGACGAAGACACCTGGCAAGCGGCCGTGATCGATCACTACGACGGTCGTAACCAACTGTGGCGCGTGGCGGAAGCTCACGCCCAGGACTACTACAACGTGCAGGTGCCGTGGTACACCCTGGAAACCCTCTACGATCTGCAGTCCGGCCGTTATCTGGCACTGGGCATGAAGAACGAAGAAAGCCGGGCTTATGACTTTGGCTTCACCGCCACCATCAGCGACTTCTCGCCGGCCGCCCTGCGCCAGGACGGTATTCGCTAAGCTCCTGTAAACCGAGGCCGCATCCTCGTGAAAACGCCCCGACAGGTTCGGGGCGTTTTTTTGCCTGTCGCTTTTTCAGTAGCCTTTTTGTAGCCATTTGTAGCAACGACCTTCATAACCGCTCCGTTTAAGGCTAGTCTGCGGGCATCTGCTACGCCGCCAACAGCCATACAAACAAGAGCCGGCCATGACTGATCTGTCCCCACTTCCGGGTCCTGCAAGCGTTGCCATCGCGGCACTGGACGGGCGTTTTTTTCGCCCGCCACTGCCTGACGGCTACGTCATGCGGCCACGACTGTGCGAGCGCCTGCAGGCCGGGCTCGGTGGACGCCTGTTGCTGGTCAGCGCCCCGGCCGGGTTTGGCAAAAGCTCGGTGGCCGTGGAGTTCTGTCAAAGCCTGCCGGCGTACTGGCACAGCCTGTGGCTGGGGCTGAGCCCGCGGGACAACGACCCGGGGCGGTTTCTCGAGCGTCTGCTCGAAGGTTTGCAGGATTACTTTCCGCAACTGGGCAGTCGGGCACTGGGGCTGCTGAAAATGCGCCAGCGTCATCAGCCGTTCGCCTTTGAGGAATGGCTCGACGGCCTGCTCGATGAGCTGGCTCAGCATCTCGAACCGTCCTCGCCCCTGTTGCTGGTACTGGACGACTATCACCTCGCGCAAGGGCCGGTACTCGATCGTTGCCTGCAATTCTTCCTCAACCATTTGCCCGACGGTCTGCTGGTCATGGTCACCAGCCGGCAACGGCCGGACTGGCACCTGGCTCGCTTGCGCCTGTCGCGGCAATTGCTGGAGCTGCACGAACAGGACCTTCGCCTGACCCACGACGAAGCCTCGGCATTACTCGATCGGCACCGCAGCTCCCTTCGTGGCGAGGCGCTGGAAAACCTGATACAGCGCAGTGAAGGCTGGGTCGCCGGCCTGCGATTCTGGCTGCTGGCCGAGTCCGAAGCCGGTGGGGACTCGGTGTTGCCCCAGGCGCTGAATGGCGGAGAAGGGCTGATCCGCGATTACCTGCTGGAGGAAGTCATCGATTGCCTGCCAGCCGAAGTGCAGGGGTTTCTCTACGACACCGCGCCGCAGGAGCGTTTTTGCAGCGAGCTGTGCGACGCCGTGCGCGAAGCCCATGACAGTGCTGAAATCCTGCGTTTCCTGCTGGCGCATCAAGTGTTTCTGGTGCCCCTGGACGAGCACGGGCACTGGTATCGCTATCACCATCTGTTTTCCGATCTGTTGCGCAGTCGGCCGATCGCCGGGGCGATAGTCCCGGCTGCCACGCTGCACTTGCGCGCCTGTCGCTGGTTCAATGCGCAGGGACTGCTGGATGAAGCCGTGGAGCAAGCCCTGCGAGCAGGGCATCTGGACGTGGCGGCAAACCTGGTCCAGAACCTGTCCGAAGAACAACTGCTCGCCGAGCAGAACGTCGGAATGCTGCTTCGCTGGAAGATGGACTTGCCCGACAGCCTGTTGATCAGCACCCCGCGTCTGATCGTGCTGTACAGCTGGGCGTTGGGATTGGCCTGTCAGCTCGATGCTGCCGAAGAACTTGCCAGTCATCTGAGCCGGTTTCTGCCGGCACCCTCGGCGACAGCGCAGAAGTCGATGCTCGCCCAATGGCTGGCGCTGAAGGGGATCATCGCCCGTGGGCGAGGGCACCGCCAGCAGACCATCGAGTATTGCAGTGAAGCGCTGGAAAGCTTGCCGGCCAAGCGTTACGGCCAGCGTCTGATGTGCCTGTCCACTCTATCCAACCTGGCGATTGCCGACGGCGATCTGTGGCGTGCCCGAGGCTTGAACCGCGAATCCCTGGAACTGGCGCAGCGGGTCGGCAATCCGCTGTTCGAGGCGTTGGCACATTACGATCGCGCCCGCGTCCTGCAGGCTCGCGGCGAGATCCTGCGTGCGCTCGATGAAGTGCGCCAGGGACTGGAACGTCTGCGGGGGCTGTCGGCACAACGCTTGTACGCAGTCCGTGCCCGGCTGACGCTGTATGAAGGTTTCCTGCTGGCCATGCGTCTGCAGCCACAAGTGGCACGGGTGCGATTGCAGGCTGGCTTGAGCGAAGCACGGGCCTGTCGTGACATCAGCGTATTGATCGGCCACTGCGTGATCGCCCGGCTCGAGGGCAGCAGCGGAGATTTTGCCAAGGCCTTCGCCGAGCTGGCAGAAGCCGAACGCCTGATGCACATCTGGGACGTTCCGCCAATCTACTACCTGGCGATGATCACGCTGGTCAAATGCGAACTGTGGCTGGCCCAGGGGCGCATTGACCTGGCCGAGGCCTGGCTGGCGCGGTTGGGTCAGACCTATACCGGCGAGCGCGCGGCTGCCCCGCCGGAGTTCCACCCTCAATTGCCGTTGCACGTCGAATTGCAGCAGGCGCTGCTGGATGTCATTCAGGGACAACCCATGCTCGCCGAAGGGCGATTGAATGTCTTGCTGGAAAACGGTCAGCAAACCGGACGGCAACTGCTCAGTGTGATGGCGTTGACGCAAAAGGTTGTGCTTTTGCTGGCGGGCGGGCGCGAGCCCGAGGCTCGCAAGGCTTTGGGGCAGGCGCTGGAAGCGGCGGCTGGCGGTGTGCTGCAACCTTTCGAGACCTTGCTCAAAGAGCATTCGGAGTGGTTGCGCGGGCAATTGCAATCTACCGCTGCGAACGCGTTTTGCCAGCAGTTGCTGGAGCACTTTCCCCCGGCGTGCGTCCGCTCGCAAACGGAACCCGTTGCGGCCGAGCAGCTCAGTTCCCGTGAGTTGGCCGTATTGCGCTTGATTGCCCAAGGCTGCTCGAACCAGGAAATCAGCGATCAACTGTTTATTTCCCTGCATACCGTGAAGACCCATGCCAGCCACATCAACAGCAAGCTCGGAGTCGAGCGACGTACACAGGCAGTGGCACGTGCCAAGGAGCTGGGGGTCTTGAATTGATCGGTACAGTCACCTACCAAACAAAACGCCCCGAACCAGTCGGGGCGTTTTGTTTTACGGGCTGACCTGTTTCAGGTCATGTTCGCAGATCAGGCCACCAGATCATTGGCACTGAAACTGTTCACACCCACCAGCTGGATTTCAAAGTCCGCGCCGGCATTGCCGCTGACGTTGCCCGAGAGTACGTGATCGACAAAGCGTAACTGACCTGCGCCGGTGAAGTCATTCGCGCCGATGAAACTGAAGCCGTTGAAACCGGCACTCAGCAGGTTGGCGTCGAATTTGCTCAGGTCGATCTTGTCGCCCTGCAGGCTGCTGAAGTCAGTGATGACATCACGGTTGGCACCGATTCCCATCTCATTGACTGCCGAGAACACGAAGGTGTCGGCGCCGGCTCCGCCGGTCAACAGGTCGGCCCCGGCTCCGCCATCAAGGATGTTATTGCCGGCATTCCCTACCAGATTGTTCTTGAGGGCATTGCCGGTGCCGCTGAAATTGCCTCCGCCCAGCAACAGCAGGTTTTCTACGTTGGCACTCAGGCTGTAGCTGATCCACGACATGACAGTATCGATTTCATTGGCGGAAGTACCGGTCTCGATCACGACGTCACCGACATTGTCTACCAGGTAAGTGTCGTTGCCGGCACCGCCGTTCATGATGTCCGCACCGCCCAGACCGTCGAGCACGTTGTCGCCGGCGTTGCCGATCAAGGTGTTGTCGAGGGCGTTGCCGACACCGGCCAGGTTGGCGCTACCGACCAGGATGAGATTTTCCAGATTGGCGCCCAGCGTCCAGCTGACCGAGGACTGCACGGTGTCGACTTCGCTGGCGCTGGTGCCGGCTTCAATGACCACGTCCAGGGCGTTGTCGACGATGTAAGTGTCGTTGCCGGCGCCGCCGTTCATGACGTCCGCGCCGAGGCCACCATTGAGCACGTTGTTGCCGGCATTGCCGATCAACACGTTATTCAAGGCGTTGCCAGCGGCGTTGAGGTTGTCGCCACCCAGCAGGGTCAGGTTCTCGACGTTGGCGCCCAGGCTGTAGTTGATCCAGGAAAGCACGGTGTCGACTTCGCTTGGCGAAGCGTTGTTTTCGATCACCACGTCACCGACGTTGTCCACGATGTACGTGTCGTTGCCGGCGCCGCCGCTCAGGGTGTCAGCGCCGCCCAGACCATCGAGCACGTTATTGCCGGCGTTGCCGATCAAGGTGTTGTTGAGGGCGTTGCCTACGGCGCTGAGGCTGTCGCTGCCGAGCATGGTCAGGTTTTCGACGTTGCTGCTCAGGCCATAGCTGATCCAGGACAGGACGGTGTCGATCTCGGTCTGCGAGGCATTGGTTTCGATGATGGTGTCGGCGGCGTTGTCGACGATGTAAGTGTCGTTGCCGGCACCACCGTTCATGATGTCCGCACCGCCCAGACCATCGAGCACGTTGTCGCCAGCGTTACCGATCAGGGTGTTGCCGAGGGCGTTTCCGACGCCGGCCAGGTTGGCGCTGCCGAGCAGGGTGAGGTTTTCCAGGTTGGCGCCCAGTGTCCAGCTGATCGACGACTGTACGGTGTCGATTTCGCTGGCGCTGGTGCCGGCTTCAATGACCACGTCCAGGGCGTTGTCGACGATGTAAGTGTCATTGCCGGCGCCGCCGTTCATGACGTCCGCGCCGAGGCCACCGTTGAGCACATTGTTGCCGGTGTTGCCGGTCAGCACGTTGTTGCCGGCGTTACCGGTGGCGTTGAGGTTATCGCCACCCAGCAGAGTCAGGTTCTCGACGTTGGCGCCCAGGCTGTAATTGATCCAGGAGAGCACAGTGTCGACTTCGCTTGGCGAAGCGTTGTTTTCGATCACCACATCACCGGCGTTATCGACGATGTAGGTGTCATTGCCCGCGCCGCCGCTCAGGGTGTCGGCGCCGCCCAGACCATCGAGCACGTTGTTGCCGGCGTTGCCGATCAGGGTGTTGTTGAGGGCGTTGCCGACAGCGCTGAGGCTGTCGCTGCCGAGCATGGTCAGGTTTTCGACGTTGTTGCCCAGGCCATAGCTGATCCACGACCAGACAGTGTCGACCTCGGTCGGCGAGGCATTGGTTTCGATGATGGTGTCGGCGGCGTTGTCGACGATGTAAGTGTCGTTGCCGGCACCACCGTTCATGATGTCCGCACCGCCCAGACCGTCGAGCACGTTGTCGCCAGCGTTACCGATCAGGGTGTTGCCGAGGGCGTTTCCGACACCGGCCAGGTTGGCGCTGCCGAGCAGGGTGAGGTTTTCCAGGTTGGCGCCCAGCGTCCAGCTGACCGAGGTCTGCACGGTGTCGATTTCGCTGGCGCTGGTGCCGGTTTCAATGATCACGTCCAGGGCATTGTCGACGACGTAAGTGTCATTGCCGGCGCCGCCGTTCATGACGTCCGCGCCGAGGCCACCGTTGAGCACATTGTTGCCGGTGTTGCCGGTCAGCACGTTGTTGCCGGCGTTACCGGTGGCGTTGAGGTTGTCACCACCCAGCAGAGTCAGGTTCTCGACGTTGGCGCCCAGGCTGTAGTTGATCCAGGAGAGCACGGTGTCGACTTCGCTTGGCGAAGCGTTGTTTTCGATCACCACATCACCGGCGTTATCGACGATGTAGGTGTCATTGCCCGCGCCGCCGCTCAGGGTGTCGGCGCCGCCCAGACCATCGAGCACGTTGTTGCCGGCGTTGCCGATCAGGGTGTTGTTGAGGGCGTTGCCGACAGCGCTGAGGCTGTCGCTGCCGAGCATGGTCAGGTTTTCGACGTTGTTGCCCAGGCCATAGCTGATCCACGACCAGACAGTGTCGACCTCGGTCGGCGAGGCATTGGTTTCGATGATGGTGTCGGCGGCGTTGTCGACGATGTAAGTGTCGTTGCCGGCACCACCGTTCATGATGTCCGCACCGCCCAGACCGTCGAGCACGTTGTCGCCGGCGTTACCGATCAGGGTGTTGCCGAGGGCGTTTCCGACACCGGCCAGGTTGGCGCTGCCGAGCAGGGTGAGGTTTTCCAGGTTGGCGCCCAGCGTCCAGCTGACCGAGGTCTGCACGGTGTCGATTTCGCTGGCGCTGGTGCCGGTTTCAATGATCACGTCCAGGGCATTGTCGACGACGTAAGTGTCATTGCCGGCTCCGCCGTTCATGACGTCCGCGCCGAGGCCACCGTTGAGCACATTGTTGCCGGTGTTGCCGGTCAGCACGTTGTTGCCGGCGTTACCGGTGGCGTTGAGGTTGTCGCCACCCAGCAGAGTCAGGTTCTCGACGTTGGCGCCCAGGCTGTAGTTGATCCAGGAGAGCACGGTGTCGACTTCGCTTGGCGAAGCGTTGTTTTCGATCACCACATCACCGGCGTTATCGACGATGTAGGTGTCGTTGCCCGCGCCGCCGCTCAGGGTGTCCGCACCGCCCAGACCATCGAGCACGTTGTTGCCTGCGTTGCCGATCAGGGTGTTGTTGAGGGCGTTGCCGACACCGGCCAGGTGGGCGGCGCCGAGCAGGGTAAGGTTCTCGAGATTCGCCCCCAGCGTCCAGCTTACTGCCGACAGGACAGTATCGATCTCCGTTGGAGAGGTGCTCGTTTCGATGATGGTGTCACCGGGATTTTCGACCAGGTAGGTGTCGTTACCCAGGCCACCGATGAGCACGTCTGCGCCGGCACCACCATTCAGCACGTTATTCCCGGCGTTGCCGGTCAGAACGTTGTTGAGCTCGTTGCCATTGGCAGTGAGGTTGGCCGTGCCCATCATCGTCAGGTTTTCAACGTTGGCTGCAAGGCTGTAATCCACCCACGAGAGAACTGTGTCGATCTCCCAGGGCGAGCTGCCGGTTTCCACGACGGAGTCGGCGATATTGTCCACAACATAGGTGTCGTTGCCGGCGCCGCCATTCATGGTGTCAGCCCCACCACGCCCGTCAAGGACGTTGGCCAGCGCGTTTCCGATAAGTACATCATTTTGCGCTGAGCCGACCGCATTCTCGATCTGGGTTCCATAAGCAATGGCCAGACCCTGGTTGAACATGGTCATGTTGTCGTATTTGAGGAACGCTTTGCCGATCTGGCTGAACTGACCTTCATTGAGGTTCAGGATAACGGCGGTTTTCTGGTTGCTGGCATCGATCGTATCGTTGCCGCCTGCATCCCAGATGGTCTCGAAAACAGATTGGTCGGGCGCCCAGCTATAGGTGTTGTTACCTGCCTGCCATTGAGTATTGGCGCCGTAGATTGTCTGCATGGCAGCAATGTCCAGCATCATCGGCGTGGTGGGCTGGAAAGCATAACCATCGTTGTAGCTCATGACGGTATAGCGAACATCGTCCAGTGCATAGGGCAAGGTGTTGAAGTTGCCGATGCCAATGCTGAACGGATGCTTGAGTCCAAGGGCGTGACCGATCTCGTGTACGAAGGTCAGGTAGTCGTAGGAGCCTTTCGACGGATCCAGACTGTCGGTTTCCGGACCGATCCAGACGTCTCCGGCGCGCGGAGTATCGTCGGGCAAGTACGCCCATGCCACCGTGCCATCTGGCATGTTCGAATAGCCGCCAAAACGCAGGTCCCCGACATTGCTGGAGGTCTCGGTGACTTGTATGAATTTGACGTTGGCGACCGAGCTCCATGCGCTCAAGGCACTCTGGACGGCCGTTTTTTGTACGTCCGTCAGTTCAAAGCTCTTCAGGAATTCGTTATTGCTGCTGTAGTTGCGAGCGAAACTCGATTGGCCAATCGAAAGAAAGCTGTAGGTCAGGCTGGTGATGGCGCCGGTATGGTTCAACGGATTGTTCATCCATTTGGTACCGAACAACAGACTGTCGATCTGCGCGTTTCCGGTGAGATCGACATTCGAACTATAGGAGTAACCAATCGGGCTGGGCATGCGGATTTCCTGAGTGCTCTGCGGCCCTTCCTGGATGCGGCCGCTACAAAAAAGAAGCGATTTTGCACGAGTCATAGTGAGTTTGACATCACTGTGCCACTATTTTTCGGATCAATGGCGTCAAATTGCTGACTTGGCGGAATGTATCGGCGATTACAGTAGAATCCTGAGGCTGTTTCAGTGCCGTTTGTCCAGGAACCTCATCTCTTATGACCGTCACCGCTCCCACGCTCATCCGCGAAACCTTCCCTGTCGGTCCTCTGCAGTGCAACTGCACGATCATCGGCGATCCGATCACCAAAAAAGCCATCGTTGTCGATCCGGGCGGTAATCCTGACCTGATCATGGCTCGCCTCGATTCGCTCGGTCTTAAAGTGGTCAGCATCATTCACACCCACGCGCACCTCGATCACTTCCTGGCTTCCGGCCAGATGAAAGAGAAAACCGGCGCCACGTTGCACCTGCATAAAGAGGATCAGTTCCTGTGGGACAACCTCGAGATGCAATGCCAGATGTTCGGTGTGCCGTACACGCCGGTGCCGTCGCCGGATCGCTGGTTGAGCGACGATGAAGAGCTGGCCTGCGGCTGCGGCGTTGCGCTGCACACGCCGGGGCATACGCCAGGTTCCATGAGCTTCTGGTTTTCCGAGGCTAAGCTGTTGATAGCCGGCGACACGCTGTTTCGTCGCGGGGTAGGGCGCACGGATTTGTGGGGCGGCGATCAGGCGACCATCGTGCGATCGATCAAGCAGCGGCTGTACACCCTGGATGAAGACGCGACCGTTGTGGCCGGGCATGGTCCGGATACGCGTCTGGGGGATGAAATGCGCGAGAACCCGTTTGTGCGTGCCTAAACATTTTGTCACGGGTGCCCAGCGGAATTTTTGTGCATTGTCATGATCCAACGCCCGCACGGGCCAATTGCCAATGGCCGCTGCACCACAGAATGCAAAATGTAGGAGCACTCCATGTTCACCACGCGTCGTTTGATTATTGTCGCTACTGCCGTGGCCGTATTGTCCGGCTGCGCCTCGCCCAACCCGTATGACAATCAGGGTCAGGCCGACGGTGGCTCCCAGGGCATGAGCAAAACCGCCAAGTACGGTGGCCTCGGTGCACTGGCCGGCGCGCTGGCCGGTGCCGCCATCGACCACAACAACCGCGGCAAGGGTGCGCTGATCGGCGCAGCCGTCGTCGGTGCCTCGGCCGCCGGTTACGGCTACTACGCTGACCAGCAGGAGAAAAAACTGCGGGCCAGCATGGCCAACACCGGGGTTGAAGTGCAGCGTCAGGGCGACCAGATCAAACTGATCATGCCGGGCAACATCACCTTCGCCACCGATTCGGCGAATATCGCTTCCAGCTTCTATCAGCCGCTGAACAACCTGGCCAACTCGCTCAAAGAGTTCAACCAGAACCAGATCGAGATCGTCGGTTACACCGACAGCACCGGCAGCCGCCAGCACAACATGGACCTGTCCCAGCGTCGTGCACAGAGCGTGGCGACCTACCTGACTTCGCAAGGCGTCAGCGGTGCCAACCTGAGCGCCCGCGGTGCCGGCCCGGATAACCCGATCGCCAGCAACGGTGACGTCAACGGCCGGGCGCAGAACCGCCGAGTCGAGGTCAACCTCAAGGCGATCCCGGGCCAGCAGTATCAACAACCGGGCCAGCCTGTTCAGCAGTACTGAAAAAGGGCCGAACAAAAAAACCGACAGTTCGCTGTCGGTTTTTTTTTGAATGCCTCTGCGTGAGAGCTATTGGATCATGACGCAGGCGCGTCCACGGTGCTTCTCAAGGCGAAGTCTTTTCCACGCTTTTTGCCTGTGGCAGTGGGCGATCAAACCACTTCTTCAGCGACATGGATGGTTTTTCAATGACTTTCCAGGACACGAATGCCACTGGGGCAAGAACCACCATCGTAATCAGGAAGTAGCTGAAAACATTCAGTTTGACGCTGTGTTGTGCTGCGATTGCAACGAGTGCCTGTGCAATCGGCCAGCCATAAATGTAAACGCCATAGGAAATGTCGTTCTTCAAGTTCATTAAAGGTCTGGTGTGTTTGCCGAGGTAAATGACGAAGGCGGGAAATGCCACCATGTAACCAATCCGGACAAACTGCTCAAAGGATACTTTTGGCCCCCACAAAAACGGAATGTTGCTGGAAATCCATTCGTAGATTGCCAGCGGCAGGGGCAGATAGGCGAGAAGGGCCAGAATGGCGCAAGACCACGCTGCGAGTTTTCCGAAGTTCAATCTGGCTTCAACAAGCGCAATGAACATTCCCGCCAGAAACATCATGATCAGCGGGGCAATGACCAGAACAGGCGCACTGTCACTGGACAGGTTCAAGAGATAGAGCAGCCAGGCCACAGCGAAGAATACCGAGAATCCGTCACGGTTTAGTGTTCCCAGCAGTCCGAGTACGGCAAGCATCAAATAACATACAACTTCCCAGGTCAGCGTCCAGACCGGGCCGTTTGCAATGTACTGCACGGGGTTCTCTTTGAACCCTCCGAAGTGACTGGCGATCAACCCTGTTGCAAACATGGCGACAAGCAGTCCCGGCAATATGCGCAGCACACGGTTTGCAGCAAAGGAAACAAAAGTGTTGCTTCTCAGGTAGCTCTGGCAAATCAGGTATCCGCTAATGACGAAAAAGCCATGAACGGAAAGGTTTCCAAGAGACCGACCCCATATAATCGGCTCCTCGTAACCCAGCAAGGCATACGAGTGTGAAAACACAACCAGCGTTGCAAACACCAGTCGCAGCAAATTGAAATTATTATGATGGGATGGCACGGCCATTCTGCTTGTCCTTTCTGGCGCACCCGTGTGCGACGTATTGAGAATATTTCTTTCTTGCCAGCGATATCCGCAGCATCTTCAAAAATGGTTACTGATTGCAAAACTCAGTCGCGAGCGTGATTCCCGGGTTGCTGCGCCACCCTGAGGCTGTGGCATTGGCGAGGCATCGGATTCATGTCTCAGGGTGAATCCAAATTTTTGCGCATGATAGCGTGTGGACCCCGGCGTTAGGTAATCCAGGTATGTGCTGCGTGTCCGATAGTGGAGCGGTGAGGCGGCATTTTAGTGGTCTCACCCCCTTGAAAACGAAAAACCCGCCAAGCGTAATGCTTGTCGGTTTTTTTTTCGGTTCGAATTTGTTTTGTGGTGTTGCTCGATTACTTCTTCAGGCCGTAATGCTCATCAAGCATGCCCGGCGAGTTCGGGGTCTTCGGCGCGTAGTCACGCGGCGGTTCCTGATCCCGTGGTGGCGTCAGGCGTTCCCGCGGAGCCTGTGCTGCGTCGGCGTGCAGCGAGGCGAGCAAGCGTTGACGGGTCTGCTCGTCCAGGGCCAGGCGGTTGGCGCCCTCGGCGAGGTGGTCCTGCACTTCCTGATAGCTCTGGGTCAGTTTCTTGACCAGATTGGCGGTGCTGTTGAAGTGGGTCACCACTTCGTTCTGATAACTGTCGAAACGTTCCTGAATATCATCCAGTTGACGCTGCGTGCGGCTGGGCGCGGCGTTCGGCGCAACGCGAGCGATCAGGAAACCAATGGCGACACCCACAACCAGGGCAAGAGTCGGTAACAACCAAACTAAGAGCGAGTGTTCCACGAGTCCTTCCTCTATAAACGGCTTTGCTTTACGTTAACGGCTCGAACCTGCGCTGTATACCGCGATTCACTCGCAATAGACTGGCACAGACAATTTGCTAGACGAGTCGACCCGATTCGAGGTCACGGAGTTCCTTCCTTGCTGATGCGTGAAACCCCTGTAGTGATTGATGGCCCGGTGGGGCAACTTGAGTCTTTGTATCTGGACAATGAGCAGCCACGCGGCATCGCATTGATCTGCCACCCGAACCCGGTGCAGGGCGGCACCATGCTCAACAAGGTCGTCTCGACCCTGCAGCGCACCGCGCGCGACGCGGGTCTTATCACCTTGCGCTTCAACTATCGTGGCGTTGGTGCCAGCGAAGGCTCCCATGACATGGGCACCGGTGAGGTCGATGACGCACAGGCCGCTGCCGCCTGGCTGTTGGAAAAACACCCGGATCTGCCACTGACCCTGTTCGGTTTCTCCTTCGGCGGATTTGTTGCAGCAAGTCTCGGGGGCCGTCTCGAAGCCCAAGGCGTGCTGCTCAAGCATCTGTTCATGGTCGCGCCGGCGGTGATGCGTCTGGGCGATCAGGATCAACTGCCGCAGCAGGGCGAGTTGACCGTGATCCAGCCGGAAACCGACGAAGTGATCGATCCGCAGCTGGTCTACGACTGGTCTGACAAACTCCAGCGCCCCCATGAGCTGCTGAAAGTGGCAGAATGCGGACACTTTTTTCATGGCAAGCTGACCGATCTCAAGGATCTGATCCTGCCGCGTCTCTCGAATTGATTGCAGTCTGACAAGCGATTACCCATGACGAACCGTACCCGCATCCTCACCGGCATCACCACCACCGGCACCCCGCACCTGGGCAACTACGCCGGCGCCATCCGCCCGGCGATTCTCGCCAGCCGCGACAGCAATGCCGACTCGTTCTACTTCCTGGCCGACTATCACGCCCTGATCAAGTGCGATGACCCGCTGCGCATTCAGCGCTCGCGTCTGGAAATCGCCGCGACCTGGCTGGCCGGTGGCCTGGATGTGGATCGCGTGACCTTCTACCGTCAGTCCGACATCCCGGAAATCCCCGAGCTGACCTGGCTGCTGACCTGCGTTGCCGCCAAGGGCCTGCTCAACCGCGCCCACGCCTACAAGGCCTCGGTGGACAAGAACGTCGAGACCGGCGAAGACCCGGATGCCGGCATCACCATGGGCTTGTACAGCTATCCGGTGCTGATGGCGGCGGACATTCTGATGTTCAACGCGCACAAGGTGCCGGTCGGTCGCGACCAGATCCAGCACGTGGAAATGGCCCGCGACATCGGCCAGCGCTTCAACCACCTGTTCGGCCAGGGCAAGGAGTTCTTCACCATGCCCGAAGCGCTGATCGAGGAAAGCGTGGCCACGTTGCCGGGCCTGGACGGTCGCAAGATGTCCAAGAGCTACGACAACACCATTCCGTTGTTCTCCAGCGCCAAGGAAATGAAGGACGCAATCTCGCGGATCGTCACCGACTCCCGCGCGCCGGGCGAAGCCAAGGATCCGGACAACTCGCACCTGTTCACCCTGTTCCAGGCGTTCTCCACGCCGGCGCAGGCCGACGAGTTCCGCAGCGAACTGCTGGGTGGTCTGGGTTGGGGCGAGGCGAAGAACCGTCTGTTCCAATTGCTGGATAACGAACTGGGCGAGTCCCGCGAGCGTTATCACCAGTTGATCGAGCGCCCGGCAGATCTGGAAGACATCCTGCAACACGGCGCCAAAAAGGCCCGTGCGGTGGCGACGCCGTTCCTCAACGAGCTGCGCGAAGCGGTTGGCCTGCGTTCCTTCGTCAATCAGGTTCAGGTGGCCGCGACTACCAAGAAGAAAGCCGCGAAAGCCGCACGTTTCGTCAGCTTCCGTGAAGGCGACGGCAGCTTCCGTTTCCGTCTGCTGGCGGCCGACGGCGAGCAATTGCTGTTGTCGCGCAACTTCGCCGACGGCAAAACCGCCGGTCAGGTGACCAAGCAGCTGCAGTCGGGTCAGGCGCTGGATGTGCGCAGCGAAGACCTGAGCTTCAGCGTCTGGCTGGAAGGCGAGTGCGTCGGCGACAGCCCGGCGTTCGCCGACGTGGCAGCGCGGGATGCGGCGGTCGAGGCCTTGCGGATCGCTCTGACACCGGTTCCGGAATAATCAACGGGCCGGCCCGACCAAGGGCCGATTGCCATTCCCACGGGCCATCGCTACAGTGACGGCCCGTTTTTGTTGCCTTGCTAACGAATTATGACGCCCCTAGAACGATATCAAGCTGATCTGAAACGCCCGGACTTCTTCCATGATGCGGCGCAGGAAACTGCCGTGCGTCATCTGCAACGCCTGTACGACGATCTGATCGCGGCCGAGCAGAACAAACCGGGTTTGCTGGGCAAGCTGTTTGGCAAAAAGGATCAGACGCCGGTCAAGGGCCTGTATTTCTGGGGCGGCGTGGGTCGCGGCAAGACTTACCTGGTGGACACCTTCTTCGAAGCGCTGCCATTCAAGGAAAAGACCCGCACTCACTTCCACCGCTTCATGAAGCGCGTGCACGAAGAGATGAAAACCCTCGGCGGCGAGAAAAACCCGCTGACCATCATCGCCAAGCGCTTCGCGACGGAATCACGGGTCATCTGCTTCGATGAATTCTTCGTTTCCGACATCACCGACGCCATGATCCTCGGCACGCTGATGGAAGAGCTGTTCAAGAACGGCGTGACCCTGGTCGCTACTTCGAACATCGTGCCGGACGGCCTGTACAAGGACGGCCTGCAACGCGCGCGCTTTCTGCCGGCCATCGCGCTGATCAAGCAGAACACCGAGATCGTCAACGTCGACAGCGGCGTCGACTACCGTCTGCGCCACCTCGAACAAGCGGAGCTGTTCCACTTCCCGCTCGACGAAGCCGCTCACGAAAGCCTGCGCAAGAGCTTCCGCGCGTTGACGCCGGAATGCACGGCGGCGGTGGAAAACGATGTGCTGATCATCGAAAACCGCGAAATCCGCGCTCTGCGCACATGCGATGACGTGGCCTGGTTCGACTTCCGCGAACTGTGCGACGGCCCGCGCAGCCAGAACGACTACATCGAACTGGGCAAGATCTTCCACGCCGTGCTGCTCAGTGGCGTGGAGCAGATGAGCGTCACCACCGACGACATCGCCCGACGCTTCATCAACATGGTCGACGAGTTCTACGACCGTAACGTCAAGCTGATCATTTCTGCCGAAGTCGAGTTGAAAGACCTGTACACCGGCGGACGCCTGACGTTCGAGTTCCAGCGTACCCTCAGCCGTCTGCTGGAGATGCAATCCCACGAATTCCTGTCCCGGGCACACAAGCCTTAAGCGGATTCGGCAAACAAAAAGGGCCTGCAGATGCAGGCCCTTTTTTGTGTCTGGTCGAATCGTCAGGCAGCTTGCTGGAACTGCTGCCGGTACTGGTTCGGCGACAGTTCGGTGTGCTGGCGGAACAGCCGTGCGAAGAAGCTCGCATCGTCGTAGCCGACTTCGTAGCTGATGGTCTTGATGCTCTTGCGACTGCCGGAGAGCAAGCCCTTGGCGGTCTCGATGCGCAGCCGTTGCAGATAGTGCAGCGGCTTGTCGCCGGTGGCGGTCTGGAAGCGGCGCATGAAGTTGCGGATGCTCATGCCGTGCTCGCGGGCGACGTCTTCGAAGCGGAACTTGTCGGCGAAATGCTCTTCGAGCCAGTGCTGGATCTGCAGGATGATCACGTCCTGGTGCAGTTTCTGGCCGCCGAAACCAATGCGTCCCGGGGCGTAGCTGCGTTGCACTTCATAGAGAATGTCGCGGGCCACCGCCTGGGCCACGTTGGCGCCGCAGAAGCGCTCGATCAGGTAAATGTAGAGATCGCAGGCCGAGGTGGTGCCGCCGGCACAATACAGGTTGTCGGCGTCGGTCAGGTGCTTGTCCTGATTGAGATAGACCTGCGGAAAGCGCTCGGCGAAGGCATTGAAGAAGCGCCAGTAAGTGGTCGCTTCCTTGCCGTTGAGCAACCCGGCCTCGGCCAGCCAGAACACCCCGGTGGCCTCGCCACAGAGCACGGCGCCCCGGGCGTGCTGTTCGCGCAGCCACGGCAGGATCTGTGGATAACGTTGGCACAGCGTATCGAAATCGTCCCAGAACGCCGGGAGGATGATGACGTCGGCGTTTTCCAGGCCGCCGTCCACCGGCATGACCACGTCACTGAAACTGTTCACCGGTTTGCCGTCGGGACTGACCAGCCGGGTTTCGAACGCCGGAGTCAAGCCGTGGCCCAGTTGTTTGCCGTAACGCAGGCTGGCCAGATGGAAGAAATCCTTGGCTTGCATGAGAGTGGAAGCGAAAACCCGGTCGATCGCCAGGATGCTGACGCGCCGCAAGGGCGTGGAGACTTGCTTGGACATAATTCAACTTTTGTTTTTATAAGGGAAAGTGGTCACCAGACGGCTGGATCGTCTTATTTTTTGTCGGATGTGTCCAGTGTCCTGTATCGGAAGCGAGGCTTAGTCTCTGAAGGTCTGATCCCTCCAACAATAAAGAAAAGGTGCCGCATGATTCCCAGAACCTTGTTCAGCTCCGAGCACGAATTGTTCCGCGACAGCGTACGAACATTCCTCGAAAAAGAGGCCGTGCCGTTCCATGGGCAATGGGAAAAACAAGGCTACATCGACCGCAAACTGTGGAACAAGGCGGGGGAGGCGGGGATGCTTTGCTCGCATCTGCCGGAGGAATACGGCGGATTGGGGGCGGACTTTCTTTACAGCGCGGTCGTGATCGAAGAAGTAGGGCGGCTGGGTCTGACTGGCATCGGCTTCTCGCTGCATTCGGACATCGTCGCGCCGTACATCCTGCATTACGGGAGCGAGGCGCTGAAGCAGAAATACCTGCCGAAGCTGGTGTCCGGCGAGATGGTCACCGCGATTGCCATGACCGAACCGGGCGCCGGTTCCGACCTGCAAGGAGTCAAGACCACGGCGGTGCTGGATGGCGACGAATATGTGATCAACGGTTCGAAAACCTTTATCACCAATGGCTTCCTGGCGGATCTGGTGATCGTCGTCGCCAAGACCGATCCCAAGGCCGGCGCCAAGGGCACCAGCCTGTTTCTGGTGGAGGCGAACACGCCGGGCTTCGACAAGGGCAAGCGCCTGGAAAAGGTCGGAATGAAGGCTCAGGACACGTCGGAATTGTTCTTCCAGGACGTGCGCGTTCCGAAGGAAAACCTGTTGGGTCAGGCCGGGGCGGGGTTTGCTTATCTGATGCAGGAGCTGCCGCAGGAGCGTCTGACCGTGGCGATTGGCGGTCTGGCCTCAGCCGAGGCGGCGCTGCAATGGACGCTGGATTACACCCGCGACCGCAAGGCGTTCGGCAAGTCGATTGCCGACTTCCAGAATACCCGCTTCAAACTGGCGGAAATGGCCACCGAGATTCAGATCGGCCGGGTGTTCGTCGACCGCTGCCTGGAGTTGCATCTGCAAGGCAAGCTTGATGTGCCGACGGCGGCGATGGCCAAGTACTGGGGCACCGACCTGCAATGCAAGGTGCTCGACGAGTGCGTGCAGCTGCATGGCGGCTACGGTTTCATGTGGGAATACCCGGTGGCGCGAGCCTGGGCGGACGCGCGGGTGCAGCGGATCTATGCCGGCACCAATGAAATCATGAAGGAGATCATTGCGCGGTCGCTGTAATGCAGCGTGATCGTTCCCACGCAGACGGTTCGACGTGGGAACGATCATCGTCTCGGATTACGGCGCCGGGTTCGGATGATCCTTGTGAATCGCTTCGATCCCTTCCAGCACTTCCCTCGACAGTTTCAGCTCGTAGCTGGCGATGTTGCTGTCCAGTTGCTCCAGCGTCGTCGCCCCGATGATGTTGCTGGTGACGAACGGTTGCTGATTCACAAACGCCAGGGCCATTTGTGCCGGATCCAGACCGTGTTCACGGGCCAGTGCCACGTAACGGCTGCACGCCGCTTCCGATTGCGGGTTGAAATAGCGGCTGAAGCGGCTGTAGAGGCTCAGGCGACCTTTTGGCGGACGCGCCCCACCTTCGTACTTGCCCGACAGGAAACCGAACGCCAGCGGCGAATAGGCGAGCAGGCCGCATTGTTCACGGATGGCGATTTCCGCCAGGCCGATCTCGAAACTGCGGTTGAGCAGGTTGTACGGGTTCTGGATCGACACGGCGCGCGGCCAGCCACGGGCTTCGGCCAGGGCGAGAAAGCGCATGGTGCCCCACGGGGTCTCGTTGGACAGGCCGATGTGGCGGATCTTTCCGGCCTTCACTTGCTCATCAAGTGCATCGAGGGTGTCTTCGAGGGGCGTCAGGTTGGCTTCGGTCTGGTGCTTGTAGCCCAGCTGTCCGAAAAAGTTGGTGCTGCGCTCCGGCCAGTGCAATTGATACAGATCGATGTAGTCGGTCTGCAGGCGCTTGAGGCTGGCGTCCACGGCTTCGGTGATGTGCTGGCGGTTGTGGCGCAGGTTCTTGTCGCGGATGTAGTCGATGGTGTTGCCGGGGCCGGCGATCTTGCTGGCGAGGATCCAGTCCGCGCGGTCGCCACGGCTCTTGAAGTAATTGCCGATGTAGCGCTCGGTGGTGGCGTAGGTTTCGGCTTTCGGTGGCACCGGGTACATCTCGGCGGTGTCGAGGAAATTGATCCCGGCCTCTTTTGCCCGCTCGATCTGGGCGAAGGCTTCAGCTTCAGTGTTTTGCTCGCCCCAGGTCATGGTGCCGAGGCAGATTGCACTCACGTTCAGGTCGGTACGGCCTAGCTGGCGATAGTCCATCGGGTGCTCCTTGGGCAAAACAAGCATAAAAGCAGGTTGAAATTTTTTTCGCAATCTGCATAATTGCCGACCTCTTTCTGCAGTGGAAGTGATGCGCCGCCGCCGAAGAATCTTGCCGTTGAACGGACGCGCCGACCCGAGCCCCCGAAAGCGTCTGTATCCGGCTGCCTTTGACTTGTCAAAGTACGCACTATTCAGTAAGATCCGCCGTCTTATTTACAGGCGGCCCCTGAGGCTATAAAGAATGAAAACTTTTACTGCTAAACCGGAAACAGTAAAGCGCGACTGGTTTGTCGTCGACGCTGCTGGTCAGACCCTGGGTCGTCTGGCCACCGAAATCGCGAGCCGTCTGCGTGGCAAGCACAAGCCTGAGTACACTCCTCACGTTGACACCGGCGACTACATCGTCGTAATCAACGCTGAGCAGATCCGTGTTACCGGTGCTAAAACCACTGACAAAATGTACTACTCCCACTCCGGTTTCCCGGGCGGCATCAAGTCGATCAACTTTGAAAAGCTGATCGCCAAGGCCCCTGAGCGCGTGATCGAGACCGCGGTTAAAGGCATGCTGCCTAAAAACCCACTGGGTCGCGACATGTACCGTAAGCTGAAAGTCTATGCGGGCGCTGCACACCCTCATACTGCTCAGCAGCCCCAAGAACTGAAGATTTAACGGAATAGTTCATTATGTCGGCGACTCAAAATTACGGCACTGGCCGTCGCAAGACCGCAACCGCACGCGTTTTCCTGCGTCCGGGTACTGGTAACATCTCCATCAACAACCGCTCCCTGGACACGTTCTTCGGTCGCGAAACTGCCCGCATGGTAGTTCGTCAGCCGCTGGAACTGACTGAGACTGTCGAGAAGTTCGACATCTACGTCACCGTCATCGGTGGTGGTGTAAGTGGTCAAGCTGGCGCAATCCGCCACGGCATCACTCGCGCTCTGATGGACTACGACGAAACCCTGCGTAGCGCTCTGCGCAAAGCTGGCTTCGTTACTCGCGACGCCCGTGAAGTTGAACGTAAGAAAGTTGGTCTGCGTAAAGCGCGTAAGCGTCCGCAGTACTCGAAGCGTTAATTTCGCTTCCACGTTCAAAAAGAACGCCCGATTCCTCACGGAACCGGGCGTTTTTTTATGCGTGCGATTTCTTGAATAATTGCGCTGTGACAACTTGCCACATTCGTAGACCCCCTATACTACAAGGCTTGAGGGCCAGCCCTCCGGGTAATTACCTTGTCAGAATTGGGGGTTTTCATTACCATTCGGCAAAATTTTTATAAGTACATAGTTTCAATTTAGTAGACGCCTGATTTAACAGGCCACAAAGCTGATGGGAGAGGACTGAATGAGCAATGACGGCGTGAATGCAGGCCGGCGTCGCTTCTTGGTAGCAGCCACATCCGTGGTGGGTGCTGCAGGAGCGGTGGGGGCTGCGGTCCCGTTCGTGGGGTCATGGTTTCCCAGTGCCAAGGCGAAGGCTGCCGGAGCACCGGTGAAAGTGAATGTCAGCAAAATCGAGCCAGGGCAGCAGATGATTGCTGAATGGCGCGGCCAGCCGGTGTTCATTGTCCGCCGTACCGAGGAAATCCTGGGGAATCTCAAGAAGATCGAGGGCCAGCTCTCCGATCCGACCTCCAAAAACTCCACGCAACCCACTTATGTCGACCCTGAAGTGCGTTCGATCAAGCCGGAAATCCTCCTGCTGATCGGGATCTGCACTCACCTGGGTTGCTCACCGACCTTCCGTCCCGAAGTGGCACCCGCGGATCTGGGCAAAGACTGGGTAGGCGGCTATTTCTGCCCTTGCCACGGTTCCCACTACGATCTGGCTGGCCGCGTCTACAAGTCGCAACCTGCGCCTTTGAACCTGCCAGTACCCCCGCATTCCTATGAGACCGATGACCTGATTGTCATTGGCGTCGATACGGAGAAAGCGTGATGAGCAAGTTCATGGATTGGGTTGATGCGCGCTTCCCCGCCACCAAGATGTGGGAAGACCATCTCAGCAAGTATTACGCTCCAAAAAACTTCAACTTCTTCTACTTCTTCGGCTCGCTGGCGCTGCTCGTTCTGGTCAACCAGATCGTCACCGGTGTCTGGCTGACCATGAGCTACACCCCGTCGGCGGAAGAAGCGTTCGCTTCCGTCGAATACATCATGCGCGACGTCGAGTACGGTTCGATCCTGCGTTTGCTGCACTCCACCGGCGCTTCGGCGTTCTTCATCGTGGTCTATCTGCACATGTTCCGTGGCCTGCTCTACGGTTCGTACCAGAAACCGCGTGAGCTGGTGTGGGTCTTCGGCATGCTGATCTACCTGGCGCTGATGGCCGAAGCCTTCATGGGTTACCTGTTGCCGTGGGGCCAGATGTCCTACTGGGGTGCTCAGGTGATCATCTCGCTGTTCGGCGCGATCCCGGTCATCGGCAACGACCTGACCCAGTGGATCCGTGGTGACTACCTGATTTCCGGGATCACCCTGAACCGCTTCTTCGCCCTGCACGTGGTTGCGCTGCCGATCGTGATTCTCGGCTTGGTGGTGCTGCACATTCTGGCGCTGCACGAAGTGGGTTCGAACAACCCGGACGGCGTGGACATCAAGAAGCACAAAGACGAAAACGGTATCCCTCTGGACGGCATCGCCTTCCACCCGTACTACACCGTGAAAGATATCGTCGGCGTCGTGGTGTTCCTGTTCATCTTCTGCTTCATTGTGTTCTTCTTCCCGGAAATGGGCGGCTACTTCCTCGAAAAGCCTAACTTCGAGCAGGCCAACCCGTTCAAGACGCCTGAGCACATTGCACCGGTCTGGTACTTCACACCGTTCTACGCAATCCTGCGTGCGGTCCCTGACAAGCTCATGGGCGTTATCGCCATGGGTGCGGCGATTGCGGTGCTGTTCGTCCTGCCGTGGCTCGACCGCAGCCCGGTCAAGTCGATGCGCTATAAAGGCTGGATGAGCAAGATCTGGCTGGTGGTGTTCTGCATTTCGTTCGTGATTCTCGGCATTCTGGGCGTTCTGGCCCCGACGCCAGGCCGTACGCTGCTGTCGCAGGTCTGCACCTTCCTGTACTTCGCCTACTTCATTCTGATGCCGTTCTACACCAGGCTCGAGAAGACCAAACCGGTTCCGGAAAGGGTGACTGGCTGATGAAAAAGTTATTTTTTGCTCTGATTTTTGCTGCTCTGCCAGTGCTGTCTTTCGCGGCCGAACACGGTGGTCCGGAACTGGAAAAGGTCGACATCGACGTTTCCGACAAGGCTGCCCTGCAGGATGGTGCGCGTACTTTCGCCAACTATTGCATGGGTTGCCACAGTGCCAAGTTCCAGCGTTACGAGCGTGTGGCCGATGACCTCGGCGTTCCGCACGAACTGATGCTGGAAAAACTGGTGTTCACCGGCGCCAAGATCGGCGATCACATGAACATCGGCATGCAGCCGGCCGACGCCAAAACCTGGTTCGGCGCAGCGCCGCCGGACCTGACGCTGGTGGCTCGTGTTCGCGGCACCGACTGGCTCTACGGTTACCTGAAGTCGTTCTACGAAGATCCTGCACGTCCATGGGGCGTGAACAACAAGGTCTTCCCGAACGTCGGCATGCCTAACGTGCTGGTCGGCCTGCAAGGTCGTCAGGTCGTGGGTTGCAAACAGGTACAGATCGTCGAAGACGGCAAGAAGCAATATGACCCGCTGACCGGTACGCCTCTGACTCATGAAGCGTGCGATCAGCTGACCATCGTGCCGAAAACCGGAACCCTCAACGAAGAGCAGTTCGATGAGAAGGTCAAGAATCTGGTAACCTTCCTGGCTTACTCGGCTAACCCGGTTAAGCTGCAACATCAGCGCATCGGTACTTACGTCTTGCTGTACCTGGCGTTCTTCTTTGTGTTCGCCTACCTGCTCAAGCGTGAATACTGGAAAGACGTGCACTGATAACGCTTCAAGCAATTGCTGTTAATCGCGCGCGCCCAAGGGCGCCTCTGAAAACGCAACGCCTGGTTCGCCAGTTGTTGCGGGAGGCGCCCTCTGGGCGCGCGCGTTTTTCCGGCTCCGACTATTTCAACAAGCGAGGAGGATCGCCATGGGCGTGACCAATCGGTTGGCCTGTTACTCCGACCCCGCCGACCACTATTCCCACCGAGTGCGCATCGTGCTTGCAGAGAAGGGTGTCAGCGCCGAAATCATTTTTGTGGAGGCTGGTCGTCAGCCGCCTAAACTGATTGAAGTGAACCCTTACGGCAGTCTGCCCACGCTGGTCGATCGTGACCTGGCGTTGTGGGAGTCGACCGTGGTGATGGAATACCTGGATGAGCGTTACCCGCATCCGCCATTGATGCCTGTGTATCCGGTGGCGCGTGCCAACAGCCGTCTGCTGATTCACCGCATTCAGCGTGACTGGTGTGGTCTGGTGGATCTGATTCTGGATTCGCGCACCAAGGAAGCGGCCCGAGCCGTGGCGCGCAAGGAATTGCGCGAAAGCCTGACGGGCGTGTCGCCGCTGTTTGCCGACAAGCCGTTTTTCCTCAGTGAGGAACAAAGTCTGGTGGATTGCTGCCTATTGCCAATACTCTGGCGTTTGCCGATTCTGGGTATAGAACTGCCGCGGCCGGCCAAGCCGCTGCTTGATTATATGGAGCGTCAGTTTGCGCGTGAGGCATTCCAGGCGAGTCTGTCTGGTGTCGAACGCGACATGCGCTAAGGCTTAAGGAGCCGCTATGAACTCCAGTCGACCTTATCTGGTCCGCGCGCTCTACGAGTGGATTGTGGATAACGATTGCACCCCGCACATGCTGGTCAATTCCGAATACCCGGCGGTGCAGGTGCCACAGGGATTTGCCAGTGACGGGCAGATTGTCCTGAACATTTCGCCGAGTGCCGTGCGGCACTTTCACATGGACAACGACGTTGTGACCTTCGAAGGTCGCTTCGGTGGCGTCCCGCACAGTCTGTACGTGCCGATTGCTGCAATCCTGGGGATCTATGCCCGGGAAAACGGTCAGGGCATGGTGTTCGATCTGGAGTCGCCGATGGATGACGAAGACGAGATCGAACAGGATGACGATGTTCCGCCACCGGACAGCGAGCCGCCGCGCCCAAGCGGCCGGCCAAGCCTGAAAGTGGTGAAGTAATAAAAAAAGGCGATCCGGTTGGATCGCCTTTTTTGTGCCTGCGTTTTTGCGGGTCAGTCGATGTATTCGAACAGCTTCACAATCTTCTGTACGCCGGAAACGCCCTGCACCAGGTTGGTCGCCTGGGCGGCTTCCTGTTTGGTCAGCAGGCCCAGCAGATAGACGATGCCGTTCTCGGTCACGACCTTGATGCGCGAGCCGGGAATGCTGGCATCGGCGAGCATCTGGGTCTTGATCTTGGTGGTCAGCCAGGAGTCGTTCTGGCGGGCAACGAAGCCAGAAGGTGCGATCACTTGCAGTTCGTTGTGAACCTTTTTCACGCGCTGAACGTTGGCGGCGGCCTGCTCGGCCTTCTCCTTGAGGTCTGCGCGCGGGGTCTGGCCGGCCAGTAGCACGACGCCATTGAAGCTGGTGACGACGATGTGCGAGTCGTTGTCCAGGGCCGGATCGGCCTTGGCTACGTTGACGCCGACTTTGGTTTCGATCAGCGAGTCATCGATCTTGCTGCCGAAAGTGCGGGTGCCACGGTCGTCTTCGATCGGCGCTTCACGGCTGGCATTCACCACCGAGGTGCAGCCGCTGATGCCGAGGCACAGGGTCAAGGCCAGAAGGCCAAGGCGATTAGGGGTCATTCTTCACTCCCGAACAGTTGGCTGTCGATCAGATCACAAAGGCAATGGATCGCCAGCAAGTGGACTTCCTGAATACGTGCGGTGACGTTGGCCGGTACGCGAATCTCGACGTCTTCGGGCAGCAGCAGCGAAGCCATGCCGCCGCCATCGCGTCCGGTCAATGCTACGACAATCATTTCGCGATCATGTGCGGCCTGGATCGCCTGAATAATGTTCGCCGAGTTGCCACTGGTCGAAATGGCCAGCAATACGTCACCCGGCTGGCCGAGTGCGCGGATCTGCTTGGAGAACACTTCGTTGTAGCTGTAGTCGTTGGCGATCGAGGTGATGGTCGAGCTGTCGGTGGTCAGCGCGATCGCCGGCAGGCTAGGGCGCTCACGCTCGAAACGGTTGAGCAGTTCCGAGGAGAAGTGCTGGGCATCGCCGGCCGAGCCGCCGTTACCGCAAGAGAGCATTTTCCCCTCGTTGAGCAGGGCGTTGACCATCACCTGGCTGGCTTGCTCGATGTGCGGTGCAAGTACGTCCATCGCCTGTTGCTTGGTGTCGATGCTGGCCTGGAAAAGCTGGCGAATTCGGGATTGCATGTCCATCTGTGTGACCTTAATTAGCGCGGCTGTCCGGCACGTGAATGTGCAGCCCGCAAAGCAAAGAGCAAAAGTGTTGAGTGAAAGTGTCCGGGTCGGAGCAGGCGGTCAACTGTCGAACGCATTCTGCAACCAGTTCAGCTGACCCTGGTGGCTGTCGATGGCCACCACGTCGAAGCGGCAGGGGGAATTGGCCCAACGCGACTCGCGCTGAAGAAAATACTGTGCGGCGAAAATCAGTTTCTGCCGTTTGCGCCCATCGATGCTGTCGAGTGCGCCACCCCATTGAGTGTTCTTTCGGTAACGGACTTCGACGAATACTACTGTATCGCCATCAAGCATGACCAGATCAAGCTCACCGCGTTTGCATAACCAGTTCTGCGCCAGCAGGCGCAGACCCTGGTGTTGCAGATGCTCGAGCGCCTGGGGCTCGGCATCCTTACCGCTTTGCAGGTGTGACCTGTCGGGCATCAGCGAGGAGTGTCCGGCAGGCGCTGGATCTGGCCGCTGACGAACTGCGCCCATGGCAACTGACGGACGACGCGCTGGGACTGGGTCATGCCCAGGCTGCCCGACTGACCTTCGATGCGGCTGTCCGGCAATGCCTTGAGCTGATCCAGGCGTGGCGCCAGGCGGTAGGCGTCGACGCCCATCGCGTACAGACGGCCGAGGCTGCCGGCGGCTTGTGGCCATTGCGCGGTGACCTGCTGACGCAGCGGATCGCTGGTTTCCAGCAGCCACGGGGTTTCGCAGAAGCGCACGCCGTTCATGTCGTTGTACTGGTTCACGTCGCCGCTGGCGCTGAACACGTGGGAGGTCGCATAGACCGGCACGTCACCGGCGTACTGGAAGTTCAGGGTCGGCTTGATCTGCTGCGCCTGCTGCGGTGTGGCGGCGAGGAAGATGAATTCGATGTCCTGGCGACGCGAAGGCTGGGCGGCTACGTTGGTGCCGGCAGCATTCTGCAGGCTCTTGGCGCGGGCTTCGCTCTGACGCAGCTGGAACATGTCGGCGATCTGCTGGGCCAGTTGCACCGGCTGGTCGACGCGTTCGGTGGCGACAATGCTGCCGCCGTTGGCTTGCCAGTCCTGGCTGAAGGCGCGCAGGACGCGGTCGCCCCATTCGCCTTTCGGCACCATGATGGCAGCGCGATGCAGGCCGTCGGCACGGGCGCGGCGGGAGACTTCGCGGGCTTCGTCTTCAGCGGCCAGACCGAACTGGAACAGCTGCGCCGGGCCTTGATCGCCTTCGCTGTAGTTCAGGGCGAGGGTGGTGATCGGCAGTTGCGGGCGAGTGCTCAACTGTTTGACCAGCGGCTTCTCCAGCGGACCGACGACCAGTTGCACGCCATCGGCCTGGGCCTTGCGGTAGAACTCGTCGAGGTTGGTCAGTTTCGAGCTGTCGTAGAACTCGATGGCCGGTGGTTTCTGGCCGGCTTGCTGAGCCTGATAGTGCGCGGCCATGAAGCCGTCACGCAGGGCCTTGCCGACCGAGGCCAGTTGGCCATCCTGTGGCAGGAGCAGGGCGATCTTGCTCAGGGGCTGGCTGGCCAGTTCCTTGAGTTTGGTCAGGGGCAGCGGCAGGTTGATTGCGGCTGGATGCTTTGGATGCTGGTTGCGCCAGTTGTCGATGGCGGCTTGCTGTTGCTCCAGGGTGCCGGCGGTTTTCACCGCGAGGGCCAGGCTCATCCAGCCGCCGAGGTCATCGGTGGTGTTCGCTTGCAGTTGATCGGCCGGCAGCGATGCAATCAGGGTCCAGATCGCTTCGTGGTTCTTGCTGGCAGCTTCACCTTCCAGCATCGGCGCAATGAAGATGCGCTCGCGGGCGGCGGCCAGGGTCTGACCGTCGGCTTCAAGGGCGCGGGCGTGAACGGTGCCGGCGCGAACTTGCAGCGGTACGGACATTTCGCTCAGGCGTTGCAGGCTTGGGTGGCTCAGGGCAGTCAGCGCGGCTTTCGGCTGATTGCGGGTCATGGCCAGTTCGGCAGACAGGGTGCTGGCAAATGCCTGCTGGCCCGGCTGGAGTTGTTCCATCGGCACTTGCTGCAGGATTTGCGCGGACTGTCCGGCATTGCCCTGGCGGTACGCCATGTCTGCCGCACTCAGGCGCAGCAGCGCAGCCTTGTCCGGCGATTTGGCCTGGGCAGCCTGTTCGAGCAGTTGCTCGATGGTGGCATCCGGAGTCCGTGGAAGTTCGCCAAGGCTGGAGGAAGGGGAGCTGGCGCAAGCCGCCAGCAAGGCAGCGAGGCAGAGGGCAGTGAACAGCCGCAGGCAAGCGATCATGTAAGTGTTCCTGATACTCGATCAAATTAGCGTCGAATTGTACCCAAGCACTGGCCGGGGCGCGATGTTACTGGCGTGAAACCGTCAATTTAGCTGATACAAAGAGTGCGCAGCCTCACAATGGTGCGACAAACCGTGTCCGACCCGGACGCATCGTCCGGCGCACGACGCGCTACAATGGCGGTTTTTACCGATCATGAGGTGTGCGCTTTGACTGCTCCAGGTCCTTTGAATTCCGCTGCGGGCTCGCTTTATGTGGTGGCGACGCCCATCGGCAACCTGGATGACATCAGCGCCCGGGCGTTGAAGATCCTGCGCGAGGTGGCGCTGATCGCCGCCGAAGATACGCGCCACTCCCAGCGCCTGATGCAGCACTTCGGCATCTCCACGCCGCTGGCAGCCTGTCACGAACACAACGAGCGGGATGAAGGCAGTCGCTTCATTACCCGCCTGTTGGCGGGCGACAACGTCGCACTGATTTCCGATGCCGGTACACCGCTGATTTCCGACCCCGGTTATCACCTGGTGCGTCAGGCCCGTGCCGCCGGGATCAATGTGGTGCCGGTGCCGGGTGCATGCGCGTTGATCGCAGCGTTGTCGGCTGCAGGCCTGCCGTCCGACCGTTTTATTTTCGAAGGCTTTTTGCCGGCCAAGGCCGTAGGGCGCAAGGCGCGCCTGGAAGCTATCAAGGAAGAACCGCGCACGCTGATTTTCTATGAGGCGCCGCATCGCATTCTGGAATGCCTGCAGGATATGGAAGCGGTTTTCGGCGCTGATCGTCCTGCATTGCTCGCTCGTGAAATCACCAAGACCTTTGAAACACTCAAGGGATTGCCGCTGAGCGAGTTGCGGGCATTCGTCGAGGCGGACAGCAATCAGCAGCGTGGCGAATGCGTTGTGGTGGTGGCGGGCTGGACCGCGCCGGAATCTGAAGATGCCGTCAGCAGCGAGGCGATGCGCATCCTCAATCTGTTGCTGGAAGAGATGCCGCTCAAGCGTGCGGCGGCTCTGGCGGCGCAAATCACCGGTGAGCGCAAAAACGTGCTGTATCAGGTGGCGCTGGACCAGCAAAAAGACGCGTAACCCGTCGCGCAGACCGGTTTGCGGGCTATTAGCGCTTGTTCTTCGGCCGCTCTGCCGTTAACCTGCGCGGCGGAGAGTCGATCGGACAGTCGCTGCCCTCTATGAAAATTAGGGGGGGGAGGAAAGTCCGGGCTCCATAGGGCGAAGTGCCAGGTAATGCCTGGGAGGCGTGAGCCTACGGAAAGTGCCACAGAAAATAACCGCCTAAGCGCTTCGGCGCCGGTAAGGGTGAAAAGGTGCGGTAAGAGCGCACCGCACGTCTGGCAACAGTTCGTGGCTAGGTAAACCCCACTTGGAGCAAGACCAAATAGGGTCCCAAGGCGTGGCCCGCGCTGGGACCGGGTAGGTTGCTAAAGATGTCCAGTGATGGCCATCGTAGACGAATGACTGTTCAAGACAGAACCCGGCTTACAGATCGACTCTCCACCTTTTTCTTTTCCCTGCTTGAATTAAAGGCGACAGGGCTGTTTATTATCAGCAGGCCTGCGCTGGAAACCGGCAGCGGCAAACGCAGTAATAGCCATTTCCCACCTTGCTTCAATCAACAGCAGAAGCGCTTTTGTAATACCGAAAAAATCTTACTCTTAACAAATTACTTTAACTTTCGAGCGCAGCTTTCAGTGCTGCTTCAAGTTATTGGATAAAAGCATCCGCCAGATTCTCGTTGCTCCTCCTTTTATGCTCCTAAATCTCCGTTCTGTAAGGGTTTTCCTTTAATCCGCGCCTTGACGGTGTGGTGGGCGCATTCCTATAGTGTGCGCAAGTGGCGGAAAGTGGCATGAAGTGGGTTTTTTGAGCTCAAAACGATAAAAATTGGAGAAACGCAGACGTGTTTCGCGGAGCTAACGCTATCAGTCTCGACGCAAAGGGCCGTCTCGCCATGCCGAGCCGGTACCGTGACGAGCTCGATTCGCGCAGTTCCGGCCAATTGATCGTGACCATTGATGCCGTTGATCCATGTTTGTGTGTCTACCCGCTCGATGAGTGGGAAATTATTGAAACCAAGTTGCGCGCGCTTCCTTCGCTTCGCGAAGAGAACCGTCGTCTGCAGCGTTTATTGATTGGTAATGCCGTTGACCTCGAGCTCGACGGCAGTGGTCGTTTTCTGGTGCCGCCGCGCCTGCGCGAATACGCGAAGCTCGACAAGCGCGCGATGCTGGTGGGCCAACTGAACAAGTTCCAACTGTGGGACGAAGATGCCTGGAATGCGGTTTCTGCCGCTGACCTGGCTGCCATACAACAACCGGGCGCCATGCCTGACGAACTGCGTGATCTGATCCTGTGACTATTGATAGCGGCTTTAACCACATCACCGTACTGCTTGACGAAGCCGTCGAGGCTCTCGCCGTACGTCCTGATGGCTGCTATCTGGACGGCACGTTCGGGCGCGGCGGGCACAGCCGGTTGATCCTGAGCAAGCTCGGGCCGGATGGTCGGCTCATCGGATTCGACAAGGATCCTCAAGCGATTGCCACCGGGCAAACGCTAGCGGCCGAAGACGGCCGCTTTGTCGTTGTGCAGCGCAGCTTTGCCGAGCTCGGCTCGGTGGTTGCCGAACAGGGTCTGGCCGGCAAGGTCAGCGGCATTCTGCTGGATCTGGGCGTGTCTTCGCCGCAGCTCGATGACGCCGAACGTGGCTTCAGCTTCCTCAACGACGGCCCGCTGGACATGCGCATGGATCCGTCCCGTGGCATCAGCGCCGCCGAGTTCGTCAACACCGCGCCGGTGGAAGAAATCGCCCGTGTTTTCAAGGAATACGGCGAAGAACGTTTCTCCGGTCGCATGGCCCGTGCCGTGGCCGAGCGCCGTGACATCACGCCGTTCGAGCGCACCGCCGATCTGGCCGAAGTCCTGAAAGTCGCCAACCCGGCGTGGGAAAAGGGCAAGAACCCGGCAACCCGTGCTTTCCAGGGCCTGCGCATTCACGTCAACAACGAACTGGGCGATCTGGAAGCGGGTCTTGAAGCCGCGCTCGAATGCCTGGAAGTGGGCGGTCGTCTGGTCGTGATCAGCTTCCACTCGCTGGAAGACCGTATCGTCAAACTGTTCATGCGCAAGCTGGTGAAAGGCGAAGCCGACAACCTGCCGCGCAACCTGCCGGTTCGCCACGTTGCATTCGAACCGAAAATCAAAGTCCATGGCAAAGCGCAGACGGCCTCCGACGCCGAACTCAAAGCCAACCCACGTTCCCGTAGCGCCGTCATGCGCGTGGCGGAGAAGCTGCGGTGAGCAAGCTTTTCGCCAAGCCACTGCCCGGCGGCAGCTTTTTCATGCTGCTGTTGTTCATCGGCGTGCTCGTGTCGGCCATCGGCGTGTCTTACAGCGCCCACTGGAACCGGCAGTTGCTCAACACCCTTTACAACGAATTGAGCGTGCGCGACAAGGCGCAGGCCGAGTGGGGGCGTCTGATCCTGGAGCAAAGCACCTGGACCGCTCACAGCCGGATCGAAGTGCTGGCCACCGAACAGCTGAAGATGCACATCCCTGGCGCGGCTGACGTGAAGATGGTGGCGCCATGATGAAACTCGAAGGGGCTCTCTTCCCGTGGCGTTTCCGTCTGATGGTGGCACTGCTCGGCGTGATGGTCGCGGCGATCTGCTGGCGCATCATCGACCTGCAAGTGGTTGACCGTGACTTCCTCAAAGGCCAGGGCGACGCGCGCAGTCTTCGGCATATTCCGATTCCGGCTCACCGTGGTCTGATCACCGACCGTAACGGCGAGCCTCTGGCCGTGAGTACCCCGGTCACCACGCTGTGGGCGAACGCCAAGGAAATGCAGGCCGCCAAAGAGAAGTGGCCGGCACTGGCCGCCGCGCTGGGGCAGGATCCGAAAGCCCTGGCCGAACGTCTCGAAGCCCAGGCCAACAAAGAGTTCATTTATCTGGTGCGCGGGTTGACCCCCGAGCAGGGCCAGGCCGTGCTCGACCTGAAAGTGCCGGGCGTCTACGGCATCGAAGAATTCCGCCGGTTCTATCCGGCCGGTGAAGTGACGGCGCACATGGTCGGGTTCACCGACATCGATGACCACGGTCGTGAAGGCGTCGAACTGGCCTACGATGAATGGCTGGCCGGCGTGCCCGGCAAGCGGCAAGTCATCAAGGATCGGCGCGGACGGCTGATCAAGGATGTCCAGGTCACCAAAAACGCCAAGGCCGGCAAGCCCTTGGCGTTGTCGATTGACCTGCGGCTGCAATATCTGGCCAACCGCGAACTGCGCAACGCGATCATCGAGAACGGCGCCAAGGCCGGCAGTCTGGTGATCATGGACGTGAAGACCGGCGAGATTCTCGCGATGGTCAACCAGCCGACCTACAACCCGAACAACCGTCGCAACCTGCAACCGGCGATGATGCGTAACCGCGCGATGATCGACGTGTTCGAACCCGGTTCGACCATGAAGGCGATCTCGATGAGCGCCGCGATCGAAACCGGCCGCTGGAAGCCGAGCGACACCGTCGAGGTGTATCCGGGCTCCCTGCAGATCGGCAAATACACGATCAAGGACGTATCGAAGACCGAAGGTCCGGTACTCGACCTGACCGGCATTCTGATCAATTCCAGTAACGTCGGCATGAGTAAGGTCGCGTTCGACATTGGCGGCGAAACCATTTTCCGCCTCGCACAGAAAGTCGGCCTCGGCCAGGACACCGGTCTCGGCTTCCCGGGCGAGCGTGTCGGCAACCTGCCGAACTACCGCGAGTGGCGCAAGGCCGAGACCGCAACGCTGTCGTACGGCTACGGTATTTCGGTGACCGCGATCCAGCTGGTGCACGCGTTCTCGGCGCTGGCCAACAACGGTCGCCTCGCACCGCTGACCCTGATCAAAACCGACAAGGCGCCGCAGACCACCCAGGTGCTGCCGGAAGCCGTCGCCAAAACCATGCAAGGCATGCTGCAACAAGTGATCGAAGCCCCGCGCGGCGTGTTCCGTGCGCAGGTGCCGGCGTATCACGTGGGCGGCAAGTCCGGTACCGCGCGTAAAACGTCGGTCGGCACCAAGGGCTACGCCGAAAACTCTTACCGCTCGCTGTTCGCCGGTTTCGGCCCGATGAGCGATCCACGTTATGCAATCGTCGTGGTGATCGATGAACCGACCAAGGCCGGTTACTTCGGTGGTCTGGTCTCGGCGCCGGTGTTCAGCCGTGTGATGTCGGGCACCCTGCGCCTGATGAACGTCACCCCGGACAACCTGCCGACCACACAACAGGCCAACGCCACCCCGGCCGTTCCGCTGAAAGCCAATGGAGGGCGCGGCTGATGTCTCTGAGTCTGAACAAGATTTTCCCCCACGCCGGCCACGATCTGTTGATCCGTGAACTGGCGCTCGACAGTCGCAACGTACGCGCGGGTGACCTGTTCCTCGCGGTGCCGGGCGGCAAGTTCGACGGGCGTGCGCACATTGCTGACGCCTTGCAGCGCGGTGCTGCTGCCGTGGCCTATGAAGTGGAAGGCGCCACCGTGCTGCCGATCACCGAAGTGCCGCTGATTCCGGTCAAGGGCCTGGCGGCGCAGTTGTCGGACATCGCCGGGCGTTTTTACGGTGAGCCGAGTCATCACCTGAACCTGATCGGCGTGACCGGCACCAACGGCAAGACCAGCGTGACCCAACTGGTGGCGCAGGCGCTGGACCTGCTAGGTCAGCATTGCGGCATCGTCGGCACCCTCGGCTCCGGTTTCCATGGCGCGCTGCAAAGCGGCCTGCACACCACGCCGAATCCGATTGCCATGCAAGCGACCCTGGGCGACCTGAAAAAGGCCGGCGCCAAAGCCGTGGCCATGGAAGTCTCGTCCCACGGTCTGGATCAGGGCCGGGTTACCGCGCTGGCATTCGATGTGGCGGTGATGACCAACCTGTCCCGCGATCACCTCGATTACCACGGCACCATGGAAGCTTACGCCGAGGCCAAGGCCCGGCTGTTCGCCTGGAATGACCTGAAGTGCCGCGTGGTCAACCTCGACGACGATTTCGGCCGGCAGCTTGCCGCTGAAAAACGCGAGTCGCGGCTGATCACTTACAGCCTGCTCGACAGCAGCGCCTATCTCTATGTGCGTGAAGCGCAGTTCGACGACCATGGCGTGCGCGCCACGCTGGTCACGCCGCAGGGCGAGCACCATCTGCGCAGCACGCTGCTCGGTCGTTTCAACCTGAGCAACGTACTGGCCGCCGTCGGCGCCTTGCTCGGTCTCGACTACGCGCTCGACGAAATTCTCAAGGTGTTGCCGAAGCTCGAAGGCCCGGCCGGACGCATGCAGCGTCTCGGCGGTGGCACCCAGCCGCTGGTGGTGGTCGATTACGCCCACACCCCGGACGCGCTGGAAAAAGTACTGACCGCGTTACGCCCGCACGTCAAAGGTCAACTGCTGTGCCTGTTCGGCTGCGGCGGTGATCGCGATCGCGGCAAACGTCCGCTGATGGCCGAAGTGGTCGAGCGTCTGGCCGACCGTGTGCTGGTCACTGACGACAATCCGCGCACCGAAGACCCGGCGGTGATTTTCGATGACATCCGCGCCGGTTTCACGGCTGTGGACAAAGTGACGTTCGTGGCCGGTCGTGGCCAGGCCATCGCGCAATTGATTGCCGGCGCTTCGGCGGATGACGTGATCGTTCTGGCCGGCAAAGGTCACGAGGACTATCAGGAAATCAACGGCGAGCGTCACGCATTCTCTGATCTGGTCGAGGCGGATCACGCCCTGACCGCGTGGGAGGTGGCCCATGCTTAAGGCCCTGAAACTCAGCGAACTGACCAACGCGCTCGATGCCCGTCTGATCAGCACCGACGCCAGTTTTGACGGCGTGAGCATCGACAGCCGCGCGATCAAGGCTGGCCAACTGTTTATTGCCCTGACCGGCCCGCGTTTCGACGGTCATGACTATCTGAATGAAGTCGCCGCCAAAGGCGCCGTTGCGGCATTGGTCGAGCGCGAAGTCGCCGACAGCACGCTGCCGCAATTGCTGGTCAAGGACACCCGCCAGGCCCTCGGCCAGTTGGGTGCCTTGAACCGTGCCGCATTCACCAAACCGGTCGCGGCCGTTACCGGTTCCAGCGGCAAGACCACGGTCAAGGAAATGCTCGCGAGCATCCTGCGCACGCGCGGCTCGGTGCACGCGACCCGTGGCAACCTGAACAACGACCTCGGCGTACCGCTGACCCTGCTCGAACTCGCCCCGGAACACAGCGCGGCAGTGATCGAACTGGGTGCCTCGCGTCTGGGTGAAATCGCTTACACCGTAGGTTTGACCAAGCCGCACGTGGCGATCCTCAACAACGCCGGGACCGCCCACGTCGGTGAGTTCGGCGGGCCAGAGAAAATTGTCGAAGCCAAGGGCGAAATCATCGAAGGGCTGGCGGCCGACGGCGTCGCCGTGCTGAACCTCGATGACAAGGCGTTTGGCATCTGGAAGACCCGCGCCGGCGCGCGCAAGGTGCTGACGTTTTCCCTGAGCAACACTCAGGCGGATTTTTACGCCAGCGACCTGGCCACCGATGCCCGTGGCTGCCCGGCGTTCAACCTGCACAGTCCTGAAGGTGTGGAACGGGTTCAACTGAACCTGCTCGGCACCCACAACGTCGCCAACGCCATGGCCGCCGCCGCTGCCGCTCACGCTTTGGGCGTGTCTCTGTTCGGCATCGCCACCGGGCTTGGCGCGGTACAACCGGTCAAGGGTCGCACCGTCGCGCAACTGGCGAAAAACGGCATGCGCGTGATCGATGACACTTACAACGCGAACCCCACCTCGATGTGCGCGGCCGTTGATATACTCGCCGGCTTTTCCGGCCGCACCGTCCTGGTGCTCGGGGATATCGGCGAGTTGGGCGACTGGGCGGAGCAGGGGCACCGCGACGTGGGCGAATACGCCCGGGGCAAGGTTTCCGCGCTTTACGCCGTCGGGCCGAACATGGTCCACGCCGTGAACGCATTCGGTAACGAGGCGCATCACTTCGGCACACAAGCCGAACTGATCCAGGCCCTCGGCGCCGAGCAGGACACAAACACCACCATTTTGATCAAGGGTTCGCGCAGCGCAGCGATGGAAAACATCGTTGCGGCCCTGTGCGGGTCCAGTCTGGAGAAACATTAATGCTGCTGCTGCTAGCGGAGTATCTGCAACAGTTCTACAAAGGCTTCGCGGTCTTCCAGTACCTGACCCTGCGCGGGATCCTCGGTGTGCTGACCGCGCTGGTCCTGTCGCTGTGCTACGGCCCGTGGATGATCCGCACCCTGCAGAACCGTCAGATCGGTCAGTCCGTTCGTAACGACGGCCCGCAATCGCACCTGTCCAAATCCGGTACGCCGACCATGGGTGGCGCGCTGATTCTGTCTTCGATCGGCGTCAGCACTTTGCTGTGGGCTGACCTGAGCAACCGTTATGTGTGGGTCGTGTTGCTGGTGACCCTGCTGTTCGGCGCCATCGGCTGGGTCGACGACTACCGCAAGGTGATCGAGAAGAACTCCCGTGGTCTGCCAAGCCGCTGGAAATATTTCTGGCAGTCGGTGTTCGGCCTCGGTGCGGCGATCTTCCTTTATATGACTGCCAGCACTCCGGTGGAAACCACCCTGATCCTGCCGATGCTCAAGGACTACAGCATTCCGCTGGGCGCTGGCTTCATCGTGCTGACGTACTTCGTGATCGTCGGTTCGAGCAACGCGGTCAACCTGACCGACGGCCTCGACGGTCTGGCGATCATGCCAACGGTGATGGTCGGCGGTGGCCTGGGCATTTTCTGCTACCTGTCGGGTAACGTGAAATTCGCTGAATACCTGCTGATCCCTTACGTACCGGGCGCAGGCGAGCTGATCGTGTTCTGCGGCGCATTGATCGGTGCCGGCCTGGGCTTCCTGTGGTTCAACACCTACCCGGCGCAAGTCTTCATGGGTGACGTCGGCGCACTGGCGCTGGGCGCGGCCCTGGGCACGATCGCGGTGATCGTCCGTCAGGAAATCGTTCTGTTCATCATGGGCGGCGTGTTCGTGATGGAAACCCTGTCAGTCGTCATTCAGGTTGCGTCCTTTAAGCTGACCGGTCGCCGTGTGTTCCGCATGGCGCCGATTCACCACCACTTTGAACTCAAGGGCTGGCCCGAGCCGCGCGTGATCGTCCGTTTCTGGATCATCACCGTGATTCTCGTGCTGATCGGCCTTGCCACCCTGAAGCTGAGGTAGAACGAGTGTCTCTGATCGCTTCTGACCACTTCCGCATCGTTGTCGGCCTCGGCAAGAGCGGCATGTCCCTGGTTCGCTTCCTGGCGAACCGGGGCGTGGCGTTTGCCGTGGCGGACACGCGGGAAAATCCACCGGAACTGGCCACGCTCCAGCGTGACTATCCGCACGTGGAAGTGCGTTGTGGCGAGCTGGACGTCGAGTTCCTGTGCCGTGCCGACGAGCTCTACGTGAGCCCCGGCCTGGCACTGGCGACCCCGGCCCTGCAAGCCGCCGCGGCCCGTGGCGTGAAGCTGTCCGGCGACATCGAGCTGTTCGCGCGTAACGCGAAGGCGCCGATCGTGGCCATCAGCGGTTCCAACGCGAAAAGCACCGTCACCACCCTGGTCGGCGAGATGGCGGCTGCGGCCGGCAAGCGCGTGGCCGTGGGCGGCAACCTCGGTACGCCGGCGCTGGATCTGCTCCGCGATGACGTCGAGCTGTACGTGATGGAGCTGTCGAGTTTCCAGCTGGAAACCACCGACCAGCTCAACGCCGAAGTGGCGACCGTGCTCAACATCAGCGAAGACCACATGGACCGCTACAGCGGTCTGCCGGCCTATCACCTGGCCAAGCACCGGATCTTCCGTGGCGCCAAGCAGTTTGTGGTCAACCGTCAGGACGCCTTGACCCGTCCGCTGATGGGCGAGGGCCAGCCGTGCTGGACCTTCGGTCTGACCAAACCCGATTTCAAGGCATTCGGCCTGCGCGAAGAGAATGGCGAGAAATACCTGGCTTTCGAATTCCAGAACCTGATGCCGGTGCGCGAATTGAAGATTCGCGGCGCCCATAACCAGTCCAACGCCCTGGCGGCGCTGGCGCTCGGCCACGCGGTCGGGCTGCCGTTCGACGCCATGCTGGCAGCGCTGCGCACCTTCGCCGGTCTCGAACACCGTTGCCAGTGGGTACGTGATCTGGACGGCGTCGGTTACTACAACGATTCCAAAGCCACCAACGTTGGCGCCGCACTGGCGGCCATCGAAGGCCTGGGCGCGGACATCGACGGCAAGGTCGTGCTGATCGCCGGTGGCGACGGCAAGGGTGCCGAATTCAAGGACCTGCGCGATCCGGTGGCGGCCCATTGCCGCGCCGTGATTCTGATGGGCCGCGACTCCGACAAGATTGGCGAAGCGATCGGCGATGCCGTGCCGCTGATTCGCGCGACCACGCTGGTCGACGCGGTCGCCCAGTGCCGCGCCGTCGCCCAGCCGGGTGACGTGGTGCTGCTGTCGCCAGCCTGCGCCAGTTTCGACATGTTCAAGAACTACGAAGACCGTGGTCACCAGTTCGTCCGCGCCGTGGAGGATCTGGCATGAGCTTGAGAAACATCATCAAGCCATACCCGTCGCCGCTGATCACCGGACGCGGGATCGACCTCGACTTCCCGATGCTCGCCGGTTGCCTGGCGCTGCTCGGCCTGGGCCTGATCATGATCGCCTCGGCATCGACAGAAGTCGGCGCGGCGCAGTCGGGCAGTGCTCTGTATTACATGACCCGTCACCTGATCTACGTGGTGCTGGGCCTGGGCGCGTGTGTCGTCACCATGATGATCCCGATCGCCACCTGGCAGCGGCTGGGCTGGCTGATGCTGATCGGCGCGTTCGGTCTGCTGGTGATGGTGATCATCCCGGGGATCGGCCGTGAGGTGAACGGCTCGATGCGCTGGATCGGTTTCAGCTTCTTCAACGTTCAGCCGTCCGAGATCGCCAAGGTGTTCGTGGTGATCTACCTCGCCGGTTATCTGGTGCGTCGTCAGAAAGAAGTGCGCGAGAGCTGGATGGGCTTCTTCAAGCCGTTCATCGTGCTGCTGCCGATGGCAGGCCTGCTGCTGATGGAGCCGGACTTCGGTGCCACCGTCGTGATGATGGGCGCGGCGGCGGCGATGCTGTTCCTCGGCGGAGTCGGGCTGTTCCGCTTTTCGCTGATGGTGGTGCTGGCCGTCGGTGCGGTGGTGTTGCTGATTCAGATGCAGCCGTACCGGATGGCGCGTCTGACCAACTTCGCCGACCCGTGGGCCGACCAGTTCGGCGCCGGTTATCAATTGTCGCAAGCCTTGATCGCGTTCGGTCGCGGTGAATGGCTGGGCGTTGGCCTGGGTAACAGCGTGCAGAAGCAGTTCTACCTGCCGGAAGCGCACACCGACTTCGTGTTCTCGGTCCTGGCAGAAGAACTCGGCGCCGTGGGTTCGCTGTGCACCGTGGCGCTGTTCGTGTTCGTGTGTATTCGCGGGATGTACATCGGTCTGTGGGCCGAGAAAGCCAAACAGTTTTTTGCCGCTTATGTTGCCTACGGCCTGTCGTTCCTGTGGATCGGCCAGTTCCTGATCAACATCGGCGTGAACGTCGGCCTGTTGCCGACCAAGGGCCTGACCTTGCCGTTCCTCAGTTATGGCGGCAGTTCCCTGGTGATCTGCTGCGCCTGCCTTGGCCTGTTGCTGAGGATCGAGTGGGAGAGCCGGACCCACCTGGGCAGTGAAGAGATGGAATTCCATGAGAGCGACTTCGCCGAGGAGCCGAACCATGGGCGCTAACGTATTGATCATGGCCGGCGGTACCGGTGGCCACGTGTTCCCGGCGCTGGCCTGTGCCCGCGAATTCCAGGCGCGCGGCTACACCGTGCACTGGCTCGGCACACCGCGCGGGATCGAAAACGATCTGGTGCCGGCGGCGGGTCTTGAGTTGCACCGCATCAACGCCACTGGCCTGCGTGGCAAGGGCAAGCTGTCGCTGCTCAAGGCACCGTTCATGCTGCTGAAATCGGTGTGGCAGGCGCGGGCGATCATTCGCCGCTTGCGTCCGGTGTGCGTGGTCGGATTCGGCGGCTATGTGACCGGTCCCGGTGGTCTTGCCGCCAAACTGGCCGGCGTGCCGGTGATCGTTCATGAGCAGAACGCCGTGGCCGGCACCGCCAATCGGTTGCTGGTGCCGTTCGCCGCCCGGGTGTGTGAAGCCTTCCCCGACACCTTTACCCTGTCGGACAGCCGCCGTACCACCGGTAACCCGGTGCGCAGCGAGCTGTTCCTCGAAACACCGCGCCCGGCCCTGGCTGGACGCAAGGCGCGTTTGCTGATCCTGGGCGGAAGCCTGGGCGCAGAGCCGTTGAACAAGTTGCTGCCTGAAGCCCTGGCACAAGTCGCTGCCGACTTGCGTCCGGAAGTGTTCCATCAGGCTGGCAGAAACCACGATGAAGTGACTGCAGAGCGCTACCGCGCCGCCGGCGTGGATGCGCAGGTGCAGCCGTTCATCAAAGACATGGCCCAGGCCTATGGCTGGGCTGACCTGGTGGTGTGCCGCGCCGGCGCATTGACCATCAGCGAACTGGCCGCCGCCGGTCTGCCCTCGATGCTGGTGCCCTTGCCCCACGCGATCGACGATCACCAGACCCGCAACGCCGATTATTTGGCCCGCGAAGGCGCTGCCTTCCTGATGCCGCAAAGAACGACTGGCGCCGCGGACCTTGCCGCGCGCCTGACAGAGGTCTTGATGCAACCGCAACGACTCGAACAAATGGCCCAAGCGGCCCGCCGTCTGGCGAAACCCGAAGCCACCCGAAGCGTGGTCGATACCTGTCTGGAGGTGGCCCATGGTTGAGAATCAGAAAGCCATGCCGCAACCGGAAATGCGCCGCATCCGTCGCATCCACTTCGTCGGGATCGGCGGCGTGGGCATGTGCGGCATCGCCGAAGTGCTGCTGAACCTGGGCTATGAAGTGTCCGGTTCGGACCTGAAAGCTTCGCCGGTGACCGAGCGCCTGGAATCCTTCGGTGCACAGATCTTCATCGGCCACCGTGCCGAAAACGCCGCTGCCGCCGATGTGCTGGTGGTGTCGAGCGCCGTCAATACTTCCAATCCGGAAGTGGCGACCGCGCTGGAACGCCGCATCCCGGTGGTGCCGCGTGCCGAAATGCTCGCCGAACTGATGCGCTACCGCCACGGCATCGCCGTTGCCGGTACCCACGGCAAGACCACCACCACCAGCCTGATCGCTTCGGTGTTCGCGGCCGGTGGCCTGGATCCGACCTTCGTCATCGGTGGCCGTCTGAATGCCGCGGGCACCAATGCCCAGCTCGGCACCAGCCGTTACCTGATCGCCGAAGCCGATGAAAGCGACGCAAGCTTCCTGCACCTGCAACCGCTGGTGGCCGTGGTCACCAACATCGACGCCGACCACATGGCGACCTACGACGGCGACTTCAACAAACTGAAGAAAACCTTCGTCGAGTTCCTGCACAACCTGCCGTTCTACGGTCTGGCAGTGGTGTGCCTGGACGACCCGGTAGTGCGTGAAATCCTGCCGCAGGTCAAACGTCCGGTCGTCACCTATGGCTTCAGCGAAGAAGCCGACGTGCGTGCGATCAATGTTCGCCAGCAAGGCATGCAGACCTTCTTCACCGTGCTGCGTCCCGAGCGTGAGCCATTGGATGTGTCCGTGAACATGCCGGGCAACCACAACGTGCTCAACGCGCTGGCAACCATCTGCATCGCCACCGACGAAGGCGTCAGCGATGAAGCCATCGTCCAGGGCCTTTCCGGGTTCCAGGGTGTCGGCCGACGCTTCCAGGTCTATGGCGAACTGCCGGTGGACGGCGGCAGCGTGATGCTGGTCGACGACTACGGTCACCACCCGACCGAAGTCGCAGCCGTGATCAAAGCCGTGCGCGGTGGCTGGCCTGAGCGCCGTCTGGTGATGGTCTACCAGCCGCACCGCTACAGCCGCACCCGCGACCTGTACGACGATTTCGTCAATGTACTGGCCGACGCCAACGTGCTGCTGCTGATGGAGGTCTATCCGGCCGGCGAAGAGCCGATCCCGGGTGCCGACAGCCGCAAACTGTGCAACAGCATCCGTCAGCGCGGTCAGCTCGACCCGATCTACATCGAGCGCGGCGTCGACCTGGCGCCGGTGGTCAAGCCGCTGCTGCGTGCCGGCGACATTCTGCTGTGCCAGGGCGCCGGTGATATCGGCGGTCTCGCACCGAAACTGTTGAAAAGCGAGTTGTTCGCCGGTGCCGTGGCGGCATCGGTCGAGGGGAAGTTGAAATGACTGCTGCCTACGCCAATCTGTTCTCCACCATCGCCCCGAAGGATTTCGGCCGTGTGGCCGTGCTGTTCGGTGGTCTGAGTGCCGAGCGTGAAGTTTCGCTGAAGTCAGGCAACGCCGTGCTCACTGCGCTGCAAAGCGCGGGTGTGGACGCGTTCGGCATCGACGTCGGCGCCGATATTCTGCAGCGCCTGCTGAGCGAAAAGATCGACCGCGCGTTCATCATCCTCCACGGTCGTGGCGGTGAAGACGGCAGCATGCAGGGCCTGCTCGAAGTGGCCGGCATTCCGTACACCGGCAGCGGCATCCTGGCTTCGGCACTGGCGATGGACAAACTGCGCACCAAGCAGGTCTGGCACACGCTCGGGATTCCGACGCCGCGTCACGCCGTGCTGCGCAGCGAGGCCGATTGTATTTCGGCTGCGACGGAACTGGGCTTCCCTTTGATCGTCAAACCGGCGCATGAAGGTTCAAGTATCGGGATGGCCAAAGTGAGTTCTGCGTCCGAGTTGATCGACGCATGGAAAGCGGCCAGTACCTACGATTCGCAAGTGTTGGTCGAGCAATGGATCCACGGTCCGGAGTTCACCATCGCCACCCTGCGTGACCAGGTGTTGCCTCCTATCGCCCTGGGCACGCCACACACGTTCTACGACTACGACGCCAAGTACATCGCCAACGATACCCAGTATCGGATTCCGTGCGGGCTCGATACCGCCAAGGAAAAAGAACTCATGGACCTCACGGCGCAAGCCTGCGAGGCGCTGGGTATTGGTGGTTGGGGCAGGGCGGACGTGATGCAGGACGCCGACGGCAAATTCTGGTTCCTGGAAGTCAACACCGCTCCCGGCATGACCGATCACAGCCTGGTACCGATGGCGGCGAAAGCAGCCGGTCTGGATTTCCAGCAACTGGTCCTGGCCATTCTGGCCGCCAGTGTCGATGCCGACGGCAAGAAAGAGGCGCGAGGTTAAGACCATGCAAGGCGCACAGCTCAGACATCAGCCACCCGCACCCGGCCGCAAGCCGGTGCCGCGGGGTGCCAGCCGAATGGTGGCCAAAGAGCCGATGTCCGCGCGCCTGCCAAAAGCCAACTTCGGCTTTTTGAAAGGTCTGTTCTGGCCGGTGCTGCTGGTGGCCCTGGGGTTCGGCACTTACGAAGGCGCACAGCGTTTGCTGCCGTACGCCGACCGGCCGATCACCAAGATCGCGGTGCAGGGCGACCTGAGTTACATCAGCCAGCAAGCGGTGCAGCAGCGGATCGCCCCGTACGTGGCGTCGAGCTTCTTCACCATCGACCTGGCGAGCATGCGCACCGAGCTGGAACAGATGCCGTGGATCGCCCACGCCGAAGTACGTCGGGTGTGGCCGGACCAGGTGGTGATCCGCCTCGAAGAGCAACTGCCGGTGGCCCGCTGGGGCGACGAGTCGTTGCTCAACAACCAGGGCCAGGCGTTTACGCCCAAGGAACTGGCGAACTACGAACACTTGCCACAGCTGTTCGGTCCGCAGCGGGCCCAGCAGCAAGTGATGCAGCAATACCAGGTGCTGAGCCAGATGCTCCGGCCATTGGGCTTCTCGATTGCGCGGCTCGAACTGCGTGAACGTGGCAGCTGGTTCCTGACCACCGGTGCCGGCAGTTCCGGCCCCGGGATCGAGCTGCTGCTGGGACGCGGCAACCTGGTGGAAAAGATGCGCCGCTTCATTGCCATCTATGACAAGACGCTCAAAGAACAGATTACGAACATTGCGCGCATCGATCTGCGCTATGCCAACGGCCTCGCTGTTGGCTGGCGGGAACCAGTAGCGCCGACGACAGCCCAACCCGCTGTCGCAAAGAATTAAGAAGAGGCAGGACCCATGGCAAACGTGCAAAGCGGCAAAATGATCGTCGGTCTCGATATCGGCACCTCCAAAGTGGTGGCGCTGGTCGGCGAGGTTGCGGACGACGGCACGCTCGATATCGTCGGGATCGGCACTCATCCGTCCCGCGGCCTGAAAAAAGGCGTGGTGGTCAACATCGAGTCCACTGTGCAGTCGATCCAGCGCGCGATCGAGGAAGCCCAACTGATGGCGGGCTGCCGCATTCACTCGGCGTTCGTCGGCGTGGCGGGCAATCACATCCGCAGCCTGAACTCCCACGGCATCGTCGCGATCCGTGATCGCGAAGTCAGCGCGGCGGACCTGGAGCGCGTGCTCGACGCCGCCCAGGCGGTGGCGATCCCGGCCGACCAGCGTGTGCTGCACACCCTGCCGCAGGATTACGTGATCGATAACCAGGAAGGCGTGCGCGAGCCGCTGGGCATGTCCGGCGTACGTCTGGAAGCCAAGGTTCACGTGGTCACCTGCGCCGTCAACGCCGCACAGAACATTGAAAAATGCGTGCGTCGCTGCGGTCTGGAAATCGACGACATCATTCTCGAGCAACTGGCCTCGGCCTACTCGGTTCTGACCGACGACGAAAAAGAGCTGGGCGTGTGCCTGGTCGACATCGGCGGCGGCACCACCGACATCGCGATCTTCACCGAAGGCGCTATCCGCCACACGGCGGTGATCCCGATCGCGGGCGATCAGGTGACCAACGACATCGCCATGGCGTTGCGCACCCCGACCCAGTACGCCGAAGAGATCAAGATCCGCTACGCCTGCGCCCTGGCCAAACTGGCCGGTGCCGGCGAGACCATCAAGGTGCCGAGCGTCGGTGACCGTCCGCCGCGCGAACTGTCCCGCCAGGCCCTGGCCGAAGTGGTCGAGCCGCGTTACGACGAACTGTTCACCCTGATCCAGGCCGAGCTGCGTCGCAGCGGCTACGAAGACCTGATCCCGGCCGGCATCGTGCTGACCGGTGGTACCTCGAAGATGGAAGGCGCCACGGAACTTGCCGAAGAAATCTTCCACATGCCGGTCCGCCTGGGCGTGCCGCATGGCGTGAAAGGTCTGGATGACGTGGTACGCAACCCGATTTATTCCACTGGCGTTGGCTTGTTGATGTACGGCCTGCAGAAGCAGTCCGACGGGATCTCGTTCTCGGGCATCGGCAGCCGCGACAGCTACAGCAACGATGAGCCGCAGGCGCCGTTGCTGGACCGTTTGAAGAAGTGGGTTCAAGGCAACTTCTAACGCTTTACCGCAGCACCGCAACAAACAGCAGTAGGCGAAAAAACTAGAGAATGTAAGGAGAGGGAAAATGTTCGAACTCGTAGACAACATCCCCGCAAGCCCGGTAATCAAAGTTATCGGTGTTGGCGGTGGCGGCGGCAACGCTGTCAACCACATGGTCAAGAGCAACATCGAAGGCGTGGAATTCATCTGCGCCAACACCGATGCTCAAGCGCTGAAAAACATCGGCGCGCGCACCATTCTGCAACTGGGCACCGGCGTGACCAAAGGCCTGGGCGCCGGCGCCAACCCGGAAGTCGGCCGTCAGGCTGCGCTGGAAGATCGCGAGCGCATCGCTGAAGTGCTGGCCGGCACCAACATGGTGTTCATCACCACCGGCATGGGCGGCGGTACCGGTACCGGTGCTGCGCCGATCATCGCCGAAGTGGCCAAGGAAATGGGCATCCTGACCGTTGCGGTCGTGACCCGTCCGTTCCCGTTCGAAGGCCGCAAGCGTATGCAGATCGCCGACGAAGGCATCCGCATGCTCTCGGAAAGCGTCGACTCGCTGATCACCATTCCGAACGAAAAACTGCTGACCATCCTCGGCAAGGACGCAAGCCTGCTGTCGGCTTTCGCCAAGGCTGACGATGTACTGGCCGGTGCCGTTCGCGGTATCTCCGACATCATCAAGCGTCCGGGCATGATCAACGTCGACTTCGCCGACGTACGCACCGTGATGAGCGAAATGGGCATGGCAATGATGGGCACTGGCTGCGCCAGCGGTCCGAACCGTGCACGTGAAGCGACCGAAGCGGCCATCCGCAACCCGCTGCTGGAAGACGTGAACCTGCAAGGCGCACGCGGCATCCTGGTGAACATCACTGCCGGTCCTGACCTGTCCCTGGGTGAGTACTCCGACGTGGGTTCGATCATCGAAGCCTTCGCTTCCGAGCACGCGATGGTCAAGGTCGGTACCGTTATCGATCCGGACATGCGCGACGAACTGCACGTGACCGTGGTTGCCACCGGTCTGGGCGCGAAAATCGAGAAGCCTGTGAAGGTCATCGACAACACCGTTCACACCTCGATGGCGGCTGCTCAAGTGCAGCAACCGGCACCCGCTCGTCAGGAAGCGCCCGCGGTGAACTACCGTGACCTGGACCGTCCGACCGTCATGCGCAACCAGGCTCAGGCCGGTGCTGCGACTGCCGCGAAGATGAATCCGCAAGATGACCTGGACTACCTGGACATCCCGGCTTTCCTGCGTCGTCAGGCCGATTGATGAAATGTATCAGGGGTATTCAGGTGATTGGTGTTCAGCAAAGGCTCGGTCTGCTATCATCGCCAGCCTTTGTTGATACCAGTTCGCAATTTGCGCTGAAGCGGCCCATGCCATGATTAAACAACGCACACTGAAAAATATTATCCGTGCCACCGGTGTAGGTCTGCACTCCGGGGAGAAGGTTTACCTGACCCTCAAGCCTGCACCTGTCGACACCGGGATCGTCTTTCGTCGTGCCGATCTCGATCCGGTTGTCGAGATACCGGCTCGCGCGGCCAACGTCGGCGAGACAACCATGTCGACGACGCTGGTCAACGGTGACGTGAAGGTAGACACGGTGGAGCACCTGCTCTCGGCCATGGCTGGCCTGGGCATCGATAACGCCTACGTCGAGCTCTCCGCGTCTGAAGTCCCGATCATGGATGGCAGCGCAGGACCTTTCGTATTCCTGATTCAATCGGCTGGCCTGGAAGAACAGGACGCCGCCAAGAAATTCATCCGCATCCTGCGTGAAGTGACAGTGGAAGACGGCGACAAGCGCGCCACTTTCGTCCCTTTCGAAGGGTTCAAGGTGAGCTTCGAGATCGATTTCGATCACCCGGTTTTCCGGGACCGCACCCAAAGTGCAAGCGTGGATTTTTCCAGCACTTCGTTCGTAAAAGAAGTCAGCCGCGCCCGTACTTTCGGTTTCATGAGTGACATCGAGTACCTGCGCAAGCACAACCTCGCACTCGGCGGCAGCGTTGAAAACGCGATCGTGGTCGATGCCGATGGCGTACTGAACGAAGACGGCCTTCGCTATGAAGACGAATTCGTGAAGCACAAGATCCTCGATGCGATTGGCGACCTGTACCTGCTGGGCAACAGCCTGATTGGTGAGTTCAAGGGCTTCAAGTCCGGCCACGCACTGAACAACCAGCTGCTGCGCAAGTTGATTGAGCAGAAAGATGCCTGGGAAGTCGTGACGTTCGAAGACGCCAGCACTGCACCAATCTCTTACATGCGCCCGGTTGCGGCGGTGTAAGTAAAAAACCTCTCTAGTTTTTTGAAGGCCACCTTTGGGTGGCCTTTTTTTATGGTTCTTCACGGAATCCCGGGAAACACAGAAACAAGAACGCCGATTTGATTGATGATGTTCGTGCGAGCAAACACA
>NZ_JBXARR010000012.1:0-219815 GCF_058808435.1 Pseudomonas sp. GW821-FHT11D10 | reverse complement strand
GCTCGCACGAACATCATCAATCAAATCGGCGTTCTTGTTTCTGTGTTTCCCGGGATTCCGTGAAGAACCAAAAAAAACCCCGAACCAGTCGGGGTTTTTCTGTCGCGTTTCGCGGGTTCAGCCAATCATCAGAAGATGTTGATCGGGTAATCCACGAACACACGCAGTTCGTTGCCGCTGACATTGTATTCGCTGGATTTCTGCGAAACACGCAGGATCGAGCTGCGCAGCTTGATGCTCAGGTCTTTGGCCGGGCCACTTTGCACGACGTACTTGAACTGGTTGAAGATCTCGCGCTCGGTGCCGCCTTCGCTGGTGGACGTGGTGATGTTGTCGCCACGCACGTACGCGAAGTTGTAGCTCAGACCCGGTACGCCGAATGCGCTGAAGTCCAGGCCGTAGCCCAACTGCCAGCTGCGCTCGTCTTCAGCGTTGAAGTCGGACCAGTAGGAGTTGGCCAGATAGATGGTGTTGCCACCGTCACCTACGCGACCCTGACCTTTCTGGTAACCGCCATAGGCGTAACCCAGGTTGCTGTCGCCGGTGGAACGCTGGTGCGCCACGGTGAACGAGTGCGGGCCGGTGGCGAAGGTCGCTGCCAGGCTCCAGATCTTGTTGTCGTCGCCGGTCACACCGTTTTCGCGGACGTAGGAGTTGTCCAGCTTGGTGCGGTAACCGTTGAAGTCCAGGGTCAGAGACTGATCCTTGTCGATCGGGAACACGTAGTTGGCGTTCACGTATTGCTTCTTCAGCACGTCTTCGACGTCGGAAGCGTACAGCGCAGCCTTGAACTGTTCGGTGAACTGGTAGCTACCGCCCAACACGTTGATCGACTTCAGACCACCGCTGTCACGGCCTTCAGCGCTTTTACGCGATTCGGCGGTGAAACGACCGGCATCCAGTTGCAGGCCTTTGATCTCTCTGGAAGTGATCAAGGTACCGGTGTAGCTTTCCGGCAGCAGACGCGAGTTGTCGTAGTTCAGCACCGGCAGGGCCGGCATCTGGTCGCCGTAGGTCAGCACGGTGTTGGACAGACGGAATTTCACCGCTGCGCCGCCCTTGGACAGGTCGTCAGCCGCGTTGCCGCTGTCACCTTGTTTGAAGAAATCGATACCGCCAGCGCCGCTGCGGCCCTTGCCGCCGTCCAGACGCAGCGCGTACAGACCGAAGGCATCCACACCTACACCGACGGTGCCTTGGGTGAAACCGGACGAGAACGTACCGATGGCCGCCTGGCCCCATTCGGCCTTGTCCTTGTTGCCGTCTTTGTAATCACGATTGATGTAGGCATTGCGCAGAAGCACTTTGAGGCTGCTGTCTTCAACAAAACCCTTGGATTCGGCCTGGTCGTTAGCCATGGCCGAAGTGGCACTCAACATCCCCAGTGCGATCAGACTGATTCGCTTGTTCAACATTTTGTTTTCCTTATTACGGGTTGAAACGCGCTGTGTCGAACGGCTGAAACGGCGCTTATTGCACTCTTTTATTCACCCCGAAACAAAAAGACCCGCTCAAGACAATGTCATGGCGGGCCTGCTCCTGATTTTGTGTCATGGCGGTTAGCCACAGGCGTTGGGCCGAATCGTAGCCGCGCCCTCAACAATGTGTCAATTTCAAGAATCGTCTTTAAATAGGCGAAAAACGTCTAAAAAAAGTAAATATTGCGATGGCTTCGTGCACGGAATTGCCCGCAGTCAGGGATTTTGATGCGGGGTTACGCGCAACTATCGAGGCCACAGACCCGCGGGGTTTCAGTCCCTGGCGCAGGCGTAAATGACTCATTCAACCATTGGGCGAAGGCTTCTGGCTTGCCCAGCCACGGCCCGATATCAACCAATTTGAATTGACCGTCCTGTTCCAGTGCGAAAGTTGGAAAACCCTGCCCACCCAGTTTTGCCAACAGGGCGCGGCTGTTCTTTATATGTTGTTCGGTGTCGACGGACTGCACGGTGTTCAAGAACATATCGGCGTTGTAGCCCTGCTCCACTGCATATTCCACAAGCACACTTTCGTCGGCAATTCGCCGCCCTTCGACATAGTGCGCAGTCTGCAAACGGCCAAGCAGCTCCAGGCCACGGCCGTCGATTTTTTCCGCTGCCATCACAGCGGCAATCGGTGGTGCCGAATCAAACACCGCCGAGTGATCACGCAACAGAACTTCGAAATAAGCTTCGCCGAAGGGCTGACCGGTGTATTCGGCAATGCGTCGGTCGTGAGGCATCACGTAATTGCGCAGTTGCGGTGTAACGTTCTGGCGGTTGGCACCGGTCATCATGCCGCCGGCGTGGGCGATCACCGGCAGCACTTGTTGCGCGGCTTGCACCAGTGGTTTGGCGCCATAGCACCAGCCGCACAGCGGGTCGTAGATGTAATGAAGATTCATCGGAAAGCTCCGGTCAGAAGGTGGGAAAAATGATGTCGGCACATTAGTCCCTCGGTCGTTGCGGAAAAACGCCGGAATGGCTTTCAGTCTGTTTCGGCAATCGGTCAAATGCGCTCATTGTCCGTTCCGACATAAACATGAAATAAATTGACACAATCAAACCACGGAACCTTTCAGGAATAATTAACGGAAGTAAATGCAAAGCATTACCATTCGCGCGCTCGAATTCTTCCACCCTTTCGGATGCGCTTTTCAATGCCTGCCCCGTTCCGTCTCACGCCCGTCACGCTTGGGCTTTCTGCCTTTTTGTCTTCCGGTTTCGCTTACTCCGCGACCGAACTGCCCGCCACCTCTATCAGTGCCGAAACCCAGGCCGACGACCCGCGCGTGAAGGTCAGCAACACCGCCACGCGTACTTCAACCCCTGTGCGTTACGTGCCGCAGGCGATCGACTCGGTCAGGACCGCCAACTTCGCCAACTACGGCACCAATGACCTGGGCGACGCCTTGAGCGGCATGCCCAACGTCAGCAGCGGCGGCGATACGCGCTTCGACAGCCTGCGCATCCGCGGCTTCGACGCCAGCAACGACTTTTATCTGGACGGCATCCGCGACGACAGCCAGTACAAGCGCGACCTGCACAACATCGAACGCGTCGAAGTGCTCAAGGGCCCCGCCGCTGTGTTGTACGGCCGTGGCAGCCAGGGCGGGATCGTCAACCGCGTCAGCAAGGCACCCGAGGCCGGCCGCCGATCGACCATCGAGGCCCAGGGTGGCAGCGAAGATCTACGCAGCCTCTATGCCGACCTCAGCACCGACCCGAGCGACAACATCAGCCTGCGCCTGAACATGGGCAACATGGACGAAAACAGCTTCCGCGACGGCGTCAGCGGTAATCGCCAACTGTTCGCACCGTCGATGAGCTGGCAGCTCACGCCTGACCTGAACTGGCTGGTGCAATACGAATATAGCCGCTACAACCGCACGCCGGATCGCGGCATTCCCGGGGTAGGTGGACGCCCGGCAGATGTCGGCCGGGACACGACCTACGGCAACGATCAGGATTTCATCGACGACAAGACGCAATCCCTGCGCTCGAAACTGGCCTATGAAATCAACGACAACTGGCAGCTGCGCCACACACTTGGCGTGTTCAAGCTCGACAGCGATTTCGACAACACCTACCTCACCGGTTACACACCGGCGACCAAGAAGGTCACCCGCCAGCACTGGCAACAGGACCTGACCACCCGCAACGTGTTCAACAACGTGGAGCTGGAAGGTGGATTCGAAACCTTCGGTCTGGAGCACCGCCTGCTGACCGGCCTCGAAACCGGCAGCCAGCGCCGCGACCCGACGCTGTACAACGCGGCCACTTCCGGGCGCGGCAGTTCCGCCGTGCCGTCGCTGGATCTGTACAACCCCAACCGCGACTTGCGCCACACCGGGCGCATGCAAGTGTCGAGCAGCAGCCACACCGAAGTCGAAAGCCGCGCGATCTATGTTCAGGATCAACTGCGCCTGAACGATCAATGGCAACTGCTGGCCGGTCTGCGCTACGACACCTTCGATATCGAGTCGACCAACAAGCTGCGCAACATCTCCGAAGACCGTGACAGCCACAGCACCAGCCCGCGTTTCGGCGTGGTCTGGACGCCCCTGCAGAATCACTCGTTCTACGCCTCGTGGACCAAGACCTTCTCGCCGGTGGGCGGCGGTCTGATCGGCATCACCCCGGGCGCGGCCGGCAATACCAATGACCTGAGCCCGGAGCTGACCAAGCAGAAAGAAATCGGCGTGAAAAGCGACTGGCTCGACGATCGCCTGAGCACCACCCTCGCCGTCTATGAGCTGGAACTCTACAACCGCCGCACCACTGATCCGAACGACCCGACCCTGACCGTGCTCAGCGGTCTGCAACGCTCGCGCGGGATCGAGCTGACCGGTACCGGCAAGATCGTCGGCAACTGGTACGTGCGCGGCGGCGTCGGTGTGCAGGACGCAACCATCGAGAAGGACAACAACGGCCTGGAAGGCAAACGCGTGAACAACGTGGCCAAGCGCAACGGCAGCCTGTTCCTGACCTGGAAACCGGAAATGGGCTGGTACGCCGAAACCGGCCTGACCCTGGTCGGCCAGCGTTATGCCGACAACGCCAACACCACCGTGTTGCCGGGCTACGGCCGTTGGGACGCACTGGTCGGCTACCGTCACAAGGACTGGGACCTGCGTGGTGCCCTGAACAACATCACCGACCGCGAGTATTACTCGTCGGCCACCAGCGCATTCCAGATCCAGCCGGGCGCACCGCGCAGCCTGGTGGTCACCGGTACCTACAGCTTCTGATATCGCGCCCATAAAAAAAGCGCTGCCATCCCGGCAGCGCTTTTTACAATCCTTGTTTGTTCTTCTTATCCTTCCATCACATCCCACAGTGCTTCCAGTTCGGCCTCGCTGAACAGGCCAGCGGGGTAACGCTCGATCATCATCCGGCGCGGATCAGGTTCCCTGATCTGACGCGTTCCATTGGACTTCAACCAGTGCGCGACAATCTGGAGCGACTCACTATTTACAGCCATGGGATGCAACGTCCGCTCGCTGATTACGTTCACTTCGGCGTTCATTTCAGCGCTCTCTCCCCGTTCGTGAGCGGCTACGTTATCCAAGGTTTATGACAGAACTGTTGAAGTTCTCCCCCCTCCCTAGTGCGTCATCAGCGATACAAGAGCTATGCCAACGTCATGAAATTGTCGACCGGCGGACATAAAGAAACCCGCAGTCCTGACGGGCTGCGGGTTTCTCTTCAAGCGTGGGCAACAAATGACTGCCCGGTCGATTTTTCAATCAACTCAAGCTGTTACATCCGCACTCACTCTTTGTGCGGCGCGGGCTGCTGTTGGGTAAGGCAGTGAATGTTGCCGCCCCCCAGTAACAGTTCGCGGCCCGGAACCATCACCACTTCGTGTTGCGGGAACAGGTTCTGCAGGATCTCACGCGCCGGGGCGTCCATCGGATCGTCGAAGCTCGGCGCGATGATGCCGCCGTTGACGATCAGGAAGTTCACGTAGGAGCCGGCCAGACGCACGCTCGGATTGCGCTCCTGGGTACCGTCCACCGGGTCCACGCCCGCGCATTCTTCTTCGGTGGCAAACAGCGGCCCCGGAATCGGCATCTTGTGCACCGTGAACGAGCGGCCCTTGGCGTCGGTGCTGCTTTCCAGCACTTTCATCGCGGCCTGGCAGCGCGGGTAGTTCGGATCCTGCGGATCGTCGGTCCACGCCAGCAGCACTTCGCCCGGACGCACGTAGCAGCAGAAGTTATCCACATGGCCGTCGGTTTCATCATTGAACAGGCCATCCGGCAGCCAGATGATCTTGTCCACCGACAGGTTTTCGCTGAGCACCGCTTCGATTTCTTCGCGGCCCAGGTGCGGGTTGCGATTGCGGTTGAGCAGGCATTCTTCGGTGGTGATCAGGGTGCCTTCGCCGTCGACGTGAATCGAACCGCCTTCGAGCACGAAGCCTTCGGTGCGGTAGCGCGGGCTGCGCTCGATTTCGAGGATCTTGCCGCCGACCTGGGAGTCGCGGTTCCACGGCGAATACAGGCCGCCATCAAAACCGCCCCAAGCGTTGAAGTCCCAGTTCACACCGCGCACTTCGCCGCTGTTGTTGATCACGAAAGTCGGGCCGCTGTCGCGGACCCAGGCGTCATCGCTGGACATCTCGACCACGCGGATATTCGGCACGTCGAGGCGAGCGCGGGCGTTTTCGTACTGGCCGGCGGACACCGCCACGGTGACCGGTTCGAAACGCGCAATGGCTTTGGCCACAGAGGCGTGAGCGGCCTGCGCCGGTTTGCCGCCCAGACGCCAGTTGTCCGGACGCTCGGGCCAGATCATCCAGGTCTGGGTTTGCGGTGCCCATTCGGCCGGCATGTAGAAGCCATCGGCGCGTGGTGTGCTTTTCAATGTGGTCATGTCGATCAGACTCCAGGGAACCGTCGAGGTTTTTTCAACACGCCGTACAGGGTTGGACGACGGACTATGGCGACTTTATAAACGATAAATATCGGCTTTAGAAGCCAAAAAGAAAAAACAATCTCAATTTAATCCAACAAATACCGATACAAATCGGTATTTGTCGGGTTCGCATCATCTCAGAGCCCTTCTTCCAGCACCTTCGCCAGCATGTCGACGAAGAAATCCACGCTCTGACGCGAGGTGACCATCGGCGGTTTGATCTTCAGGACGTTCAGGTAATCGCCGGTCGGCTGCATGAAAATCCCCAGTTCCCGGAGGCGATCACACAACAGCGTGGTTTCCTCGGTTGCCGGTTCCAGGGTTTCCCGATTGCGGATCAGCTCGACCCCCAGATAGAACCCGGAACCGTGCACCGCGCCGACCAACGGATATTGATCGATCAACGCCTCAAGCCGGGCCTTGAAGTGAGCGCCGACCACCTGGGCGTTTTCCCAGAGTTTTTCCTCTTCCATGACGTCGAGCACCGCCATACCGATCTGGCAACTCACCGGACTGCCGCCGGCGGACGAGAAGAAATAGCCCTCGGCTTCCAGCGCCTCGGCGATTTCCCGGCGGGTGATCACGGCGCCCAACGGCTGACCGTTGCCCATGCCTTTGGCCATGGTGATGATGTCCGGCACCTCGCCTTGCTCTTCGAACCCCCAGAAGAAGTGGCCCATGCGCCCGTAACCGACCTGCACCTCATCGGCAATGCACACGCCGCCGCGGGCGCGCACCAGTTCGTAGACTTTTTTCAGGTAACCCGGCGGCAGCGAGATCCCGCCCGCGTTACCGTAGACCGGCTCGCAAATGAACCCGGCCAGTTGGCGTTTCTGCTCATCGATCTTCGCCAGATGATGTTCGACGCTGCGCACATAATCCGGCGCCGAATCCGGACCGCGAAACTCGCCGCGATAGGTGTTGGGAGCGGTGACCGCGTGCACCCAGTCCGGGCGACTGCTCAGGGCTTTCGGGTTATCGGCAATCGAAGTCGAGACCGCGTCCGCGCCGACCGTCCAGCCGTGATAAGCCTCCAGCACGCTGATCATGTCGCGCCCACCGCTGGCAGCCCACGCCAGGCGAATCGCCAGATCGTTGGCTTCGCTGCCGCTGTTGACCAGAAACACCCGATCCATGCCCTCCGGCGCCAATTTCAACAAGCGTTCGGAAAACTCGGCGACCGCCGCATAGTTGAACCGCGAGTTGGTGTTGAGCAGCGACCACTGCCGGCTCGCCACCGCCGCCATGCGCGGATGACCGTGGCCGAGCACCGCAACGTTGTTGAGCATGTCGAGATAGGAACGGCCCTGCATGTCGATCAAGTGATTGCGCCAGCCGCGTTCGATACGCGGCGGGTCGACGTAATAGTGCTTCTGGGTGCGGGCGAAACTGGCGTCGCGGCGCGCCAGCAGGGTAGCTGCGTCCAGCTCCGGTTCGGCATCGCAGGCCAGGCCCAGCAGCGCGGCCGGCGAGGGAGACAACGCCTGCCACGCCAACGCGCGCGATGGTGTACAGAACAGCGGCGCTTCAAGCTGCACGGCGCGAGTCAATTGCACGGTCAACGGGCCGTCCACCGAACCGAGCACCTGACCTTTGACCAGCGCTGCGCCGCCGTGCAACGAAGGTTTCACGCCCCACAGACGCAGGCTCAGTTGCGGGCCGTCGAGTCGCAGCGCGCCATCGGCCGACAGGTGAAGTACACCAGCGAACGGCGCTTCCACCGTCGAACCCTGGGGCACGTGCAATTCGACGTGCAGCGGGAATGTCTCTGGCTCATCGGCGCTGTCAGGGCGGGTACGTGAAAGACGGTATTGTCCATAGCGACTGGCCGCCAGTCCGTGGATGGCCGCTGCTTCACTCAACAGACGCTGATCGATGCCAGGCTGCTCCCAATTGCCCGCCTCGAAGTGCGCGCTCAACACACCCAGATCGATCAACGCAAACTCGCGCCCGACCAGACCGGGCAATAACGGCGCGAAACCTTCACTGTCGATGGCCGGCAAGGTCTGGCCGGCCGCCGAGAGAATCGCCGCCTCCATCAATGCCAGCGGCACCGAGGTGGCGACCCGTAATATCTCCCACTCGTGGGTCAGGTTGGCTCGGCTATAGGTATTGCCCGGATCGATGCTGACCTGTTGCTCGCCACTGAGCACCAGCACCGCCGCCCGCGCCACGATCAGCGGCCACAGCGCCAGCAGTTCTTCGTGTTGCAGCGGATTAACTGCGTGATAGGCCTGCACGGCCGGCAGAATCACGAACGGATCGCCGGCGGCGTGATGCAGCAGCGCGGCGCAGGTGACCGACAGATCGGTAATGCGCCAGGTGCGCACCAGATCGCCGAAATCGATGACGCCCTGCAACTGCCAGTGCCGCCGGGCGTCACGCTGCCAGACCACGTTGTCGTCGGTGATGTCCATGTGGATCGCCTGCACCGGCAGTTTCTCCACCAGCGGCTGCAAACGAAGTCTGGCCTGCTCGGCAGCTTCGGCGATCAGCGTGCGCTGGCGTTCATCGCCGATGACCGGCAGCAGGTGCTCGATCAGGGCGCTGGCGTGGCGCGCGTCCCATTGCAGCGTGCGTTCAAGCCCCGGGTGGTCGAACCCGGCCAGGGCCAGATCCATTTCGCCGCAGAGCCGGCCGAAGCCGGCGACGACTTCGTGGCCAAGGTGATCGAGAGCTGTCAGTGGCTGGCCCTCGATGTAATCGAGCAGCCGCACATGCACCGATTCTCCACCGACGTCCAGGGTCAGCAGGTCTTGGCCGTCATTGGCCTGGATGACCCGGGGAACGTGGACATCGCAGTGTTCAGCCAGATATTTCAGGCCTGCATGCTGGGCTTGCAGTTCAACCAGCGAATAGTCACCCCGACAGATCTTCAGCACGAACCGCCCACGCTCACTGTCGACCCGATAATTGAGATCCTGCTGGCTGCCCAGGGCCTGCAACGTGCCGTTCAAGCCGTAATGCTGCGCCAGCAGATGCCGGGCCTGCTCCACCGAAACCTGTGGGCTGGGCAAACTGGCGCGATGAATCAACGTGGCGAACGACATGGAACGACCCCTGAAATTTTATTAGGCGCCTATATCGCCATTGCTTCGGGCGATAAGCAACCCCCGACCATCCGTCCCCCGACACGCTGCGAGACAGGCGGATTTGCAAGCGCCCCTCGCACCTGTCGGCGCTTTGCGCAAGAATGTCGGCCATTCACACCTGCCACTGGAAAATCTACATGAATGTAATCACCACCGACCTGCCTGGTGTCCTGATCATCGAACCCAAGGTATTTGGTGACGAACGCGGGTTCTTTTACGAAAGTTTCAATGCCAAGGCCTTTCAGGACGCGACCGGTCTGGACACGCAATTTGTCCAGGACAACCATTCGCGCTCGCAGAAAGGTGTTCTGCGCGGGCTGCATTACCAGTTGGAAAATACCCAGGGCAAACTGGTCCGCGTTACCGCCGGCGAAGTCCTCGATGTCGCCGTGGATATCCGTCGCAGCTCGCCGCATTTCGGCAAGTGGGTGGCCGTGCGTCTGTCCGCCGACAACCACCGCCAATTGTGGGTCCCGGAAGGTTTCGCCCACGGTTTCGTGGTGCTGAGCGAGTTCGCCGAATTCCTCTACAAGACCACCGACTACTACAACCCGTCTTCCGAGCGCAGCATTCGTTGGGACGACCCGGATCTGGGCATCGACTGGCAGCTGGATGAAGCGCCAAAACTGTCGGCCAAGGACCAGACAGCGGCACTGCTCAAGGACGCCGACGTCTTTTCCTGAAGTCCTGTGTGAATTTTCAGCGCCGCTGCACACCCGGCCACGGGTGCGCAGACTGCGCCGGCAAGCCTAGGCATAATGCGCCTGTATCCACAGGCGCTCGATGCTCATGACTCCGACCCTTCCCCGACGCCCCCGCTGGCGCAGTCTTGCCCTGCTGGCCCTGTGCCTGGCCCCGCTGCTGTGGCCGCTGGAACATCTGGCCGAGCGTTATTACCGCAGCGAACTGGCCGGCCAGAACCGCCAGACCCTCGACCTCTACGTCGCCAACCTGCTGGGCACGCTGCATCGCTACGAAGTGCTGCCGCAAATCCTCGGCGACCTGCCGGCCCTGCGCGCGGTACTCGGGGCGCCGGACGACGGCGTGACCCAGGGCAACGCCAACCGCCTGTTGAAGAACATCGCTGCGCAGACCGGCGCCGAAGTCATGTACTTGATGGACACCAGCGGCCAGACGCTCGCGGCATCGAACTGGGACAAGCACGACAGTTTCGTCGGGCGCAATTTCTCTTTCCGGCCGTACTTCAGCGAAGCCATGGCCGGACGCCTCGGGCGCTTCTTCGGTCTGGGCACCACTTCCGCCAAGCGTGGCTACTTCTTCGCCGCCGCCGTGCGCAGCGGCGAAAAAATCATCGGCGTGCTGGTGATCAAGGTTGACCTCGACCACACCGAAAGCCTGTGGGGCAAAACCCCGGAACAACTGCTGGTGACCGACCACAACGGCGTGGTCATCCTCACCTCGCGCCCGGAATGGCGCTTTCGCGCGACCCGCACCCTGAGTGATGCCGAACGTGCGGCGATCACCGCGATCCAGCCCTACCCGACCCGCGAGCCTCGGCCCCTGAACCTGAGCCCCACCGCGTGGCTGCCGCAGACCCAGGACATCGCGGAAACCGGCTGGAGCGTCAGCATCCTTGCCCCGCGTACCTTGATCGACCGACCGGTGCGCACCGTGGTGGCGATCGGCGGCGCCACCTTGCTGGTAGTCATGTTGTTGCTGGGCCTGATGATGCAGCGTCGTCGTCATTACCTGGAACGCATCGCCTTCGAAGCCAAGGCCCGGCGGGAGCTTGAGGGCCGGGTTGCCGAGCGCACCAGCGATCTCGAAGGCCTGAACCGGCGCTTGAAACAGGAAGTGCTGGAACGCGAACAGGCCCAGCAAGAACTGGTGCGCGCCCAGGACGATCTGGTGCAGGCCGGCAAGCTGTCGGCGTTGGGAACGATGTCGGCGAGCATCAGCCACGAACTCAACCAGCCGCTGGCGGCGATCCGCAGCTACGCCGAGAACGCCGAAGTGCTGCTCGACCACGAGCGCACCGAAGATGCCCGAGGCAACCTCAAGCTGATCAGCGAGCTGACCGGGCGCATGGCCTCGATCATCGCTCACCTGCGCGCCTTCGCCCGCCGCGATCGCCACGCCCCGGAAAGCGTCGCCCTGCAACCGGCGCTGGACGACGCACTTGCCTTGCTGGCCAAGCGTCGCCGCAGCATGGATGTCGAACTGATCCGTGACCTGCCGGCCGCCACCCTTTGGGTCGAGGCCGGGGAAACCCGCCTGCGCCAGGTGTTGGGCAACCTGCTGGCCAACGCCCTCGACGCCCTGACCGAGAAAGGCCCGCCGCGCAAATTGTGGCTGAGTGCCGAATCCACCGACGAAGGCGTCAATCTGTACATTCGCGACAATGGCCCGGGTTTCTGCATGGAAGCCCTGGGCCGCGCCAGCGAACCGTTTTACACGACCAAGACCCGCACTCAGGGTCTCGGTCTGGGGTTGGCCATTTGCGAAACCCTGATGCGCGCCTTCGGGGGTGAACTGTCGTTCGCCAACCACAAGCAAGGTGGCGCCTTGATCACCCTGCGGCTGCGCGCCGGCGCGCCCGGGGTCAGCCTGCAACCGTCCGAGGATCGAAGCGCATGACCATCGACAACCGCATTCAGGTGGTGCTGATCGACGACGATCCGCACCTGCGTCAGGCCCTCGGCCAGACCCTGGATCTGGCCGGCCTGAAAATTCTTCCGCTGTCCGAGGCCAAAGGTCTGGCCGCACAACTGGAGCGCGACTGGCCCGGCGTGGTGGTCAGCGACATCCGCATGCCCGGCATGGATGGCCTGGAACTGCTGAGCGAACTTCACGCCCAGGATCCGGAACTGCCGGTGCTGCTGATCACCGGACACGGCGACGTGCCACTGGCCGTGCAGGCCATGCGTGCCGGTGCTTATGATTTTCTGGAAAAACCCTTCGCCAGCGACGCCCTGCTCGACAGCGTGCGCCGCGCCCTGGCCCTGCGGCGTCTGGTGCTGGACAACCGCAGCCTGCGCATGGCCCTGAGTGATCGCAACGAGCTGAGCGCGCGGCTGGTCGGTCAGTCCGCGCCGATGTCGCGCCTGCGCGAACAGATCGGCGCGCTGGCGGCGACCAAGGCCGACGTGCTGATCCTCGGCGAAACCGGCGCCGGCAAGGAAGTCGTCGCCCGCGCCCTGCACGATCTGTCGAGCCGGCGTAACGGCCCGTTCGTGGCAATCAATGCCGGTGCGCTGGCCGAGTCGGTGGTCGAGAGCGAATTGTTCGGCCATGAACCTGGTGCCTTCACCGGCGCGCAAAAGCGCCGGATCGGCAAGTTCGAGTTCGCCAACGGCGGCACGCTGTTCCTCGATGAAATCGAGAGCATGAGCATGGATGTGCAGGTCAAACTGCTGCGCATGCTGCAGGAGCGCGTGGTCGAGCGTCTGGGCGGCAATCAGTTGATCCCGCTGGATATCCGCGTCATTGCCGCCACCAAGGAAGACCTGCGCCAGGCTGCCGATCAGGGGCGTTTCCGGGCGGACCTGTATTACCGCCTCAACGTGGCACCGCTGCGCATTCCGCCACTGCGTGAACGGGGCGAAGATGCGTTGATGCTGTTCCAGCATTACGCCGATGAAGCCAGCGCGCGCCATGGTCTGCCACCGCATGAACTGCAACCGGCGCAACGGGCGTTGCTGCTGCGACATTCATGGCCGGGCAACGTGCGGGAATTGCAGAACGCGGCGGAGCGTTTTGCCCTCGGCCTGGAACTGGCACTGGACAACACGCAGCCCGATGGCAGCCCCGGCACCACCGTCGAAATCACCGCAGGTGGCCTCAGCGAGCAAGTGGAAAACTTCGAGAAATCCCTGATCGCCGCCGAACTGGCCCGCTCTCACGGTTCCGTGCGCAGTCTCGCCGAAGCCCTGGGCATTCCGCGCAAGACCCTGCACGACAAACTGCGCAAGCACGGGTTGAATTTCGCTGGCAGCGGCGGCCATTCCGACGAATCCGAATGAAGCACGCTCAATTCACTTTTCTGCCGTAAGAGGTCCGGGCATGAAGCACGACAGTCGTTATCTGGAATCCGTTCTTCACCACGACATCCCGCTGACCCGGGACATGGGCCTCAAGGTGCTCGACTGGCAGGAACAGCAACTACGCCTGCACCTGCCGCTGGACGCCAACGTCAATCACAAGAGCACCATGTTCGGTGGGAGCCTGTATTGCGGTGCGGTGCTGGCCGGTTGGGGCTGGCTGCATTTGCGGTTGAAAGAGGAAGGCATCGAAGACGGGCACATCGTGATTCAGGAGGGACAGATCAGTTATCCACTGCCGGTCACCGGCGATGCCATTGCGATCTGCCCGTCACCGAGTGCAACGCAGTGGAAGAAATTTCTGGCGATGTATCAGCGTTACGGGCGCGCGCGATTGACTCTGCATACGCGGGTCGTCAATGCCGGTAGCGATGAGGATGCAGTGACCTTCAGCGGGCAGTACGTCCTGCACCGCTGAGGACTTGGCGCTTCGGGCCGGGAGCGCTATTACGAACGGGCCAGTTCCAGCAACTTCGAACGCCACGCCGCTTTTGCCGGCAGTGCAAGAAAGAACGCGTTGCGTAATGATTCCCGTGGTGGATAACAGAACGCATCACCGTTCAAATCCAGAACCTCGCCGCCGGCGCCTTCCAGAACGCCTTGCGCCGCCGCCGTGTCCCACTGGGATGTCGGCGCCAGTCGCGGGTAACAATCGGCCGCCCCTTCGGCCAGCAGACAGAACTTCAGCGAACTGCCGATGTTGGCCAGTTGCAACTCTCCAAGGCTGGCACTCAATCCGGCCAGCAAGCGTTCCTGCTCCGGACTCGAATGACGGCGGCTGGCGACCACGGTAAACGCTTCGCCCGGCCCCGGCACGTCACGAACCTGAATCGCCACCGGCGTGCCGCCCGTGTCGCCGCGCCAGGCACCGAGCCCGGCTCCGCCGACGTAGAACCGACCGTTGGTCGGCATCGATACCACACCGAACACCACCCGACCGTTTTCGATCAACGCAATGTTGACGGTGAACTCTTCGCTGCCACTGATGAACTCCTTGGTACCGTCCAGCGGATCCACCAGCCACCAGCGCTGCCAGCCTGCGCGCACGCTTTGCGGGATGTTGGCGTCCTCTTCGGACAGCACCGGAATGCTCGGATCCAGCGCTGTCAGGCCAGCCACGATCACGTGGTGAGCGGCCATGTCCGCCGCCGTCACCGGCGAATCATCGGACTTGGCGGTGACCGCCACATCGGCGCGCCAGAACGGCAGGATCGCCTCACCGGCCCGCAATGCCAGCTCGACCACCGGCGCCATCAACGGATGGGGAAAATTCATCGGCATCTCACTCATGACTGGAAAAATCCGCGCTGGGTCAGCAGGTCGCGGGTCAGGTACAACGCCGCCAGGGCGCGCCCTTCACTGAAATTCGGATTTTGCGCCAGCGCCGACAGCTCCCGCAGGTTGACCTTGTCCACGCGCATCGGCTCGGGCTCATCGCCTTCGAGGCGCTCTTCGTACAAATCGGTGGCCAGCACCACCTGAATCTTCTGGCTCATGTAACCGGGGGACAACGACAGCTCGGTCAGATGCTCCAGTTGTCGCGCGCCATAACCGGCTTCTTCCTTGAGTTCGCGTTCGGCGGCAGCCAGCACGTCTTCGCCGGGCTCGATCAAGCCTTTGGGCAACGACAGTTCGTACTCGTCGGTGCCGCCGCAGTATTCCTCGACCAGCACCGCGTGCTCGGCATCGAGCATCGCCACGATCATGACCGCGCCATAACCGGCGCCCTTGCCGACCAGCCGCTCGTAGGTGCGTTCCACGCCGTTGGAGAAACGCAGCTTCAGCTCTTCGACGCAGAACAGCCGGCTGGTGGCGACGATCTCGCGGGCAAGTACGGTGGGTTTCTGGCGCATGCAAAGCTCCTTGGCGTGAACGCGCTACTATAACGCGGCTTTTCCGATTGTTTGCGTCGGATATCTTTCTACCGTTCGAGACGTTGCCATGCCTTCACTACCCTGGTCCGACATCGATACCGTTCTGCTGGACATGGACGGCACGTTGCTGGACCTGCACTTCGACAACCACTTCTGGCTGGAACACCTGCCGCAGCGCTACGCCGAACTGCACGGCGTGAGCCGGGCCATGGCGGAAATGGAATTGCAGCCGCTGTTCGAGCGCCATGCCGGTCAGTTGCAGTGGTACTGCCTGGATTTCTGGAGCGCGGAACTGAAGCTGTCGGTGCGCGAGCTGAAACTGGAAACCGCCCACCTGATCGCCCTGCGCCCGGACGCCGACACCTTTCTGGAGGCGATCAAACGCGCCGGCAAACGCGTGGTGATGATCACCAATGCGCACCGCGATTCGCTGTCGCTGAAACTGGAACGAATCGAACTGGCGCCGTACTTCGAACGGCTGATCAGCTCCCACGACTACGGTTTCCCCAAGGAGAACCCGCAATTCTGGGACGCCTTGCAGGCCGACATCGGTTTTGACCCGGCGCGCAGCCTGTTCATCGACGACACCTTGCCAATCCTGCGCAGTGCGCGGAATTTCGGCGTGGCGCATCTGTTGGCCGTGAAGGAGCCGGACAGCCGAAAAGGGCCGAAGGACACCGCGGAGTTTGCGGCGGTCGAGGATTATCGGGATTTGATTGCGGGGCTTTGAATACTGCAGGAGCCGCCAAAGGCTGCTCCTGCAGGCGTGTTGTTACTCGGGAATACGCAGCGTCTGCCCCGGATAAATCTTGTCCGGGTGTGACAGCAGCGGCTTGTTGGCCTCGAAAATCTTGTTGTACTGGTTGGCGTTGCCGTACACCGCCAGGGAAATCGCGCTGAGGGTGTCGCCCTTCTTCACGACCACAAAACGCGCCGCCGCCACAACCGGCCCGGTCACGGTGATCTGGTCATCGACGCTGCCGACACCGGCAATGTTGCCCACTGCCAGAAGAATCTTCTCTTTCTCTTCCTGGCTCGACACTTCACCGGTGACTGTCACCTTGTCACCGTCCACGGTCGCCTGGACATTCGGGTTACCCAACCCGACCTTGCTGATGTGCTCCTTCAATTGCTCGCTGGCATTGGCGTTACCGGGGGTCAACAGGTCGAGCAACTTCTCACCGGCCTCTTTCACAAAGCTCAAAAGACTCATAGCGCACACTCCTTGATTTAAGTTCCAGACGCCCAAGCCTAGACCACGCCGGACAAACCCGGTTCCGGCCCGACCAATGACCCTGCCCCCGCGCAAGCGGTAGAATCGCCCACCCTTGCCAGCGCCCCGGAGCGAAGATGGACATCAAGCAGCTGAAATTCCTCATCGCCCTCGACGAAACCCGCCATTTCGGCCAGGCCGCCGCGCGCTGCCACATCACCCAGCCGACCTTGTCGATGCGCCTGCGCAGCCTTGAGGAAGAACTCGACCTGCCACTGGTCAACCGTGGCCAGCGCTTCGAAGGTTTCACCGCGCCGGGCGAACGGGTGCTGGCCTGGGCGCGCACGGTGCTGGCGGCCTATGACGGCTTGCAGGCGGAAGCGGCGGCCTGTCGCGGCAATCTGATCGGCACCCTGCGGCTGGGCGTGGTGCCGTTGTCGAGTTTCGATGCGCTGCCTTTGATGCAACGCCTGCACGCGCAACACCCGAACCTGCGCTTCGAACTGTCCTCGCTGAGCTCCGAACAGGTCCTGGAGCAACTGGCGAACAACCGCATCGACATTGGCGTGTCTTACCTGGATCGCCTCGACGGCGAGCGGTTTGAATCCCTGGCGTTCAGTGAAACGCAGATGGGCCTGCTCTACGACCAGCGGTTTTTCAGCTTTGGCGAAGCGCCGCTGAGCTGGGAATCCCTGATTGAGCTGCCTCTGGGCATGCTCACCAGCGGCATGCATTTTCGCCAGTCCATCGACCATAACTTCCACAGCCGTGGCCTGACCCCGCAACCCTTGCTGCAAACCGACGCCGTTCACCAATTGTTGCAAGCTGTGCACGGCGGGCTGTGCTGCGCGGTGATGCCACTCGATGGAGGTCTGGAAAACCTCACGGATAACCTGCGCCTGCAACCCATCGAAAACGCCCAGACCCTCGCCCGACTGGGCCTGATCATGCGTCGCGGGGCACCACGCTCGGCGCTGGCCGAGGCCTGTTTCGCGCTTTATCAGAAATCACCAACGGACGCTTGATCGACGGCATCTATCGAAGGATCGACACTAGCGATTAGACGCGACAACTTGCCGCGCCTAGTCTTAACGTTGATCAATCCGTCGGTGATGCCATGAACGCCAAGCGCCCGGCCTGCGCGGCGCCTGCTCTCGAAACGCCCGCGCCTGCCGCCAGTCAGACCTACAGCTACAGCGATCTCCCCCTCGCGGAATCGGCCAGCACCGCGCTGGCCGAAGAAGTCGCGTTGGCGATTGCCTACAACGGCATCAGCCAGGCAGTGATGCTGGTCACCCCGACCGACCTTGAAGACTTCATCGTCGGCTTCAGCCTCGGCAGCGGCATCATCGAAGACGCTTCGGACATCTACGACCTGCAACTGAGCGGTTCGGGCTCGGCGCAATACGCGCAAGTGACCATCGCCAACCGCGCCTTCTGGAATCTCAAGCAACAGCGTCGGCAACTGGCCGGCACCAGCGGTTGCGGGTTGTGCGGCGTGGAAGCGGTCGAGCAGGCGCTGCCTGATCTGAAGGTTTTGCCCGGCGCCCCCTTGCCACCCATCGAATGGCTCGACGGTCTGCGTCAGCGCATCGGCGCGTTCCAGCCGCTGGGCCAGCACTGCGGCGCGGTGCATGCGGCGGTGTTCATGAACGCCAGCGGTGAATTGCTGCTGGGCCGCGAAGACATCGGCCGGCACAACGCCCTCGACAAGCTGATCGGCGGCCTGATCCGGCAAAAGATATCCACAGCCGGCGGACTGGCGATTGTCACCAGCCGTTGCAGCCTCGAATTGATCCAGAAAGTTTTGCGGGCCGGGATTCAGACCCTGGTCAGCCTGTCCGCGCCCACCGGCCTCGCCGTGCAATGGGCCCGGCGCCACAACCTCAATCTCATCCACCTGCCGCAAAAGAACGCGCCGCGGGTGTATAGCCCAGAAATGGAGAAACACTCGTGAGCCAACACCATCAAGCCGACCAGAAACCCGTCCCGCGCTACAAGCCTTACAAGGGCGCAGCCGGTGGCTGGGGCGCACTGATCAGCGTGGCCCAGGCCTGGCTGACCAGCGACAACGCGCTGAAAAACCTGCGCATGATGCTCAAGACCAACCAGAACGGCGGCTTCGACTGCCCGGGCTGCGCGTGGGGCGATTCGCCGGAAAGCGGGATGGTCAAGTTCTGCGAGAACGGCGCCAAGGCGGTGAACTGGGAAGCGACCAAGCGTCGAGTCGATGGCAAATTCTTTGCCAAGCACAGCGTCACCGCGTTGCTGGAACAGAGCGACTACTGGCTCGAGTATCAAGGTCGCCTGACCGAGCCGGTTGTGTACGACGCCGAAACCGATCGCTACAAGCCGATCAGCTGGGACGATGCCTACGCGCTGATCGGCAAACACCTGCAAGGGCTGTCGAGTCCTGATCAGGCCGAGTTCTACACCTCGGGCCGGGCCAGCAACGAAGCGGCGTACCTGTATCAACTGTTCGTGCGCGCCTTCGGCACCAACAATTTCCCCGACTGCTCGAACATGTGCCATGAGGCCAGCGGCGTGGCGCTGGCGCAGAGTGTCGGCGTCGGCAAAGGCACCGTGACCTTCGACGATTTCGAACACGCCGATGCGATTTTCGTCTGGGGCCAGAACCCGGGCACCAACCACCCGCGCATGCTCGAACCGCTGCGTGAAGCGGTGAAACGTGGCGCTCAGGTGGTGTGCATCAACCCGCTGAAAGAGCGTGGCCTGGAACGCTTCCAGCATCCACAGCACCCAATCGAAATGCTCACCAACGGCGACAAGCCGACCAACACCGCGTACTTCCGCCCGGCACTGGGTGGCGACATGGCGGTGCTGCGCGGTATGGCCAAGTTCCTGCTGCAATGGGAACGCGATGCGCAGAAGGCCGGTGCGCCGGCAGTGTTCGATCACGACTTCCTCAATGAACACAGCGTCAACGTGCTGGAATACCTCGGCGTCGTCGATGACACGCCGTGGGAGCAGATCGTCGCGCAATCCGGCCTGACCCTGGTGGAAATCGAGCAAGCGGCGCGCATGTACGCCAAAGGCAAGAACGTCATCATGTGCTGGGCGATGGGCATCACCCAGCATCGTCACTCGGTGCCGACCATCCAGGAAATCGCCAACCTGATGCTGCTGCGCGGCAACATCGGCAAACCCGGCGCCGGTCTGTGCCCGGTGCGTGGCCACAGTAACGTGCAGGGCGACCGCACCATGGGCATCAACGAGCGTCCGCCGGTGGCATTCCTCGATTCCCTTGAGCGTCGCTTCCAGTTCAAGGTGCCGCGTCACAATGGGCACAACGTGGTCGAAGCGATTCATGCGATGGCCGAAGGTCGCGCCAAAGTGTTCATCGGGCTGGGCGGCAACTTCGCCCAGGCCACGCCGGACAGCCCGCGCACCTTCCAGGCCCTGAGCAACTGCGACCTGACCGTGCAGATCAGCACCAAGCTCAACCGCAGCCACCTGGCTCACGGCAAGGACGCGTTGATCCTGCCGTGCCTGGGCCGTACCGACATCGATATCCAGACCGAAGGCCCGCAGGCTGTCACCGTGGAAGACTCGTTCAGCATGGTGCATGCCTCCAACGGTCAGTTGCAGCCGCTGTCGAACCAGATGCGCTCGGAGCCGTCGATCATCGCCGGCATTGCCGCCGCGACCCTGGGCAGCAAACCGGTGGACTGGAACTGGCTGGTGGCCGACTACCGGCGTATCCGCGAACTGATCGCCGATACCATCCCGGGCTTCAAGGATTTCAACGAGAAGGTCAAGAACCCGGGCGGTTTCTACCTCGGCAACAGCGCCGGCGCGCGCAAGTGGAACACCACTTCCGGTCGGGCCAACTTCAAGCCGAACATGCTGCCCAAGGACCTGATCCACGAGCGCACTCGCGCTACCGGCAAACTGCCGGACCTGATCCTGCAATCGATGCGCTCCCACGATCAGTACAACACCACGATTTATGGTCTCGACGATCGTTATCGCGGCGTGAAGGGGCAGCGTGATGTGCTGTTCGCCAACGAAGCCGACATCATTCGTCTGGGCTTCAAGCCGGGGCAGAAGGCTGACATCGTGTCGCTGTGGGACGATGGCCGCGAGCGTCGGGTGAAAGGCTTCACGCTGCTGGCGTTCGATATTCCGGCGGGGCAGGCGGCGGCTTATTACCCTGAGGTGAACCCGTTGGTGCCGCTGGAAAGCACCGGCGATGGCAGCCATACGCCGACGTCGAAGTTCATTGCCATTCGCCTGGAAGCGGCGAGTGAAACGGGGCTGATCATGGCCAAATCGGCCTGATTCTGATCGCTCCCACGCTCTGCGTGGGGGCGCAGCCAAGGACGCTCCGCGTCCGAAAATCAAACTCGATACAACTCACAGACACTTTTCAAACGCCCACAAAAAAGGCCGCTTTGTGATCAAAGCGGCCTGTCCGAAGTAGCTAAAGACCGGCGAAAAACCGTTAAGTTCCGCTCAAAAATCAGCAACTTGCAGAATTGTATACAAGTCGTGTTATTCGTCGGATTTCGATTGTCACGCCCATTCCAGAGCCTCAGGATCGCGCCGTCATCCCTTTGAGGCTCCTCTATGAAGTTCTCCTCGATTCTCTTGTTGTCCCTTGGCCTGGTCAGTGGCTTCGCTTCTGCCGGAGGCACCACCGAAGCAGGTGTGGGCGGCGCATTGGGCGGGGTTCTTGGCTCGGTCGTCGGTCAATCGTTAGGCGGCAGTACAGGTTCAACCATTGGCGCAGCCCTGGGCGGCGCGGGTGGTAGTGCGGTGGGCGCCGACAAGCGCAGCCGTGGCGAAGCAGCCATCGGCGGTGCGCTGGGCGCAGCCGGCGGCAACGTGGTCGGCCGCAGCATGGGCGGCACCACCGGCAGCCTGATCGGCGCAGCAGCCGGCGGCGGCGCGGGTGGCGCGCTGGGCAACTACATGGGTAACAAGAGCGATGACGACGATCGTCATTACGACCGCGGCCGTGACCGTCGCTACTACCGTGACGACCACCGTGGTCGCGGTCATGCCTACGGCCATCGCAAGCATCACAAGTACTATCGCCACCGCTGAGGCGAAGGCTTGAAGAAAAATCGCAGCTCCCCCGGGCTGCGATTTTTTTTGCCCGTCATACCGTCAGGCGTTCCAGCGCATCACGCAATGGGGCCGGAATCGCCACCGGCTGATTGGATGCCCGGTCGACGAATACATGCACGAAGCGTCCGGCGGCACAGGCTTCCACCTCTCCTTCCTTGAACACCGCCAGTTCGTATTGCACCGAACTGTTGCCCAGCTTGCCGACCCGCAGACCGATCTCGATTCGATCCGGGAAAGCAATCGACGCGAAGTAGTCGCAGGACGAACTCACCACAAACCCCACCACCTCGCCGTCATGGATATCCAGCCCTCCGACCTGGATCAGGTACGTGTTCACCGCCGTGTCGAAGAAGCTGTAATAGGTGACGTTGTTGACGTGGCCGTAGGCGTCGTTGTCATGCCAGCGCGTGGTGATCGGCTGAAAGTGCGGGTAGTCGCTGCGTTGCGGCATCGGGTTGGACATCAGTGTCGATTCCTGGAGTGATCTGCCCAGTCTAAAGGTAAAAACCCTTGCCTCGCGCCGCCAGCTCGCCGATCAATGGCGCCGGCCGCCAGTGATCGCCCTGCCGGGTCTCAAGCGCCAGCAATCGCTTGTGAATGTCGGCCAGCCCCTGATCGTCCGCCCAGGCCATCGGCCCGCCCCGCTCCGTCGGGAAGCCATAGCCATTCAGATAGACCTGATCGATGTCATGCGCCGACTCGGCAATCCCTTCCTGCAGGATCTTCGCGCCCTCGTTGACCAACGCCAGCAGGCACCGCTCGAGGATCTCCTCGGAGCCGATATCCCGCCGATGAAATCCCAACCCTTCGCTGACGCTCAACACCAGCGCATCGACCTCGGGATCATGCTCGGCCTGACGGCTGCCCGGCTCGTAGTGGTAGTAACCATTACCGGACTTCTGACCGAAGCGACCCTGTTCGCACAAGCGGTTATCCACCTGAACCTCGGGCGCGTGCTGCCCCTTGCCGGCCAGCTCGCGGGCACGCCACTCGAGATCGATGCCGACCACGTCGTACATGCGAAACGGCCCCATGGCGAAACCGAAACTCTGCAACGCCGCATCGACCTGATGCGGATACGCCCCTTCGAGCAACATCTTGCGTGCTTCGAGTACATACGGATGCAGCATGCGATTGCCGATAAAACCGTGGCAGTTGCCCGACACCACGCTGACTTTGCCCATGCGCTTGCCCAGCTCAAGCGCGGCATCAAGCGCGGCCGACGAGGTCTGCGCGCCACGGACTATTTCCAGCAACTTCATGATGTGCGCCGGGCTGAAGAAATGCAGGCCCAGCACTTGAGTCGGGCGCCGTGTCGCGGCGGCAATGGCGTCGATGTCCAGCGCCGAGGTATTGCTCGCCAGCAGCGCCTCGGGCTTCAGCACGCCATCGAGCTCGCGGAAAATCTTCTGCTTGAGTTCGAGGTTTTCGTACACCGCTTCGATCACCAGGTCGACATTGCGGATCGCCACGTAGTCCGCCGCCGCGCTGACACGGGCAATCCGCGCATCGGCCTCGGCCTGGTCGATCCGCCCCTGCCGCACGTTGTGCGCGTAGGTATCGGCCACGGTGGCCAGCGCCTGCTCGAGCATCTGTGGATTGTTATCGACCCACTGCACTGACACGCCGGCGTTGGCCAGGCACATGACAATGCCGCGGCCCATGGTGCCGGCGCCGATCACGGCGGCCTGCTGAATAGCGAAGGATGTCTGGCTCATGTTGTTCTCTTGTTGGCGATCCGAAGACAGCCATCACCATAGTCAGCCACCGGGCATTTTTGAAGTTCATTGCCGTGATGATCGACATTCAGCAGATGGATTCGAGACCTCAAAGATGCGCCTGAGCCCAGGCCCGAACCTCCGCGTAGGGATATTCCTCCAGTGCTGCAAACCCGGAAATGGCCCGGGCCTTGAGTTTGGTAAACAACGGCACGCTGATTCCGCACAGAAACCGGGTCAGCCGCTCCGCCGACGGAACACTGCCGGAATGCTGCTGATGCCTGTGGATAAAATCGCCGCACAACGCCGCAAAATTTTTATCCACAAGCGCAGGCAAATCCGGAGGGGCCGGCAGCCGGGCGACTTGCCCGTGACACACCGAGCAATGTCCGCACTGTTGCGGCGCATTGTGATCACCAAAATATTCGGCCAGCCGATATCCGAGGCATCGCTCGGTGGCGAACAGCTCGAGCATGGCGTGAATCCGCGCCACTTCGGTTTGCTCATGGCGGGTGAAATACTCATGCAGTTCAGCGCTCAGGGCCGGGCTGTCGAAATCGCCGCGCAGGACGTTGTAGACCTCGGTCATTTGCTTGCTCTCAAGCTCGACCCAGCCCTTTTCCTGAAAGTAATCCAGCGCCTTCACCACCCGATTGCGCTCGGCGGAATACTGCTCGTACATCGCCTCGAAATTCACCGTGGCCCAGGTGCGCGCGCGGCTTGAGGTCTGGATGATCGCGGTAACGAAATCCCTTCGCTCGCCCTCGAAACGCTCAAGCAACGCCTCGGGCTCCAGCAAGTATTTGAAACGGTATTCGGCGTAGTACGCGTAGCGTGGGGCAATCAGCCCTCGCAGCTCCAACTGCACCAGTAACGTCTTCAAAGGCAACGAACGAATGTTGCTCTGGTCCGCCAGCGGCCCGAGCAGAAATTCCCATTGGCCTTCGGGCGCGGCGGCCTGCAACTCGTCGAGCACGTGACGAATGCCGTCCTGTTCCGGCGTGTCGCCATACACGAAGTTTTCCAGCACGTTGAGGCTGTCACGGTTGGCCAGCACCAGGCAGTCGGACGGCTGCCCGTCACGCCCGGCGCGACCGATTTCCTGGCTGTAGTTTTCGATGGATTTGGGCAGGTCGAAATGCACCACATTGCGGATGTCGCTCTTGTCGATGCCCATGCCGAAGGCGATGGTGGCGACGATGCAATTGGACTGCCCGCCCATGAAGCGCTTCTGGATCGCGTCCCGTTGCTCATGGGGCAAACCGGCGTGATAAGCCTCGGCCTGAATGCCATTGCGCTCAAGATGTTCGGCAATCTGTTCGGCGGTTTTCTGCAAGGTGACGTAGACGATGCTCGGCTGGCCCGCGCGCTCGCTCATCCACTCCACCAGACGTCGGCGCTTGTCCTGTCCTCGCACCGGCTCGACCAGCAGATTGAGGTTGGGCCGATAGAAACCGGTGGTCACCACATCTTCTGCCGCGATGGCGAATTTCGCCTGCATGTCGGCGATGACTTTCGGCGTTGCCGTGGCGGTCAGCAGCAGGGTTTGCGGGATGTTGAACTGGCGCTGGTAGTCCGGCAGCTTGAGGTAGTCGGGACGGAAGTTGTGGCCCCATTCGGAGATGCAATGCGCCTCATCCACCACCAGCAGCGAGATCGGCACCTGCTGCAGAAAATTGCGAAAGCGCTCGTTCTTCAAGCGCTCCACGGAAATCATCAGGATCTTCAGTTCACCGGAACGGGCGCGGGCCATCACATCGTTGGCATCTTCGCGGCTTTGCGCCGAATCGATGCTGCCTGCCGAAATCCCGTGCCGTCGCAAAAACTCGAGCTGATCCTGCATCAGCGCCAGCAGCGGCGAGACCACCAGCGTCAGGTGTGGCAGCAGGAGTGCCGGCACCTGGTAACAAAGGGACTTGCCGGAGCCGGTGGGAAATATCGCAGCAGCCGAGCGCCCGGCAAGCACGGCGCTGATTGCCGCTTCCTGGCCGGGTCGAAACTGTGGATAACCGAAAACCTGTTCCAGGGTGTTGTGCATTCGCTGTCACTCCGTTGACCGCTGAGATGCCAACAGCCTAGCGGGCGATCGCAGCGAGTCGAGAAAAGGTCGGGGGTCAAATCGATACGGGATGATACAGCGTGAAATGCCGAGCCACGGCCTGAAACAAACGAAACACTTTGTTCCTCGCCTGCATCGCTGTGGCGAGAGTAACGTCCGACATTCATCGCGCCAGGACGGCCGATACCTCCGGAGAATCCCCAAGGAATGAACATGTCGAACCGTATGAAATTGCTCTTCGCCCTTCTTATCCAGAGCCTGTTGCTGGGCGGGTGCATGCCCTTTCCCGGCGAGCTTCCGCCACTCGCCAGCGTGGTGACAGCGAGCCCCACGCCAACGGCTTAGCAGGCTCTACGGCTGCAACACCGCCACTCGCAATTGCTCGTTCAGCAGTTGCTCATGTACGCCCTGGCTTTTGCTGGCCCACAGTGCATGGGCCGGGCTGATATCACCGGTGAATGCCGCCGCCAACTGACGCAGGTCGGCGACACTGCGTACCCGTGGGCAGAACGCTTGCTCGTCGCAGTTCTGGCTGGCGTTGCGATAGGTGGTGAGTAGACGATCCCATAGGCCGTCACGCACCTGGCGGATCGACTTGAGCTGCACATGCGGCACGCCCAGGCGTTGTTTGAGTCCGGATTCATCCAGGCCTTCGCTGGCCAGCAGTGCCTTGCCGAACATCAGCACTTCGGCACGGGACGCCGTGTCGATACTGGCCTGGGTCGTGAGTGCGTCCGGCCATTCGGTGCGCTCCACTTGCGTGAGCACCAGTCCATTGCCCGCCTCGGAGGCCAACGCCAAACGACAACCACTGGCCCATAGCAAAACAATCGAGGCCATTCGTAGCCACTGCATACCTAATTCCCTTTAAGTCTGTGTCGGACATCTGGAAACGCCCCACGGATTCTGGCGCGCACCATACAGATCTTTAACGGGAATCGCCCGACAAACACGTAGGAAATTTCGCCCATCAGGGTTTGGCTGTGAAAAAGCCGCAAAAACGCGTAGGGCAAATGCCCGATCCCCGGAAAAACCCCTACGAATTCTGTCCATTGTGGCTGTCTTGTCCCACTCGACGGCGCCCTTCTATAGTGGCCGGCGCGACTGAAAACACTGTGTCGGCCCGCCGAAGCGACTTCGTAAAGGACACGCCTCAATCATGAACATGTTCACACCGCTGAATACTCGTTTTCGCCCTCTCAAGACCTGCGACGGCGACAACCCGGTAATGGTGATCGACACCGCAGCATCACCGGGTGATTTGCTCACTGCCGCCGATCAACGCCTGCGTGCCGCCAGCGATCTGCTGGAAACTCTTTACTGTTTGTGTTTCAAACAGGCCGACGTGAAAGACATCCCCAACATCGTCAATGCGCTTTATTTATTGACGCAGGACGGCTGTGACTTGCTGGCAGTTGCCAGACAACGGATAAACAATTAGTACCAATGGGAAAACTTACAAAGTTCGCAACAACCCATCACTTCCCTTACAACAAAGTTCAGAACTAGCCTACTTGCTCTTACATCAACCAAGAGCAAAAACATGACTACGCTTACTATTTTCTTTTGCGGTACAGGTTCGACAAAGTTTGATGACACCCACGAAAACTATTGGGATGGAGAACTTGTTTCCACCCTCGCCTCGCATCACACCGGCCGCGAGTTCGCCGAATGGATCGTGGTCGATGGCCCCGGCACCAGCAACCTGCAAGCCGATGAACTGTTCACCCGATCCAAGGACTACGGGCTCAGCGGAACACTGTTCGGCAAGGGCTGGGAGGAGAACGTCCAGCACGCGGTAAACATCATCAAAGGCCAATGCGACTGGCAACGCGAGCAACTGACCGAAGCGGAATACAACCGCCTCAAAGCCGCCGGCATCCCGATTGAAGATGTAAAAGTCGAAGGTTCCTGGCTGTGGCGTAAATATAACTATGGCGATCGCAGCGTCACGCAACAGAAGTTACAGGAACAGATTATTAAAACCTTTCGCAAGGACGGTATTATTCCAACAAAAGTCAATCTGGTGGGCTGGAGCCGCGGCGGTATCAGTTGTCACATGCTGGCCAATGCCATGTTCAACGACAGTGCACTGAAAAACATTCCCGTGAATATCTTTGCCATTGACCCGGTTCCAGGCATCGGCAACTTCCAGGAACAACGGGTAAAGCTCAACACCAACGTAAAAGAATATGTGGGCTTCTACGCACGGGATGAACGCTCCAAGGGCTTCAGTTGCGTCATCCCGCAAACCGCGACCGGCACCAAGACCAGCATCTTCCCCATGCCCGGCCGTCACGCCACCCTGGTCGGCAACGCCTCCGCCGATGGCAACAGTGGTCCAAAAGAGCTGGCCGAACCCGGCCTCATCGTCCGCCACTTTGCCGAGGTCTGCCTGAAACGCTGGGGCACCGTACTCGACAAAAACCTCAACCTCACCGACGCCGACCTGCGAAACCACACCGCCGCCATCGTCAACGCGGCAGCGAAATACAAGGCCATGGAAAAGTGTTCCTACACCTGGTTCACCGAGCTGGATCAGGGCGAGCGCTACGTTTCGCTGGGCAGCAAAGGCGTTCCGTTTTCGACGGTGAAAGGCACGATCTACAGCCCCGCGACCGGGCTGACCACGAGTGTGCTGGATGTTGAGGGGTATCGGGCGATTCGTTGAAAACCGTGATCGATCTGTAGGAACGGACTGCCCGAATCCGCATCCCGTTCCTACACGCAGCGGCGCCTTGTCTTCTATCGGCGCCAGTGGGCCAAAACCTATAGTTGTGACTGTCGCTGCCAATTCAGCGACTCGGGCTTGGTCACCCGAATGGATCATGTATTCGCGTCCGCTGTATGCTGCCGGCACTCAATTGCCAGCAGCGTTATGGTGGCTGTGTTTGGGACGCTTTCGAGCGTGCCGGGTATGTGCATGATCCTCACCGGTTGACCAACCCGAACACAGTCGCCTCCAGTCGCTTGGTCACGATGTGGTGGCTTCATTCGAAGCAATTGAGGATCTAAAAAATGAAATCATGGAACGAGCTCCACTCCGATCGCTACCGCCCACTCGACTCCAACCTCACCGACACCAAGCCCCTCGTCATCGACACCGAAGCCAACCCGCAAGACATCCTCGAATGCGCCGTCCAGCGCCTGCGCGCCTCAAGCGACCTGCTGCAAACCCTCTATTGCCTCTGCTTCAAACACGCCGACGTCGAAGACATCCCGCACATCACCCACGCGCTCTACCTTCTCACCAAAGACGGCTATGACCTGCTCCAGGTCGCCCAGCAGCGAATGCTCAACTGGAAAGCGCCGGCCTGAGGTTGAGTGAACGAATCGCTCTCAGGCACTACCTGAGAGCGATGGAAAAAACCCAATCAAGCAATGGAGATTCTCGTGAGCAAATTTTTTGATGAGCTAATGGAAAGCGTCAAACAGTTAGATGAAATCTTTCGCCGCGAGCACGGGGACCTCAACTCGAAACCTGCTTCAAAGATGCCGCTGAAAATCGAAGAACACCGTCAAAGCGTGCCGCTTCCTGACAATGACAAGGCAAATAAGTAGCAAAATTCTGCTCATTAGCCATGAAAACAGGTGGAATACTTCCAGTTAGGCGTTTCTGCCTCCCCTTATCTCGTCGAATATTCTTCTGAGCCTTAAGTGCTACTATTCTGGTAGTTAAGGCTTAAAAATGAAGGAATATTGGCACATGGCTAATAAGACAGCATCGCTTTTGCCCGCGACTTCCAGACTGCTTTCCGAGTTTGGGGAGCGCCTGAAGCTGGCCCGCCTGCGCCGCAAACTGACGGCCAAGCAAGTCGCAGAACGATCAGGCATGTCGCTGACAACTCTGCGCTCTCTGGAGTCCGGTGGCTCAGGGGTAACCATCGGTGCCTATCTTTCAGTCATGCAGGTACTCGGGCTGGAAAAGGACCTGAATAAATTGGCCGAGGCCGATGAGATGGGGCGCCGATTGCAGGACGCGCAATTGCTGCCTGGAGCAAAACCCCAGCGAGTACGCGGAACATCCAAGATTAAGAAGTCGCCTCTGGTCGGCGAAAAAAGCACACGAGTGGAGGAAGACAGCGCCTACATCGCCAGCCTGACCGAAGACTTCCCCCTCAACACCCACTCGCTTTCAGAACTGTTGAACAAGAAAAAAAGCGGCTCCAAAACAGGTGAAGAATGACGCGAATTGCGGTTTATGCAGATTGGGAATCCTTGAATGGCGCAAGACGCCTTGGATTCCTGCATGCCAGAAAGGCCCGTGCTAACGAAGTGTTCGAGTTTGAGTACGATCCAGCCGCACTGGCCGATCCAGAACTGAGCTTCATGAAGCTCGATCCCCGTATCAACCTTTTCGAAGGGCACCAATTCCCCGGCGGGCACCAAACCCAGTTCGGCGCGTTTGCAGACTCAAGCCCTGATCGCTGGGGACGTTTACTGATGAAACGGCGTCTGGAGCGAGACATTCGCGACGGGCTGTTGCCAAGCGGCAGCAAGCTTTACGAATCCGACTGCCTACTGGGTGTACATGACCTCTTTCGCGTTGGAGGCCTGCGCTACAAGCTCAACGATGAAGGCTGCTTTCTTGATGACCGCGACGGCATAGCCGCCCCGCCGTTTCTGGAGTTGCGGGCACTGGAGCAAGCGAGCCGCGCGCTGGAAAACGATCCGGACAACACAGCACTTGAAGGACGCGAGTGGCTGAAAATGCTGATCGCACCCGGCGGCTCGCTGGGTGGCGCCAGACCCAAGGCCAGCGTTGCAGATCGGCACGGTCATCTGTGGATCGCCAAGTTTCCGAGCATTCGAGATGACTACGACGTCGGTGCCTGGGAAATGGTGGTGAATGCTCTGGCCAAGAACTGCGGGTTAAGAGTAGCGACTGGCACCGCTCAACGTTACGCAAGCCAGCACCACTGTTTCATGGTCAAGCGCTTTGACCGAAGCAAATCCGGTGGCCGCTTCCACTTCGCCTCCGCCATGACCATGACCGACCGCGTCGACGGTGACGATGCCTCGAATGGCGCCAGCTACATCGAACTGGCTCGAATAATCATTGAACACGGCTCTGAAGTCGACACCGACCTGCGCGAGCTGTGGTCGCGAATCGTCTTCAACATTCTCGTTTCGAACACCGACGACCATCTGCGCAACCATGGATTCCTTCTCGATCCTGGTCGCGGGTGGCGGTTATCCGAGGCTTACGACATGAATCCGGTGGCGAATGCGGATGGGTTGAAACTGAACATCACGGATTCGGACAACGCCCTGGATCTGGACCTTGCTCGGGAAGTGGCGATTAACTTCCGGGTTGACCGAGAGGATGCCGACAAAATCATCAACGACTTCAAAGAGACCGTAACACAGTGGCCGGAATTGGCTGGTGCGCTCGGCATTCCGAGGCGCGAACAGGAAAAAATGGCCCCCGCATTCCAACTTTCGGCATATTAAAAGCGGCCGCAACTAATCCATCACCCACAAAAAAGCCGCCCTCAAGAGGCGGCTTTTTCATTCACCAGAACTAAGTCTTACAACTTAGGCCCGGCAGCCTTGATCGCGTCGCTCACTTCGAACTTCTTGAAGTTCTCGATGAACAGACCGGCCAGTGCTTTTGCAGCTTCGTCGTACGCAGCCTTGTCAGCCCAGGTGTTGCGTGGGTTGAGCAGGTTGGTTTCGACGCCCGGTACGGCCAGTGGCACGTCCAGGTTGATGGTGTCCAGGTGCTCGGTGGCTGCACCGATCAGCGCGCCGCTCTGGATCGCTGCGATCACCGCGCGGGTGGTCGGGATGTTGAAGCGTTTGCCGACACCGTAGCCGCCGCCGGTCCAGCCGGTGTTGACCAGGTAGACCTTGGAGCCGAAGCCGCGGATGCGCTTGATCAGCAGTTCAGCGTATTCGCCGGCCGGACGCGGGAAGAACGGTGCGCCGAAGCAGGTGGAGAAGGTCGACTTGATGCCGCTGCCCGAACCCATTTCAGTCGAGCCCACCAGAGCGGTGTAGCCGGACAGGAAGTGGTAGGCCGCTTGTTCTTCGTTGAGGATCGACACTGGCGGCAGGACGCCAGTCAGGTCGCAGGTCAGGAAGATCACAGCGTTTGGCTCGCCGCCCAGGTTCTTCTCGGAACGCTTGGCAACGTGCTCCAGCGGGTAGGCCGCGCGGCTGTTCTGGGTCAGGCTGACATCGGCGTAGTCGGCGTGCTTGGCGTCGTCGATCACGACGTTTTCCAGCACCGCACCGTGCTTGATGGCTTTCCAGATGACCGGCTCGTTCTTCTCGGACAGGTCGATGCACTTGGCGTAGCAGCCGCCTTCGATGTTGAAGACAACGCCTTCGCCCCAGCCGTGTTCGTCGTCACCGATCAGGTAACGGCTTTCGTCGGCGGACAGGGTGGTCTTGCCGGTGCCCGACAGACCGAAGAACAGGGTCACGTCGCCTTCTTCGCCGATGTTGGCAGCGCAGTGCATTGGCAGCACGTCAGCGGCCGGCAGCAGGAAGTTCTGCACGGAGAACATGGCTTTCTTCATTTCACCGGCGTAACGCATGCCGGCGATCAGCACTTTCTTCTGGGCGAAGTTGATGATCACGCAACCGTCGGAGTTGGTGCCGTCACGCTCAGGAACGCACTCGAAGTTGGCGACGTTCAGCACTTGCCACTCTTCGCGACCGGCCGGGTTGTACTGAGCCGGGTTGATGAACAGGCAACGACCGAACAGGTTCTGCCAGGCAGTCTGGGTGGTCATCTTCACGGCCAGGTAGTGATCTTCGGCCGCGCCTACATGCACGTGGGAAACGAAATGCTCTTGCGCGTTGTTGAATGCTTCAACACGAGCCCACAGCGCGTCGAACTTGTCGGCCGGGAACTTGCGGTTGATCGGGCCCCAGGCAATGGCAGCCTGGGTGGAAGGCTCTTCAACGATGAAACGGTCGACTGGCGAACGGCCGGTGCGATGACCGGTGCGAACAACCAGAGCGCCGGTATCGGCAAGCTCGCCTTCACCGCGGTTCAGGGCTTCTTTTACCAGATCATCAACACTCAGATCGGTGTACACGGCGTTATTGGCTTGCGTCATGAGGTTCCCCGTCGGCCAGTGGCCGAGTGTGCTCCAAACGTTTTGTAGTAGAAAGTCGTGCACTACTACCGCGAAAAAAGTGGGCCGGATTATGCCAGAAAAGCCCAAAAAGAGTAGGGCCCTCCCGTCGTAACGGCGTTATTCCGTCGTTGAGCAGTGAATTTACCTGCGCTGAACCGTTTTAGTGCCGGGTATCTGACGGCGTCTCGACGCCCGCGCCAGCGAACAATTGAGCGATATCTGCCGCATCGAACAGGTAGCGCTGGTTGCAGAACTGGCAATCGATCTCGACTTTTCCACCTTGCTCGGCCACGAGCGCCTGCGCATCTTCCAGACCCAGGCTGACCAGTGCATTGCCCGAACGCTCGCGGGAGCAGCTGCAGTGGAAGCGCAGTTTCTGCACATCGAACAGACGAACCTGCTCTTCATGGTAGAGGCGATGCAGAACCGTTTCGTTGTCCAGGCTCAACAGTTCATCAGCGGTCAGGGTGTTGCCCAGCGCGGTGATGTGCTGCCAGCTGGCGGCGCGTTCTTCTTCGTCTTTCAGGCGATCGGCCGGCAGTTGCTGCAGCAGCAGACCACGGGCACGACGGCCATCGGCGCACAGCTTGAAGCGAGTGCCAACCTGTTGGGACATGACGAAATAGTTGGTGAAGCAGTCGGACAGGGTTTCGCCGTCGAGGTCGACGATGCCCTGGTAACGCTGGCCGGCGATCGGGTCGACGGTCAAGGCCAGGACACCGTTCGGCATCAGGTCGCCGAGGGTCGCGTCGGCCGGAATCTGCTCGGCGTGATAGCGCGCCAGGCCACGGATTTCGCGCTCGCTGGAACATTCGATCATCAGCAGCGGGATCGGCCCTTCGGAACGTGCCTGAAGAATCAGCAAGCCATCGAATTTCAGGGTGCCCACCAGCAACGACGCGGCAGCCATCAGTTCGCCCAGCAATTGCGCAACCGGTTCCGGGTACGGGTGCTTGGCGAGCACTTCGGCATAGCTGCGCTCCAGCGACACCAGTTCGCCGCGAGTGTCGCTGTCATCGAAGATGAAGCGTTGGGTGTAATCGGTATCGAGGAAATCGGTCATAGGTCTGGGTATCTGAATGTGATGACAAAATGGTTACAAAGAATGAAAATTCCGCGCTTCTGGCATCCTTTTTGATGCCGATGTTCAGCCACGGGAGGCATTTTATGAACAATCCGGGTTTGTTCCAATCAAGGTGGAACCTCGGCCGGCTGGTTCTGTGCAACATCGTGCCATTGGCACTACTGGCTTTCTGGTTATGGCCTACGGGTCAGATGCTGTGTGTGATTTTCGACGAGTGGCTGTTCCGCTCACTCAACGCACCGCTGGCCAGCAACCCCATATGGCTCCACATCTGGGCAATTGCAAGTCTGCGACCGTTCGACATCGTCGTCGGCCTGATTCTGCTGACGCTGCTGATCAAGGGCGACTGGGTGTTCAGGGCGATTGACGTACGTCGCGCCTTTTTCGGATTTTTTTCGATCCTGCTATTGATGGTGGTGATCCGCGCGCTGTTTTCCAAGTTCTCCGATCACATGGGCTGGCAGCACAGCAGCCCGTCGATGGTGCTTGAAGGCGCGGTGCATATCAGCGATTACTTCCCGCATCTGGAGAAGACCTGGGAACTGAAGGACCGCTCAAGCCAGAGCTTCCCCGGTGACCACGCTTCGGTGCTGCTGATCTGGGCGCTGTTCATGGGCGTATTCAGTCGTACGGTCGGCCAGTTCCTGGTGATCTGGGGCCTGGCACTGCTGTTCATGCTGCCTCGCCTGGTCGCCGGTGCACATTGGGGCCAGGACGATTACATCGGCGGCATGCTGTTGGCGGTGTGGGCACTGGGCTGGGGTTACTACACGCCGTTTGCTTATCACGCGGCGAACTTCTGGCTGAAGGTCACAGCGCCGGTCTTCCGGCTGCTGGGCAAACTGCCGATGGTTTCGCGGATGAGTGTGGTATCCGCGCAGTAATCAACGGTGACTGAAAAAGCGCAGCCGCCGGCGGGTCTTGAACCCAGGCCGGCAGGCTGCGTTTTTTATTCGCCGCTGCTGTTCCCACGAAACTTAAACAGATCCCGGCGCTGCTTCTTGCTCGGTTTGCCATCGGTGGTCACGCCCAGGGCGCCCGCCTTGCGCATCGCCGCAGCCGCTTCACGTTTGGCAATACTTGCCTCGGTCTCGGCATACAGCGTCTGCGCCTCAGGTGCACCGCGACGCACGATCGACAGGGCCTGAACCACAACGGTCTTTTCTTCGAAGCCGGTACGGATCTCGAACTCATCGCCAATGCGTGGCTCTTTGCCAGGCTTGCAGCGCTCTCCCCGACAATGCACCTTGCCGCTCTCGATGGCAGCCTTGGCCAAGGCGCGAGTCTTGAAAAAACGCGCAGCCCACAGCCACTTGTCGAGACGGACCTTGTCGTCCTCTTCGCTTTTTTGTGCCATGGAATTTCCTCATTCTGAAATATTGGTGAACTGTACTACCGTTTCTGTCGTGCCATGAATTGCGCCGTCCCGGATTACAATGCAAGCGTTGCGGGGGATGCCCGAAGGGGCGCTAATCCGGGCCGTGAATATCTGTCGCCTTTTAACCATTATTCTGCGTGAATACCGCGAATCGGGCCCGTTGCGGGCCAGGCGGTTTTCACCGGCTGAGCATTTTTTTGAAGACATTTGACCATTTGACCGTTATCGGTCTGCGCGAGTGGGTGGCGCTTCCGGATCTGGGAGTCGCCGGCCTTCGGGCAAAAATCGACACCGGCGCCAGCACCTCCAGCCTGCATGCCACCGACATCGAGCCGTTCGAACGTGACGGCGAGAAGTGGGTGCGCTTCACCGCGCACCTGGGCACCGTCGTGCAGTTGCGCCATCGGCGATGCGAAGCGCCGCTGGTCGCCCGCAAGACCATCAAGAGTTCGAATGGCCAGGCCCAGGTGCGCTACGTGATCAGCACCACCCTGGCCCTGGGTGACCGGGTCTGGCCGATCGAGTTCACCCTCGCCTGCCGCAAGTCCATGCGCTATCGCCTGTTGCTCGGTTCCAAAGCCCTGATCGACGGCCAGTTGGTGGTCAATCCGGGCATCAAATATGTACAAGACAAGCCGGTGTTCCCGGTATCTACCTCCTCCACAGGTGTTGCATGAAGATCGCTGTGCTGTCGCGGAACCCGCGTCTGTATTCCACCCGCCGTCTGGTCGAAGCCGGAACCGAACGCGGGCATGAAATGGTGGTGATCGACACCTTGCGCGCCTATATGAACATTGCCAGCCACAAGCCGCAGATCCACTACCGTGGCAAGCCGCTGGAGGGTTTCGATGCAGTGATCCCGCGGATCGGCGCGTCGGTGACGTTTTATGGCTGCGCAGTGTTGCGCCAGTTTGAAATGATGGGCGTGTTTCCACTCAACGAATCGGTGGCCATCGCCCGCTCGCGGGACAAGCTGCGTTCGCTGCAATTGCTGTCGCGCCGGGGCATCGGTTTGCCGGTGACCGGCTTCGCCCACTCGCCGGATGACATCCCCGACCTGATCGACATGGTCAACGGCGCGCCGCTGGTGATCAAGGTGCTGGAAGGCACCCAGGGCATTGGCGTGGTGCTGTGTGAAACCGCGACGGCGGCGGAGTCGGTGATCGAGGCGTTCATGGGCCTGAAGCAGAACATCATGGTGCAGGAATACATCAAGGAGGCCGGCGGCGCCGACATCCGCTGCTTCGTGGTCGGCGACAAGGTGATCGCGGCGATGAAGCGTCAGGCCAAGCCCGGCGAATTCCGCTCCAACCTGCACCGGGGCGGCAGCGCCAGCCTGATCAAGATCACCCCGGAAGAACGCATGACCGCGCTGCGTGCGGCCAAGGTCATGGGGCTGGCGGTGGCGGGTGTGGATATCCTGCGCTCCAATCACGGGCCGCTGGTGATGGAAGTGAACTCGTCACCGGGTCTGGAAGGGATCGAAACCACCACAGGCAAGAACGTGGCGGGGATCATCATCGAGCATCTCGAGAAGAATGGCGGGCCGAACATGACCCGCACAAAAGGCAAGGGTTGAACCTTGAATCAGGCGGCCGCAAGGCCGCCTGAAACTTAAACCGCGTCTCGCGGCAGCATCAATCCCAGTGGCAACCGAACCCGCGCTTCCAACCCGCCACCGGAGCGGTTGCGCAGTTCGACATTGCCGCCGTGCATCGAAGCAATCCGCTTCACAATCGCCAGTCCCAGCCCGGTGCCCTTCCCGCCCCGCGCACGGTCGCCCCGGGTGAACGGGTTGAAGATCGCCTCAAGTTCGGAAGGGTCGATCCCCGCCCCACGGTCCATCACGCTCAGCACCACATACGGTGCGCTGGTGTCACCGGACACATAGGCCGCGACGTCCACACTGCCGCCGGCATGATTCAACGCGTTGCCGATCAGGTTGTTCAGCAGACGCTTCATCGACACCCGACGCAACGGGAACGGCTGGATCGGTTCCAGGCGCAGGCGCACTTTCTCTTCAGTCTGGTTGTAGGGCGCCGCCACTTCACGCACCAGATCGCTGAGGTCCACCTCCTCCACCGACTCGTCCCGACCATCGCGAATGAACGCGAGGAACTGGTCGAGGATCGCGTCCATGTCTTCGATGTCGCGCACCATGTCATCGGTCAGATCAGTGCGGTCGCCCATCAACTCCAGTGACAACCGCAAACGAGTCAGCGGCGTGCGCAAGTCATGGGATACCCCGGCGAGCATCAGCTCACGCTCGCGACCGGCCTGCTCGACGTCTTCGGCCATCTGGTTGAAGGCACGATAAACCTCGGCCATCTCGCTGGGGGTGTCGCTGATCGGCAGGCGCACGCTGCGTCCCTGGCCGAGTTGCCGGGCGGCATAAACCAGACGTTTCAACGGTTGGTTGAGCTGGCTGACGAAAATCCACGCAGACGCCGTGGACAGCAACCCGATCGCCAGGAACCAGCCGAGCACGTTCCAGATTTTCTGGCCACGCAACGGGTGTGGATACAGCGGGACTTTCAACCAGCCATCACCGAGGCTCGGCGCACGAACCCACAAGGCCGGCGGCGAATGCATGCGCAAGCGCACTTCGGTGTCGGCACCCAGTTCCGCCTGCATCTGCCGCTGGTAGATTTCGCTGTACGGCCAGTGCTGTTCGCCTTCCGGCACACCGGCACCGACCACCCGGATCAGGGTCGCGGCATCGGCGATTTTCGCGCGGTTCTCTTCGTCGGCGGCCCAATAGGCACGCAGCGTCAGGGCGACGCCGTGGCTGTATTGGCGATCCACCAGCACGTCCTCGTTCATCAACAGATAAACCAGGGTCAATGCCTTGGAAAACAATACGACGATGAGCACCAGCCACAGGGTGCGGGAGAAGAAACTTTGGGGGAACCAGACGGGGGTTTTCATGGATAACCGCTACACACTTGCAGGAGCGAGCAATGCTCGCATATTGCGGATTGCGAGTCTGCGCGGACGGCGTTTCCGACCGTTTCCCGCAGACCCGCTCCTACAAATCACCCATCACTTGGTGGAGTTGCCATCCGGCACGAACACGTAGCCGACACCCCAGACGGTCTGGATGTAGCGCGGCTTGGACGGATCAGGTTCGATCATCCGGCGCAGACGGGAAATCTGCACGTCGATGGAACGCTCCAGGGCATCCCACTCACGGCCACGGGCCAGGTTCATCAGCTTGTCGCGGGTCAGCGGCTGACGAGCGTTCATCACCAGGGCCTTGAGCACCGCAAATTCACCGGTGGTGAGCATGTGCACTTCGTCGCCGCGTTTGAGTTCGCGGGTGGCCAGGGACAGCACGTAGTCGCCGAACGTGACGTTTTCTTCTTCACTGCCCGGCGCGCCCGGCACCGGCGCGGCCTGACGGCGCAGCACGGCTTTGACGCGAGCCATCAGCTCGTCCGGGTTGAACGGCTTGGCCAGATAGTCGTCGGCGCCCAGTTCCAGGCCCTTGATACGGCTCAGCTCGTCGCCCTTGGCGGTGAGCATGATGATCGGAATCTGATTGTTCGCGCCACGCAGGCGGCGGCAAGCGGTCAGGCCGTCTTCGCCCGGCAGCATCAGGTCGAGGACGACCAGGTTGAACACTTCACGCGACAGCAGACGGTCCATCTGCTCGGTATTCGGTACGGCGCGGGCACGGTAGCCCTTGCTGACGAAAAAGCGTTCCAGCAGGCTGCTCAGCCCCGGATCGTCGTCAACGATGAGAATTTTTTCGCCTTCAGCAGTTTGTGCAGTGCTGCTCATTGGATGCTCCTTTTAGCTCGGCGCGCATTATGGCGTAGCTGCCGTTATACGCACCGTGTGCATTGTTAGCAGATTTTTCCTTCACTGCCAGAAAACCGGGGCTTGTGCCTACAGACTGCGTCGCCCCCGAATGACAGAACGCTGGTTATAATGCGCGGCCTTTTGTGTCAGGCAACGTCTGAATCGTTACCGCAGGTGGCCGTCCTTTATTTTCATGGGCGCCGCAGTAATTGTTCGATTTCACGGGTCAATGGGATGCCTTTTGACCCAGGCAGCGGCCAGCATCAAGCCGCCCCACCAGACTCCGGGCCTTCATTTACGCGCCTGCGAGCCTGCTTTCACAATTTGTCAGGTGGTTTTATGGACAGCATCAACAGCCGCATCGCCGAGGAACTCGGCGTACGCCCACAACAGGTCGAAGCGGCCGTCGCGCTACTCGATGAAGGCTCTACCGTTCCCTTCATCGCCCGTTACCGGAAAGAAGTGACCGGCAGCCTCGATGACACCCAACTGCGTCATCTGGAAGAGCGTCTGCGCTACCTGCGAGAACTCGACGAACGGCGCATCAGCATTCTTTCCAGCATTCAGGAGCAGGGCAAACTCACCCCTGAGCTGGAACGCGAAATCAAACTCGCCGACACCAAGACCCGCCTCGAAGACTTGTACCTGCCGTACAAGCAGAAGCGCCGCACCAAGGGCCAGATCGCCCTGGAAGCCGGCCTCGGCGAACTGGCCGACGGCCTGTTCAACGACCCGTCACTGACCCCGGAAGCCGAAGCCGCGCGCTTCATCGACGCCGAAAAAGGTGTGGCCGACGTCAAGGCAGCGCTGGAAGGCGCCAAGTACATCCTCATGGAGCGCTTCGCCGAAGACGCCAACCTGCTGGAAAAACTGCGCACCTACCTGAAGCAGGAAGCCACCCTCAGTGCCCGCGTGATCGCCGGCAAGGAAGAGGAAGGCGCGAAATTCCGCGATTACTTCGAACACGACGAACCGCTGAAAAGCATGCCGTCGCACCGCGCGCTGGCGATTTTCCGTGGCCGCAACGAAGGCATTCTCAGCTCCGCGCTGAAAGTCGGCGAAGAGCTGCCGGGCACCCTGCACCCGTGCGAAGGCATGATCGGTCAGCACGTCGGCATTCAGAACCAGAACCGTCCGGCCGACAAATGGCTGGGTGAAGTGGTGCGCTGGACCTGGAAGGTCAAGCTCTACACCCACCTGGAAACCGACCTGCTCGGCGAGCTGCGCGACGGCGCCGAAACCGAAGCGATCAACGTGTTCGCCCACAACCTGCACGACCTGCTGCTGGCCGCCCCGGCCGGCCCGCGCGCCACTCTGGGCCTCGACCCGGGCCTGCGTACCGGCTGCAAGGTCGCGGTGGTCGACTCCACCGGCAAACTGCTGGATCACGCCACGGTTTACCCCCACGTGCCGCACAACAAATGGGATCAGACCATCGCCATCCTGGCCGCCCTGTGCGCCAAGCACTCGGTCGACCTGATCGCCATCGGCAACGGTACTGCCAGCCGTGAAACCGACAAGCTGGCGATCGAACTGATCAAAAAATACCCAACGATGAAAATGACCAAGGTCATGGTCTCCGAAGCCGGCGCATCGGTGTATTCGGCATCGGAACTGGCAGCCAAGGAATTCCCGGATCTGGACGTTTCGATCCGTGGCGCCGTGTCCATCGCCCGACGCCTGCAGGATCCGCTGGCCGAGCTGGTGAAAATCGATCCGAAATCCATCGGTGTCGGCCAGTACCAGCACGACGTGTCGCAGCTGAAACTGGCGCGCGGCCTGGACGCCGTGGTCGAGGACTGCGTGAACGCCGTGGGTGTGGACGTGAACACTGCGTCCGTGGCGCTACTGGCGCGGATCTCCGGCCTCAACGCGACGCTGGCGCAGAACATCGTGACTCACCGTGACGAACACGGGGCGTTCAAGACCCGCGCCGCACTGAAGAAAGTCGCGCGTCTGGGCGAGAAAACCTTCGAACAGGCCGCCGGCTTCCTGCGTGTGATGAACGGCGACAACCCGCTGGATTCCTCGGCCGTTCACCCGGAAGCCTATCCGCTGGTGCAACGCATCGCCGCTGAAACCGACCGCGACATTCGCTCGCTGATCGGCGACGCCTCGTTCCTCAAGCGCCTGGATCCGAAGAAGTTCACCGACGAGACTTTCGGTCTGCCAACCGTCACCGACATCCTGCAGGAACTGGAAAAACCGGGCCGCGACCCACGTCCGGAGTTCAAGACCGCCGAGTTCCAGGAAGGCGTCGAGGACCTGAAGGACCTGCAACTGGGGATGATCCTCGAAGGCGTGGTAACCAACGTGACTGCGTTCGGCGCGTTCGTCGACATCGGCGTGCATCAGGACGGTCTGGTGCACATTTCGGCGCTGTCGGAGAAATTCATCAAGGATCCGCGCGAAGCGGTGAAGGCCGGTGACGTGGTGAAAGTGAAGGTCATGGAAGTCGACATCCCGCGCAAACGCGTCGGCCTGTCGATGCGCATGAGCGACACCCCGGGCGAGAAGATCGACGGTGCCCGTGGCTCGCGTCCGGGCTCGGCGCCACGCCAGTCGCAGGGTTCGGCTCCGCGCAAGGAAAGCACCCCGGCGGCTCCAGCCAATAACGCCATGGCGTCGCTGTTTGCCAACGCCAAGCAGTTGAAGAAACGCTGATGGAAATGCCGGCCGGGCTCGTCGAGAGCGCGTTTTTCAAGCTGTTGGGCTGCCGCCTGCACAGTCTGGAAACCGGGGTGGCGCAAGTCGCCCTGGCGCTGGAACCCGAACTGCGCAACCGCGGCGGCAAGCTGCACGGCGGCGCGCTGTTCAGTCTGGTGGATATCGCCATGGGGCTGGCCTGTTCCAGCACCCACGGCTTCGACCAGCAGAGCGCGACCATCGAGTGCAAGATCAACTACATCCGCGCCGTCTCCGAAGGCGAGGTGATGTGCACGGCGCGGGTGATCCACCCGGGCCGGCGCACGCTGGTGGTCGAAGCCGACGTGATGCAGGGCGACAAACTGGTCGCAAAAGCGCAAGGCACGTTCGCTGTCCTGTAGATGTTGTTCATCATTTTGAGTTAATTTCGGCGCTGTGATCGCAGCGTCGGAGTTTTCCTCGCCCGCGTCTGCCAGATTCAGGGACTGAAGTTGGCGTTTCCAATGGGGCTTTCATGGCCCGAAAACCAGGCGAAAACGCCAGTTTCAACTTCACCCTTGTAGACCGTCCTGCCCACCCCCATATTGGGGCGACTGACGCGTGAAGGAATCCAAATTGAGCGAACTTCTCAACCGCCGCCTGGCTCTGCTCGGCGAGCGCGCTAACCTCTCTCTGCTTGAGCAGTGCCTTCACGGTATCGAACGTGAATGCCTGCGTGTGACCGGCGAAGGCCGCCTGGCCCAAACGCCGCACCCTGAAGCCCTGGGTTCCGCGCTGACCAACGAACAGATCACGACCGACTATTCCGAGTCGCTGCTGGAGTTCATCACGCCCGCCCTGCCAGACCCTGCCGATACCCTGGCCAGCCTGGACAAGATTCATCGCTTTGCCTACAGCAAACTCGGCAACGAGTACCTGTGGAGTCCATCGATGCCGTGCCCGTTGCCGGCCGAGGAAGACATCCCGATCGCCTATTACGGCACCTCCAACATCGGTCAGCTCAAGTACGTCTACCGCAAGGGCCTGGCCCTGCGTTACGGCAAGACCATGCAGTGCATCGCCGGGATTCACTACAACTTTTCCCTGCCGGAAAAGCTCTGGCCGTTGCTGAAAGAAGCCGAAGGCTTCGTTGGCACCGACCGGGATTTCCAGTCGTCGTCCTATATCGCGCTGATCCGTAACTTCCGCCGCTACAGCTGGCTGCTGATGTACCTGTTCGGTGCTTCGCCGGCGCTGGACGCGGGTTTCCTGCGCGGTCGTGCGCACCAGTTGGAACAGCTGGATCCGGACACCCTGTACCTGCCCTACGCCACCAGCCTGCGCATGAGCGACCTCGGTTACCAGAGCAACGCCCAGGCCGGCCTGACCCCTTGCTACAACGACCTGGCGAGCTACACCGACAGCCTGCGCAAAGCGGTGGCCACACCGTACGCGCCGTACGTTGAAGTCGGCACGCACCAGGATGGCGAGTGGGTGCAACTGAACACCAACATCCTGCAGATCGAAAACGAGTACTACTCCAACATCCGCCCGAAACGCGTGACCTACACCGGCGAGAGGCCGATCCAGGCCTTGATGGCCCGTGGCATTCAGTACGTCGAAGTGCGCTGCCTGGACATCAACCCGTTCCTGCCGATGGGTATCGACCTCACCGAGTCGCGCTTCCTCGACGCATTCCTGCTGTACTGCGCGCTGAACGAAAGCCCGCTGCTGACCAACAACTCCTGCGGCAACGCCACCTCCAACTTTCTCAGCGTGGTCAAGGAAGGTCGCCGTCCGGGTCTGCAATTGCAGCGCGACGGCCAACCGGTCGAGCTGAAGGAATGGGCCGCCGAACTGCTGGAAAAAATCGCTCCGCTGGCGGCGCTGCTGGATCAAAGCCACGGCGGCGATGCCCACAGCAAGGCGCTCGATGCGCAACTGGCCAAGGTCAAGGATTCGTCCCTGACGCCTTCGGCCCAGGTGCTGGCAGCGATGGCCACACACAAGGAAAGCTTCGCGCAATTCTCCCTGCGCCAGAGCCAGGCCCACGCCGAGTTCTTCCGCAGCGAGCCGTTGGCGGCTGAGGAACAAGCGAAGTTCGAGGAACTGGCGCGGTCTTCGCTGGCGCAACAGGCTGAGCTGGAGCAGAACGAAGTCGGCGATTTCGACGTGTTTGTCGGGTCGTATCAGGCGAGTATTCTGGCGATCAGTAACTGATCGTTTGTCTTTGGATTGATCGTCTGATCGTTCCCACGCTCTGCGTGGGAATGCCTCAAGGGACGCTCTGCGTCCCAGTGACGCGGAGCGTCACAAGCTGAATTCCCACGCAGAGCGTGGGAACTATGAAAAGCCCCCCGGCTTAGATTTTTCCGCTCATAAGCTCATTCTAAAAAGTTATTTATTTTTAGATTCTTAGATCATTTAGTCTCCTTTCACGCCGACGCTCGGTCGCCTGATATGGAGCTCTTCAATGAAACTGAATTTCCCGCTTCGCCTGCTGGCCGTGGCCTCTCTGGCTGCCGCGAGTTTCCTGGCTCAGGCCGCCGACCTCACCGTCGCCTACCAGACCACCGTTGACCCGGCGAAAGTTGCCCAGGCCGACGGCGCCTACGAAAAAGCCACCAAGGCCGACATCAACTGGCGCAAATTCGATAACGGTGCCGACATTATTGCCGCCATCGCCTCCGGCGATGTGCAAATCGGTTACCTCGGTTCCAGCCCGCTGACCGCCGCGATCACCCGCAAAGTCCCAGTTGAAACCTTCCTCATCGCCACCCAGATCGGTGCCGCCGAAGCGCTGGTCGCCCGCGACGGTTCCGGTATCAAAACCCCGCAGGATCTGGTCGGCAAGAAAATCGCCGTGCCGTTCGTGTCCACCGGTCACTACAGCCTGTTGGCCGCGCTGAAACACTGGAACATCGACCCGTCGAAAGTCACCGTCCTCAACCTCGCCCCCCCAGCGATCATTGCCGCGTGGAAACGCGGTGACATCGACGCCACTTACGTTTGGGATCCGGCGCTGGGTGTGGCCAAGGAAAACGGCAAAGTGCTGATCACTTCCGGTGAGCTGGCCAAGTTCGGCGCGCCGACCTTCGACGCCTGGATCGTGCGCAAGGACTTCGCCGAGAAGCACCCGGAAATCGTCACCGCGTTCGCCAAGGTCACCCTCGACGCCTACGCCGACTACCGCAAGGATCCGAAAGCCTGGCTCGCCAATCAGAGCAACGTCGACAAGCTGGTGAAACTCTCCGGCGCCAAGGCCAGCGACATCCCATTGCTGCTGCAGGGCAACGCCTACCCGCTGGCGGCGGATCAGGTCAGTGACCTCGGCGCGCCGACCACCAAAGCCATCACCGACACCGCTGCGTTCCTCAAAGAGCAAGGCAAGGTCGAAGCGGTACTGCCGGACTACGCGCCGTACGTCAGCGCCAAGTACATCACCAACTGATCGGGAGTTAATTGCGATGGCCTTGCTACAGCTGGAGCGCATCAGCGCACAGTACCCCGGCAGCCCGGAACCGGTACTGTCCGACATTTCCCTGACCCTCGGCCCTCAGCAATTGCTGGTGGCCCTCGGCCCGTCCGGCAGTGGCAAGACTTCGCTGTTGAACCTGATTGCCGGCTTCGTCGAACCGAGCGCCGGCCGCATCACCCTCGACAACGTGCCGGTCAAAGGCCCGAGCGCCGAACGCGGCGTGGTGTTCCAGGACGACGCCCTGCTGCCCTGGCAGGACGTGCTGGCCAACGTCGCTTTCGGTCTGGAACTGGCCGGTGTGGCCAAGGACAAACGCGAACAGCGCGCGCGGGAAATGCTCGCGCTGGTCGATCTTTCCGGTTTTGAACATCGTCGGATCTGGCAGCTCTCCGGCGGCCAGAAGCAACGTGTTGGCCTGGCCCGCGCCCTCGCGGCCGACCCGCGTGTGTTGCTGATGGACGAGCCCTTCGGCGCCCTCGATGCCTTCACCCGCGAACAGATGCAGGAGCTGTTGCTGCAAGTCTGGCAACGCACCGCCAAACCGGTATTCCTGATTACCCACGACATTGAAGAAGCGGTGTTCCTCGCCACTGACCTGATTCTGCTGGCGCCGAATCCGGGGCAGATTGTCGAGCGTCTGCACCTCGACTTCGGCCAGCGCTATGCCGCCGGCGAATCGGCGCGGTCGATCAAGTCCGATCCGCGCTTCATCGAAACCCGCGAACACGTGCTGGCCAAAGTGTTCTCGCAACGCAGCGCCGTTCAGCGGCAGGAGCGCGCATGAGCAGTTACGACGTTTCCGCCACCGCAGTGAAACCCGCCACCACGTCGGTGGTGATTCCCGTGCGCCGCAGCCTCAGCACCCGCTGGATCAGCCTGCTGACCCTGTTCGCGTTGCTGGTGATCTGGTGGGCCGTGACCGCCACCGGCCTGATCGAACCGTTGTTCCTGCCGCCACCGTCCGCCGTGCTGCAAAAAGGCTGGTTGCTGGCGACCACGGGCTACATGGATTCGACGTTGTGGCAGCACCTGGGCGCGAGCCTCAGCCGCATCGGCCTGGGCCTCGGTTTTGCGATTCTGACCGCGGTGCCGGTGGGCATTGCCATCGGCGCCAACCGCATCGCCCGTGGCGTGCTGGATCCGCTGATCGAGTTCTACCGGCCGATTCCGCCACTCGCCTATCTGCCGCTGATCGTGATCTGGTGCGGCATCGGCGAGTTGTCGAAAGTGCTGCTGATCTATCTGGCGATTTTCGCTCCGATCGCGATTGCCACCGCCACCGGTGTGCGCACTGTCGACCCGGCCAAATTGCGTGCCGCACAGTCGCTGGGCGCGACTCGCGCGCAACTGATCCGCCATGTGATTTTGCCAAGCGCCCTGCCGGACATTCTGACCGGTGTGCGCATTGGTCTGGGTGTTGGCTGGTCGACTCTGGTCGCCGCCGAACTGATTGCGGCCACCAGCGGCTTGGGCTTCATGGTGCAGTCGGCCGCGCAGTTCCTGGTCACCGATGTGGTGGTGCTGGGGATTCTGGTCATCGCCCTGATCGCCTTCGCGATGGAGATGGGCCTGCGCGCCCTGCAACGCAAACTGGTGCCGTGGCACGGCCAGGCCCACTGATTTTTCAGCACTGACTACCCCGACAGTTTCGGGGCCCCGGAATTGAAGAGAACCACCATGAGCAGCCTGAACATCACCCCTTTAAGCTCGGCCCTCGGCGCACAGATCAGCGGCGTCGACGTCAGCCAGCCGCTGAACCTGGAACAGCGCGACGCCATCGAGCAGGCACTGCTCAAATATCAGGTGCTGTTCTTCCGCAATCAGCCGATCGAGCCGTCGCAGCAGGCGCGTTTCGCCGCCTACTTCGGGGACCTGCACATTCATCCGATCTACCCGAACGTGCCGGAACAGCCGGAAGTGCTGATCCTCGACACCGCCGTTACCGACGTGCGCGACAACGCGATCTGGCACACCGACGTGACCTTCCTGCCGACCCCGGCCATGGGCGCGGTGCTCAGCGCCAAGCTGCTGCCGGAGTTCGGTGGCGACACATTGTGGGCCAGCGGGATTGCTGCGTATGAAGCGCTGTCGGCGCCGATGAAAGCAATGCTTGAAGGGCTGACCGCGACTCACGATTTCACCCGCTCGTTTCCGCTGGAGCGCTACGGCAACACGCCGGAAGCACTGGCGCAGTGGGAAGCGGCACGGCGCAAGAATCCACCGCTGTCGCACCCGGTGATCCGCACGCATCCGGTGAGCGGGCGGCGCTCGCTGTTCGTCAGCGAAGGGTTCACGTCGAAGATCAATGAGCTGTCGGAGACCGAGAGCGAAGCGGTGTTGAAGTTTCTGTTCGCCCACGCGACGCGGCCGGAATTCACCATTCGCTGGCGCTGGCAGAAGGATGACATTGCGTTCTGGGACAACCGCGTGACCCAGCATTACGCGGTGGATGACTACCGGCCGGCGCGGCGGGTGATGCAGCGGGCTACGGTGTTGGGGGATGTGCCGTTTTTTCGCTGAACAACTGATCGTTCCCACGCACTGCTGACGCGGAGCGTCCCGGGCTGCATTCCCACGCAGAGCGTGGGAACGATCAGTGTGTCGTTTATTCCGCCGTAGAAGGCTTCTCCCAAAGATTAATCCCGCCCTCCTGAGCAAACCGGTCAATCTCCGCCAGCTCTTCCGCACTGAAGCTCAAATTCTTCAAAGCCCCAACGTTCTCAATAATCTGCTCCGGCCGGCTCGCACCGATCAGCGCCGAAGTCACTCGCGGATCCCGCAGCGTCCATGCCAATGCCAGTTGCGCCAGGCTCTGCCCGCGACGTTTGGCGATTTCATTCAACGCCCGCACATGAGCAATGTTCGCCTCGGACAAGTGCGAAGACAGCAACGAACCACCGCCCGGACGATTGACCCGCGCATCCGCCGGCACGCCGTTGAGGTATTTGTCGGTCAGCAGACCTTGTGCCAGCGGGGTGAACGCAATCACGCCGGTGCCGAGTTCGTCGGTAGTGTCGAGCAGGTCCTTTTCCACCCAGCGGTTGAGCAGGTTGTACGCTGGTTGGTGAATCAGCAGCGGCACTTTCCACTCTTTGAGCAACGCAGCGATTTCGCGGGTTTTCACGCCGGAGTACGACGAGATACCGATGTACAACGCCTTGCCCTGCTGCACCGCCGTGGCGAGGGCGCTGGCGGTTTCTTCCAGCGGGGTGTCCGGGTCGAAGCGGTGCGAATAGAAGATATCCACATAGTCCAGGCCCAGGCGTTGCAGGCTCTGGTCGAGGCTGGCCAGCACGTATTTGCGCGAGCCGCCGCCCTGGCCGTAAGGGCCGGGCCACATGTCCCAGCCGGCCTTGCTGGAGATGATCAGTTCGTCGCGATACTGCTTGAAGTCTTCGCGCAGCAGACGGCCGAAATTGGTCTCGGCGCTGCCGTAGGGAGGGCCGTAGTTGTTGGCCAGGTCGAAGTGGTTGATCCCCAGATCGAACGCCGTGCGCAGCAACGAGCGCTGGGTGTCGATCGGCGTGCTGTCGCCGAAGTTGTGCCACAGGCCCAGGGACAGCGCCGGCAGCACCAGACCGCTGCGTCCGACGCGGCGGTAAGGGATGGAGTTGTAGCGATTCTTGGCAGCGGTGTAAGTCATCGAATCCTCTCTTGTCGGTCTTGAATCGGGTGTCGATTGCTACGCAAATCTGTTGCCGGGCCGGGCGAGGCCAAGGTTCTGGCGCAAGGTCCGGCCCTCGTATTCCGTTCTGAACAGCCCACGCCGTTGCAGTTCCGGGACCACGCCATTGGCGAAGTCTTCGAGCCCGCCGGGCAGGTGCGGCACCAGCACGTTGAAGCCGTCCGCCGCGCCCTGCTCGAACCATTCCTGCAAACGGTCGGCAATCTGCGACGGTGTGCCGACGACGCTGTAATGCCCGCGACCGCCGGCGATTCTGCGGCCCAGTTCGGCCAGGGTCAGATGCTCCCGGCCGGCCAGTTCGGTCAGCAGTTTCTGTCGGCTCTGCTGGCCGCTGTCAGTCAGCGGCAACTCCGGCAGCGGCCCGTCCAGCGGGTACTTCGACAGATCGAAGTTGCCCAGCATACGCCCAAGAAGGGCGACGCCAACCTCGGGTTCGACCAATTGCTGAAACGTTTCACATTTTTCCTGCGCTTCGGCTTCCGTCTGCCCGACCACGACAAACACGCCGGGCATGATTTTCAGCGAATCAGCACTGCGTCCGAACTTCGGCAAGCGCCCCTTGAGGTCGGTGTAAAACGCCTGGGCGCTGGCTAGCGAGGTCTGCGCGGTGAACACCATTTCGGCCGTCTGCGCCGCCAGTTCACGTCCGGTTTCCGACGAGCCGGCCTGCACGATCACCGGCTGACCCTGTGGCGAACGCGCGACATTCAGCGGGCCTTTGACCTTGAAGTGCTCGCCGACGTGATTCAGCACGTGCAGTTTTTCCGGGTCGTAATAGGCGCCGCTGGCCTTGTCGCGAATGAAGGCATCGTCCTGCCAACTGTCCCAGAGCCCGGTGACCACCTGATGAAATTCCCGGGCGCGGCTGTAGCGTTCGGCATGGCCGATGTGTTCGTCGCGGCCGAAATTCTGCGCTTCGGCGGCGTTGTCCGAGGTCACCAGATTCCACCCCGCTCGCCCGCCCGACAGGTGATCGAGCGAAGCGAATTTACGCGCCACGTGGTACGGCTCGTTGTAGCTGGTGGTGGCGGTAGCGATCAGGCCGATGTGCTCGGTCACTGCGCTCAGGGCCGAGAGCAAGGTCAGCGGTTCGAAGTGATCCGAACGAGCCATGCGGCTGGCAATGTCCTGGGTTGGCGCGGCGACGCTGTCGGCGATGAACAAGGTGTCGAATTTCGCCGCCTCGGCAATCTGCGCCAGGCGTTTGTAATGGGCGAAATCCAGCCCGGCGTTGGCCGGCACTTCCGGGTGACGCCACGCGGCGACGTGGTGCCCGGTGGCCATGAGGAACGCGCCGAGTTTCAGCTGTCTGCTCATCTCAGAAGTCCTTGCGCAGTTGCACGCCGAAGTAGCGCTCGTCGTCGCGAGGCACGGCGCGGTAGATGTAGTTGCCACCGCTGGCGAGCAATGGTGAATACGACTTGTCGGTGAGATTCTTGCCGAGCAACGCCACGCGCCAGCCGTTGGTGTAATCGGCCAGGGCCACGCTGGCGTTCCAGAGGCCGTAGGCGCCCTGTTTGGTATCGGCGTTCTGGCTGATGTCGTACTGCACTTCGCTCTGCCAGCTGTAGTCGGTGCCGAGTTCGATATCCAGGCCGTTATCCAGCGGGATGGTGTAGTCGGCCCGCACGTAGCTTTTCCAGTCCGGGCTGAACGGCAGCGGTTTGCCGTTGACGTTGCACGACGCCGCAGCGCCCGCCGGGCAGGCGAACTCGTCGATGCGGGCGCGGGTGTAAGCCAGCGCGCCGGAGAACTTCAGTTGCTGGGTCGCCTGCAGGGCGAAATCAAGTTCCACACCCTCGGTGCTGACGCTGCCGGCGTTGATCAGGCGCGTTACGACTTGCCCGGCGACGGTGTCGAAAAAGTTCGCCTGGTAGTTGTCGTAGTCGCTGTGAAAAACCGCGAGGTTGGTGGTCAGGCGATTGTTCCAGCTTGAGGCTTTGATCCCCGCCTCCCAGGTGTTGGAGGTTTCCGGTTTCAGCGCTTCGGTATCGCGCGGCTGCATGTTGAAGAACACGTTGTAGGCAGGGCCTTTGTAGCCACGCGAGTAGGTCAGATAGGTGGTGACGGTGTCGCTCAGGTCGTACTGCAAACCGAGACGGCCGGACCAGCCGTCCTCGTCCACCGAACCGGAACTGCGGGTGGCCGGTTGAATGCCGCTGACGGTGGTGGCGGAAGTGGAGACGCGACGGTGATCGTATTCGAGATCGTCGTGGGTATAGCGCAGGCCGGCGATGCCACGGAAGTCCGAGGTGAAGTTCAGCGTGCTCTCGCCGAACACTGCGTAGCTGTCGCTGGTGGTGCTGTAATCGGCAACGCCGCGATCAGTCCGCGTCGTGGTGGTCAGGGTGCGCTGATAGGTTTCCTCGTCCTTGCCGTGCATGTAGAACAGGCCACCGACGTATTCGAGGAATTCGCCTTTCGGCGACGCGAGGCGCAGCTCCTGCGAGTACTGGTCGAACGCCAGATCGCCTTTGTCCGCCGTGCCGGGGAACGCCGCCGTCACCGTGCCGAGGCGGTCGCCGTCCTGATACTGGGTGTTGTCCCAGCCGCGCCACGCGGTGATCGACGTCAGGGTGTAATCGCCCAGTTGCCAGTCGAGCTGGCCGGACAGGCCCTTGTTGGTGTCCTCGACGTGGGTGCGGGTGTCGGTGTTGATGTCGCGGTTGTGGCTGGTGGCGCCGACCGGGCTCAGCGCATTGGCGAAGGCCGGGGTCAGAGCCTTGGTCACGACGCCGTTCGGGCCGTCATCGTGGGACTGCATGTAGTCGGCGATCAGGGTGAAGGTGACGTCGTCGTTCGGGGTGAATTCCAGTTTGCCGCGCACGCCGCGATGGTTGTAACCGTTAACCTCCTGACCGTTGTGCTTGTTGTCGACGTTGCCGTCGTAAGTGCCGAACAATGTGCTGATCGAGCCCTTGAGCGTGTCCGGAATCAGGCTGCCGCCGATGCCGAAACGGGTGCGGCTTTCGTTGCCGCTGTAGTACGACTGATCGATGTAGCCGTGGGTCTCGGCGGTCGGCGCCTTGCTGGTGATGTTCAGCACGCCGGCCGAGGCGTTCTTGCCGAACAGCGTGCCTTGCGGGCCGCGCAGGACTTCGACGCGTTCCAGGTCCAGCAGATCCAGAGTGGATTGGCCGGGACGGGCGTAGACCACGCCATCAATCACCGTGGCCACGGTCGGCTCGACCCCCGGCGAGGTGGAAATCGTCCCCACGCCACGCACGAACAACGAAGTGTCCTTGTTCGATGCGCCGGTGCGGAAATTCAGCGACGGCACTTGCTGGACGATGCTCCCCACGCTGTTGCGGTTGTCGCGCTCCAGTTGCTCGCCGTCGATCACCGACACCGCCACCGGCACCTTTTGCAGCGACTCTTCGCGGCGGGTGGCGGTGACCGTGACGGACTTGAGTGTCGGCTCCTGATCGGTGCTGTCGGCGGCGAACGCGGCGGGCAGCGGCAGCGCGGCCAGCCCGGTGAGTAGCCAGCCCGCAGTGCGGATCGATTGCGCCAGTTTGTGTGTCGCCCCAGGAATGTTGTGCATGTTTGCCCGCTCGAAAAGTTGCCCTGAACCGCTGCCGTTCTGCGACGACAGCGCCTGTCTCGGTGTCTTGGGCATTCGCTCGAGCGAGTAGCAGACAACGCGCTTTGTTAGCGCTAACATCGCCAGTATTGGCAAGCCGGACATAGACCGTCCAATACTGAAAAATTACTTTTATATGCGTTTTGGTTTTTAAGAAGGATCGAGCCTTGAGCGAAGAAAAACCCCGCAAACGCCGTGGCGCCGGTCGCGTGACCCTCAACGCGGTGGCGCGCCAGGCCGGTGTTTCGGCGATCACCGTGTCGCGCTACTTCAACCAGCCGGAACAGGTCTCGCCCGAACGTCGCGAACGGATCGCGGCCGTGGTCGCCGAACTGGGTTACGTGCCGAATCTGGTGGCCGGCGGGCTAGCCTCGGCGCGGGGGAAAATCGTCGGCATGGTTATTCCGAACATCTCCGGGCCGATCTTCGCCAACACCATTCAGGGCTTCAGCGACACCCTCAGCCGTCACGGTTATCAGCTTCTTCTGGCATCGAGTTACTTCAGCACCGAGCAGGAAGAAAACGCCGTGCGGGCATTCCTCGGCTGGTCGCCTGCAGCGCTGGTGGTCACCAGTCACTTCCACAGCGCGGGCACGGAAAAGATGCTCGCCGAAGCGGATATCCCGGTGATCGAAACCTGGGATTACCAACCGGAGCGTGAGCCGATGCAGATCGGTTTTTCGCACTTTGAAGTGGGTGTCAGCGCCGCCCGTTATCTGCACGACAAAGGCTATCGGCGAATCGCCTTCGTGCAGAACAGCGCACCCGGCGACTTCAGCGCACTGGAACGCCGCGACGGTTACGCCGCGACCGTGCGTGAACTCGATCTGGAGCCCTGGGTATTCGCACCCGACGCCAATCGCGCCCCGTTCGAGGCCGGCAAGCAAGCGATGGAATCGCTGATGAACGCCTCACCCCGCCCGGACGCCATCATCTTCGCCAACGACAACCTCGCCGCCGGCGGCCTGCTCGCCGGGCAACGCGCCGGCCTCAAGATCCCCGAAGACTGCGCCGTCCTCGGCTTCGGCGACTACCCGTTCGCCGAGATGCTGCTGCCGAGCCTGAGCACGATCAAACCGCCGGCGCTGGAGATTGGCGTGCTGGCGGCGACGCGGGTGCTGGAAAGCCTTGGCGTGTTGCCGAGCGATGAGGTGCAGCGACTTAATTTGCTGCAATGCCAAGTCATCGAGCGGGAAAGCACCTGACCCAAAGACTCGCTCTCAAAATATGCGAGTCAGATCGAAAAATATGGGGTGATATCAAACTCGACTACATCCCAAACGCCTCCGGCGTATTCCGGGTTGTCGAGATGAGCACCAATGTCCCGCACCCGCGGCAACGACTCGCGATCCGCGACCAGTCCCGCAAAGTGCAATGCCAATGCTTCTTGAATGTTGCTGACAGCTTCAGCGGCTGTACCGCCTGACGAGTAACAACCCGGAATGTCGGGGACGATCACTCCGTAGTCTGAGTCGAAATCCTTATGCAGAACGACCGGAAATTTCATTAGTGCCCTTCCTGTACACCCGTAGATGCAGCGCACTATAGGTAGAACCTGCAATCAGAAAGTTAAATTACACATCTTGAAATCGATAGTGACGTGAAGATCTGATGCAGCTCGCAGTCTGGATGGCATAGACAGAACGTCATGGTCAGCCAGCGGAGAGACACGAAAAGAATGGGCCGGTTTGGCTATGCTCTTAAAGGACACCGAGCTGGACGAATCGCAGGTAAACGAATCCACCAGGCGAAACCCACCATGCACACCGCAATCATCATCTTCTTCGGCCTGATCCTGCTGGCGCTGATGTTCTACATCGGCGAGCGCATCGGCTTCAGTCGGCAGACGCTGGCCTATGGTTTCGCGGCGTTGTGGCTGGCGTTGACGGTGATCAATGGTGCGGTCGGCGTGGTGCATGCCGGGCAGCCGCTGGGGTCGGAGATTGCGATCGGCAGCGCCGTGTATGGCGTGCCGCTGGCGGCGATGGTGTTGTTCATGGCGCTGAGCGCCGAGACCTGAAAGCGTCCCGGCGCCCTGCCCCGATCAACGCACCAGATGCAGGAACTGCATGTGCCGTTCGTACTGGTCGAGGATGTCGTTGATGATCTGCTCTTTCGTGTAACCAACCAGATCGTAGTCCTGACTGCCCTCGCTCAGATGCACTTCGGCGCGGTAGTAGCGGCGATTGTTCAACTGCTTGGAACCCATGCCGCCTCGCGCGAACGACGGCGTGAAGTAGCCGCGCATCTGCACCTGATAGATGAACGGGTGCTGCTCGCCGTGACCGATTTCCAGGCTGACGCTGTCGTGCGCCGGATCCGGTTGGGTGACCACGTTCAGGCCTTTCTCGGCGAACACCGCCGTCACTTCTTCGATGGCCGGTTTCACCGTGGTGTCCATGAAGCGGTACACCTCGTCGCGCGACGGGAAGTGCACGGCCTGACTCAGACGCTGGCGCCAGCCGCCCTTGCCTCGCCGTGAACCGGAGACCGGCGCCAGCGAATGCAGTTGCGCGATCTGCTTCTGCGACTCCAGATAAAACGCCTTGTGCAAGCCCCACATCATCAGCAGCAGAATCAGCGAGAACGGCAACGAGGTCAGCACCACCGCCGACTTCAGCGCATCGATGCTGCCGGAAAACAGCAGCGCGCTGGTGATCAGCGCGGTCATCGCGCCCCAGAACACCCGCAGCCATTTCGGCCCGTCTTCATCCGGGTTGCCGCCCTTGGCCGACAGGGTCGAGAGCACCACGGTGCCGGAGTCGGCGGAGGTGACGAAGAACACGAAGCTGATGAACACCGTTACCGCGATGACGGTTTTGCTCCACGGGTAGGTTTCCAGCAGCAGGTAAAGGGTCATCGACGGGTTGTCGAGGGCCGACATGCCCAGCGCCGACATACCATGATTGAGCACCTGGTCGATGGCGCTGTTGCCGAAGATCGACATCCACGCCAAGGTGAAACCGAGTGGAATCAGCAGCACGCCGAAGACGAATTCGCGGATGGTCCGGCCACGGGAAATCCGTGCGATGAACAGGCCCACGAACGGCGACCATGCGATCCACCAGGCCCAGTAAAAGACTGTCCAGCCGCCGAGCCAGTCGCTCGGTTTGTCGTAGGCGTAGAGGTCGAAACTCTTCATCGGCAACGCGCCGAGGTAGTCGCCCAGATTCTGGATCAGGGTGTTGAGCAAATGCTGGGTAGGGCCGGCGAACAACACGAACAGCAGCAGCGCACAGGCCAGCAGCATGTTGATGTCGGACATGACCCGCACGCCCTTATCCACACCGGAGACGGCGACGATGATCGCCGCACCCATCATCAGCGTGATCAGGCCGACCTGAATCCACTGGGTGTGGGCGATGCCGAACAGGTAGTCCAGACCGGAGTTGAGATGGAGCACGCCGAAGCCCATGTCCGCACCGAGACCGAACACCGTAGCGATGATGCCGAAGCCGTCCACCGCGTAGCCGATGGGCCCGTTGATGCGTTTGCCGATCAGCGGGTACAGCGCCGAACGCAGGGCCAGCGGCAGGTTATGCCGGTAGGCGAAATACGCCAGCGCCATGCCGACAAAGGCGAACACGCCCCAGCCGTGCAGGCCCCAGTGCAGAAACAGAATCTGCATCGCCTGACGCGCCGCCTCCGCGGTGCCGGTCTCGCCTTGCGGCGGCTGGAGCATGTGGGTCAGCGGTTCGGACACGCAGAAGAAAAACAGCGTGATGCTGATCCCGGCGGCGAACAGCATGCCGGCCCAGGACAGGTAACTGAATTCGGGTTCGTCGTGGTCGGCACCGAGTTTGATCTTGCCGTAGCCCGATAACGCGGTGACCACCACGAAGACCAGATACAGGGTCATCGCGAGCATGTAGTACCAGCCGACCGTGTTGGCCGCCCAGTTTTGCGCTTCGAGAAGCCAGGCGCCGGCCTGTTCCGGCATGGCGATGACCGTCAGACCAAACAGCAGGATCACCGTCGCGGCGAACCAGAACACCGGCGGATTCATGCGCACCAGACCGCTGGCGGGGGTGGACGATGCACTCATGAACGGTGCACCTCAAGGGATTGGAAAATGGCTGAAATGATCGGACTCAGCAAAGGCAAGCCTCCTGTTGTGAGCGGGCAGCGAACCGCCGGTTTAACTTGAATGAACGTTCAAGTTAAACATGGATAGTACGCTCAGGACTAATCGCAGGGCTCAGCGGTACCTTTCGTACGCTAGCTCAAGAGGGGGTATGACGCTGTGGCGAGGACGATCGTTCCCGCGTTGCGCGGGAACGATCAGACAGAAAAATTACTTCTGCGTCCCGTCATCATGCTGCAGGTTGGCCTGGGTCAGGTTGCACCCGGCCGGCACGCTGCGGGTCAGCCAAACATTGCCGCCGATGGTCGAGCCTTTGCCGATGGTGATCCGCCCCAGGATCGTCGCCCCGGCGTAAATCACCACGTCGTCCTCGACGATCGGATGGCGTGGATGGCCCTTCTGCAACTGGCCGTCCTCGTCCGCCGGGAAGCGCTTGGCGCCGAGGGTCACCGCCTGATAAATCCTGACGCGCTCGCCGATGATCGCGGTCTCGCCGATCACCACGCCGGTCCCATGGTCGATGAAGAAACTGCGGCCGATCTGCGCGCCCGGGTGAATATCGATGCCGGTCGCCGAGTGGGCGATTTCCGAGCTGATCCGCGCCAGCAGCGGCAAACCCGCGCGATACAAATGGTGGGCCAGACGATGGTGAATCACCGCCAGAATCCCCGGATAGCACAGCAGCACTTCATCCACACTGCGCGCCGCCGGGTCGCCGTGATACGCCGCCAGTACATCGGTATCGAGCAGACTGCGCAGGCCCGGCAACGCGAGGGCGAAATCCTGGATGATCCTGATGGCCTGCACCTCGACTTCGGTATCGGCCTGGGCACTGTGACGGGCGACGTAACGCAATTCGAGTCGTGCCTGAGCCAGCAGCGCATTCAAGGCGACGTCGAGGGTATGACCGACGTAGAAATCCTCGCTCTCCTCACGCAGATCCACCGGCCCCAGCCGCATCGGGAACAACGCGCCGCACAGGGCTTCCAGGATTTGCGCCATCGCATCACGGGACGGCAATTCGCGTCCGCCCTGCTCGCCGGAAGCACGGCCATTTTGTGCCCGCCACTGATCCCGCGCGGTACGCAGCTGGCTGACGATGGTCTGCAATTGCCAATGGCTGGAACGCTCGCTCACGGTAAAGACTCCTCACGGGCGGCCGGACTGTCTGGCCGCGTCAACGGCGACTACTTTACGGCAACCCCACGGGCGCGAATTAAGAACCGATAGTGCTGGGCTAAGCACATTTGGCTATAAGCGATTGGCGGTTGCCCCGGTAAATCGGCGTGCCTATAGTCCTGACATCTCCTTGCATCAGTACGGAACCATGTCCACACAACCGATCAAACAACAGCTGGATCGCTTTAACCGCCTCGACCTGCTCGGCCAACCGACCCCACTGGAAAAACTCGAGCGCCTGTCCACCTGGCTCGGCCGCGATGTCTACATCAAACGCGATGACCTGACGCCGCTGGCCATGGGCGGCAACAAGCTGCGCAAGCTCGAATACCTCGCCGCCGATGCCCTCGCCCAAGGCGCCGATACCCTGATCACCGCCGGCGCACTGCAATCGAACCACGTTCGCCAGACCGCCGCACTGGCCGCGAAACTGGGCCTGGGCTGCGTGGCCCTGCTGGAAAACCCGCTGGGCACCGATGACAGCAACTACACCGGCAACGGCAATCGCCTGCTGCTGGACCTGTTCGACACCAAGGTCGAGCTGGTCGACAACCTCGACAACGCCGACGAACAACTGGCCGCCCTCGCCGTGCGCCTGCGCAGCAACGGCAAGAAGCCGTACCTGGTGCCGATCGGTGGCTCCAACGCCCTCGGCGCACTGGGTTACGTACGCGCCGGCCTGGAACTGGCGGAGCAGATCAAGGACACCGGCCTGCAATTTTCCGCCGTCGTTTTGGCCTCGGGCAGCGCTGGCACTCACAGCGGTCTGGCGCTGGCGCTGAGTGAAGCGCTGCCACAACTGCCGGTGATCGGCGTGACGGTATCGCGCAGCGAAGAAGATCAGCGCCCGAAAGTCCAGGGCCTGGCCGAACGCACCGCCGACCTGCTGGGTGTGGCGCTGCCGGACAGTTTCAAGGTCGAGTTGTGGGACGAATACTTCGGCCCGCGTTACGGCGAGCCGAATGCCGGAACCCTGGCAGCGGTGAAACTGCTGGCGAGTCAGGACGCCGTGCTGCTCGATCCGGTCTACACCGGCAAGGCCATGGCCGGGCTGCTCGACGGCATCGGTCGCGGGCGTTTCGACGACGGCCCGATCATCTTCCTGCACACCGGCGGCGCCCCGGCGTTGTTCGCGTACAAGGACTTTCTGTAGGCCTGAGCGCGTTCCCGCGCCCGACGTGGGAACGCTCAGCGTCAGCTCGAATACATATTCATTAAAAGAATAACAAATGGAAAATTCATTATTTTCCATTCTAAAAGAACCGTCATATAGTCTCGCCGCAGGCGAATTTCGCGAGAGACGCATAAGCTGCTTTAAGGCAGGATAGCGCTGTCGTCCAATTCCCGGATTCGCCAACTTTCCTTAAGCGTCTTCCATAAGAAAACACAGGGGCTTGTCATGATTCTTTCCGCACTACGTCGAAATCTGCTGGTAGGTTCGCTGGGCCTGGCACTGAGCGCCGGTCTGCTGGGGCAGGCTGTTGCCGGTGAGCAACTGCAACAGATCAAGGACAAAGGCGTTATCAACGTCGGCCTGGAAGGCACTTACCCACCGTTCAGCTTCGTCGATGCCGACGGCAAGCTGTCGGGTTTCGAAGTCGAGCTGTCCGAAGCCCTGGCCAAGAAGCTGGGCGTAAAGGCCAAGATTCAGCCGACCAAATGGGACGGCATCCTCGCAGCCCTCGAATCCAAGCGTCTGGACGTCGTGGTCAACCAAGTGACCATCTCCGAAGAGCGCAAGAAGAAGTATGACTTCTCCGAGCCGTACACCGTTTCCGGGATTCAGGCACTGGTGCTGAAAGACAAGGCAGCCACGCTGAACATCAAGACCGCCGCTGACCTGTCCGGCAAGAAAGTCGGCGTGGGTCTGGGCACCAACTACGAACAGTGGGTTCGCGCCAATGTGCCGGGTGCCGACGTGCGCACCTACGACGATGATCCGACCAAGTTCGCCGACCTGAACAACGGCCGTACCGACGCGATCCTGATCGACCGTCTGGCTGCGCTGGAATACGCCAAGAAAGCGCCGAAAACCGTCGCCGCCGGTGAAGCCTTCTCGCGTCAGGAAGCCGGTGTTGCCCTGCGCAAAGGCGAGCCTGAACTGCTGGCCGCCGTGAACAAGGCCCTCGACGAACTGCGTGCCGACGGCACCCTTGAGAAGCTGTCCACGAAATACTTCAACGCTGACGTCACCAAATAATGGAAGAAGCTTTCCAACTCGCTCTGGACTCCGCGCCCTTCCTGTTGAAGGGCGCGTACTACACGGTAATCCTCAGCCTCGGCGGCATGTTCTTCGGCCTGCTGCTGGGCTTTGGCCTGGCGTTGATGCGCCTGTCGCGCTTCAAGTCGGTCAGCTGGCTGGCCCGCATCTACGTGTCGTTCTTTCGCGGCACGCCGTTGCTGGTGCAACTGTTCGTGATCTATTACGGCTTGCCGCAATTGGGCATGGAACTCGACCCGCTGCCGGCGGCCCTGATCGGCTTCTCGCTGAACATGGCCGCCTACGCCTGTGAAATCCTGCGGTCCGCGATCGGTTCGATCGAACGCGGCCAGTGGGAAGCCGCTGCGAGCATCGGCATGACCCGCGCGCAGACCCTGCGCCGGGCCATCCTGCCGCAGGCGATGCGCACGGCGTTGCCGCCGCTGGGCAACAGCTTCATTTCGCTGGTCAAGGACACCGCACTGGCCGCCACCATTCAGGTGCCGGAGCTGTTCCGTCAGGCACAGCTGATTACCGCCCGGACTTTCGAAGTCTTCACCATGTATCTTGCCGCCGCGCTGATCTACTGGATTCTGGCCACGGTGCTGTCGCACTTCCAGAACAAGTTGGAAGAGCGGGTCAATCGGCACGACCAGGAGTCCTGACCCTATGATTGTCGTGGAAAAACTGACAAAGCAGTTCAAGGGTCAAGTCGTGCTCAACGGCATTGATCTGGAGGTGAAGGAAGGCGAGGTCGTGGCAATCATCGGCCCCAGCGGCTCGGGCAAGACCACGTTCCTGCGCTGCCTGAACTTCCTCGAGCAACCCACCAGCGGCCGGATCAAGGTCGGCGATATCGAAATCGATACCAGCCGCCCGCTGAACCAGCAGCAGAGCCTGGTGCGCAACCTGCGCCAGCACGTGGGCTTCGTGTTCCAGAACTTCAACCTGTTCCCCCACCGCACCGCCCTGGAAAACGTCATCGAAGGCCCGATCGTGGTCAAGAAGACGCCCCGCGATGCAGCCATTGCCTTGGGCAAGAAGCTGTTGGCCAAGGTCGGCCTGGCGGGCAAGGAAGACGCCTACCCGCGGCGCCTGTCCGGTGGCCAGCAACAGCGCGTGGCGATTGCCCGGGCGCTGGCGATGGAGCCGGAAGTGATCCTGTTCGACGAGCCGACCTCGGCCCTCGATCCGGAACTGGTGGGTGAAGTGCTGGCGACCATCCGCGGCCTCGCCGAGGAGAAACGCACCATGGTGATCGTCACCCACGAAATGGCGTTCGCTCGTGATGTGGCCAACCGCGTGGTGTTTTTCGATAAAGGCGTGATCGTCGAACAAGGTGAAGCGAAAGCGTTGTTTGCCAATCCGAAAGAAGAACGCACTCGACAGTTCCTCAGCAAGTTCAGAAACAACAGCTGACCCGTAAACTTTCCTGAATACAAACTTCCATGGATGGAAGTTTCGCTTACATCCTCTCCACTAAAAAATCTAATCAAGCGACTGCATTACATATATATGTCCTGCAACAGTCTCGCCGCGATCAAAGTTTGCCCCCTCCAAATATTCAGCCGTGCAAACCAACCGACGACAGAACAATAAAACCCGTCGAAAGCTGTGGCCAGATTCGCCAGGCAGGATAGGTAGAGTGCTTTATCGGCGTAGGAAGCTTCTGATAAATCCGTAATTCTTCAATTAACTAATCCTGTCCGTTGACACGCCATTCGGCGAACTTTTATCTAGTCACTCATCGTGCCCAACAACATTGCCAAGACCCAATAACGAATGGCCGAACGACCCTGTTTTTATTACCGGGAAATTCATGCCATTTGAACTTTCAGAAACGGATTTCGCTGCAAGGTTTCAAGGAGAGGACTTCATGACCCGCACTTCGCACATCCCCGAACTGGCCGCACCGAGCCTGGCTCCATCCCAACACAACGGCATCAACCTTGCGGCAGCGGCCCATCTGCTGGTCGATGTGTTGCCTTATCCGGACATGGACACCGGCGATCTGATCGAACTGTTCTGGAACAACTGCTACGTCGCCTCTCACGTGCTGACAGCGCAGGACGTCGCGGCCCCGGTCAGCCTGCGAGTGCCGGAAAGCTTCATCGCCAGCGGCTCGTCACGCATCCACTATCGGGTCATGCGGGTGGGTCACGGGCCATCGCTGTCGGCAGCGGCGCGAGTCACGGTCAAACTCGACTGTCCCGGCGGACAGCCTCCGGCAGTGTGCGGTGACGAAAACCAGCAACTGGCGCCGGTGACACTGCCCGACACCATTCGCCGTCAAGGCGTCAACGCGAATCAGATCAAGCGTGGCGTACCACTGACCATCGAGCCGTATCTGAACATGGCCGAAGGCGATGCCATCACCCTGCGCTGGGGTGATGTACGGATGGACCTGGCGCGCATCACCCCGGCCGATATCGGCAAACCGATTCAGGTCTGGGTGCCGCCGGCGATCATCACCGAGGCCGGCGAGGACCTGCGGCTGGACGTGACCTATTGCATCCTCGACCGGGTCGGCAACAACTCGCGCTGGGCGCCGCCGCGAACGCTGAAGATCGGTTGCGTGAATCCCTACCTCAAGGTGCCGCTCAAGGAAACGCTGAAGGCCGCAGAGCCGCAAAAAAAATGACACACCTCGCTCGGCGAGAGGCGTACTCCCTCACCGCCGCGAGCTTAACCAGACGGACCACGCCCCCTTCTATACATATTCCTAAAAGTTAGTTTATTTAAATTTTATACGCGCTTAGGGTATATGAACCGGACCACCGGACATTCTTTCGTTCGCCGCACTTTTGCGGCGTTTTTCATGAGATGTGAGGTAGGTAACATGGTCCGGAACACAATCACCCCAGTGCAGATCGCCAGGGCATTGCGTGCAGCCAAGGAGCGGCACTGATGTCCAGTCTGGCAGACGCAAACGTCCAGAGTGACCTGGACATCGCCCCGTTGTTGTTGCCCGCGCAAGTGCTGCGCAACGACGCTCAAGCCATCAAGGCCGCCCACGAGCTGGCGCAAGTTGCCCGCGTGCAGGCCGCCAAACGTGATCGCCAGCGCAAGCTGCCGTGGTCGGAAATCGAACAGTTCACCCGCAGCGGCCTCGGCAGTATCGCGATTCCGCGCGAGTACGGCGGCCCGCAGGTTTCCTTCGTCACCCTGGCCGAAGTGTTCGCGATCATTTCCGCGGCCGACCCGGCACTGGGGCAGATCCCGCAGAACCAGTTCGGCATCATCAACCTGATCCTCGGCAGCGCCACCGAACAGCAGAAAAAACAGCTGTTACAGAGCGTTCTGGAAGGCTGGCGCATCGGTAACGCCGGGCCCGAACGCGGCACCAAGGACACCCTGGAATTGAAAGCGCGCATCACCGCTGACGGCGATGACTACGTGATCAATGGCCAGAAGTTCTATTCCACCGGCGCCCTGTTCGCCCACTGGGTGGCGGTCAAGGCGCTCAACGGTGACGGCAAGCAAGTCCTGGCTTTCGTCCGTCGCGGCACACCGGGGTTGCGCATCGTCGATGACTGGTCGGGTTTCGGCCAGCGCACCACCGCCAGCGGCACGATCCTGTTGAACAACGTGCGGGTCGATGCCGGCCTCGTGGTGGACAACTGGAAGATCAACGAAAAGCCCAACACCCAAGGCGCGGTGTCGCAGCTGATTCAAGCGGCGATCGACGCCGGCATCGCCCGTGGCGCCATCGATGACGCCATCGAATTCGTCAAGACCCGCGCCCGGCCGTGGGTCGACGCCAACGTCGAACGGGCCAGCGATGACCTCTACGTGATCGCCGACATCGGCAAACTGAAAATTGAACTGCACGCCGCCGAAGCGCTGCTGCGCAAGGCCGGGAAAGTGCTGGATCAGGTGCACGCCGCACCGTTGACTGCCGAGTCCGCAGCCCGCGCGTCGATTGCCGTGGCCGAAGCCAAGGTGCTGACCACCGAGATCTCGCTGCTGGCCAGCGAAAAGCTTTTCGAACTGGCCGGCAGCCGCGCCACCCTCGCCGAATTCAACCTCGACCGTCACTGGCGCAACGCCCGGGTGCACACGCTGCACGACCCGGTGCGCTGGAAGTACCACGCGGTTGGCGCCTATCGCCTCAACGGCAAGTTGCCGGCTCGCCATTCCTGGATCTGACGACCAGAACACTTTTGACCAGATCTCTGGAGAAACACATGACTCTTTCCCATCCCGTCGCGGTCATCACCAGCGACGAGCAAGCCCTGATCGTCGCCAGCGACCTGGCCGAAGACTTCCAGCGCGACAGCAACCTGCGCGACCGCGAACGCCGCCTGCCGCTGCCGGAACTCGACGTGTTTTCCCGCTCCGGCCTTTGGGGCATCAGCGTGCCCAAGGAGTACGGTGGCGCCGGCGTATCCAACGTGACCCTGGCCAAAGTCATCGCCCTGATCGCCCGGGCCGATGGCTCGCTGGGGCAGATTCCGCAGAACCATTTCTATGCCCTCGAAGTGCTTCGGGTGAACGGCAGCCACGAGCAGAAACAACGGCTGTACGCCGAAGTCCTCGCCGGCCAGCGCTTTGGCAATGCCCTGGCGGAACTGGGCACCAAGACCGCCCATGACCGTGTCACCCGCCTCGATCGCGACGGCAGCGGTTATCGCATCAACGGCCGCAAGTTCTATGCGACCGGTGCGATTTACGCGCAGCGCATCCCGACCTCGGTAGTCGATGAAAACGGTGTGCAGCAACTGGCGTTCGTCCCGCGCGACAGCAAAGGTCTGACCGTGATCGACGACTGGAGCGGCTTCGGTCAGCGCACCACCGGCAGCGGTTCGGTGGTGTTCGAAGACGTGTATGTCGCCGCCGAAGATGTCATTCCGTTCCAGAGCGCCTTCGAACGCCCGACCCCGGTCGGACCGCTGGCACAGATCCTTCACGCCGCCATCGACACCGGCATCGCCCGCGCCGCTTACGAGGATGCGCTGCACTTCGTGCGCAGCAAGACCCGGCCATGGATCGATTCGGGCAACGACAAAGCCACCGAAGACCCGCTGACCCTCAAGAGCTTCGGCCACCTGAGCATTCGCCTGCACGCCACCGAAGCGCTGCTCGAACGCGCCGGCGAATTCCTCGATGCGGCCCAGGCCGAGACCAACGCCGAGACGGTTGCAGCGGCCTCGATTGCGGTCGCCGAAGCACGGGCGATCAGCACCGAAATCTCTCTGGCTGCCGGCAGCACCTTGTTCGAACTCGCCGGCAGCCAGGCCACCCTGATCGAGCACGGCCTCGACCGCCACTGGCGCAACGCCCGGGTGCACACCCTGCACGACCCGGTGCGCTGGAAGTATCACGCGGTGGGCAACTACTACCTCAACGATGCAAACCCTCCGCTGCGAGGGACCATCTGATGAGCAAGAAAAAGATCCTGCTCAATGCGTTCAACATGAACTGCATCGGCCACATCAACCACGGGCTGTGGACGCATCCTCGCGACACTTCGACCCGATACAAGACCATCGAATACTGGACCGAACTGGCGCAACTGCTGGAGCGCGGGCTGTTCGACGGGCTGTTCATCGCTGACATCGTCGGCGTGTACGACGTCTATCAGAACTCGGTGGACGTCACCCTGAAAGAGTCGATCCAGCTGCCGGTCAACGATCCGCTGCTGCTGGTATCGGCGATGTCCGCCGTGACCAAAAACCTCGGATTCGGCCTGACCGCCAACCTCACCTACGAGCCGCCATATTTGTTCGCCCGGCGCATGTCGACCCTCGATCACCTGAGCCGTGGACGGGTGGGCTGGAACATCGTCACCGGTTATCTGGACAGCGCCGCCAAGGCCATGGGCCTCAGTGAACAGGTCGAGCACGACCGGCGTTACGACCAGGCCGACGAGTACCTCGAAGTGCTCTACAAACTCTGGGAAGGCAGCTGGGAAAACAGCGCGGTGCTCAACGATCCGCAGCAGCGGATCTACGCGCAGCCAGACAAGGTGCACAAGGTCGAACACAAGGGCGAGTTCTATCAGGTCGAGGGTTATCACCTGTGCGAACCGTCGCCGCAACGTACGCCGGTGCTGTTCCAGGCCGGCAGTTCGGATCGCGGTCTGCTGTTCGCCGGGCGTCATGCCGAGTGCGTGTTCATCAGCGGTCAGAACAAGCCGTCGACCAAAGTGCAGGTGGACAAGGTCCGCGCCAGCGCCGTCGAAGCAGGTCGCAACCCCGAGGACATCAAGGTGTTCATGGGCCTGAACGTGATCGTCGGCGAGACCGAAGAAGCGGCCTGGGCCAAGCACGCCGAATACCTGAGTTACGCCAGCGCCGAAGCGGGCGTGGCGCACTTTTCGGCGTCCACCGGGATCGATTTTTCCCAGTACGAAATCGACGAACCGATCCAGTACGTGAAGAGCAACGCGATCCAGTCCGCCACCAAGAACCTGCAGAACAACGACTGGACCCGGCGCAAGTTGCTCGACCAGCATGCCCTCGGCGGGCGCTACATCACCGTTGTCGGCTCGCCACAGCAAGTGGCGGATGAACTGGAATCGTGGATCGCCGAAACCGGCCTCGACGGCTTCAACCTGACCCGCATCGTCACCCCGGAAAGCTATGTGGATTTCATCGATCTGGTGATTCCGGAGCTGCAACGGCGCGGCTCGTACAAGACCGCATACGACACCGGCAGCCTGCGGGAAAAACTGTTTCACGGCGAAGCGCATTTGCCGCAGCAACACACCGGCGCTCATTACCGACACTAACCCCGGCACTGATCGTTCCCACGCTCTGCGTGGGAATGCAGCCTGGGACGCTCTGCGTCCCGACAGCGGACGCAGAGCGTCCATTGAGGCGCGCTCCCACGCGGAGCGTGGGAGCGATCAGGCTAAATTCACTGACTGGAAAACCACCATGACCAAGAAGCTCCTGTCCCACCCAGTCAAAGCACTGGCCCTGGCCTTCGGCCTGTTCAGCTCGGCGGTGTTCGCCGCCGATGCGCCGTTGAAAATCGGCACTACCGCAGCCTTCGCGATTCCGCTGGAAGCCGCCGTCGAAGAGGCCTCCAAACAAGGCCTGAAAGTCGAACTGGTGGAGTTCACCGACTGGATCGCGCCGAACGTCAGCCTCGCCGCCGGTGACATCGACGTGAACTACTTCCAGCACATCCCGTTCCTGGAAAACGCCAAGGCGGCTTCCGGTTTCGACCTGGTGCCATTCGCCCCGGGCATCATCAACAACGTCGGCCTGTACTCGAAAAAATACAAAAGCTTCGACGAGCTGCCAGAGGGCGCCAGCGTCGCCATCGCCAACGACCCGATCAACAGCGGACGCGGCCTGCAACTGCTGGCCAAGGCCGGCCTGATCACCCTGAAACCGGGCGTCGGCTACAAGGCTACCGAAGACGATATCGTCGCCAATCCGAAGAAGATCAAGATCCTGCAGGTCGAAGCCGTGCAACTGGTGCGCGCCTACGATGACGCCGATCTGGTCCAGGGCTATCCGGCCTACATCCGTCTGGCGAAGACCTTCGATGCCGGTTCCGCGCTGCTGTTCGACGGCCTCGACCACAAGGAATACGTGATTCAGTTCGTGATCCAGCCGAAGAGCAAAACCGACCCGCGCCTGATCAAGTTCGTCGACATCTACCAGCATTCGCCGGCCGTTCGCGCGGCACTGGATAAGGCCCACGGCAAGCTGTACCAGGCCGGTTGGGAAAGCTGAGGATGACGGCAGCCATTCAACGGCGACTGGATCTTCCAGAGCCACCCGCGCTGGCACAGCGCACCGAACTGCATCCCGAACTGAACCGCGCCCATGTGCGTTTCGTCGGGCTCGGCAAAACCTATGACGGCAAACAAGGCCCGGTCGCCGCCCTGCAAGGCATCGACCTGGCGATCCAGCGCGGTGAAGTGTTCGGCATCATCGGCCGCAGCGGCGCCGGCAAGTCGTCGCTGATCCGCACCATCAACCGCCTCGAACAACCGACCTCGGGCCGGGTGCTGATCGATCAGGTGGACATCGGCGAATACGACGAGGATCGCCTCGTCGCCCTGCGTCGGCGGATCGGCATGATCTTCCAGCACTTCAACCTGATGTCGGCGAAAACGGTGTGGCAGAACGTCGAACTGCCGCTGAAAGTCGCCGGTGTCCCGAAAGAACAACGGGAGAAAAAGGTTCGCGAACTGCTGGAACTGGTGGGCCTGCAAGCCAAGCACAAGGCTTATCCGGCGCAGCTGTCCGGCGGGCAGAAACAGCGTGTGGGCATCGCCCGCGCGCTGGTGCACGACCCGGATATTCTGCTGTGCGACGAAGCCACTTCGGCCCTTGATCCGGAAACCACCCAGTCGATCCTCGGCCTGCTGCGCGAGATCAACAAACGCCTGGGCCTGACCATCGTGCTGATCACTCACGAGATGGCGGTGATCCGGGAAATCTGTGACCGCGTCGTCGTGCTGGAACATGGCCGCATCGTCGAGCAAGGCCCGGTCTGGGAAGTGTTCGGCAACCCGCAGCACGAGGTCAGCCAGACGTTGCTGGCGCCGTTGCAACACGCTTTGCCCGAAGAATTGCAGAGCCGTTTGCAGGCACAGCCCTTGTCGGCGGACGCGGCCGTGGTGCTGCGCTTGCAGTTCACCGGCAGCCAGCAGGACGAACCGGATCTGGCCGCGCTGTTCGCCGCGCTGGGTGGCCGGGTGAAATTGCTGCAAGGCGGCGTGGAACGGATTCAGGGCCACGCGCTCGGGCAATTGCTGCTGGCGGTGGCGGGTTCAAAGCTGAACGCCGAGGAATTGCGTCAGCGTGCCAGCCAGTGGGCACAACGCACGGAGGTGCTGGGTTATGTGGTTTGATCGCTTGCTGCAGGGTTTTATCGACACGTTTCTGATGGTCGGCGTGTCGTCGCTGATCGCACTGCTGGCGGGTATTCCGATGGCAGTGATTCTGGTCACCAGCGACAAGGGCGGGATCTACGAAGCGCCGGTGCTCAATCGCGCTTTGGGTGCGTTCGTGAACCTGTTTCGCTCGATTCCGTTTCTGATCCTGATGGTGGCGCTGATTCCGTTCACCCGGCTGATCGTCGGCACCACCTACGGCGTCTGGGCGGCAGTCGTGCCGTTGACCATCGCAGCCACGCCGTTTTTTGCGCGGATTGCCGAAGTGAGCCTGCGTGAAGTCGACTACGGCCTGATCGAAGCCGCGCAGGCCATGGGCTGCCGGCGCTGGCACATCGTCTGGCATGTGCTGTTGCCCGAGGCGCTGCCGGGGATTGTCGGCGGGTTCACCATCACCCTGGTGACGATGATCAACTCCTCGGCCATGGCCGGGGCGATTGGCGCCGGCGGTCTGGGCGACATCGCCTATCGCTACGGCTATCAGCGCTTCGACAGCCAGATCATGCTGACCGTGATCGTGCTGCTGGTGGCGCTGGTAGCGGTGATTCAGCTGGGCGGTGATCGCCTGGCGCGGGGCTTGAACAAGCGCTGAATGGCATGGCGTATAGTCGGCAAAATCCTTTGCCGGCGCAGTTCGACCATGAAGCAGACCCCCACCGATCTGGAACAGATCACCTCTACCACCCTCGGCCACTACAACTCGGTGGCGGAGGGTTTTCGTGAAGGCACCCGCGATCACGATGTCAGCCAGAACATCGACGCACTGCTGCGGCACATCCAGAGTGAGGCGCCGTTTTCCATCCTCGATTTCGGCTGCGGGCCGGGGCGGGATTTGCAGACTTTCACACGGATGGGACACGTCGCCGTCGGCCTCGACGGCGCGGAGAAATTCGCGCAGATGGCCCGGGAAGACAGTGGCTGTGAAGTGTGGTGCCAGGACTTTCTGAAGCTGGATCTGCCGGCAGAACGCTTCGACGGGATCTTCGCCAACGCCGTGCTGTTTCATGTGCCGTTGCAGGAGTTGCCCCGGGTCTTGAAGCAGTTGCACGGGACATTGAAACCGGGCGGCGTGCTGTTCAGCTCCAATCCGCGCGGGGATAACCGTGAAGGCTGGAACGGGCCGCGTTATGGCTCCTATCACGATCTGGAAGCGTGGCGCGGGTTGTTGACCGCCGCCGGGTTTGTCGAGCTGGAGCATTACTACCGGCCGGCGGGGCTGCCGCGTGAGCAGCAGCCCTGGCTGGCGAGTGTCTGGCGCAAAGCCGTGTAGTTGGCGATGAGCACAAGGCGCTCGCCTTACTGCGCCTCTTTGTTCGGCTCGCGAATCTTGTACCAGGCCACGTACAGCGCCGGCAGAAACAACAGCGTCAGCAAGGTCGCAATCACGATCCCGCCGATCATCGCGTAAGCCATCGGCCCCCAGAACACTTCCCGGGCGATCGGGATCATACCCATGCTCGCCGCTGCTGCGGTCAGCAGGATCGGACGACGTCGGTGCTCGGTGGCTTCAACCACCGCATCCCACGGCGCATAACCTTTGCGCTCGAACTCGTCGATCTGGGTCACGAGGATCACCGAGTTGCGGATGATGATGCCAATCAGCGCCAGAATCCCGAGGATCGCCACGAAGCCCATCGGCGTGCCGGTCGGCACCAGCGCCAGCACCACGCCGATCAGCCCCAGCGGCGCGACACTGGCCACCAGAAACAGCTTCTGCACGCTGTGCAACTGGATCATCAGGAAAGTCGCCATCAGGAACAGCATCAGCGGCAACACCTTGGCAATCGGCCCCTGAGCCTTGCCACTCTCCTCGACCGTACCACCGGTGGCGACCTTGTAGCCCACGGGTAATTTGGCCGCAAAGTCATCAATGGACGGCTTGAGGATTTTCACCAGATCGGTCGGCTGAATCTCGTCACGCACCGACGCCTTGATGGTGATGGTCGGCAAGCGGTCACGACGCCACACCAGCGGCTGCTCCAGCTCATAACGAACCGTGGCAAAGGCCAGTAAGGGAATCGACGTGCCATTGGGCGTGACAATCTGCAGATTCTGCAGGGTTTCCGGCGTACCGCGTTCCGAACTCACTGCGCGACCGACCACGTTGATCAGGTAGATGTCGTCGTTGACCTGGGTCAGCGGCGCGCCACTGACGATGCTGTTCATCAGGTTCGCCACGTCTTCGGACGACAGCCCGAGCTGGCGCGCCTTGTCCTGGGCGATGTCGATTCGCAGGACCTTGCCCGGCTCGTTCCAGTCGTAAATGATCTCGCCGATGTGCTCGTTCTTGTCCAGTTCAGTCGCCAGGTCGATGGCGTGTTTGCGCACCTGGTCGATGTCCTTGCCGCTGATCCGGTACTGGATCGGACGCCCCACCGGCGGGCCCATTTCCAGCGCCTGCACGTAACTGCCGATGCCGACGAAGTCCTTGTGCAGACGTTCGCGCAGGCGCTGACTCAGGGCCTCGCGGGCTTCGAAGTCTTTGCTGACGATCACCAGTTGCGCGTAGTACGGGTTCTGCAATTGCTGGTCGAGGGGCAGGTAGAAACGGATCGCACCCTGACCGATGTAGGTGCTCCAGCGCACGATGTCCGCGTCGCCCTTGAGCGTGGCCTCGAGTTTGTCGACGGCCTTGCGGGTCTCGTCGATCGAGGCGTTTTGCGGCAGGTTGAGGTCGACCAGGATTTCCGGTCGATCCGAGGACGGGAAGAACTGATTCTGCACAAACCGCATGCAGAACACCGCCAGCACAAACAACAGCACGGTGATGCCGATGGCCCACCAGCGATTGCGCATGCACCACAGCAAACCGCCGTTGAATGCACGGCCAACGCGGCCCGGTTCCGCTTCATGGGGTTTCACGTTGGTGCTGAGAATGTGCACGCCGATCACCGGCGCGAAGAACACCGCCACGATCCAGGACACGATCATCGCCACGGCAATTACCGCGAACAGCGTGTAGGTGTACTCGCCGGCAGAACTGGCGTTGAGACCGATGGGCACGAAACCGGCGACCGTCACCAGCGTACCGGTGAGCATCGGGAACGCGGTCGAGGTGTAGGCGAATGTCGCGGCCTCTTCCTTGCTCTCGCCCATTTCCAGGCGCGTGACCATCATTTCCACGGTGATCATCGCGTCGTCCACCAACAGGCCGAGGGCGATGATCAGAGCGCCAAGGGAAATCCGCTGCATGGTGATGCCGCTGTACTCCATGAACACGAACACCATCGCCAGCACCAGCGGGATCGAGCACGCCACCACCAGCCCGGCGCGCACGCCGAGGCTGATGAAGCTGACCACCAGCACGATCACCACCGCTTCGAACAACGCGCTGGTGAAGCCGCCGACGGCTTCCTCCACCACCACCGCCTGATCGGACACCGTGTGCACACCCACGCCGACCGGCAGATCTGCGGTCAGTTCATCAATGCGCTTGTGCAGGGCCTTGCCGAACTCCTGAACGTTGCCGCCCTTCTGCATGGCAATCGCCAGACCGATGGCCGGCTTGCCGTCGAAACGGAATTCCGGGGTGGCCGGGTCGACGTAACCACGGGTGATGTCGGCCACGTCCGCCAGGCGATAGAAGCGGTCGTTGAGCTTGAGATTGACCTCGGCCAGGTCTTTTTCCGAAGCGAACTGCCCCGAAGTCCGCACGGAAATCCGCTCGGGGCCCGCCTCGATGACACCGGCCGGGGTCACCGCGTTCTGCGATTGCAGGCTCTGCACCACTTGGCGCTGATCGATGCCCAAAGCTGCGAGTTTGCGAGTGGAGAAGTTCAGGTAGAGCACTTCGTCCTGCTGACCGATCATCTCGATCTTGCCCAGCCCGGGCACATTGCGGATCTCGGCCCGCGCCTGTTCCACGTAATCGCGCAACTGGCGCATGGTCAGGCCATCGGCGGTGAAGGCGTACACCGAGCCGAACACGTCACCGAATTCGTCGTTGAATCCCGGCCCCTGAATGCCTTGCGGAAACTGCCCGCGAATGTCGTTGATCTTCTTGCGCACCTGATACCAGATTTCCGGAATGTCCTTGGCGCTGGTGGTGTCGCGCAGGTACACGTACACCGTCGATTCGCCGGGGCGCGTGTAGCTTTTCACGTAGTCGAGGGAATCGAGTTCTTCGAGTTTTTTCTCGATGCGGTCGGTGACCTGCTTGAGGGTTTCCTCCTGGGTCGCACCCGGCCATTTGGTCTGGATCACCATGGTCTTGATGGTGAACGACGGGTCTTCCTCGCGCCCCAGATTGAAGTAGGAGAACACCCCCATGAGCAATCCGACGAACATCAGATACCAGACGAAAGACTGATGCTTGAGGGCCCATTCGGAGAGATTGAAAGAGCCTTTCATTGACTGTCCTCGTCAAGTTTCACGGATTGTCCGGGTTTGAGACTGTTGACGCCGGCGCTGACCACGCGCTCGCCGTTCTTCACGCCTCCCGCGAGCACCACGCTGCTGTCGGTGCGGCTGATCACGCTGACGTCGCGCGGGTTGACGGTTTTGCTTTGGGTGTCGATGACCCAGATGCGCGGTTTGCCGTCGACCTCCTGCAACGCGGTGACGGGCAATTCGATACGCGGCTTGATCGCCGAGCTGAGGGTAACGCTGATCGCCGTACCGAGGCGGAAGCCGTCGGGCGTATTGGCCAGGGTCAGCCGTGCACGTCGGGTGCGCGTCGCGCTTTGTGCCTGCGGTTCGATCTCACGCAGGGTGGCCGTGGTGTTGATGCTCGGGTCGAGCTGCCCGGCCACCAGAAACACCACGTCGGACGGGATCTCATCGACCAGGGTGTCCGGCAGATCGATCACCGCTTCCTTGATGTCCGGTTGCGCCAGGGTCACCACTTGCTGGCCCGCCGTCACCACTTGCCCGGCCTCGGCGTTCCACGCGGTCACCACGGCTTTGTGATCGGAGCGCAGCTCGGTGTAATCGAGTTGATCCTTGCTTTGATTGACCGCCGCGCGCGCCTGATCCAGCGAAGCCTGGGTGGTTTTCAGGTCCGTCATCGCAATGTCCAGTTGCGCCTGCGCACCCACGCCCCGGTCGAACAGCGCTTGCTGACGGCGGGCATTGGCCTGGGCGTTGATCAGTTGTGCCTGAACCTTGGCCAGATCACCCTGGGCCGAGCGCAGCTGGTTCTGCTGGTCGGACGGATCGAGGGTGGCGAGCAGCGTGCCCTTCTGCACTTCGGTACCGACGTCGACGTTGCGGCTGGCAATGCGCCCGCCGACGCGGAAACCGGTGTTGCTTTCATAGCGCGCCTGAATGCTGCCGGCGAAACGCCCGAGGTTTTCCTCGCTCATCGCTTCGACCTTGACCGACAACACCGGCCGTACCGGTTCCGGCGGTGGCTCGCTTTTCGAGCAGGCGGCCAGCAACACGCCAATGGATAACAGCCCCAGACGCTTCATGGCTGTGCTCCCGGTTGCAGATCCTTGTAGGTGTTTTCGGCAATTTCGACCTTCATGCCCGGATGCAGCAACTGCCCACCCGCGACAATGACTTTTTCCCCGCCCTTGAGGCCCTCGCTGATGATGACCTTGCCGATCAGGTAGCGGCTGACGGTGACGTTGTGCAACTGCGCTTCGCCTTTGTCGTCGACCATCCACACGGCCGGATCGCTGATGTTCTTGGTCAGCGCCGACCACGGTAATTCAACCGCCGACTTGCCGGTGCCCTTGGCCGTGGCGCTCACCACCGAGCCCAGTTGCATTCCTTGCGGCAGGCTGTCGAGGCTGACCTTGACCTGCACCGTGCCGGACTGCGCGGACACCGCCGGGGTGATTTCGCGCACGGTGCCGGTGGTCTTGATGGCGGGGTTGTCGAGCAGGCTGACGACGATCGACCGCTCCGCCGGCCGCTCGGCCAGCAGGGATTCGTAAACGTTGAACACGGCGTCGCGGTCGCCGTCCCGGGCCAGGCTGAAAATCGGCGCCGTGGCCTGAACCACCTGACCGACTTCGGCCTGACGCTCGGTGATGACGCCCGGCGCATCGGCGATCAGCGAGGTGTAGCTCAGTTGATCCTTGGCGTTGGCCAGCTGCGCCTGGGCCGCGCTCAAGGCACTCTGGCTGCTGCGCAAGGCGGCCTGCGCGGAATCGTATTCGCTCTGGCTGGTGTAGCCCTTGGGCAACAGTTTCTGTTGGCGGACGAACGCCGCGGCGCTCTGTTTGACCCGCGCCTGCTCGGCCACCACCTGGGCCTGGGCGGAGTCGACGTTGGTCTGCAAATCCTTCGGATCGAGCTTGGCCAGCACTTGTTTGGCCGAGACCCGGTCACCGACATCGACCATGCGCTGGATGATCTTGCCGCCGACCCGGAACGACAGTTCGGTCTGCACGCGCGCCTGAACATCGCCGGTGAGGGTCACGGCGGCGGCGTAATTGGCGGGGTTGACCTCCTGCACGAAGACCCGAGGCAGGTATTCGGCGGGGGCCTTTTTCTCGCCGCACGCGCTCAACAAAGCGAACAGACTCAGCATGACCGCTGTTTTCAATCCGGGACTCGCCATGCAGACTCCTTCCTGTGTACGAACGTGCAAGTGACGATACGACTGTGAGCTTAGAACAGGGTTCAACCTTCGTCCGGGCGATATATGCATTTCTGTGCAGCGAGTATCCTGACCCGGATTTCGGGGCACTCAAGAAGGATTTTCATGCTCAAGACCCTCGCGGTGGCCAATTACCGCTCGATCAATAAATTGGTGATTCCGCTGGGCCGTCTGAACCTGATCACCGGCCCCAACGGCAGCGGCAAGTCCAACCTGTACCGGGCGCTGCGGCTGCTGGCGGAAACCGCTCAGGGCGGCGTGGTCAATGCGCTGGCCCGGGAGGGTGGTCTCGACTCGACCTTCTGGGCCGGGCCGGAAACCATCAGCCGACGCATGCGCAACGGCGAGGTGCCGATCCAGTCCACCGTGCGCCAGGGTGTGAAGCGCCTGCGTCTGGGCTTTGCCGGGGAAGATTTCAGTTATTCGATTGCATTGGGATTGCCAGAACCAAGCCTCTCGTTCTTTTCCCTCGACCCGGAAATCAAAAAGGAATGCATCTGGGCCGGGCCGCTTTATCGTCCGGCCAGTCTGCTGGTGGATCGCGACGGGCCGATGATCCGCACCCGTGAGGGTCGTGGCTGGGATGTTCTGGCGCAATACACGCCGAACTTCGACAGCCTGTTCGATCAGGTCGGCAGTCTGCGCACCTCACCGGAAGTGTTCCAGATGCGCGAGTTCATCCGCCGCTGGCGCTTCTACGATCACTTTCGCAGCGACGCCGACGCCCCGGTGCGCCAACCGCAACTCGGCACGCGCACGCCGGTGCTGCACCACGACGGGCGCGATCTGGCAGCGGCGTTGCAGACCATCCGCGAGATCGGCGATCCCGAGGCGCTGCAGGCGGCGATCAGCGATGCGTTTCCCGGTGCACGACTGAACATTGCACCGTTGGCGGGCGGACGCTTTGCCATCGAGTTTTTTCAGGAAGGATTGCTGCGACCGTTGTCGGCGGCGGAACTGTCGGATGGCACGTTGCGCTATCTGCTGCTGGTCGCCGCGCTGCTGACGCCACGCCCGCCGTCGCTGATGGTGCTGAACGAGCCGGAAACCAGCCTGCATCCGGACCTGCTGCCGGCGCTGGCGCGTCTGATTATCCGGGTGTCGGAGCAGTGTCAGGTGTGGGTGGTGTCCCATGCCCGACGATTGATTTCGGCGTTGCAGGAAGACCCGGAATGCAATTGCATCGTGCTGGAAAAAACCCTCGGCCAGACGGGAATCGTCGGGCAGAGGGTTCTGGATGAGCCGGCATGGAACTGGCCTGATTAGGTACTGATCGTTCCCACGCTCCGCGTGGGAACGATCATCTCAGCGTGGAAACGATCATGTACCAGGCAATTAGCCCTGCCACTTCCCGCCTTCGACAATCACGCTCTCAGGCTTGGTGTCATCGCTCAGCTCTTTACGCACGTATTGGTCATACAGCTTGAGCAGGTATTTCTCTTCGCCCAGCTTGGCCAACTCCGCGTTCACCCAATCGCGCAATTCGATATTGCCCTTCTTCACCGCCGGCGCAATCGGTGCTTCGGCGCCAAGTTTTTCGTCCAGCACGCGGTAGCCCGGGTTCTGCTTGGCCCAGCTGAACAGCACCAGATTGTCCTGCGCGTAGGCATCGCCGCGGCCGTTGGCCAGGGCTTGCAGCGACTCGGAGTTTTTCTCGAACTTCAGCAGTTTCCAGTCCGGGTGGTTTTTGGTCAGCCAGATATCGGCGGTAGTGCCGGTGGTGACGATGGTGGTGCGGGTCGCCAGATCATCCAGTTTCTTCACTTCACTGCCCTGAGGCACCAGCGCCTGCACCGCGACCTTGAGGTTCGGGTTGGTGAATTCCACCGCTTCCTTGCGCTCCGGAGTCACGGTCATGTTGGCGAGGATCAGGTCGACCTTGTCGCTTTGCAGGAACGGAATGCGGCTCGCCGGCTCCACGGCCACGAATTCGACCTTGTTTTCGTCGCCCAGCAGATCCTTGGCGAATTGACGACCGATGTCGGTATCGAAGCCGACGTAGCGACCGGCTTCATTGACGAAGCCGAACGGCGGCTTGTCGGTGAACACGCCGACGATCAGTTTGTCGCGGGCCTTGATCTTGTCCAGGTAACCGGCCGGCGCGGTGCTTTCGCTGGCGACTTTCGGCTTGGCCGGTTCTTCGGTCTTGTTGCAGCCGGCCAGCAGCGCGAGGCTGATCAGCGGTAATGCAAATAGGGCTTTGGCAGTTTTCATGGCAGTTCCAGTTCCTTGGTTTGAGACGTTGTGGGCGAAGTCGTTGAAGTCAGCGCTTCGACGTAGGAGAACTTCTCCAGGAACTGCTGCGCGCGTGCGGTTTGCGGGTTCGTAAAGAAAAGCTCGGGCGGGTTCTGTTCAAGGATGCGCCCGGCATCCATGAACACGATGCGATCGGCCACCGCGCGGGCGAAGGCCATTTCGTGGGTGACGATCAACAGGGTCATGCCTTCGCGGGCCAGGCCCTGAATCACTTCCAGCACCTCCTTGACCATTTCCGGATCAAGGGCGGCGGTGACTTCGTCGAAGAGCATGACCCGCGGGTTCATGCACAACGAGCGGACGATGGCGATGCGTTGCTGCTGTCCACCGGAGAGCTGGCGCGGGAAGGCGTCGCGCTTGTCCGACAGGCCTACGCGTTCGAGCAACGCTTCAGCTTGCTGCTGTGCTTCGCGGCGTTCGCGCTTCTGCACCTTGAGCGGGCCGAGCAGCAAATTGTCGAGCACGCTCATGTGCGGAAACAGGTGATAACTCTGGAACACCATGCCGATCTGCTGACGCACTTCGCGCCAGTCGGTGGCCTTGTCCAGCAATTCGCGACCGGCAAATTTCAGGTGGCCGCTGTGGGCGGTTTCCAGACCGTTGAGGCAGCGCAGCAGGGTACTTTTACCGCAGCCGCTGGGGCCGAGGATGACGATGACTTCGCCGGATTTCACTTGCAGGTCGATGCCCTTGAGCACCTGCTGTTCGCCGAAGAATTTGTTGAAACCCTGAAACTCGATCAATGCGCTCATGCTTGCGTCCAGCGCCGCTCCAGCACACGCGAGGCGGCCGACAGCGGGTAGCAGATGAAAAAGAAAAACAGGAACAGCGCGCCGTAGATCAGCACCGATTCGTAGGTGCGCTCGATGATCTGCTGGCCAACCTTGATCACATCCACCACGCCGATCAGCACCGCCAGCGAACTGGTCTTGATGATCCGCGTGTAGACGTTGATGGTCGGCGGCGTCATGCGTTTCAGCGCCTGGGGCAACAGCACGTAGCCGTAGAGCTGCGCCGCGTTCAGACCGATCGACAGCCCCGCCTCACGCTGCCCGCGCGGCAACGAATGCAGCGCACCGCGCGCCACTTCGCCAACCTCGCTGGCGCCCCACAGCGACAGCACCAGCACCGCGCACCAGAAGCTCGGCAGGCTCAGGCCGAAGAAAATCGGCAGGCCGAAAAACAGCAGGTACAACCAGACCAGCACCGGAATCGCCCGGAACAGTTCCAGATAGATCCGCAACAATGCGTTCAGCCACCTCACATTGAGCGTGCGCAGCACGCCGTAGAGCACGCCGCCGACAGTGCTGATGGCGATGCTCAGGAATGAGATCGACAGGGTTTGCCCGGCGCCTTTGGCCAATTGCGGCAACGACACCCAGAGCAGTTCAAGACCCGAACTGGCCATGCTGGAGCCTCCTTTCCAGACGGCTCAACAGCAGCGACAGCGGCAGGAACAGCAGCACGCAGATCAGCGTCAGCACGGCGAGCATTTCGTAGGTCTTGTAGTAGAGCGCGATGTAGCTTTTGGTGGTGTAGAGAATTTCCGGCACCGCCACTGCCGAGACCACGGTGGTCTCCTTGAGCAGGAAAATGAAATTGGCGAACAGCGACGGCAGGCTGAGGATCCCCGCTTGCGGCAGGATCACGTAACGCAGCAACTGGCCGTGGGACAGACCGATGGAGCGGCCCGATTCAAGCTGCGCCTGAGGCACCGCATCGACGCCGGCGCGCAGCACTTCGGTGAGGTAGGCGCCGCCGAGAAAAGTCATGGTGATGATCGCCGCAGTGAAACCGGAAACCTTGATCCCCAGCGCCGGCAGCGCGAAGTAGACGAAGAACAACTGGATCAGCAGCGGCGTGTTGCGCGCCAGCTCCACATACAGCCCGACCAGTTTTTGCAGGTAAGGCGTGCGGAACACCAGAATCGTCGCATTGAGCAATGCCACCAGCAGCGAGGTGCCAATGGCGATCAAACCGACCTGCAGCGTCACACCCACGGCTTTGAGAAACGCCGGCAGGGTGCTGAGGATAAATGCGTAATCGAAGGTCATGAAACATCCTGACGCCGCTCGGTAAGCGGCGGTGGTGCAGTCCATGGACAGCGGGTAACTGTCCGGCAGGCACCGACTTTAAAGGTATAAGAAAAAGAATTTAAATACCGTTAAAGCATATTGATATCACGCAAAAAACTATCCTGCGGGTTTGCTCCTACAGAATAAGAAGGCTATTTTTCCTTTCGCTGTAGGACGGATCTTTTTTTCGTAAAAGCCCTCCAAGGACGAACAGCTTTTGGCCAGACTCCCCCGGCCAACCCCATAACAAGGAAGAGAACATGGACGTAAAAGTGCCGCAGCGACCGGACCCGCAGGATTTCGTGAAATGGCTGGTGGCCTTGCGCAGGGCGTTGAAAACCAGCGCTGCCTGAGTTATCCACACGCAAGAAAAAACGCCGATGACCATCACTGGTCATCGGCGTTTTTTTTCAACCTTGAAGGGGGTTGTGGCTACGTCGGATCAGAACGCCGGCAGTACCGCGCCGTTGTACTTCTTCTCGATGAACGCTTTGACTTCAGGGCTGGTCAGGGCAGCGGCCAGTTTCTTGATGGCGTCGCTGTTCTTGTTGTCTTCACGAGCGACCAGGAAGTTCACGTAAGGCGAATCCGCGCCTTCGATCACCAGGGCGTCCTTGGTCGGGTTCAACTTGGCTTCCAGCGCGTAGTTGGTGTTGATCATGTCCAGATCGACTTCTTTCAGAACACGCGGCAGCAGGGCCGACTCCAGTTCCTTGAACTTGAAGTTGTGCGGGTTCTTGGCGATGTCTTTTGGCGTGGCCAGGGCGTTCTTCGGATCTTTCAGTTCGATCAGGCCGGCCTTCTGCAGCAGGATCAGTGCGCGACCACTGTTGCTGCCTTCGTTCGGAATGGCGATGGTGGCGCCGTCCGGCAGTTCGGCCAGGGTCTTGTACTTGCTCGAGTAGCCACCGAACGGTTCAACGTGAACGCCTTGCACGGTCACCAGGTACTTGGCCTTGTCGTCCTTGTATTTACCCTGGTTGAAGCTATTCAGGTACGGCAGGGTCTGGAAGTAGTTGGCGTCCAGACGCTTTTCGCCAACCTGTACGTTCGGCTGAACGTAGTCAGTGAAGACCTTGATTTCCAGATCCACGCCTTCTTTGGCGAGGGTCGGCTTGATCAGTTCGAGGATTTCAGCGTGCGGCACCGGCGTCGCGGCAACCACCAGTTTCTCGCCGGCCTGGGCCAGGGAAGCAGTCAGAGCAGCCGCCAATGCGGTAAACAACAGAACCTTTTTCATGCAGTGTCCTTATCGAAAATCGGTCGTCATCGACGACGGCATTAATACGTGTGCCAGCGATGTGCTACTGCTGGCGTGAAGCGGACAATACCGGGATTTTTTATTCCCGGACAATAACGTTTATTCAGCTTCATATTCCATTTTGTTCATGTTAAATAAAATGGTTACAACGCCTCACTCAGGCTCAACAGCAATTCTTTCAATGCCTTACGTTCGTCGACGGTGCCGTTGAGGCTCACGCTCGCCACCTGACGCTCGATCTGAACCAGCGGCCCAGACACCTCGGGCAGGTTCAGGTGCTCCGGCAGGATTTCGTCGCCGGTGCTCACCAGCAACGCAAAATGAATGACGTTTTCCAGCTCCCGGGTGTTGCCCGGCCAGCTGTGTTGTTCGAGCACCTGCTGCGCCGCTTCGCTGATCAGCGGCACCGGCAGATCCAGGCGCTGGCTGTAGATGCCGAGGAAGTACTCGGCCAACGACAGAATGTCGCCGACCCGCGCGCGCAATGCCGGCAGTTCCAGATGCCCTTCGCTGAGATAGTGATAAAGCCGCTCGTGGAACTTCCCCGCTGCTACTGCTTGCGCCAGATCGATGCTGGTCGCAGCGACCAGCCGCACGTCCACCGGGCTCGGCTGATGCGCACCGACGCGGGTGACTTCGTGGTTCTCCAGGGCGGAAAGCAACTTGATCTGGATCGGCAGCGGCAGGTCGCCGATCTCGTCCAGGTACAAGGTGCCGCCGTTGGCCGAACCGAACCAGCCGGCGCGACTGCTGGCCGATCCGCTGTAGCTGCCGGCGGCGTAGCCGAACAATTCGGCATCGGCGTAGGTCGGGCTGATCGCGCCGCAATTGACCGAGACAAACAGCCCGCTGCGATCACTGGCACGGTGAATGTGGCGGGCGAGCAATTCCTTGCCGGTGCCGGTCTCGCCGCGAATCAACACCGAGATCGAGCGCGGTGCGAGTTGGGCCATTTCTTCGCGCAACTGGCGCGAGCGTGGATCGACGAACACCAGCGCCTTGGCGCGAATGCTCAGGGGACTTTTTTCCGCATCGGGAAAGGTCAGCAACGGCTGACCGAAGGTTTCAAAACTCATGGCAGACTCCCGCCCCAAATCGCCGGGAGACGGGGGCGTTGAAAAAATAAAAGTGTTCAGGCACGGCGCCGGGCGTGGTGTTCCATGCGGTTTTGCAGGCGATACAGATAAGCGAATCCCTGCTCCCAGCGTTGATGCCCGGACTTCACGTTGATATGGCCGGCGCCTGCGAGAATCCCCGCCTCGGCGCCCCAGTTGCGCGCCAGTTCCAGCGCACGCGGCGCACTGACGGCGGCGTCGTTGTCGGAGCTGACGACCTGGCTCGGGAAGGGCAGCAGATCGGTCGGGATCGGTGCGAAGTTGCGCAGTGCCGGCACGCACGCCGGGCGCTCGACATCTGCCGGCGCAACCAGCAGCGCCCCGCGCACCTGACGCAAATGATGCAGCGGCGCGGTGGCCGCCCAGTGCGCAACAGTAATGCAGCCGAGGCTGTGCGCGATGAGAATCACCGGTGAGCTGTCGGCGGCAATCGCCTCGGCCAGCGCCGCGACCCAGTCTTCACGACGCGGCGTCAGCCAGTCGGCCTGCTCCACCCGCGCGCTGTTGGGCAGACTGTTCTGCCAGTGGGTTTGCCAATGATCTTCTGGCGATCCTTGCCAGCCCGGCACAATCAGATAGCGGATTGATTCGTTGCGCATGGGGGAGCTCTCCTGCGTCGTGTCTGTTCCTGAAGGAGTATAGGGACGGGATTTATATTCGTTAAGGAATAAGAAGCTATTTATTAAGACCTTAAAAGAATATAAATCCTCAGGCAAAAAAAGGGGCCGCACCCTGCCAAGGAGACGGCCCCGGAAAAACGTGAAACCCTTATCGTGCAGTGATCACCGACAGCTTGGTGATGCCCGCCCGCTCAATCGAAGCCATGGCTCGCGCCACTTCGCCGTAATTCACCCCGTCGTCGGCCTGCAATTGCACGCGCACTTCCGGGTCCTTGGCCTTGGCCGACTTGAGGTTGAACTCCAGCAGGTCCGGCTGGATTTCGTCCTTGTTGATAAACAGTTTTCCAGCGCCGTCGATGCTCACCACCAACGGGTCTTTCTGCTCGACCGGCGCCACCGCTTCGGTCTTCGGCAGGTTGATCGGTATCGCGTTGGTCAAAAGCGGCGCGGTGACGATGAACACCACCAGCAGCACCAGCATCACGTCCACCAGCGGCGTCACGTTGATCTCGCTCAGCACCTCGTCGCTGTCTTGCGTGGAGAAGGCCATATCAGGACGCCTCCTTCACTTTTGTTGCGTTGCCCTGGGCCGCAGCCTTGTGCGCGGTCGGGTGGATCAGCACGCGGAACGCGCTCTTTTGCGCCAGGCTGTAGAAGTCGTGGGCAAAGTCATCCAGGTCCGCCGCCGTCAGTTTCAGACGACGCAAAAAGTAGTTGTAAACCAGCACCGCCGGCACCGCGACCGCGATCCCCACACCGGTGGCGACCAGCGCTGCACCGATGGGCCCTGCGACCGTTTCCAGGCTCGCCGAGCCCGCCGCGCTGATGCCTTTCAACGCTTCCATGATTCCCCACACCGTGCCGAACAGACCAATGAACGGCGAGGTGCTGCCAATACTCGCGACCACCGCCAGACCGGTTTCCAGCGAACGGCGCTCGCGGACGATCTGCTGGCGCAAGGCGCGTTCGAGACGATCCTGATGGTTGATCGCCTGGCTCAGGTCATTGGCCTGCGGCGCCTCGCCCACTTGTATCGCCGCATAACCGGCCTGTGCCACCCGCGCTGCGGCGCCGGGCTGGGTTTCGCTCAACTCGGCGGCGGAGTCCAGACTCGACGCCGCCCAGAAGCGCTTGTGAAATTTGCGGTCCTGCGCCTTCAACCGGCCGAACTGCAGCGCCTTGAGCAATGCCAGGCCCCAGGTGGCGACAGAGAAGACCACCAGCAGCCAGATCACCGCGCTTTCGATGGATTCCAGTGGAGATGCCAGTAACGTCATGATGTGTTCCCTCGTGTAAACGTTTAGCGCGAAATTGGTTTCGGTTTAATGAATCTTGAAATCGATGGGTACGCTGACCCAGCCGTCCTGGGCGACATCACCCTGCTTGGCCGGCACGAAGCTCCAGCGCTTCACGGCGTCCAGCGCCGCGTCGTCGAGCTGTTGCCGGCCACTGCTTTTCTGAATCTGGATCTCGCCCGGTTTGCCGCTGGCCAACACGTGCACCCGCAGCAACACCGTGCCTTCCCAACCGCGACGCTGGGCCAGCGACGGATATTCCGGCGCCGGGTTCTTCAGGTACGCCGCGTTGGCCGAGGCCGGCGTCACTGGCGCAGGCGCTGGTGGTGCAGGTGGCGCTGGCGCGGCGACCGGAGCGGCCGTTTGTGGCGGAGCCGGTGGTTGCTCGACCGCTTTTGGCGCCGGTTTCGGTACGGGTTTGGCGACCGGTTTCGGTTTGGGAATCGGCTTCGGTTTGGGTGGTGGCTTGGTTGCCAGTTCGTCCTCCACCGGGGGCGGAGGCTCGACCACCGGTGCTGGTGGCGGCGGTACAACCACAGGTGGTGCCGGTGGCGCCGGGCGCGAAAACTCGATGGTCATCGGTGGAATTTCCGGCGGCACGATCGGCAGCGCCGGTGTCGGATGCTGGTTGATCCAGTAGATCACCGCGCCGTGCACCACCAGCGCCAGAACGCCGAGCAGAATCGTTTCGCGGCGGCTCAGAATGCCCTTGGGCGCGCGCTGCAAACGCAGCTGCCCCAACGGCACGCGATGGGGCCGGCCGAGATCGACCAACTCGCCGCTCGGCGCCTGGCGCCACAGCACCTCCTGTGCACTGGCGGCGGTCTGGACATTGCCCATTGATTTACTCCCTGCGGTCTCTTTGCGTTTTTTCGCGTAGCCGATTCGCCGCTTGTTGAATCCCCCACGGCGTGATCGATGGGTCAATCATTGGGCTAGACGCTTATCTCCGAAAGTAATCTTTCATGTTATGAATAGACGTTTATGGAATATATAAAACGGTCATTTCCGCCAAAGCCACGGCCTGCAAGGCTTCCAGCGATTCGCCGGAATCGACATGCTTTCCCGGCATAAAAAGTATTCATCCAAGGCATCGGGTTATCGATGACCCGGTATTCAGTGACAACTAATACCAAGGTGATAGTTGACGAAGTTTTTAAAGGACAAACAAAAAGGCCGATGCATGTTTAATGCATCGGCCTTCGATTTACGGAATTTATTATTGCTTCAGAAACTCACCACCCAAGTTCACAACTTCGCCATCGAAGTTCACGCGGGAGCCGGTAGCCCGGAGTTTCGCGTAGTTATGATCAGGCGAAAACAGCGTCCAGGTCTGATACCCACTATTTCCGTTCTGAGCCAGCACCGCGATTGTGGTCGGGTTGCCGGTGCTGTTCTGGAAGTGGTAGTTCCCGTAACGGATGTCGTAATTCACGCCACCCTGGCTGAGGGTGCCGCTAAAGCTGCCATTGGAATCATTACCGTCGGTGATAACCAGCTTGGCGCCAGAGTTGGCATTTACATAAGTGCCATTAATGCTCGACATAACGAGATTTCCTTTATCGTTGGATAAGTGTCTTCCGATGAGAGCAAGTTTCCTCCTGGAAACTCACGACACTCAGGATGGTTGGACATTCATTTATTGTCCACGCGACTTTTCAACGAAATTGCTATATGCACTATTCATGTCGCTCATAACTTATTTCGATTCGGAAGACTCTTAATAACTAACGACTGGCATTGGTCTGCTGCACACCAAAGGCCGGCGCAATCACTGCCGTTTCCGAGCGCGGCGTACCTGCCGGCACCCAGTCATAACTCACAGGAAGGGCCCGATAGACCCAGTTGCTGATCGCGTCGCTGCCCGGCGCCTTGCCCAGATAAGGGCTGACGTATTCCCAGACGTTTTCACCGCTGGCCGTCACCTGGAAAAACCGCCCGTTCATGCCTTCATCGATCAGCGTATTGCCGTTGGGCAAGCGCCGCGCGCTGCTGATGAACGAGCTGTAAAACGCCCACCCCGGCTGCTTTGAATTCGCCGCGCTGTACTGCCAGACGATTTCATTTTTCACCGGGTCGATCTCCAGCACCCGCGAACCGGAAATCAGCCCCAGCGTGACGTTCGGGTAACCCGCCGAACCCTGGTTGTCGAACACCAGCAGGTTGCCCGCGCCGGGCAGTCCGGCCGGGATGATGTGCGCGTCATGCTGGCCGACGAACTGGTCCACCGGGCGCGGGATTTTCTGCGCGGTTTTCGGATTGGCCAGAGGCAGATTCGGCCCCAGGCGCCAGACTACTTTGCCGCTGTGTTTGTCGATGATCGCGATGAAGTTCGCGTTGCGCGAATCGATCAGCAGGTTGTCCGGGTTGAAGCGCTTGTCGCCGGCATCGAACCACTTGTTCGGCCCGACCAGGCTGAGGTTGTTGATGTGCAGGTAATCCGGATTTTCACTGGCGCGAACAAGCTTCAACTGCTCGGCGGTGAAGCCAAACTCATTCAAATGATCCGACGCCAGCCACTGCCATTTCACCTCGCCGGCGGGGCTGACTTCATAGATCGCGTCGTCGATCACCTCGGGCACTTTGAAGCCTTTGACCTTGTGCACCTTGTTCGCCAGCACCACGGTGTTGCCGTTGCTCAGGCGACGCTGATCGTGATGCTGTTGCGCGGCGCCACCGGGGGCCTTGTCGCCCCACTGCCAGACGACTTTGCCATTCCAGTCCAGCTCGCCGACGCTCTGATTGCCGAGGCCATTGCCGGCGGAACCGAGCTTGCCCGGATCCTTTTCGCTCAGTTGCAGCAACACATGGCCGCGCTCGCCACCGACCAGTTGCGGGTCGATGATCGCCGACGGGAAACCGGCCTGAGGCCAGTTCTTGACCTCGTTGCCGTTCATGTCGATCAGGTGCGTCTGCTTGTCGGCACCGCTGAAGATCACATATTGATTGAAGGCCTTGGCCGGGTCGTAACGGGTGACGCCGGTGGGGTAGACGCTGGGTGCGGCGAGCGCCCCGACACTGAGCAATGCGCCGGACAACAACACCGGTAAAGCGGTTTTGATGCGCAACATGATGCAGCTCCTTGAGAGATCAATCAGAAGTCGTAGCGACCGGTGACGCCGAGGGTGCGCGGCGTACCGAGCAGGCCTTCATAGCCGCCGTTGCCGCCGGTCCACAGGGTCGTGTAGTAGGTTTTGTCGAAGGCGTTTTTCAGCCACAGCGAGACGTCCCACTGACCCTGATTGAAATCGCCGCGCAGGCCGGTGGAGAGATTGACCACCGCGTAACTCGGGATCTGGCCGTAATCGGAATCTTCGACCGTGCCCACCGCTTTCGAGCGGAACGCATAGCTGCCGGTGACGTAAGGTTGCAGACCGTTATCCAGATTCCATTCGTACTTGCCGTTGGCGTTGCCGATCCATTTCGAGGCGCCGACCACCTGATGGCCGCTGAGATCGCAAGAGGCCGGAGCACCCGGTGCCTGGCTGACTTCCGGCGGGCACGGGGCGTCCTTGTACGAGAGGTAACTGACGTCGTTGTACGAGCCGTTGAAGTTCAGCGTCAGGCCGCGCAACGGGATCACGGTGCTCTCGAACTCCACGCCACGTGAGCGCACTGAACCGGCGTTGGTCAGGTATTGCACCCGGTTGACGTCGTCGTAGGCGTTGGTCTGATAGGCGTTGACCTGAGTCCAGAACACGTTGGCGTTGAGCTGCAAACGGCGATCCCACAGGGTGCTCTTGAAGCCGAGTTCGGCGTTGTTGGCGCGCTCGGTGCCGATCAGCAGCGAGTCGGCACCAGCGGTCGGGGCCGAGCCGACCACAAGGTTGACCCCACCGGATTTTTCACCGTGAGACAACGTGGCGTAGCCGAGCAGATCATCGGTGAAGCGATAGCTGAGATTGAGCAATCCGGACGGGCTGGAGCTGTACTGGTTCAAATCGCCGGAATCGTAGGCGCCGGTCCGGCCACGTCGCGCAGTGGCGGCGGCACCCGTGACAGCGGCGCCACCGACCGGCGCATCACGATTGACCCAGGCGTTCTTCTCTTCATAGGTGCCACGCACCCCGGCGGTGAAATCCAGACGCGGGGTCAGATGCCAGGTGCCTTGGGCGAACAGCGCGAAGCTGTCGGTCTTGATATGGCCACGACCGACGCTGTTGACGTTGGCCAGCGCGCCCCGTGGCGTGCCGTTCCAGATGTCCGCCTGCGGGCCGTAATAGGCGAAGGATTTGTTGTCCAGGTCCGAGCCGAAATAGTAGGCGCCGAGGACGTAATCGAAGAATTCGCCCTTGGGCGACGCGAGACGAAATTCCTGGGAATACTGTTTGTCCTCCACCGACACCCCGGCGTTGTAGGTCGCCGGCACGTTGAGGCCATCGTCGTTGCGCGGGGTGAAATTCCAGAAGCGGTACGAGCTGACCGAGGTCAGGGTGAAGTCGCTCGGCAGGGTCCAGTTGGCCTCCACCGACGTGCCGCCCTGATGCACGGTGACGTGCTGGTCGCTGTCCAGATTGACCTTGCGGTGCGAGCCGTTGACCAGCGTCGCACCGGCAGCAGCGGCGCGGGCCGAGTAGAGATTGACGCCATTGATGGTCGGCCCGGTGTTGTACAGCACGCGGGTGCCGGCGCTGGAATCCTCTTCGTTGTAATCACCGATCCAGCGCAGATTGAAGTTTTCGTTGGGCTTGAACAGCAACTGCGCACGGAAACCGTCGCGGGATCCGCCGTTCAGATCATGGCCGTTGAATTCGTTCTTGATGTCGCCGTCACTGCGGGTGCGATAGGCCGACAAACGCCCGGCCAGCACATCGTTGAGCGGCCCGGAAATCGTGCCCTTGGTCTGGAAATACCCGTCCTCGCCGACCGAGGTTTCGATGCTGCGCTCCGGGGTGAAACTCGGCGCGCGGGTGCTGATGTTGATCACCCCGGCGGTGGTGTTCTTGCCGAACAACGTCCCTTGCGGCCCGCGCAGGACTTCGAGCTGTTCGATGTCCATCAGGTCGAACACCGCCATCCCCGGGCGACCCAGATAAACGTTGTCGATGTACAGCCCGACGCTGCCTTCCAGACCGTCGCTGGCCGGGTTGTTGCCCAGGCCCCGGATCGACACGCTGGACTGGCGCGCATGCATGTAGGCGACGTTGACGCTGGGCACCAGTTGCTGCAGATCCTGAATCCGGTAGACCCGTTGCGTCTCCAGAGTCGTGCCGCTGACCACGCTCATTGGCGTCGGCACGTCCTGAGAACTTTCTTCGCGACGGCGAGTGGTGACGGTCACGGTTTCCAGTTGCGAAGTGGCGGTCGCGGTCTTGCCTGCCGGTGCCGGCACAGGGGTTTCCGTTTCCGCAGCGTAGCCTTGGGTCCAGCTGGCACTCCCCGCCAGCAACAGGGCCAGAGGCAGACGTTTGAGCCGTCGTGGCGGCGGCGGTGAAGCGAGGTTCAACGGACTCATGGGGCTGCTCCTGGTCAAAAAACACGCAGACATCTTCCGTGCCGCATATTCTTTTAAGTTATTTATTTATGTTTTTACAAAGATTTACTGCATAAGAGATTGCCTTTATAAGGAGTCGACCTAATGCATATCCAATGCATTTCCCGGATATTTTTTATGTGAAAAATGCATATCGACTTGCGCCAACTCAGACACTTCATCGCCCTTGCCGAACAACGCAGCTTCGTCGCGGGCGCGCAGGCGGTGAACCTGTCGCAGTCGGCGTTCAGCCGCAGCATTCAGGCGCTGGAGCACAGCGTCGGTTGCCAGTTGGTGGATCGCGGGCGCAAGGAATTGCCGCCCACCAAACAGGGCCAGGTGCTGCTTGAACACGCGCGGCGACTGGTCAGCGGCGCACAGCAGATGGCCAACGAGATCAGCCAGTTCAACGGGCTGGAGGCGGGGGAATTACGCTTCGGTTGTGGTCCGGCGCCGGCGGCAGGATTGATCCCGCGAGCGATCGGCAGCTTCATCGGCCGCTACCCGAAAGCGCGGGTGCATTACCAGGTTGATGACTGGCAGAGCCTGAGCAAACGGCTGCTGAGCGAAGAGTTCGAATTCTTCGTTGCCGACACCCGCCACTTCGAGGCAGATCCGGATTATCTGACCCACCGGTTGCGACCGCGCAAATGGCATTTCTGCTGTCGCGCCGGGCATCCGCTGGCCGCATCGGATCGAGTCACGGCCGAACAATTGATGAGTTATCCACTGGCCGTCAGCATTCGCCCGCCGAATCTGCGCAAGGTCATCGTCGACCTCAGTGGTCGCCCGGATTTCGTCCCGAATGTGGAGTGCGAAAACAGCGCAAGCCTGCTCGGCGTGGTGTTGCGCTCCGATGCGATCGGCATCGTTGGCGCTTATTCGGATGCCCTGCATCAGGCCCGGGGTGAGCTGGTTTGCTTGAAGGTCGAAGGGTTGCCGGATGATCTGGAGGAGCTTTATACCCGTTACGGAATTGTCAGCCGCGCCGGGTATCGCTTGTCACCGTTGGCCGAAGCGATGATCGAGCAGATCAAGGCAATCGACGCGGTGGAAGAAGAGGTGTGTTCACTGGCGAACCTCGCCGTCTGAGCCCATGCGTTTCATGCATGGCAAGCATTCCCCGAATGCACTTGCCGAACACCCTCGCCGAAAGCGAAAAACCTCGCCTGTCTTTCTGACTGGTGAACCCCATGTCCAACCCGCAAAACCCCGTGCGCAACGTGCTGTACATCATGTGCGATCAACTGCGCCGCGATTACCTTTCCTGCTACGGCCACCCCCACCTGCACACCCCGAACATCGACCGTCTGGCCGCCGCCGGCGTGCGCTTCAGCCGCGCCTATACACAGGGCACGATCTGCGGGCCGTCACGGATGTCGGCCTACACCGGGCGTTATGTCAGCAGCCATCAGGTGGCGTGGAACGCGGTGCCGCTGCCGTTGGAAGAACTGACCATCGGCGATTACCTGCGCCCTCACGGCATTCGTACTGCGCTGGTCGGCAAGACCCACGCCACGGCCAACGTGGATGCCTTGCAACGATTGGCGATCAACCCTGAAAGCGCGCAAGCCGAAGTGCTGAACGAAGTCGGCTTCGAGCCGTACTTTCGTCACGACGGCATCTTCCCCGACGACCCGCTGTTCGATGACAAACGCGAATCCGCTCCCTACACCCATTACCTGCGCGAGCAGGGTTTCGAAGGGCGTAACCCCTGGCACGACTGGGCCAACGCGGCAGAAGGCGACAACGGCGAAATCCTCAGCGGCTGGAAAATGCGCAATGCCCATTTGCCAGCGCGAATTCCCGAGCAACATTCAGAGACTGTCTACACTACAAATCGAGCCATCGACTTCATCGGTGAGCAAGGTGAAAAACCGTGGTTTTTACACCTGTCCTATATCAAACCCCACTGGCCCTACATCGTACCGGCGCCGTACCACACCTTGTACAGTACGAAATCGATTCTCGAACCGGTACGTAATGCCTCTCCAAGCGACCACCCGGTCTATCAGGCCTTTCGCCAGCATGAGGAAAGCCTGAATTTCTCCAAAGATCCGGTACGACTGAACGTGATCCCGACGTACATGGGCCTGGTCAAACAGGTCGATGATCAGCTGGGGCGGCTGTTCGATTTCCTGCAAAGCAACGGCCGTTGGGAGGACACGCTGATCGTGTTCACCAGCGATCACGGCGACTTTCTGGGCGATCACTGGCTGGGGGAGAAGGAGTTTTTGCTGGAACAGGCGGTGGGCGTCCCCTTGATCGTGCGTGACCCGCGTGCGGCGGCGGATGCCACGCGGGGCACGGTGGATGAACGCCTGGCGGAAACCATCGACGGCGTGCCGACCTTTCTCGAAGCGCTGGGCGTGACGGGGGCCGAGCATCGACTGGAGGGTCGCTCGTTGATTCCGCTGCTGCACGGTGAAAACCCTGACTGGCGCCACTATGCGATCAGCGAATACGACTACGCCTTTCAGGCCCCGGCACGTGAGCGACTGGGCCAGCCGATCGACCGCTGCCGCATGACCATGGTGCGCAGCGAACGCTGGAAATACCTGGCGTACGATGGCTTCCGGCCGCAGCTTTTCGATCTGTTGAATGATCCGCAGGAGCTGCAGGATCTGGGCGCGGACCCGGCGTATGCGACGGTGCGCGAGGAGCATGCGGGGTATCTGTTCGAGTGGGTGCGCGGGCTGAAGCGGCGCACGACGATCAGTCATCAGGAGATTGATTTGCGGGGGCAACGGTTTCGTTATGGAGAGCCGGAGACGGAGAAGATGGTGCAGATTGGGGTTTGGTAGAGATCGAGCGAAGGCAAGAGCAAGAGCCCCCTCACCCTAACCCTCTCCCGGAGGGAGAGGGGACTGACCGCGGGATATTGGTGATTTACGCTGACCTGTATGAGCTTTGCTGAATCCATAATCGACTTGATCCTTCAGATCGATGTATAGCGCCAGACACCTCGGTCAGCTCCCTCTCCCTCCGGGAGAGGGCGGGGGTGAGGGGCTTTTGATCTTCTGCTCTTACTCGCGCCCTTTGATGGTCTGACTACGCTGCCCATTCGCCCCGACCGGCACTTCCCCTTTGAGCGTCACCCGACGCACCACACGATCCTGAGTGCCGTAATCATCAATCGCATAATGCTGCGTCGAACGGTTATCCCAGATCGCCACGTCACCGGCCTTCCAGCGCCAGCGCACGACGTTCTCCTGGCGGATCACATGACTTTGCAGCAAGCCGAACAGGTGCGCCGAATCCGCCTGGGAATAGCCCTTGATGCGTTTGACGAAATGCCCCAGCAGCAAGCTCTTTTCGCCGCTGATCGGGTGCACACGCACTACCGGGTGCTCGGTCTCGTAAACCGTCGAGGTGAAGATCTTGCGATAGCGCTCGAGCTTCTCCGCCGACACGTCCGGCTTCACGGCGGCGTAGTCGTACTCGTTGCTGTGCACGGCCACCAGTTTGTCTGCCAGCTCACGCAATTCGTTCGGCAGTTCGTTGTACGCGGTCGCGGTGTTCGCCCACAGCGTGTCGCCACCGAACGCCGGAGCCACCACCGAGCGCAGGATCGAGGCTTTCGGGTAGGCATCGACGAAGGTCACGTCGGTGTGCCAGGAGTTGGCGCGCTGCCCTTCGGCGCCGTCCAGCTCCAGCAGGTAACGGGTGCCCTCGCGGGACGGCACGGTCGGATGCGCTACGGGCTCACCGAGCAGATGCGCGAAGGCTTCCTGGCGTTGATCGTCGAGTTGGGTCTGCTCGCGGAAGAACACGACCTTGTACTGGATCAGCGCCTGTTGAATGGCTTCAACCGTCGCGGCATCCAGCTCACCGGACAGGTGCACGCCACGGATTTCGGCGCCGATACGGCCGGCCACCGGATGAATGTCCAGCGCGTGGACAGCGGGTTTTACAGCGAGTGCGGCATTGCTCATGGGTAGACCCTCATCGACTGCTTGCGGTTGGACGGCAGCGAAACAACGCTCTATCTATATTCCATTTACATCTAATAGATATTCACATGCTTCGTTGACGGAATAAGAGCTTGCATTTAAAACCTCAAGCAACCTCGTCGCAAATGCCTTCGAGCTATTTTTAGGATGCCGGAAAAGCATATGGATCTTCGCCAATTGCGCTACTTCATCGCCCTCAACGAACACCGCAGTTTTGTCCGCGCGGCCGACGCCATGGGCATCACTCAACCGGCGTTCAGCCGCAGCATTCAAGGGCTGGAGCAGGAGTTCGGCTGCGTGCTGGTGGATCGCGGCAACAAGGATCTGCGCCCCACGCCCGAAGGCCAGGTGGTGCTGCAACACGCGCTGACCCTGGTGCAGGGCGCCGCACTGCTCAGCGCCGAAGTGACGCAAATGACCAAGCTCGACGCCGGCGAACTGCACTTCGGTTGCGGCCCGGCGCCGGCGGTGAAACTGGTGCCGGACGCGGTGGCGCAATTCATCAATGCGCACCCGAAAGTGCGCACCTGTTTTCAGGTGGATAACTGGGAAAAACTCAGCCGCGCCCTGAGCCGCGAGGAGATCGAATTCTTCATCGCCGACATCCGCCATTTCGAGTCCGACCCGAACTTCCAGACCCAGCCGCTGACGCCCAAGCGCGGGGTGTTTTTCTGCCGGCCGGGGCATCCGCTGCTCGCCAAGGAAAGCCTGTCGACCAACGACATGTTCGACTACCCGCTGGCGACCACGCTGATCCCGCCGGGCATTCGCAAACTGCTGGCGAATCTTAGCGGGCGGATCGATTTCTCACCGACCATCGAGACCGAGCATTTTCCGGCGCTGGTGAAAGTGGTGCTGCAATCCAACGCGATTGGCGTCGGCACTGAAGAGGCGTTTGTCGAGGACATCGCCCAAGGCTCGCTGGCGCTGCTGCACTGGCGCAATCTGCCGCAGAACCTGGAGAGCATGAATGCGCGGTGCGGGATTGTGAGCCGCACGGGATTCCGGCTGTCACCGGCGGCGCGGGCGATGATCGAGACGCTGGTGGCGGTGGACAAGCAGGAGATCAGCGTCGCGGTTTGAGGGTCATTCCCACGCTCTGCGCGGGAATGACCGCATGACTCAGAGCTTCGCAGCCGCCAGTTCAGGCGCTACCCACTCGTTCACCTTGAACGGCTTGCGGATCAGCTTCTGCTGCGCCGCCAGATCCACCTTGCCCTGCAGGTTTTCGAGGAACAGCGGGTCCAGTGTCGAAGGGAATACTTCGCTCAGATTCTGATCCTTCAGATCCTGGGTCAGGATCACTGGCGGATAACTAGCCAGTCCCGACACAAGCTGCACGTAAGCGTCCTTGTTGCTGTCCTGAGTCAGCCACTCCACTGCCTGTTGCTGCGCTTTGAGCAACTTCGCCACGGCTTCCGGATGCCCGTCGACAAACTTGCCAGTGCCCACCAGCACCGACTGCACACTGCCGGCGCCGCCAAGGTCTTTGGTGTTAAGCGGCAACTCGGCCAGGCCTTTGGCCTGCAATGCAGTCAGACCGGAGCTGCCCCACGACGCATCGATCTGCTTCGCCGCCAGCGCCGCAACCGCTGCGTTGAAATCGAGGTTGATCACTTTCACGTCCTTCTCGCTCAGGCCCACGCTGGCCAGTGCCGCATCGAACGACAACTGGGTCGCGGTGCCCCGGAAGATCGCCACGCGCTTGCCTTTGAGATCCTGCAACGTCTTGATCCCCGAACCCGGCACCACGCCCAGGTATTGCTTCACACCCCGGGCGCTGGCGCTGAGCAGGCGCGTATCCAGACCGTTGGACTTGCCGATGATGGCCGCCAGATCCCCCAGATAGGCCAGATCCACTTGGCCATTGGCGAACGCCTCGTTGATCACCGGACCGGCGCCCTTGAAGAAACTCCACTGAATCTTGATGCCCTGATCGGCGAAGGCCTTTTCGAAGATCTGCTGATCACGCAGCACGTCCACGATGCCCCCGCCGCTGTGTTGAGTACCCGCGCTCAGATCAGGCACGGCAATCCTGATTTCCTTGAGCTCGTCGGCCTGGGCAGAGAACACCAGCAGACCCGCCAGTGCCGGCGCGGCAAACAGACTGATGACACGTTTGAAGGGAAGGTTCATGGGTGCGGCTCCTGATCACGGCGGGCATTGAGGAGCCGAAAGTAGGCGCAATCCGTATCAGCGCTTAAATACTTAAAAAGCACATTTTTATAGCTTTTCACGCTAAGCCAGCAAAGTCGGGACATGCAGAGCCGTATGCATGGAGAGCATCGAAAATATTCTTCGAATGCATTGGATGCGCGCAGGGCTGGAGGCCTTAAATGGCGCTGCTTATCTCCAAAATGATTATTTTCCAACTCGCTTATAACCATTGGTTCTTAGCTAATTCCGCTGACTCGATCCAACCCGACAACGGAGGTCACCATGGCCCGTGAATCCCTGCTCAGCCTGCCACTGGCCGCACCGCCGTTGAAAAGCCGGCGTACCTGGCCAAGCCTGAGCCACCGCGTTTTACCCTGGATATTACCGCTCGGACTGTTCGCCCTGTGGTGGCTGGCGGCGCGCAATCAATGGATGAGCGAACAGATCCTGCCGGCGCCGTCACTGGTGTGGAACAGCGCGATCGAGCTGTCCCAGGGCGAGTTGTGGAGTCACTTGTGGATCAGTCTGCAACGGTTGTTCTGGGGCCTGCTGGCGGGCGTTACCGCCGGCGCGGTACTCGGTGCGGCACTGGGTTTCAGCCGTCGTCTCGAACGCTTGATCTTCCCGACTTTCGCCGGCCTGGCCCAGGTGCCGACGCTGGCGTGGATTCCGCTGTTCATGGTGTTTTTCGGCATCGGCGAAGTGCTGAAACTGGTGGTGCTGATCAAGGCCATTGTGGTGCCGGTGACCCTGCACACCTTGGTCGGCGTGCGTGACGCACAACCGAAACTGCGCGAAGCCGCCGCCGTGTTGCGCCTGCCACCACGGTTGCTGATTCGCAGACTGGTGCTGCCCGCCGCCCTCCCCGCTTTCATGGCCGGCGTGCGACTGGCGCTGGCCGCTGGCTGGACTTCGTTGCTTGCCGTCGAGCTGCTGGCCTCCAGCGAAGGTATCGGTTACCTGATGGTCTGGGCGCGTCAGTTGTTCATGCTCGACATCGTCTTCGTGTGCATCGTAGTGATCGGCCTGATCGGCGTGGCGATGGATCGCGGCATCGGCCTGCTGGACAGGAAACTGGTGCACTGGCCGCACCCGGCCACGGCAGAAATCCGTCGCGGCCCACGCTACGAAGGCTGGCAGCGCGTGCAGCCGTGGCTGCTGCCACTGGCGCTGTTTGCATTGTGGCAACTGGCGGTCGATCAGCAATGGGTCGACGCCAACATTCTGGTCAGCCCGTTGGCGGTGCTTGAGGCGACGAAAAACGGATTGCTCGATGGCACGTTGATCTCGGGCATGGCCCTGAGCCTGGGCCGCACACTCGGCGGCCTGTTGATTGGCGGCGGCCTCGGCCTCGTTCTGGGTTTGCTGCTCGGTCTGTCACGCACCAGCGAACGCGTGCTCGGGCCGACCCTCGCCGCCCTGCGCCAGATCGCAATTTTCGCCTGGGTGCCGCTGCTCACCGCCTGGTTCGGTCTGGGCGAACTGGCGAAGTGGGTGTTCGTCGCCCTCGCCGCTTTCTTTCCGTTGTTTGTCGCGACCCAACGCAGCGTCGCCAACCTCTCGCCACAACTCAACGAAGCCGCGCAGGTCCTTCGCCTGAGCCTCGCTCAACGCCTGCGGCGACTGGTATTGCCGGGCGCCGCGCCGGGGATTTTCGCCGGCCTGCGCCTGAGCCTGATCTACGCCTGGCTCGGCACCATCGGCGCCGAATACTTCATGCCGTCCAATGGCGGCATCGGCAGCCAGATGATCGGCGCCCAACAACTGCTGCGCATGGACCTGATCATGGCCGGGATGCTGCTGGTCGGCCTCACCGGCGCCCTGCTCAACCTCATTGGCCAACGCCTGGAAATCCGCGCCACCCGCTGGAGACACGCATGAACGCACCGATTGTCAGCTTCAACCATGTAGGCAAATCCTTCGACGTCGACGGTTTCGAACTGGAGGCGATTCGCGAATTCAACCTCGACATTGCCGAGGGCGAATTCGTCGCCATCGTCGGCTCCAGCGGCTGCGGCAAATCCACCTTGCTGCGTTTGCTGGTGGGCCTCGACACACAATTTCGCGGGCAGATCAGCGTCGATGGCAAAGCCGTCAGCGGCATCGGCGGCGAGCGCGGCATCGTGTTTCAGGAACACCGTTTATTCCCGTGGCTGACGGTGGCGGACAACATTGGCCTGGGCCTGGTCAACGAGCCGCTGAGCGCCGCTGAAAAGCAGCAACGCATCAACGATTTCATCGAGCTGGTGGGCCTGCGCGACTTCACCCGCGCCTACCCGCATCAACTCTCCGGCGGCATGGCCCAGCGCGTGGCGATTGCTCGCGGTCTGGTGGCGAGCCCACGGATCCTGTTGCTCGACGAACCTTTCGGCGCCCTCGACGCGCTGACCCGCCAGCAGATGCAGGACGAGCTGCTGGCAATTCGCGAGCGGGCAAAGATCACCACGATTCTGGTCACCCACGATGTCGAGGAAGCGATTTTCCTCGCCGACCGCGTGGTGGTCATGGAACCGCGCCCCGGCCGGATCAAACAGGTGGTGGACATCGCCCTGCCCCATCCGCGCCAGCGCAGCAGTTTCGACTTCCACCAGTTGCGCGAAGAACTGCTGCACGAGCTGACCAGTGACGACCATTACCAACCGAGCGCACCGGTGCAGATCCGCGATCTGCCGCTGTCGTTCATTGCCTGCTGAACAGGAGCCTGTTGATGCCGCAACGTCCCAACTTTCTGGTGATTCTGGCCGATGACCTCGGCTTCTCCGACATCGGTGCCTTCGGCGGCGAAATCGCCACGCCGAACCTCGATGCCCTGGCCAACAATGGCCTGCGCCTGACCGATTTTCATACCGCCCCAACCTGCTCGCCGACCCGCTCGATGCTGCTCACCGGCACCGATCACCACATCGCCGGCATCGGCACCATGGCCGAAACCCTGACCCCGGAGCTGATCGGCAAACCGGGTTACGAGGGTTACCTCAACGACCGCGTCGTCGCGCTGCCGGAGTTGCTGCGCGAGGCCGGTTACCAGACCTTGATGAGCGGCAAATGGCACCTGGGCCTGACCGCCGAACTGGCGCCCCACGCCCGAGGTTTCGAGCGTTCGTTCTCGCTGCTGCCCGGCGCGGCGAACCACTACGGATTCGAACCGACCTACGATGAACACACGCCCGGCCTGCTGAAATCCACCCCGGCGCTGTACATCGAGGACGACACGTTCATCGACGAATTGCCCAAGGATTTCTATTCCTCCGACGCCTTCGGCGACAAGCTGTTGCAGTACCTCAAGGAGCGCGATCAGAGTCGGCCGTTCTTCGCGTATCTGCCGTTTTCCGCGCCGCACTGGCCGTTGCAGGCGCCCGCCGACATCGTCGAAAAATACCGTGGCCGCTACGACGCGGGACCGGAAGTGCTGCGCCTCGAGCGTCTGGAAAAACTCAAGTCGCTGGGACTGATCGAGCCGGATGTCGAACCGCATCCGCTGATCCAGCTGACCGCGCAATGGGCTGCGCTGAGCGATGAGCAAAAACGCATTTCCGCCCGGGCGATGGAAGTTTACGCCGCGATGGTCGAGCGCATGGACTGGAACATCGGCCGCGTCGTCGATTACCTGCGTCAGCAAGGTCAGCTCGACAACACCTTCATCCTGTTCATGTCCGACAACGGTGCCGAAGGCGCGCTGCTGGAGGCCTTTCCGAAATTCGGTCCGGAGCTGGTGACCTATCTGAGCCAGCATTACGACAACAGCCTCGACAACATCGGCCGCGCCAATTCCTACGTCTGGTACGGCCCGAACTGGGCGCAGGTGGCGACCGCGCCGTCTCGCCTGTTCAAGGCGTTCACCACCGAGGGCGGGATTCGCGTTCCGGCACTGTTGCACTATCCGCAGCTGCCGCTGAAGGGGCAGATCAGCCATGGTTTCGGCACGGTGATGGACATCACACCGACCATCCTCGATCTGGCCGGCGTGCGGCATCCGGGCAAGCAGTGGCACGGTAAGCCGGTGGCGCCCTTGCGTGGTAAATCGTGGCTGGGTTTCCTGTCCGGCGAGACGGCGCAGGTGCATGACGAACACACCGTCACCGGCTGGGAACTGTTCGGGCGCCGGGCGATTCGGCAGGGGCAATGGAAGGCGGTGTGGATTCCCGGGCCGGTGGGGCCGGCGACCTGGCAGCTTTATGACCTGGGGAGTGATCCAGGGGAGATTCATGACCTGGCGTCGAGTCAGCCGCAGAAGCTTGAAGCGCTGATCGAGCATTGGCAGCGGTATGTGGAGGAGACCGGGGTGATTCTGAGCGAGTCGCCGTTTCAGCCGGATTGAGGAGGGGCTGATGTAAGGCTATCGCCGGTTCGCCGGCGATAGCTTCGGATACCTTCAAGCCTGAGCCGTCTGCACTTCTTTCTGGAGGACTTCCTCCTTGCGAACAAACCGGTTCGCCCGCCCGAACGTCCCGAAATCATTAAACCGAACCCCCATCTCCCGCATCACCTTATGCGCCACCGGCACCGTCAGCTGGCGAATATAAAATGGCTCCTTCACCACAAAATGATGAATCCCGTGACTGCTGCCGAAGTTGAAGCAGAACGCCTGCAACGGCCACAGCCACCACGGGTTCAACACCTGACATTGCTGAAGCACATTGCCCGGTTCCACATCCCCGTAGTAATGCATGTTCGAACTGATGAAGTGCAGGCAGAAGGTACGCAACACGTTCGGGCCAATGATCACCACGGCGGCGATATCGATCACTTGCATCACCGACAACGTGGTCGCCGACCATTCAACCGGCGAGCCCATCAAGTAGGCGATGCCATTGGCGGCATGGAACCCGAGAAACACATACCACGCCCCCCAATGCACCAGCGCCAGCGGCGCGTAGACCTTCAAAGTGCGCTTGATGATGCTGAACTTATGCGCCCAGGTCTTGGCCCGCAGCATGCGGATGAACGCTGACATCACGTTGTCCCCGACCATCAGCAACCGCGCAAAACCCCAGGGCTCGCCGTTGGTGATCGCCCGCTCTTCCATGTCGGTTTCAGTGCCGGACACCTTGTGATGATTGAGGTGCAAATGACGGCGGATCCACGGGTTGATCGTGCTCGGCCGCGCCAGCCATACCAGACCCATCATCAGGTTGTGCGGCACCCGCTGTTTGCGGAAATACATGCTGTGGATCAGGTCGTGTTCGAGCTCATGGGTCAGCGAGGCGAAAAACGCGTTGAGCAACAGGCACGCCCACCACGCCATGTGCCCGGTGATATAGAGCGCCGCCGAACCGATCATCCCGGCCAGGGCAAACGCCAGAATCCCCGCGCCGAGTGCGTCCTGATGCTTGAGAATCGGGTAGCGCTCACGCAGCTCGACGCCTTTGGCCAGCACCACTTCGCGAATATGCGCTGATCGCTGGGCAGCATTGTGTCGCTGGGGACTTGCAGAAGTACGGTCCATGCTTCCATCCTCTGGTTATTGATGTTCGCATCCTGCCCCGCGCAGGGTCCGGACGCGGTAGCCGAGAACGCCAACCTGTTGACCGGAAGCGCCAATCAGCATGAAGGAACCGACTTCTCTCGCCAGCTGGACCCGTGCCCTGCGCAAGCAACTCGACGCGCTGGGTCTGGACAGCACTGCCCTGTGCCAGCAGGCCGGGCTCGATCCGCAACTGATGGACGACCCGAACGCCCGCTATCCGTTGTCCGCGACCACCCGCCTGTGGGAAATCGCGGTGCAGGTCAGCGGTGATCCGGCGATTGGTTTGCGAGTGTCGCGCTTTGTCAGCCCCACGACGTTTCACGCATTGGGCTACGCGTTAGTGGCCAGCGGCAGCCTGCGGGAAGTGTTCGAGCGGATCGTGCGTTATCACCAGGTGGTCAGCGACGCGCTGGAACTGGAGCTGACCCGCACCGAAGACCGCTATCGGTTTCGCCTGAAGATCCCGGCCGACAACCCGGCGCCCGCCTTCGAGGCCATCGACGCGTTTGCCGCGATTTACGTGCGCACCTGCCGCAATCGCCTGGGCCGCGACTACGCACCATTGGCGGTGTATCTACGTCGCCCGGAACCAGCCGATGCGCATCAATGGCACAAGGTGTTCCGCTCGCCGGTGCATTTTTCCGCAGACGAGGACCGGATCGAATTCGCCCTCACCGACTTCGACAGCCACCTCGACGACGCCAACCCGGAACTCGCCGAGCACAACGAAGCGGTGCTCAAACGCACCCTCGCCCAGCTCAAGCCGCTGACCTGGGAGCGCAAGGTACGCGACGCCATCGAAGAACAACTGCCCGAAGGCGAACCCAGCGCCGAACGCATCGCCCAGGCCCTGCACCTGAGCCTGCGCAGCCTGCAACGGCATCTGGCGGACGAGGGTTGTCGCTTCGACACCCTGCTGAACGAAAGCCGCGAAAACCTCGCACTGCTGCACCTGCGCGATCCGCAATGCTCGCTGAGCGAGGTCAGTTATCTGTTGGGATTTGCCGACACCAGCAGCTTCAGCCGCGCGTTCAAACGCTGGACGGGGATGACGCCGGGGCAGTTTCGGGATCAGTTGCGCTGAGGGGGCTGGAATTTGTACTGAATCGACCAGCCTCTTCGCGGGCAAGCCCGCTCCCACAAGGATTGGGGGCGTACAAAAAATCCGTGTCACATCTCGACCATTGTGGGAGCGGGCTTGCCCGCGAAAGCGCCCGTCAGACCAACATAAACCCCAGTTCAAACACGGTGCCATTTGCATCACTGCTCACCCGCACCCGCCCCCCATGCAACTGCATGATCGACTGCACGATCGCCAGTCCCAGGCCGCCGGAATCTCCCGGCTCCGCGCGGGACGGGTCGACGCGGTAGAAGCGGTCGAACAGTTTGCCCAGATGCTCCTCCGCGATGACCGGGCCGAGGTTGTGGATTTGCAACCAGCACATGCCTGGCTCATCGCGACGGCACAGGCTGATGACCGAGCCGGCATCGGCGTGGCGTACGGCGTTGGCCAACAGGTTGCCCAAGGCGCGTTGCAGCAGTTGCTGATCCGCCAGCAATTCTCCGCTGAGCGTGTTTTCGAGGCGGATTTGACGGTCATCGGCCAAGGCCTCGAAGTAGTCGCACAACTCATCGCCGATTTCGTGCAGTTCCAGCGTGCGCAGATCGAGTGCTCGTTCCGCTTGCTCGGCGCGGGCGAGAAACATCAGGTTCTCGGCCATGCGCTTGAGCCGTTCGAACTCTTCCATGTTCGACGCCAGCACTTCCTGATACTCGGTGCTGCTGCGCGGGTAATTCAGTGCCTGACCGTTGCTCGCGAGCAAGGTGTGCAACGGCGTGCGGATTTCGTGGGCGAGGTCGGCGGAAAACTGTGAGAGGCGCTGGAAGCCGTCGTCCAGCCGCACCAGCATGCCGTTCAGCGCGTGCACCGGCTCCAACAATTCCGCTGGCGTGCCGGCGGTGGGAACGCGTTGGTCGAGGCTGCGCAGGTCGATGCCGCGCAGCGCTTCACTCAGCTTGCGCAGAGGCCGCAAACCTCGGCGCAACAGCACCAGGCCCAGCGTGAAAGCGAGTACGGCACCCAGGCCGACGGCCAGATACAAGCGCAGGCGATAGCTGCCGAGCATCTGTTCGCGCTCGCTCAAGACCTTGCCGGCGATCACGGTCAGCGCTTCGCCGTTCGGGCCTTGGGCCTGACCTGACAACAGGGCCAGCTCGATACCGTCCGCCGCCTGCCAGGTCAGCACATCACGGCGTTGCGGCGGTTGATCCCGGGGGATGGCCTGCACGGGCGGCAGTGCGCGTTGGCGAGGGTTGATGGTGATCACATTCGAGCCATCCGCGCGTTGCACCAGCAGCAGACTGTCGAGGTTGCCGAGCATGTTCTGGTACAGCCGTGGCCGCGCCTGCAAGGCGTCGAGGCTGTCGCTGTCGGCGAGCAATGCGCGCACCTGTTCCAGACGACCGAGCAACGCCATGTCGTCGCGCCAGGCGATTTCCGAGGCCAGCGAGCGATACAGGAACACGCCGATCGCGCTGAGTACCAGCGCACAGACGGCAGCGAACGCCAGTGCCAGGCGCCAGGCGATTGACCTAGAGCGCATCGTCGGGCGCTTCGAGTTGATAGCCGACCCCGCGCACGGTGTGGATCAGTTTGGGCATGTACGGATCATCGACTTTCGAACGCAAGCGGCGCACTGCGACTTCGACCATGTTGGTGTCGCTGTCGAAATTCAGGTTCCACACCTGCGAAGCGATCAGCGTGCGCGACAGCACTTCACCCTGTCGGCTGGCGAGCAAATGCAGGAGGGCGAATTCCTTGTTGGTCAGGGCGATGCGCTGGCCGCCACGGCTGACCCGGCGGCGCAGCACGTCGATTTCCAGGTCGGCGATGCTGTACGACTCGGCTTCGCGCATCGGCCCGCGCCGCAACAACGTGCGCACCCGCGCGAGCAATTCGGCGAAGGCGAACGGCTTGAGCAAATAGTCATCGGCCCCCAGTTCGAGGCCTCGCACGCGATCTTCGATGGCATCCTTCGCCGTCAGGAACAGCACCGGCGTGGCGCCGCGCTGGCGGATCAGCTGCAGCAGTTGCCAGCCGTTGAGGCCCGGCAGCATCACGTCGAGGATGATCAGGTCATATGCCTGCTGCTCGATGAAGTAGCGCCCGTCGAGGCCATTCAGCGCCACATCCACGGCGAAACCCGACTCGCCCAGCCCTTTGGCGAGGAAGTTCGCGGTTTTGGCTTCGTCTTCTACAACCAGCAAACGCATGGCACACCTCGATTGATCAGAGGCACAGGCTAGGCCCCTTCGGCCGCGTTGCCCATTACAAACTTGTAATCCGGCTGACGAGGTTTCGACGGGGACTGGCGGATAAGGTGGCGGCCTTCGCTTTTGGAGCCTGCCCATGACCACCGTCAAATACCTGATTGCCAGCCTGGCAATCGGCCTAAGCGGCGCCGCGTTCGCCGCGCCTGAGCTGCCCAGTCACGCCGATCTCGATCTGAAAACCGCACGGCTGCTGGCCGACGCGGCGCTGGAAAACTGCACCGCCACGGTGTCGGTGCTCGACCGAGGCGGCAACCTGCTGGTGACCTTGCGCGGCGACGGTATCGGCCCGCACAACACCGCCGCCAGCCAACGCAAGGCCTACACCGCGCTGTCGACGAAAACCCCGACCCGGCTGTTCGCCGAGCGCGCCCGAAGCAACCCGGAAACCGCCAACCTCAACACCCTCGATGAGTTGCTGTTGCTCGGCGGTGGCATCCCTTTGTTTGCCGGGAAAGAACTGGTCGGTGCCATAGGCGTGGCCGGTTCCGGCGGCGGCGAGCAGGACGAAAACTGCGCGATCAAAGCTGCCGAAATCGTCGGCCTGTCCATCAACCGTATTTGAACCCAGGAGCATCACCATGACCCCACTGCGCATGACTTTCGCCGCGCTTGGCCTGAGCGCTTTTTCGAGCCTGGCGCTGGCCGCCGGCAACCCGCTGAGCGTGCACGTGCTCAATCTGGAAAACGGCCTGCCGTCGCCGGGCATCAACGTGACGCTGGAACGCCATGTCGGCCAGGACTGGCAGTCGCTGGCGCAGGGCACCACCAATGAACAAGGGCGGATCGCCGAACTGTTCCCGGCGAACAAACCGTTCGAGGCGGGTGAATATCGGGTGGTATTCAAGACCGGCGAGTACTTCGAGAAGGCCAAACACGAGACGTTTTTCCCGGAGATTCCGGTGATCTTTAAAGTGAAGCAGACGGATCAGCACTATCACATTCCGTTGCTGCTGAGCCCGTATGGTTTCTCCACTTATCGCGGTTCGTAAGCCACTGGCAGGTGGAGATCAGAGGGTCGCCAGGGTCCGCAGTCGCGCGGCGTCGAGGATTTCGATCTCGCCATAACTCAGTCCGATAATCCCCTGCCCCTGCAACTCCTTGAGGATCTGGTTGGTGGTCTGCCGCGACAGCGACAGCATCGACGCCAGCTGTTCCTGGGGCAGTTGCAACACCCGGCGCGGTGGATCGAGTTCGCCGTAGCCCTCGGCGATCATCAGCAGGCGATGGGCCAGACGCGCCGGGGCAGGCAGCAAGCTCAGCTGTTCGAGGTTGATGAAGGTCAGGCGCAGTTTGTGGCTCATCAACAGAGCGAGATGGCGCCAGTAGACGGGCTGTTCGTCGAGCAGTTTCAGCAGCGTGGCCTGGGGAATGTTCAGCAGGGTGCAAGGCCCGACCGCGTAGGCATCGTGGGTACGTGGCTGACCATCGAACAGGCAGATTTCGCCGAACCAGTGGGGCGCCTCCACCAGGCTCAGCAACGCCTCCTTGCCCTGCTCGCTGACCGCGCCGATGCGTACCGCGCCGTCGAGCACCGCGTACAGCCCGCACGGCGCATCACCGCGCTGAAACAAGCGCTGCCCCGCCGCCAGCCGCCGCTCCCGGGCCGCCGCCAGCAGACTATCCTGAAAGGACGAAGGCAGATGACTGAACCATTGCCCGGTCAGCAGGCGCTCGCGCCAGACCTTATCCATGCGTTCTCCTAAAGATTGTCGCCTGCCTGACAGAGCGAGCCGTGAACCCGGGGCATGATTCGATCACCCTACAGGAGGAACAACAATGAAAAGCCTCGTCGATCATTTGAGTCAATACGCCGCTTACCACCGTGACCCGCGCAACATTGCCAGCCACTTTATCGGGATTCCGCTGATTGTGGTGGCGGTGGCCGTGCTGTTGTCGCGACCGGAATGGTCGGTGGGCGGATTGTGGATTTCCCCGGCGGTGATCGCCGCCCTTGCTTCGGCGTGGTTTTACCTGCGTCTGGAGCTGAAGCTCGGGGTTCTGATGACCGTGTTGATGGGGCTGTCGGTCTGGGCCGGGCATGTCCTGGCGCAGCAGAGCACCATGGTCTGGCTGAGCAGCGGTCTGGCGATGTTCGTGATCGGCTGGGTGATCCAGTTTGTCGGGCACCACTATGAAGGGCGCAAACCTGCGTTCGTCGATGACTTGAGCGGGTTGATTGTCGGGCCGCTGTTTGTGGTGGCTGAGCTGGCGTTCATGCTCGGGATGCGGCATGAGCTGAAAGAGCAGATCGAGGCGCGGGCGGGTGTGGTGCGGGTGAATCCGAATCGCGCGGCTGTCTGAATCACTGCCCGGCTCGCTCGTTCCCACGCTCTGCGTGGGAACGAGCGATGCTTTTAGAGGTTGGCGACTTTCTGCCAGACCTTCGGCTTGAAGAACAACGTCTCACCTTTCGCCAAACCGGTCAGGCTGTCGTGATCCTTCACCACTTCCGCCTCGATCAGATCCGTCTGGCCTTCAACCTTCAACGTCACCCGCGTGGTCGCGCCCAGCGGCCGGATATCGCGGACTTCAGCGGCGTGGTGATCCTCCAGTTCATGCCGCGACAGCGACACTTCGTGCGGGCGGAACAGCACGTGGTTGTCATCGCCCAGATGCAGACGGTTCGAATCGCCGAGGAAGTGATAGACGAAATCGCTGGCCGGGTTTTCGTAGACGTCACCCGGTGAGCCGATCTGCTCGATCACACCCTTGTTCATCACCACGATGCGGTCGGCCACTTCCATCGCCTCTTCCTGATCGTGGGTCACGAACACCGAGGTCAGGTTGATGTCTTCGTGCAGGCGCGCCAGCCAGCGGCGCAGCTCTTTGCGCACCTTGGCGTCGAGGGCGCCGAACGGCTCGTCGAGCAGCAGCACTTTCGGCTCTACCGCCAGGGCGCGGGCCAGGGCGATACGCTGACGCTGGCCGCCGGACAGTTGCTCCGGATAACGATCCGACAGCCAGTCCAGTTGCACCATGTTCAGCAGCTCGTGGACCTTGGTCGCGATCTGGCTTTCGGTCGGGCGCTGGTTTTTCGGTTTCATGCGCAGGCCGAACGCGACGTTGTCGAACACCGTCATGTGGCGGAACAGGGCGTAGTGCTGGAACACGAAACCGACGTTGCGATCCCGCACGTCATGGCCGGATACGTCTTCGCCGTGGAACACGATGTTGCCGTTATCCGGGGTTTCCAGACCGGCAATAATGCGCAGCAGGGTGGTCTTGCCGCAGCCGGACGGGCCGAGCAGAGCCACCAGTTCACCGCTGTGGATGTCCAGGCTGATGTTGTCCAGCGCCTTGAACGCATTGAAATTCTTGCTGACGTTACGCACTTCGATCGACATGAATTATTCCTCCGCGGCGCTGGCGCGCAGGCGGTTGATACGGTTTTCGCTCCACTGCTTGAGCAGCAGGATGAAGAGCGCCAGGATCAGCAACAGGCTCGCCACAGCGAACGCGGCCACGTGGTTGTATTCGTTGTAGAGGATCTCGACGTGCAGCGGCAAGGTGTTGGTCACCCCGCGAATGTGCCCGGAGACCACCGACACCGCACCGAACTCACCCATGGCCCGCGCGGTACACAGCACCACGCCATAGATCAGGCCCCACTTGATGTTAGGGACGGTCACGTGCCAGAACATCTGCCAGCCATTGGCGCCGAGCAGGCGCGCGGCTTCCTCTTCCTGAGTGCCTTGTTCCTGCATCAGCGGGATCAGCTCACGGGCCACGAACGGCACGGTGACGAAGATCGTCGCCAGCACGATGCCCGGCAGGGCGAAGACGATCTGGATGTCGTGATCCTGCAGCCACGGCCCGAACAGGCCCTGGGCGCCGAACATCAACACGTAGACCAGACCTGCGATCACCGGCGATACCGAGAACGGCAGGTCGATCAGCGTCACCAGCATACTCTTGCCGCGGAACGAGTATTTGCTCACGCACCACGCTGCACTGACACCGAACACCAGGTTCAACGGCACCGAAATCAGCACCGCAATCACGGTGAGTTTCAGGGCCGACAAGGCATCCGGTTCAAAGATCGCGGTGAAGAATGCGCCGAGACCGTTCTTCAATCCCTGCGACACCACGATGAACAGCGGCAGCACCAGAAACAGGAAGAAAATCAGCCAGCCGAGGCCGATCAGGATCCGCCGCGAAGTGGCACTGCCACGGCGGGCGGCGTTGGCCGAGGAAGCGGCCGCAATAGACGATTGGGACATGGTTCGCGCCTCCTTATGGGGTTTCGATGCGCCGCTGCAGCAAGTTGATCAGCAGCAACAGGACGAAGGAAACCACCAGCATCAACACGCCGATGGAGGTAGCGCCGGTGTAATCGTACTGGTCGAGCTTGACCATGATCAGCAACGGCAGGATCTCGGTTTTCATCGGCATGTTGCCGGCGATGAAAATCACCGACCCGTACTCGCCGACGCCCCGGGCAAACGCCAGGGCAAAACCGGTCAGCCAGGCCGGCAACAGCGCCGGCAGCAGGATGTGGCGAAACACCTGCAAAGGTTTCGCGCCGAGGCACGCGGCCGCTTCTTCGACTTCACGCGGGATGTCGGCCAGCACCGGCTGCACCGTGCGCACCACGAACGGCAGGGTCACGAAGGTCAGCGCCAGCGTGATCCCGAGCGGGGTGTAGGCGATCTTGAAACCGAGGTCGGCGGCGAACTGCCCGACCAGCCCGGTCGGCGTGTACAGCGCCGTCAGCGCAATACCGGCCACGGCGGTCGGCAGGGCGAACGGCAGATCGATCATCGCGTCGATCACCTTGCGCCCCGGGAACGTGTAACGCACCAGCACCCAGGCCAGCAACGTGCCGATGATGCCGTTGATGATCGCGGCGCACAGTGCGGTGCCGAAGCTCAGCTTCAATGCGGCGAGAACGCGGGGCGCGGAGATGATCGTCCAGAACTGATCCCAGGTGAGTTGGGCGGCGTGGACGAACATCGCCGCCAGCGGGATTAGCACAATCAGGCTGAGGTACACCAAGGTGTAGCCCAGCGTCAGCCCGAAGCCGGGTATGACGGGGGAGATACGACGCGACATAAAAGTCCTTGGTTTGAGAACGCGCAAAGCCCCGAACATAAATCCGGGGCTCGTTTTAGGCTATTGAAACTTACTGCGCCTGATAGATCTGGTCGAACACGCCACCGTCGTTGAAGAATTTCGGCTGTGCGGTTTTCCAGCCGCCGAAGTCCTTGTCGATGGTCACCAGTTCCAGTTTCGGGAACTGCTGGGCGTACTTGGCTGCCACGTCCTTGTCACGCGGGCGGTAGAAGTTCTTCGCCGCGATTTCCTGGCCGGCCGGGCTGTACAGGTGCTTGAGGTAGGCTTCGGCGATCTGCTCGTTGCCCTTCTTCTCGGCGTTCTTGTCGACCACGGCCACCGGTGGTTCGGCGAGGATCGACAGCGAAGGCACGACGATGTCGAACTTGTCCTTGCCGCCGTCTTCTTTCAGCGCCAGGAAGGCTTCGTTTTCCCAGGCCAGCAACACGTCACCCTGACCGTTGTTGACGAAAGTGATGGTCGAGCCACGGGCGCCGGTGTCCAGAACCGGCACGTGCTTGAACAGGGTCTGTACGTATTCCTTGGCTTTGGCTTCGTTGCCGCCGTTGGCTTTCAGGCCGTAGGCCCATGCCGCGAGGAAGTTCCAGCGCGCACCGCCGGAGGTTTTCGGGTTCGGGGTGATCACCGAGACATCGTTCTTGACCAGGTCGCCCCAGTCCTTGATGCCTTTCGGGTTGCCCTTGCGCACCAGGAACACGATGGTCGAGGTGTACGGGGTGCTGGCTTCCGGCAGACGCTTCTGCCAGTCAGCCGGCAGGGTCTTGCCGAGCTTGGCGATTTCGTCGATGTCGCCGGCCAGGGCCAGGGTCACGACGTCGGCGCGCAGACCATCGATCACCGCACGGCCCTGCTTGCCCGAACCGCCGTGGGATTGCTGGATTTTCACGGTGTCGCCGGCGTGCTCCGACTGCCAGTACTTCACGAACTCGGCGTTGTAATCCTGATACAGCTCGCGCGTCGGGTCATACGACACGTTGAGCAGTTCGTAATCCTTGGCAACCGCGGAACCGGCAAACACAGCACTGGCCAGGGCGGCCAAAGCGTAACGGCGAATCGACGACATGGTGAAAGCTCCTGGAATTCTTGGTGGTGGCTTTTTCTTATGGATTGCTGGAATCGGGTTGCTCATTCAACGACCGCAGCCTGTGGCAGCTTCTGCCAACAGCTCCCCGCAGGAGCTGCCGCAGACTACGAATCAGGCCGGTTTGTTACCCGGTTGCTGCAGACGGAATTTTTCTTTGCGTTCGATCTGGACCACCTGGGCGTTATGCACAGTGATTTCCACCGCGCCGAAACGCAGGTCGCGCAAGGCGCTCTGGATTTCGCGCAAGATGGTGCTTTCGTCCTGACCGTCAACGCTACGCAGGGATGCGCTCATGGTGCTGCTCCTTTGTATGGGATATGCCTGGCAGTGGGCGGCACTGCGTTCGGCGTGGGAGCAATATAAGAGAGCTTTGGATATTCTTAAAAAGACTATTTAAGAATGTTTATATAACTGGAAAACATTATGTGATGCAGCAAGGGTTTGCGGCGGATTTGCCCGCCGACAAACCCGCCGAAGGCTGCCCTCAACCGATCAAGGGCGCCCGGTTCCAGTCGATTTGCGCTTCCGGGACCGGCCGCCCAAACCAGTAGCCTTGCCCCAGATCACAGGCCTGGCCCAGCAGGAACGCCGCCTGTTCCGCCTGCTCGATTCCCTCGGCGTGCACCTGCATGCCCATGCTGCGGGCCAGGGCGATGATCACCCGGACGATCGCCGCATCGTCCTCGTCCCACGGCAGGCCGGCGACGAAGCCCTGATCGATCTTGAGCTTCTGCACCGGCAGACGCTTGAGTCGCAGCAACGACGAATATCCGGTGCCGAAGTCATCGATGGCCAGACGGATGCCCAGCTCGCGCAGACGGTGCATCTGTTCCAGCGCGACTTCCGGATCGTCCATCACCGCGCTTTCGGTGACCTCCAGCTCCAGATAGGCCGGATCCAGGCCGGTCTCGTGCAGCACCTGCGCAACCTGCTCGTACAACTCGCGACGGGCGAACAAACGTGACGACACGTTCACCGCGACAAACGACAGCACCACCCCGGCCTGCTGCCATTGGCACATCTGCCGGCAGGCCTGCTGCATGACCCAGGCGTCGATTTCCGAGATCAGCCCGGTGCGCTCGGCAATCGGGATGAACTCCGCCGGCGACACCAGGCCCCGCTGCGGATGCTCCCAGCGCACCAGCGCCTCGACGCCGATCAGACGACTGGTTTTCAGGTCGTGAACCGGTTGGTAGTAGACCCGCAGCTCCTGCTGCTCCAGCGCGCGGCGCAACTCGAAGGCGATTTCGACCCGCTGCTGGGCGTGGGCCGTGAGTTCTTCGGTGTACAGCGCGTAGCCGTTACGGCCACTGCTCTTGGCCTTGAACAGCGCCGCATCGGCGTTGCGCAACAGCTGTTCAGCGCTCAACGCATCGCTGGGAAACAGACTGATGCCGAGGCTGGCGTTGATGAACAGCTCATGGCCGTCGAGGCAGAACGGCTCCTTGAGCGCATCGAGAATGCGCTGAGCCAGCGCCGCCGCCTGCGCCGGCTGTGGACAACTTTCCAGCAGGACCGCGAACTCATCGCCGCCCAACCGCGCCAGGGTGATGCCCGGCCCGAACAACGCCTGCAAACGCGCGGCGACCGCCTTGAGCAAACGGTCACCGATGTTGTGGCCGAGGCTGTCGTTGATCAGTTTGAAATGGTCCAGATCGATCATCAGCAGCGCGCAACCGCGCTTGTGGGTCTGCGCCGATGCCAGCGCCTGTTCGGCACGATCGCTGAACAGCAGGCGGTTGGGCAGGTCGGTCAATGGATCGTGGTGAGCCAGGTGCTTGAGCTCGTGCTCGGAATCCTTGATCGCGCTGATATCGGAAAACACCGCGACGTAGTGGCTGAGCCGACCGTCCTCGTCGCGGATCACCCGGATCGTCTGCCACTGCGGGTAGATCTCGCCGCTTTTACGGCGGTTCCAGATCTCGCCGCTCCACTCGTCCTTCGCCTGCAAGGTGGCGAACATCGCCTGATAGAACCCCGGCGGATGGTGCCCGGATTTGAACAGACTGGGCTGCTGGCCAATCACTTCTTCGCGCTGATAACCGGTGATTTCCATGAAGGCGCGATTGACGTGCACGATCAGCCCCTGTCGGTCCGTGACCAGCACGCCTTCGCGGGTGCAATCGAATACCGCAGCAGCCTGACGCAGTCGTTCGCGATCCGCCTGGCGCTCACGCAATCGGGCACCGATCCCCAGGCATTCGAACAGCCGCGCCCGGGCCAGGAAGATCAACCCGGCGCTGAGCGCTACGAACACGTAGCCGTTGATCAGTTGCCAGCGCAGCAGTTCGTCAGAGTTATCGAAGAAACTGTTCAATAAATAGCCAGTGCCTTGCAGCCAGACAACGGCAAGGACCAGGTAAAGCAGCGCTGCACGCAAAGCATCGCGGTATGTGGCAGACATTCGGCCGTCCATGTCCCTACAAAAATGTCGGGATTATAGGTCAAGAAACATCCAGCCATCTCTTATCTGAAAGGGCGACTGGTTTTATCTGTGTGCTTGGTGATAATGCAACGGCTGTTTTTTCTTTATCGAGGGCCCTATAGCCTATGTGGTACGAAGGTTTTCTTGGCTTGTCGGCCTGGTCACTGGTCGCCGTCACCCTGGTGATGACCCACGTGACGATCGTTGCCGTCACGGTCTACTTGCACCGCTACTCGGCCCATCGCTCCCTGGAGCTGAATGCCGGCCTGAAGCATTTCTTCCGTTTCTGGCTGTGGCTGACCACGGCGCAGAACACCCGCGAGTGGACCGCCATCCACCGCAAGCACCACGCCAAATGCGAAACCGAAGATGACCCGCACAGTCCGGTCGTCAAGGGTCTGTCCACCGTCCTGCGCAAAGGTGCCGAGCTGTACCGCGAAGAAGCGCAGAACCCGGAAACCCTGCGCATCTACGGCAAGAACTGCCCCGAAGACTGGATCGAGCGCAACCTCTACAGCCGCTACCGGCTGCTGGGCGTGGCGATCATGGCCGTCGTCGACCTGCTGCTGTTCGGCACCATCGGCATCACCATCTGGGCGATCCAGATGATGTGGATTCCGGTCTGGGCGGCCGGTGTGGTCAACGGTCTCGGCCATGCCGTCGGCTACCGCAACTTCGAATGCCGCGACGCGGCGACCAATCTGGTGCCCTGGGGCATCCTGATCGGCGGCGAAGAACTGCACAACAACCATCACACCTACCCCAACTCGGCCAAGCTGTCGGTCAAGAAGTGGGAGTTCGACCTCGGCTGGGCCTGGATCCAGGTCTTCAGCTTCCTGCGTCTGGCCAAGGTTCAGCGTGTTGCCCCGATCGCCCACCGCGTCGAAGGCAAGGGCAACCTGGACATGGACACCGCCATGGCGATCCTCAACAACCGCTTCCAGATCATGGCCCAGTACCGCAAGCTGGTGATCGGCCCGTTGGTGAAGCAGGAACTGGCCAAGGTCGATCATTCGGTACGTCACCAGTTCCACCGGGCCAAACGCCTGCTGTCGCGGGAAACCAGCCTGCTGGAAGATCGCCACCACGCGCGCATCCAGAGCATGCTCGAGCACAGCCAGGCGCTGAAGGTAATCTACGAGAAACGCCTGGCCCTGCAGCAGATCTGGGTCAAGACCAGCGCAAATGGCCACGACATGCTCGCCGCCATCAAGGAATGGGTACACGAGGCCGAGGCCAGTGGCATTCAGTCCCTGCGTGAATTCGCCGACCAGTTGAAAACCTACTCGCTGCGCCCTGCCGCCGTCTGATGCCGTTGATCGGTGCGCCCCATTCCAGGGCGCACCCTTCGGAACTTCACCCCCGATCCCCTATCTCAAAGACACTTCGCCACCCCGGCGGGCTTTCCCGTGGCCGTTGTCGATTAACCGGCACGCCCTTTGAGATTCGTGTCGATGGTCAACAACAATCAAAAAGACTCATCCCCTCCCCAGTGGCCCGAGGCCGCGCAAACCCTGATGGCATTGATGCACGCCCAGGGCGAAGTCGCCCGGCTGAGCGAACGCGAGCAACTGTTCAGCTCGCTGCTGGTCAGCGTCAACGCCGTGCTTTGGGCCTTCAACTGGGAAACCCGCCAGGTGCTGTACGTCAGCCCCGCCTACGAGCGAATTTTCGGCCGCTCCGCCGCCCTGCTGTTGGCCGACTACAACCAGTGGCGCGACAGCATCTACCCGGACGATCTGGAATACGCCGAGCGCAGCCTCGCCGAAGTGCTGCACAAAGGCGCCGTGGAAGACCGCGAATACCGGATCATCGACGCCGACGGCCAGGTGCGCTGGATCAGCGACAAGTGCTTCATCAACCGTCAGGACGAACCGGGGCAACCGGTGATCATCGTCGGCATCGCCGAAGACATCACTGACAAGAAGCAAATGGAAACCGAGCTGCAACGCCTGGCCACCACCGACGTGCTGACCCAGAGCAGCAATCGCCGGCACTTCTTCGAGTGCGCCCACCGCGAATTCGAAGACGCCCGCCTGCAGGGTGCGCCACTGGCGTTCCTGCTGCTGGACATCGATGACTTCAAAGTGATCAACGACACCTACGGCCACCCGGAAGGCGACAACGTGCTGCAACGAATTGCCGAATGCGGTCGTGCTTCGTTGCGCCGGGGAGACCTGTTCGGGCGGATTGGTGGTGAGGAATTTGCTGCGGTTTTTCCGGGTTGTGCGCCGGACATGGCGATGCAGGTGGCCGAACGGCTGCAACGGGAAATCCAGCGGCTGAGCTTCAATCACGCCGATCAGACGTTCGGCATTACCGTCAGCCAGGGCCTGACCAGCCTCACCTCGGAAGACGAAAGCCTCGACACCCTGTTCGCCCGCGCGGACGCAGCGATGTACGAGGCCAAACGGCAGGGCAAGAACCGGATCATTTCCGCCTGATTCCAGACCGGATGCGCAATCAAGCCGCTATTTGCGCATCCGCATCAGCTCCGGCAATCCGATCTTGAGCAACCGCGCCGTACGGCTCTTCGCCAGTTCCTCAACGCCTTCATGCTCGGTCAGCCGGGCCATCTGCGCCGCCATGTTCATCACCAGCGCCTCGCGGGAGTACACCCCGCCACCGAGCTGGTAGACCGAGGCAATCAGCTCGCGCAGCTCCAGCGGCAGGCGCCAGCGGGTGCGTAGCGCCGAGCCGTACGCCGCACCGAATTCCGCCAGCGCATCGCCGACTTCCTCCAGTTCATCCAGCTCGCCGCCGGCCTGCTTCCACTCTTGCAGACAACGCAGCAATGCAAGATCACCGAGGCGATGGAGCATCCCGGCGCAGTAGCAGCGCTCCTGATCCAGATCGAGCAGCCGCGCCAAGGTGCGGGCGTACTCGGCGGTGTGCAGCGACAGGCCCCAATAACGCTCGGCGTAATCCGCCAGGCATGGGTCGCTGAGTCGGGCGCTGCGTTTGAGTGCAAGGCCAAGAATCAGGTTCATGCTCTGCCCGGTGCCCAAGCGATGCAGCGCCTGCGCCAGGGTCTGCACTGGCGCGCCATGATGCTGAGCGGCGCTGTTCGACGCTGCGATCAACACGGCGGTGATCTGCGGATCGGTGCGGATTTCCTCTTCCAGCAGCTTCAGATCCAGCCCGTTGGGGTTGAGACTGCGTTTGACCGCCACTTGCACGTCGGTCATCAGCGGTGCGCCGTCGGCCTGCTCGCGGCGGCGTTCGAGAAACACCGAAAGGGTCATGCCCGGCGCCAGCGCCGGTACTTCACAGAACACTTCTTCGCCGGCGTTCAGCAGCAGACCCTGCAAACGCTCGGTCAGGCTTTCCATGTTCAGGGGTTTGGCCAGATAGGCGGTGGGCGCCAGCGGCAAGGCTTCGCGCACGCTGGCGCTGTCATTGCGGCTGCTCATCAGAATGAACGGCAGCGGCGGATTGCGTTTGCGCTGGCGGACACTGCGCAACACGCTCAAGCCATCGACGCCGGGCAACTCCCAGTCGACGATCGCCAGGTCATAGGGGACTTCGCTGAGCAGCGTCATTGCCTCCTGGCCATCGGCGCACAGGTCCAGCCGCGCGTCGCAGCGCACATTCAGCAACACTTGTTTGAGCAGGTCACGCGACCAGGGATCGGCCTCGGCAATCAGCACTCGGGGTACAGCGGGTAATTCGACGGCAGTCATGCTCGCCCTCCCTTGCAATGCTTGAACCTTAGCCAATGCTGGCGTTTCGGTACAACCTGAAAACCGCGCAAGTGTTTCTCCAGGCATGAAAAAACCCGCCGAAGCGGGTTTTTTGTCGATCCGATCACACGGTGCTACGGATTACAGCTCCGAGAAGCACTCTTCGATGATCGCCAGGCCTTTGTCCAGTTGCTCGTCCGGCGAGGTCAGCGGTACCAGGACGCGCAGAACGTTGCCGTAGGTGCCGCAGGACAGCAGGATCAGGCCCTTGTCACGCGCCTTGGCCACGACAGCCGCGACGGCGGTCGGGTTTGGCTTGTGGCTGTCGCCGTTTTCGAACAGCTCGACCGCGATCATTGCGCCCAGGGCACGGACTTCGCCGATCACCGGGTACTTGGCCTGGATGGCTTTCAGGCCGGTGACCAGACGCTCGCCGACAGCCTTGCAGCGGTCCAGCAGTTTTTCTTCCTCGAACACTTCCATCACTGCCAGGGCCGCGGCGCAAGCGATCGGGCTACCGGCGTAGGTGCCGCCCAGGCCGCCAGGAGCGATGGCGTCCATGTATTCGGCCTTGCCGCACACACCGGCCAGCGGGAAGCCGCCAGCGATGGATTTGGCGAAAGTGGTCAGGTCGGCAGCGACGCCCATCTGTTCCATGGCGAAGAAGGTGCCGGTACGGCCAGCGCCAGTCTGCACTTCGTCAGCGATCAGCAGGATGCCGTGCTGGTCGCACAGGGCACGCAGACGCTTCATGAATTCTTTCGGCGCGACGTAGAAACCACCTTCACCCTGCACAGGCTCGATGATGATCGCGGCGATGTCTTTCGGCTCGGCGTCGTTCTTGAAGATGCGTTCGATGGAAGCGATCGAGTCGTCGATGCTCACGCCGTGCAGTTCGTTCGGGTACAGCGCGCGGAAGATGCCGCCTGGCATCAGGCCCATGCCGGCCGAGTAAGGCACGACTTTACCGGTCAGGCCCAGGGTCATCATGGTGCGACCGTGGTAAGCGCCGGTGAAGGCGATCACGCCAGCGCGGCCAGTGGCAGCACGAGCAATTTTCACGGCGTTTTCAACGGCTTCGGAACCGGTGGTCACCAGCAGGGTTTTCTTGGCGAAGTCGCCCGGTACGCGAGCGTTGATTTTCTCGCACAGCTCGACGTACGGCTCGTAGGCCAGAACCTGGAAGCAGGTGTGGGTCAGCTTGTTCAGCTGCTCGGTCACGGCGGCGATGATTTTCGGGTGCACGTGGCCGGTGTTCAGTACGGCGATACCGCCGGCGAAGTCGATGAATTCACGACCTTCAACGTCGGTCACGGTCGCGTTCTTCGCGGACTCGGCGAAGATCGGGTGAATCTGGCCAACACCACGTGGAACAGCTGCGGTACGACGGGCCATCAGTTCAGCGTTAGTCTTGCTCATTACAGTCCTCATTCGCCGCTCATCGGGCGGCGCGGTTCAAGGATAAAGCGGGAGGAATCGGCGGTGGCAGCATGCGATGATCGACTGCCACGGCGTTCCCGGCCGCAGAGAAAATTCCGGTTTGAAACGACGCAAAGGGACAGCGCTCTCGTGCCCTTTGCGTTTACAGCGATCTTCTACCGAGGCTTAGATGCCCAGGCAGAGGTATTTGATTTCCAGGTAATCTTCGATGCCGTACTTGGAGCCTTCGCGGCCCAGGCCCGAGGCCTTGATACCGCCGAACGGTGCGACTTCGTTGGAGATCAGCCCGGTGTTGACGCCGACCATGCCGTATTCCAGGGCTTCCGCCACACGGAACACACGGCCCAGGTCGCGAGCATAGAAGTACGAGGCCAGACCGAACTCGGTGTCGTTCGACATCGCGATCACGTCGGCTTCGTCTTTGAAGCGGAACAGCGGCGCCAGCGGACCGAAGGTTTCTTCCTTGGCCACGGCAGCGTCTTTCGGCACGTTGGTCAGGATGGTCGGCTCGAAGAAGTTGCCTTCCATCGGCTTGCCACCAGCCAGAATGGTCGCGCCTTTACCCACGGCGTCAGCGATATGCTCTTGCACCTTGGCCACGGCTTTCTCGTCGATCAGCGGGCCAGTGGTGGTGCCTTCTTCCAGACCGTTGCCGATCTTCAGCTTGGCGACCGCCACTTTCAGCTTCTCGGCGAACGCGTCGTAGACCGAATCCTGAATGTACAGACGGTTGGCGCAGACGCAGGTCTGGCCGTTGTTGCGGTACTTGGAAATGATCGCGCCTTCGACGGCCTTATCCAGGTCCGCGTCGTCGAACACGATGAACGGCGCGTTGCCGCCCAGTTCCAGGGAGACTTTCTTGATGTCTTTGGCGCATTCCGACATCAGCTGACGACCGATTTCGGTCGAACCGGTGAAGGACAGTTTGCGCACGATCGGGTTGCTGGTCAGCTCGCTGCCGATGTCGCCGGCGCTGCCGGACACCACGCTGAACACACCTTTAGGAATGCCGGCGCGCTGGGCTAGTTCAGCCAGAGCGAATGCGGAGAACGGAGTTTGCGAAGCAGGCTTGAGCACCATGGTGCAACCGGCAGCCAGGGCCGGACCCGCTTTACGGGTGATCATCGCCGCCGGGAAGTTCCACGGGGTGATGGCAGCGGTAACGCCGATCGGTTGTTTGATCACAATCAGGCGCTTGTCCGGCTGGTGGCCCGGAATCACGTCGCCGTAAATGCGTTTGGCTTCTTCGGCGAACCACTCGATGAACGAAGCGGCGTAAACGATTTCGCCCTTGGCTTCGGCCAGTGGCTTGCCTTGCTCGAGGGTCATCAGGCGAGCGAGGTCGTCCTGGTTCTCGATCATCAGTTCGAACCAGCGACGCAGTTTGCCTGCACGCTCCTTGGCGGTCAGTGCACGCCAGGCCGGCAGCGCCTTGTCGGCGGCTTCGATGGCGCGGCGGGTTTCGGCAGCGCCCATCTTCGGCACGGTGCCCAGAATCTCGCCGGTGGCCGGGTTGTTGACCTTGATCGTCTGACCGTTGTCCGCGTCGACCCATGCGCCATCGATGAAGGCTTGCTGGCGGAACAACTGGGTGTCTTTAAGCTGCATGTCGGCTTTCCTTAACAGCACCGCGCAAGGCGCGGAGCAAAATTATGATTGTAGAAAGGCGCCTCGCAAGGCTGCCGTCAGGGAAATCATTTACCGGGCTGGCACATAAATAGCGCACGACTCAAAACGCGTGCGGCTCAGCACCTGGATAAGGAGCGTTTGAAATCTCAAACGAATCCTAGGTTCAAAGGGGTTGAAGGACAATAGGGCGTTCGAAAAAAAGAACAAAAACGCCGCTTTTGCCGGATTTTTCAGATCAACGTGCAGCTACCCCTCGCCGCAGCACAACCATAGATCAGCTCCGCCAAAGCGCCAAGCGAGCCTTTTGCAGAACGTTACAGCTTTACGGAATGCAGCGTTTCGACCGACACGCGCACTGACAAATAAGCGCCAAAACCCGGCATGGACGCCCCGAGCCGACCTAGGTATGATGTCGCCCGCTGCACCAGTAGCTCAGCTGGATAGAGTACTGCCCTCCGAAGGCAGGGGTCGTGGGTTCGAATCCCGCCTGGTGCGCCATGAACAAAACGAAAAAGCCCCGGACTGCAAGGTCCGGGGCTTTTTTGTGTCTGCTGGCTGGCGACTCACTCCGTCGTCCAGTCAAACTCGTCGTATTCATCGTCTTCTTCGTCCTCGATCAACTCATCATCGAGAACGTCTTCCTCCAGATCCTCTTCGGCCTGTTTGGCCAGAAGAAACTCCTTGCGACTCTCCGTCACTGCCCGCCGCAGTTCCTCACCCTTCACCGGGCAGTTGAGCATTTGGGCGATGCGGTCGATTTTTTGGGCCACGGCATCCTCCAGCGCATCGGCAATGACCCGATAGTGCGCGTTTTTGCGGGTCAATGCCAAATGGCGGATGGCTGATACGGTCAGTTCTTGCGGATTTTTTCCAGTCGCAGGTCGAGATTCACGTTCGGGTAGCGCTTGTGCAGGTTGTTGAACAGGCTGTCGGCCGCTTGCGACTGGCCGGACTCGCGCAGGCGCAGGACTTCGCGCAGTTGCTCGTCGAGACCGTTGACCGGGGCGGCGGCGCGCTTGCTGACCTTGGCTTCGTCTGCCGTGTCGGCGCTGATCGATTCGCTCTGCATCGGTGCAGCCATTTCCGCCATTGGCGCGGGAGCCATTGCTGGAGCTGGCGCAGAAAGCGCCCCGGCGGGGGCCGACAACGATCGGGCCTCCTGACGGACCACGGGCGCAGCCGGTTTGGCAGCAGGGGCGAAGTCAAATTGAGCCACGGGCTCCGGCGCGCGTTGCACCAACGACAGCATCAACGCGATGCCGACCAGACTGGCAAAAGCCACCTGGTAGCGCGGTTGCTGGCAGGCCTTGAGCCAGCGTTGCCACGGACTTTGCCGCGGTGCCGGGGTTTCACGGCGGGCGGCGTTGAGGATCAGCGCGTCGAGATGCGCCGGCGGTTCGGCGTTGTGCTGTTCGCGCACGTGCTTGAGCAGTTGCTCTTCGGGTGTCGGGCGGGCGTCCGTCATGTCAGTACCTCCTCGGCCAGCAGCCGACGCAGTTTTTGCTGGGCGTAGCGCAAGCGGCTCTTGACGGTTTCCAGCGGTGTTTCGGTGAGGCTGGCGATCTGCGCCAGGTCGAGGTCGCCGTGGGCGCGCAGCAGGAACACTTCGCGCTGGTCGGCGGGCAAGGATTGCAGGGCGCTTTCCAGGCGCTCGCTGTCGCGGCTGAGGTTGAGCAATTGTTCGGGATCGGACGCGTCGTCGCTGACGGCGTGGGTTTGCTCGTCGTAACTGTCATGCAGGGGTTGCCGGGCGCCCTGTTTGCGCCAGTGATCGATCAGGCGATTGCGGGCAATCTGGAACAACCATGTACGAAAGGTCGCCCGGCCCTGTGGCTGACTGGCACTTCGGATCAGGCTCAGCCAGGTCTCCTGGAAAACCTCATCGGCCAGTTCAGGTTTGCCGCTCAAACCGAGCAGAAACCGGTAAAGACTCTGGCGATGACGGGCGTACAGGATCTCGAACGCCTTGCCGTCACCCTCGCGATAACGGGCCAGCAGCGATTCGTCGCTGCTGGTCTCAAGGCTGTCGGCGGAAGCAAACAGCTGTGTGATGAAGCCTTTGAGACGGCTCACTATTCAATCCGTCGCTCAGTGGAAAGAGCATTGGAGGCGGTGGACGTACGCAGGCTCTGCGCCAGTTCCACCAGTTGCACGAACTCGTTGCGCAGGCCGAAACGGTCATCGCCACGGGCACCTCGGGCCAGGGCTTCGGTGTCCTTGAGGCTGAAATCGCCGGTGTAGCGACCGTCCTTGAGTTGCTGGGAAAACGCGGCGACGGCGGCAGCAAAGCGCAGGTCTTCACTGGCCGGCGCCACCTGACTGGCAATCGGCCGCTCGATCAGCAGACTTTTCCCACCCTCAGGCTTTTGATATCGCACGCGCAGCATTGCCAATTCTCCTTTCTTCTCGGAAACAACCGCGTCGGTTTTTCCATAGCGCAGCGGTTCCAGCCAGCCCTTCTCGCCTGTCGGAACAATTTCATACAGCGCCGTCACCGTATGGCCTGCACCGATTTCACCGGCATCAACCTTGTCATTGCTGAAATCCTCACGCTTCAGTGCGCGGTTTTCATAGCCGAGCAGACGGTATTCGCTGACCTGCGCCGGGTTGAACTCGACCTGCAACTTGACGTTTTTCGCCACCACGGCGAGGGTCGAACCGAGTTGATCCACCAGCACCTTGCGCGCTTCGCGCAGGTTGTCGATGTAGGCGTAGTTGCCGTCACCGGCATCGGCCAGTTGTTCCATCAGGTGTTCATTGTAGTTATCCACACCGAAACCCAGGGTGGTCAGGGAAATCCCGGTCTTGCGTTTATCCACAGCCATTTGTTTCAGGCTGTCGAAGTCGCTGATGCCGACATTGAAGTCACCGTCGGTGGCCAACAGGATGCGGTTGATGCCTTTGGGGATGAACGCCTGCTGCGCCATCTGATAAGCCAGCTCGATGCCTGAAGCGCCGGCGGTCGAGCCACCGGCGGTCAACTGCTCGATGGCTGTGCGAATTTTCGCCTTTTCCCGTCCGGAAGTCGGCTCCAGTACCACTCTGGATTCGCCGGCATACACCACCAGCGACACCCGATCCTGTTCGCGCAATTGATCGACCAGCAATTTCAGGGTGCTTTTGACCAGTGGCAAGCCTTCGCGGCGATCCATCGAGCCGGACACATCCACCAGAAACACCAGGTTCGCCGGGGCCAGCTCCGCTACCGCACGGTCGGAGGCCTTGATGCCGATGCGCAGCAAGCGGGTATGCGGGTTCCATGGTGTAGCGGCCAGTTCGGTAGTCACGCCGAAGGGCGAGCCATCACTCGGCAACGCGTAGTCGTAAGGAAAGTAATTGACCATCTCCTCCAGCCGCACCGCGCCTTCCGGCGGCAGTCGACCCTGATTGAGCAGGCGCCGCACATTGGCGTAGGCGCCGGTGTCGACGTCGACGCTAAAGGTCGAGACCGGGGTATCGGCGACGCTGTGGATCGGGTTGTCGGCCAGCTTGGCGTACTGCTCGCGCTGTTCGTCGCGATAGCCTTGTGGATAACTTTCACTGGCCGGCATCGGTGCAAAACTGGCGATCGGCGCAGCCAATGCACTGCGCTTGGCCATCGCGCTATCGGCCATGACCGCTTCGGGTTGCACGGAAGATTTCAGTTCGGTCTGCGCCGGAGGCGGCACGACGGTGGTTTCCGGGCTGGAGGAAACACCGCAACCGGCAACCACCAGCAACACACTGGCAGCAAGGGGGCGCAGAAGCGTGGAAGGAAGGGACATGGGGGCTGACCTCGGGGAAGAATTGATCCATTCATCCCCTGAGACGGGCAGCCCTTTCAGTTCGGGTTAAACCTCGCCAAAAAAATTTTTCAGCGGTGATAACGCCGCACCGCACTGCTGTTGCGCAGCACGTGACCTTTGATTTTTTCCATCAGCTGGGCGCGGGTCAGGCCGGCAGGCAAGGCGTCCGGGGCCAGATCCAGGGCGTAGATCTGAATGATGTAGTGGTGCGCGCTGTCGCCAACCGGCGGGCACGGGCCGATGTAGCTGGTGGTGCCTTTGCTGTTGGTGCCACCGACGCCTTCAAGGGCCGATTTGGCGCCGACGCCAGCGGGAATCTGCCGGGTCGTGGCCTTGATGCCGTAGTGAACCCAGTGATCGACGCCCGCGCCTTTCTGGCCGTCCGGATCGTGCATGACGATGGCGTAGCTCAGGGTGCCGCTCGGGCCGGCATTCCAGCTCAGGGCCGGCGACTGGTTCTTGCCGCCGCAGCCGGCCGCATCGCTGGCCGCCGCCGAGGTGAACAGACGGTTATCCGACACACCGGGAATGCTGAGGGTGAAACGCTCCTGGGCCTGCGCCGGAAACTGCACGCAAAGGGCGACGGCAACGGCCGCCAGCCAAGGGTTGAGAGAGGTCAATCGGGTCATTCCGGGAGCACCTTGTGCAGTTGGGCCTTCGTCGGCCTGCAAACTATAGCCGTACCGTTCGTGCCGTGGCAGTGGGAAATGGCTGAACCTCGCAATGCGGCCCAAACTCGTAAGAGAAATGCCTGTGAGGAGCACGACCATGACCCTGCACCGTGTCGCCCGTTTCGCCGATGTGCCTGAAGACCGTGGGCTGGAGGTGCAGATCGGCGACTGCAAGATCGTCCTGCTGCGCGCCGCCGGCCAGTTGCGTGCCTTTCAGGGGGAATGCCCGCACGCCGGCGCGCCGCTGGCGGAAGGCGCGTTGTGCCATGGCCGGCTGATCTGCCCGTGGCACAAGGCAGCCTTTCGCGCCGAAGATGGCGCCCTGTGCGAACCTCCGGCGCTGGACAGCCTCAAGCGTTACCCGCTGGAACTGCGCGGCGACGAGGTGTGGGTCGATGACCAGTGGCTGCCGGATCCACACACCCCGCCGCAGGACGATCCGCGCACCTTTGTCATCGTCGGCGCCGGTGCCGGGGGAACGGCCTGCGCCGCCGCCCTGCGGGAGAAAGGCTTCGGCGGGCGGATCGTGCTGATCGACCGCGAGCCGAACGCCGGCTACGACCGCACGGTGCTGAGCAAATTCGTGTTGTCCGGGGAAATGCCGCCGGCGGAAATCCCGCCCCTGCGCGACGACGATTTTTACCGCGAACAGCACATCAACCGGGTTTCGGGCGAGGTCAGCGGGCTCGATGCCGATACCAAAACCCTTCACCTGAGCGATGGCCGCACACTGAATTACAGCGCGGCGGTGCTGGCCACCGGCGCAACGCCGAACGCGCTGAAACTGCCCGGCGCTGACCTGCCTCAAGTATTTGTCCTGCGATCCAAATCCCAGGCGCAATCCATCATGGACGCCGCCCAACCTGGCCAGCGCGCGGTGATCATCGGTGACAGTTTCATTGCGCTCGAATGCGCCTCGGCCCTGCGCCAGCACGGTCTCGAGGTGACGGTGCTGGCGCGCCATGAGATTCCCTTCGCGGCGCAGTTCGGTGAAGCCGTCGGCAAGGCGATCCGGGCACTGCATGAAGAAAACGGCGTGAAATTCATCACCGATCACGAAGCCAGGGAGATCACCGGCGACGGCAAGGTCGAGGCGGTGTTGCTCGACAACGGCCTGCGTCTGTCGGCGGATCTGGTAATGGCGGGAATCGGCGTGCATCCGGCCACCGAAGCGTTCGGCGACTTGCCGCGCGAGGACGATCAATCATTGTTGGTCGATGCCAGCCTGCGCGTCGCCGACAGCCTGTGGGCGATTGGCGATATCGCCACCTTCCCGCTGAACGGCCAGCCACAGCGCATCGAACACTGGCGCCTGGCCCAGCAGCACGCGCGGATCGCCGCCGCCAACCTGCTCGGTGGCGACGAGCATTACCTCGACGTGCCGTATTTCTGGACCTGGCATTTCGGCCGCAACTACGACTATCTCGGCCACGCCGAGGAGTGGGATGCGGTCGAATTTATCGGTGAACCCGAACAGCCGCCGTTTATCGGGCTGTTCGGGTGCAAGGGCGTTGTGGTGGCAGCGGTCGCCTGCGAAAAGGAACGAGCGATGGCCCTGCTCGCCGAACGCATGAAGCAACCGCTGCCGATGGAGGAAGCCTGGCGGCTGATTCGCGCCGTCAGGTAATCCGGTTCAGCGGCTCGCGGTTGTCGTCGTCCTCGGCGTGCAGAAAGATCACCCGAGGATGCTCCAGTGGCGCCAGTGGTGGCGGCAGCTCTTCCGGCTGGACCGGCCAAAGATGCGGCACCACGTGGCTGACGTCGCCTTCCTGATCGTTGTGGATGGTCATCACGCCCGGCCCGCGCAGCTTCTGCAAACGGTCATCGCACAGTTTGAAGCTGCGGCTCAGCCCCTCATCGTCGACCACCGGGGATGGCAGACGGCGCTGGGCAAAGCTTCGGCTCTTGCGTTGCTGATAACGCGCCCAACCGATCAGGATCACCGCGTTGACCAGCGCCACCCACAGGTAAATCTCCAGAGTGCCGAGGGCTTCAAATGCCGAGTTGTCGAGGCGCGGCCCGCCTTCGTGGGTCTCGATCAGCGGCCATAAACCGCGCGCCAGCAGATACAACAGGCCGACCCAGGCCAGCACGGTGAAGAACGCATCGACCACCACCAGAAACGGCCGTTGGCGGGTCCGGATGATTTTCATTTGATAACCTCCTCTTCATCGTCCCCGAGCGGCTTGATACCCCGGTCGGGACTGACCCAGCGCGCACGCTTCTGGTGTTGGCCGAACAATACTTTGGGGAAACTGACCAGTGTGGTCAGCAGGCTGACGAACCAGAACGCGATCGGGTACCACACCACCCAGAACATGGTCTTGCCCAGGCCCGGCTCGTAACGCCGGTCAATGATGATGCTGACCGCGAACTGCACCAGGCAGACAAACGCCAGCAGCAACCCGGTAAACGCCGGCGGCATGAGGTGATCGACGGCAATGGCTTCCGGCATGACCACGAACTTGCCGACGCCCCAGAAGATCACCGACAACAGGAAGGTGAACGCCCAACCGGTCGACAGGCAGTATTCGAACAGCAGCGGCCACAGGTAACGATGGCGGTACTGCCAGATCCCGCGAATGTTCTTGAACAGCACTTCGGCGCCGCCCTGGGCCCAGCGTAGGCGCTGTTTCCACAGACCACGCAGGGTTTCCGGCATCAGGATCCAGCACAGGGCACGGGGCTCGTAGAAAATGCTCCAGTGGTCCAGTTGCAGCTTCCAGCTGATGTCGATGTCTTCGGTGATCATGTCCGGGCTCCAGTAGCCAACCCGGTTCAGCGCGGTGCGGCGGAACGCGACGATCACACCCGACACGGTGAAGATCCGCCCGAACACCCGCTGGGTGCGCTTGATCAGCCCGATGATCGACGAGAACTCGCCGACCTGAACCCGCCCGACCAGGGTCGAACGCGTGCGGATCCGTGGGTTGCCGGTCACCGCGCCCAGTCGTGCGTTGTCGAGCATCGGCGCCACCAGATAAGCGGCGGTGTTCGGCGCCAGCAGCGCGTCACCGTCGATGCACACCAGATATTCGCTGCGCGCAGCGATGGCACCCATGCGCAGGGCCACGGCCTTGCCCTGGTTTTCCGCCAGGTGCAGCACCCGCAGCCGTGGATCTTCCTTGGCCAGCGCATCCAGCACTTCGGCGGTGTTGTCCTTGGAGCCATCGTTGATCGCGATGACTTCGATGTTCGGGTAATGCTGCGCCAGCGCCGCGTGAATGGTGTCGGCAGCGTTGTCGCCCTCGTTGTAGCAAGGGATCAGGATCGAAATCAGCGGTTCGCCTTCCAGCGGTGGCGGCAGGGTGTCGTCCTTCCACGGCCAGTGCCGCTCCCAGTGCAGCCAGAAATACAGGCCACCGGAAATCCACAACCCGGACATGAACAGCGGGTAGAAGAACACGAAGTCCATCAGGAATTGCCCGGTGACCAGGAAGATCAGCCCCAGCGGGACGCCGAGGACGATCGCCAGAACAAGCAGGGCCAGCAGTCTATCCAGCATGTCATGGGTTCCATTTGTTGGAGAGCGCAGGCCGCACGGTTTTCAGGTCCGGCAGGTTCTCGAGGAAGTTGTCCGGGTAGTAGCCGAAACTGGTGGCGCCCTGACGCTTGAGGCGGCCCATCCAGTCGGCCAGTTGTGCACCGTCGATGTCGGCCTGGTCCTTTTTCGTCCAGTCCCGGGCCTGCAGTTCGAACACCGTGCGATCCAGCGCACCGGGGCGCTGTTTGATCTTCGCTACCAGCTCTTCAAGCCACGGGCCGGATTGCGCCTGGGTCTGTTTTTCCATGAGCGGCATGGCCATCGGCGCCGTCCAGTCGTAGCTCACGAGGAAGTCGTCGAGGTTTTGCGCGAACCACGCTTCGCTGTGCGGATTGAGCACCGGCTCGGCGAAGATGTTGCGTGCGGTGAGCACTTGCGGGCCACGAATCGCACGCACCTTGGCGGTGAGTTCGTTGGTGAAGTCGATCAGGTAGCGGCTCTTGAACCGCGTCCAGCGCTGCATCGCGGCCGGATCGTCACGCAGCGCGGCGATCGAGCCGGGCAAGCCGTTGGCGGCATAGGCCTTCAGCGCCTGAGGGCCGGCGTCTTCGAAGTCCGAGAGCACTGCGTCGTCGTGGTAGAGAATGCCGTCGACCGAGGTCAGGCGTGCCACGTCTTCGTAGATCTCGCCGATGATCCGCCGCACTTCGGGATCGAACGGCGACAGGCGTTTGTATTGATCCGGGTCGACAGCGGTCGTGCCGGTCTTCGGATCCCAGCGCGTCACCCGTGGCAGCTTCGAATCCAGTTCGAAACTCAGCACCGGCATCCACGCAAAGACCTTCACGTGAGCCCGGGTGCGCAATTGCCAGGCGACACGGTCGAACAGGTCGGCGCGCATCGGCAGATGACGGTTGGGGAAGTACAGCGAATGCACCAGGCCATCGCCCTTCGGATCGGCGAAGGCTTGCAGGAACACCGTGTTGGCGCCCATGTCGGCCATGCGCTGGATCAGTTTGCCGAGGTTGATTTCCTGCTGCGCCGGATCCGGGTCGTAGACGTTGTCCAGATCCACGTGCACGACGCGCATGGTGAAATCCGATTGCACGCCGACCACGCTGTTGGCGAAGTGCTCGCCGTCAGGGTCGGAGGCCACCAGGAAACGTGGCCCGCTCATCAGGTTGTCGAGGGCATCGAGGCCGTCATCGAGGGTCAGGGCCATTTCATAGCCTTCCTCGCTCACCACGGTCAGCGAGGTGCCGTCCGCCGTCCCGTAAGGCCAGACCCAGATGCGCGGTTTTTTACCGGTGTTCTTACGGATTTTTTCCGAAATGGCCTGCACGTCAGCGCGGATCCGCGCCTGGAAATCGGCTTCGGATTCGTAGCGTTTGCTCACCGGATCGTAGCGTCGGGTCGCGGCCGCCGGCTGCATGTTGCCTTGCGGGTTGGCGAGGATGCCTTTGTGGCTGGCGTCGGTGTGGGCGGCGATTTCCACCAGGCCCGATTGCGAGATTTCCCGCACCTGAGCCCAGGTCAGAAAGTCCGAGCGCGGACGCGGCGTACCGGCAAAGTCCACCGGCTGGTTCAGCGGCGTATCGATCCAGGTGCCGACCGGCGCCAGCAGCGCATGCCAGTTATAGGCGCGCAATACCGGCAACACACGGGTGTAGAAGCTTGAATAACCGTCGTCGAAGCTGAGCAGGATCGCCTTGGGCGGCAGTTCCGGCCCGCCTTTGCGCGCGGCCATGATCTGGTCGACCGTCACCGGTTTGTAGTTGTTCTCCCGCAGCCAGGCGAGCTGTTCAAGCAGGCGCTCGGTGCGCACCGCCACCACTGCCTGATCGGGGTCACGATCTTCGACGTCGTGGTAGGCAATGCCCAGCACGTGGTTTTTCGGCCAGGGCTTTTCATTGGCTGCCAGCGGTCGCTCGGACGGCGGCACAAAGGCCGGGGCTTGCTGGGCGCAGGCGCTGACCAGCAGCACTCCCAGCAGAAGGATGAAACGCGAAATCAAAGGCATCTTCAAACTCTTCTAGAAGCGGAAAGTGAGGTCGACGAGCAGACGCAGATCGGTTTCCCGGTCACCGTCGTAGGGCCGGTTGATCACGCTGAACAAACCGCCCACCTCGAACACGTCGTTCCAGGCGTAGCGCTGGCCGTAACCGAGCAATGCCATGCCGCCGGTGCCGTGATCACGCTGGCTGTAAGTACCCGCACCGGCCTGGAACTGCTGGCTCCAGACCGTTTCGTAGCGGTGATACAGCACGTGATTGACGTTCAGCAGCGGCATGACGCTGAAGTCCGACTTCGGGTTGAAGTACGGCACGTCATCGGACTTGGAGTTGTGGCTGGTGCCCACTTCCAGGCCCGCGTCGACTTGCAGGTTCGGCGCGCTGTAGACGCCCTCTTTTCCGGTCAGCAAGGCTTCGACGCGGTTGTTGCCGTCGCTGAAGTGCGACGGGCTGACCGACAGCCGCCACTCGCGGCTCTCGTTGCCGCGCCAGCGGATGAAACCGCTGCCGCCATTGGCCTTGATGTCGCTGTTGAGTGCCCGCAGCGGGGTCTCGGCCGACAGGTATTCGAGGCTGCCGCCGTATTGCCAGTGATCGTCAATGTCGCGGGCAATCGCCAGACGTGCGCCCTGCTTGTCGCCGAAACCATAGGAATGGTTCGACACCTCGGCTTCGAGGGTCATGTCGCGGGTGCGACGCTCCAGGCCGACACGCTGGAAGCGATGGTGGCCGGTACCTTCGGCGAAATCGCCAGTGGCGTATCCGGCCCCGGCGAACACTCGCCAGTCTTCGTCGATTGGCGGGCTGTAAAGGGTGGTCTGGATGCCGAAATCCCGGCTGCCGGTGACCGCGCCGGCGTCGCCACCGCTGCCGCCGTTGGCCTTGCCGCCGTAGGCTTCGACGCGCAGCTCGGACATGTCGTGCACTTCGCGCTCACGGGCCAGACGCTGGACCTGACGGTTGTCGGGGAAACGCGCCACCACGTCATCGGTCAGCACATCCATCTGCCGCCATTCCTGCAGGTCCATGGCGGTGCGGGCCTGTGCGACTTCCAGACCCATGTCGCGCGGCGCAATGCTCTCGGTTTCCTTGAGCTGGTTTTCCGCGCGGCGTGGCCAGTTGCGGGCCAGGTACAGATCGGCCTGGGCCAGGCGCAGGCCGATGTTGCCCGGCGCCTGATCCACCAGGGTCTGCAAACGCTCTTCGCCGTGAGGCAGGTCGGAACCGTAGGTGCCGGCCTGCGCCGCCAGTTGCTGGGCGTCCATCCATTCGTCGTTGGGGTTGCCGATCGGCAGGCCCTTGAGTTCGATGCGCGGTTTCTGTGTCTTCGCCTGATCTTCGGCGACCTTGCGCGCCTCTTCGGCGCGGTCGCTTTCCAGCAGCGAGTAATACAGTGCCGTGGTGTCTTCGAGTCGGTCGCCGACATCGGCGTCCGGCGCCGCCAGCACCTGACGGTAAAGATCGGTGGCGATTTCCGGCTGCCGCTGATCCAGATAGGACGCCGCCACCCAGCGCAGGGCGTAGGTCGGAATCTTCACGCCTTCGGCTTGCAGCTTCTGGTATTCGCTGATGACTTCGGCAGTGCGCGCCCGGGCCTTGAGCGCGCCCATGCGGTCGATGCGCCAGCGGGTCACGTCGTCGTGGGCCGTAGAGTCCGGGGTCCAGGTGGCGAGCAACTGATCGTAGTCGGCCAAAGCACGGTCGGCGATCACGTAGCGTTCTGTTTCGCTGCGGGTGGCCAGTTCGGCGAGGCGCACGCGTTCGGCGGCCAGATCGCCTTCCAGACGACGCAAGGTGACGGGATCGATCAGCCCCGGACGCTGCTTGGCCAGGCGCAGCGCCGGCTCCGGCAGACGCGCCTTTTGCAGGGCGACCACGTATTCGCGGGCGACCTCCGGTTTATTACCGGCGCGAACGAAAGCCTGGTCGTATTCGAACAGCGCGTCGTACGGCTTGCCGGCGCGATTCAGGGCGTAGCCCAATGCCAGTCGGCGGGAAGGATCATCGGGTTTGGCGGCGACCAGCGAACGGGCGCGGATCACCCCTTCGTCGGGCTTGCCGGAATCGGCCTGGGTCAGCGCCAGACCGAGTTGCAGGTCGGCGTTGTCCGGCTCCAGCGTCAGGGCTTTGTTGTAGACCTGGATCGCCTGATCCCAGCGCTTGAGGTTGCGGTAGGCCCGGGCGGTGGCGGTCAGCGCCTGAACCGGCAATGCCCGGCCACGACCCTGGGTCTCGTAGACCTGCACCACTTCGGCGTCGAGCCCGGCCCAACCGGCGATTTGCAGGTGATCGCTGACCTGCCCGGTGGTGGCCTGGGCCGGCGGCACCTGACGCAAAGCAGTCAGCGCGGGCGTGTAATGCCCTGCCCGGGCGTCGAGCACCATTTGATCGTAGGCCGTATCGGCGAACGCAAACGCCGGCCAGAGCAACTGGCTGCACAGCGCGACTCGAAACAAAGGGCGTAAACCACGATGTAATACGGGAACATCAATACGCGGCATTCGTCAGCATCCTTACATGGCCAGCCGGGTAGCAACGCCCCCCCCCTTGCCCATTTCGTAACGGAGGCCAAGCAATAAACGCTCAGCCAAGCTTATCCAAGCAGTCTTGCACGCAAGACTAGACCAATATTCAGAACACAATAATTGTTCAGATTCGTGACGATGGATTGCCCGACCAGCCGCAAACCCGGACGCCAGACAGCAAAACGCCCGGCGTCTGCGAGTGCAGAGGCCGGGCGTTGCGGTGTAGCGCGGGGCGTTTATTGAGGCTGTTCGATACTGCCGAACTTGCTCATCAGGAAGCCGACGAACTGCTCGACGGTCATCTTCTGGCCGTTGAATTCCACCTGATTGGCGGCGTAATGCAGCTTGGTGACAACGTTGGTGCCGTCCAGCGTCGCCAGCTGCGTACCGACGGCCATGTCGGCGAACATGTCGGCGCCAGCGCTGGCCTGGTCGACGATGGCTTTGGCATCGGTCTGACCATCAATTTGCGCCTGCACGCTGAGCAGATCGACCAGCATCGGCTTGGACACCAGCACATTCACGTCAAGCAGCGCGATCAGCTGTTTGCCCAGTTGATCCGGCGGCAGGTCCATCGACTGTGGCTTGGCCAGATCGAGCACCAGACTCGCACGGCTTTCGCCATTGGCGGTTTTCAGCGAAAGGTCTTCCAGCGCCAATTGCGGCCCGGCTGCCAGCAGTTTTTGCAGGTCGGCCTTGACCTGGGTGGACTCGGCTTCGGTCAGGTTCAGCTCCGGTGCCGGCAGGCCGGCGGCGGTGGCTTCGGCAGCGGCCTTCTCGTACGGCTGGAGCTTGGTCTGGTAGATCTGCATCAGCGACATGGCCGACGGAATGTCGAGGTTTTTCAGGCTCATGGCCAGGTTGGCCGAACCGATCTTCTTGTCGTTGAGGGTCACTTCAGCGACCTTGTAGTCGGCACGGCCGGAGGCGTTGCTGCCGTTCTCTTCGGTGCGGTTCTTCATTTCGAAGTTCTTCACGCCCAGCACCGATTGTTTGACGCCGAAGGTGGTCTTGCTGCTGGTCAGTTCCAGGGTGTTCTCGCCGGTGTAGTAGCCGTAAGTGCTCTTGGCGAGATTGCTAGCCAGGGTCAGGCCATTGAGTTCGATCTGCACCGGCGCCTGATCTTCGGCAACGGTGGTCAGGTGCAGGCTGTCCATGTAGCCGTTGGCCTTGACCTTCTGCGCCTGAGCGCTGGCGGAAATGTCCATGTTCAGACCGGAAAACTTCAGGCTCGACTTGTCATCCAGCGCAGCTTCCAGTGGCAGCAGTTCGAGGTTGCCGGTGGTGGACTGGTCGTAACCGATGTTGACCACACCTTTGAGCGGCGCGGCGCCCTTGGTGGCGGCAAACCATTTTTCAGTGATCGGGGTCTTTTCCAGTTCGTAGTGACTGGTGGCCATGACCGGCAGCCATTTCAGCGACACCAGACGCGAAAACGGCAGCGGGCCGTGTTCGATGCGGTCGACGAACAGCAGCTCGACCGGCGCCTCGCCGAACATTTCACCCTCGCCCTTGAGGCGATAGTGCGCAGTGCTGCTGAAAGTGTTGCGCTCAAGCGATACCAGTTCCAGCGACGCACTGCCGTTGGAACCGGCCATGGCGGTCTGCAACTCGCTGTTGGCGTTGGCGACAGCGTTGTTCAGCACGCCTTCGATTTTGGTGCCGGTGTACCAGGCCCCGCCTACGCTGATGGCGCCGATGGCCACAACAATTCCGAGAAGCACGCCTGCTGATTTATTCATGAATGACCTGATCGATTTCCGTGGCTGAAAGTGTGGTCGTCTTCCCTGAACCCGTGACCGGGCCGTGGCGCGACTCCGCTGAATTTAGCGGTGGAGATTAGCACTGGCAGTGCGACGCGGCCCAATGTTTAAAGGTTAAAGAGTGTCGACTAGTCATGGACAAACAAAAAGATCGCCGGGTTCGGCGATCTTTTCAGGATCAGGAATATTGCACCTCGATCTCATCGAGCTGATGGTCGAAGCTTTTCAGCCGTGCGGTCCAGGTGTACACCAGCACTTCGAAATCCCGGTCGATCACCGCCCCGCCCGGCCCGTCGCTGCGCGGGTCGCAGAAGTCCAGTTGATAACGCTCGCGGGCCATGGCCGTGGCGACGTCCGACAGTTCGCGGGCATTGTTGAGCCAGTGCCAGCCGTCGTCGGCGACTTGCCGGTCGAGGGCCAGGCATTGTTTTTTCAGGGCTTCGAGGCTTTTTTCCAGCGGCGTGCCGGTGAGTTCGCCCATGACTTCGGCGAAGGTCCGCCCCGGTTGCCAGTAGCTGCCCCAGAAGTAGCGGTCGAACACGGTTTCGACTTTGCGCAGCGCGACTTTGGTGTCCCAGATCAGCAGTAGCGTCTTGCTTTGCTCGAGCTGGCGTTTCTTGAGTCGCTGGCTTTGCACCAGCGCCGACGCCACGACCACGATCGCCATGACCGCGATCAGCGCCACGGTGCTGTCGAGGAAGACCATCGCCTTGTCGATCTGGTGGGCCAGCATGATGCCGTAGAAATAGGTGGCCGACAGCAGCACCAGGGCTACCAGGGCGCACCAGAAGCCGAGAGCGTAAGGGTTTTTCATTATTGGTTTCCCCTAGACCTGCGCTAGCGATGTGCACTGAAAAGGCGCCTGGTTCGGGGCGCCCTTTCAATACTTCAAAGCATAGCAACGGCCTCAGGGTTTGCTGGCGCTCGAGGCTTGCGTTCGTCCGCTTTCCCAACCGCCGCCCAGGGCGAGGAACAAATCGATCTGGCTCATGGCAACCTGGGTGTTGGCGGCGGCCAGTTGCGCGGTGACGTCGGTGTAGGTGCGGGTGGCCTGCAGGTCGGCGAGGAACGACTCGCGGCCGGCCTGGAAGAAGCGGTGCGTCTGGTCCGCCGCCAGTTTCGCCGACTGCTCGGCATCGGCCAGCGCATCGCGGCGTTGCAGCAGCGCGGAGTACTGGGACAGGCCGGTCTGGGTTTCGCGGATGGCGTTCAGCACCACGCCGTCGAAATGCGCCAGCGCGCCCTGGGTCGTGGCTTCGGCTTCGCGGATGCGGGCGCGGGCGCCGTTGGTCGGCACGCTCCAGCTCAGCGACGGGCCGAAGCCCCAGCGATTGGTGGAGGGTTTGCCAAGGTTGTCCAGAATGCCGACAGTGCCGATCGTCGCGCCGAAGCTGATGTCCGGATACAGCTCGCCGGTGGCGATGCCGATTCCGGCCGTCGCAGCTGCCAGACGTCGCTCGGCCTGTCGGATGTCCGGCCGGCGCTTGAGCAGCGCTGCGCCATCGCCCACCGGCACCAGTTGAGCGATTTTCGGCAGTTCGGCGCAGGTCGCGGTGCCGGCCGGCAGTTGATCGACAGGCTTGGCCAGCAACATCGACAGCCGGAACAACCCGGCCTGACGCGCCGCCTCATAACGCGGCATGTCGGCGCGCAGTGATTTGAATTGGGTCTGCGAACGGGTGACCTGGGTTTCGTCGCCGCGCCCGGCATCGCGCAGACGCTGGATCAGGGTGGTGCTCTGGGATTGCAGGTCGAGGGAGTGCTGGGCGATTTCCCGTTCCTCGTTCGCAGCGCAGACCTGGGTGTAGGCGCGCACCACGTCGGCAACCAGGGTGATGCGCGCGGTGTCGGCAGCGGCCTGGGTCGCATCGGCGTTGGCTTTGGCCGCTTCGATCCCGCGTTGCAGGGTGCCCCACAGATCGAACTGGTAGGACGCGCTGATGCCGATATCGCCGATGTTGGCCACCGGCACTTTCTCCGGCAGCAGGAATGCCTCGCCGGATTCCTGCAAACGTTGCGCGCCCATTTTCACGCCGCCGCTCCAGCCACCGGCCGCCTCGGCTTCATCGACCTGCGCACGGGCCCGCGACAGGTTCGCCGCCGCCACCCGCAGATCGGTGTTGGACGCCATGGCCTGCTGCACCAGTTGATCCAGACGCGGATCCTGATACAGCCGCCACCAGTCCGCCGGCACCGGGGCCGACACCACCGGCTTGCCGGCCACCGCCAGGTCGCCCTGGAAATCCTTGCGCTGGATCGCCGCGTCTTCGGGCACGTGATAGTCCGGCCCGACCATCGAGCAGGCCGACAGCATCATGCCCAGCCCGGCGATCATCAGAGCCCTGCTCATTTCGCGGGCTCCTGCGGTTGATCGTCGATGATCGACACGGTGGCGGTACGCCCGGCGATCATGCGGAAGTCATCCGGCACGTCGTCGAAGGCAATGCGCACCGGAATCCGTTGCGCCAGCCGCACCCAGCTGAACGCCGGATTGACGTTGGGCAGCAGGTTGCTGCCGCTCGAACGGTCACGGTCTTCGATACCGGCGACGATGCTTTCGACATGCCCGCGCAGGCGAGCGCGGTCGCCGATCACGCGGATATCCACCGACTGACCGATGTGGATACCGTCGAGTTTGGTCTCTTCGAAATAGCCGTCGATGTGGAACGAATTGCTGTCGACCACCGACAACACCGGACGCCCGGCGGTGACGAATTCCTGCGAACGTGGCGCACGGTCGTTGACGTAACCGTCCACCGGGCTGCGGATCACCGAGCGGTCGAGGTTGAGCTGAGCGCTGTCCACCGCCACCAGCGCTTCGGCCAGGGCCGATTGCGCGCGGGCCACTTTCGACAGGCTTTCTTCCAGCTGTTCGGCCGGCACCAGATTGCCCAGACCACGGTTGCGCTTGGCTTCACGCTGCGCCTGGGCGAGGGTTTCTTCGCGATCAGCGACCGCCGCCTTGGCCTGGCGCAACGCCAGTTTGAAACGGTCCTGATCGATGCTGAACAGCACCTGACCGCGTTTCACCAACTGGTTGTCCTTCACTTCAACCTGCTGGATCAGCCCGGACACGTCCGGGGCAATCTGCACGATGTCGGCGCGGATGTGGCCGTCGCGGGTCCAGGGCGCGAACATGTAATACATCACCATGCGCCAGACCACGACGACGGCGAAAGTCACGATCAGCAGCGTCAGGACGACGCGACCGAGGGTCAGAAACGGTTTTTTCATGTCATCAGGTATCGACTGAGTGAGTCCACGCCGTACAGCATCACGGCGTAGAGAGCCACGTTGAACAATGCCCGGTGCCAGACCAGACGGTAGAAATGCAGGCGTGTGAGCACGCCGTGTACCAACACAAACAGCACATAAGTGATGCCCATCAACACCAGCAGGGTCGGCAGGAAAATGCCGCTGATGTCCAGATCACCGATCATAGGGGCGCTCCTTCGGGCAGCGGTTCTTCGGGCTCGGCACTGGAAACGAATTCCACGCCGGGCAGCAGCGCCAGGCGCAAACCGCTCAAGGCGTGCAACAGGTTTAGTCGGGTTTCTTCATCACCGTGGCCGTTGAGCGCACGACGGGTGCGATCCATAGTCATCAGCAAGGCGCTTGGCGCCGGCAGGCGTTCGCCGGCCTTGAGGCAGGCCCGGAAATACTCGCCGACCTCTGCCACCACTTGCTTGAGCAACGCGTTCGGCGCGCCCGTCACTCGCGGTGTGTAGGCGAGCAGGTCGAGCAAATTCAGCCCCACGCGCACCTCGCGCATCGCGATGCCGGTGTCCTGGCCGGTCAGCGCCAGACGCGGCAGGTGCTGCATCAGGCGGTCGAGCAGTTGCACCCCAAGCTGTCGGTGCTCGGCGAGGTTGGCCGGCTCGGTCATGCTGACGATGTCTTTCCAGCTGAAACGGGTCAGGCGCTTGGCCGCGAGTTCCGCGCCGAACGGCCGGGCGATCAGCGTCCAGATAAACGCGAACAACAGCCCCATCGGGCCCGCCAGGTTGGAATTGACGAAGGCAAAGAAGTCCGCGTCGTAGGCACCGGAAATGCTGATGAACGACGAGGTGTTGACCAGCGTCAGCAGCATGCCGAGGTAGAAGCGTGGTTGCACCGTCAGGGTGCCGACACAGATGAACGGCACCGCGAATGCCAGCACCAGCATCGGAAAGTCATGCAGGTTCGGCAGCACCAGAAACAGGTACAGGCTTGCGAACAGCACTGACATCCCGGTCCAGAAAAAGAACCGGTAGATCTGCGGCGCCGGGTCATCCATCGAGGCGAAGAAGCTGCACGACACCGCCGCCAGAATCACCGCGCTGCCGCCGTCGGTCCAGCCCAGCAGGATCCACAACACCGAGGCGACGATGATCGCCAGGATGGTCGAGGCCACCGAATACAGCATCAGCCCACGGTCGAGAAATGGCGTCAGGCGGCCAAGGCGCCAGTGACGATAAACCGCGCGCCAACTGTCCTGGCGTTCACACAGAATCGCGTCCTGCAGGCTGCGGCAGTCCTGCCACAAATCGATGAATTCACCAAGGCGATACAGCGCATTGGAAAACAGCAACTGTTTGCGATCTTCGAGGGCTTCGGCGCTCGGTTGCAGCGCTTCGAGCTGATCCCGCAGGGCTTGCCAGCGCTCGAGATCGGCGTCTTTGTGGTCGAGCCATTCGCGGGTCGCGGTGAGCAGCGGCGCGAACTTTTCCACCAGTTCCGGCGTGCGCCGTTCGAGGGCGTACAGCGAATCTTCGAGGGCATCGATCACCGGCAGCAGGTGGATCATCCGCCCGCGCAGTTCCTTGGTATTGCGCACCGTCTGCGGCCGCGCACCTTCGTGCGGCAACTGGCCGATCATCAATTCCAGGCTATTGAAACTGCCGACCATGGCCATGCGCAGGGCAGTGACTTCTTCGGGCTGCACGTCGCGGCTGAGGAATTTCAGGCTGTAAGTCGTGGCGTCGGCGAACCATTTGCCCACGGCATCGTTGAACACCGGCGCCAGGCGCCGTGGCCAGAACATCGCACCGACCACAGCTGCCACGGCGATGCCGAGAAAGATCTCCTCAGTCCGCGACTCGGCCACGTCCCATACCGCCAGCGGGTTATCCACCACCGGCAGGGCGATCAACGGCAAGGTGTAACCGGCCAGCATCAGCGCGTAGTTGTTGGCGGTGCGCAGATGCAGGGACAGGAACAGCAAAATCCCTGTCCACAAGGCGATGACCACCACCAGCACATACGGGCTCTGGACGAACATCGGCACGAACAGCACCGCTGCCGCCGCACCGAGAAACGTACCGATCGCGCGATACAGCGCCTTGGAACTGGTCGGGCCGAGGAACGGGCTGGAAACGATGTACACCGTGGCCATCGCCCAATAAGGACGCGGCATCTGCATGAGCAAGGCGATGTACAGCGCGATCATCGAGGCCGCGAACGTGCGGATCCCGTAGAACCAGTCCCGCGCCGGGGGCATGCCGGAAAAGAACCCGTTCACGGATTGATCACCGTTGGCGGAGTGGCCGCCTCAAAAGCTCTCAGTACCCGAAGCGTAGCTTCCAGATCGCGCTGGTCGATGCCTTCGAGCACTTCATGACGCAGGCGCACCAGTTGCGCCTCCACCGCTTGCACCAGCTCACGGCCGGTGTCGGTCAGGCTCAGGCATTTGGCGCGACGGTCCTGGGCATCTTCGGTGCGGCAGACAAATCCGGCGTGGCACAACTGATCGAGCAGACGCACCAGCGACGGCGACTCCATCCCCGCCGCCTGCGCCACCTGCACCTGGCGCACACCCTCGCCCAAACGCCCGATCATCAACAACGGGACGGCGCAGGCTTCGGAAATTCCATAATTGACCAGCGTGGTCTGGCAGATCTTCCGCCAATGCCTGGCGGCCACCACCATGGCACTGCTGATGTTCATCTGGAGAGCGTCGAGGTTATTCGGCACGAGGGAATGCACACACTGTTAGTTTGCTAACTATCAATATCGCATTGGTGGGGAAATTCAGTCAAGTTTTGAAACAAATTGCTTTCAGCACAAGAAATGTCCCTCGCTGAAACTGCGCCAACACCGACATCCGAGAGGACTGAACCATGACGAAGAAATTCACGACCGAGAACACCAATTCCGGACAACATCCGATTGAACGTCTGCCCCACACATCTGCGTACGCGGCATTTTTAGAGCAAAAAGTGAAAATCGCTCGTGAATCAATGGCCTGCGGAATCGGTTTATCCAATCTTGAAGTTGAAGCGACGTTCTCTTCCTTGAGAGCTATGACTGCCAAGGGCTAGGTCCGGTCTTTACCCCGCCCGCCCCTTCCTCAACATCACATCCAGCTGATCCACCACCTCCGCCCAATCCGCATCATCGAGAATCTCGTCGCGCAGGAAATCCGCCTGGCTCTTGCTCCAGAAGAACGCGTCGCACAGGTGCAGTTCGGGTTTGAGCGGGGAATGGGTGGCGATGAACTGGTCGATGCTGACCGGGTCGTTGTCCAGGCCGAGTTGCTTGAACAGGGATGGGAGGCTGTGCGTCGGGTTTTCCATGTCGGAACTCCTGCGAGATTTAAAGGGTGTGAAAGATTTTTCGCGAGCAGGCTCGCTCCCACAGGTTTAGCGCAGAACCTGTGGGAGCGAGCCTGCTCGCGATTGGCGTCGGTACAGACGCTAAAAAAGCTACTGACTCAGTTCCCGCACCTGCGCATGCGGCACCATTTTCAGGAATTCGGGCATGCTCATGTGCAGCAGGTTGTTGTGGTTGCCGGCTTCCAGGTAGATGTCTTTCTGCCGGGTCAGCAGCGGGTCGATGACCATGTCCAGGCCGTAGGAATCGCCCAGCGGCGGCACGGCGCCGCGTTCGCAGTCGTCGAAGATGTGCGCCAGATTGCTTTCGCGGGTGATTTGCCATTCGCCGCTGTTGCGCACCTTGCTCAAGTCCAGGTGGCGGCTGGCGGGCAGCACCGCCATCAGGTAGTGCCCGTGACGGTCGTCCAGGATCACCGATTTGGCCACCCGTTCTGCGGCAATCCCGGAGACCCGCGCCGTTTCCAGGCTGCTGGACGAGTGCGGGTGGGTAACGATGTCATATTCGCATTGCGCCCGGTTGAGGCTGCTCTGCACTTTCTTGGCCATACGCATGATGCACCTCGGTGCCCGCCGACGCTGCGCGGCGGACGGTAATGAAACGCTGTGGCTGTCCTTGAAAGTCTAGTCCGGCGGGCTGCGAACACCGGGAAATCCGCCCACTGGCGGGGCGGGCGGATTGATCAAAAATCATCCAGCCACAGCCTCAACTAGACTGTAAGAACAAGCCCTGACTCTCGCGGAGGGTCACGTGAACATTCGTTGCTGTGCGCTTGCCCTGTTGCTGCTGAGTGGATCGGTCGTTGCGGCGGACGGTCCGTTTACCGCCGTCAGTCCGGTCGGCCTGTGGCTGATTACCTTGGGCATCACCTTCCTGATCGCCGAAGCCGCGCTTCCAAACTACGGCGTGATCGGCCTTGGCGGCATCGTCATGTTCGTGATCGGCGCGCTGATCCTGAGCAACGCCGAACTGCCGGTGCCGATGATGATCGGCCTCGGACTGGTCAGCGCCCTGTTGCTGATCGCATTGCTGATCCGTGCCCTGAAAACCCGACCGCGCCAACCGGTCAGCGGCGATGCCGGCCTGCTCGGCAGTGTCACGGCGGTGACGGTGGTGCAGCCGGAAGACAGCCGCAACGGCTGGGTGCAATTACAAGGAGAACGCTGGCAGGTGCTGAGCGCCACGCCGCTGCACACTGGGCAACCGGTGCGCGTGGTCGGACGCAAGGGCCTGTTGCTGCAAGTGGCCGCGACTGACGCGGCACCGCTCGGAGAGTGATCATGGGTCTGCAAATCGGTTTTGTCGCGCTGCTGCTGTTGCTGATCGCCCTGGCCGGCTCGACGTTCCGCATCCTGCGCGAATACGAACGCGGCGTGGTGTTCCAGCTCGGACGCTTCTGGCAGGTCAAGGGGCCGGGGCTGATCCTTTTGATTCCGGTGGTGCAGCAAATGGTCCGGGTCGACTTGCGCACCATCGTCCTCGACGTGCCGCCGCAGGACGTGATTACCCGCGACAACGTGTCGGTGAAGGTCAACGCGGTGCTGTACTTCCGCGTGCTCGACCCGCAGAAAGCGATCATCCAGGTCGAAGATTTCCTCATGGCCACCAGCCAACTGGCCCAGACCACCCTGCGCGCGGTGCTCGGCAAACACGAGCTGGACGAACTGCTGGCCGAGCGCGAACGCCTGAACATCGACATCCAGCAAGTGCTCGACGCCCAGACCGACGCCTGGGGGATCAAGGTCGCCAACGTCGAAATCAAGCACGTCGATCTCAACGAATCGATGGTGCGCGCCATTGCCAAACAGGCCGAAGCCGAGCGGGAACGGCGAGCCAAGGTGATCCACGCCGAAGGCGAGTTGCAGGCCTCGGAAAAACTCATGCAGGCCGCCGAAATGCTCGGCCGCCAGCCCGGCGCCATGCAGCTGCGCTACATGCAGACCTTGAGTTCGATTGCCGGCGACAAGAGCTCGACCATCGTGTTTCCGTTGCCGATCGAACTGCTCAAGGGGATGGCGGATCTGTCGGCGAAATCGTGAGCGCGCGCAAACGTTCCAGCGCGAGGTAAGGAGCACGGGCGCAATGTTCGACCCGCGTCTGCAACAACGCCGACGCTTCGCGGCGCTTGTGTTCGCCATCGACGACAAAGGGTTGTGACGGCTGCTTCGCGTGCTGCGCCGTCGCCGCCAACGCCTGTTCACACTGCGCGGCATTCAGCTTGAAAAACCGCGCCAGCCGCCCGCTCATCGCGTCGGGCAATTCGCTGTAGTTCAGTGCCAGCCCGGCACAATCACGGCAATGCACCCACCCCGCCTCCAGCAGGCGCCCCAGCCGCCGGGCGATGAAATCTTCGCGGCCCTCGAATGGCAAATCATCGTCCAGCACACAATCGCCGAGCGCACCCGGCACCATGTGCAGGCCGGGGCGACGCAAATGCGAGACGGCGATTTCCAGCGGATCGCGGTAGACAAACAGCCACGGCGTATCGGGAAAACACTCGTGCAGCAACGGCCATTCGCCGATGCTCCAGGCGTCGAGTTTGATCACCAGTCGCTGCTCCGTACCGCGCCGCCGCTGACCATACGCCGAGAGCAATCCGGCGATGGCTGCGCGGCGTTCTTCGTCCGGCAGATCGCTACGCAGCAAGGCATCAAGGGGCGGCGGCTCCGAGACCACGATGTGATCGTCGAGCCGGGCAAGCATCTGGCTGATCAGCGTCGAGCCACATCGCGAGGCGTGCAGGATAAAGGCGCTCGGCGACAGACCCGGACTGAGCGCTTGCCAATCCATGAGCGCCGACAAAGGAGTTTGCCGGCGGAACGCCTGGTTGAACGGCAGGCGCAACGCGTCTTCGACCGCCTCGCGAAAGAACGGCTGATGCAGCGGCGTGTCGCCAAACCAGCACCAGTCGACCTGCCATTGCCCGGCGGTTTTCCAGACGCGGATCGGCAGCCAGCCGTCGAAATTTACAGACGCCATTGTTCGTTCCATGACCGACGACCGTTGCGCATCGCCGCCAGCAGTTCTTCACGGGAAAAGTGCAGACCGCGTTCAGCGGCCAACGCCAGCGTCTGGACGATAAATGCTTCAGGGTCGTGCAATGCCTGCAACGTTGCGGACAACACCGGGGCCGTGACCAGCAACCGTTGAAATCGCTGCAGCGCCGTCTCCGTGCCATCAGGCAGCGGAGTGCTCGGCAAACCATCAACAATCATCTGCTCCAGCCAGGGCGCGGGGCGGCAATCGAGCACCAGATGAACCCGAGCCGTGCTGTCGCGATTGTCGACCCGATGCGGCCGGGCGAGATCGAGAAACCAGCACTCACCCGCCGTCATCGGCATCCGCTGGCCGTCGAGCCAGAAGTCCACGGCGGGAGGACTGAGCAGCGGAATGTGCAGGCGCAAATCGGCGTCCACGCCTTCAAGATCGTAGTCGCGATGCTCATGAATCTGCCCGCCCGGGCCCAGTCGCAACAACCGCGCACTGACAATTTCCAGCGGCAGATCCCGCAGGGCCTGCTGCCAGCGATGGTCATTCAGCCAAGGGGCGCGTTGAACGGGTTCGGCACTGCCGGGGGACAATTCGGTCAGCGCATCGGCGGCGGAAATCAGCGCCACGCCGCTCCAGTCGCCGGCGAAATAAGCGGTGTTGAAATGACCGCGCCAGGCGGCATCGTCAATCGCCGCCAGCGCCTGCAACAGCAACGGCAGGTCCACCGTCAACGGCAACCGTGAGAACGCCGGCCGGCTCATGCCTTGGGTAACACCGCAGTTTCGCCGAGCCAGGTCAGCAAGCGGTCCAGACAGGCTTCGACCGTCAGCGTGCCGGTGTCGAGCACCAGCGAAGCCTGGGCCGGAGCCTCGTAAGGTGCCGATACGCCGGTGAATCCGGCCAACTCGCCGCGACGGGCCCGGGCGTAATGCCCTTTCGGATCGCGCTGCTCGCACACCGCCAGCGCGGCGCTGCACCAGACCTCGCGATAGTCCTCGCCCAAACGGCGGGCAAACACTTCGCGCAGTTCCGCCAGCGGCGCGATCATCGCCAGAATCACGATCTGCCCGTTCTCCACCAGCAACGCTGCCAGCTCACTGGCACGGCGGATGTTTTCCAGGCGGTCGGCATCGGTAAAACCCAGGTCACGGTTGAGCCCGACCCGCAACCCATCGCCATCGAGCACCACGCTTTGCAGACCGCGACTGAACAACTCGGCGTGCAACGCCTGGGCAAGGGTCGACTTGCCCGCCGCCGGCAAGCCGGTCAGCAGCATCGCCGTGCCGCGATGGCCGTTGCGGGCCTCGCGTTGGGCACGGCTGATACTGGCGGTCGGCGCCAATACGTCACTGCGCGGAGGCATGGGCCACCGGCACCGAAATATTCCCCGAGGCCCACGCCGCTTCGCGGTTGGCCAGCGCGGTGGCGATCGACTGGACTTCGGTCGACTGCACCTGATCCGGCAGCGGGTCGAGACCAGCGCTGGCGAAAATCTGGCCGTAAGCATTGCGCAGATCGGCGTAGGACAGATCGCGCCGCAGATCGGCCTGCAAGGTGTTGAGCTCGCCCTGAATCAGGTCCAGCTCACCAATGCCGTCGGCCTGACGACGGTTACGCAACTGACCGACAATTTGCCCGTCGATGTCCGACAGTTGCTGGTTGGTCTTGAACTGGCGCAGCGCCTCCTGATAGTTGGCATTGGCCACGTAAAGCTGTGCCAGCACTGCAATCGACATTGCCTGACGCCGCGCGGCGGCAACTTCTTCACCGGCCTTGGCCACATCGATCGCCGCCGGGGCGGAGATCACGTTGAACAGGTTCCAGGTGACCTTTACGCCGTAGTCGGCCCAGCCCTGCTCGACCAGGAACGAGTTGCTGTCGTAATGCCCGCCGGCGGAGAACTCCAGGCCCGGCAGCAGACGCAGCATGGCCTTGCGGGTTTCGGCGGCGCTGATCCGGGTCTGGTAATCCTGCTCGCGCAGTTCCGGACGGCTGGTCAGGGCTTCCTGTTCGAGTTTGCTCAGATCGACCTTGAGTTCCGGGATCTGATAACCGTCATCGGTGGCCAGGGTCAGGTTGGTGCCCAGCGGCAGGTTGATCAGGGTCGCCAGTTCGGTTTTCGCCAGCGACAGCGCGCGGCGTTGTTCTTCCAGTTGCCGGGTCGCTTCGATCAGCGAACGCTGATAACCGAGGGACTGCACCGGATCGCCGATGCGCTGTTCGCTCATGCTTTCGCTGTTGCGGCGGGCAGTGTCGACCCGCGCCATCAGGCTGTCGATCTGCTTGAGCAGACGTTCGGCGGCCATCGCCCGCCAATAGGCCGAGCGCACGTCCTGAACGATGGTGTTGATCACCTTGCGCCGGCGTTCCTGAACGATCAGACGCTGGTCGCCCTGCTGCTTGGCGCTGATGTAGCTCACGCCGAAATCGAGGACGTTCCAGACCATGGTCAGGTCGGCGACGTCGCGGTCGCGGTCCTGGGAGGTCGACGGTTCCAGGGACTGGGTGCCGGTGCGCACACTCTGGCTGCTGGAGGCGCTGACGTTGTTGCGCCCGACGTAACCGGCGTCCAGCGCCATGCGCGGCAGCATGTCGAAACTGGCGAGGTCGAGCTGCCGCTTGGCCAGCGCTTCCTCCATGATTTTCAAGCGACCTTCGAGGTTGTATTTCACCGCGCGGGCCATAGCCTGGTGCAGGGTCAGCGGACCGCTCAGCGGTTCCTGGCCCTTGTACATGCTTTGCAGGTCGGCCCGGGCCCTTTGTTCACTGACACTGCGTTCGATCGGTTCACTGGTCACTGCACATCCGCTGATCGCCAGCGCCAGCAGGCTGGCGCCGAACAACTTCTGACTTTTCTTCATCCCTGGATCGCCCCTAGGTCCCGCACATATGTGAGTTGTTGTGTGTTGTCAGGCCGGCATTTCGCTGATGCCGACCTGTTGCAGTGCTGCCGCCAGGTTGTCGACCCGGTGCTGCTCGCTGTCCTTGATCTGTTGCAGTTGCTGGCCCAGGGTCGGCGCGCCGAACACACCGCGCAGGCCCTGGGAAATATCACCGCCCTTGATCGACTGGCTGCCGAAGGCGTTCAGCGAATCACGCTCGGCGCTGCTGTCCTGATTGAACAGGCTCGACAGCGTGCTGCTGCCGAACACCCCGCCATCACCGCCACCAAACCCGAGGAAGCCATGACCGGAACCGTCACCCAGGTTGTCGCTGCTGCTGAAAACCTGGGCAATGAAGCTCGGGCTCAGCGCACCGCGGTTGATGAAAATATCCCCCAGTGGACGGATGCCGTTGCCGATCACCCGTTGCTCGAACAACGGCGCGAAAGTCAGCGGCGAACCGAGGTCGCCGGTGGGCGCTGTGAAAACGATCGGCTGCAGCGGAACATTCGGCGGTGGCGGCGGAGCGACCGGATCGCTGCTGCGGAATTCCGGATCCGGCGTCACGATGATCAACGGCGAAGTCGGCGTCACCGCCGGCACCGTGTTGATCACATAATTGCCGGAGCTGCTGACGCCGCTGCCGCTGTTGCCCGACAGGTCGCTGACCCCGGCGGTGTTGATGCTGATCGCATTGCTGGCGCTGTTGACGTTGGCGTTCGGCGTCAGGGTCGCCGTCCAGGTCTTGCCACCGTCGCTGCTGCTCAGGTTGGACAAGGTGCCGTTGGCCACGCTGAGGTCCGACAGGTCGAAACCGCTCACCGCTTCATTGAAGGTGATGATCACCTGCGAGGTCTGACCGACGCCCAGGTTCGGGTTGGCGATCACCACCGTGGCGGTCGGCCGTTCGCTGTCGAGGGTGTAGTTGTTCGACACCGCCACCGTGCTGCCGGCGTTGCCCGCAAGGTCGGTGACATTGCTGGTGTCCAGCGCAATGAAGTTGCTCGGGTCGGTGACATTCGAGGTCGGCGTGAAAGTCGCGGTCCAGGTCTTGCCGCCGTCGCTGCTGGTCAGGTTGCTCAGGTCACCGTTGGTCACGCTCAGGTCGGACAGATCGAAATTGCTCACCGCCTCGCTGAAGGTGAAGGTCACCGTGGTGCTCTGGCCGATGCCCAGATTCGGATTGGCGACCACGATGTTCACCGTCGGTCGGGTTGCATCGAGGATGTAGTTGTTGGAGATGGCGATGCTCGCCCCGAGGTTGCCGGCCAGATCCTGGACACCGGCGGTGTCGATCAGGATCAGGTTGGTCGGGTCGTTGACGTTGGTTGTCGGCGTGAAAGTCGCGGTCCAGGTCACGCCGCCGTCGCTGCTGGTCAGGTTCGACAGCGAACCGTTGGCGACGCTGATGTCCGACAGGTCGAACCCGCTCACCGCTTCGCTGAAGGTGATGGTCACGGTGGTGGTTTCACCGATGCCCAGGCGATTGTCGGCGACCACGATGGTGGCGGTCGGCAGCGCGGTGTCGATGGCGAAGTTGTTGGAATCGGTGGTGCCGACGCCACTGTTGCCCGACAGGTTGGCCACCCCGGCGTTGTTCAGGGTGATCAGGTTGCTGCTGTCGGTGATGTTGTTGGTTGGGGTGAAGGTCGCGGTCCAGGTGATACCGCCGTCGCTGCTGCTGACATTGCTCAATGTGCCGTTGGCGATGGTCAGGTCGCTGTTGTCGAAACCGCTGACCGCTTCGTTGAAGGTGATGGTCACCAGCGAGGTTTCCCCGGCCTTCAGCGAAGTGTCAGCGACCACGATGGTGGCGGTCGGCACCTGGGTCTGTACCTGATAGTTGGCCGAACTGGTGGTGCCGGTGCCGGTGTTGCCGGCCAGGTCGGTGATGCCGGTGTTGTTCAGGACGATCAGGTTGGTGAGGTCGGTGACGCCGATGTTCGGCGTGAAGGTAGCCGTCCAGGTGATGCCGCCGTCGCTCGACGAAACGTTGCTCAGGGTGCCGTTGGAGACGCTCAGGTCGGAATTGTCGAAACCGGTGACCGCCTCGCTGAAGGTGATGGTCACCTGCGCGGTTTCGCCGGGCCGCAGGTCGCTGTCGGTCATGACGATGGTCGCCGTCGGACGCTGACTGTCGACCGCATAGTTGTTGGAATCGGTAGTGCCGCTGCCAGCGTTGCCCGCCAGATCGGCGACGCCGGTGTTGTCCAGGGTGATCAGATTAGTGGTGTCGGTGATGCCCGCCGCCGGCGTGAACGTCGCCGTCCAGGTGATGCCGCCGTCGCTGCTGCTCACCGCGCTGAGCGTGCCGTTGGCGATGATCAGATCGGCATTGGTGAACCCGGTCACCGCTTCGCTGAAGGTGATGGTCACCAACGTAGTCTGACCGACGCCCAAGGCTGTGTCGGCGACCACGATGGTCGCCGTCGGACGCTGAGTGTCGATCGAGTAATTATTCGAATCAGTGGTGCCGCTGCCCGCGTTGCCCGACAGATTCTGCACGCCGGCGTTGTCCAGCGTGATCAGGTTGGTGGCGTCGGTGATGTTGGTGGTCGGCGTGAAGGTCGCCGTCCAGGTAATGCCGCCGTCGCTGCTGCTGACCGCGCTGAGCGTGCCGTTGGCAATCGTCAGGTCAGCGTTGGTGAAACCGGTCACCGCCTCGCTGAAGGTAATGGTCACCAGCGAGGTCTCGCCGATTTTCAGCGAGTTGTCGGCAATGATGATGGTCGCGGTCGGCAGCACGGTGTCGATGGTGTAGTTCGGCGAGCTGGTGGTGCCGGTACCGCTGTTGCCGGCCAGGTCGGCGATGCCGGTGTTGTTCAGGACAATCAGGTTGGTCGCATCGTTGACGCCCACGTTCGGCGTGAACGTTGCCGTCCAGGTGATGCCGCCGTCACTCGACGAAACATTGCTCAGGGTGCCGTTGGCGACGCTCAGGTCGGAATTGTCGAAACCGGTCACCGCCTCGCTGAAGGTGATGGTCACCAGCGAGGTTTCGCCAGCACTGAGGGCGCTGTCGGACAGCACGATGGTCGCCGTTGGACGCTGGCTGTCGACCGCGTAGTTGTTGGAGTCGGTGGTACCGCTGCCGGCGTTGCCCGCCAGGTCGGCAATGCCGGTGTTGTCCAGCGTGATCAGGTTGGTCGTGTCGGTGATACCCGCCGCCGGGGTGAAAGTTGCCGTCCAGGTGATGCCGCCGTCGCTGCTGCTGACAGCGCTCAGCGTACCGTTGGCGATGGTCAGGTCGGCGTTGGTGAAACCGGTCACCGCTTCGCTGAAGGTGATGGTCACCAGCGTAGTCTGGCCGACGCCAAGGGCTGTGTCGGCGACCACAATGGTGGCGGTCGGACGCACGGTATCGATCGAGTAATTGTTCGAATCGGTGGTGCCGCTGCCGGCGTTGCCCGACAGGTTCTGCACGCCGGAGTTGTCCAGAGTGATCAGGTTGGTGGCGTCGGTGATGCTGGTCGTCGGTGTGAATGTCGCCGTCCAGGTGATGCCGCCGTCACTGCTGCTCACTGCGCTCAACGTGCCGTTGGCGATGGTCAGGTCGGCGTTGGTGAAGCCGGTCACCGCCTCGCTGAAGGTAATCGTCACCAGCGAGGTTTCACCGATCTTCAGACTGGGGTCGGCCACGATGATGGTCGCGGTCGGCAGCACAGTGTCGATGCTGTAGTTGTTGGAGTTGGTCGTGCCGCTGCCAGCGTTGCCCGCCAGGTCGGCGATACCGGTGTTGGCCAAGGTGATCAGATTGGTGGCGTCATTGATGCCCGCGGTCGGCGTGAAGGTCGCCGTCCAGGTAATGCCGCCGTCGCTGCTGCTCACTGCGCTCAACGTGCCGTTGGCAATCGTCAGGTCCGCGTTGGTGAATCCGGTCACCGCTTCACTGAAGGTGATGGTCACCAGTGAGGTTTCACCGGCGCTGAGGTTGCTGTCGGCGACCACGATGGTCGCGGTCGGCCGTACCGTATCAATCGCGTAATTGTTCGAATCGGTGATACCGCTGCCGGCGTTGCCCGCCAGGTCGACGATGCCGGTATTGTCCAGGGTAATCAGGTTGGTGGTGTCGGTGATGCTGGCGCTCGGCGTGAACGTCGCGGTCCAGGTGATGCCACCATCGCTGCTGCTCACCGCGCTCAACGTGCCGTTGGCGATGGTCAGGTCGGCGTTGGTGAATCCGCTCACCGCCTCGCTGAAGGTGATGGTCACCAAGGTGGTTTGACCGATACCAAGGGCAGTGTCGGCGACCACGATGGTGGCAGTCGGACGCACAGTATCAATCGCGTAATTGTTCGAGTCAGTGGTGCCGCTGCCGGCATTACCGGAAAGGTTTTGTACGCCTGAATTGTCCAGAGTGATCAGGTTGGTCGCGTCGGTGATACTGGAGGTCGGCGTGAAGGTCGCCGTCCAGGTGATGCCGCCGTCGCTGCTGCTCACGGCTGACAAGGTGCCGTTGGCGATGGTCAGGTCGGCGTTGGTGAAACCGGTCACCGCCTCGCTGAAGGTAATCGTCACCAGCGAGGTTTCGCCGATTTTCAGCGCGTTGTCGGCAATGATGATGGTCGCGGTCGGCAGCACGGTGTCGATGGTGTAGTTGTTGGAGTTGGTCGTGCCGCTGCCGGCGTTGCCTGAAAGGTCGGCGATGCCGGTGTTGGCCAGCGTGATCAGGTTGGTCGCATCGTTGACACCCACGTTCGGCGTGAATGTTGCCGTCCAGGTGATGCCGCCGTCGCTGCTGCTGACCGCCGTCAGGGTGCCGTTGGCAATCGTCAGGTCGGCGTTGGTGAAACCGCTCACCGCTTCGCTGAAGGTGAAGGTCACCAGCGAGGTTTCACCGGCGCTGAGGTTGCTGTCGGCGACCACGATGGTCGCGGTCGGACGCTGGGTGTCGATGGCGTAGTTGTTGGAATCGGTGGTGCCGCTGCCGGCGTTGCCCGACAGGTCGACGATGCCGGTGTTGTCCAGCGTAATCAGGTTGCTGGTGTCGGTGATGCTGGCGCTCGGGGTGAACGTCGCGGTCCAGGTGATGCCGCCGTCGCTGCTGCTCACCGCGCTCAACGTGCCGTTGGCGACCGTCAGGTCGGCGTTGGTGAAACCGCTGACCGCTTCGCTGAAAGTGATGGTCACCAGCGAGGTTTCACCGATCCGCAGGTTGTTGTCGGCCACTACAATGGTCGCGGTCGGGCGCACGGTATCGATGGCGTAGTTGTTGGAGTCGGTGGTGCCGCTGCCGGCGTTGCCGTTCAGATCCGCGATGCCGGTATTGTTCAGCGTGATCAGGTTGGTCGCGTCGGTGATGCTGGCGGTCGGCGTGAACGTCGCCGTCCAGGTGATGCCGCCGTCGCTGCTGCTGACCGCCGTCAATGTGCCGTTGGCAATCGTCAGGTCGGCGTTGGTGAAACCGGTGATCGCTTCGCTGAAGGTGATGGTCACCAGCGAGGTCTCGCCGATTTTCAGCGCGGTGTCCGCCACCACGATGGTCGCGGTCGGACGCGCGGTGTCGATCGCGTAATTGTTGGAATTGGTGGTGCCACTGCCGGCGTTGCCGGCCAGATCGACGACCCCGGTGTTATCCAGGGTGACCAGGTTGGTGGTGTCAGTGATGCTGGCGGTCGGCGTCAGCGTGGCGGTCCAGGTTATGCCGCCGTCGCTGCTGCTCAGGCCGGTCAGGGTGCCGTTGGCCACTGTCATGTCGGCGGTGGTGAAGCCGCTGACCGCTTCGCTGAAGGTGATGGTCACCAGCGACGTTTCACCCACTGCCAGACTGGTGTCGGCAACCACAATGGTCGCCGTCGGCCGCACGGTATCGATCACGTAATTGGCCGAATCAGTCGTTCCGCTGCCGGCGTTGCCCGCCAGGTCAGCGATACCGGTCTTGTCCAGGGAGATCAGGTTGGTGGTGTCGGTGATGCTGGCCGTCGGGGTGAACGTTCCGGTCCAGGTGATGCCGCCGTCGCTGCTGCTCACGGCGCTCAGCGTGCCGTTGGCGATGGTCAGGTCGGCGTTGGTGAAGCCGGTCACCGCCTCGCTGAAAGTAAAGGTCACCAGCGAGGTATCGCCGATCTTCAACGCCGTGTCGGACATCACGATAGTCACGGTCGGCCGTGCGGTATCGATCGCGTAATTGACCGAACTGGTCGTGCCGACGCCCGCCACGCCGTCGCTGATGGCGGTCACTCCGGTGTTGTCGAGGGTGATCAGGTTGGTGCTGTCGGTAATGCTGTTGGTCGGTGTGAAAGTCGCGGTCCATGTCAGGCCGCCGTCGCTGCTGCTGACCGATGTCAGCGTGCCGTTGGCGATGGTCAGGTCGGCGTTGGTAAACCCGGTGACCGCCCGGCTGAAGGTGATGGTCACCAGCGAGGTTTCGCCGATTTTCAGCGCGGTGTCCGACATCACGATGGTCGCGGTCGGCGGTTCCACGTAGGCGGTGTTGAGCGTGCCGCCGTTGTTGAAGATCGCCGCAACGGCGGTCGGTGACGTACCGTTCGTGCCGCCGCCCAGTGCCACACCACCGGCACCGCTGCCGGCGGCGTTGCCGCTGATGGTGGCGAAGTTGGCGGCGGTGATCAGCACCGTGCCGCCCTGGTTCCAGATCGCGCCGACGCCGCGTCCGGCAATGCCGCCGTTGGAAGCGTTGCTGCCCAAACCGCCACCACCACCGCCGCCGCCACCGGCGCCGAGGTTGTTGCTGATCACCGAAGTGCCGACGATTTTCAGGGTGCCGGTCGAGGCGTTGTAAATGCCGCCGGCGGCATTGCCGCCCGCGCCGCCGACCTTGTCCCAGCCTGCGCCGCCACCGCCGCCGCCGATGGAAATCGTGCCATTGCTGGCCGTGCCGCCATTGCCGCCGTTGCTGTAGTCGGAAACGCCCTGGCCACCGGTACCGCCCGTGCTGGTGCCACCGCGCCCGCCCATGCTAATAGCATCGAAGCCGCCGCCGTAACCGCCGACACCGCCGCTGCCGGCCTGCCCGCCGAGGGTGCCGGTGCCCGGCCCGGCCGTGCCGCCATGGCCGCCACCCTGACCGCCAAGACCACCGCCACCGCCGCCGCCACCGCCGTAAAATGCACCGGTGACACCACCGCCGCCGCCACCGCCCGCCGCCGCGTTGCCGGTGACCGAAACGTTGTTCAGGGTCAGGATGCCGGCGTTGAAAATCCCGCCGCCCATGGCGCCGGTTGCGCCGTAGCCGCCATTGCCACCGTTGCCCGAGACCAGGCCCCGGGTGATGACCAGACCATCCAGGGTCACCGTGCTGCCAGAGGTGATTTCCACCACTCGGGTCCGGTATTGGCCATCGAGCGTGACGTCGGCAACCCCGTCGTTGTTCAGGTCACCATCGACGGTGATGTTCTTGTTGATCAGCAATTCCGAGGTGAGCTGCACCGTCATGCCGCTGCTGAAGGTCACGATGTCGCCGTTCTGCGCCGACGCCAGCGCTGCGCGCAGCGAACCGACCCCGGTATTCGCATTGTTGGTGGCGGTCCAGGTAGCCAAGCCCCACTGGTATTCGCTCATCGCCTGGGTCGACAGCACGTTGGCACTTTCGATGTTGCCGGTGGCGATCTCCAGATCCCAGTCGCCGCCTACCCCGGTGCGGTTGTTCGAAGCGGCCACGTCGCGGCCGGTCAATTGCGCCAGCGAGTCGACGAAGCTCAGGCCACGATCGCCTTCGGCGGTGTAGCAGCCGTAGATCAGAATGTCGCCGCCCGCGTTCATGTCCTTGCCGATTTCCGCCAGGATCGCGCTGCGCTGGGCGACGTTGTCGGCCGACAGATAACTGTTGCCCAGCCACAGGTCACCGGCGTTGCCGTGGGCGATGATCTGCACCGAACTCACGCCCTGATGCTGGTCGAGGTAATCGGCGATCTGCTGCAAACCGTCCTTGCCGGCATCGAGCTTGACCACTTGCGTGCCGGGAGCCACGCCTTTGAGCAGGCTGTCGGCATCCTTGACCCGGGAATCGACGAACACCACGCTCTGCCCCGGCACCGCGACCGGGCTGGCGGCGGGCGTGGCATCGGCCTGGCCGTGGGTGTCCTTGCTGGCGCTCGGGTGATCGGCAGCCGGCGCTTTCGCGGCATCGGCGGTGGCATGGCTGTCAGCCTGGGCGGCGGTGTCGGCCACGGTGGCCGCGACGGCGCCGTCGAACAGCATGCGCGGTTCCAGCGACATGATCATGGGCGCCGCCAGCGTCCGTTGGCCTTCGGTAACCCGCGACTTCTGCTTGCTCCACCACATGTTGCTCACCCGGACTCGAACACAGTTGTTGACGCATCAATGAAAAACGCCGCGATCAGCTGATCGCGGCGTCGGACTTCATACGAATGACATTGGCGGCGCTGGCTGAGCCATCGAGCCAGAAAGACAAATCGGCGTATTGCTTGAACAGGTCCGGCGGCAGAATCGTGCGCCGCGACTGCAGGGCGACCTTGGGTTTGACCTTGTGCAGGCCAGCCACGCCCAGGGCCTGGTCGAACTCCGGCGCGTCGTAGGCCAGGTGCTCGAAATCGTGCTCGAACCAGGGTTCGCCGATGAAGTCGTAGACCAGCCGCAGCACCCGCTCCGGGGCCTGGGTCAGCAGGTCGTAATCGACGATCAGCAGCGAATCGGCGTGCTCGCCGTAATAGGCTTCCTTGAGCGCCGCCCAGGCAAAACCCACCAGACGATTGCGCTGGGCCAGGGTTTCGCAGCGGCTATAGACCGTGTTGCGCTCGACCGCATCGCCGAACAGCTTGGTGTTTTCGAAAGGATTGGCGCGGTACAGCCGCTCGAGGCTGTCCATCACCCAGGCGACGTTGCGCACACAGGCAATGACTTTGGCTTGAGGAAACAGGTCGTTGATGGCCGGCAGTCGCGCAGACCACTGGCGGTTGGTGTCGAACACCACCGGTTTGTCGGCCTTGTCGGCGTAGTAGGAATCGAACAGGCCGCGCAACAGGCGGCGGCGCATGTCGGTGTCGATCACCGCGCCGAATTCGCTGCCAGCGCTGCATTGTTCAAGGACCCCGGAGAACAGCGCGCCGACCGGACTCGTCATACCGGCATGAAAACGCGGGTTCTGCAGAAGGATCGCAGAAAGGAGGGTAGAACCTGAGCGCGGCAAGCCGGAGATAAAGTGGAACTGCTGCAATCCCTTCACCGTATTTGTAAGTCCCTTTGTCCGACGAGCGTAGTCCAACAATACCCTTTCGACTAGTAGTGTTTTGATATCAAAACAGAGCAAAACGGACTTAAAAATTTCGTCCTTATCGCGAATAAAATGATGAACCGTTTAAGTCAGTTTTCTCCCGATCCATTGGGCGTCTGCAACGAAAAAAGGCGCGCTTTCGCGCCACCTGCCTGCACCTGATCCCGCAATTGCCAGGTCGCAGGCAAGGGCAGGAATGGATCGGGTACATCCACGTCCAGATCACCGATCAACCAGACCCGGGCACTGTCCTTCGGCAGCTCGCTCAGTCGATCCAGATAAACCTCATCGGACACCAGCGTGCCGAAGCCGTAGTGGTTCGGGCGAGTCGAGCGCCCCTCGGCGGTGGGCGGTGTAAACAGCCGGACTTCGGCGCCAGTGCGGTTGTAATAGACGTAACTGAGGTACCAGAGCATGTCGCTGGTGACGATCCGGTCGCCGCTGGCGAAGTGGCGGTTGACGTAATCGACCATGACGTTGAACTGGTCATTGCGGTCGACCGTGGCGTTGTTGTTCACCCCGATCATCTCGACCCCGACCAGCGACAGCAGCACCGCCACCGCCAGCACGCGCACGCTGGTGTAGAGACGGTCGATGGCCAGCGCCGCCAGCATCGGCAGCCCCAGCGCGTAGGCAGTCAGGTAACGCTCGATGAACACCGGCGTGACGAAGGACACGGCGAACACCAGCAACAACGGCACGCCGGTGTAGACCGCCAGCAGGACGCTGCCATGGTTCACGCTGCGATCCCGGGCGACGGCGACAGCCGCCAGCACCAGCAAGGCCAGCGGCACACCGCCGAACAGCAGCAACGGAAGCTGCTCGCCCTCATCCTGGATCAGCCACAGCCAGATCATCGACGGCAGCGAAGACAGGGTCACCGGATCTTCCCAGCCCACATCGCCGCCGGCCTTGAGCGCGTCCATGTGTTGCAGCAGGTCAATCAGGTTCGGCAACCACGGCAGGTAGAGCACGACGATGGCCAGATTGGCCAGCCACCAGTCCTTGCGCTGGAGATGCTTCAGGCGATAACCCGGCAACAGGCGGATCAACCCCAGATACAGCCAATGGCTCAGCGCCGCCAGCACCGCGAAATAATGGGTGTACAGCGCAGCGGTCATCAGCAACGCGTAGATCAGCAGATAGCGGTGACGCTGCGGACGCCGGATCCACTTGACCAGCACCAGCGTCGCGCCGATCAGCAGCAAGCCAAGCAATGCGTACATGCGCACTTCCTGGCTGTAGCGCACCGCCGTCGGCAGCAGCGCCAGCAACACCCCGGCGATGATTGCGGCGCGGCGGGTGGCCAGCCGGTCGACCAGGCTCACGCCGAGCCCGACCGTGGCGATGCCGGCCAGCGCACTGAAACTTCGAATGGCCAGGAGGCCGTCACCGAACACGCCGATCCAGCCGTGCAGCAACATGAAGTACAGCGGCGGATGCACGTCGAACGCGGCGTGCTCCCAGATTCCGCCCAGCGAATAGCGCGCCAGCAGCAGGCTCGAACCTTCATCACCCCAGATCGCGGCAGCGGTCAGGTCATAAAAGCGCACCACGGTGGCCAGCAGCAGGATCGGTATCAGCCAGTGCTCGCGCGCCCAGCGCAACAGGCGCCGGACACCGGCATTCGGTGCGGCGAACGGATCCTGGGTATCCCCCAGCGGCGTCTCGCGAAGGACCTCCATCAACCTCCCCTCAGCGTTTTTTGCGAACACGATTTGCGTCATTGACTGCGAACACTGTAGGCCAGCGCCGAAGTCGACGCGCGGCCGTGACGACGTCCGGCAAGTCCGTCGATCCGGGTCTACGCTACGGCTTGGCGTGACCTGCCCGCGCAAAAGGAAGGAGTCAGCAAAAACGTTTCGACCGGCCCGACAACAAGGGCGACCGCGCGGCGCGCCGACCACACAACAGAAGGATGAGGAACCATGGAAGTCTTTATGGGTACGATTCAACCGTTCGCCTTCAACTTCGCCCCCAATGGCTGGGCGTTGTGCAACGGGCAAACCCTGGGCGTCTCGCAATACCAGGCGTTGTTCGCGTTGCTGGGCACCTACTACGGCGGCAATGGCACGACCAACTTTCAACTGCCCAACCTGCAAGGTCGCGTGGCCGTCGCACAAGGCACCGGACTGGGCCTGACGCCGCGCGTCATCGGTCAGGTGTACGGCACCGAAAGCGTCACCGCCACCATCGCCAACATGCCCAACCACACCCACGCAATGACCGGCCTCACCGCCAACACGGCCTTGTCGCTGGCAGTACCCGCCAGCAATCCGGCGACCGTGCCGACCGCCACCAACTCGTACATCGGCGCGTCCGGCGGCGGCCCGGGTTCGGCGAACATTTACTCCGACGCCCAAGGCGCCACACCGGTGCCGCTCAAGGGTGTGACCACTACCGTCACCGGGGACATTTCCTCCACCGGCGGCAGTCAGCCACTGCAAGTCTTGAACCCGGCCCTGGTCCTCAACTTCAGCGTTGCCCTGAACGGCCTGTTCCCGTCGCGCAACTGATCAAACGCCGGGGGCTTCACGGCCCCCGGCCGTTCTTTTTTCACTGGAGTCAGACCATGCTGCAAGCGGTTCAGATTCAACACGTCCAGCCGTTGCTCGGACAGCAACGCACGCTGCACCTGCCCGATGGCACGGCATTGCCGATTCGGATCGAGCAGCTTGATGAAGTCCCCGCGGCGAAAACCCGCTACAGCGAACGCATGCCCTTCTGCCTCGAATTCAACAGCCTGGTGCCGACCGAGTTCGTCGACGGTTTATGCGCGCTGGAACTGCCGGAACTCGGCCTTGTAGAGGGCATTTTCGTGTCACGGGTGCCAACGATGGGGCGGGATCCGCAACTGGGTTATTTCTGCATTTCTTTCAACTGATTCGACAGAGTGTAAAACCACGTAGGACATATCAGTAGGATTAAGCCGCAGTCCTTGTAGGCCGTGTTTTTAAACCCATTTGCTTGGGAAACGTCCGACATAAATTCGCTGGCCATCTTGTTAGCGTTGTTCCGAATCTGTCACAGGACAAGGAACAACGGATGTTCAATGCCAATGCTCGTTTGCGCCTCATCACCGACGCCTTTAAACACGACCTGCAGGTGCTGTCCTTCACCGGCACCGAATCCATCAGCCAGCCTTACGCCTTCAACGTCAAACTGGTCAGCCCGAGACCTGACATCGATCTTCCCGGCCTCATGCACCGGCAGGCTTTTCTGGCCTTCGATGACCACGGCCATGGCGTTCATGGACAGATCCAGCACATCGGAAGGGGCGATATCGGGTACCGGCTGACGCAGTACCACCTGACCCTCGCGCCATGTCTGACGAATCTGGGCCATCGTTTCAATCAGCGGGTTTTTCAGCACCTGAGCGTTGCGCAAATCATCGGGCAGATTCTTCAGGAACATGGCATTCACGCGGATGGCTACCTGTTCCAGATCGGCCAGGCCCTGCCGGAGCGTGAATATTGCGTGCAGTACAACGAATCCGACCTGCACTTCATCCAGCGCCTGTGCCAGGAAGACGGCCTGCACTACCACTTCCGCCACAGCCTCGACAGACACCTGCTGGTGTTCGGCGACGACCAGACCGTATTTCCCAGGCTGGCCCGGCCGACCCCGTTCAAACCGCGCAACGCGATGGTGGCCGACAGGCCGGTGATCCACCGTTTCGATTGCGGGCTCAATACCCGCACCAGTCGCGCCAGTCGGCGCGCCTACGATTTCGAAAGGGCGCGCATCGTGCTGGAGTCCGACGCGCGGATACCGAACGAGAGCTGTCAGCCTGATCTGGAGGATTACGCGTATCCGGGGCGAGTCCTCGACCGGGAGCACGGCAAACTGCTCGCCCGACGAATCCTGGAACGCCATCGCAGCGATGAGCGCGCGGCCCAGGGCGACAGCGACGAACCGGCGCTGGTGTCGGGGCATTTCCTGTCGCTGTCAGAGCACCCCGACCCCGCATTGAACGACCTTTGGCTGCTCACCGAAATCAAACACGAAGGCCAACAGCCTCAGGTGCTCGAGGAAAGCGGCAGCGACATCGCCGTGAGTGATAAAAGCGACTTCGTCCAGGGCTACCGCAACCATTTCGAAGCCACACCGTGGGATGCAATCTATCGCCCGCCGTTGCGCTACGACAAACCTTCCATCGGCTGTACCCAGACCGCCGTGGTCACCGGGCCGGAAGGCGAAGACATCCATTGCGACAGGTACGGCCGGGTCAAGGTGCAGTTTTTCTGGGACCGCGAAGGCCAGCACAACGACAAGAGCAGTTGCTGGTTGCGGACCACCACGAACTGGGCCGGCAACGCCCATGGCAGCGTGATCATTCCGCGGGTGGGCATGGAAGTGCTGGTGACGTTTCTCAACGGTGATTCCGACCTTCCGGTAATCAGCGGTTGCCTGGCCAACAGCGCCAACCCGGTGCCCTATGAATTGCCGGCGCACAAGACCCGCAGCGTGTTCCGCTCCCGCAGTTCGCCAGACAGCGGCGGCTTCAATGAACTGATGATCGAAGACCGCGCCGGTCAGGAGCTGATCTATCTGCGCGCCCAGCGCGATCTGCAGCAGAAGATCGAGCACGACAGTCACTTGGACATCGGCAACCAGCGCCGGGAAACCATCAAAGGCAACAGCGTCAGCGTGCTCCACGCAGAAGAGCAGCGCGCCATTACCGGTGATCGCAAGACCCATCTCAAGGCCAGCGACTACCTGCACGTCAGCGAAAACAGCCATACCCGGATCGGTCAGTCACTGACGGTCGAAGCTGCTGGGCAGGTGTGTTTGAGCGCTGGCGAACATCTGGTACTGGAGGCCGGAAAAAGCATCAGTCTGAAAGTCGGTGGCGAGCATTTCGTACTCGATCACGGTGGTCTTTTCGGTAGCAGCGACCTGCTGATCGGCGGCGCACCGGCGGCCTTTCTACGCGCGCCGATTCTGCTGCCCGACAGCGTTGAAGACCTGGCGCCACCGACGCCTCTGCCGCCACTGGTAGCGCCCTCGCAAACCGCCTTGATGGCCGACAGCAAAACGCTGGGTGCCGATTTCTGCCCGATCTGCGAGGCCTGTCGAGGAGGAGCGTGCCTGATCGAGGGAGCCGCCGCATGAGCAACTCCTTTGCGCGGCACTGGCTGATCGAGCAACACCGGGCGGATCGCCTCCTGTGCCTGATACTCGACTCGCAGAACGAACGCGAGATGCGCCAGCGCTGGCTGAAAAGCAGCCGTTACGAACAATACGCCAGCGTCTACGGTGAAACCGTGGTCGCCGAACTGGCGGACACCGGCCCGTTCCTGTTCACTTTCGACCAGCCCGACGACCGTCGCCTCGACGCCCTGCTCGACAGACCCGACAGCCATTGGGGCTGGCTCGCCAGCCTGGACCAGGGCGAGCTGAAGGCATGGGTCAGGCACTGGCAGGAGCGGCTGCTCGTCGGCACCCGTCCGCGTCAGGCGCTGTACCGCTTTCACGACAACCGGGTGCTGGCGCGGGCGCTGGAACATCTGCCGGTCGAGGCGCTACCGACGTATCTCGGGCCGGCGATCAGCGTGTGTTACTGGCAGGGCTCGCATTGGCAAAGCACCGACAACCCAGCGCCCGGCACCTATCCGCTGCCGGACTCGCCGCCATGGCTGGACCTACCAATGCCCGAACAGCCCGCCATGGAGATTCGTCTGGCCAATGCCCACCGTTTTCTGCTGGCCGAGCATGTGCAGGCCTACGCCGGGCTGGCGGGCTCGCAGGATCCGCACATCTGGCTACGCGAGCGACTGGCACAGGCCGAAGCCTGGGGCTGGCTGGCGCCGGAGCGGCTGGAGTTTCTGCTGATCCAGAGCCTCCACACCCAGGCCCTCGCGCCTCATTGGCAACCCCGACCGGACGAAACGCCGGATGAACACTTTGACCGGGTTTACCAGCTTTCGAGGAGCTGGAGCGGGGAGGTGCCTTCATGAAGATTCAGCTCAGGAACATCGCCCTTATCGGCGCTTTCGCTGCACTGGGAGGCTGCCAAGGCAAACCACCCAACACCTTCAAATTCACAGCCGATCTACCACCGGGGTTTGCCTACGTCGCAGTGGTTCATTACGTACCCGAGAAAGGCCAGACCTGCACCCTCGACAGACGCGACAACCTTGCCCCGGTGTTCAACAGCAAGTGGCGCACGGAGTACAAGCCTGATGCCGAGATCACGATTCGCAAGATTGTTAAGGGGTGTCCGTTGGTAATCAGCAGGATCGCGCTGGAGATCAACGCGAGTTACTACAAAGCACGGGGAGATTTTGGGGGTGACGAAGGGATGGTCTTTTTGGGGAACGATATAGAGGAGCAGTACAAAGGCACTTTCAATGAGGCAGGTGAAAGTACTTTTTACGGTCAATGTGAATGGTGGTTCCGGACAGCTGGCGCACAACGCCGCATCGTCAAGATTCTTGATTGCAAAACAACTGATGCCCAAGGAGTACGTGGGACAGGTAAGACTTATTCCGCTTATGGCCTTGATCAACTACCGGGTAAAACGGTGAGGATGAAAATTGAATTAGCAAGGGAGGAAAAACCCTACTTCAGAGACACATGGGTTCAGTTTCCAAACGGCTGGAAACGGTGCATGGGCGAAAGGTTTGAAGACCAAGATGCCTTCTGCCGCGGTAACTACACCGACTTCAGCACTTTCACCATGCCGGATGGCCGAGTCTGCACCATTTATCCAAGTTGCACGGAATAAGGAAATTTCGCCATGACATCACCTGAAACGGATCTGCAATCTCCAACATTGACCTCACCGATGATCAGACTCGCGCTGCGCAGTGCGACTTTGCTCTGCTGTCTTGCCCTCACGACCGGCTGCAAAACCGAACCGCCAAATACATTCACATTCACGGCAGAGTTACCGCCAGGGTTCGCCTATGAAGCTCTCGCAGAATATGAACCGATAAATAATAGTGAAACCTGCAGAGCCATAGACCTTCGCAAAACAGCCAACAGATTCAACAGAAACTGGCGAGAAAAGTACGAGCCTGTTTCCGAAATTGTCATCCGAAAAACCATCAATGGTTGCCCGATGGTAATACGTCGAATTGATCTGGACATCAGAGCCGCCTACGGGAAGGACTGGAGCGACATTAGCGCTGATAGTGCAGCGGTTGTTATACGGTCGGAATTGGACGATCGCTACAAAGGCACTTTTAACCATAAAGGTCTAAGCATTTTCTACGGCCAATGTCAGTGGCTTTTTCGCACCTCAGGTAAGCCGAGGATCCTGCGAAAAATACTCGAATGCAAGGAAACCGATGCTCAGGGCACTCCACAGCCGGGGCGCCCGTTTGCGGCATACACCCACGATCAACTTCCAGGCACAACCGTGAAGATGAAAATCAAAGTAGCAAGGGAAGAACAACCTTACTTCAGGGACACCTGGGTAAATTTTCCAAATGGCTGGAAGCGATGCTTAGGCGACAACTTTGAGGATCAGTACGCCTTTTGTTATGGCAACTACACCGACTTCAGCACTTTCACAATGCCGGATGGCCGAGTCTGCACCATTTATCCAAGTTGCACTGAGTAAGGAGGTTTCACGATGGAATCACTTGAAAAGGATCTGCCGTCGCCGTTAGGCGGCCGCATGCTGACGTGTCCTGCCGGTGGCAAATGGACAAGTTTTCAACTCATCGACGAGTTTTACTCGGGTGAGCCCTATGCTGGATTGGCCTATGTCGCCACTGATTCGGAAGGCCATAAATACATAGGACGTCTGGATGCAGCGGGCAAGGGCAGAGTGGACTATCACTTTGCGGGGCCTATATCGTTGCTATTTGATCAAGCGTATGAAGGAAAGGAACAGCTCTACTCAAGTTTGCAAAGCAGGCGACATTACCCCCTAAAAATAACCGAACTTCAGGTACGCGCCGAAAAAACTCGTTATCTGAACCGGAATGCCACCCGCACACGGGAACGACCCGAGATCGCAGACGGCGCAGACTACTTTCAAGTCGAAGTCCGTCATCTGGTCAGGCATGCCTCGCATCTTCCACCCGAGGTGTATCGCGATTACCCTCTCGACTCCGGCTGTGCAGCCATCATGCGCGAACACGGCAAACTCGGTGTCGCTCTGATGCCACAACGTCACACTGTTCTTGAAGTGCGCCCGCTACGCGCGTTGCGACCGATGTTATCCACAGCTTCGCAATTCTGTGCACTCAATCTGTACCAGCTCTCATTGATGGCAACCTTGAGCTACTGCCCCTTCGGTCAGAAGCCAGAAAGCGCTCCCATCCAAGGAAATCGGGTCACCTTTCCTTTGCAACCCAGCGTGGGCAATTGGTTCGGCGACGCCCTGGCCAAATCCGACGAACTATGGAAGGTCGACTCTAATCAAACCAAAGCCTATTACCCTCTGTACGAAGACGTGCCGTATTCCAAACGCCTGGAAATCGTTCCATTCGACTCGGATCTGTACGAAGTGAATGACCCGAAGAGGATCGAGTCGCAAGAGCATCCGGCCAAGGTTCACTTCCTTGATGACAGAAGCGAAGGAAATGAGGCTACCGACACCCAAGCCTTCATCACCCACAACGACGAACTGATCCTCATCGCCGTTCGCGGCACCGCCGAGATCGTCGCCGATGGATTACGTGATGCCGATGCTTTGCAGGTGCCGTTTGCGGAAGGCGAAGGCCAGGTACATCGAGGTTTCTATGAAGCGGCCAAAAAAGCTGCCGCATTCGCAGTCAATTACCTCGAAAAGTTCTACACCGGCCAAACCCTCCTGATCTGCGGCCACAGCCTAGGCGGCGCAATCACATTGCTGCTGTCCGAAATGCTCCGTCGTCGGCCCGAGGGCTACAACCTCCAGCTCTACACCTACGGCGCCCCCCGCGCCGGCGACGCGGATTTCGTCAAGGGCGCAGCCGATCTCATGCATCACCGGATGGTCAACCACAACGATCCGGTGCCCAGCGTTCCCGGCAGCTGGATGAACACCAAGGCCGATATCTACGGCACCGGGGCGGCGCTGACATTCGTCAACGTGCCGGTCGGCCTGTCGGTGTTCGTCGCGGGCATCACCAACTGGACGGGGGAAGCCTACGACCACCACGGCCGTTTGCGACACGCCATGCCGGTGGAGTTCGGCCGTCAGCAGGTGTCGTCGATTCTGTGGGAACCAGGCTGCGACACCATCAATCAGCATGCGGCCTGTGACGTGGCGATCCGGCAGCGGCATGGCCTGCCGGATCGGCCGACGTTGCTCAAGCAGATTTTCGATGCCGGGCACCATTCGATGACCGGGGCTTACATCCCGGCGTGCTGGGCGGTGTTGCGGCGTTGGCAGGAAGCACAGGAATCAAGCCGCTCGCTGGTCACCGAGCGGGAGTTCGCGCTGGTTGAATCGGCCCTGCAACGCATCACCGATCAGTTGCGCAGCCAGCGCAACAACCTGCCGGGACGGCCGGACAGCTATGTGCGCACCCGGAAAAACGTCGTCGAAGCGCTCAATCGTGAAATCGAGAAAATTCGCACGACCCGCGAACGGCTGACCCTTCTCCGGCACCGGCGCATGACTGCCACGGATGTCTATGGATCGCTGGCAGAGCAACCGGAACGCCTGGCCGAAAGCCTGCCGCGCTGGCACCTACACCCGGAAAACCTCGCAACGGAACAACTGGCCACGGCCCCGGAGCCCGCCGAGGATGACCCGCTGCTGGCAACGCTTTACGGCCACAGGATCGGTGCCCCCCACACCTTCGATATCGACTCGGTCATCTGACTCAGCCCTGCGGGTACCACACCAGCCGCTCCGCCGCCGGATTGCGCTCTTCCACGGCAAACCCCAGCGCCAGGTAATGCTGGCGCGCATGGGGGTTGTTGGCCCAGACCACCGTCGCCACCGGGCAGCGCACTTGTTGCGCGGCTTTTTGCACGCCTTGCAGCACGGTTCGCCCGTAGCCTTTGCCCCGGGCTTGGGGAATGAAGGCGAGGTACAACACGCGGATTTCATTGACGCCGAAATCGGTGCTGAGTGCGCCGATGGCGGTGCCGAGTTTTTCCACGATGTAGTGCATGGCATTCGGATGGTTTTCACCCATGCCCTGCTCCTGCACCTGAAATTGCTGGGCAACGATTTGCTGCACCTGTTCCTGCTCGCCGTCGATCCATTGCAGATCCGGCCGCGCCGATTGATACAGGCTGTGCAGAAAGGGTCCGTCAGTCGCCCGCGAAGGCCGCACCACCAATCCGTCCGCCGCCAGGTTGTCCGTCATCTTAATGCTCCCTAGAAACCGCTTTCCCTGACCCCCAGCGCCGCCATCCGGCGCCAGGCCACGCCGAGCACCGACTCGCCGCTGCCCTGCAACACCACCACGCCGCGCAGCGGCTGCACCGGGGTCGGTGCCTGATCCAGCGTAGCCAAACGCACGCCGTATTGCGCCTGCACCGGTTCCGCCCGTTGCTGCTGATCGCGGCGCACGGCAATCGGCCCGTGGTGATCGGAGGTCAGCGCCTCCTGATCGACATAGGCCACACCGTTGGTGTCGATTTCATTGAGTTGCACCGCGATGGCGGCGTGCATCGGGTCGTCGGCGATAAACCGTCCGGTGGCGCCGGGTTTGACTCGCCACAGTTCGGCTTCGGCCAGATAACCACGCAGTCGTGTGCCGTCCTCGACCACCCGCGCCAGCGCATCCTTGCTCGACAGCCAGCGGCCCGGTGTCAGGTTCGGCAGCAGGTCACGCACGGTGCCGGCGTGGGGGGCGCGCAACAGCAGACGTTCGCGTTGGGCGGTCAGGCCGCGATATTCCGCCACCGCTTCGGCCAGACGCTGCTCGACGATGCCGGCGTCAGCAGCGGTTTCACTGCGGCCGGCCTGCCGACGCATCAGCAATTGCTGGATGCGGATTTCCCGGCGGACGATGGCCTGCCGCGAATCGAGATCCGGCGATTCCAGTTCGATCAGCACGTCGCCCTGAGCCACGCTCTGACCATCCACCACCTTCACGGCTTTGACCCGCGCCGCCGTCGGTGCATGCAAGGCGCTGGCGCGACCGCCCTCGAGCATCGTCGGCAATTCGACCGAGCTGCGCCACGGCACGATCAGCACCAGCAACAGGCCGAGTACCGCCAGGCTGCTGAGCAACACGCGGGGGCCGTGAGCCTGTTCGCGGCGGCTCCACCACTGGCGCCACTCACTCATGATCGGCAGAAAGATGAACCACACCAGTTCCACCAGCATCAGGAAGATCCCCAACACCTTGAAGAACAGGTGATAGACCGCCAGCGCGATCCCGAAAAACAACGCTGCACGCCATAACCACGAGCCATACCCCCAGATCAGCAAACGCCGCTGCATCGTCGGCGACCAAGGCTCCGGCGCCGGAGCGCCATAGCCGAACAGAAACTCCCGCAGCCGCCAGCGACACAGGGCAAACGCCCGGCCCTGCAAATTGTCGACTTCCCATAAGTCGCTGAGCAGAAAGTAGCCATCGAAGCGCATGAACGGGTTGAGATTGACCACCAGCGTGGTGATCCACGTCGCGCTGGCGAGCATGAACGCCGCCGTGCGACCGGGCCCGTCCGGCAGGAACGACCAGACCAGCAGCGCGATGCTCGCCAGCAACAATTCCGCCATCACCCCACCGGCACCGATCAACAGTCGCGCGCGTCGATCATTGACCCGCCAGGCATCGCTGACATCGGTGTAGAACATCGGCAGCAAGACCATGAACGCCACGCCCATGCTTTGCACCCGACACCCGGCGCGCTTGGCCATGAACGCATGACCGAATTCATGACAGAGCTTGGCGAAGAACAGCGCGATGCCGAACGCGATCGCGCCGCCGAGGCTGAACAGGTGCGGAAAGGTGCCGACGAACCGCTGCCAGTCCCGCGAAACCAGAAACACCCCGAGCGCCAGCGTCGCCGGCAGACCGTAGCGCAAAACCTTCGGACCGAAGCGCTCCAGCAACGGCCAGGCACGGTTGAGAAAAGCGTCCGGGCGCCACAATGGGATGCGGAAGAACAGGTATTGGTGCAGCAGGATTTTCCACAGGCTCTGGCGTTGCACGAGGGCCTTGAGTCGATAACTGGCGCGCTGTTGCTCGTCGAGGGCGCTGATCAGATCGTGGCCGCGCAGGAACTCCAGCAGTTGCGCCAGCTCGTTGCCGTCCAGAGGCAACCCCGGTTCACGGTTGGCGGCACGCAGCACTTGTTCGGGATCGCCCAGCGACCAATGGCGCAACAGGCGCATGGCTGCCGCGCCAAGCTTGAAGTAGCGCCCGCGCACCGGGTCGGCCAACGTCCAGCGCGGCGAACCGTCCAATGCCGGGGCCGCGGGCGACAATTGCAGGTCGGCACGCAGGCTCGGCAGAGTCATTTAAAGGCCTACGCTCTGACGCAGCCCGGCGAGCGGACGCCGCAGCAGGTACAAGGCCAACGGCGCGCGGTCGCCGAAAATTTTTGCGGTGCCGCGCAGGCCGATGCGCGGCGGGGCGTCGGCGAAATTGGCGTCCAGCCGATAGGCCAATTGGCCGCCGGCGGTGGGCTGCGCCTCGTAGGCCGAACGTTCGAGGGTGGCGAGGTGGCGTTGCAGCGGATCGCTGTCGAGAAACAGCGCGACTTCGGCGCCCGGCTCCAGTGAGATCGCGTCGCCCACCGCCAGCTCGATACGCAGTTCGGCCTGGCTCGGGTCGGCGATTTCCATCAGCCGTTCGCCGGTCTGCACCGGTTTGCCGGTCCAGCGCTCGGCATCGGCGAACACCGCAATACCGTCGCGCTCCGCACGCACTTCGCTGCGGTTGAGCAGTTCGCGGGCATAGTCGCGTTCGGCGCGTTTCTGTTCGGCGCGGGCGGCCAGCAGGTCGACCCGGGAGCTGGATTCGGCATCAACGAACGAGCGCTGGGAATTGGCCTTGAGCTCCGCTTCGGCGACCCCGAGCGCACGCTCGGCGACATCGGCTTGAGCCTTCAGCGTCGTGCTTTCAAAGCGCAGCAACAGGTCGCCGGTTTTCACGCTCTGGTTGGGTTTGACCAGAAACTCTGCGATCACTCCGTCCAGCGGCGCGGCGACAACCCGCCCGCCCTGAGGCACCACTTCGGCGGGCGCCAGCACCGACTGGCGCACCGGGATCAACAGCCCGAGCAACAACACGGCGACCAGCGCCACCTGGCGTTTGCGGGTCCAGCGCAGCCGCCAAGGTTTGCGCGGTTGCAACGCCAGCCAGGCATGACTGTAGGTGTCGCCCAGTTGCGACAGCAGCACTTGTTCGGAAGGATTCCACGGCAGATCACGGGCCAGCCACAAACCGCCGAACACCTGACCCTGACGGTCGATCAACGGCAGCCAGAACACTTGCATGGCCGACAGACTGCGCCAGTCGGCCTGGATCGATTCGCCGACCATTTCCGGCGCGATCACCCGCGCCTGCTTCAGCACATCCTGCTTGAACAACTGCGCCACGGCCTGCTCAACGAACGCCACGAACGGCGCATTCGGCTCCACCGCGCTGACCCCGGTCACCGCCTGCACCTTGCCGGCGATCAACAGCGCCGCATGGCGAAAACCGAACAGCGACTGGCCGTCATTGACCAGGCTGTAGGCCAGTTGCGAAATGTCATGAGCGGCGCGGGTCTGCCGTTCGAGATCGAGAAACCGCGCGAACACTTGCTCGGCGGCGCCGCTCACCGGGGCGTTCACTTAAGCTCCGGAAAACGCGCGGTGCCGCTCATGCCGGCGAGCAAGCCTTTGGCTTCGGGGAGTGTGGCGACCAGCAACAGGGTCTGACTGCCCTCATCGATCCGCGCACCGAGGCGCTTGACCGTGGCATCGATCGGCTGACCGGTTTCATCGGGCACGAAGCTGAACGACTGACCGGGCTTGAGCCTGGCCATCCAGCGCGACGGCACCAGCAGATGGATTTCCAGCGTGCGGTTATCGACCACATCAAGCAGTGGCGCACCGGCCGGTACGCTTTCATAACGCTGCACCTTGCGCTCGACCACTTGCCCGTCGAACGGCGCGACCACGCTGCAGCGTTTGACCTGGACTTGATAAACCTGAGATTGCGCCTGAGTCTCGCTGACCTTGGCCTCGGCCCGGGCCACTTCGAAACGCCCGACGGAATTGAGCGCCGCCAGTTGCCGGTTGTGCGCCAGCTCTTCACCGGCGCCACGGCTGGCGGCCTGCGCGGCATTCAACTGGGCCTGATAGGCCGAACAGTCGAACCGCGCCAGGGTATCGCCCTTCTTGAACGACTCGCCCTCGCTGAACGGCAACTCGACGATTCGCCCCGACAACTCGCTGGCCAGCGTCGCCTGATCCCGCGCCCGCAACACACCGCGCGCTTCACTGCTGGCCGACGCATTCGCAGCCCCGCCGTTATCCAGCAGCGGATCGTCTGGCGCGGGCGTTTGAGCCTGAACTGCACACGTTACAAAGGTCAATCCGACAACCCAACCACGAAAACGCCGCATAACCGTTACTCCCTGACGGATGCTCGGAGTCTACGACAGCGGGGATTAGCGTCAAGCGAAAGGCCATCATTCGTCTTGAGGTGGGCGCTTTCGTCGCTTACAAACTTTAGGGAAGTTTCCTACGCGACTTTCCAAAGGGCCGTTATTGCCGATTTATCGTTCGTTGCTTACTCTCTCCGCACTCAACCCCGTACGTAGCGATTCAGTTCGCTGGCAGTTGGGGTCAAAGAAACCGGCTTCGGCCGGTTTTTTTATTTTTGCGCTTTTGCACTCAACGCTGCGCCATCTCCCCCACCGGATACACCGACTCCCATCCCCCGCCCAACGCCCGGTACAAGCCGACCATCGCCAGTGAAACCCCGGTGGAGCTTTCCACCCATTGTTCCTGGGTGGCGAGCAATGCGCCTTGCACGGTGAGGACGTTGACGAAGTCGACCACGCCTTCGACGTATTGCTGTTGCGCGGTGCGCAGGGCGATCTGGTTCTGGCGCACGGCTTCGGCGAGGCTGTCGCGGCGGCGCTGGCTGGCGTTGTAGGCGGTCAACTGGTCGTCGATTTCGTGCCAGGCGCGCAGGACGGTCTGTTGATAACCGATGGCCGCTTCCTGCTGCTGGGCTTCGCGCAGTTGCAGCACGCCGCGCAGGCGGCCGCCGTCGAACAGCGGCAGGCTGAATTGCGGGCCGATGCCGAAGGCGCGTGAGCCCCAGGAGCCGAAATCACTGAGCTGCATGGCTTGCGAGCCGAGATTGCCGGACAGGGTAATGCGCGGATAGAAATCGCCCTTGGCCACGCCGATGTTGGCGGTGGCGGCATGCAACCGGGCTTCGGCCTGGCGGATGTCCGGGCGGCGTTCGGCCAGTTGCGACGGCAGGCCGATGGCGACGGTCAGTGGCGACTGCGGCACTGGCGCGTCTGTGGATAACTCTTTCGCCAGCGCCTGCGGCGGTTCGCCCATTAACAGACTGATGGCGTTGATCAATTGCGCCTGACGCTGTTCAAGCGCCGGCAGTCGCGATTCGATGGCCGCCACTTGCGCGGCTGCTTCGGCGACGTCGAGATCAGTGGCCACGCCGTCGTTGAGGCGTAGTTGCGAGAGTTTCAGACTGTGCCGCGCCACATCGAGGTTCTGCTCGGTGACCGCGCGGGTGTTCTGCACACCGCGCAGCTGGATGTAGTTCTGCGCGGTGTCCGCGAGTACCGCCAGCAGCACGCCGCGCCGGTCGTTTTCCGCCACTTCGAGATTGGCGTCGGCAGCTTCGGTTTCCCGGCGCACACGGCCCCAGAAGTCCAGCTCCCAGGAAGCCGAGAAACCGGCATCCCACAGGTTGAAGGCGGAATCGCCGTTGTGCCCGGACGGGTCGTTCAAGCCTTCGCCGCTGTTGCGTTTGTGGGCGTAGCTGCCGGTGGCGGCGGTCGTTGGATAACGGTCGGCGGTGATCACCTGACGGGCGGCGCGGCTTTGTTGCAGGCGGCTGCTGGCCAGTTGCAGGTCAAGGTTGCTGCGCAAGGCGCGCTGGGTCAGGGCCGAAAGTTGCGCGTCGTGAAAGACTTCCCACCAGCGCTCGTTCAAGGGTTCGCTGACAGCCTGGCTGACGGCAGTTTTTGACGGTTTTGCCCACTCGGCAATCTGCGTGGCTTCGGGTTTCTGGAAGTCCGGGCCGACGGTGCACGCTGCCAACGCCGATAGACTCAGGACAACCGTCATGGACTGAAAGCGCTTCATCGCTGTGTCACCTCACGCACCGACGTCGCCGAGCTTTGGGTATCAATGCTCGCCTCTACCGACATCCCCACCCGCAACCGTTCGGCAAGTGGCTGGCCCGGGTCCAGCAGGACCTTCACGGGAATCCGCTGCACGACTTTGGTGAAGTTGCCGGTCGCGTTGTCCGGTTTGACCGCCGCGAAGGTCACGCCGGTCGCCGGGGCGATGCTTTCGACGCGGCCGGTGAGGGCTTCGCCGCCGAGGCTGTCGACCCGCACCACAACATCCTGCCCAGGCTGCACGTCGGTGAGCTGGGTTTCCTGGAAGTTGGCGACCACATAGGCCTGCTTCAACGGCACCACCGCCAGCAGTTTGCTGCCCGGCGTCACATAGGCGCCGACCCGCACGGCGCGTTCGCCGATCATGCCGTCCTGAGGCGCGGTGATGCGCGTGTAAGACAGCTCGAAACTGGCGATTTCCAGCGCGGCCTGAGCGTGTTTCAAACTGCCCTCGGCGGCATCGCGTTGCGCCGTCAGAATCTCGACCTGCTTGCGTTCCGCTGCCAGTTTCGCGGTGGCCGTGTCCAGCCGCGCGGAGGCTTGATCGATCCGGGTGCGCGCCTGTTGCGCGTTCTGCACGGTGCCGGCACCGACGCCGGCCAAGTGGTTGTAGCGGTTCAATTCCTGCTGGGCGAAAGCCATTTCGGCCTTGGCCGAAACCACCGACGCCTGCGCCTGAGCGATCACCGAAGTCTGGCGCTCCAGGGTGGCTTTGGCGTTCTGCAACTGCGCGCGAGCCACCAGGGTTTGCGCGTCGGCCGCCTCGGCGGCAGCGCGCAGGTCGCGGTCATCGATCAGCGCCAGCAACTGCCCAGCCTTGACCTGCTGGTTGTCTTCCACAAGCACTTCTTTGATGAACCCCGCCACACGCGGCACCACCAGGGTGAAGTCAGCGGAGACGAAGGCGTCATTGGTGTTCTGCTGGGTGCGCTTGCCGAACAGGCCGGGCATCGCCAGATACACCAGCACACCGACCGCCAGCGCAGCGGCCACAGCCACTGCGAGTTTTTGCTTTGCTTGAGTCGTCATAAGAACCTTCTATTTCAGTCAGGTCGGCGCGCGCGGCGGAAAGATCCGCGTCGGCAGCCAGAAAATCAGCAGGATCAGCGCCACCGCGACGCCAGCCATGCACAGATAAAGATCCGAAGAAGTCAGCACCACCGCCTGTTCGTGCAGGCGATGGGCGAGGCCGGGGTCGTTGCTCGCGGCCAGCGGCGAGTTGCCGAGGCGGTCGACCAGCATCGTCGAGTGAAAATGCAGGCGCGAAGTGGTCAGCGCTTCGATCACTCCGGTCGCGACCACCGCCGCCAGGCCTTTCACGGTGTTGAACCACGCCGAAGCGAACGGCCCGTCCTGCGGCTGGATGCTGCCGGTCGACAGCATCAGCAACGGCAGCACCGCCATCGGCTGGCCAAAAATCTGCAGCCATTGCAGGACGTAGAAATCGTCGCGAATCCATTCCGAGGTCAGCTGCGAGCCGCCCAGGCAGGAGAGCGTCAACATGCTCAAACCGATGCCGAGCACCCAGCGGCAATCGACCCAACGCAGGTTGCACAACGCCGCCACCAGCGGCAGCGCGAGCAGTTGCGGCAGTGCCGCCAGCAGCATGATCGGCGCGGTCTGTACCGGCCGGTAACCCTGCACCTGAGCCAGGTAACTCGATGGAATCAGCACCACCGCCAGCAGCACCACCAGCACGCCGGCCAACGTCATCAGCGCGAACGACAGATTGCGAATGCCGAGCATCTGCAACTTGAAAAACGGAATCGGCTGCGACCATTCATTGATCAGAAACGCCACCAGCAACAGCGAACCGGCGCCGAGCAAAGCGCAGATCAGGCTCGACTCGAACCAGTCCAGGCGATTGCCCTGCAACAGGCCGATCACCAGCATGCAAATCGCCGGAAACCCCAGCAGCAGGCCTTTCCAGTTGAACGACTTGAGACGCTCCAGACGCAGCGGGTCCTGCGGCAATCCATAGGCGACAGCAGCCATGGCGATCAGGCACGGCACGATGATTTGCCAGAACGTCCACTGCCAGCCGACGTACTCAGTCCACAACCCGGCCAGCGGCGTACCAAGACCTGGGCCGAAGGTAGCGGTCAGGGCGTAACCGGCCAGACCGTAAAGCTTGATGTTGGCCGGCAGAAACCGCAGCGCAACGGTCATCAGCATCGGCGGTAACGCGCCGCCGGCCAGGCCTTGCAGGATGCGCATCAGCAACAGGCTTTCGTAGTTCGGGGCGAACGGGCAGAGCACCCCGAGCAGGGTGAACACGCCGATGGCGCACAGGGTGAAGCGACGCAGGGAAAAGGTCACCGAGCACCACGGCGCGAATGCCATGGCCGCCACCGAGGTCGCTGTGTAGCTGGCGACCAGCCAGGTGCCTTCGTCGTAGCCGATGCTCAGGGCGCCGCGAATGTCGGCCAGGGCGACCTTGGTCACCATCTCGTTGAGACCCGACACCAGCACCGCCAGCAGCACTCCGACCAGACCGATGATGATCCGCGCCCCGAACACCGGTGGCGCGGCTGCCATCGGAGCGGCAGCGGCAATCGGCGCCGTGACCGTCAGGGATGTCATGCAAGCAAACTCCGGAGGGAAAAATACCGGAGCATCTTAGTCAGGCTTGTGGCTGACGAAAATTGACTTGTCGGCAGCTTATAGTTGCGCCATACGCAATCCTCAGGGCTGGGCTGCCAGCCAGGTTTCGTCGCAGCAGGTCTTGAGGGTTTCGCGCAGCCAGCGGTGGGCCGGATCCTTGTCGAAACGCGGGTGCCAGGCCTGGGTCAGCATCAGCGTCGGAAGCGGAATCGGCAGGTCGAACGAGCGCAGCTTCAAGCCCAGCCGCCGCACGCTGAGCAACGCTTCCTTGGGCACCGGCAGAATCAGGTCGGAGTCCGGCAGGGCGAACATCGCCGCATGGAAACTTGGTGCGATCACAGCCACTCGCCGCTCCAGGCCCAAGGCATTCAGCGCGGTGTCGATAGGCCCACGGGCGATACCCCGGCGGGACATGCTGATATGGGAAAACCCGGCATAGCGCTCGGCGGTGATCTCGCCATCCAGCAGCGGGTGATCTTCACGCACCAGACCGACGAAGTGGGTGGAAAACAGGTTCTGTATTTTGACTTCCGGCGTCACCGGGCGGGTGTTGCTGACACTCAGGTCGATCCGCCCTTCGCGCAGGGCTTCATCGTCGCCATCCCCCTCGGGAACGAAACGCAACTCACAGTGCGGCGCCAGTTGATCGAGGGTGTCGAACAGCTTGCCGCCGTACACGCCGACGAAGAAGTCGTTGGCGCGAATGCTGAAGCGCCGGCGCAACGTGCCCAGTTCCACCGCATCGGCCGAGCGAAACAGCAGCGCCGCCTGTTCGACCACATCGCGCACCTGCTCGCGCAGCTCCAGTGCCTTGGGAGTCGGCACCAGACCGCGACCGGCACGCACCAGAATCGGATCGCCAATGGCTTCGCGGATCCGCGTCAGCGTGCGGCTCATGGCCGCCGAACTGAGATTCATCCGCCGCGCGGCACCGACCACGCTGCCCTCGTCGAGCAAGGCGTCGAGGGCGACCAACAGGTTCATGTCCGGGAGTTGCATGCTGAGCACTCGTGACCGATCAGGATTGATTCGCACGCAATGCTAGCAGATCAGAAAATCAGCGCTGCATCCCCCAACGTTTCACCGTCACCCGCTCCAGCGTGTCGAACACCAGGTTCTCCACCAGCAAGCCGATGAGGATCACCACCGCCAGACCGGCAAACACTTTGTCGGTGTACAGCTCGTTGCGGTTCTGGAAGATGTACCAGCCCAGGCCACCCTTGCCGCTGGTGGCGCCGAATACCAGTTCGGCGGCGATCAGGGTACGCCAGGCGAAGGCCCAGCCGATTTTCAGACCGGCGAGGATCGACGGCAGCGCCGCCGGAATCAGGATGAACAGCACGAAACGCATGCCCTTCAAACCGTAGTTCCGGCCGGCCATGCGCAGGGTTTCCGAGACACCGAGAAACCCGGCGTAAGTGTTCAACGCCAATGCCCAGAGCACCGAATGCACCAGCACGAAAATCAGGCTGTTCTGCCCCAGGCCGAACCACAGCAATGCGAGCGGCAACAGCGCAATCGCCGGCAGCGGGTTGAACATCGAGGTCAGGGTACTCAGCAAATCCCGACCAAACTGGGTCGAGACCGCCAGCGTGGTCAGGGCGAAGGCCAGGACGATGCCGATCAGGTAACCCTTGAGCAGCACCACCAGCGAAATCCACACCTTGCCCAGCAGTTCACCGCTGAGCAGGCCGTCATACAGCGCATGGCTGGTCTGCAAAAAGCTCGGCAAAAGAAGATCGTTGTTCTGCACCCGGGCAACCACTTCCCAGAGCACGGCGAGCAAAATCAGGATCAGGCTTTTGCGCAGCCAGCCCTGTTGCCACAGGCGCTGGCCGAGCGGCAGCTCGCGCTCCACCGGGACGCTGGTCAGCGGTTGCAGATCGTTTTCGAATTCTTGACGTACGGATGATGAATGGCTCATCGGGCAATCCTCCAGGCGGCTCAATAAGCGATGCGGATATCGGTGAAATCCAGTTCGCGCTCGGTTTCCGGCGACTGCCCTTCATCGAACAGCAAACGGTGAATGCGCCGCGCCGACTCCTGAAACGCCACACCGCCAAGGCTGTGCAGGTCGTATTGATGACTGTGCACTTCCGCCCTCACCCGGCCCGGATGCGGCGACAGCAACAGGATGCGATTGCCGACCACCAGCGCTTCTTCAATCGAGTGGGTGACGAACAGCAAGGTGAAGCGCACCTCCTCCCAGAGCAGCAGCAATTCCTCCTGCATCTTGCGCCGGGTCAGCGCATCAAGTGCGGCGAACGGCTCGTCCATCAGCAGGATTTTCGGCTGCATTGCCAGCGCCCGGGCAATCGCCACCCGCGCTTTCATGCCGCCGGACAAGGTGTGCGGATAGGCATCGGCGAACGCGGCCAGACCGACCTTCTCCAGATAGTGCAGCGCACGCTCTTCGGCTTCCTTTTTCTTCAAGGTGCGCGAAGCCAGCAGCGGAAACATCACGTTCTGTTTGACGGTTTTCCACGGTGGCAGCTGATCGAACTCCTGAAACACCACGATCCGGTCCGGCCCCGGCGCGTCGACGCGCTGGCCCTGCAGACGGATCTCGCCCTCGCACGGCGCGATGAACCCGGCGACGGCTTTGAGCAAGGTGGATTTACCGCAGCCGGACGGGCCGAGCAGCACGAAGCGATCCTGTTGATCGACTTCGAAACTGACCTGGTGGGTGGCCCGCACGACGCGCTGCGGCGTGCGGTATTCGAGGCTGACCTGGTCGACCGACAGCAGCGCTTGCGCGGTGGCGATCGGGTTGCTGGCCGCGTGGCCTTGCAAAGGGGCGTTCATGTCGATCAGCTCCCTTGCAGCGGTTTGGCGTCCTGGAAGAAGTAGTCCTTCCACGATTCGGGTTTGTTCTTGATCGCGCCGACGCGGTAGAGGAATTCGGCGAGCGGGTAAGTGTTTTTCGGCGTGACGCTGAATTCGAACTGCGGGTTGTCGATGATTTTCAGCAACGCTGCGCGGTCGATCTTGGCCTTGGTCACGCGGATGTAAGTGTCCGCCGCCGCGCCTTTATCGTTCTGCGCAAATTGCGCGGCTTCGGTCAGGGCTTCGACGAACGCCTTGTAGGTTTTCGGGTTCTCGTTGCGGAATTTCTCGGTGGCGAACAGCACGGTCGGCGAGTTCGGGCCAAGCACGTCATAGGAGTTGAGCACCACGTGCACGTTCGGGTTTTCCAGCGCCTGATCCTGGAACGGCGGGTTGGAGAAGTGCCCGGTCAGCTCGGTGCCGCCGGCAATCAGCGCAGCGGTGGCGTCCGGGTGCGGGACGGCGATGGTGTATTTATCGAGACGATTGAATTCCTTGTCGCCCCACTGCTTGGCCGCCGCGTATTGCAGGAAGCGCGACTGCACCGAAACGCCGACCGCCGGCACCGCGATGCGATCCTTCTCGGTGAAGTCGGCGATGGTTTTGACCTTGGGATTGTTGCTGACGAGGTAGTACGGGAAGTTGCCCAGCGACGCCACGGCTTTGACGTTCTGCTTGCCGTGGGTGCGATCCCAAATGGTCAGCAACGGGCCGACGCCGGCGCCGGCGATGTCGATGGAACCGGAGAGCAGCGCATCGTTGACCGCCGCGCCGCCAGACAACTGGGTCCAGTCGACCTTGATGTCGAGGCCTTCCTGCTTGCCGTACTTCTCGATCAGTCCCTGATCGCGCACCACGTTGAGCAATAAATAGACAATGCCGAACTGTTCGGCGATGCGGATTTCACCTTCGGCGTGGGCCACGGTCGGCGCCACCAGGCTGCCGGCAATCAGGCTGAAACCGAGGCCGATGGCCGCCGCCAGCGGCGCGAATGGAAGACGTTTGGACATGTTCGGATCTCCGGCAAATCAGAAAGGCGCGTCGCCCTGGATGGTGGTGCGATACAGCTTGCGGCGCAGGTGCGCAGGGCAACCGGCGGCAAGGTGGATCAGCGAACGGTTGTCCCAGAACACCAGGTCGTGGGGCTGCCATTGATGGCGGTAGATGTTCTGCGGCAGCACGCTGTGGGCGTAGAGCTCGTCGAGCAGCTGTTTGCTCTCGTCCTCCGGCAGGCCGACGATGCGGGTGGTGAAGCCTTCGCTGACGAACAACGCCTTGCGGCCGTTTTCCGGGTGGGTGCGGACCACCGGGTGCACCACTTCCGCGACCTGAGCCAATTGCTCCGGGGTCAGGGTCGGGCGCCAGTTGCCTTCGAATTTTGTTTCGCTGTAGCGCGCAGTGTAGGAATGCGCGGCCGAGCGCCCTTCAACCGCTTTGCGCAGCGCGTCGGGCAGGCTGTCCCAGGCTTTGTGCATGTCGGCAAACAGGGTGTCGCCGCCTTCGGACGGCAGCTCCTGGGCGTGCAACATCGAGCCGAGGCTCGGCAGCTCTTTATAGGAAAGGTCCGAGTGCCAGAACTTGCCGGCATCACCGAGGCCGATGTTCTGGCCGTTCTCGACGATGTTGGAAACGATGAGGATTTCCGGGTGATTGGCCAGCAGGAACTGCTTGAGCACGTGGATCTGCAACACGCCGAAGCGGCGGCTGAAATCGATCTGCTGTTGCGGGGTGATGCGCTGGTCGCGGAACACCACGACGTGGTGATCGAGGTGCGCGCGGTGAATGCGGGCGAAGTCTTCATCGTTGACCGGACGGGTCAGGTCGAGGCCGATGATTTCGGCGCCGACGGCACCGCTGAACGGGCGGATCTCGAAGGTTTGCGGCGCGGCAGTCGCGGCGCTTGGGGTAGCAGTAGCTGCGGACATCAATCAATCTCCCACGCACGGCACGCTCAAGGGCGCGCGCGTCGATCAGAAACTCACGCTGGATTGCGTGTTGGTTCGTGTCGTGCGGCGCGCCGATTGGTCGGCAGGTACGCAGGAGGCTGACTTTATAGCTATAAGAAGCGGAATTTAAATACTGTTAACGAATAACGATATGGCGTTTGTTTAGGAATGGACCGGATGGTGAGTGACCATTTGTGTCACTTCTGGACGGAATGTGTTGGTGCGACGAACGCCTCCGCGAGTCCCGCGAAGGCGTTCGTGAAGGTTTACCGCTCGTGCAACGCCTCGGCGCGCGCCCGGATGATTGGCTTGAGCAGATAGCTCAGCACGGTCTTCTTGCCGGTGATGATGTCCACCGACGCCACCATCCCCGGGATGATCAGCAACGGCTTCTCGTCAGTGCCGAGATGGCTGCGATCGGTGCGCAGCTTGATGATGTAGTAGGTGGTTTTCTTGTCTTCGTCGGTGATGGTGTCGGCGCCGATCTGCTCAAGCTTCGCCTTCAAACCGCCGTAGATGGTGTAGTCATACGCGGTGAATTTCACCGTGGCTTCCTGGCCCGGATGCAGGAATGCGATGTCCTGCGGGCGGATCTTCGCCTCGACCAGCAAAGTGTCGTCCAGCGGCACGATTTCCAGCAGGTCGCTGCCCGGCTGGATCACGCCACCGATGGTGTTGACCAGCATCTTGTTGACGATGCCCCGCACCGGCGAGGTGACGAGCGTACGGCTGACCCGGTCTTCCAGTGCCTTGCCGGTGGCCTGGGCCTTGTTCAGGTCGGTGCGCGCTTCGTTGAGCTGAGTCAGGGCTTCGCTGCGGAACTTGCCGCGCGTTTCGTCGATCTTGCGCTGCACTTCCTTGATCGCCGATTCGGCGCGCGGGATCGCCAAAGTGGTGGCGTCGAGCTGACCACGGGTTTCCACTTCGGCACGCTTGAGTCGCAGCACTTCCACCGGCGACACGGCGCCCTGGGCCACCAGCGGCTCGGACATGTTGATTTCCTGGCGTTGCAGGCCGAGTTGCTGGCGGTATTGCGCCTGCTTCGAGGTGAACTCGCGCAGCTCTTGCTGACGCTGGATCAACTGCTCCTGCAAACCACCGACTTCATCGTGCAGTTGCTGGCGACGGCTGATGTACAGCGACTCTTCACTCTTGGCCTGACCCGGCACGGCTTTGAGCACGTCTTCGGGGAAATTCAGCGGCCGGTCATCGACCTCGGCACTCAGGCGCTCGACCCGCAGCAACATCGACAGGCGATCAGCCTCGGTTTCACCGACGTTGGAGGCAAATCGCGTGTCGTCCAGACGCACCAGTGGTGCGCCGGCCTCGACGATCTGGCCTTCCTTGACGAACAGCTCGGAGACGATCCCGCCCTCGAGGTTCTGGATTTTCTGGATCTTCGACGAAGGAATCGCCTTGCCGTCGCCCTTGGTCACTTCGTCGATGACGGCGAAGTTGGCCCACAGCATCAGGAACACGAAGAAACCGATGATCGCCCAGATCGTCAGCCGCACCACGCGTGGCGCGTCCTCGATCAAGGCCTTGTTGACCTCCGGCAGCGGCTGGCCCTGCAGCGATGCCGAGCCTTTGAAATAGCGGCGGATCGAATCCTTGAAACCCGACTTAAGCAACACTGATCTGCCCCTTCTTCAACGCTTCCATGACGGCCGCTTTCGGGCCGTCGGCGAGGATCTGTCCACGGTCGACCACCAGCAGGCGATCGACCAGCGACAGCAGCGATGCCCGGTGCGTCACCAGCACCACGGTCTTGTTTTCCACCACCGCCGCGAGGCGTTGCTTGAGGCGTTCTTCGCCGGTGTTGTCCATGGCGCTGGTCGGTTCGTCGAGCAACAGGATCGGCGGGTTGAGCAGCAGCGCCCGGGCCAGCGCAACGTTCTGGCGCTGACCGCCGGACAGGTTCTGCCCGCGCTCGCCGACTTGCAGCTCATAGCCCTGCGGGTGCAGACGGGCGAATTCGTGTACGCCGGCCAGTTCGGCGGCTTGCAGCACCAACTCATCCTCGACGTAACGGGCGCCGGAAACCAGGTTGTCGCGCAGGGTGCCGGCCAGCAGCTGGATGTCCTGTGGCACATAGCCGATGTTGTAGCGCAGCTCGCTGACGTCGATCTGGCGAATGTCGACGCCATCCACCAGCAACGCACCGTCGTCCGGCTGATACAGGCCCACCAGCAGTTTCGCCAGTGAGCTCTTGCCGGAACCGCTGCGGCCGATGATGCCGATCTTCTCGCCGGGACGGATCACCAGGTTGATGTTCTTCAGCGCCGGATTCTGTTGTTCCGGGTAGGTGAAGTTGAGCTGGCGGCATTCGATCGCGCCTTGCAGAACCTTGCGGCTCAGCGGGCGCTCTTCGAAGTTGCGCTCCTGCGGCAGTTCCATCATCTGGTCGACCGAGGTCATGGTCACCCGCGCCTGCTGGTAACGGGTCAGCAGACCGGACAGCGACGCCAGCGGGCTGAGGGCGCGGCCACTGAGCATGTAGCAGGCGATCAGGCCGCCCATGCTCAGGTTGCCGGCGATGATCTGGTACACACCGAAGACGATCATGATCACGCCGGCCAGTTGCTGGATCAGCAGGGTGATGTTCATCGCCAGACCGGAGAGCATTTTCACCCGCAGCTCGAGGCGGCTGAGGGTGCCGATGGTCTGTTCCCACTGATATTGGCGTTCGCTTTCGGCGTTGTTGACCTTCACCGCGTCGAGGCCGGCGAGGGTTTCGATCAGGCTCGACTGACGCTCGGCACCGAGGGCCATGGTGCGTTCCATGGTTGCCACCAGCGGCTTCTGCAAGGCATAGCCGATCAGCAGCGCAATCGGGAAGGCCAGCACCGGAATCCACACCAGGTGCCCGCCGAGAATCGCGATGACAATGAAGATCAGGATGGTGAACGGCAGGTCGATCAGGCTGGTCAGGGTCAGCGAGGCGAGGAAGTCACGCAGGCTCTGGAATTCGTGGATGTTCTGGGCAAAGCTGCCGACCCGCGCCGGGCGGTATTTCATGGCCATGCCGACGATGCGTTCGAACAGCGTGGCGGAGATGATCAGGTCGGTTTTCTTGCCGGCCAGATCCAGGCACAGGCTGCGCAGGCTCTTGAGGATCAGGTCGAACATGTAGGCGCCGGTGATGCCCAGCGCGAGGACCCACAGGGTCGCTTCAGCCTGGTTCGGCACCACGCGGTCGTAGACGTTCATCACGAACAGCGGCGCGGCCATGGCGATGATGTTGATCAGGAAACTGGCGGCGATGGCGTCGGCGTACAGCCAGCGCGAACGCTTGAGGGTGTCGCGAAACCACGAGCGCGCGCGCGGGATCAGCGTGCCGTGGTTGACGTCGAATTTGTGCTGGGGCTGGGCGAAGAACACTTTGCCGGTGTAGTCGTCGGCCAGCAGCTCGCGACTGACCAGAGACTCGCCGCCGTCGCTTTCGCTAAGCAGCACCCGCGCTTCGTTCTCACCCTGCCAGCCGAGCAGGACGGCACTGCGGCCATCCTTGAGCAGCAACAGCGCCGGCATGGCAATCGCCGGAATTTCTTCCAGCTTGCGTTGCAGCACCCGCCCTTGCAGCCCGGCGCGCGCCGCCGCACGGGGCAGCAGCTCGACACTCAGGCGTTGTTTGGGCAGCGGCAGGCCGGTGGTCAGCATCGCCGCGCTGGCGGGTTTCTGGTGGAGCATGCAAAGAGCGAGCAGACCATCCAGTAACGGATCGTCGTGCAACGCGCGTGGATCATGACTGAGATGAACTCGACTGACTTCTGATTCCACGCTCTGCACTCTTAACGGTTGAAAAGGGACAACTCAATTCATCCCAGGCAACTGGACCTTGGGCTTCACGTCGTTCTGCACAACGGATGCCAATGGTGCGACCACTCCCTGGCTCTTGAGTAACTCGCCCATGGTCGCCTTGATTCGGTACTGAGTAAATAACTGAATGTTTTTGATCTCGGCCAGACGGCGCGAAGCGGTGAACAACTCGTTTTCGCTGTCGAGCAAATCCAGCAGGGTCCGTTCGCCGAGGCTGAACTGACGCTGGTAAGCGGTGCGCACCGAGGTGCTGTGATCAACGTATTGCTGAGCGATCGGCACCTGGGCGTTGGCGTTGTTCAGGGCGTTCCAGGCCAGGCCCAGTTCCTCATTCAATTGACGCAGGGCGTTGTTGCGGATGTCCAGCGCCTGGTTCGACAGGTAGGACTTGGATTCCAGATCAGCCTTGTTGCTGCCACCGGAGTACAAGTTGAAGCGCATGCGCAGCATGGCCTGCCATTCGTTGTTGTGACCGTTCTGGCCGTCGAGGTCGTTGTCGGCAGTGCGGCCCAGCTCGGCGTCGAAGCGCGGGTAGAAGGTCGACTTGGCGGTCTCGTACTGCTTCTCGGCAGCGGCGATGTCGGACTCGGCCGAGCGCAGGATCGGGCTGTTTTCCAGCATCTGCGCGCGGGCTTCATTCAGGTTGGCCGGCATCATCGCCATGAACGGCGCCGGACGCTCCAGTTGATCGGGCATCTGGCCGACGGCGCTGAGGAAATTGGTTTCCGAGTCGGCGAGGTTGGTCTGCTCGGTGATCAGGTTGTTGCGGGCCTGGGCCATCCGCGCTTCGGCCTGATCGAGGTCGGCACCGCTGCCGACGCCGCGCTGGGTACGCAGCTGGATCTGGTCGTAGATGCGCTGGTGGCTCTTGAGGTTTTCTTCGGCCAGACGCACGAACTCGCGACGGGTCAGCACGTCCAGGTAAACCTGGGCCACGGTCAGCGCGGTGCGCTCGGAGGTGCCCAGCAAGGAATACGCGCGGGAGTTGACGGTGGCTTGTTGACGCCCCACTTCGCTGGACGTCGCAAAACCGTCGAAGACCATTTGCGACAGACGCAAACTTGACTCGCTGCGGTTCAGGGTTTCCCAGTGATTGCCGCCACCGGCGGCACGGGTGGTGACGCTGTCGGTGCCTTCACGGCCATAACCGCCCAGCAGATCGACCTTGGGCAGGTATCCACCTTTTGCAGCCTTTAATTGATAATCCGCGGCCAAACGACTGTTCACGCCTGCCTGGATTTCCGGATGGACATCCAGTGCCTGCTGCATGGCTTCTGGTAAGGATTGTGCTTGTACGAAAGACGCGGCGAGAGCGAAGGGTAGAGCCTTGAACAGGTGCGAACGCATGGTAAAGATTTCCCAGAACTTCTTGTCTTGAATCACAGCAAAATGACGAGCTGCGTCGGAAGATGGCAACCGGAATGACCGTATGTCGGAAAGTTTAAAACCGGAACTGGATCACACGCTGAAGGGCAGGTCGCCGCATAAATATCAATGTGACATTACCGGGGCGATTGTTTAGGATGGCTCCCAGAAGGTCAATAGTTTGGCATAAAGTTAATAGCGAAAGAATCTAGCCAAAATATTGACGAATAGCAGCGTCAACTTTGTTTCATCTTTTTTTAAAGTACGTCCAGACTGAATCGGCGCAGACAGCCATCAGGTCTATGGAAGTCAACTGAACGTGACACCCCGGAGAGTCTTCAATGAGCAGTGTTGTTGCCATCGTCAAAAGCATTGTCGGTCAGGTTTTCGTGGTGTCCCCAGAGGGCGTCCGTCGCGTACTCGTTGAAGGCGACCGGCTGTTTGCCGGCGATCAGGTCGACACCGGCGTTTCCGGCGCCGTGTCCCTGGAACTGGCCGATGGCCGCACGATCGATCTGGGCCGCGACACTCAGTGGAGCGCCGATACCCCGGATTCCAGCACCGACCTGGCCGAAGCCACCGCGCAAGCCGCGCCGTCGGTAGAAGAGCTGCAACAAGCCATCGCCGCCGGTGTCGACCCGACTACCGCCCTTGAATCCACCGCAGCCGGCCCGACCGCGGCAGGGACTGGCGGCGCCGCCGGTGGTGGCCACAGCTTCGTGATGCTCGACGCGACCGCCGGCCGCGTTGACCCAACCATTGGCTTCCCGACCGCAGGCATCAACTCCGCCGGCCAGGTCGCACAGGACACCACCGGTGGCCAGACCACCGACACCACCGCCAACGCCCTGCGCGAATCGACCCTGAGCCTCAGCGCCACGCCGAGCATCACCGAAGCCGGCGGCGTGCTGGTGTACACCGCGACCCTGACCCAGGCGCCGCTGACCGACCTGACCATCACCCTGTCCAACGGCGCGGTGATCGTGATTCCGGCCGGTTCCACCACCGGCACCGTCAACGTGCCACTGGCACCGAACGACACTGTTTATAACGACCCGACCCAGATCGACGTGACGGTCACCGGCACCACTGGCGGCGGCGGCATCACCGTGACCCCGCCGACCACTCCAGCCACGACTCAGGTCACCGACACCATCGACACCACCACCGTCACTCTGACGGCGGGCCCAAGCGTGACCGAAGGCGGTCAGATCACCTACACCGCCACGCTGACCAACCCGGCGCAGACGCCGGTGACCGTCACCCTGTCCAACGGTTCGACCATCACCATCGGCGCCGGCCAGACCACCGGCACCGTCAACGTGCCGACCGCGCCGAATGACGTCTATAACAACGGCAGCACCGTCACCACCACCATCACCGGTGCCACCGGCGGCAACTTCGAAAACCTGGTGCCGAACCCGACGCCGGCCGTTACCACGATCGTCGATTCGAGAGACACCACGGGCCTGACCCTGACCGCTACCGGCACCGTGGTCGAAGGTGGCCAGATCACCTACACCGCGACCCTGACCAACCCGGCGCAAACGCCGGTGACCGTCACCCTGTCCAACGGCTCGACCATCACCATCGGCGCCGGCCAGACCACCGGCAGCGTCAACGTGCCGACCGCACCGAATGACGTCTACAACAACGGCGGCACCGTCAGCACCACGATCACCGGCGCCACCGGCGGCAATTTCGAGAACCTGGTGCCGAACACGACGCCAGCGACCACCACCGTCACCGACTCCATCGACACCACCAACCTGTCGCTGAGCGCGACCGGTTCTGTTGCCGAAGGCGGTTCGATCGTCTACACCGCAACCCTGACCAATCCTGCCGGCACCCCGGTGACCGTGACGTTGAGCAACGGCTCCGTCATCACCATCGAGGCTGGCAAAACTACCGGCACCGTGACCGTTCCGGCGCCAGCCGATGACGTCTATAAAGACGCCGGCAAAGTCGAAGTGACCATCAAGGACGCCACTGGCGGTAACTTCGAGAATTTGGTGCCAAGCACCGTTCCGGCCGTTACCGAAGTCACTGACACCGTCGACACCACCACGGTGAAACTCACCGCGACCGAGTCGGCAGCTGAAGGCGGCACTGTCACTTATACCGCTACTGTTGGCGCGCCAGTGACCGGTTCGCCGGTCACCGTGACCCTGGCCAACGGTCAGTCGATCACCATCGAAGTGGGCAAAACCACCGGCACCGTGACCACCACCGCGCCGAACGATGCGTTGACCGGCAATGCGCCGCTGACCAACTCGATCACCGGCGTTTCCGGCGGCAATTACGAAAATCTGGTTGCCGACAAGACTCCGGTTTCGACCACGGTTACAGACGTTGCCGACACCACCAATCTGACCCTGAGCGCCACCGGCACTGTCGCCGAGGGTGGTTCGATTGTTTACACCGCGACCCTGACCAACCCGGCCGGCACACCAGTGACCGTGACGTTGAGCAACGGCTCCGTCATCACCATTGAAGCGGGCAAGACCACAGGCACCGTGACCGTTCCGGCCCCTGCCGATGACGTCTATAAAGACGCGGGCAAAGTCGAAGTGACCATCAAGGACGCCACCGGCGGCAACTTCGAGAACCTGGTGCCAAGCACCGTTCCGGCCGTCACCGACGTGACCGATACCGTCGACACCACCACCGTCAAACTGACCGCGACCGAGTCGGCAGCTGAAGGTGGCACCGTTACTTACACCGCCACCGTCGGCGCACCGGTGACAGGTTCGCCAGTGACCGTGACCCTGGCGAATGGTCAGTCGATCACCATCGAAGTCGGCAAAACCACCGGCACCGTGACCACCACCGCACCGAACGACGCATTGGCCGGCAACGCACCGCTGACCAACGCGATCACCGGCGTGAGCGGCGGCAACTACGAGAATCTGGTCGCCGACAAGACGCCGGTCAGCACCACCGTGACCGACACTGTCGACACCACCAACCTGACCCTGAGCGCCACCGATTCCGTGGCCGAGGGCGGCTCGATCATCTACACCGCGACCCTGACCAATCCGGCCGGCACTCCGGTGACCGTGACCTTGAGCAATGGCGCGGTCATCACCATCGAAGCCGGCAAGACCACCGGCACCGTGACCGTTCCAGCGCCTGCCGATGACGTCTACAAGGATGCCGGCAAAGTCGAAGCGACCATTACCGGCGCAACCGGCGGCAACTTCGAAAACCTGGTGCCAAGCACTGTTCCGGCCGTGACCCAGGTCACCGACACCATCGACACGTCGACCGTCAAACTGACCGCGACCGAATCGGCTGCTGAAGGCGGTACCGTCACTTACACCGCGACGGTTGGCGCCCCGGTAACCGGCTCGCCGGTGACGGTGACCCTGGCCAACGGTCAGTCGATCACCATCGAAGTCGGCAAAACCACCGGCACCGTGACCACCACCGCGCCGAATGACGTACTGGCCGGCCATGCACCGCTGACCAACTCGATCACCAACGTCAGCGGCGGCAACTACGAAAACCTCGTGGCCGACAAAACCCCGGTCAGCACCACCATCACCGACACCGTCGACACCACCACCGTCTCGCTGACCGCCACCGGCAACGTCAACGAGGGCGGGCAGATCGTCTACACCGCCACCCTGACCAACCCGGCCGGCACCCCGGTGACCGTGACGTTGAGCAACGGCTCCGTCATCACCATCGAAGCCGGCAAAACCACCGGCACCGTTACCGTTCCGGCTCCTGCCGATGACGTCTACAAAGATGCCGGCAAAGTCGAAGTGACCATCAAGGACACCTCCGGCGGCAATTTCGAAAACCTGGTGGCCAACCCGACGCCAGCGGTGACCAACGTCGCCGACACCATCAACACCACGCACCTGACCCTCAGCGCCGAAAGCTATGTGCTCGAAGGCACGTCGATCACTTACACCGCGACCCTGACCAACGCCGCGCAGACGCCGGTAACCGTCAACCTGAGCAACGGCCAGACCATCATCATCGAGGCCGGCAAGACCAGCGGCTCGGTGACCATTGCGGCGCCGAGCGATGACGTCTACAAGGATGTCAGCAAGCTCACCGTGACCATGACCGATGCCAGCGGTGGCAACTTCGAAAAACTCGACGTCAGCAAGACGCCGGTCAGCACCACGGTCAACGACACCATCGACAAGACCACGCTGACCCTGAGCGCCAGCGACACCGTCAGCGAAGGTGGCCAGATCACCTACACCGCGACCCTGAGCAACCCGGCCGGCACCGCCATGACCGTGACCCTGGCCAACGGCGCGGTCATCAACATCGCCGCCGGTGCCACCAGCGGTTCGGTGAACTTCCCTGCGCCGGCCAACACGCCTTACATTGACGGCGGCAAGGTACAGACCGCGATTGCCAGCCACAGCGGCGGCAACTTCGAACAGGTAGATGCCAACCGTTCGGCGGTGGTGACCAAAGTCACCGACACCGTCGACACCACCAATATCAGCCTGAGCGCCACCGGTTCAGTCGCCGAGGGCGGTTCGATCGTCTACACCGCGACCCTGACCAACCCGGCCGGCACAGCCATGACCGTGACCCTGAGCAACGGCGCGGTAATCAACATCGCCAAAGGCGCGATCACCGGCACCATCACCGTCGCCGCACCGGGCGATGACGTGTACAAGGACGCCGGCAAAGTCGACGCCAGCATCACCAAGACCACGGGCGGCAACTTTGAAAACCTGGTGGTCGACAAGACCCCGGCGGTGACCGATGTCACCGACACTATCGACAACAGCACCGTTTCCCTGAGCGCCACGGCCAGCACCGTTGAAGGCGGCGTGGTGGTTTACACCGCCTCCGTCACCGCACCGGTGACCGGTTCGCCAGTGGTCGTGACCCTGTCCAACGGCCAGACCATCACCATCCCGGTCGGCGCCAGCAGCGCCAGCGTCAACTACACCGCGCCGAACGATGCACTGGCCGGCGGCAACACGCTGAGCGTGAAGATCGACGGCACCAGCGGCGGCAATTACGAAAACCTGGTCGCCGACAAGACTCCGGCCGTGACGTCAGTCACCGACACCGTCGACACCACCAACCTGACCTTGAGCGCTACAGGTTCCGTGGCTGAAGGTGGTTCGATCGTTTACACCGCCACCCTGACCAATCCAGCTGGCACGCCAGTGACCGTGACCCTGAGCAATGGCTCGGTGATCACCATCGAAGCGGGTAAAACCACTGGCACCGTGACCGTTCCGGCCCCTGCCGATGACGTCTACAAAGACGCCGGCAAAGTCGAAGTGACCATCAAGGATGCGTCCGGCGGCAACTTCGAAAATCTGGTTCCGAGCACCGTTCCGGCCGTCACTGAAGTGACTGACACCATCGACACATCGACCGTGAAGCTGAGCGCCGATACGTCGGTAGCTGAGGGCGGCACCGTCACCTACACCGCCACTGTTGGTGCGCCAGTGACTGGCTCGCCTGTGACTGTGACCCTGGCCAACGGTCAGACCATCACCATCGAAGTCGGCAAGACCACCGGCACCATCACCACCACCGCGCCGAACGATGCACTCAACGGTCACACACCGCTGAGCAACTCGATCACTGGCGTGAGCGGCGGTAACTACGAAAACCTCGTAGCCGACAAGACGCCGGTCAGCACCACCGTGACCGACACCGTCGACACCACCGACCTGACACTGACCGCGACCGGCACCGTCGCCGAAGGTGGCTCGATCACCTACACCGCGACCTTGACCAACCCGGCCGGTACTCCGGTGACCGTGACGTTGAGCAACGGCTCCGTCATTACCATCGAAGCCGGCAAAACCACCGGCACCGTGACCGTCGATGCACCGAAAGATGACGTCTACAAGGACGCCGGCAAAGTTGAAGTGACCATCAAGGATGCAACCGGTGGCAACTTCGAGAATCTGGTGCCGAGCACTGTTCCGGCTGTCACCGATGTCACTGACACCATTGACACCACCACGGTCAAACTGACTGCGACCGAGTCGGCGGCGGAAGGTGGCACTGTCACTTACACCGCGACTGTCGGCGCTCCGGTTACGGGTTCGCCTGTGACCGTGACTCTGGCCAATGGTCAGTCGATCACCATCGAGGTGGGCAAAACCACCGGCACCATCACCACCACTGCGCCGAACGATGCGTTGAACGGTCACACTCCGCTGAGCAACTCGATCACTGGCGTAAGCGGCGGTAACTACGAAAATCTCGTGGCCGACAAAACGCCGGTCAGCACCACCGTGACTGACACCGTCGACACCACTAATCTGACCCTGAGCGCCACTGACTCGGTGGCCGAAGGTGGCTCGATCACCTATACCGCGACCCTGACCAATCCGGCCGGCACTCCGGTGACCGTGACGTTGAGCAACGGCTCCGTCATCACCATCGAGGCCGGCAAAACCACCGGCACCGTGACCGTCGATGCGCCGAAAGACGACGTCTACAAAGATGCCGGCAAAGTCGAAGTCACGATCAAGGATGCATCCGGCGGCAACTTCGAGAACCTGGTGCCGAGCACCGTTCCGGCTGTTACCGAAGTCACCGACACCATCGACACCACCACGGTGAAACTCACCGCAACCGAGTCGGCAGCTGAAGGCGGTACCGTTACGTACACCGCCACTGTTGGCGCGCCTGTCACCGGTTCGCCTGTGACCGTGACCCTGGCCAATGGTCAGTCGATCACTATCGAAGTCGGCAAAACCACCGGCACCATCACCACCACTGCGCCGAACGATGCACTCAACGGTCACACGCCGCTGACCAACGCGATCACTGGAGTGACTGGCGGCAATTACGAGAATCTCGTAGCCGACAAAACCCCGGTTTCGACCACCGTCACCGACACCGTCGACACGACCAACCTGACCCTCAGCGCCACTGACTCGGTGGCCGAGGGCGGCTCGATCGTTTACACCGCGACACTGACCAACCCGGCCGGCACCCCGGTGACCGTGACGTTGAGCAACGGCGCCGTCATCACCATCGAAGCCGGTAAAACCACCGGCACCGTGACCGTCGATGCACCGAAAGACGACGTCTACAAAGACGCCGGCAAAGTCGAAGTCACGATCAAGGATGCCTCCGGCGGCAACTTCGAGAACCTGGTGCCAAGCACCGTTCCAGCCGTTACCGATGTCACCGACACCATCGACACCTCGACCGTCAAACTGACCGCGACCGAGTCGGCTGCTGAAGGCGGCACTGTTACCTATACCGCCACCGTTGGCGCCCCGGTAACCGGCTCGCCTGTGACGGTGACCCTGGCCAACGGTCAGTCGATCACCATCGAAGTCGGCAAGACCTCCGGCACCGTCACCACCACCGCGCCGAACGATGCGCTCAACGGCCATACGCCGCTGACCAACTCGATTACCGGCGTGAGCGGCGGCAACTACGAAAACCTCGTGGCCGATAAAACGCCGGTCAGCACCACCGTGACCGACACCGTCGACACCACCAACCTGACCCTGAGCGCCACGCCGGAAGTCAACGAAGGTGGCCAGATCACCTACACCGCGACCCTGACCAACGCCGCCGGCACCCCGGTGACCGTGACGTTGAGCAACGGCGCCGTGATCACCATCGAGGCCGGCAAAACCTCCGGCACCGTGACCGTCGATGCACCGAAGGACGACGTCTACAAGGACGCCGGCAAAGTCGGGACGACCATTTCGACCACCACCGGTGGCAACTTCGAAAACCTGGTCACCAGCACCGCCCCGGCAGTCACCACCGTCAATGACACCATCGACACGTCCACCGTGTCGCTGACCGCTACCGCCAACGTCGCCGAAGGCGAGACCGTGGTCTACACCGCGACCGTGACGGCGCCAGTGACCGGCTCGCCGGTCGTCGTGACCCTGTCCAACGGCCAGACCATCACCATCGCCGTCGGCGAGACCACCGGCACCGTGAACTTCGTCGCGCCGAACAGTCCGCTGGCCGGCGGTAGCTCGCTGAGCGTGACCATCGACAAGGCCACCGGTGGCAACTACGAAAACCTGGCGGTCGACGGCAAGTCCGCCGACACCTCGGTATCGGACACTGTCGACACGACCAACCTGAACCTGACGGCCACCGATTCGGTTGCCGAGGGCGGTTCGATCACTTACACCGCGACCCTGACCAACCCGGCGGGTACGCCGGTGACCGTGACCCTGTCGAACGGCGCCGTCATCACCATTGAAGCCGGCAAAACCACCGGCACCGTGACCGTCGATGCGCCGAAAGATGACGTCTACAAAGACGCCGGCAAAGTCGAGGCAACCATTTCGACCGCCACCGGTGGCGGTTTCGAGAACCTGGTGCCGAGCACCGTTCCGGCCGTGACCAACGTCACCGACACCATCGACACCACCACGGTGAAACTCACCGCGACCGAGTCGGCGGCTGAAGGCGGCACCGTTACTTACACCGCTAGCGTCGGCGCGCCTGTGACCGGTTCGCCTGTGACCGTGACCCTGTCCAACGGACAGTCGATCACGATCGAAGTCGGCAAAACCACCGGCACCGTCACCACCACCGCGCCGAACGATGCGCTCAACGGCCATGCGCCGCTGACCAACGCGATCACTGGCGTGACTGGCGGCAACTACGAAAACCTCGTGGCCGACAAGACGCCGGTCAGCACCACCGTGACCGACACCGTCGACACCACCAACCTGACCCTGAGCGCTACTGGCTCCGTGGCCGAGGGTGGTTCGATCGTCTACACCGCGACCCTGACCAACCCGGCCGGCACTCCGGTGACCGTGACCCTTTCGAACGGCGCCGTGATCACCATCGAAGCCGGTAAAACCACCGGCACCGTGACCGTCGATGCACCGAAAGACGACGTCTACAAAGACGCCGGCAAAGTCGAGGCAACCATTTCGACCGCCACCGGTGGCAACTTCGAGAATCTGGTGCCGAGCACCGTTCCTGCGGTGACCGAAGTCACCGACACCATCGACACTACTACGGTGAAACTCACTGCGACCGAGTCGGCAGCTGAGGGTGGCACCGTCACTTACACCGCTACCGTCGGCGCACCTGTGACCGGTTCGCCAGTCACCGTGACGCTGTCCAACGGTCAGTCGATCACCATCGAGGTGGGCAAGACCACTGGCACCGTGACTACCACGGCGCCAAACGATGCGCTCAACGGCCACACGCCGTTGACCAACGCGATCACTGGCGTGAGCGGTGGCAACTACGAAAATCTGGTCGCCGACAAAACCCCGGTCAGCACCACCGTGACCGACACCGTCGACACCACCAATCTGTCGCTGACCGCGACCGACAGCGTGGCCGAAGGTGGCTCGATCACCTACACCGCCACCCTGACCAATCCGGCTGGCACTCCAGTGACCGTGACGTTGAGCAACGGCTCCGTCATCACCATCGAAGCCGGTAAAACCACCGGCACCGTGACCGTTGCCGCGCCAGCCGATGACGTCTACAAAGACGCCGGCAAAGTCGAAGTGACCATCAAGGACGCAACCGGTGGCAACTTTGAGAACCTGGTGCCGAGCACCGTTCCAGCCGTAACGGAAGTCACCGACACCGTCGACACGACGACCGTGAAGCTGACCGCTTCCGAAACGGCCGCTGAAGGTGGCACCGTCACTTACACCGCGACTGTTGGCGCGCCAGTGACCGGCTCGCCTGTGACCGTGACCCTGGCCAATGGTCAGTCGATCACCATCGAAGTGGGCAAAACCACCGGCACTGTCACCACCACCGCGCCGAACGATGCACTCAACGGCCACACGCCGCTGACCAACTCGATCACGGGCGTGACGGGCGGCAACTACGAAAACCTCGTAGCCGACAAGACTCCGGTTTCGACCACCGTCACTGATACCGTCGACACCACCAACCTGACCCTCAGCGCCACCAATTCTGTGGCCGAGGGCGGTTCGATCACTTACACCGCCACACTGACCAACGCTGCGGGCACTCCGGTGACCGTCACCTTGAGCAACGGCGCCGTGATCACCATCGAAGCCGGCAAAACCACCGGCACCGTGACCGTCGACGCACCGAAAGACGACGTCTACAAAGACGCCGGCAAAGTCGAAGCAACCATTTCGACTGCCACTGGTGGCAACTTCGAGAACCTGGTGCCAAGCACCGTTCCGGCCGTAACGGAAGTCACCGACACCATCGACACCACCACGGTCAAACTGACCGCGACCGAGTCGGCAGCTGAAGGCGGCACTGTCACCTACACCGCCACCGTCGGCGCGCCTGTGACCGGTTCGCCAATCACCGTGTCCCTGTCCAACGGTCAGTCGATCACCATCGAAGTCGGCAAGACCACCGGCACCGTCACCACCACCGCACCGAACGATGCGCTGACCGGCCACGCGCCGTTGACCAACGCGATCACCGGCGTGACGGGCGGCAACTACGAAAACCTCGTAGCCGACAAAACGCCGGTTTCGACCACCGTCACTGACACCGTCGACACCACCAACCTGACCCTCAGCGCCACCAATTCGGTTGCCGAGGGCGGTTCGATCATCTACACCGCGACCCTGACCAACGCCGCTGGCTCGCCAGTGACCGTGACCCTGTCGAACGGCGCCGTGATCACCATCGAAGCCGGCAAAACCACTGGCACCGTGACCGTTGCCGCGCCAGCCGACGACGTCTACAAAGACGCCGGCAACGTGCAGGCCACGATCACCAACGCCACCGGTGGCAACTTCGAAAACCTGGTGCCGAGCACTGTTCCGGCCGTGACCCAGGTCACCGATACCATCGACACCACCACGGTGAAACTCACCGCGACCGCGTCGGCGGCTGAAGGCGGCACCGTCACCTACACCGCGACCGTGGGCGCGCCTGTGACTGGCTCGCCAGTGACCGTGAACCTGTCGAATGGCCAGAGCATCACCATCGAGGTGGGTAAAACCACCGGCACCGTGACTACCACGGCGCCTAACGATGCGCTCAACGGCCACACGCCGCTGACCAACGCGATCACCAACGTGACGGGCGGCAACTACGAAAATCTGGTGGCCGACAAGACGCCGGTCAGCACCACCGTGACCGACACTGTCGACACCACCAACCTGTCGCTGAGCGCGACTGGCACCGTGGCCGAAGGTGGTTCGATCACCTACACCGCGACCCTGACCAACGCTGCGGGCACCCCGGTGACCGTGACCTTGAGCAATGGCGCTGTCATCACCATCGAAGCCGGTAAAACCACGGGCACCGTGACCGTCGCCGCGCCAGCCGATGACGTCTACAAAGACGCCGGCAACGTGCAGGCCACGATCACCAACGCCACAGGCGGTAACTTCGAGAACCTGGTCACCAGCAGCACACCAGCCGTGACCAGCGTCACCGACACCATCGACACCACCACGGTGAAGCTGACCGCAACCGCGACAGCTGCTGAAGGTGGCACAGTCACTTACACCGCGACGGTTGGTGCACCGGTGACCGCCTCGCCTGTGACCGTAAACCTGTCCAACGGTCAGAGCATCACCATCGAAGTCGGCAAAACCACCGGCACCGTGACCACCACCGCGCCGAACGACGTGTTGACCGGTCATGCACCGCTGACCAACGCCATCACCGGCGTGAGCGGTGGTAACTACGAAAATCTGGTGGCGGATAAAACCCCGGTTTCGACCACCGTCACCGATACCGTCGACACCACCAACCTGTCGCTCAGCGCGACCGGCACCGTGGCCGAAGGCGGTTCGATCACCTACACCGCGACCCTGACCAACGCCGCTGGCTCGCCAGTGACCGTGACCTTGTCGAACGGCGCCGTGATCACCATCGAAGCCGGTAAAACCACCGGCACCGTGACCGTTCCTGCGCCAGCCGATGACGTCTACAAGGATGCCGGCAACGTACAGGCCACGATCACCAACGCCAGCGGTGGCAACTTCGAGAACCTGGTCACCAGCACCACGCCAGCGGTGACCAGCGTTACTGACACCATCGACACCACCACCGTGAAGCTGACTGCGACCGCGACAGCGGCCGAGGGTGGCACCGTCACCTACACCGCTACCGTGGGGGCGCCGGTCACTGGCTCGCCAGTGACCGTAAACCTGTCCAACGGTCAATCGATCACCATCGAAGTGGGTAAAACCACCGGCACCATCACCACCACCGCGCCGAACGACGTGTTGAATGGTCATGCGCCGCTGACCAACGCGATCACCAACGTCAGCGGCGGCAACTACGAGAACCTGGTTGCCGACAAGACCCCGGTTTCGACCACCGTCACTGACACCGTCGACACCACCAACCTGTCCCTCAGCGCCACCAATTCGGTCGCCGAAGGTGGTTCGATCACTTACACCGCGACACTGACCAACGCTGCGGGCACTCCGGTGACCGTCACCTTGAGCAACGGCGCCGTGATCACTATCGAAGCGGGCAAAACCACTGGCACCGTGACCGTCGCAGCACCAGCCGACGACGTCTACAAAGACGCCGGCAACGTACAGGCCACGATCACCAACGCCACGGGCGGTAACTTCGAGAACCTGGTCACCAGCACCACACCAGCCGTGACCAGCGTCACCGACACCATCGACACCACCACCGTGAAGCTGACCGCGACCACGACGGCAGCCGAAGGTGGCACCGTCACCTACACCGCCACCGTGGGTGCGCCGGTGACTGGCTCGCCAGTGACCGTGACCCTGGCCAACGGTCAGTCGATCACCATCGAAGTCGGCAAAACCACCGGCACCGTGACCACCACCGCGCCTAACGACGCATTGACCGGCCACACACCGCTGACCAACTCGATCACCAACGTTTCTGGCGGCAACTACGAAAACCTCGTGGCCGACAAGACGCCGGTCTCGACCACCGTCACCGACACCATCGACACCACCAACCTGACGCTCAGCGCGACCGGCACCGTGGCCGAGGGTGGCCAGATCACTTACACCGCAACCCTGACCAACGCTGCTGGCTCGCCAGTGACCGTGACCCTGAGCAACGGCTCGGTGATCACCATCGAAGCCGGTAAAACCACCGGCACCGTGACCGTTCCTGCACCAGCCGACGACGTCTACAAAGACGCCGGCAACGTGCAGGCCACGATCAAGTCCGCCACCGGTGGCAATTTCGAGAACCTGGTCACCAGCACCACGCCAGCGGTGACCAGCGTTACCGACACCATCGACACCACCACCGTGAAGCTGACCGCGACCACGACGGCGGCCGAAGGTGGCAACGTTGTCTACACCGCGACCGTCGGCGCACCGGTAACTGGCTCGCCTGTGACCGTGACCCTGGCCAACGGTCAGTCGATCACCATCGAAGTCGGCAAAACCACCGGTACCGTGACCACCACCGCGCCGAACGACGCGTTGACCGGCCACACACCGCTGACCAACTCGATCACCAATGTTTCTGGCGGCAACTACGAAAACCTCGTGGCCGACAAGACGCCGGTGAGCACCACCGTCACCGACACCATCGACACCACCAACCTGTCGCTCAGCGCGACCGGCACCGTGGCCGAGGGCGGTTCGATCACTTACACCGCGACTCTGACCAACGCCGCTGGCTCGCCAGTGACCGTGACCCTGAGCAACGGTTCGGTGATCACCATCGAAGCGGGCAAGACCACCGGCACCGTGACCGTTCCTGCGCCAGCCGACGACGTCTACAAGGACGCCGGCAATGTGCAGGCCACGATCACCAACGCCACCGGCGGCAATTTTGAAAACCTGGTAACCAGCAACACACCAGCCGTGACCAGCGTCACCGATACCATCGATACCACCACCGTCAGCATCACCGGCAGCACTTCGGTGACCGAAGGCCAGACCGCCAGCTACACCGTCAGCCTGACCCACCCGGCGCAGACCGAAGTGACCCTGAAAATCGTCTACAGCGGCACCGCCGCCGACGGTTCGGACTTCACCGGCGTGTACACCGTGAAGATCCCGGCGGGTGCCAGCAGCGCGCAGTTCAACGTTGCGACCATCGATGACAAGATCACCGAAGGCACCGAAAACTTCGTGGTCAAGATCGACTCGGCCACCGGTGGCAACTTCGAGAACCTGGCGGTCAGCAGCACCAATGGCAGCGTCAGCACCTCGATCATCGACAACGATGCACCGCCGGTCATCGACCTCGACGCCAACAACTCCAGCGGTGCAACGGGTGCCGACTACAAGGTGACCTTCACCGAGAACACCCCGGGCGCAGGTGTGTCGATTGCCGACACCGACATCAAGATCACCGACCCGGACAGCACCATGCTGACCGGCGCTACCATCGTGCTGACCAATCGTCAGGACGGCGATGCGCTGAATCTGGGCAACAGCGTCAACGGCATCACCATCAATGCCAACAGCACCAACGGCACCGTCACCCTGACCCTGTCCGGCAACGCGACGCTGGCCGACTACATGCAGGCCATCAAGAACATCAGCTTCACCAACAGCAGTGAAGACCCGAGCACCGTGCCTCGGATCATCACCGTGACCGTGACCGACGGCGGCAACTACTCCAACACCGCGACCACCACCGTCAACGTGGTGGCGATCAACGACGCGCCGGTCGCTGCACCGGTCAACGTCACCGGCACCGAAGACACCCCGCTGGTTCTCGGCTGGTCGACCTTCGGCGTCAGCGACGTCGACAGCCCGGCCAGCAGCCTGGGCGTGAAAATCACCCAGCTGCCGGGCGAAGGCAAACTGCAGTACCTGGACGGTTCGACCTGGAAAGACGTCGCCACCAACCAGACCTTCAGCAAGGCCGACATCGACGCGGGCAAGCTGCGCTTCCTGCCGGATGCCAACGAGTCGGGCGTGAACGGTTACGGCGGCACCGGCCTGGGCAACAACCAGGCTGACTATGCGCAGATCAAGTTCCAGCCAACCGACGGCCAGTTGCTGGGCAACACCGGCACCGTGAAGATCGACATCACCCCGGTGGCGGATGCACCGACCCTGTCGGTCGCCGACAACAGCGTGAAGTCCACCGGGCTGATCAAGGAAGTCTGGACCGGTCTGTCGGGCCTGGGCACCGACGGCAGCGGCGCGAATTCGACCACCCTGAAAAACGTGATCGACGGCGCGGGCAAGCCGAACACCAACGGCACCGTGAACAACGTGCAGTCCGATGGCAGCGTGACCGCCGGTACTGCGTCGAAAACCTCGGGCCTGATCTATCTGGAAGCCGGCAAGACCTACACCTTCAGCGGTACCGGTGACGACAGCCTGCTGGTGACCATCGGCGGCAAGAACGTGGCGTCCACGACGTGGGGCGCGGGCGGCAACCTCAACGGTTCGTTCACCCCGACCACCAGCGGCTACTACACCCTGGACATCTACCACCACAACCAGAGCGGCCCGGGCAGCTACGACGTCAACCTGTCGGTCAACGGCAGCACGCCGATCGACCTGAGCAGTGCCGGCGTGCCGATCTACACCGGCGTGCAGGATCTGGTGAATGCCGGCGTGACCGTCTCCGATCTGCACGGCAACAACGGCGAAGGCTATTACGACGGCTACAAACTCAACACCGGCGCCGAAGGCACCACGGTGAAACTGTCGTCGATCAGCACCGCGCTGACCGACACCGATGGCTCGGAAACCCTGAGCATCAAGATCAGCGGCGCACCGGTCGGTTCGGTCCTCAGCGACGGCGCAGGCCACAGCTTCACCGTGACCGCCACCAGCGGCGACGCCAACGTCACCGGCTGGAACCTCGGCACCCTGACCGTGACCCCGCCAACCTACTACAACGGCCAGTTCAACCTGACCGTGACCTCGACCTCCACCGAGGCCGTGGGCGGCTCGGCCAGCACCACCGCGACCATTCCGGTCACAGTTGTGCCGGCGGTCTACAACTCGATTGTCGCCACCTCGGCCGACGACACCGTCACCGGCACCGACGGCAACGACATCATCGTCGCCGACATCGGCGGCCTGACTGTGGTGCCGGGCACCAACTACAACATCGCGTTCATGGTCGACAGCTCGGGCAGTATGAGCGCCTCGTCGATCAACGCCGCCAAGGACTCGCTGACGTCGGTGTTCAACACCCTCAAGCAGAGCCTGGGCAGCAACTCCGGCACGGTGAACATCTTCCTGGTGGACTTCGATACCCAGGTCAACAAGTCGGTGTCGGTGAACCTCAACGACCCGAACGCACTGACCTTGCTCAAGGCCGTGCTGGACTCGATGGCGTCCGGCGGCGGCACCAACTACGAAGACGTGTTCAAGGCCACGGCGAACTTCTTCCAGAGCGCTGAAGCGGTGGCCAACACCGGGGCGAAGAACCTTACTTACTTCATCACCGACGGCCAGCCGACCTACTACCAGAGCAACGAGCAGACCAACCCGACGCTGTACGGCAACGTGAAGCTCGACGACGTGGTGAAAACCAGCAACTACAAGCTGGGCAGCAGCTTCGCCACCTATATCGACAGCACCCACTACCTGAGCATCAGCACCTCCGGTGAAGTGGTGCTGCAGACGCTCAAGAACAACAACTGGAGCTGGAACAGCCTGGGCACCATCCACGCCCAGGGCGACGGCACCTACGAAATCTCGAGCCTGGCGGGCAGCGGCAACAGCACCTCGTCGAACACCACCGACAACTCTGCCGCCGGCTTCGCGCTGCTGAGCGGTCTGTCGAACGTCGAAGCGATCGGCCTGAACAACGGTGTCAGCCTCAACGACCTGAAACCGTACGATTCGGACAAGACGCCGCAGACCAACATCGATCCGAAGGACCTGGCCAACTCGATCATCGGCCACACCGAAGCGACGATGCCGGGCAACGACACCGTCAGCGGTGGCGACGGCAACGACATCCTGTTCGGCGACCTGGTGAGCTTCAACGGCATTGCCGGCGAGGGTTACCAGGCGATGCAGGCGTTCGTGGCCAAGGAAACCGGAGTCGACGTCAGCAAAGTCACCACCAGCAACGTGCACCAGTACATCACCGAGCACTATCAGGCGTTCGATGTGTCCGGTGCCCACGACGGCAACGACACGCTGCTGGGCGGCGCGGGCAATGACATCCTGTTCGGCTCGGGCGGCAACGACCTGCTCGACGGCGGCAAGGGCAATGACATCCTGCTCGGCGGCACCGGCAACGACACGCTGATCGGCGGCCCGGGCAACGACATCCTGATCGGTGGTTCCGGTGGCGACACCTTCGTCTGGAAATCGGGCGACACCGGCAACGACGTGATCAAGGACTTCAAGGCCAGCGAAGGCGACCGCATCGACCTGCGTGATCTGTTGCAGGGCGAGACCGGCAGCACCATCGACAACTTCCTGAAGATCACCACGGTCGACGGCGTGTCGTCGCTGCAAGTCAGCTCGGGCGGCAAGTTCAACTCGGGCGATGCCGCAGCCGCCACACCGGACGTGACGATCAAACTCGAAGGCAACAACTGGTCGAGTGCCAACATTCACAACCTGATTGCCGGCAGCGATCCGACCATCAAGGTCGACCACAACAACAGCTGATGCGTGAACAACGGCCGCCCCACTTGGGGCGGCCGTCACGTTTGCGGCGCTTGTACCGGTGACGATTGCGTCGGCGCACCGCATACTCGCGCGCAGTTGGCTATGCTGCTGACAGCATGACGCTGGTCCATTTCCGAGGGATGCTCAATGTTTTACGTGCAACGCGATGCGCAGGGTCAGTTGATTCGCGTGGAAGCTGCGGCCTACGCCGAGGCCACGGAAACGCTGCCGGCCGACCACCATGAAATCCAGGCCTGGTACGCCAACGAAGCCGTGGAGAACAGCCTCAAACAGCTCAAGCAGAGCGACCTGGAAATGATCCGGGTACTCGACGACCTGATTCAGGTGCTGACCAGCAAAGGCGTGATCCGCGTCACCGACCTGCCACCGGCGGCCCAGGCCAAATTGATGGACCGGACCCAGGCGCGGGAAGCGCTGGGCGGGTTGAGTCAGTTGATCGATGAGGATGAGGGCGGGTTGATCTGATCCGTTTGAAGTCGAGTTGATCGTTCCCACGCGGAGCGTGGGAACGATCAGTTTGGCGCTGCATCATTTCCAGGGCTTGGGCTCACCAAACAGCTGCCCCTGAACCCCATACAACCCCATCTCGCGAATCACCGACAACTCCCCTTCCGTCTCGACCCGCTCGGCAATCAGCGGCAGATCGATGCTGTGCGCCGCACGCTGGATCGCTTCGATGAACAGACGCTTGTCGCTTTCCTGATCGATCGCCCGGATATAGCTGCCATCGATCTTCAGGTACGCCAGCCCGAGCCGCGCCAGGTTGCCGATCATGCTGAAGCGTCCGCCGAAACGCTGCAGGCTCAGGGAGAAACCGAGCTCGCGCAGGCGGCGGGTCAACTGTTCCAGCACCGCTTGCTCCGGCAATTGTTCTTCGCCGATTTCCAGGGTCAGGCGCGCACCGAGGTTGGAATGCGTCCGCAGAATCTCGAACACTTTGTTCAACGCCTGCGGATCGGCCAGGGTCGCGGAGGACAAGTTCAGCGCCAGGGATTCTTCATGGCCAGCCATCTGCTCCAGCACCCGCTCGAGCATCAACCGGTCCAGTCGCGCGGTCCAGCCGAAGCGCTCCAGCCACGGCAGGAAGCGTCCGGCGGGAATGGTCTGGCCCTGCTCGTCGAGCAAGCGCGACAGCACTTTGTAATGCAGCACCAGTTGCGTGTCCTGCGCCGCCACTACCGGCTGGAAGAACAGCTCGAAACGCCGCTGATTCAGCGCCTGATCGAGCAAGCGATGCCAGGCGTGGTGATCGTCACCGACGTCCGCCACCAGACTCTGATCGAGGCACGCCCAGTTCTGCTCACCCTGCCCTTCGGCCTGGGCCAACGCCTGATCGCCAAGGCTCAGAACTGCTTGCGGCGAATCGCCGTGAGCGAACGGTGCCAGGCCGATAGAAGCCACGGCGGCCACGTCGGTGGCGCCCGTTGCGTGCAAGCTGCTAAGCGCACTGTCGAGACTCTGCGCCAGTTGCAGCGCTTCTTCGCGGGTCAGTCCCGGCGCCAGCACGGCGAACTCACCACCGCGAATCCGGGTGACGAGGTTCTGGGTTTCCGGGTATTTGGCGCACTCGCGGGACAGTTGCTCGCCAACCGCTTTCAACAATTCATCAGTGCGCTGACCGCCAAGGCGCTGGTTCAGCCCGGCCAGATCCTTGACCCGCAACAGCAGCAGATAACCGGAACTGGCCTGCTCCGGGTTGCTCACCCGCGCATTCAGCTGCATCTCGAAATAACGCCGGTTGGCCAGCCCGGTGAGGTTGTCCTGATAGGACTCGGTACGCAGTTTTTCACTGCGCTCTGCCTGCTCCTGGAACAGCGCCTTGAGCTTCTCGACCATCTGGTTCATCGCCAGCACTACGCGGCGCAATTCAGGCGTGCGCGGCAGGTCCGGCAGGCTGAGGAACTCGCGACGGGCGATGGCGTGGGATTGCTTGACCATGTAATCCAGCGGCTTCAATTGCCGACGCAACAACAGCGCGCCCAGCACCGCACTCACCGCGCCGCAAACCAACAACCAGCCCAGGCTGCCGAGCGCGCTCTGCCAGAGCTTGGCCAGGGCGAACATCGGGTGACTGACCACCTCGACCCGCGCTGCCTGTTCCCAGCCACGGCTGACCAGCGCATCGCCACCGGCCGGCTCCAGGCCGATCAGTTTGACGAACCAGTCCGGCACGTTGGTGACCGCCGGAATGCCGTTGCGCTCGACGATGGTCTGGTCGGTCTTCAGATCGACCACGCGGATGCTCGAGTAATAACCGCTGTCGAAGATCGAGCTGACCAGCAGCTCGACCATCGCCGGGTCATCGATGTTCGGCGTCAACGACAGCGCCAGCGCCGTGGCCGCATCCTGGGCGTGGGAGCGCAACTGGTTGACGTACTGGGTGCGCGAGCTCTCCAGACTGACCATGAAGCTGCCGGTGAAGGCGACCACCAGGAACAGACAGATAGCGATCAACAGCTGTTTGAACAAAGACATCTGAGCGCGTGCTCCTAGTTAGTCGTCTCGACCGGAAATCCTTCGGCCTGCATTTTCTTCAACACATCCTGCCAGCGTGACAGGCGTTTGGTGTCACCGACCTTCTTGTTGCCCTTGGCGCCCGGCAGGTACAGCCCTTCGGCATTGAAAGAGTAGACCGGCAGCAAATCGGTTCGCTCGGCGGCCGGCTTGATCGGGTCGATCAGGCTGTCGAGCACCAGCGGCATGGCGTCAGGGCTGGAATAGTAAGTCAGGACCATGTGCGCGCGGTTCTGGCGCAGCGCCTTTACGTAGGTGATGCGCAACTTGTCACTGGCCACACCGAGGTGGCGCAGGCTGAAATACTTGGCGATCGCGTAGTCTTCGCAGTCGCCGGCGCCTTTCCACAAGGCTTCGATGGGGGTTTCCCAATAGTCGACCTCGTGCCACAGATCGATGTCTTCGACGTAGCGCATCTGTTTGTTGAAAAACAGGTTCACCACTTTGAGCTTTTCCATCTCGCTGACCTGCTTCTGCGTGGCCAGCAGGTTCTGCCAGGCATCGATCCGCTGTTGCCCGGCGCCCAACGGCCCGTACAGTGCCGTGGCCTTGCGGCTGATCGCGGAAAAATCCCAATCGGCATGCAGGCCGCCCAGCATGATGCCGGCCAGCAGCAGCGCGCAGGCAAGCCAGCGCGCAATCCGTGGGATTGCGAAACGTACCGCCAATGCAAGGCATCCAGGGCAGAGAGGAAAGCGCTTGATGGTGAAGGTTAGCCCAGCAAAAAACAATGGCACCCTGAGATCATCGCTGGCGCGCTAAACTTCAGATGTGACAGGGTTCTTCTACACGGTTTGACAACCTGTAGAGCAATCACTAGTGTCCTTTGGATCCAAATATCGCAGTCATAGGGTGTGCAGTTGTGACCCAGAAGCCCAAGCCACTCCACAGCATCAAAGTCGACGGCCCGATTCCCGCGCATCTGGCGCGCTCGGTCATCGAAGAAACCCTGCGCGCGGCGATTCTCGACGGGCGCCTGCCCTGTGGCACCGCCGTGCGCCAGCAGGATCTGGCCGACCTGTTCGGTGTCAGCCGCATGCCGGTGCGCGAAGCCTTGCGCCAACTCGAGGCCCAGGGCCTGCTCAGCGTGATTGCCCACAAAGGCGCGGTGGTGGCGCCGTTGATCCAGGGCGATGCAACGGAAACCTACGAGCTGCGCATCCTGCTGGAGTCCGAAGCGCTGCGCCAGTCGATCCCGCTGCTGACCCCGGCCGATCACGAACGCGCGGCCGGCTACATCGAAGAGCTGGAAATCGAACACGACTACACCGAAATCGGCCGGCTCAACCGTCTGTTTCACATGGCGCTCTACAGTAAGGCGCCCAATGGCCGGCTGTTGCGGCTGGTGGAAGACGGCTTGAATGAAGAGGAACGCTTCCTGCGCTTCAACCTCGAGGCCATGGGCCTGGGCAAACTCTCCCAGGACGATCACCGTGCGTTGTTGCAGGCCGTGAAAGAGCGTGACACCCCGCACGCCGTGACACTGCTGGAGCAACACCTCAATCGCGGTGTCGAGGTGATCACCCGTTACCTCGCCAGCTCCGCCGGCCAAAGCCGCAAAGCGGCGCGCTGAATCCTCCCTCCCGGGTGAGCCTCCACTCACCCGGCGAATAACCCGCTTACAAATCCCCCCACCGGTCACGGTCATTTGCCGTGGCACATCGACGCCTGCGCTCTAACCTCCCCCCTGCTTTGAACAGCCCGGAATTTGCACCGCAAGGAAGTCATTTTCGACGATAGCCGCGGCGCCGATTTACGCGCACCCTTGGATCGCCAACCCAATATAGAACGGGGACGCGCCGCCCCGGCAGCAGTCCCCGCACCAGGAACCTACGGAAGGAGCCTTGTCACGGGAACAGGAAGAAACGGCGCCGTTACAGCCCGACTTCATCCCCTCATATTCATTCAATTACTCAATTGGAAAGTTGCTTCGAGTGAGGCATTCACTCTTGTCGTTCAATTTTGGCCATTAAACGCCGAAAGGAGCAACTACGCCCAAATAAAACTTAACTTATAAGTTTTATCAGGCCCACTCATACTTCAAAAACAGCCAACTAAAAATAATTAAAAATAAACTTGTTAAGTTGTTTTGCGATGTATTAGTTTTTCTTCGCCGAGTTTGGATCCGAAATGACAAACCCGGCACAACCTTGCAGTACGGCCTCGATTGCGACGGCTTGACCGTCCGCTGCTGTCTCGGGCCCTTCAGACATTGCCTGCTTTCATCGAAACCGAATGAGGCTGTCGTTCGCCTGGAGAAACTTGTTCAGCGTTATTAGCGATTGATTGAGCAATCCCTACTTCCCTATTAGCCAGAGTCTCGCAACCATGCCAACTAAAGAGCAACTTACACTAAAGAAAGCCGAACTCAGCGTTCATCCGATCTTCTCCGAAATCGATTCTTTGGCGACATTGCGCCGGTTCATGGAGTCCCATGTATTTGCCGTCTGGGACTTCATGTCGCTGACCAAGCGCCTGCAGCAGGAACTGACTTGCACGCGTCTGCCGTGGTTGCCGCCGCGCGATCCTCACGCAGCCCGACTGATCAACGAAATCGTGCTCGGCGAAGAGTCGGACGATCGGCTGTCACACGGGCATTACAGTCACTTCGAACTGTACCTCGATGCGATGCGAGAAGTCGGTGCGGACACGACAGCGGTGGAACGCTTCGTGACGCTGCAACAGGAGGGCGTGAGTTACGACGTCGCCCTGCAAAGCGTCGAGGTTGATCCGGCCGCTGCGCGGTTCGTCCGTGACACCTTGCACACCGCACTGCATGCACCCGGTCACAGCGTTGCCGCCGCATTCCTGCACGGTCGCGAGAGCGTGATCCCGACCATGTTCCAGCGCATGCTCGACGCCTGGGGCATCGGTGTCGAACAGGCGCCGACCTTCCGTTACTACCTGGAGCGACACATCGAGGTCGATTCCGAAGACCACGGCCCGGCCGCAGAACAACTGCTGGACCGACTGGTGGACGGCGATCCGCAGCGCGAAGCCGAGGTCTACGCCAGCGCCATCGCCGCCGTGGAAAGCCGCATTGCCCTGTGGGACGGCCTGCGCCTGAGCATGCGCGAACCGCTGGCGGAGGTGGCCCAATGAACGCCGCCGACTACCAGTCTTTCGCCGATGCCTGGGAAAGCCGCGCGACCATTCGCACCCGGCCACGCCGCGTGCTGGAGGACGACGCGCGGCTGATCTATCCGCTCAGCCGCCAGCCCTTGGTGCTCAGCGAAACCTTCCTGCGCGAATGCCCCGAGCAACGGGATTTCGCCCTGGTGCAGACGCTGTACAAGTTCATCAACGACGTGGTGATTTTCGAAACCGAGATCGTCGACAAAACCGCGCGAAGCATCGCCAAGAACCGCTTCGCCGTGGCCTTCCCGTTCGCCTGTCGCTACGACGCCATGACCGTGGTCGTGGACGAGGATTACCACGCGCTGGTGGCGATGGATTTCATGCAACAGACGGTGGCCATGACCGGCATCGAGCCGATCGAGCTGCCGAATGAAATCGAACTGAGCCGGGCGATTCCGGCCGCCGTCGAACTGGCCCCGCAACACCTGAGAAGCGCCGTGGAGCTGATCTGCGTCGCCATCGCCGAGAACACCGTGACCGGCGATGTCGCGGCGTTCGCCCGGGACGACACGGTCAAGCCGTCGATCAAGGGCCTGATGGCCGACCACTTGCTCGACGAGGGCCGGCACTCGAGTTTCTGGGCGCGGATGGTGCGCATCTACTGGCACACCGCGAGCGATGCGGATCGCGAATGCATCGCGCAGATCCTGCCGGTGTTCATCGGCCACTACCTGACCAACGACATCCAGAAGTCCTTCGACCTGCGCCTGATCGACGCCCTGCCGGTCAACGACGCTACCCGCCGCGCACTGAAAGACGAGATGGTCGGGCTGGCCTTCCCGATCAATCGCCACCACCCGCTGGTGGGCAACATCGTGCGGTTTTTCCACAACAGCTCGCTGCTCGACACACCGTGCGTGCAGCACGCCCTGCGCGACTACCTGGTTTGACAAGGAGGCTGACATGAGACGTCTCGACATTTTGCTGAGGGGCCGCAGCCAGGCCTTGACCGACCTGGCGCAGGAGCTCGAACAACACGGTCATTCATTGCTGACAGGGACTGCTCCGTCGGTGGATCTGGTGATCGATGACGGCAGCCTTGCGCCGCAGGATCACGGCGCGACACCGCAGCTAAACCTGCGCCTGGGCATCGGTGCAACGGGCATCGGCGGACTGCCGGTTCTCGATCTGCTTTGCCTCTGTAATTCGACGCTGCTGAGCCGCGTGCCCATCGCCGACGAACCGTCCGGCAACGGTCAGGCCCTGCGCCAGCGAACACTGGCGCAGGTGGTGGACGAAGTGGCGCTGCTGGTCAGCCGTTTCTCCCGCGATGCCGAGTATTTCCAGCATGCGACGAGGGCCTGTGCGCCGGACTTCGAACAGGTGGAAAACCTGCTGTTCCTCGACAGCCTGGCTTACATCCATCGCCTCAATGCCACGGCCAATCCGGCCTTGCTGCAACAGGCGCAGATCCCGGTGATCGAGCGGCTGCAACGGAGCCTGATCGAGCATGCCGAGCGCCCTGCGCTGCACCTCGCCGAGCAGTCGATCAGCTATCGCCAGTTGCATGATCACAGCCGGGCGATCCAGCAACACTTGCTGGCACTGCTGGAGAAACAGCCGCAACCGTGGGTAGTCGGGATTTGCCTGCCGAAATGCGATGCACTGTTTGCTTCGATTCTGGCGATACTCGGCAGCGGCGCGGTGTATCTGCCGCTGGAACCGAGCCATCCGCTTCAGCGCCAGCAGTACATTCTGGAAAACGCCGGGGCGGTGTTGTTGCTGCACGACGGCGAACACCCGCTGAGCGATTCGATGCCGGGGCTGGATGTCTGCCGCATCGACAGCACTGACGTCGATCTGTCGCAACCGTTGATGCGTCGGCGGCCCGAGCTCGATGCGCCGTGCATGGCGCTCTACACCTCGGGCACTACCGGGCATCCGAAGGGTGTGCTGCTGAGTCAGGCGAACCTTGCGCACTTCACCGCGTGGTACGCCGACTACGTGCAGTTGCGCGCCGAGAGCCGGGTGTTGCAGTTCTCGTCGCTGAGTTTCGACTCGTCGCTGATCGACATCTTCCCGACCCTGCTCGAAGGCGCGGAACTGGTGGTGCCCGACGACAACCAGCGCCGTGATCCGCTGCAACTGGTGGCGCTGATTCGCCGTCGGCAACTGACCCACGCGTTCCTGCCGCCGGCGCTGTTGAGCATCCTGCCGCTGGAGCAACTGCAAAGCGTCGGGCAAATCATGACTGGCGGCGACGTCTGCGAGCCGTTCGTGATCGAACAACTGACGCGCCAGGGCAAGCTGCACAACCTCTACGGCCCCACCGAAGCCACGGTGCTGATCACCGCGCGGCAACTGCAACCGGGCGACAGCAATCGCACCCTCGGCGGGCCGATTGCCAACAGTCAGGTGCTGATCCTCGATGACGATCTGTATCCGGTGCCGGAGCAAACCGTGGGCGAGTTGTTCATCGTCGGCCCCGGTGTGTGCCTGGGTTACCTGAACAATCCACAGCAGACATCGGAGCGCTATCTGGATCTGGAGCTGCCGGACGGCCAGCGACTGCGCGCCTACCGCAGCGGCGACATGGCCAAATGGGGCAAGGACGGCATCGAGCTGTGCGGACGCCGCGACAATCAGGTGAAGATCCGTGGCTTCCGGGTCGAGCCGGAAGAGATCGAACGCTGCCTGCGCGAGAGTCAGCTGTATCGGCAGATCGCGGTGGTGATCGACAGTCAGCGACGGATTCTGGCGTTCCTCGCCCAGCCGCAATCGGATGCCGCGCGCGAGTCGTTGAAAGCTCACGCACAGCAGTTTTTGCCCGACTACATGCAACCGGTGGCATGGACGGAACTGCCGAACATGCCGTTCGCCGCCAATGGCAAAGTCGATCGCAAGGCCTTGCTGGAACTGCCGGTGAGCGTGCAGGACAGCGGCCCCAAATGCCTGCCGGCCAACGCCGACGAAGCGCTGCTGCTGGAGATCTGGGGCGAGTTGCTGGAGTTGCCGACCAGCGACATTTCCACCGACGAAAGCTTCTTCAATCTCGGCGGTCATTCGATTCTGCTGTCACGCATGCTCCTGCGTCTGCGGGAGGAGTTCGGTCGCAGCATTTCGATCAACCGCTTCATCGAGCTGCCGACCATCACCAAGCTCGCCACCCTGGTACGCGGCACCGATGACAGCGCGGTACTCAGCGCCCAGGCGATGGCCGACGCCGAGCGAGCGCTGGAAATCGATCCGTTGCCGATCAGCCGCATGGGCGATGTGCACAAGGTAATCGTCACCGGCGCCAACAGTTTTGTCGGTGTGCATATCGTCGAGGCGCTGCTGGGATGGGGCGCCAGTGAAGTGGCGTGTCTGGTGCGCGACGGCGGCGGGCAGACGGCGGCGCAGCGCTTTGCCCAATCGCTGCGAGAGAACCGGCTGGAGCACCTGGACCTGAGTCGGGTGCGGGTCTATTCGGCGGACATCGCACGACCTCAACTCGGTCTGGCCAATGAGAATTTCGAGCGACTGGATCGCGAGTTCGGCGCGCTGGTGCACAACGCGGCCAACGTCAATCACGTGCTCGACTACGAGTCGCTGGCGGCGGACAACGTCGAGCCGATTTTCGAACTGCTGCGGCTGTGCGAGGGGCGCAGCAAGAAGGTGTTCAACTTCGTCTCGACACTGTCGGCCTCCAGCACCGTCGACGACGCAGGCCGGGTGCTGGAATTGCCCGCCGCACCGACGCCGCCGATCTACATCCGCAACGGCTACAACCTGTCGAAATGGGTCGGCGAGCGCATTCTCGAACGGGCGCGGGAACGTGGTGTGCGGGTCAATCTGTATCGACCCGGCAACATCAGTTTCAACAGCCTCAGCGGCGTGTGCCAGCCGCACAAGAACCGTTTGATGCTGATGCTCAAGGGCTCGATCCAGCTCGGTCAGGTGCCGGCCTTCGCGCTGAATTTCGACCTGATGCCGGTGGATTTTCTCGCCCGTTTCATCGCCTTCCACGCCAGCCGTTATTCGGCCGAACGGGCGGTGTTCAACCTGCACAACCCGGAGCCCCTGAGCTGGGATGCCTACGTTGCGTCGTTCCGCGAAACCGGCAGCGAGTTTTCGCTGGTCAGCGTCGCCGACTGGCAACAGCAACTGGGCCGGGTCGATGCCGACAACGCGCTGTTCGGCGTGCTCGGTTTCTACCTCAACGGCTTCGAGGAAGACATCGGCGACATCTCCCTGATCGGCCACGCCAACGCCCAGGCCGGCGTGCAGCAGATGGGCGCGCACTACCCGGAAAAATCCCCGGCGCTGCTGCGTCGCGGCTGCGACTACCTGAAAGAAATCAACTTCATCTGACTCATCAACCAAGGAGCAACACCATGAGCAATCTTCAACCCGACACCCTGATCAAAAACCCTCACGGCTGCCACGTCGTGTCTTCGGTGGAAGTGCCGGTGGACGCCAGACAAGTGTGGACAGTGGTCGGCAAATTCGACGGTTTCGACCGTTTCATTCCAGCGCTGTCGCACATCGAAATGACCGGCGAAGGCGTGTCTTCCCTGCGCAAGAAGTTCTTCAAGGATGGCAACGTCGTGGTCGAGCAACTCAACTCCCGGGACGACCAGGCGCTGAGCATGACCTGGACCACGATCTACAACACCCTGGGCGTGGCCAATCTGTGGGCGGCGATGAATGTGGAATCGCTGGGCGCGGGCAAGTCGCGGGCGACCTGGACGATCATTGCCGAGCCGGCCAGCGGCGGCCCCGACGCACTGCCGGGGTTCAAGGGTTTCGTGCAGGGGTTTGCCGATGACGCGATGGGCAATGTGCTGAAGCTGTTTGTGTAAGGCATGAAAAAGCCCGCTGCGGATCACTCCGCAGCAGGCTGTTCTTTGACTGCAAGCGATCAGATCTTGAAGCTGTCGACCAGCTGTTTCAAACGGTTGGCCTGCTGCGACAACGCATCGCAATCCTTCAACGTTTCATTGAGGTTGGCCACGCTCTGCTGGTTCAGCAGGTTGATCTGGTTGACGTCGACGTTGAGGGTTTCCACCACGGCGGTCTGCTCTTCGGTAGCCGCTGCCACCGACTGGTTCATGCCGTCGATTTCGCCGATGCGCTGGGTCACGCTGACCAGTCGCAGACCGGCCTGGTTCGCCACTTCAACGCTCTCTTCGCTGGACGCCTGACTGGCGTTCATGGTGGTCACCGCTTCACGGGAGCCGACCTGCAGCGAGGTGATCATCTTGTGGATCTCTTCCGCCGATTCCTGCGTGCGGTGAGCGAGGTTACGCACCTCGTCCGCCACCACCGCAAAACCGCGTCCGGCTTCGCCGGCACGGGCCGCTTCGATGGCCGCGTTGAGCGCCAGCAGGTTGGTTTGTTGGGAGATGCCTTTGATCACGTCGAGAATGTGGCCGATGTTATCGGTGCTCGCATTCAGGGTTTCGATCTGGGTGCACGACAGGCTGATCTTCTGCGACAGCTCGGTCATGGCCTGAATCGTCTGCTCGACCACCTGACGACCGTCATCGGCCTGCTCGCTCGCACCACTGGCGTGTTGCGAAGCATCGGCAGCATTGCGGGCGATTTCCTGGGTGGCAGCACCCAGTTGATTGATCGCGGCGGCCACGCTGTTGGTGCGCGCGCTTTGCTCGTCGGAGCCGATGATAGAGGCGTTGGACGATGCCATCACCCGTTGCGACAGGTCGTGTACGTGGCGAGTCGCGGAAGACACTTCGGAGATCGAAGCGTGAATCCGCTCCACGAACTGGTTGAACGAACTGCCCAGCTCACCGAACTCGTCCTTGCTTTCCACTACCAGACGACGGGTCAGGTCACCTTCACCCTGGGCAATGTCCTGCATCGCGCGGCCCATGGTGATCAGCGGACGCATCAGGACGGTGATCAGCAGGCTCAGGAAGACTGCAATCGCGCCGACGGCGACGAACATTGCGATCAGTGCCGAGGTGCGGAACTGGCTGAGTGCGGCGTAGGCCTTGTCGCGATCGATCGACAGACCGATGTACCACTCGGCATTCGGCAGACCTGCGACCGGGGTGAACGACAGGATGCGTTCCTGGCCGTTGAGCACCACGTTCTGGTTGCCCTTCTGGATGCGTACATCGGCGTTCGGGTAGATGTCCTTGAGGTTCTTCATCACCTGGTCTTTATCCGGGCTGACGATCACCTGACCGTCACCGCTGACCAGGAACGCGTGGCCCAGGCCACCGAAGTCCACCGAGTTGATGATCTTCACCAGGGTTTCCAGGCTCAGGTCACCGCCCACGACGCCGAGCAGCTCGCCGTTCTTTTTCACCGGCATGGCGATGGTCACTACCAGACCGCCAACGGCGGCCATGTATGGCGGGGTCAGCATGGTCTGGTCAGCGGCCACGGCCTGCTTGTACCAGGGACGCTGACGCGGGTCGTAGCCGTCCGGCATCTTCGCGTCAGGGCGCTGGGTGAACACACCGTTGGCCTGACCGACGTAGGTGAACTGGAAGTTCGAGGTGAAGGCCGGTTGATCGACGAGGCCCGGGAAGTCGGCGTTCTTGCCTTGATGGGCGACGTTCTGTGCGAGATTTTCCAGTACCAGAATCCGCCCGCTCATCCAGTTCTGCACACTGCTGGCGGTCAGGTCGCCGGCCTGCTGGACCGAGGACTGGAGGTTCTGGCGAATGGTGTTTCGCTGCAGATAGTCGTTGTACAAAGTGAACAGCGCGAACGCCAGGACCACGACGCCCGAGGCGGCCAACAGGATTTTATGGCTGAACTTGAGATTCATTTCATGGGACTTCTTATGCCAAAAGTGGGGATGCGTTCCGGATGCAACATTCCATGTACAGCGCAGGCAGCGTTCTGATGGCCGCTCTACTTTGGTGCACGCATGTCTCACCAGTCTGTCGGCACGCTTCGGAGAAAACTTAGGGCTTTGCAGGAAATGGACGGCATTTCTGCCAGATTCCCGCCGAACGGCGTGCCAGAGCGTTCGCCTGTCATTTTTTGATGACTGTTTTGCAGCGCCGGTTGCAAATTCTGTAACCCTTGATGACAATGCGACTAATTATCATTTGTGACGTTCGGGCTGTCGCGTTCATGTCCTCACCTGAGTTTGCAGTACAGGCGCTTTACAGTAGTCATCACGGTTGGCTCAACGGCTGGTTGCGCGCGCGACTGGGCAATGCCGCCGATGCGGCGGATCTGGCTCAGGACACGTTCGTGCGCCTGCTGCAACGCACCGAGCGTCTGGAACTCAAGGCACCTCGCGCATTCTTGCGCACGGTTGCTCGGGGTTTGGTGATCGATCATTGGCGCCGAGAAGAAATCGAACGCGCCTATCTGGAAACCATCGCTCATTTGCCTGAAGCCGAAACCCCGAGTGCCGAATCCCGCGCCTTGGTGATCGAACTGCTTGAGGGCATTGCCCGCATGCTTGAAGGCTTGAAGCCGAAAGTGCGTCAGGCATTTCTGCTGGCTCAGTGCGAAGGTTTGACCCACAAGCAGATCGCCGAGCAGATGGGCCTGTCCCTGCGCTCGGTAGAACGCTACGTCGCCGACGCCCTGTTTCACTGCTACGTGCTGCGGTACGAAAACTGATGCCGGTGGATAACCTCTCGCTTGGCCGACGCGCCGAGCCACCGCAGCAGGTCGTCCGACAGGCCATTCACTGGCTCCTGCGTCTGCGCAACAACCATGGCAACCCGCGCCTGAATCGCCAGTGCGAACAATGGCGCGCTGAACACCATGATCACGAACTGGCCTGGCAACGGGTGCAGTCTCTGCAAGCCGAACTGACCCACAACCTGCGTGCCGTGCCCGGAGCGCAGGTGGCGTTCAACACGCTGGAAAACAGTGCGCAGGGGTTGGGTCGACGTCAGGCGTTGAAGCTGTTGTCCGGCGCGCTGCTGATGGGTTCAGCGGGATGGCTGGCCAGCGATACTTCCGCCTGGCAACAGTGGAGCGCCGACTACGCCACCGCCACCGGCGAGCGCCGTGGCTTCCAGCTGCCGGACGGCACGCGGATCGAGCTCAACACCGCCAGCAGCGTGGATCTCGATTACACCGCACAACAGCGGCTGATCAAACTGACCCGTGGCGAAATCATCGTCACCTGTGGCGGTGCCGATGAAGGTGCGCCGATTGATCGACCGCTGCGGGTGCAGAGTCGTCATGGCAGTTACGAGCCGTTCAAGGCGCGATTCATTCTGCGCCAGGAAGATGGATGCACGCGACTGAGCGTCACCAGTGGCCGAGTCGCGATTCACTCCGCCGGCAACTCGACAGAGGCCATCGCCGGTCAGAGCTATCTGATCGATCACCATCAAATTCGCCCGGCGCCGCCGTTGGACATGGACGCCGGTGCCTGGGTCGACGGGCTGATCGTGACTCGCAACATGCGGCTGGGCGACTTTCTCAGCGAAGTCGGCCGGTATCGCCAGGGCTTTCTGAACTGTGCGTCGGACATTGCGGATTTGCGCCTGTCCGGCGTGTTCCGTCTTGAGGACACCGACAAGCTGCTGGCGATCCTGCCGCAGACCCTGCCGGTGCAATTGCGCTACCGCACCCGTTGGTGGGTGACGCTGGAGTCTGTGGTCTGAATTTATTTTGGCGGGTTTTCGCGGCACGTCCGGCTTAGTCAGTAAGCACTTCAACTCAGCCTTCGCGACTGCCTACGGAAACCTACAATGACTGCGCGCGTTACCTGTAAGAACCCTCTGAATTTCTCTGCCGAATCTGGCCTGTTGCGTCACGCCGTTCGGGCGGCGCTGTTTTCTACCGCACTGGGCGTTGGCGTGTTGCCGAGCCTGAGCATGGCGGCCAATGCCAGCGAAGTCAGCAGCCACCGCTACAACATCGCCGCCGGGCCATTGGGCGAGGCGCTGAACCAGTTCGCACGCCAAGCCGGCATCACCTTGTCGATGACCCCACAGCAGACTCAAGGCCGACAATCACCCGGCGTGCAGGGCGAGTATTCGACCGATCAGGCGCTGAGTCATCTGCTCGGTGGTTCGGGTCTGGAGGCGGTCAGCCAGGACGGCAGCAGCTATGTGTTGCGCTCCGTCGCAGAAATCGAAGCACTGGCCCTGCCGACCACGGACATCAAAGGCTTCGCCCTCGGCAACGCGTTGGGCAGCATGGATGGCTACAACGCGACGCACAGCCAGATCGCCACCAAGACCAGTACCGCGCTGCTGGAAACTTCGCAAAGCGTGTCCGTGGTCACCCGCGAGCAAATGGATGACCAAGGCTCGCAAACCGTGTCCCAGGCCATGCGTTACACCCCAGGCGTGCTGACCAACCCTTACGGCGCCACGCACCGTTACGACTACGTGGCAATGCGCGGCTTCAACGACGGTTCGGTGGATAACATCTACCTCGACGGCCTCAAGTCGATGGGCGACAGCGGTACCTACAGCACCATGCAGGTCGATCCGTATTTCCTCGAGCGCGTAGATATTTTGAAGGGCCCGTCGTCGGTGCTCTACGGCCGCAGCTCGCCGGGCGGTCTGGTGGCGCTGACCAGCAAGAAGCCCCTGTACGAGGCCTATCACCAGGTTCAGGCCACAGTCGGTACTCAGGGCCAGCGCGGTGTCGGTTTTGACTTCAGCGGACCGGTCGATGACGACAAACGCATCGCCTATCGTCTGATCGGTTTGACGGATCAGTCCGACACGCAATTCGACCACAACAAGGAAAAACGCTTCGCTCTCGCGCCAACCGTCAGCATCGATTTCAACGAAGATACTTCGCTGACCCTGCAGGCGTATCTGCAGCATGACCCGGATGGCGGCTACCACGGTGGCGTGCCGGCCGACGGCACGATTCATCAGCGCAACGGCAATCGCATCTCGCCGCACTTCTTCGAAGGCGAGCCGGGTATCGACGGTTACTCCCGTGATCAGCAGTCGTTCGGTTACCAGTTCGAACACCGCTTCAACGACGTCTTCACCGCGCGGCAGAACTTCCGCTACCTTGATTCCAAAGTGAACATGGATCAGGTGTACGCCTATGGCTGGACGTCGCCGACCAGCAACGAACTGAATCGCTACTACACCGGCGGTGACGAGCGTCTGCACGCGTTCATCGTCGATAACATGCTTCAGGCCGAATTCTTCACCGGCGCAACCAAGCATACAGTGCTGATGGGAGCGGATTACCAGCGGCGCAAAACCGTGGTCGACTGGACCAGTGGCGGCCTGGCGCCGATCAATGCGTTCAACCCGGTGTATGGCAATTCGGCTATTACGCCATACGGCGAGACCAGCTATCTGCGGCGCCTGGAGCAGACCGGCGTTTACCTGCAAGACCTGATCGAGATGGACAAGTGGCGCTTCTCGCTGGGGCTGCGCCAGGACTGGGTGGAAACCTCCGACGAAAACCGCATCGCCGAGGCGGGCCGTCCGGTCGGCACCGAGATCAACGACCGACGCACGAAGCTCACCGGGCGTGCCGGCGCGCTGTATCTGTTCGATAACGGCCTCGCGCCGTACGTCAGCTATTCCGAGTCGTTCAACCCGAACTCCTACGCGGACAGCGCAGGCAATCCTCTCGCGCCGACCGATGGAACGCAGTGGGAAGTGGGCCTGAAGTATCAGCCGCCGGGTACCGACAATCTGTTCACCGCCTCGTTGTTCCGCATCGATCAGGAGAACCTGGCGACCAAACTGCCGCAGGAAAACTTCTATCGCGCTGTAGGTGCTGTCCGCTCTCAGGGTCTGGAACTGGAAGCGCACATGCAGTTGACCGATAACCTGAAAGTCCTCGGCAGCTACACCTTCACCGACATTGAGTACTCGAAGTCGATGACCAGCACCTTGAGCACACCGACCAATGTGATCGAGAACAAAGGCAACTCGCCAACCCAGGCGCCGCGGCACATGGCATCGCTGTGGGTCGACTACAAGTTCGACAGCGCAGCACTGGATGGTCTGCGACTGGGCGCGGGTGTGCGTTATGTCGGCTACAGCTGGGCGGATGCAGAGAACACCATGAAGGTGCCGTCCTACACATTGTTCGACGCATCGATTGGCTATGACCTCGGCAAGGTCGGTCTGAAGGGTGTCGACGTACGCCTGAATGCGAACAATCTGACCAATGAATCCTACGTAGCCTCCTGCGCCAGTCTGAACTTCTGCTATATGGGCGAAGAGCGCAACGTCGCCGCCACGGTCAGTTACCAGTTCTAAGCCTTTGTCTTGTGCATAAAAAAGCCAGCCCCTGATTTCAGGGGCTGGCTTTGTCGTATCTGTGGGGGAATTTTCATGCGTTCGTTTCTGGTTTTATTGCACCGGTATATCGGATTGGCCACGGCGGTTTTTCTTCTGCTGGCCGGGATCACTGGCAGCATTCTGGCGTTCAACCATGAGCTGGATGAGTGGTTGAATCCGGAGTTTTACGCGGCTTCGGCCGAGGGGGAGCGTCTGCCGCCAGGTGAGCTGGTTGATGCGGTGCAATCGGCCCATCCGAAGTTGCAGGTCTGGTACATGGAGTACCCGAATGAGGCAGGCCACACGGCATTGCTGGCGGCGGTTCCGCGGAATGATCCGGCGACCGGGAAACCGCTCGATGAGCGCAATCAGGTGTTCTACCTCGACCCGGTCAGTGGCGAGCAGAAGGGCCAGCGTTACTGGGGCGAGTGCTGTTTCCAGCGTGAGAACTTCGTTCCGTTCATTCTCGAGTTTCACTACAACCTGACCCTGCCCGGCAACTGGGGTTTGCTGTTGATGGGGTTGGTGGCCATCGCCTGGGTAATCGATTGCTTCATCGCCCTCTGGCTGACGTTGCCGCGGGGTAAACCGTTCTGGAAGAAGTGGTCGAACGCCTGGAAGATCAAGGGCGGTCATGCCTATCGGCTCAACTTCGATCTGCATCGAGCAGGGGGCTTGTGGCTGTGGTTGTTGTTGCTGCCGATAGCCGTCAGCAGCGTGGCGATGAACCTGCCGAGTCAGGTCTTTAAACCGGTGCTGTCGTTGTTTTCTGCGATTGAACCGAGCGTGTATGAGGCGCGAGGGCGGATGCCTGCCGAAGAGCTGGGGATCACCCGATTGAGTTATCAACAGGCATACGAAAGGGCACAGCAGGAGGGGAAAAGGTTGGGGCTGACAGCAGCGATCGGCGAGTTGTATTACAGCTTTGAGTACAACTTCTACGGTGCGGGGTTTGGACAGCATGACACCGAGGCCCACGGCAAATCCTGGTTGTTCTTCCACGGTACTGACGGACGATTACTGGGGCAGGAGATCGCAGGAGAAGGGACGTTGGGAGAGCGGTTTTATCGATTGCAGTTGCCGATACATGGAGGACGGATCATAGGCTTCACCGGACAAGTGATGATCGCGGTATTGGGTGTTCTGATTGCGGGGTTGTCGGGGACTGGCGTCTACATCTGGTGGCGCAAATGGCAGGCTCGTCGGAGCAGCAAGGCACGCAGAGCGGTTTGAAGGTCAGACTTTTGTGGGCACTGAAACGACAAAACCCCTGTCTGCGTTAGCAGACAGGGGTTTCGGAATTCGATCTTGACGATGACCTACTCTCACATGGGGAAACCCCACACTACCATCGGCGATGCATCGTTTCACTTCTGAGTTCG
>NZ_JBXARR010000011.1:0-238507 GCF_058808435.1 Pseudomonas sp. GW821-FHT11D10 | reverse complement strand
GGTCGGGGTAAGGGGATTCGAACTCCTGACATCCTGCTCCCAAAGCAGGCGCGCTACCGGACTGCGCTATACCCCGGCTTGAAATTGGCTCCGTGACCAGGACTCGAACCTGGGACCCAATGATTAACAGTCATTTGCTCTACCGACTGAGCTATCACGGAACTACATATTTCAATTTACAACGGTGAAACTTGCAGCTTCCAGACATCGTTTTCGCATCGCTGCGTTCGTGTGTCTGAGGCGCGCTATTCTACAACCTAGAACACCTCTGTCAACCCCCTAAATTGCTTTCAAGTTAATGATTTGCAACTTATTTCAGATTTCTGCCCAGTGAGCTGAAACCGTGTTGGTGACTGACTGCGGGGCGCACTTTACAAGCCTTTTCCTTTGAGTTCAACAGCCTGGCGAAAAAAAAGGCCTCGCAGTGCGAGGCCTTCATTACTTCATCACCGTCGAGCGTCAGTTGAACGTGATCTCGTCGTTCTCCACGACGCCGGTCGCGGTCTCGCCCGGCATGAAGCGTCCCGACAGGATCAACTGCGCCAGCGGGTTCTCGATCCAGCGCTGGATCGCCCGCTTCAGCGGCCGTGCGCCATAGACCGGGTCGTAACCGACGGCAATCAGCTTGTCCATCGCTTCCGGGCTCAGTTCCAGCTTCAGCTCGCGCTCGGCCAGACGGCTGCGCAGACGGCCCAGCTGGATCTCGGTAATGCCCGCGATCTGATCCCGCGCCAATGGCTCGAAGATCACCACTTCGTCGACCCGGTTGATGAACTCCGGACGGAAGTGGGTGGAAATCGCATCCATCACCGCTGCCCGTTGTGCTTCACGATCGCCTACCAGTTCCTGGATCTGCATCGAGCCGAGGTTGGAGGTCATGACGATCACGGTATTGCGGAAATCCACCGTACGGCCGTGGCTGTCGGTCAGACGACCATCCTCCAGCACCTGCAGCAGGATGTTGAACACGTCCGGGTGCGCCTTCTCGACCTCGTCCAGCAGGATCACCGAGTAAGGCTTGCGCCGTACCGCTTCGGTCAGGTAACCACCCTCTTCGTAGCCGACGTAGCCCGGTGGCGCACCGATCAGCCGAGCCACGGAATGTTTCTCCATGAACTCGGACATGTCGATTCGCACCATCGCCTCTTCCGTATCGAAGAGGAATTCGGCCAGCGCCTTGCACAGCTCGGTTTTACCGACACCGGTCGGGCCGAGGAACATGAACGAGCCGCTCGGGCGATTCGGATCGGACAACCCGGCACGGGAACGCCGCACCGCGTTGGCCACGGCAACCACTGCTTCGTCCTGGCCGATCACGCGTTGATGCAACAGGCTTTCCATCTTCATCAGCTTGTCGCGCTCGCCTTCGAGCATTTTCGACACTGGAATGCCGGTCCACTTCGAAACGACTTCGGCGATTTCCTCTTCGGTCACCTTGCTGCGCAGCAACTGGTTTTCGCTCTTGCCGTGCTGGTCGACCATTTGCAGGCTGCGTTCCAGATCCGGGATCACCCCATACTGCAACTCCGCCATGCGGTTCAGGTCACCTTTACGGCGCGCGGCTTCCAGTTCCTGACGGGACTGTTCGATCTTCTGCTGAATCTGTGCAGAACCCTGCACCTCTGCTTTTTCCGAGTTCCAGATTTCTTCCAGATCCGAATACTCCCGCTCGTGGCGGACGATTTCTTCCTGAAGTTTTTCCAGACGTTTGATCGCCGCTTCGTCGCTTTCTTTCTTCAGGGCCTGGGATTCAACTTTGAGTTGAATCAGGCGCCGCTCCAGACGATCCAGCACTTCCGGCTTGGAGTCGATCTCCATGCGGATGCGGCTGGCCGCTTCGTCGATCAGGTCGATCGCCTTGTCCGGCAACTGCCGGTCAGTGATGTAGCGATGGCTGAGCTTGGCCGCCGCGATGATCGCGCCGTCGGTGATCGCCACCTTGTGGTGAACCTCGTAACGCTCCTTGAGGCCACGCAGGATCGCGATGGTGTCTTCTTCGCTCGGCTCGTCCACCAGCACTTTCTGGAAGCGCCGCTCGAGGGCCGCGTCCTTCTCTATATATTGGCGGTACTCGTTGAGCGTGGTCGCGCCGACGCAATGCAGTTCACCACGCGCCAGCGCCGGTTTGAGCATGTTGCCGGCGTCCATCGAGCCTTCGCCCTTGCCGGCGCCGACCATGGTGTGCAGTTCGTCGATGAACAGAATGATCTGCCCTTCCTGCTTCGACAGCTCGTTGAGCAGCGCTTTCAGGCGTTCTTCGAACTCGCCGCGATACTTGGCTCCGGCAATCAGCGCACCCATATCGAGGGACAGCAGACGCTTGCCGCGCAGGCCATCCGGCACTTCGCCGTTGATGATGCGCTGGGCCAGACCTTCGGCAATCGCGGTTTTACCCACGCCAGGCTCGCCGATCAGCACCGGGTTGTTCTTGGTGCGGCGTTGCAGAACTTGAATGGTGCGACGGATCTCGTCGTCACGGCCGATCACCGGATCGAGCTTGCCTTCTTCGGCGCGTTTGGTCAGGTCGACGGTGTACTTATCCAGTGCCTGACGCGATTCTTCGTGGTTGGCGTCGTTAACGGCTTCGCCACCGCGCAGGTTGTTGATCGCATTCTCCAGCGCCTTTTTGCTCACGCCCTGGCCGAGCAGCAACTTGCCAAGCTTGCTGTTCTCGTCCATCGCGGCGAGCAGCACCAGCTCGCTGGAAATGAACTGGTCGCCCTTCTGCTGGGCCAGACGGTCGGCCTGGTTGAGCAGACGCGCCAGATCCTGCGACATGTTCACGTCGCCGGTCGGGTTCTGGATTTTCGGTAGTTGATCGAGCTCTTTGGTCAGCTCTTTACGCAAGCTGTTGACGTCGAAGCCCACCTGCATCAACAGGGGTTTGATCGAACCACCCTGCTGTTCAAGCATGGCTTGCATCAAATGCGCCGGCTCGATGGCCGGATGATCGTGGCCGACAGCCAGGGATTGGGCATCGGACAACGCCAACTGCAATTTGCTGGTTAAACGGTCTATACGCATGGGTCACCTTCCTTTTGAGCAGGCCGGACCTAAAAACCATCCTGAATAAAGAAACCTGCCAGATACCGCTATAGATGCGGTCGATTCTGGAAGATTCAAGCGTGGGACAGTTGATGCAGATCAGACAGTTTAGCGGGTGAGCCAAACCAGGGAGGCAAAGCGACCGGTGCGCGATGCACGGCGATAAGAGAAGAAGCGCGGATCGGTCACGGTACAGAAACCGCCACCATAAACAGCGGTGACACCACGAACCGCCAGACGCAGCCGCGCCAGCTTATAGATGTCGGCCATGAACTTGCCGGCGTTGTGGCTCGGGACAAAGGCTGTCTCGGCTTCGGGCAATTGATTGATGAAGACTTCCCGGACTTCCGGACCGACTTCGAAGGCTTGCGGGCCGATGGCCGGGCCGAGCCAGACCAGAACGTCTTCGGCGGGCACATCCAGACTGTCGAGGGTGGCTTCCAGCACGCCGGCCGCCAATCCACGCCAACCGGCATGAGCCGCCGCGACGCGAGTACCGGCACGGTCGCAGAACAGCGCCGGCAGGCAGTCGGCAGTCATCGCCGCACACGCGATACCGGGTGTTGCCGTCCAGCTGGCATCCGCCGTGGCCACCACGGATGGATCCGCCTGCGCCACGGCAATCCCGTGCACTTGCTGCAACCAGGCAGGCTTTATAGAGAAGTGTTCGGTCAGGCGCCGACGGTTTTCGGCGACGGCCTCAGGGCGGTCATCGACGTGATCGCCCAGATTGAGGCTGTCGAACGGCGCCTCGCTGACGCCGCCCTCGCGGGTGGTGACACAGGCCTTGACGCTGGCCGGCGCGGGCCAGTCCGGCGTCAGCCAGTTCATCCGATGAATGCCTCGCGATCCTGCTTGAGCAGAGTCAGCAGCCAGACCAGATCTTCCGGCAGCGGCGATTCCCAGCTCATGCGCTCACCGGTGGTCGGGTGATCCAGCTCAAGGAACCGCGCATGCAGGGCCTGACGCGGGAAGTGCTTGAGGGATTCGACCATGGTCTGGCTCGCGGCCGGCGGAATGCGGAAACGACCGCCGTACGCCGGGTCGCCGACCAACGGGAAGTTGATGTGCGCCATGTGCACGCGAATCTGGTGAGTACGACCGGTTTCCAGCTTCACCCGTACGTGGGTGTGGGAACGGAAGCGCTCCAGCACGCGGTAGTGGCTGACGGCAGGCTTGCCACCTTCCATCACCGCCATACGCTGACGCTGCTGGCCGTGGCGGCCGATCGGGGCGTTGATCTTGCCACCGGCCGTCACCACGCCGATCACGATGCACTCGTAGATCCGGCTGACGCTACGGCTTTGCAGCTGGGCGACCAGTTTGGTCTGCGCCTGAATGGTCTTGGCCACCACCATCAGACCGGTGGTGTCCTTGTCCAGTCGATGCACGATACCGGCGCGCGGGACATTGATGATGTCCGGCACGTGGTGCAACAAGGCGTTGAGCAAGGTGCCATCAGCGTGACCGGCAGCCGGGTGCACCACCAGGCCCGCAGGCTTGTTGATCACCAGAATGTCGTCGTCTTCATAGACGATGTCGAGTTCGATGTCCTGAGCGACCCATTCACCCTGGGCCTCCTGCTCGGCAGTGAGCTCAAGGATGGCACCACCATGAACGATGTCGCGCGGGCGGATGACCGCCCCGTCCACAGTCAGGCGACCTTCTTTGATCCAGGCGGAAAGGCGCGAGCGCGAGTGCTCGGCGAAGAGTTGGGCGGCGACTTGATCGAGGCGTTGGCCGCCCAATTCGGACGGCACCTCTGCGCGAAGTTCAATTTTATCGGACATGCTCGGACTGGGCGTCGGCTACAGCCTTTGGTTTCGGCTGCGCGCTTGTGGTTAAATACGGCGTCTTTTGCCCCGGGGCTTTTCAACGGGGCGCTCATCATAACAGGACGGCCCCGCCCAAGACAGCGGCCGTCATAGGGACGCAAGCCGCCATGCAAGTGAAACACCTGCTGCTGATCGCCATCCTCGCATTGACCGCTGCTTGCTCATCGAAGGAAGTCGTAGACGAAAACCTGAGTGAAGCCGAGCTGTACCAGCAGGCTCAACAGGACCTGGACAACAACAGCTACACCAGCGCCACAGCCAAGCTGAAGGCTCTGGAGTCGCGTTATCCGTTCGGTCGCTACGCCGATCAGGCGCAGCTGGAACTGATCTACGCCAACTACAAGAACGCCGAGCCGGAAGCTGCAAAATCCGCCGCCGAGCGTTTCATTCGTCTGCATCCGCAGCACCCGAACGTGGATTACGCCTACTACCTGAAGGGCCTGACCTCGTTCGACCAGGACGTCGGCCTGCTGGCGCGCTTCCTGCCGCTGGACATGACCAAGCGTGACCCGGGTGCCGCCCGCGACTCCTACAACGAGTTCGCCCAGCTGACCAGCCGCTACCCGAACAGCCGCTACGCGCCGGACGCCAAGCAGCGCATGATCTACCTGCGCAACCTGCTGGCTGCCTACGAAATCCACGTGGCCGACTACTACCTGACCCGTCAGGCCTATGTCGCTGCCGCCAACCGTGGTCGTTACGTAGTGGAAAACTTCCAGGAAACCCCATCGGTCGGTGACGGCCTGGCGGTGATGACCGAAGCCTATCAGCGTCTGCACCTGGACGATCTGGCGGCCACCAGCCTGGAAACCCTGAAGCTCAACTACCCGAACCACCCGACTCTGCAGGACGGCCAGTTCGTACCTCGGGTTGCCGAAGCCGACAACCGTTCGTTCCTGAGCAAGGCCACTCTGGGCCTGATCGAATCCCGTCCGCCGCTGCCGCCGGGAGAGACCCGCGCCAACCAGGACGTGCAAAAGCAGTTCCAGGACGCGAAAGACGCGATCCCGAACGAGCTCAAGCCGAAAGACGAAAACGGCGACGTGATCGAAGAGCCGGAACCGGAGTCGAGCGACAGCGACCGTTCCATCTTCAGCTACATGACCTTCGGTCTGTTCGACTGATCACTTCGGTGATGCCAAAAAGGGAGATCTTCGGATCTCCCTTTTTATTGCGGCGTGTGATTGGGCTGTGCGCTTGTCGGGTCCTTGGCTAAACTGCCGAATCACTAGCCGAAAAGCCGCCCATCATGCTTCGTTTACTGTTCTGGATTGCCTTGATCGCCGCTGCTGTCTGGTTGTGGCGCAAATTCAAGGCCCCCGCCTCGTCCGCCCGATCGCCTCGCGAACAGGATGCCGCGCCGATGGTGCGCTGCGCCCACTGCGGCGTACATCTGCCTCGCGACCGCGCGCTGAACCTTCAACAACAGTGGTATTGCAGCCAGGCTCACCTTGAGCAAGGCCCCGGTTCCAGTGATCGCTGAGGCCGACAACGCCGACAGCAAACAGGCCCAGCGACTGCTGCGCCTCTATCATCTGTACCGTTTGAGTGTCGGCATCACCCTGGTGTTGCTGATCTCCAGCAACATGGACAACCGCCTGCTGACCTCAGCCAACGACGAGTTGCTGCGCAATGGCAGCTGGTTGTACCTGGTGCTGAACATCCTGCTGGTGGTGTTCCTCGAGAATATCCGCCGCCCGGCCCAGTTGTTCGGCCTGGCACTGGTCGACGTTCTGCTGCTGTGCGGCGTGTTCTACGCGGCGGGCGGCGTGGCCAGTGCGATCGGCAACCTGCTGATCGTTTCGGTAGCCATCAGCAACACCTTGCTGCGACGACGTATCGGCCTGCTGATCGCCGCCGTCGCCACCCTCGGCATCGTCGGGCTCAGCTTTCTGCTGAGCTTCAGCCATCCCCTGAGCGCCAACGACTATCTGCAGGCCGGCACCCTAGGCGCCTTGTGCTTTGCCGCCTCGCTGCTGGTGCAAGGGTTGATCCGTCGTCTCGAAGTCAGTGAGAACCTGGCCGAGCTGCGCGCCAGCGAGGTGGTGGGGCTCGAAGCCCTCAACGCGCTGATCCTGCAACGCATGCGCACCGGCATTCTGGTGCTCGACGAACAGCGCCGGGTGCAACTGGCCAACCACAGTGCCAAAACCCTGCTGGGCCAAACCCACCTTGAAGGCAACCTGATCGACGAGCACTCGAGCGCGTTGGTCGAACGCCTGCAACTGTGGCTGAACAACCCGACCCTGCGCCCGCAAAGCCTGAAAATCGCCGGCAACGGCCTGGAGCTGCAGCCGAGTTTCATCGCCCTGGAACAGAGCCCGAACCGCCAGACCCTGGTGTTTCTCGAAGACCTCGCCCAGATCGCCCAACAGGCCCAGCAATTGAAACTGGCCGCGCTGGGCCGGCTGACCGCCGGTATCGCCCATGAAATCCGCAATCCGCTGGGCGCCATCAGTCATGCCGCACAGCTGTTGCAGGAATCCGAGGAACTCGACGGCGCGGATCGGCGTCTGACGCAGATCATTCAAGACCACTCCCAGCGCATGAACCGAGTCATCGAAAACGTCCTGCAACTGTCCCGCCGCCAGCAGAGCGCACCGCAACGGCTGGATCTCAAGCCGTGGCTGGAGCAGTTCGTCAGCGAGAGCCGCGAACAGGCCGGCGAGCGCCAGCACATTCACCTGCACATCGGCCCGGGGGATTTCCGCACGTTGATGGATCCCGGCCAACTCACGCAGATTCTCGACAATCTGTTACGCAATGGCTGGCGCCACAGTGCCCTTTTGCACGATCCGGCCGAGGTCTGGCTGACACTGTTGATCGACCCCGAGAGCACGCTGGCCGTGCTCGAAGTGCAGGACAACGGCCCCGGCGTGCCGCTGGATCAGCAGGCCCACCTGTTCGAACCATTCTTTACCACCAGCAGCCAGGGCACCGGCCTTGGGCTTTATCTGTCCCGTGAGCTGTGCGAAAGCAATCAAGCGCGCCTAGACTTCAAATCACGCCAAGGCGGCGGCTGCTTTCGCATCACCTTTGCTCACGGACGGAAACAAAGTTGAACACGAGCCCACGGCAAAAAATCCTCATCGTCGACGACGAGCCGGATATCCGCGAACTCCTGGAAATTACCCTGGGACGGATGAAACTCGACACCTTCAGCGCACGCAATCTCGCAGAAGCCCAAGCACTGCTGCACCGCGAGACCTTCGACCTGTGCCTGACCGACATGCGCCTGCCCGACGGCACCGGCCTGGAGCTGGTGCAGCACATTCAGCAACGTTATCCACAACTGCCGGTGGCGATGATCACCGCCTATGGCAGCCTGGAAACGGCGATCAACGCCCTGAAAGCCGGGGCTTTCGACTTCCTGACCAAACCGGTGGACCTGACACGCCTGCGCGAGCTGGTTGGCTCGGCGTTGCGCATGCCGGCGCCGGGCAATGTCTGCACTTCGATCGACCGGCGGCTGCTCGGCGATTCACCACCGATGCGCAATCTGCGCAAGCAGATCGACAAACTGGCCCGCAGCCAGGCGCCGGTCTACATCAGCGGCGAGTCCGGCAGTGGCAAGGAGCTGGTGGCCCGATTGATTCATGAACAGGGCCCGCGCGCCAGCCAGCCATTCGTGCCGGTGAACTGCGGGGCGATTCCGTCCGAGTTGATGGAAAGCGAGTTCTTCGGCCACCGCAAAGGCAGTTTCAGCGGCGCGGTGGAGGATAAACCGGGGCTGTTTCAGGCGGCCCATGGCGGCACGCTGTTTCTCGATGAAGTGGCGGACCTGCCGCTGCCGATGCAGGTCAAGCTGCTGCGGGCGATCCAGGAAAAAGCCGTGCGCAGCGTCGGCGGTCAACAGGAAACCGTGGTCGATGTGCGCATCCTTTGCGCGACACACAAGGACCTCGATGCGGAAGTCGCCGCCGAGCGTTTCCGTCAGGATCTGTATTACCGGCTGAACGTGATCGAACTGCGCGTACCGTCCCTGCGCGAACGTCGCGAGGACATCGAAGCACTGGCCGGACACATGCTCAAGCGCCTGGCCAATGGCACCGGGCAACCTGCGGCACGCCTTCATCCCCATGCCCTCGAGGCGCTGAAAAACTACCGTTTTCCGGGCAACGTGAGGGAACTGGAGAACGTGCTCGAGCGGGCGCACACCCTGTGTGAAAACCGCACGATTGAGGCCGAGGACTTACGTTTGAGTGAAGGTAATGGCACCGCAGAAGGTGGCATTGCCGATCTCACGCAGATCGACAACCTGGAAGACTATCTGGAAAGCGTCGAGCGCAAACTGATTTTGCAGGCGCTGGAGGAGACTCGCTGGAATCGCACGGCGGCAGCGCAGCGGTTGCGTCTGTCGTTTAGGTCGATGCGCTACAGGCTCAAGAAACTGGGTCTGGATTGAACATTCAAAGAACGCAGCCTGTGCCGGCTGCGTTCGTTTGATATGGCTTCAGATCCGTCCGGCCGGTGCATACGGCGCCGGATCAATGATCGGCGCGCGCCCCAGCATCACATCGGCAAACAACTGACAGGACGCCGGCGCCAGCACCAGCCCGTTGCGGTAATGCCCGCAGTTCAGCCACAGACCGTCAAACCCCGGAACCCGGCCAATGTAAGGAATGCCTTCCGGTGAACCCGGTCGCAGCCCGGCCCAGTGCCCTACCACTTCGGCATCGGCCAATGCTGGCAGCAACTCGACCGCCGAGGCCTTGAGGCTTTCCAGCGCGTTGTCCGTCGGGGTCTTGTCGAAACCTTCGTGCTCCAGCGTACTGCCGATCAGAATGTGCCCGTCGCGGCGCGGAATCGCGTATCGCCCCTTGGCCAGCACCATGCTCGGCAGGAAATCCGCCGCGCATTTGTAGAGAATCATCTGGCCCTTTACCGGCTCAACCGGCAGCGACAGGTTCAAGGTCTTGAGCAGTTCGCCGCTCCACGCACCTGCGGTGAGAACCACCTGATCGCCAGCGATCACACCAGTGGAAGTCTGCACACCCACCACCCGCCCGCCTTCACGGACAAACCCGCTGACTTCACAATGCTCATGAATCGTCACGTTCGGCAGCGCCTGCAACGCCGCTTTCAAAGACTTCACCAGCCGAGGATTGCGCACGTTGGCCACATCAGCCATGTAGATCGCCCGAGAAAACCCGCCACCGAGCACCGGCACCGCATCATGTGCCGCCGAGATATCCACAGCCCGCAGCGGGCGGTTTTCCCGCTCGGCCCACGCCAGCGCTTCGGCTTCGTCATCCAGATCCAGCCAGTACAGGCCGGTTGTGTGTACTTCGGGGTCGACCCCGGTATCGGCAAACAGTCGCTCGCCCAGCTGTGGATAAAAATCCTGCGACCAGTGCGCCAGCGCGGTGACGGCCGGGCTGTAGCGCCACGGGTACAGCGGAGAGACAATACCGCCGCCGGCCCAGGACGACTCCTGGCCGACGTTCGAACGATCCAGCAGCACCACGCTGCCGACCTCGGAGGCGAGGTTGTACGCAGTGAGCAGGCCAATCACCCCGCCACCGACAATCACCACTTGCTGTTGCCTGGTCATGTTTGATCCAACCGTAAAAAAGACAGTGGGCGCAAAAGGCGCCCGAAATAAAGCGGCTCAGCGGCCCCAGCAATCCTTGGTGGTCAGCCCGGTGGTCGCGTTGTTCATGCTTCTGACACCGGTATTGGTGAGGGTGAAATCCCCGCACTTGTCAGTGGCCATGGCCGTGCCGGTCTTGCGGGTCGCGGTCAGCAGGAAGGTCTGATCGGTGATCGTCGGCGTGATGGTGTAGAAATCGTTGCCGGTGCTCAACCCGGTGACACCGGTGTAGACGTTATTCTTCGAATAGAAGCGTTCGAGGATCTGTGCCTGTTCCGACAAATTGCTGACTACGTCGGCACGGCGGCCCTTCTTCACGTATTCGGTGAGGCTCGGATAGCCGATGGTGATGACGATACCGATGATCGCAATCACGATCATGATTTCGATCAGGGTGAAACCTCGGTTGGATCTGCGCATGCCTCGAACTCTCGCTTACTGAATTTGCCGCCACATGATACGACGGCTACCGCCGCCGGATTTTTCCACCAGGGTGGTGATACCGCCACTGGAATCGTTCACGACCTTGCGTGATGCACCGTTGACGATGGCGTTCAGGGTCGGGATACCGCCGGTGAACACCACGCCGCTGGAAATCGTGTCGTTGCTGTCGACCACGCCATCGGCGTTGGTGTCGAGCACCGCGTAGTTGAGCATCTTACCGCTGAACGCATCGAGTTCGATCAGTTTGCCGGTACCGAAACTGGAACACGGGTCGGTGGTATCGACACTGGCCGTGGTAAACACGATACGTCCCAACACCAGACTGGCCTGGTTGATCACCCGCTCGCCAGTCAATGCGTTGTTGTACACCAGCGGCAGGTACCAGCCCTTCTCCGCCGGGTAAATCGTATCGTTCTGGCTGGTGGTGACGAACTGCCCGGAACTGCCGGAGAACACCCCGGTAATCGCCTGCGCCTGCAAACTGCTGACCGTGATCTGGCCCGACCCGCCATCGGCGTCCCACACCGAATAGAACGCCTGCAAATCCTTGTTGGTCTTGTCGGCGGTTTCGTTGAATTTACCGGTGCCGACGAAAATCTGTTTGCCGCCCAGAGCGTTGTCCGCCAGCAGCGGTTGCGCGGTGATCGGCTGAGTCGCCCCGCCGGCCGTGGTGAACAGCGGCTTGCCGGAAAACGCCACGCCCCAGCTGTCGGACGAAGTGGCACTCAGGTCGAACTTCCACAACCGTCCCTTCAAGTCACCGCCATACGCGGCCTGCACCACGTTCTGCGAATTGACCCGCAGCTTCACCGAGGACAAACCGTTGGTGGTTTCCGTACTGTCGATGACGATTTTCTTGATCAACGAGCCGTCACGTACATCCAGAACATACAGCGCCGCCACCCCGGAGTTGCTGCCGTAACCGTTGGCAATGAACGCCGCCCAGCGACCATCGGCCAAGCGTGCCACTTCCGGACGGGCATAGGCGTAACCCAGATCATTGAAAGCGTTGGAAGTGCTGGCAGTGGCCGGCGCGCTGACTTCCCACAAGGCGCGGATAACGTTGCCCGCCGAGGCGTCGAACAGTTGAAGCCCATAGAAAGTCTTGCCGCCCGCCCCCGTACCGCCGATGGCCAGGGTTTTCCAGGCCGTGCCGAATTGCGCATCGAACACACCGATCTGACCATCCACCAGAAACTTGTGGCTGACGCCGTTGACGTAGTTCGGATCGGCAATCAGGCGCAGCGAGGGCAATACGCTGGACGGCATGTAGGCATAGCGCCGGGTACCGTTGGCCGAGTTGATGACGCTGACAAAACCGTCGTTGGCGTTCACCACCAGGCTGGCATTCATGTTCGAGGCCTTGGTGGTCAGGTAGGTGCTGTAGGTGGTGTCACCGGCCAGATCGGAGGCGGTTTTTTCCGTGGGTGAGGCCAGCACCAACGGCGAGTTGATGATGTCCCCAAGCAACACGCCGCGCACTTTGAGCCCGGTCTTGTTGGTGCCCTTGCTCCATTCGACCAGATCGATGCCGCTGATGCCGGTGGGTAAACCCTGGCTGAGAACGGTCTGCTGGGCCGGGGAGAAGTTGCCGTAGGCCAGCGTCACCGCCGCGTTGTTCAGGGAGTTCCACGACTGGTAGGTCGGCGCAGTGGCGCCGGGCACGATGGCTGTGTCAGTGGTCCACAATACCGCCGAAGTATTGACCGCCCCGGCCGAGTTGAAGCCAAAGGACTTGATCGTGCCGCGCCAGTCCTTGGGGTCATAACTGGTCTGGAAATAACTGGTGCCGCTCGCCAGCGTCGTGCCGCTGGCGACACCGCTGCCGCCGGAGCCGGCCTTGGAGGTGATGTCGCTCAACGCCGAAGACAACGCGGCATTCAGGCCGGCGCTGTCGGTCGCCTGGTAGTAGCGGCCCTGTCCGTAATCGGCGGCGTCCGAGAGCATGTCGTTGGAAGCGGTGAAACCCACGGTGTAGGTGTTCATGTTCTGCCTGGGAAAGTCCACGGCATTCCAGCTCTTGCCCGCCGCGTCGGTGCCGGAGGAACGCATGTCGATGTCGAAGGCGAACTTGGCGATATCGTCCAGGTACAGCGTATCGCCCTCCCCGTCCCCGTTCAGGTTGTTCCCGTCATTGTTGATGCCGTCCCAGTTCGGCAAGCGGCTGCCGCCCAGCGGGTCATTGTTCGGAAAGGTGCGGTCGTAGGTAGGCAAACCATCGGTGATGACCACGCCGTAGTTTTTCTGGCAGCGATACTGGATCGGGCTGGTGTAGGTGCTCGGCGTGCTGTTGTAGTAAGGCGCCATCCCGCGCATGTAGCGGGTGATTTCGTAATAGGTCTCGGCCAGCGGCGTGTTGGCCACCGCGCTCAAACCGTTGATCGACGAAATCAGTGCGTTGTAGTTGGTGTCGGCCTGGGCCTGGGTCACGCTGCCGCTGACCGGTGACAGATCGCTGATGGAGCGCGCGATGAAACCGCCGTTGCCGGGGTTGTTGCTGGTGGCCGGGTTGAAAGTGGCCAGGCCCATGCGCAGGTTGCGGTTGCTGGTGACCAGTGCGGTGGAAACGTTGCGCGCCACGTTGATCCGGTAATCGTTGGGAATCGCCCCGGTGGTGAAGTCGCGCGTGCCGTTGTTGATCGCCAGACTCACCACGTAGGAAATGTAATCCGCCGAGTAGCGGGTGTTGCCGCTGCCCACCGGATCCGGCAGTTTCAGGCAGAGCGGCGTCAGGCTGTTGTTGTAGAACGCATAGGCGCCGCCGGAGCAGCCGGAGGTCGGCAGGCTCGAGAGAAAGATCGTATCGCCGGTAATGGCGGTCGAGCTCAGGCACAGGCCGATGACCGCGTTGCACTGGCGGGCTGCCGTGCGATCCACGGTCGGATCAAATCCTGTCGCGTAAATGATGCTGTTCATGCTGCCGGAGTCGTCGATCATCAACATGACGTTCGGTGACACGGCAGCCGCGCTCAACAGCGGCGAATCGGACGGCGTGAAAGCAAACGCCGGTGCAGCCAGATAAAGCCCGGTCAGCATGCCGAGCAGCAGCGACAGCCACTTGAAGCGTCGCTCAATACTTCGCATAGACACTCTCCACCACACTGCGAGAAGTGCCGGCGATGCCGACGGCCGTGACCCGGTACAAGGTCGCCGAAGTGTTGCTCGGCACGTTCACCGCCGTCAGGGTCGTGCCGATGTTCTGTACTCCGTAAAACCCGCTGCCGGCGGCGATCCAGGTCACGCCCGACGTGGAGTTGAGCCCCGCCGCGCTGACCACCGAGGATTCCGCCGGCGGCGCACATTGAGTGGTGCTGGCGCACACCGCCAGCGCGTAGCCGTCCAGTTGCACCGCGCTTTCGCCGATGCGCAGCGCCGCCTCGGCAGTCTGAAACGATTGATTGCGCAGGCTCACGCTGCCGGCCATTTTTTCCTGCAGGTTGGCGCTTTGCATCGATGACAGGCCGATCACCGTCAGGAGCAGCAGAAACACCAGGCTGACCAGCAACACCATGCCGCCCTGGGACCGTCGCCGATGGAGAGAAACGTTCATCGTTCGCCCCTCACTGCAAGCGGTTGCGCAAGGCGGCAACCACGTTGAAGGTTTGATTGCGGACCCGATTGTTCGGGTCAGTGAGGGTCAGGCTCAGGCGTACGCTACGGATCCGCGCCGGATCACCGGGGTTGGCGCTGTAGGTGGACGCCGCGACGTCGGTCGCGGAACTCGCCAGACCAAACATCACGGTGAACGCACTGACGTTGTTCACCAGCACCTGCTGGGCCGGGTTACCGCTGCCGGTGCCCATCAGAATCTGGTTGTTGCTGAAGCTGTAGACCAGCCGACGGATCGGGAACGCGATCTGTCCCGTCGCCGCCACTCGCGCGCCGGTATAAGCGGTGGCGCTGTTGCGGCAATCGGAGACCACAGTCCAGGTCGGCGTCCCGCCCGCACTGCCGACATCGGCGGTGACCAGGGTCAGTTTGAGGTTGGCGTTGTCCCAACTGATCGGCGTGATCTGGGCCGCATTGAAATCTCCCGCCGAGCTGGAATCGGTAATCGTGCCCAGGCAGCCGAACATGCCCACCATGCGCAGTTCCTGAATCATCTTGCTCAGCACGAACCGCGCATCTTCCTGCATGGCGGCGGCGCTGTTCTGGCTGACGTAGGTGTTTTTCGCCGCCAGGAAAATCTGCACTACGCCGAGCACCACGATCAGCCCCAGCGCCAGGGCGACCAGCATTTCGATCAGGCCGAAGCCCAGATTCTGGCGCTTCATGGCGTGGCCACCGGATCGACCGCAGCGCGGCTGGTCAGGACAAAGCTGCGGGGCGCACTGCTCGTATTGGCGGCCCGCGCGTCACTCCAGGTGATGGTGATGGTGTATACGCGCTGATTGAGGGTGATGCTGCCGGTGGCAGTGGGTCCGCCGAAATTGACGATGTTGGTGGTGAAGTCGTAGAGATCCTGATCCCGGGCGACACTCAGATTGCCCGTGGTCGGCGGTGTGACGGTGTAGTCGGCGCCCGAGTTGGCGCGAATCCGGTCCATCATGTCGTAGGCGATGAAACTCGCCTGGCTGGTCATGCGCGAGCTGTCGGTGTACTTCAGCGCATTGAGCTGAACCGCTGCCGCGCCCAGCAACCCGACTGTCAGAATCAGTAACGCGACCAGCACTTCAATCAGCGTCATGCCCTCCTGTGCGTGCTTGCTCCCTGCCCTCATCCGCAATTTCCACCCAATTGAATTCGTCCGTTCAGACACACGTTCAGCGTCCTGCTTTGCGTTCCCAGCGTGTAACTGATGACCACCGCCGTGGACGGTGCCGCCAGCCCGCCCAGGTTGTTGAAATCCAGTGCGGTCACTCCAGAGGGTAGCGTCAGAGTCGCGCCGCTGCTCATCGCTGGAACAACCCGCAATACATTGGCCGGAGTGCCAGTACTGTCGTAGACCGACAGTTCGCCGGTCCAGACACTGCCGCCGGCACTCGGCCGTAGACGAGTGGTGATGCCCCGGTTGATCGCCTCGAGCCTTGCGTAATTGAGGGCCCGTTGCAGGTCGCCGACCTCGGTGTCGGCCTTGCTGCCCTGCACCGAACGAGTGAACGCCGGCACTGCCATCGTGATCAGGATCACAAACACCGCGACCGCCACCAGCAGCTCGATCAGCGTGAAACCTTTTGTACGATGATCCATCGATGCCCTCCGTTGCCGTCGGCTATACCTGTACAAACCTAGAACATTCGACTGGCATGCGCCGGTTGATTTACCGCGAACGGCGCACGGATTGCGCCGCTGTGCACAATCCAGGGAGGACGCGCACATGCCGCAACAGGGTTTCAGTCTGGTCGAACTGCTTATGGGACTGGCGATCGGCGCAATTGTTCTGTCGCTGGTCAGCCCGGCGCTGGCGGACTTCACCGAATCAAACCGACGGCAGCAGGCCGCGCAGTCTTTGCTCGACGGGATTCGTAATGCCCGGACCATGGCCATCACGCGCAACCAGAGCGTGGTGATTCATGGGATCAACGGTGATTGGGGCCAGGGCTGGCGGATCATTCTGGATATCAGCGGAAAGGGACCGGGGGATGCCGATAATCCATTGCTGAGCGAGCAGGCGAGTGATGGAAAGATACCGATTGTCGGCAACTGGCTGGTGAGCCGGTACATACGCTTCAGCAGCCTGGGCCAGCCATTGGTGCCGGACCGGAAGTTTCAGGCGGGGACGTTACATCTATGCTCGGCTCGCGAGCCGGTCAGCCAGCTTCAAGTTGTACTGGCGGCGACCGGCCGCGTACGCCTGACCAGCCAAAAGGCTGAACAGGCGCTGTGCCGAAAGGATAAAGCGATCAGATCGAGCGAACGCGCAGCTCTTTAGGCATCGAGAACGTGATGTTCTCCTCACGCCCGGCCAGTTCGTCGGCACCGGTGGCGCCCCAGGCCTGCAACTGCTGGATCACGCCACGCACCAGGACTTCCGGAGCGGAGGCGCCGGCGGTGATGCCGATACGCTCGACACCGTCGAACCAGCTTTTTTGCAGGTCTTCGGCGCCATCGATCAGGTAGGCCGGCGTGGCCATGCGTTCGGCCAGCTCACGCAGGCGGTTGGAGTTGGAGCTGTTCGGGCTGCCCACCACCAACACCACGTCGCATTCGTCGGCCAGTTGCTTGACCGCGTCCTGACGGTTCTGGGTGGCGTAGCAGATATCGTCCTTGCGCGGCCCGCCAATGGCCGGGAAACGCGTACGCAGCGCATCGATGACACGGCTGGTGTCATCCATGGACAGCGTGGTCTGGGTGACGAAGGCCAGCTTGTCCGGGTTATGTACCTGCAACTCGGCGACATCCTTCTCGTCTTCGACGAGGTAGATCGCGCCGCCATTGCTGGCGTCGTACTGGCCCATGGTGCCTTCGACCTCCGGGTGACCGGCGTGGCCGATCAGGATGCACTCACGGCCGTCGCGGCTGTATTTCGCGACTTCGATGTGCACCTTGGTCACCAGCGGGCAGGTGGCGTCGAATACTTTCAGGCCACGGCCGGCGGCTTCGGTACGCACGGCTTGCGAGACGCCGTGGGCACTGAAGATCACGATCACGTCGTCCGGCACCTGATCGAGTTCTTCGACGAAGATCGCGCCACGACTGCGCAGGTCTTCGACCACGAACTTGTTGTGCACCACTTCGTGACGCACATAGATCGGCGGCCCGAAGACCTCCAGGGCGCGGTTGACGATTTCGATCGCCCGGTCCACGCCGGCGCAGAAGCCACGGGGGTTGGCGAGTTTGATTTGCATGCGGTGCCTCGTGTCTTGCGCGCGAAAGATTGGATCATTACAGGAGCCGGTCAGCCGGCTCCTGCAGAACAGCGATTACAGCGCTTTGACGGAGAAGATTTCCACGTCAAAGGTCAGCGTCTTGCCGGCCAGCGGGTGGTTGAAGTCGACAGTCACTTGCGCGTCGTCGAACTCTTTCACCACACCCGGCAGCTCAGTATTGGCCGCATCGTTGAAGATCACCAGCAGACCCGGCGACAGCTCCATGTCCGCAAACTGCGAACGCGGGATGATCTGTACGTTTTGCGGGTTCGGCTGGCCGAAGGCGTTTTCCGGCTCGACGGTCAGCGTACGCTTGTCGCCGGCCTTGAAACCGAACAGCGCCGCCTCGAAGCCCGGCAGCAGGTTGCCGTCGCCGACCTTGAAGGTCGCCGGGGCCTTGTCGAAAGTGCTGTCGACCGTGTCGCCGTTCTCCAGGCGCAATGCAAAGTGCAAGGTGACTTCCGTGTTCTGGCCGATGCGTTGCTCAGCCAATACCTGTTCAGTCATGAACGGTTTCTCCGGATTTCTTGGTTTTGAACATGTCCAGTGCCAGCATCACCGCGCCAACGGTGATGGCGCTGTCGGCGAAGTTGAACGCCGGGAAGTACCAGCGGTTCTGCCAGTGCACCAGAATGAAGTCGATCACATGGCCCAGGGCAATGCGGTCATACAGATTGCCCAGTGCGCCGCCAAGAACCAGCGCCAGCGCAATGGCCAGCCAGGTTTCATTGCGGCCCAGGCGCTTGAGCCAGACTACCAGCACCGCACTGACCGCAATCGCGATCAGGGCGAACAGCCAGCGCTGCCAGCCTGAGCTGTCCGCGAGGAAGCTGAAGGCAGCGCCGGTGTTGTAGGCCAGGGTCCAGCTGAAGTAATCAGGGATGATCACGATCTGCTGGAACATCTCGAGCTTGCCTTCGAAGTAGAACTTGCTGGCCTGGTCGATGACCAGAACCAGCAAGCTCAACCAGAGCCAGCTCAGCCGTCCGAAACGGCCAACGGCATTAGGCATAGTGACGAACCTCGCCAGCGCCATCGATGTTGTCCACGCAACGGCCGCAGATTTCCGGATGTTCCGGGTTCACGCCGACGTCTTCACGGCAGTGCCAGCAACGGGCACATTTCGCGAAGGCGGACTTGACGATCTTCAGCTTCAGACCGCTGACTTCGGTGGCCACAGCATCGGCCGGGGCCTGCACGAACGGCGCAACAGTGGCAGTCGAAGTGATCAGGACAAAGCGCAGCTCGTTGCTCAATTTGGCCAGGTCGGCGGTCAGCGCGTCTTCGGCGAACAGCGTCACTTCGGCTTGCAGGTTGCCACCGACGGCCTTGGCCGCGCGCTGGATTTCCATTTCTTTGTTGACCGCAACCTTCACTTCCATGATGCGATCCCAGTACTCGCGACCCAGTTCGAAGCCTTCCGGCAACTCGGTCAGGCCTTCGTACCAGGTGTTGAGCATCACCGATTCGTTGCGCTCGCCCGGCAGGTATTGCCACAGCTCGTCGGCGGTGAACGCCAGGATCGGCGCGATCCAGCGCACCAGCGCTTCGGAGATGTGGAACAGCGCGGTCTGGCACGAACGACGGGCCTTGCTGTCGGCGCCGGTGGTGTACTGGCGATCCTTGATGATGTCCAGATAGAAACCACCCAGCTCCTGCACGCAGAAGTTGTGGATCTTCGAGTAGACGTTCCAGAAACGGTATTCGCCGTAGTGTTCTTGCAGCTCGCGTTGCAGCAGCAGGGTGCGATCCACCGCCCAGCGATCCAGCGCCAGCATGTCTTCGGCCGGCAGCAGGTCGGTGGCCGGGTTGAAACCGGTCAGGTTGGAAAGCAGGAAGCGTGCGGTGTTACGGATACGACGATAGGCGTCCGCACTGCGCTGCAGGATCTGCTCGGACACGGCCATTTCGCCGGAGTAGTCGGTCGAAGCGACCCACAGACGCATGATGTCGGCGCCCAGGGTGTCGTTGACTTTCTGCGGCGCGATCACGTTGCCCAGGGACTTGGACATCTTGCGGCCGGACTCGTCCACGGTGAAACCGTGGGTCAGCAGCTCGCGATACGGCGCGTGGTTGTCGATGGCGCAACCGGTCAGCAAGGACGAGTGGAACCAGCCACGGTGCTGGTCCGAACCTTCCAGGTACAGGTCGGCGCGCGGGCCGGCCTCGTGGCCCATCGGGTGCGAACCGCGCAGGACGTGCCAGTGCGTGGTGCCCGAGTCGAACCAGACGTCGAGGGTGTCGCTGATCTTGTCGTACTGCGGCGCTTCATCGCCCAGAAGTTCGGCAGCGTCGAGTTTGAACCAGGCTTCGATGCCTTCGACTTCAACGCGCTTGGCGACTTCTTCCATCAGCTCGACGGTGCGTGGGTGCAACTCGCCGCTTTCCTTGTTCAGGAAGAACGGGATCGGCACGCCCCAGTTGCGCTGACGGGAGATGCACCAGTCCGGACGGTTGGCGATCATCGAGTGCAGGCGCGCCTGGCCCCAGGCCGGGACGAACTTGGTGTCTTCGATGGCTTTGAGCGAGCGTACGCGCAGGGTGTCGCCGCTGACTGGCTCTTTGTCCATGCCGATGAACCACTGCGCGGTGGCGCGGTAGATCAGCGGGGTCTTGTGGCGCCAGCAGTGCATGTAGCTGTGTTCGATGACGGTGGTGTGCAGCAGCGCACCGACTTCGGTGAGTTTTTCGACGATGGCCGGGTTGGCCTTCCAGATGAACTGGCCGCCGAAGAACTCCAGCGACGGCACGTAGACGCCGTTGCTCTGCACCGGGTTGAGGATGTCGTCGTTGACCATGCCGTATTTCTTGCAGGTCACGAAGTCGTCCACGCCGTAGGCCGGGGCGGAGTGAACCACGCCGGTGCCGGCGCCCAGTTCGACGTAGTCGGCCAGGTACACTGGCGACAGACGGTCGTAGAACGGGTGACGGAAATTGATCAGTTCCAGCGCCGAACCCGGTGCGGTGGCCAACACGGAGCCTTCGACGCCGTAACGGGTCAGGCAGGATTCGACCAGCTCTTCAGCCAGCACCAGCAGCTTGTCGCCGATGTCGACCAGGGCGTAGGTGAATTCCGGGTGAACGTTCAGCGCCTGGTTGGCCGGGATGGTCCACGGGGTGGTGGTCCAGATCACGATCGAGGCAGGTTTGCTCAGCGACGGCAGACCGAACGCGGCGGCCAGTTTGGCCTCGTCAGCGATCGGGAACGCTACGTCGATGGTCGAGGACTTCTTGTTCTCGTACTCGACTTCCGCTTCGGCCAGGGCCGAACCGCAATCGAAGCACCAGTTCACAGGCTTCAGGCCCTTGAACACGAAACCGCCCTTGACGATTTCGGCGAGGGCGCGGATTTCGCCGGCCTCGTTCTTGAAGTCCATGGTCTTGTACGGGTTGGCGAAGTCACCCAGCACGCCGAGACGGATGAATTCGGACTTCTGCCCTTCGATCTGCTCGGTGGCGTAGGCACGGCACAGTTCGCGGGTCTTGTCCGCGCCCAGGTTCTTGCCGTGGGTCACTTCAACCTTGTGCTCGATCGGCAGGCCGTGACAATCCCAGCCCGGGACATACGGCGCGTCGAAGCCCGACAGGGTCTTCGAGCGGATGATCATGTCCTTGAGAATCTTGTTCAGTGCGTGACCGATGTGGATCGTACCGTTGGCGTACGGAGGGCCGTCGTGCAGGACGAACTTCGGACGATCCTTGCCAATCTCGCGCAACTTTCCGTACAGGCCAATACTGTCCCAGCGCTGCAGGATCTGCGGTTCGCGCTGTGGCAGGCCGGCCTTCATTGGGAAGGCGGTGTCCGGAAGGTTTAGCGTGGCTTTATAGTCGGTCATTTAAGGCTCTTCATTAGCGATGGGCGCTAGGTGCGGCTAGTGCACGGGCGGCGGCGACATCCGCGCTGATCGCCGTTTTCAATGCCTCCAGGGAGGCGAAACGCTGCTCTTCACGCAGCTTCTGGTGGAAAACCACCGTCAAACGCCGGTCATACAGATCGCCGGCAAAATCTAAAAGATGGACTTCAAGGTGGGCCTTGCCATCACCTTGCACCGTGGGCCGCACGCCGATATTGGCGACGCCGGGCCAGGTCTTGCCGTCGATGTCGACGTCGACCAGGTAAACCCCGGTGAACGGCACGCGACGGCGTTTCAGTTGAATGTTCGCCGTGGGCGTACCCAGTTGGCGGGCCAGTTTCTGGCCATGCAGCACGCGTCCGGCGATCCGGTACGGGCGACCCAGCAGACGTTCAGCCAACGCGAAATCGGCAGCGGCCAACGCGTTGCGCACCTGAGTGCTGCTGACGCGGATGCCGTCCAGCTCGACGGTTTGCGCAGCTTCCACGGTAAAACCGTGGACCTGCCCGGCCTGCAACAGGAAATCGAAATCGCCGAGACGGTCGCAACCGAAGCGGAAATCGTCACCGACCTCCAGATGCTGCACGCCGAGGCCATCGACCAGGATGGTATCGACGAATTCGCTGGCGCTGAGCTTGCTCAAGCGCTGGTTGAAGGCCAGGCACAGAACCCGGTCGACGCCTTCGGCGGCCAGCAGTTGCAGTTTGTCGCGCAACCGGGCCAGACGTGCCGGCGCGGTCTCCGGGGCAAAGAATTCCCGTGGCTGCGGCTCGAAAATCACCACGCAGCTGGGTACGCCCAACTCGAGCGCACGCTCACGCAGTCGGGCCAGAATGGCCTGGTGACCACGGTGAACACCGTCAAAGTTGCCAATAGTGGCGACGCAGCCCCGATGCTGGGGGCGCAGATTGTGGAGGCCTCGAACCAGCTGCATAACGCGCTTCTTGCTCATAAAGTGGCCGATTATAACCACACCCGACGGCCGACGACAGGCAACACCGTAACCCAAAGTGATCGAGCCGACAAAACTGCCGGCTCGCGCCCGTCTTTCAAGGATGAAACCTCAGCTCAACGCCTTGCGGTTGAAGTCGCGCAGGCGGAAACCGAGCAACAGCAACATGCCGAAATAAGCGACCACACCGGCAACCACCAACGCACCCAGACGCAGGAAGCGCTCAAGCATGTGGCCCTGGTCCCACGCGGGCATGAAATGCATGCCGATCAACAGCACCGCCGACATCACCGCCACCGCAACCACCAGCTTGAAACCGAACTTCAGCCAGCCCGGTTGCGGTTGATACATCTGCTGTTTGCGCAGTTGATAGAACAGCAGCCCGGCGTTCAGGCAGGCACCGGCGCTGATCGCCAGTGCCAGACCGGCATGCGCCAGAGGGCCGATCAACACCAGGTTGAACAGCTGCGTGACCACCAGGGTGAAGATTGCGATTTTTACCGGCGTACGGATGTTTTGTTGCGCATAGAAGCCTGGCGCCAGCACTTTGATCACGATGATCCCGAGCAGACCGACAGAATAGGCAATCAACGCCCGCTGAGTCATCTCCGCGTCAAACCCGCTGAACTGGCCGTACTGGAACAGCGAAACGGTCAACGGCTCGGCCAGGATCCCCAGCGCCAGCGCGCACGGCAGCACCAGCACGAAGCACAGGCGCAGGCCCCAGTCGAGAATCCGCGAATATTCGTGGCGATCCTTGCTGGCGTAGGTCTTGGCCAATGTCGGCAGCAGGATCGTGCCCAGCGCCACACCGAGCACACCGGACGGCAGCTCCATCAAACGGTCGGCGTAATACATCCACGACACCGAGCCCGCCACCAGAAACGAGGCAAAAATGGTGTTGATGATCAGCGAAATCTGGCTGACCGAGACGCCGATGATCGCCGGCAACATCTGTTTCATCACCCGCCAGACGCCGGTATCGCGCAGATTCAGGCGCGGCAGCACCAGCATGCCGATCTTTTTCAGGTGCGGCAGTTGATAGAGCAACTGCGCGAGGCCACCGACCAGCACTGCCCAGCCCAGGGCCATGACCGGTGGATCGAAGTACGGCGTCAGGAACAGCGAAAACACGATCATGCTGACGTTGAGCAGGGTCGGCACGAATGCCGGAACCGAGAAACGGTTCCAGGTATTGAGGATCGCACCGGCCAGCGAGGAGAGGGAGATCAGCAATATATAGGGGAAGGTCACTCGCAGCAGGTCGGAGGTCAGCTGGAATTTTTCCGGCGTATCGGTGAAACCCGGCGCCGTGGCCCAGATCACCCAGGGCGCGGCGATCATGCCGAGCGCGGTGACCAGCGCCAGTACCAGCGTCAGCAGGCCGGAAACGTAGGCAATAAAGGTGCGGGTCGCCTCTTCGCCCTTCTGGCTTTTGTATTCGGCCAGGATCGGCACAAAAGCCTGGGAGAACGCCCCCTCGGCGAAGATCCTGCGCAGCAGATTGGGCAGTTTGAAGGCGATAAAGAAGGCGTCGGTCGCCATTCCGGCGCCGAAAGTGCGGGCGATGAGCGTGTCGCGAACAAACCCGAGAATCCGGGAAAGCATCGTGATAGAGCTGACGGCGGCCAACGATTTGAGCAGATTCATTGAAGGAATGTGTGCCTGTCGATAAACAGCAGGCGAATAACGCGCCCACTTGTGCGATACTCCGCGCCGCAACAGCACAGAGCCAAAGCTCGCGAGTTTACAGGTCAAGCGCCGGAAATAAATATCCCGCCTCTTTATACCTACCACTTAGCGGAACGTCTCAAGCGCCCTTGACAAGACATCTCTTCATCGGCATGATTCGCGGCCTATTTTGTTTGCTATTTCCTAAAAAGTCTTTCGAGGAGCTCGACGGTGGCCAACTCACCTTCCGCCAAAAAACGTGCAAAACAGGCTGAGAAGCGTCGCAGCCACAACGCCAGCCTGCGTTCCATGGTTCGTACCTACATCAAGAATGTAGTTAAAGCCATCGACGCAAAAGACGCTGAAAAAGCTCAAGCTGCATACGTTCTGGCTGTGCCAGTTATCGACCGCATGGCCGATAAAGGCATCATCCACAAGAACAAGGCTGCTCGTCATAAGAGCCGTCTGAATGGCCACGTCAAGGCACTGAAAGAAGCTGCCTAAGCGACGTAGTCATTAAAAAACCGACCTCAGGGTCGGTTTTTTATTGCCTGTGATTTGCCCTGATTTCAGAAAATCGCAGGCAAAAAAAGAGGAGCCACCGGCTCCTCTTTTTTTACGCGCGATTAATGAGCCGACGCCCACGGCAAAATCGGGATCGCCGTCACCGCATTCTGCGGGCTACCCTCAATCAGGCGATCGCTGTAGACCAGATACACCAGTGTGTTGCGCTTCTTGTCGAGGAAGCGCACCACCTGCATGGTCTTGAACACCAGCGAGGTGCGCTCCTTGAACACCTCTTCGCCATCCTTCAACTCACCCTTGAAGTTGATCGGACCGACCTGGCGGCAGGCAATGGATGCCTCGGCACGATCCTCGGCCAGACCCAACCCACCCTTCACACCGCCAGTCTTGGCGCGCGACAGGTAGCAAGTCACACCCTCAACCTTCGGATCATCGAATGCCTCGACCACGATCCGGTCGTTCGGCCCGACAAACTTGAACACCGTCGACACCTGACCGATTTCCTCGGCCGAGGCCAGCAATGGCAACGCCATCAGCAAGCCCAACAATCCTTTCGCCATGCGCATCGCGTTTTCCTTACACCAGAATCAGGTTGTCACGGTGAACCAGTTCCGGCTCAGCCATGTAACCCAGCAAACCGACAATCGCATCCGACGACTGACCGATGATTTTTTGTGCTTCCAGCGCGCTGTAGTTGGCCAGGCCACGGGCGATCTCACGACCGTCCGGCGCCACGCAAACCACCATTTCGCCGCGACGGAAACTGCCCTGAACCAGTTTGACACCGACCGGCAGCAGGCTTTTGTTACCTTGGGACAACGCGGAAACCGCACCATCATCCAGCACCAGCGTGCCACGGGTTTGCAGATGTCCGGCCAGCCACTGCTTACGCGCCGCCAACATGCCGCGCTCAGGCGACAGCAGCGTACCGATGCGCTCCCCCGCCTTCAGACGATCGAGCACGCGCTCCAGACGCCCGCCGACAATGATGGTGTGCGCCCCGGAACGCGCCGCCAGACGCGCCGCGCGCAGCTTGGTCTGCATGCCGCCACGACCCAACGCACCGCCAGTACCGCCCGCCACCGCATCCAGCGTCGGATCATCGGCGCGCGCTTCGTAAATCAGCTGGGCGTCAGGGTTATTGCGCGGATCGGCGTCGAACATGCCGTCGCGATCCGTCAGGATCACCAGCAGATCGGCCTCGACCAGGTTGGCCACCAATGCCGCGAGCGTGTCGTTGTCGCCGAAGCGGATTTCGTCGGTGACCACGGTGTCGTTTTCGTTGATTACCGGGATGACTTTCAGCTCGACCAGCGCACGCAAGGTGCTGCGGGCGTTCAGGTAGCGCTTGCGGTCGGACAGGTCGTCGTGGGTCAGGAGAATCTGCGCAGTGTGCCGGCCATGCTCGGCAAAGCTCGATTCCCAAGCCTGCACCAAGCCCATCTGACCGATTGCTGCAGCGGCCTGGAGCTCGTGCATCGCACTGGGTCGCGCAGTCCAGCCCAGGCGACTCATGCCCGCCGCCACTGCCCCGGAGGACACCAGCACCAGCTCGACGCCGGCCTCATGCAAAGCCACCATCTGCTCGACCCAGACACCCATTGCCGCGCGATCCAGCCCTTTGCCATCCGCTGTCAGCAAAGCGCTGCCGATCTTCACGACCCAACGCTGCGCACCTGTCACCTTGCTCCGCATCATCTTCAACCTTAGCTTGAGGGCAGCGCGACCTGGCACTGCCCGTGACGTTATTCGTGGTTCTTCGTGACCAACAATCGATTTCCAGATACTAAAACGCCGCTCGATTGAGCGGCGCTTAAGTTTACTGCAACGAATCAGTCACGCACGTAAATGATTTCCGGACCGTCTTCGTCATCCACATCTTCTTCGTCCCAGTCATCGTCGCCGATGTCGTGGACCGACTTCACGCCGCTGCGACGCAGGGCACGCTTGTCATCCAGCGCCTGCAACTGAGCACGGGCTTCGTCTTCGATGCGCTGATCGAGATCGGCCAGCTCTTCCTTGTAGGCCGGGTCATTGGCCAGGCGATCGGCGCGATCCTCCAGATAACGCATGATGTCGCGCGTCAGGCGCTCGGTGCCGTCTTTGGCAATGGCCGAGATCACGTAGACCGGACCTTCCCACTGCAGACGCTCGACTACTTCCTTGACCCGCTCCTCGTGCTCTTCTTCGAGGATCTGGTCACACTTGTTCAGTACCAGCCAGCGATCACGCTCGGCCAGCGACGGACTGAACTTGATCAGCTCGTTGACGATCACTTCAGCGGCGTCCGGCGCACTGCTGTCGTCCAGCGGCGCCATGTCCACGAGGTGCAGCAACAGACGGGTACGCGCCAGGTGCTTGAGGAAACGAATCCCCAGACCGGCACCGTCGGAAGCACCTTCGATCAGGCCTGGAATGTCGGCGATGACGAAGCTTTTCCAGCGATCGACGCTGACCACACCCAGGTTCGGCACCAGGGTAGTGAACGGGTAGTCGGCGACTTTCGGCTTGGCAGCCGAGACCGAACGGATAAAGGTGCTTTTACCGGCATTCGGCAGACCCAGCAGACCAACGTCGGCCAGAACCTTCATTTCCAGTTTCAGGTCGCGCTGCTCGCCCGGCTTGCCCGGGGTGGTCTGACGCGGCGCACGGTTGGTACTGGATTTGAAACGGGTGTTGCCCAGACCGTGCCAGCCACCCTGAACCACCATCAGCTTCTGACCGGCCTTGGTCAGGTCGCCAATGACTTCCTGGGTGGCGGAGTCGATCACGGTGGTGCCGACCGGCACGCGCAGGATCAGGTCTTCACCCTTCTTGCCGGTGCAGTCGGTGCTGCCGCCGTTGGAGCCACGCTCGGCATCGAAGTGCCGGGTGTAACGGTAGTCCACCAGGGTGTTGAGGTTTTCGTCGGCCATCATGAAGATGGAACCGCCGTCACCGCCGTCACCACCGTTCGGGCCGCCGTTTTCAATGAATTTTTCCCGACGGAAACTCATGCAGCCATTGCCGCCGTCACCAGCCTTTACGCGGATCGATACTTCATCAACAAACTTCATAACCAACGCCTCTCGCCGTACGGACGAGCCGAAAAACAATCAAGACATAAGACTCTTGCAAAAATGAGCGCAGCGACCCCAACTCACGACCTGCATCGCACGCCGACAGCCCATACAAACAGCTTTGCAAGAGACTCACCCCACAAACGAAAAAGCCCCGTCGCAAGACAGGGCTTCTCCAGCATACTCGCGATTAAGCCGCGACTACGCTCACGTAACGGCGGTTGAAAGCGCCCTTTACTTCGAACTTGATCACGCCTTCGATTTTCGCGAAGAGAGTGTGATCTTTACCCATGCCAACGCCGTAGCCAGCGTGGAATTGGGTGCCGCGCTGACGCACGATGATGTTGCCGGCCTTGATGACCTGGCCGCCATACATCTTCACGCCAAGGCGTTTGGCTTCTGAGTCGCGACCGTTACGGGTACTACCACCAGCTTTTTTGTGTGCCATGAGTCAATTCTCCTAGTGAGGAATTAGGCTGAAATTAAGCCTGAATACCGGTGATTTTGATCTCGGTGTACCACTGGCGGTGGCCCATACGCTTCATGTGGTGCTTACGACGACGGAACTTGATGATGCGGACTTTATCGTGACGACCTTGGGAGATCACTTCAGCCACAACGGTAGCGCCAGCAACAACTGGAGCGCCGATATTCACGTCGTCGCCATTGGCAACCAACAGAACGCGATCAAAAGTTACGGATTCGCCAGTAGCGACTTCCAGTTTTTCGATCTTCAGGTATTCACCTGGTGCAACTTTGTACTGCTTGCCACCAGTAACGATTACTGCATAAGACATGGTATTTCTCCGATAATCCTGCTCACCCAGCTCTTTATAAGAAGAGGTATTGGCTGGCATGGCTGCAATGGGCTGGAGGCCCGTTTGCAATTGCGTAAGGCAGGTGCTGCCCAGGAAGTTCAGGGTGCGCGATTGTACGCAAGCCTTCGAAGTCATGCAAGGGGCCGTCCATCGCGCCTTGACAGGCCCGGACGTGGGTCCTAGCATGCCGCGCAACCCTTCTGGAGCACCTGTCGCTGATGCAACCCCAAGCTTTCTACCGCGCGGTGGCGGACGATTTTAGCGCCGTCGACGGCATCATCAAGAAGCAGCTGACTTCCCGAGTGCCGCTGGTATCGAAAATCGGCGATTACATCACGTCGGCCGGCGGCAAACGCCTGCGTCCTTTATTGGTGCTGCTGTGTGGCAAGGCCCTGGGTCGCGAAGGCGACGACATGCGCCTGCTGGCCGCCACCATCGAATTCCTGCACACCGCGACCCTGCTGCATGACGACGTGGTCGACATGTCCGGCATGCGCCGTGGCCGTTCGACCGCCAACGCCATGTGGGGCAACGCCCCGAGCGTACTGGTCGGTGACTTCCTGTACTCGCGCTCGTTCGAGATGATGGTCGAACTGGGCTCGATGCCGGTGATGAAGATCCTGTCCCAGGCCACGCGCATCATCGCCGAAGGCGAAGTGCTGCAGCTGTCCAAGGTTCGCGACGCCAGCACCACCGAAGAAACCTATATGGAAGTCATCCGCGGCAAGACCGCGATGCTTTTCGAAGCTTCGACCCACAGCGCCGCGGCGCTGGCCGGCGCCACCGCCGAGCAGAGCGAAGCCCTGCGTACCTTCGGCGATCACCTGGGCGTGGCGTTCCAACTGGTCGACGACCTGCTCGACTACAAAGGCGACGCCGAAACCCTGGGCAAGAACGTCGGTGACGATCTGGCCGAAGGCAAGCCGACCCTGCCGCTGATCTATACCATGCGCGAAGGCACGCCAGAACAAGCCGCACTAGTACGCCAGGCGATCCAGAAAGGCGGGATCGAAGACCTGGAAAGCATCCGCATTGCCGTGGAAGCGTCCGGTTCGCTGGAATACACCGCGCAACTGGCCCGTGACTATGTGGCCCGTGCGATCAAGTGCCTCGACGCGCTGCCGGCCAGCGAATACCGCGATGCACTGGTTGAGCTGAGCGAGTTCGCGGTCGCCCGCACGCACTGATCAACGCCACATCATCAAAAAACCGCAGCCTCCATTGGAGCCTGCGGTTTTTTGTTGCCTGCCATCAGCGGCTAAAACCCTATACAATGTGCGACTTTTAGCGATCCCCTCTCCAAGGAGCCTTAGTGAGCACGTTGCCACCCTGCCCGAAATGCAATTCCGAATACACCTACGAAGACGGTACCCAACTGGTGTGCCCGGAGTGCGCCCACGAGTGGACTGCCGGCGGTGAAGCCGAAGTGGTGTCCGATGACGCCGTGAAGAAAGATTCGGTCGGTAACGTCCTGCAGGACGGCGACACCATCACCGTGATCAAGGACCTGAAGGTCAAGGGCACCTCGCTGGTGGTCAAGGTCGGCACCAAGGTCAAGAACATCCGCCTGTGCGATGGCGATCACGACATCGACTGCAAGATCGACGGCATCGGCCCGATGAAACTCAAATCCGAGTTCGTCAGAAAAGTCTGATTCTGCTGTCTTCCATCCCGCGCCCGCCGTGGGATGGAGCTTCGCCCTCCCCCGCATTCCCCAACAAATCCTCGCAATAGCCGAACGCCAGCCGTTTTGACCTTACGCAATCTTTACCCGCAAAAAATCACAAACCGCCAATAGGCGCTTGCTATTTGACGAATAAGAATTATTCTCATTGAAACCCTTTTCAATGGAGATGAGACCCATGACTTATTTGATCGACGCCTGGCTGGATCGCCCGCACCCGTACCTCAGGATCCTGCATCGGGAAACCGGAGAAGTCTGCGCCGTACTGGAAGAAGAAGCCCTGCACGAGTTGCAGGATCAAGGGGATCTGGACGTCAGCGGCCTGAGTTCCAGCGAGCCATTGGTGCTCAAGGAGCTGGTGCGCAATCTGTTCCTGTTCTGCTATGCCCGGGCCTTGCGCCCGACCAGTGAACTGCACAACAAGATCGAAGTATGAGAACGGCGGAGAAACCCTGCACAAGCCACGCTTGTGCAGGGTAACGGGATTACAGAACGTCGAGCAGCTCGACGTCGAACACCAGAACGCTGTGCGGCGGGATGCTGCCAACGCCTTGAGCGCCGTAAGCCAGTTCGCTCGGCACGTACAGACGCCATTTGCTACCGGCATTCATCAGTTGCAGGGCTTCGGTCCAGCCAGCGATAACGCCGCCAACCGGGAATTCAGCCGGCTGGCCACGCTCGTAGGAGCTGTCGAACACGGTGCCGTCGATCAGCGTGCCGTGGTAGTGAGTACGCACGGTGTCTTCACGGGATGGCTTGGCGCCTTCACCTTGAGTCAGCACTTCGAACTGCAGGCCGGAAGCCAGGGTGGTGATGCCTTCTTTCTTGGCGTTTTCAGCCAGGAATGCCAGGCCTTCGCCAGCAGCGGCTTCAGCTTTGGCAGCGGCTTCGGCTTGCATGATCTCGCGGATCACCTTGAAGCTGGCGGACATGGCTTCCTGGCTTACACGGCTTTCCTTACCGGCGAATGCGTCGGTCAGGCCGGCCAGGATGGCGTCCAGGCTGACACCCGGTGGCGGGTTGTCGCGCAGCTGGTCACCCAGCTGACGGCCGATGCCGTAGCTGACGCGGGTTTCGTCGGTGGACAGATTTACTTCGGACATGACACTGCTCCGCTGTGCGGACGGCCTCAGGACATGCCGTGCGTACACAGCGCGTCCCGGCGCGCCCGGAACCAAAAGGGCGAGCAGACTAGCACAGATGTTCCGGCATTGATCAGGCCCGCGGGCCTACAGCGCGGATCGCCAGGCCAGCGGCACCTTCAGGCTCTCTTCGCCACTGGCGCCAAGACCGCACATTTCATCGTGCACCGAAGTGTGCACCAGGTTGAATGGCAGCACCGGAAAGTTATGCAGCACATCCCGGGCATGCTCGACCGAACGCAGCGTCAGCATTTTCCCCTGCGGATCGCTCAGCGGATACGCCGCACCATGCATCCGGGCCTCCAGCAGATAGATCCCGCCTTCCATGGAGATCAGGTTCAGTTCGTCGACCTTTCTGGCGACGGCAAACGCATTCAACTCTTGCAGGTTCATGAACGCACCTCACGCGGTGGCGAGCCTTGAGATCTACAGGGATATGCCTCGGCCGATCAAAGTACAAGCCACAAACGACACCGCCCGTCTGTTTCGCAACAGACGGGCGGTTTTGTTACAGCAATCGTCAGCTCATCAGTGCTTGGTGAGCTTGTCCAGATAACCCATGGCGAACGCCGAAATCACGAAGGTCATGTGGATGATCACGTACCACATCAGGTGCTCGGGATCGACGTTCTTGGCATCCATGAAGATCCGCAGCAGGTGGATCGAGGAGATCGCCACGATCGACGCCGCCACTTTCATCTTCAGCGACGAGGAGTCCATGGTGCCCAGCCAGCTGAGCTTCTCTTTGCCTTCATCGATGTTCAGCTCGGACACGAAATTCTCGTAGCCGGAAATCATCACCATCACCAGCAAGCCGCCGACCAGCGCCATGTCGATCAGCGACAGCAGCACCAGAATCAGCTCGGACTCAGCCATGGAGAAGACGTTGGGAATGACATGAAACACTTCCTGGAAGAATTTCAATGCCAGCGCCAGCAGCCCGAGGGACAGCCCGATGTAGATCGGCGCCAGCAGCCAGCGCGTGGCGTACATTGCATTTTCGATAAAGCGTTCCATTGACTCTCACACAAGAAGGGTTGAAATCGGCGGCGAGTATACCAGCCGCCCATGACAGCCAGAAACCGCCCGGAAATCCGCCACCTGCGTGTGTGTGTCAAAGTTTTTCTGCTAGTGTCCAAACTATTGACAGCCCAGTGACAGTGGACAGGACGACTGGAAATGGATGTGCGATTGCCGATAACGACCGCCGGAATTTGCTTCGCCCTGTTGCTGGGCGCGTGTTCGCCCGGCGATGAAAAAACCGCGGTCAGCCTCGAAGAAAAGACCGCACAGTTCGAGCAATCGCTGGACGCCATCACCGATCCGAAACTCAAGGACGCCGTGACCGAACTCGGCGGCTCGCTGCTGTTGCTCGAACGCGCGCAACAGAAGCTCGACAACAAACCGCCCCGGACCGAATACGGCGAAGACGCCCTCGGCGTACTCAGGCATTACCCGACACCCCAGGCGCTGGTCGACACCTTCATCAATGGCCTGTTTGTGCTGCACAAGGATTCCAGCTCCGATTACCTCACCGATCTGCAACCGGTGTTTCCTTTCGTGCTCAACATCCCCGGCGGTTTTCTGTTCCCCCATGGTGTGGAATGGCAATCGGTGACCCTGAGCAACAAGCGGGTCATCGCCTATCAGCCGGAATGGTCGGAAACCGATCCGGGCATTCAGCTGAGTCCGTCCAGCTCCAACGTCACCAACCCCGATGACCTGACCGTCACCTACCCGTTCATCGAAGGGCTGAATGTCGACAAGAAAAACCTGCCGCGCCCGGTCAGCCTGCAAGGCCAGGTGGAAGTCATCACCCCGAAACGCCTGCACAGTTTCAATCTGGATAAAAAGGACGTCGGCCAGACCCGCTCCGACGGCAACCTCAGCGTGACCCTGCTGAAACTGGACACGCACTACGCCGAACTCGAGTTCAGCAACCAGCTGCCGCTCGCCCCCGAAGTCGCCAATACCCGGCTCAATTCGTTGATCGTTCAGGCCCGCGATTCAACGGGCCAGTATCTGGTGCGTGCCGGCGCCATCAACGAAAACCCCGAGCAGGTGGCGTTCTATCAAAAACAGCTGGCGTACCTGCAACAGCAAAAGTCCTGGAGCGAGGCGCTGGAAAAGAAGCTGGACGATGAACAGCAGGCCTTTGAACAGCAGCACCCGCACCACTACAACAAGGTGTACTTCAACGGCCCGATCGACACCCTCGAAGTCAGCCTGCTGGATTTTTCCGAAGCGACCGTCACCCGCAAGGCGCTGGATCTGCCCGTGCGCGAGTTCGATCCGCACACCACGGAAAAAACCGTGCAGCCGCTCGACCTGCCGATCACTGTCTACGACGACCAGGCGCCCGACTGGCTCAAGGGAGCTTCCCTGACTGAAGAACAGCTGAAAAGCGGCGTTCATATCCGCCAGTCGGTTGAAGAGCCGAGCGCCGCGCGCATCGAGTTCGACCACCGCAAAACTTTCAATGATGAAATGCTCGGCGACGACTTCAGCCCCGGCGAAAGCCCGGTGACGTTCTTCACTGAAAAGCACAACGGCAAACTCGACGAGCCAATCGAGCTGCCACCCGAGGCGTATCAGGTCGATCCGCTACAGGCGACGATCACCTACGACCTGAACCTGTTCCCGGAAACCCCGGCGATTGCCGTCGGCTCGATGCCGTTGTTCCTGGCGACGGTGGACAAACAGGCTTATGAAGCCAAAGCCCTGCCTAAAGGTCTCGAAATCAGGAACAACGCGTTGGTGGTGGATTTGAAGCGATACCCGGCCAACGAATGGCGATTCTTCGTCAAGGACGACAGCGGTCATTATCTGAAACAGATTCTGTCGGTCAGCCACGACGCGAGCGCAGAAGGGCCGGTGTTATTCGGCGTGCATTATTTCTACGGCCGTCCGACGCACGTGGAAACCTACCAGCGAACCGACCTCGCCACCGTGCAATACGGCTTTGAGGTCAAACTCGACAAGGCGCAGACCCAGGGCGCTGCGCCCTGATCGACGCTGATGATCGGCACTCTAGTGATCGAAAGTGCCGATGCTGCGTCCGCGTCCACCATTGATCTGCCGCAACTGCGCCTGCAGATGCAACGACCAGATCTGTGGATCATTGGCCAGTTCATAGCCGTGCATCGTCAGGCTTTCAACGATGGTGTCGAGAATCGACTCGGCGGCGATCGGCCCGTGAAACGGGCCCTGGGCTTTGATGGCGGAAGGTTGTTCACCGGCCATGCCGGCGGCGAAGAGCAACGTCCACATGCCGTTATCGCCGGCCAACGGCTTGATGGCGCATTCGATACGGGTCACGAGACCCAGGCATTGACGGGTGAGGCAGAGGTTGCGCGACATGGCGGCGACCCTCGGTAAAGCCGGTGTTCAGCCCTTGCTGAAGAGCTGTTTCGATCCAGTGATACTGTCGATGTCCTTGAGCAGAGAATAGAAGAAAAGTCCGCCGCGCAAGCCGCACAGAACCAGAAGGCGCCGAATGGTCATTGTGTGAATATTGACGCCAGAGTGATGGCACTTTTGCCGACGTTCGCGACAAAACACAAACGGGAGCACAAGGCTCCCGTTTTTTTGATTGCCGCCTGGCTTACGCCGGTTTGGCCTCGGCCAGCGCCTCCTGCGCCAGTTCCTTCTCGGCCTCTTTCAGATCTTCTTCGCTGATCATCTCGGCAATCACCCGCAGACGCTCCACTACCCGCGCGTTGACGCTGCCTTCCGGGAATTCGCCCTCTTCGTTCGGCTCACCGGCCGGCTCGCCCACCAGCAGGCTCAACGCTTCGTCGGCCTGACGCACCGCGTAAACGTGGAACTGCCCGGCACGCACCGCCGCCAGCACCTTCTCGTCGAGCATCAAGGTGGCGACGTTGGCCTGCGGAATGATCGCGCCCTGCTCGCCCGTCAGCCCGCGCGCTTCGCAGAGACGGAAGAAGCCTTCGATCTTCTCGTTGACCCCGCCCACCGCCTGCACTTCACCGAACTGGTTGATCGAGCCGGTGATCGCGAAGCACTGCTTGAGCGGGGTTTTCGACAACGCCGAAATCAGCGTGCACGCCTCGCCCAGCGACGCACTGTCGCCATCGACGTAGCCGTAGGATTGCTCCAGCGCGATGCTCGCGGAAATCGCCAGCGGGAATTCCTGGGCGTAACGGCTGCCCAGATACCCGGTGAGAATCATCACGCCCTTGGAGTGGATCGGCTGACCGAGGTTGACCTCACGCTCGATGTCGACGATGCCGCTGCCACCCGGGTACACGGTGGCGGAAATCCGCGCCGGCACACCAAACGCCGAGTCCCCGACTTCGAGCACGGTCAAACCGTTGCATTTGCCGACCGCCGCGCCGTCGGTGTCGATCAGAATGATCCCCGCCAGCATGTCGTCGAGAATCCGCGCCGACACCCGACCGGTGCGAGTGGCCTTGGCCTTGAGCGCACGCTCGATGTGGCCGGCGTCGGTCATTTCATCGTTGGCCAGATGCCGGATGAAATCCGCCTCGCTGACCAGCTGGAACAGATCGCCGATCCGCGCCGACAAACGGCCCTGGTGCTCGGCCAGACGCGCGCTGTAAGTCGCCAGACGCGCCACCGCGTCGGCGGTCAGCGGCGCCATGCCTTCTTCCGAAGTACGGGTTTTCAGCAACTGAGCGAACTGCTCCAGGCTTTCGTCGACCATCGGGATGTCTTCGTCGAAATCCACCAGAACGCGGAACATCTCCTGGAAGTCCGGATCGAGGTCCTGCAGCGTGTAATACAGCTGACGGGCGCCGATGATGATCACTTTGACCTGCAACGGAATGTGCTGCGGGTTGAGCGTCACGGTGGCGAAACGGCCCATCTCGCCCAGCGGCGATTCCATCTTCAGCTTGCGCGATTGCAGGGCGCGCTTGAGCGCATCCCACACGAACGGCTCGCCGAGCATTTTTTCTGCTTCAAGGATCAGGAAACCGCCATTGGCGCGGTGCAACGCACCCGGACGCAACTGGCGATAGGTGGTGTAGAGCGCGCCTTGATCGGTGGTGTATTCGATACGACCGAACAGGTTTTCATAGGTCGGATGCGGTTCGAACACCACCGGCGCACCGCCGCTGGCCGGATGACCGACCACCAGGCTCGGGGCGTATTGCTCTTCCAGCAGCTTGCGCGCGACCGCATCGGTTTTGCTGTCATCGACCAGTTGCTCGACCACGGTTTTCAGCAGATAGACCTGCATCGCTTGCAGGTAACCGCAGACCGCGGCGTTTTCCGCGTACTTTTCCGACAGCGGTGCGAGCAATGGCTGCAGGGCCAGGGTGATGGTTTCTTCGTTGAGCTGACGCAGCTGGTTGCTCGACTCGCGCTTCCATTGCGGCAGGCTGGCGAGCTCCTCGTTCAGGCGCTCTTCGAGACCGGAAATGTCCTCGTGGAAACGCTCGCGCTCGGCCTCCGGCAACTGGGCGAATTCGGCTTCGTCCAGCGCCTTGCCTTCAAGCATCGGGGTGAAGGCGATGTTGCTGCTGTCGCGGTACAGGGCGACGTCTTTTTCCAGGGCCAGACGTTCGATGACGTCCAGCGCCTTGTCGTAGCGCTGGTTGAAGGCGCGGTCGATGGCGCTCTTCTTCTGCTGGTAGGACGGGTGTTCGAACACCGCAGGAAAGGTCGCCAGCAGGTTGTCGATCAGGCCGTTGATGTCGCCGATGAAGGCAGCGGCGCTGCCCGATGGCAGTTCCAGGGCGCGGGGTTCGCGCGGCTCATCGAAATTGTTGACGTAGACCCAGTCCGCCGGGGTCTGCAGGCGTTTGCCTTCGGCCTTCAGGTAGCGTTTGACGAACGAGAAACGGCCGGTGCCGGGCTCGCCCATGACGAATACGTTGTAACCGGGGCGTGGCATGGCCACACCGAACTGCAAGGCTTCGACCGCACGTTCCTGGCCGAGCACACCGCGAAAGGGCTCCAGATCATTGGTGGTAGTGAAGCTGAACTGTTCAGCGGAAAACGGACGGGTCAGCGCTTCGGGCGCTAGACGCAAGCTGGCAGCAACAGGATCAGGCATCGGGCTTCCTTAACAATCAGGCGGGGCAGATAGCGGCATTCTGGCGCTGCCCGAGCCCCACTGGCAAGGCGCGCCATACGACAAAGCATAGACAACCGGCCAACCTTGACGCAGCCCCAGTGAAACCGGGGGTATCGCCAAATCTTTCTTAAAAAATCACGGAACCCCGGGAACGTGCCTAAACTCCAAACTGCGCGGCTGGAACTAATACCGGCCCACTGGCTTCGTTTGGCTCTGAACGTAAGCTCGCCGAGCGGCGATCAGGCAAGGCGAAAACAGGCGAGGAAGCGGAGTGTAGGGTCCTACATGAGCATTCCGAGCCTGTTTTCAACGCAGCATGATCGTCGCGCAGGCAGCTTACGTTTAGAGCCAGCCAGAACCCTGTCCATTGGTATGCACACAAAGAGAAAAAAGCTATGAAACGGATTCTTCTCGGTACTCTCTTCACCGCTGTATCCATCAACGCAATGGCGCAAGCTCCAGGCGGCCCGGATTGCGGTTGGGGCAACATGCTGTTCGAAGGTCAGCGTGGCACCCCGGCTCACTTCCTGGCATCCACCACCAACGGCACCTCCGGCAACGCCACGTTCGGCATGACGTCCGGCACCAACGGTTGCTCCACCAACGCATCGCTGACCTACGGCGGCAAATCCTGGTTTGCCATGAATGGCATGATGAACGAGCTGTCCGAAGACATGGCAAAAGGCAACGGCGAAGCGCTGACGACCTATGCCGTGGTACTGGGCGTGGCGCCGGAAGACCGTGCGCACTTCGCCGCCGTCACTCACGAGCACTTCCAGCAGATCTTCAGCAAGGCTGACGTGACCGCCGAAGACGTGCATACCAACACCCTGGCCGTTCTGAAGGCAGACCCACGTCTGGCCAAGTACGCGACTCAGGCTTAAGCTCGACCCACCCGCTTCTTTCGGGAAGCGGGTTTTATTTTTTCGGCCCGCCCTTCTTGGGTCTTTGTTTCTTTCGACTTAAGTTGCCATTTATGCTCAAACGCCTTGCCTGGCTGGCGCTGTGTGTCTGCGCCCCGCTGTCCGCCGCGCCTCACGTCGACCCTCAACGTTTGCAGCAACTGGCCAACGACCGCTTCTGGATTTCCCTCGGTCATTACGAAACCGCCAAGCTCGGTGGCTGGCGCAGCTACGTCAGCGACAAAAAATTCTTCCTCGCCCCCGATGGCAACGAACATCCCGACCATGAACTGGCCGCCACCGTGCAGGCGCTGTACGCCCCCGCCCGTCTCGGTGAGCAACACGCCCAGTGCGTCTACCCGGCACGCACCCGCTGGTTGAAAGATCAACTCAACCTGACCGACCTGCCGACCCCGGACTGCGCCGAATTCAAGAAGTGGTTCAAGGACGTCTCGCCCCACAGCGCGGTGATGATTTTCCCGGCGGCCTACCTCAACAGCCCGTCGTCGATGTTCGGCCACACCCTGCTGCGCATCGACCAGGCCGACGTACAAAGCGACAAGACTTCGCTGCTCAGTTACGCGATCAACTTCGGCGCCTACATCGAAGGTTCGGACAACAGCATTCTGTACGCCTGGAAAGGCCTGATGGGCGGCTATCCGGGGCTGTTCGCGCTGGTGCCCTATCAGGAAAAACTCTCGGAATACCGCAGCCTGGAAAACCGCGACCTGTGGGAATACCGGCTCAATCTGACGCAAGCCGAAACCGCGCGAATGGTCGAGCATGTGTGGGAGTTGAAGCAGATCCAGTTCGACTACTTCTTCTTCGATGAAAACTGCTCCTATCGCCTGCTGGAACTGTTGCAGGTGGCGCGCCCAAGTCTGCGCCTGACCGAACAATTCCCGCTGACCGCGATCCCCACCGATACCGTCAAAGCGGTGAAGGAAGCCGGGCTGGTCGAACACATCGAGTATCGCCCGTCCCGCGAGCGCGAACTGCTCAGCCGCGCCGAACCCTTGAGCGGCGAAGAACAGGACTGGGTGCTGAAAGTCAGTGCCGACCAGCAGCAACTTCAGGACCCGGCCTTCAAGGCCCTGCCCCGGGATCGGCAAGCGCTGATCGTCGACGCGGCGTATAGGCTGGAACGCTATCGCGCCAACGGCCAGGAACGTGATCCGCAGCGGGCCCAGCGCAGTTTCGAACTGCTGCGGGCGATCAACAAGAATCCGGCGCCGGAGCTGCAGATTCCGCAACCGGGCCTGCCCGAGGACGGCCATGAATCGCGCACCTGGCAGGCCGGTCTCGGCACGCGCGGTGACCGCGCGTTCGGCGAGTACGGCTTGCGCATGGCCTATCACGACCTCAACGACAACGCCGAGAGTTTCCCCCTCGGCGCACAAATCGAAATCCTGCAGATGAAGCTGCGCCAGTACGAAGGCAATCACTGGCAATTCCAGCAACTGGACCTGGCGACCATCCGCTCACTGACGCCGCGCAATGCGCTGTTGCAGCCGCTGTCGTGGCAAGTCACCGGTGGTCTCGAACGCGTACCGGGCAAGCATGATGACGAGACGTTGGTCAGCCACGTCAACGGTGGCGGTGGCGGCACCTGGGCGTTGGGTGACGATGTGCTGGGGTTCGCCCTCGGCACGGTGCGCGTTGAACACAACAATGATTTCGCCGAGTTCGTTTCACCCGCCGGCGGTTTCAATACCGGCGTGTTGTGGAAAAACCCGCTGGGCAATCTCAGCGTGGAGGCCAAAGGCGATTACTTCTTCAATGGTGAAGTGCGCCGTAGCCTGAGTCTGAATCAGCAGTGGGAATTGTCGCGCAACCTCGGCCTGCGCCTGAGTGCCCAGCGCGAGTTCAGCCATCTGGCCACGCCGGAGACCGAGGTGATGTTGGAAGTGAAGTGGTATCACTACTGAGGTTTTGATCTTTCTTTCACGCCCCATCGACGAATCCGCTTCTAGACTTTCCCTATCAGCCGTTTAACGGCCCGGGAGAGTGTGATGTGGCGGTGTGCGGTTTTTGCGGGTGTGTTGCTGGTGCTGGGTGGTTGTCAGAGCACCCACGAAGATCTGATTGCCAAGGGTTATCCACCGGCGTTCGCCGACGGTTTCGATGACGGTTGTATCAGCGGCCGTCAGGCGGCCGGTTCGATCAGCGGCGAGTTTCGCAAGAACGTGCCGCGCTATCTCAAGGACAAGCAATACGCCGAGGGCTGGAGCGACGGCTTCCGCGAATGTCAGGCGATGCTGGAAAACAAGGATCGCGAACAGTATCGCAACGAACACTGGGACGAACGCGAGCGCGCCTGGCAGCAAGAGAAGGATCAAGGCGCCGCTCGGGCTTATCGTTCGCAGTAGGTCGTTTCCAGACATCCAGCGAAACCTTTTGCCTGCGACCATGGCCCAACGGTTGTAACAGGAGCCCATCATGAGTCGCGCCTTCGTCAACGAAGACAACGCCGCTGCGCAAGCCGATCAGCCGGTCGAACGGCAGGTCAGCCCACAGCCCAACTACGTCACGCCGCAAGGGCTCGCTCAGTTGCAGGCGAAAGTCGCCGAACTGCAAACCCTGCACGCCGAACAGTCCGCCAAGGGCGAACAGGCCGACAAGCAGCGGCTGGCCGATCTCGAACGGGATTTGCGTTATTTCAATCAACGGGTCGGCTGCGCTCAGGTCGCACCGGCTCCGACGTCGAACGACAAGGTGCAAATCGGCAGTTGGGTGACCTACGCCGACGAACACGACACCGAGCGCCGGGTGCAACTGGTCGGCGAGGATCAGGCCGATGCCGCCAACGGCCTGATCAACTGGGCTTCACCGCTGGGCCGTGCGCTGCTTGGCGCGCGGCTCAACGATGAAGTGCTGTGGCAGCGCCCGGCCGGCGATCAACTGATTGAAGTGATCCGCATCGAGCGCTCTTGAGCCCCGTTGCTTAAACCACGCCTTGCGCCAGCATCGCGTCCGCGACTTTGACGAAGCCGGCGATGTTCGCGCCTTTGACGTAGTTGATCCGGCCGTTTTCCTCACCGTAATGCACGCAGGCGTGGTGGATCGACTGCATGATCCCGTGCAGCTTGCTGTCTACCTCGCCGCCCGTCCACAGCAGGCGCATGGCGTTCTGCGACATCTCCAGCCCACTGACCGCCACGCCGCCGGCATTCGAGGCCTTGCCCGGCGCAAACAGAATGCCGGCTTCGATAAAGAGATCCACAGCCTCGAGGGTGGTCGGCATGTTCGCACCTTCGGCCACGCAGATGCAGCCGTTGCGCAGCAAGGTGCGGGCTGATTCAGCGTCGAGTTCGTTCTGGGTCGCGCATGGCAGCGCGATATCGCACGGCAACGACCATGGCAGCTGACCGGCGCGGAACTCCAGGCCGAAGGCGGAAGCCAATTCGCTGATCCGCCCGCGCTTGACGTTCTTCAGTTCCAGCAGCGCCAACCACTGTTCTTCGCTCAGACCCGCCTCGCAATACAGCGTGCCTTCGGAGTCGGACAGGGAAATCACCTTGCCGCCCAGATCCATCACTTTGCGAGCCGCGTACTGCGCAACGTTGCCGGAACCGGAGATCGCCACGCGTTTGCCTTCGACGGTCTGCTCGCGGCGCTTGAGCATTTCCTCGGCGAAGTACACGCAACCGAAACCGGTGGCTTCCGGGCGGATCAGGCTGCCGCCATAGGTCATGCCCTTGCCGGTCAGCACGCTGGTGAACTGGTTGCTCAGGCGCTTGTACTGGCCGAACAGGAAACCAATCTCCCGTGCGCCGACACCGATATCCCCGGCCGGTACGTCCACGTCGGCACCGATGTGGCGGTACAGCTCGCTCATGAACGCCTGGCAGAAACGCATGACTTCGGCGTCGCTCTTGCCCTTCGGATCGAAGTCCGAACCGCCCTTGCCGCCGCCCATGGGCAACGAGGTCAGGGAGTTCTTGAAGGTCTGTTCGAAGGCGAGGAATTTCAGCACGCCCATGTTCACCGAAGGGTGGAAGCGCAAGCCGCCCTTGTACGGGCCAATGGCGCTGTTCATCTGGATGCGGAAACCGCGATTGACCTGGACCTTGCCCTGATCGTCGACCCACGACACCCGGAACACCACCGCCCGCTCCGGCTCGCAGATGCGCTCGAGAATCCCCGAGGTCAGATAGTGCGGATTGGCTTCAAGAAACGGCCACAGGCTGCGCAGGACTTCTTCGACGGCCTGGTGGAATTCGGGTTGATCCGGATCGCGCTTTTTCAGACGGGCGAGGAAGGATTCGACGGATTCGATCATGGGAAAAGTCTCGGCAAATTTGTTGTCGTTGGAGGAGATTGAGCCGGACTGTAACAAACGACATGTACACAGCAACAGACAAAAATGTCGCATTTATGAAAACAAATAGTACACACGCTATAAAACAGTCTGCATTGCAGGCAAAAAAAAGCGGAGCCCGAAGGCTCCGCTTTTTCATGCAACCAACCTGAAATCAGGCCAGTTTCTTGTGGCGTACCCGGTGTGGCTGGGCCGCTGCTTCGCCGAGGCGCTTTTTGCGATCGGCTTCGTACTCGGTGTAGTTGCCTTCGAAGAACACCGCTTGCGAGTCGTCTTCGTACGCCAGGATGTGAGTCGCGACGCGGTCAAGGAACCACCGATCGTGAGAGATCACAATAGCGGCGCCCGGGAAGTCCAGCAGGGCTTCTTCCAGGGAACGCAGGGTTTCAACGTCGAGGTCGTTGGACGGTTCGTCGAGCAGCAGGACGTTGCCACCCTCCTTCAGGGTCAGCGCCAAGTGCAGACGACCGCGCTCACCACCGGACAGATCCTTGACGAACTTCTGCTGATCGCCGCCCTTGAAGTTGAAGCGACCGACGTAGGTACGCGACGGGATCTCGTAGTTGCCGATGCGGATCTGGTCGGAACCGTCGGAGATCTGCTGGAACACGGTCTTGCTGCCGTCGAGGTCTTCGCGGCTCTGGTCAACGCAGGCCAGTTGCACGGTTTCGCCGATCTCGATGCTGCCGGAGTCCGGGGTTTCCTTGCCCATCAGCATGCGGAACAGGGTCGACTTACCGGCACCGTTACCGCCGATCACGCCGACGATGGCGCCTTTCGGCATCGAGAACGACAGGTTGTCGATCAGTACGCGATCGCCGTAGCCCTTGGTGACGTTCTTGAATTCGATGACCTTGTCACCCAAGCGCGGACCGGCCGGGATGTAGATCTCGTTGGTTTCCGAACGCTTCTGGAATTCCTGCGACTGCATTTCTTCGAAGCGTTGCAGACGTGCCTTGGATTTCGACTGGCGGGCCTTGGCGCCTTTGCGCACCCACTCCAGTTCTTCCTTCATGGCTTTTTCGTGAGCCGATTGCTGCTTGGATTCCTGGGCCAGACGATCGGACTTGGCTTCCAGCCAACCCGAGTAGTTGCCCTCGTAAGGAATGCCCGCGCCGCGGTCGAGTTCCAGAATCCAGCCGGCGACGTTGTCCAGGAAGTAACGGTCGTGCGTGATCGCTACCACAGTGCCCGGGAAGTCGTGCAGGAAGTGTTCGAGCCACGCAACGGAGTCGGCGTCCAGGTGGTTGGTCGGTTCGTCGAGCAGCAGCATGTCCGGGGCGGACAGCAGCAGACGGCACAGGGCCACACGACGCTTTTCACCACCGGAAAGGTGTTCGACCTTGGCGTCCCAGGCCGGTAGACGCAGCGCATCGGCGGCGACTTCCAGCTGACGCTCCAGGTTGTGACCGTCGCTGGCCTGCAGGATCGCTTCGAGCTTGGCCTGTTCGGCGGCCAGCTTGTCGAAGTCGGCATCCGGGTCGGCGTAGGCGGCGTAGACCTCGTCCAGACGCGCTTGCGCATCCTTGATCACGCTGACCGCTTCCTCGACCACTTCACGCACGGTCTTGGTCGGATCCAGTTGCGGCTCTTGCGGCAGGTAACCGATGTTCAGTTCCGGCATCGGGCGCGCTTCGCCTTCGAACTCGGTGTCGACGCCGGCCATGATTTTCAGCAGCGTGGATTTACCCGAACCGTTGAGGCCGAGTACGCCGATCTTGGCGCCGGGGAAGAAAGACAGCGAAATGTTTTTCAGGATTTCCCGCTTCGGCGGAACAACTTTGCCCAGCCGATGCATGGTGAAGACGTATTGAGCCATGGAGAACCTTGGGTCAGTGACAGATGAATGATTGGAGCGCAGGCGATGCCCGGCCAGACCATGCGCGTCGTTCACTTGATGGTGATCAATGCGTGCGCGCTGAAAAAAGTCTGATTCTAGGAGCTGGAACGCTCCCGCGTAACCGGCAAAGCTACCTTAATGATGAAAGGCAGTCCAGCCGAGTGGGGCTGGCACTTCGCCACAACTCAAGGCATGCTAGCCGCCCCTTGGGCGTCCGGCTTATAGTGCACGTCGCGCCAGTCCAGCCAGACCGCAGGATTACAGCTTGTCCAACGTCACTCCGCCAGCCTCTGTGAGCAGCACCCAACCGGCGCCCGGCTCGTCCCTGCGCGGAACATTGAAAGGCGCGCTGGCGACACTGGTGCTGTTGCTGCTCGCGCTGCTGTTCTGGCAGCTGCTCGATCAACTGCGCGAAACCCAGAAAAACCAGCGTCAGTACACCATCGACTACACCGCCGACCTCGCTGCTCAGGTCAGCCTGAACATGGCGCTGAACGCGCAGATCGCCCTCAATCTGCTACCGATCGTCGAACAGCCCCAGTCGGCCGACGAACAGCAGGCGCTGCTGCGCAAGCTCCAGCAATCGCTGCCTGACCTGCGCAGCCTGGCCCTGCTCAGCCCGTCAGGCAAAATCCTCAGCGACAGCGCCACGGACAGCCACGACGCCGATTACCTCAGCGATCTGGTTCGCCGCAGTCGCGCTCAGGCCCACTACTTCAGCAACGCCGACGACGGTTCGGTGGTGCATCTGTTGCTGCATCAGGCCAGTGGCAGCACGCGCGGTTACTGGGCGCTGCGCCTGACACCGACCTTCTTCGACGCACTGACCAAACAGGGCGACAGCGGCATTCGCCCGCTGTGGCTGGTGGAAAACCGCGTCAACCATCAGATCATCAGCCGCGACGAAGCCCTGCCTTCCACCAAGACCAGCACCCTGACCCCGGACGATCTCGCCAACAGCGTGCTGACCGTGCCGCTGAGCAGCAGCGACTGGCAACTGCGTGGCCTGTTCGACCGTCAGCATGTGCTCGAACAACTGCTGCCGGCGTTCATCGGCAAATGTCTGCTGGGCCTGGCGCTCTCGCTGCTGCCGTTTATCGCGTTGCTCAACATGCGTCGCCGTCAGCGTCAGGTGCATGAAGGGCGTCGGCGTTATCAGGATATTTTCGAAGGCACCGGGGTGGCGTTGTGCGTGCTGGATCTTTCGGGGCTCAAGCAGGTTTTCGAAAAGGCCCAGATCCAGACCAGCGACCAGCTCAAGGCCTGGCTCGACCAACCGGCGCAGCGCCAGCAATTGCTCCACGAACTGCGGGTCACCGAGGTCAACCAGGTCGCGCTGCAACTGCTCAACGTCAATTCCTGCGACCACGCCTGGCAACTGTTGATTGACGGCCAGCCGCACAGTCAGTGCGCCATCGGCAATCAGGTGCTCGACGCCGTGCTCCAGCAGCAAAAGCAGCTGGAACTGGAAATCAAGTTGCCGGACATCAATGGCCGCGACCAGCACCTGTGGCTGGTGCTGCGCCTGCCGCAGGAACAGCACGACTACAAGGCCGTGATCCTGAGCATCAACGACATCACCAGCCGCAAGCTGATCGAACTGTCACTGCTGGAGCGCGAAGGTTTCTGGTCGGACGTGGTGCGTACCGTGCCGGATCATCTGTACGTGCAGGACGTGATCAGCCAGCGGATGATTTTCAGCAACCACCACCTCGGCCAGACCCTCGGTTACAACCGTACCGAGCTGCATCAGATGGGCGAATACTTCTGGGAAATCCTCCTGCACCCGGAAGACGCCGACTACTACCATCGCTCGCGGCAGATGCAGCGTCACGCCGGTTACAGCCAGTTGTTGCAATGCCAGCTGCGCTTCCGTCATCGCGATGGCAAGTGGCGGCGCTTCGATATTCGCGAACAGGCGCTGGCCCGGGACAAGCACGATCAGGTCACGCGGATCATCGGCGTGGCCAAAGACATCACCGAGCAGATCGAAGCCAGCGAATCGTTGCGCGACAGCGAACAACGCTACCGGATGCTCGCCGAAAGCATCAGCGACGTGATCTTCTCCACCGACAGCAAGCTCTCGCTGAACTACGTCAGCCCGTCGGTGCAAGCGGTGCTGGGTTATGACGCCGAATGGATTTTCCAGAACGGCTGGCAGTCGACCATCGCCAACCCGCAGCAGCTGAGCGGCATCTATCACCTGATGGATCGGGTCAGCAAAGCCTTGGGCAAACCCGAGCAACTGGTGGTTTTGCGCAGCCAGGTGCAGACCCAGATGTTCCTGTTCGACTGCCTGCGCGCCGACGGTCGCAAGATCCCGATCGAACTGCGTCTGGTGCTGGTGTGGGACGAACACGGCGCCTTCGAAGGCGTGCTCGGGGTCGGTCGCGATATCAGCCAGCAGCGCCGCGCCGAGAAAGACCTGCGCATGGCGGCCACGGTATTCGAGCACTCGACCTCGGCGATCCTGATCACCGACCCGGCCGGCTACATCGTCCAGGCCAACGAGGCGTTCAGCCGGGTCAGCGGCTACGCGGTGAGCGAAGTGCTCGACCAATTGCCGAACATGCTCACCGTCGACGAACAGCAGGACGCGCACCTGCGCTACGTGCTCAAGCAGCTGCATCAGCACAGCACCTGGGAAGGTGAAGTCTGGCTCAAGCGTCGCAACGGCGAGCACTACCCGGCGTGGGTCGGCATCACCGCCGTGCTCGATGACGAGGGCGATCTGGCCAGTTACGTGTGCTTCTTCAGCGACATCAGCGAGCGCAAGGCCAGCGAGCAGCGGATTCACCGCCTCGCCTACTACGACGCCCTGACCCACCTGCCGAACCGCACGCTGTTCCAGGATCGCCTGCACACCGCGCTGCAGTCGGCCGAGCGGCAGAAGTCGTGGGTGGTGCTGATGTTCCTCGACCTCGACCGTTTCAAACCGATCAACGACTCCCTCGGCCACGCCGCCGGCGACCGCATGCTCAAGGACATGGCCACGCGGTTGCTGGCCTGCGTCGACGATGACGACACCGTGGCGCGGATGGGCGGCGACGAATTCACCCTGTTGCTGCAACACCGTTCCAGCCGTGAGATGGCGCTGAACCGTGCGATCCACGTGGCCGAGCAGATTCTTGCCAGCCTCGTACGGCCGTTCGTGCTCGAAGGTCGCGAGTTCTTCGTCACCGCCAGTATCGGCATCGCCCTGAGCCCGCAGGACGGCAACGAACTCAGCCAGTTGATGAAGAACGCCGACACCGCGATGTACCACGCCAAGGAACGCGGCAAGAACAACTTCCAGTTCTACCAGGCCGACATGAACGCCAGTGCGCTGGAGCGTCTGGAGCTGGAAAGCGATCTGCGCCACGCCCTCGAGCAGAACGAATTCGTGCTGTATTACCAGCCGCAGTTCAGCGGCGACGGCAAACGCCTGACCGGCGCCGAAGCCCTGCTGCGCTGGCGTCATCCACGTCGCGGGCTGGTGCCGCCGGGGGACTTCATCCCGGTACTCGAAGAACTCGGGCTGGTGGTGGACGTCGGCGACTGGGTGATCAGCGAGGCCTGCCGTCAGCTGAAGACCTGGCACCAGAGCCGCGTGCGCGTGCCGAAGGTCTCGGTGAACATTTCCGCCCGGCAGTTCTCCGACGGCCAGCTCGGCACGCGGATCGCCACCATCCTCAAGGAAACCGGCCTGCCGCCGGCGTGTCTGGAGCTGGAGCTGACCGAAAGTATCCTGATGCGCGAAGTCAGCGAGGCGATGCAGATCCTTGCCGGCCTGAAGAACCTCGGCCTGAGCATCGCGGTCGACGACTTCGGCACCGGTTACTCGTCGCTGAACTACCTCAAGCAATTCCCGATCGACGTACTGAAGATCGACCGCACCTTCGTCGACGGCCTGCCGTCCGGCGAGCAGGATGCGCAGATCGCCCGAGCAATCATCGCCATGGCCCACAGCCTGAATCTGGCGGTGATCGCCGAGGGAGTGGAAACCCATGAGCAACTGGATTTCCTGCGCGAGCATGGTTGCGACGAGGTTCAGGGCTATCTGTTCGGGCGGCCGATGCCGGCGGGCCGGTTCGAGGCGCAGTTCAGCAATGATGCGCTGTTCATGTTCGACTGAAGATCGGCGGCGCGATCTTCGCGAGCAAGCTCGCTTCCACAGGGATTGATGTCGATCACAAAATCGCGGGCCGGCCTCGGTTATTGTGCGAACCGGCTGGTCAACGAAGGCCGGCACGGACGCCACATATCTGGTCATGAACGCCACTTGTCTGCGACATGATGTCGTTTCATATGCCATCCAAAACCCGATGGGTTAGAATGCCCCCCTTTTCTGCCCCCGATCCTTGAGGACCGCCATGTTCAGCCGTGATTTGACTATTGCCAAGTACGACGCCGATCTTTTTGCCGCCATGGAGCAAGAAGCCCAGCGCCAGGAAGAACACATCGAGCTGATCGCTTCGGAGAACTACACCAGCCCAGCGGTGATGGAAGCTCAAGGCTCGGTACTGACCAACAAGTACGCCGAAGGCTACCCGGGCAAGCGCTACTACGGTGGTTGCGAGTACGTAGACGTTGTTGAACAACTGGCCATCGACCGCGCCAAGGAACTGTTCGGCGCCGACTACGCCAACGTTCAGCCGCACGCAGGCTCCCAAGCCAACGCCGCTGTCTACCTGGCCCTGCTGTCGGCCGGTGACACCATCCTGGGCATGAGCCTGGCTCACGGCGGTCACCTGACCCACGGCGCCAGCGTTTCCTCCTCCGGCAAGCTGTACAACGCCATCCAGTACGGCATCGACGCCAACGGCCTGATCGACTACGACGAAGTCGAGCGTCTGGCGGTTGAACACAAGCCGAAAATGATCGTGGCCGGTTTCTCTGCCTACTCGCAGATCCTCGACTTCCCGCGCTTCCGCGCCATCGCCGACAAGGTTGGCGCCTACCTGTTCGTCGACATGGCTCACGTGGCCGGTCTGGTCGCCGCTGGCGTCTACCCGAACCCGGTTCCATTCGCTGACGTCGTGACCACCACCACCCACAAGACCCTGCGCGGTCCACGTGGTGGCCTGATCCTGGCCAAGGCCAACGCTGACATCGAGAAGAAGCTGAACTCCGCCGTATTCCCGGGCGCCCAGGGTGGCCCTCTGGAGCACGTGATCGCCGCCAAAGCGATCTGCTTCAAGGAAGCACTGCAGCCTGAGTTCAAGGCTTACCAGCAACAAGTGGTGAAAAACGCCCAGGCCATGGCCGGCGTGTTCATCGAACGCGGTTTCGACGTGGTTTCCGGCGGTACTGAAAACCACCTGTTCCTGCTGTCGCTGATCAAGCAGGAAATCTCCGGTAAAGACGCCGACGCCGCTCTGGGCAAAGCGTTCATCACCGTGAACAAGAACTCCGTGCCAAACGACCCACGCTCCCCGTTCGTCACCTCCGGCCTGCGCTTCGGCACTCCGGCTGTGACCACTCGCGGCTTCAAAGAGGCCGAGTGCAAAGAGCTGGCCGGCTGGATCTGCGACATCCTGGCTGACCTGAACAACGAAGCGGTGATCGACGCCGTTCGTGAGAAAGTCAAAGCCATCTGCAAGAAACTGCCGGTATACGGCGCTTAATTGCGACGTTAAAACCGCAGCATGAAAAACCGGCCAGTGATGGCCGGTTTTTTTTCGCCCGCAAAAAAGTTTCGGACTGCGAATGGCTCAAGGTCGGGGCCTCGCGCCTAACTGGTCAGACCGGTCATGCCAATTCGTCATTTTTCACTTGCGATCCGTAAAAAACAGCGCCTAGACTGCACCCGCACTGGACATACCGGTAAGACCACAATAATTAAGTCCTGAATCTGATGCGCCCCGCGCACGGCTGCCAGGACACCGACCAGGATTCCTCCCATGCTCAGATGGTGCTCGCGTTCAATCTTCCTCCAAGTGGTTCTCGGACTGGTGCTCGGCATCGTCTGCGGGCTGACCCTTCCTGAATACTCGGCCCAGCTCAAACCGCTGGGCGACGGTTTCATCAAACTGATCAAGATGCTCATCGGCCTGATCGTGTTCTGCGTGGTGGTCAGCGGCATCAGCGGCGCCGGCGACCTGAAGAAGGTCGGGCGCATCGGCCTCAAGTCGGTGATCTACTTCGAAGTGCTGACCACCATCGCCCTGGTGATCGGTCTGGTGTTCGCGTTCAGCACCGGGATCGGCAGTGGCGCCAATATCCATCTGGAGCAGCTGTCCGCCGCCGACATGGGCGACATCGCCGAGCGCGGCCAGCACATGCACACCACCACCCAGTTCCTGATGGACCTGATCCCGACCTCGGTACTCGGCGCCTTTGCCGACAACAACATTCTGCAAGTCCTGCTGTTCTCGGTGCTGTTCGGCAGCGCGCTGAATCTGGTGGGCGAAGCCGCTTCCGGGATCTCGCGGCTGATCAACGAATTGAGCCATGTGATCTTCCGCATCATGGGCATGATCGTGCGTCTGGCGCCGATCGGCGTGTTCGGCGCCATCGCCTTCACCACCAGCAAATATGGCCTCGATTCCCTGCAACACCTGGGCAGCCTGGTCGGCTTGTTCTACCTGACCTGCATCGCCTTCGTCGCGCTGATTCTCGGTCTGGTGATGCGCCTGTCCGGTCTGCGTATGTGGCCGTTGCTCAAGTACCTGCGCGAAGAACTGCTGATCGTCATGGGCACCGCCTCCTCCGATGCCGTGCTGCCGCAGATCATGCGCAAGCTTGAACATCTGGGCATCGGCAGCTCGACCGTCGGGCTGGTGATTCCAACCGGCTACTCGTTCAACCTCGACGGCTTTTCGATCTACCTGACCCTGGCCATCGTGTTCATCGCCAACGCCACGGGCACGCCGCTGGCCATGACCGATCTGCTGACAATTCTGTTGGTGTCGCTGATTACCTCCAAAGGCGCCCACGGCATTCCCGGTTCGGCGCTGGTGATTCTGGCGGCCACGCTGACGGCCATCCCGGCGATTCCGGTGGTCGGTCTGGTGCTGGTGCTGGCGGTGGACTGGTTCATGGGCATCGGCCGCGCGCTGACCAACCTGATCGGCAACTGCGTCGCCACCGTGGCCATCGCCCGCTGGGAAAAGGACATCGACGTGCAGCGGGCGAACAAGGTGCTCAACGGCGAGCAGGGCTATAACTTTCAGCCGAGAAAAACGGTCGCTCAAGCGGCGGCCAAAGAATTCTGAATGAGCGCCGTGCCTGCGCCAATGCAGGCACGGCTCATGGAGCGAACACGTGATTACTACATCAACCGTCGTCAACTCAGTGGTGGAAAAACTCCGGGCCGCGCTGGCCCGTGGTCAGTGGCGCTCCGGCGAGATGCTGCCGGGTCAGCGCGAGCTGGCCGAACAGCTCGGCATCAGCCGCCCGAGCCTGCGCGAAGCGGTAATCGTGCTGGAAACCCTCGGCCTGGTGCGCTCGATGCCGGGCAAAGGCGTGGTGGTCCTCGACGCGCAGGCCAGTGACAGTCAAAGCCACGACAGCGCAGTAGCCGGTGCCAGCCTCGAAGACGTGCTGCAACTGCGCTACACCCTCGAACCGTTCATCGTCGGTCTGGTGGCGCAGTCGATCAGCAGCAAGGAAGTCGGGCAACTGCGCCTGACCCTGATGGACATGCGCGAAGCCCTCGAAGCCGGCGACAGCGAAGCCGGGGTCAGCGCCTACATCGCGTTCCACGAGGAGCTGTTCACCCTGACCTCGAACCCGATTTTCCAGAGCGTGGTGCAACAGACCAGCAACGCCCTCAAGCAAAGCGCCGAAGTGCTGCGCAATTCACCGGAGCATCTGGCCGAACGCCTTGAAGAAAACGAAGCCGTGGTGCGCGCGATCCGCAGCAAGAACAGCGCCCAGGCCAGCGCCGAAATGCGCCGGCACATTTTGCGTGAAGGCCAGCGGATGGGCATCGAGCTGAATATTCCGGATGACAACCTGAGCCACTGAAACGCCTCACACTGGAGACCGGCCATGAACAGTCTTGCCACGCCGTCGCACCCTCGCCCGACCTCGGCGGCCCTGCCCTTCTCCCGCCTGCACGCGCCGGTGGACGATCTGTATCCGCGCCTGTTCGACGCGATCCTCGAACAGCGTATCGATGCCGCCAGCCGCTTCACCGAAGAAAGTCTCAAGCAGATGTTCGGCGTCAGCCGCGCCGATGTGCGTCGGGTGCTGACCCAGCTGTCCCACGAACAGATCATCGTGCTACGGGCCAACCATCGACCACGAGTGGCTGCGCCGGATGCCGAGCAGACACGTCAGGCACTGCACGCCCGGCGTCTGGCCGAGAACACGCTGGTGCGGCTGGCTTGTCAGCATGCGCAGGCTGAAGATTTGAAGCGCCTGCGAGCGTTGATCGAACGTGAGCGTCTGGCTGTGGATAAAGATCGGCGCGGGGCGGCCATTCGCCTGTCCGGGGAGTTTCATTTGCAGGTAGCGAAAATGGCGCGGAATGCACCGTTGGCGCATTTTCTCGGCACGTTGGTGCCGCTGACCTCACTGGCGATTGCACGATGCACTGAAACCACGCACAGCTGTTGCGGCTGGCAGGATCACGCCCGGATCGTCGAGGCGATCGAGCGTGATGACGCCGTCGAGGCGGTGTCGCTGATGAACCGTCATCTGGATCATCTGGAGCAGACGATTCTCAGCGGCTCCACGCACTGAAAGCGCGGCGGACTCAGTTCGCCGCTACTTTGGCAAACCCCGTCCGGATCTTCTCTTCCGGCAAATCGTCGGCGATAAACACGATCACGCTTTCCCGCGCCTCGCCTTCCGCCCACTCGGTGTCCCAGTCGAAGCCGTAGAGTTTCAGCACGCCCTGAAACACCAGCCGTCGATCTTCGCCTGCAATGTTCAACACGCCTTTGTAGCGCAGCAGTTGCTTGCCGTGCTCTTCCAGCAGTTCATTCATGAATTCGCTGAGCTGATCGATATCCAGCGGCTGATCGGTACGCAACACCAGACTGGAAATCCGGTCGATGGACGGCGCCTTGCTCACCGGCCGCAAGCTCACCCCGCCGCCGAGATCGGCATTCAGATTGAAACCGCGCACATCGAGCAATTCAGCCAGATCGATGTTGCCGTGCTCCACCACGCGAATCGGTGCACGGCGGTTGATCCGGGTCAGGCGTTCGCTGAGCGCGGTGAACGCGGCCTCGTCCACCAGATCGGTCTTGCTCACCAGCAAGCGGTCGGCAAAACCGATCTGCGCCTGGGCGATTGTCTGGGTCAGGTGCAGCTCGGCGTGAGCGGCGTCTACCAGGGTGATGATGCCGTCGAGCAGATAACGTTCGCGCAGTTCTTCGTCGATGAAAAAAGTCTGCGCCACCGGGGCCGGGTCGGCCAGACCAGTGCATTCGATGACCAACCGATCGAAGGCGATTTCGCCGCTGTCCAGCCGTTCGAGCAGCAGGTACAGGGCTTTGGTCAGATCGGTGTGGATGGTGCAGCAGACGCAGCCGTTGGCCAGGGTCATGACTTGCACCGGCTCGTCGCCCAGCAATTGGGTGTCGATGCCGGCGTCGCTGAATTCGTTTTCGATCACGGCGATTTTCAGGCCGTGCTCGGCTTTCAACAGATGGCGCAGCAAGGTGGTCTTGCCGGCGCCGAGGAAACCGCTGAGCACCGTGACCGGGATGGGAGAAGACAAACTCGATCTCCTTCAATTGCACAAATAAAAATGGGAGCAGGCCGAAAGACCTGCTCCCACCTATCTCTGCTGAACCGCGATCAGCGGGTCAACAGCACTTCGGCCCACCCTTGCCACCGTAACGGGCTTCCTGACGTTCGCGAAAGAACATCTCGTAGCTCATCACCGGTTTGTCCGGGTGTTTGGTCTGCATATGCTCGACGTAGGTGTCGTAGTCGGGCATGCCGACCATCAGGCGCGCGGCCTGACCGAGGTATTTACCGAGGCGACTCAGGTCATTGAACATGCTGCAATCCTCTGGTTACGCGTCCGGCAGGGCCTGGAATGGCGATTCTTTGTCCGTACGCTCTTTTTTGCCCCAGGCGGCGATGCCGACCTTGAGCGCATAGAACAGGATGCTGAATACCACGAACAGGAACAGCGCGGTCAATGTAGCGTTGGTGTAGGCGTTGAAGATCACGTGCTGCATCTGCTCGACGCTTTTCGCCGGCGCCAGCACCTGACCGTTGGCCAGTGCATCACTGTACTTCTTGGCCAGCGACAGGAAGCCGATCGCCGGGTTGGCGTCGAACAGCTTGATGAAGCCAGCGGTCGTGGTGCAGATCAGCAGCCAGGTGGCCGGCAGCAGGGTGACCCAGATGTAGCGCTGACGCTTCATCTTGATCAGGACCACGGTGCCGAGCATCAGCGCGATACCGGCCAGCATCTGGTTGGAGATACCGAACAGCGGCCACAAGGTGTTGATCCCGCCCAGTGGATCGACCACGCCCTGATACAGCAACCAGCCCCACATCGCCACACAACCGGCGGTGGCGATCAGGTTGGCGGACCAGGATTCGGTGCGTTTCAGCGCCGGTACGAAGGAGCCGAGCAGGTCCTGCAGCATGAAGCGACCTGCACGGGTACCGGCATCGACTGCGGTCAGGATGAACAGCGCTTCGAACAGGATCGCGAAGTGGTACCAGAACGCCATGGTGTTTTCACCCGGCAGGACACTGTGCAGGATCTGCGCGATACCGACCGCCAGGGTCGGCGCACCACCGGCACGGGCCAGGATGGTGGTTTCGCCGATGTCATGCGCCACCGCTTGCAGGGCTTCCGGGGTAATTGCAAAGCCCCAGTTGCTGACCGCAGTTGCCACGGACACCACGTCACCGCCGACCACGGCGGCCGGGCTGTTCATGGCGAAGTACACGCCAGGCTCAATCACCGAGGCAGCGACCATGGCCATGATGGCCACGAACGATTCCATCAGCATGCCGCCGTAACCGATGTAACGGGCGTTGGTTTCGTTATCCAGCAGTTTCGGCGTGGTCCCGGAAGAGATCAGCGCGTGGAAACCCGATACCGCACCGCAAGCGATGGTGATGAACAGGAACGGGAACAGACCGCCCTTCCACACCGGGCCGGTGCCGTCGACGAACTGGGTCAGTGCCGGCATTTTCAGCTCGGGCATGGTCACCAGGATGCCGATCGCCAGAGCGACGATGGTACCGATCTTGAGGAAAGTGGAGAGATAGTCACGCGGCGCCAGAATCAGCCACACCGGCAGCGAAGCGGCGACGAAACCGTAACCGACCAGCATCCAGGTAATCTGCACGCCAGTGAAGGTGAAGGCCTTGGCCCAGACCGGATCGGCGGCAATCTGCCCGCCCAGCCAGATCGAACCCAGCAGCAGCAACACGCCGACGACCGAGATCTCGCCGATGCGCCCCGGACGGATGTAGCGCATGTAGATGCCCATGAACATCGCGATCGGGATGGTCGCCATCACGGTGAAGATGCCCCACGGGCTTTCAGCCAGGGCTTTCACCACGATCAGCGCCAGCACCGCGAGGATGATGATCATGATCAGGAAGCAGCCGAACAGGGCAATGGTGCCGGGGATACGGCCCATTTCTTCTCGCACCATGTCGCCCAGCGAACGGCCGTTGCGACGGGTCGACATGAACAGGACCATGAAGTCCTGCACCGCGCCCGCCAGCACCACGCCGGCGATCAGCCACAGCGTACCGGGCAGATAGCCCATCTGCGCCGCCAGTACCGGGCCGACCAGAGGTCCCGCGCCGGCGATGGCCGCGAAGTGGTGACCGAAGAGAATGTGTTTGTTGGTTGGAACGTAGTCCAGACCGTCGTTGTTGAGCACGGCGGGGGTGGCCCGACGCGGATCGAGTTGCATCACATTGTTAGCGATGAACAGACTGTAGTAACGGTACGCAACCAGATAAATGGCCACGGCGGCGACCACAATCCACAAAGCGTTGATCGCCTCGCCTCGGCGCAATGCCACTACGCCAAGGGCGCACGCTCCTACGATTGCCAGCAGCAGCCAGGGTAAGTGGCGTAGCAGGCTATTATTATTTTTCATTTTATTATTCCAGCCAGGGTGGACAAGAAAGACAGCCACCCCGAGTTTAGCGCTACTGGCGGCAAAGGCCATACCCCGACATTGGTCTAGACAGTCCATTCGTTGGCATCACCCCGCCCGTCGGGTCTATAGTCAGCTGACCTTCCTGAGGATTGCGCCATGAGCGAGCACCCGTCCGAGCGTCGCCGCTTCAAACGTATCGCGTTCGATGCCAGAACCGAATTGAGCCAGGGCGAGTACATCTGGCCGGTGAAGCTGATCGACCTGTCGCTCAAGGGATTGTTGATCGAGCGGCCCGAGCCCTGGCTGGGCAATCCCGAGCACGACTTTTTCGTCGACATTCACCTGAGCGAAGACGTGCACATCGAGATGGATGTGCAACTGGCTCATGAAGATCACGGCCAGCTCGGTTTCGTGTGCCGGCATATCAGCCTGGAGTCGATTCAGCGCCTGCGTCGCCTGATCGAACTCAATCTGGCCGACGAAACCGAACTGGAACGCGAGCTCGGGGCGCTGATAGACGTCTGATCACTCGAAGAGTGAATCCAGCGCCTGCTCCAGACGCGTCACCGCAATGATCTGCAAACCTGGCGGTGCTTCCTTCGGCGCGTTGCCCTTGGGCACGATCGCGCGCTTGAAGCCGTGCTTGGCGGCTTCCTTCAATCGCTCCTGACCGCTCGGCACCGGGCGCACTTCGCCGGACAGGCCGACTTCGCCGAACACCAGCAAATCATGGGGCAACGGACGGTTGCGCAGGCTCGACATGACGGCCGCCATCAACGCCAGGTCAGACGCGGTTTCCAGCACCTTCACCCCGCCGACCACGTTGAGGAACACGTCCTGATCGTGGGTCGGAATGCCGCCGTGACGGTGCAGCACCGCCAACAGCATCGCCAGACGATTCTGATCCAGACCCAGCGTGACCCGGCGCGGGTTGGCCAGATGGCTGTCATCCACCAGCGCCTGGACTTCCACCAGCATCGGCCGGGTGCCTTCCCACGTCGCCATCACCACACTGCCCGGGACTTCTTCCTGAGCGCGGGTGAGAAAAATCGCCGACGGGTTGGAGACTTCTTTCAGGCCCTTGTCAGTCATGCCGAACACGCCAAGTTCGTTGACCGCACCGAAACGGTTTTTCACCGCCCGCAGCAAACGCAACCGACCGTCGGACTCGCCTTCGAAATACAGCACGGTATCGACCATGTGCTCCAGAACGCGCGGACCCGCCAATGCGCCTTCCTTGGTCACGTGGCCGACCAGGAAAATCGCCGTACCGCTTTGCTTGGCGTAACGCACCAGCAACGCCGCACTCTCGCGTACCTGGGACACGCCGCCCGGTGCCGATTGCAGTTGTTCGGTGAAAATCGTCTGGATCGAGTCGATCACCATCACCTTGGGTTTTTCCTGGCGGGCGGTGGCGATGATGGTTTCGATGCAGGTTTCGGTCATGACCCGCAGTTGATCCTGCGGCAGGCCCAGGCGACGTGCGCGCATGGCGACCTGTTGCTGGGATTCCTCACCGGTGACGTACAGCGCCGGCATGCTCTTGGCGAGGTTGCACAGGGTCTGCAAAAGGATCGTCGATTTGCCGATGCCGGGGTCGCCGCCGATCAGCACCACCGAACCGTCCACCAGACCACCGCCGAGCACTCGGTCGAGCTCACCGGAGGCTGTGGAGAAACGCGGAATCTCTTCGATGCTGACTTCGGCCAGAGTCTTGATCTGGGCTTGTTGCCCGGCCCAGCCGGTACGCCCGCTCGGGGCGGCGGCACCGCCGCTCTCGACCATGGTTTCGGTCAGGGTGTTCCAGGCGCCGCATTCGCCGCACTGCCCGGCCCACTTGGGAAAGGTTGCGCCGCACTCGGTGCAGCCGTACATGCGCTTGGCCTTGGCCATCTGAACCCCCGGCAAAAACCGCGATGATAACGCAGCCATCGCCGATGAGCGCGGCGCGGCGGTACGGATTTCCCCGCTGGCCAGACGCGCGGCGCTGCTGCCGGTCAATCCCCGACAATTGCCGGGGCTTGAAAGGGTCGCTGTCAGTCGACCAGTTTGGCCGCCAGGGCCTTGACCCGATCCAGGTCACCCTTGGCCACTTTGGTCACACCGGTGCCGTATTCCGGATCCGCCTTATAGAGGAAGGACAGCATGATGTGCTTGCTCTCGTCGTCGGCGCCCGCCAGCGAACCGCCAAAGCTCTCGATCAGATCCTGGCGTTCCTTCTTGCTGAACGAGCGATACAGATCACCGGCCTGCCTGAAGTTCTGCTCGCGCTGAATCTTCGCCTGTTGCGTGCTGCCCTGCAGCTCGGTCTGGCTGTATCGCGCACCCGGTGTCTCCTCACGCGGTTGCAGACGGCTTGGCTGATAGTTGACGCCCGACGTGCTCGCACCGGCATTCATCGCGCCATCCTGATTGCCATTGTTGACGGCGGTTTGGGCAGCATTGATCGGCAATTGCAGGGCGTTGGCGCCCAGGCGATACATTTGCGTATCGGCATAGGCAAATATCCGGCCTTGCAGCAGACGGTCTTCCGAGGGCTCGATGCCCGGTACAACATTAGAAGGCGCCATGGCCACTTGCTCGGTTTCCTGGAAGACATTCGCAGGATTGCGGTTCAGCACCATTTGTCCAACTTTTCGCTCTGGAACACCTGGCCAGATCTTGGTTGCGTCAAGAGGATCGAAGTCAAACTTGGACAAGTCTTGCGAATTCAAGACTTGAATGTACAAGTCCCACTTCGGAAAGTTGCCTTTGTGAATGTTTGCTACCAAGTCGTGAGTCATGTGGCTGTAGTCGCGACCCTGAACTTTCTCAACTTGTTGCGGATCGAGATTCTTGATGCCCTGCAAACTTTTCCAGTGAAACTTCACATAGTGCACATCCCCCTTGGCATTGACCAACTTGTAAGCGTGCACACTGTTGCCGTCCATCTCCCGATAACTGGCCGGTGTTCCCGAATTGGAATACAACTCGGTCAATGTGCGGGTGGCTTCCGGTACATGGGAGAAGAAGTCGAAACGGCGCGAGTCATCGTCAAGGTTAGTACGCGGATCGGGCTTGAAGGCGTGCACCATGTCCGGGAACTTGATCGCATCGCGGATGAAGAACGTCGGGAAGTTGTTGCCCACCAGATCCCAGTTACCATCGGCGGTGTAGAACTTGGTCGCGAAACCCCGTGGGTCACGCAGGGTTTCCGGAGAATGGTTGCCATGAACCACCGCCGAGAAACGCACGAACACCGGCGTGACCTGGCCAACAGAGAACACCTTGGCCTTGCTCAGATCGCTCAGGTCGTTGGTCGCGGTGAACACGCCATGTGCACCGGTACCGCGAGCATGCACGACGCGCTCGGGAATGCGTTCGCGGTCGAAGCGTTGCAGCTTCTGGATCAGTTGCACGTCCTGCAACAGCACCGGGCCGCTGGCGCCGGCGGTTTGCGAGTTCTGGTTGTCGCCGACCGCCGCACCGTTGTCACGGGTCAGGGGGGCGGCGTTCACGGAAAGGGTCAACAGGCTGGCGGCCAATACACCAACGGTGCGACGGGGAATAACCCCTGAACCAAGTGTGGAATTCATTTCAGGTTCCTCTGTTTTTTTGAGGCCATCCAGGTGCGCCAGACAGAGGCTAGAAGCTCGATTCGCCAAACCTAAATAGAAAGATCGCAACGCCGTGATTGAATATTTTTTCTTCAGGATCAGCGGCTTGCAGCGTATTCCGCGCGCGATTAGTGGCACTTTGCAAACTAATTGCGGGTTGGTGTGTCGATAAAAACGGGCTTTGTAAGAAGGTGTTGCGCGCAGGACGCGTTATGCTGATTTACACTGCGTACACCAAACTCATCTGTAACAAGGAAATAACTATGGGCGTGCTCAGCGAGTTCAAGGCCTTCGCGGTCAAAGGCAATGTGGTCGACATGGCCGTCGGTATCATCATCGGCGCCGCCTTCGGCAAGATCGTTTCGTCGTTCGTCGGCGACGTGATCATGCCCCCAATCGGCCTGCTGATCGGCGGGGTGGATTTCAGTGACCTGGCCATTACGCTGAAAGCCGCCGAGGGCAATGCCCCTGCGGTGATGCTGGCGTACGGTAAATTCATCCAGAGCATTCTTGACTTCGTGATCGTCGCCTTCGCGATTTTCATGGGCGTCAAAGCCATCAACCGCTTGAAGCGCGAAGAAGCCGTGGCGCCTACCTTGCCGCCGGTACCGACCAAGGAAGAAGAACTGCTGGGCGAGATCCGCGATCTGCTCAAGGCCCAGAACAACCGGCCTTGAAGACTGAAACGGCGCCTGAGGGCGCCGTTTTCTTACCAGTAGTTTTCCACCGCCACCTGTCCCGGTCGCCGGGTCAGACTCAAAGCCATGCCCCGCTGCTTGAGCAAGGCACGGGTGTCATCGATCATCTGTGGATTACCGCAGAGCATGACCCGCGAGTGCGCCGGGGTCAGCTCGACGCCTGCCACTCTCTCCAGCTCGCCATTTTCGATCAGGGTAGTGATGCGACCGTTGAGGGCGCCGGCATACAGTTCACGGGTGACCACCGGAATAAACTGGAATTTATGCGCATATTCAGTCAGGTAATCGCGCTGCGTGAGCTCGGCGATCAGCGATTGATAGGCCAGTTCCCGCGCCTCCCGCACGCTGTAGACCAGGATGATCCGCTCAAACTTCTCCCAGACCTCGAAGTCCTGAAGGATCGACAGAAACGGTGCCACCCCCGTGCCTGTGGATAACAGCCAGAGATCGCGGCCATCGATGAAGCGATCCAGCGTCAGATAACCAAAGGCCTGGCGCTCGATCAGCAAGGTATCCCCGGCTTTCAGCCGGCTCAGTTCACTGGTGAATTCGCCACCCGGCACCACGATGGAAAAGAATTCAAGAAACTCGTCGAACGGCGAAGACACCATCGAGTAGGCGCGCCACACCGTACTTCCATCCTCGCGCGTCACGCCGATCCGGGCAAATTGTCCGGCACGGAAGCGGAAACCAGCATCCCGCGTGGTACGTAGCGTGAACAGGTTCGGAGTCAGTGGCTGCACATCGAGCAGTGTCTGGCGGCTGAATTTTTCGCTGCTGGCGGTCATAGATTTACTCCATCAACAATGACTCAAGTGTTACGCATTAGTCCTTGCGGGAACACCGACAGTTTGTAATGACATTTCACAGTGCCATCACTTTGAAATAATCAACCAATGAGCGTGAGCATTAAAGATCTTTATATGAACATTTACATATAAAATCCGATTATGGATATTCCCTATAAACCCCCTATTCAAGAGCAAAAAAATTTAAACACTTTGTAGGAAGCGTCCTACACTGGATTTCGTGTCTGCGATCCTGGATCCAAGTTAGACACCCCCGCGAAATTGCTCCTCGGAGAATATTAAAAATGGAAAGGTGGAAGGAGTACCAGATAAGACAGCTGACGGGCGCGAAGGAAATCGAAAAAGCATTCCCGATATTGAGAACATTTGCCAATAACATAGGTTTCCAGTTTTGCGGCATTCAAGTCTCGCGACCTGAGTCCCCGTCATTCAAACCGTTCTATATCAATAACTTCACTAAAGCGTGGAACGACGAATATGAGAACAACTACAGTAAGGATGACCCAATAACATCATACTGCCACCAATCCATGTTGCCATTTCTCTGGAGCAGTAAAGCCTTCTCGAAAGCACCGCAAATGTGGAATGCACTTCGAAATCACGGAGGGGAACATGGCTGGTCACAATCGTATATCAGTGAGGAAAACGACCTGTGCTGCACAATCAGCCTGGCACGTACCCACTGCGAAATCTTCGCACTGGAGCTGTACGATCAATACGGCATCATGCATTTCATCACGCAGCACTTGAGTGAAATGTTCGTCCATGCACTCCCGCCAATGCCGGCCAAACCGCCCCCCGTGCGGTTGTCTACTCGAGAGCTGGAAATTGTCAGGCTGTGCGCCTATGGCAAGACTGCCTGGGAAATCGGCCAGATTCTGAATGTGGCCGAGCGGACCGTGAACTATCACATCAAAAACCTGATGGTTAAGTTCAACGCGTGCAACAAGATGTCAGCCATCGTCAAGGCTTCCAAGCTTGGTTTCCTCTAAACCGTGCTCAATCACAGCACTGAAATCAGACGAGTATTGCCAACAAAAAAAAAGTACCATTCGCAGCCTTCCAGAGTGATGTCGTGAGCCTTCACGTCGCTGTGCACTCGGTTGGTTCTGCCGCCCCCAGACCGCAGAACACCCTTCGCTTAGCCAGAGTCCCCGCCCCATGCCTTTGCTCGACACCCCCTTCGCCCAGCTTGATCTGATCCGTCAGCCCGAACAGCAGAACGAACCGCTGCAAGCCTTCGATGCGGCCGACGAATACCTGCTCAATCATCTGGCCGAACAGAATCTGCCGATCGAGACACGGGTTCTGGTGCTCAACGACAGTTTCGGCGCGCTGGCCATCAGCCTGTCAGGCAAAGTGCAGGTCAGCACCAGCGGCGATTCGTTCCTGGCGTTTCAGGGGCTGGAAAAAAACCTGCTGCGTAATGGCCAGGCGTTTGATGCTCTTCGCGGTGTTCCTGCCAGCGAGCCGTTGGTCGGGCCGTTCGACCGAGTGCTGATCCGCGTCCCGAAAACTCTGGCATTGCTGGAAGATCAACTGATTCGCCTGCAAGGCCAATTGGCGCCCGACGCACAAGTGGTAGCAGCGGCGATGGTCAAGCATTTGCCCCGCGCCGCCGGTGATCTGCTGGAACGCTATATCGGCCCGGTTCAGGCTTCGCTGGCGGTGAAAAAGGCCCGACTGCTGATCGCCACGCCCGAGGCCAAGGCACCGGCCGTCTCGCCCTACCCGACCCGCTATCGCCTCGACGAGCCGGCCATCGAACTGCTCAACCACGCCAACGTGTTCTGCCGTGAAGGGCTGGACATCGGCACCCGCGCCTTCCTTCCGCACCTGCCGAAAAACCTCGGCTCTGCGCGGGTCGCCGATCTTGGCTGCGGCAACGGCGTATTGGCCATCGCCAGCGCCCTGCAAAACCCCGACGCGCATTACACCCTGGTGGACGAATCGTTCATGGCCGTGCAATCGGCGGCTGAAAACTGGCGCGCGGCGCTGGGTGAGCGTGAAGTGATCGTGCGCGCCGGCGACGGTCTGGCCGGTCAGGAAGCGCAATCGCTGGACGTGGTGCTGTGCAACCCGCCATTCCACCAGCAACAGGTGGTCGGCGACTTCCTCGCCTGGCGCATGTTCCAGCAGGCCCGCGAAGCGCTGGTCGTCGGTGGTGCGCTGTACATGGTCGGCAACCGTCACCTGGGTTATCACAGCAAACTGGCGCGGCTGTTCCGGGGTGTCGAGCAGGTCGCGGCCACACCGAAGTTCGTGATCCTCAAGGCGCGCAAATAACCCGGGCAAAAAAAACCCTCCGGTCGGAGGGTCAAAAATCCGTGCCGCAAGGCAGCGGGATGGGAAGTCTCAATGCGTGGTCAGACCTGCTGCATTCATGAACATGCGCATCAGGCTGGCGACGATGAACAGTGCACCGACGCTGCCGACCCAGATCATGGCCAACCAGCCAAGCCGCTGCCACAGCGGCTTTTTTTCGGCTTCTTCAATGTCGTGCAGGGAATGTTTGCCGGTCATGCTTGCATCCTCCGGTTGAGGGAGATGGCGCCGCGGTCGGCGCCATCGTGATCACCATTAGTGATAACCGTCTTCGTGGGTGACCTTGCCGCGGAACACGTAGTAGCTCCAGAAGGTGTAACCCAGGATGAACGGGATGATGAACAGCGTGCCGACCAGCATGAAGCCCTGACTTTGCGGCGGTGCGGCGGCGTCCCAGATCGAGATCGACGGCGGCACAATGTTCGGCCACAGGCTGATGCCCAGACCGCTGTAGCCGAGGAAGATCAGCACCAGCGTCAGCAGGAACGGCATGTAGTTGGCATTACGCGCCACTGCGCGAATCAGACCGTACATCGTCACCAACACCAGAATCGGCACCGGCATGAACCAGAACAGATTCGGCATGCTGAACCAGCGCGTCGCAATTTCCGGGTGGGCCAGCGGCGTCCAGAGACTGACGACGCCGATCACCGCCAACAGCACGAAGGCCAGAGGGCGCGCCAGGTTATGCATCTGTTCCTGAAGCTTGCCTTCGGTTTTCATGATCAGCCACGTGCAGCCGAGCAAGGCATACGCCACCACCAGCGCGGCACCGCAGAACAGCGTGAACGGCGTCAGCCAGTCCAGTGAGCCGCCGGCGTATTGCCGGTTGACCACGGGCAAGCCGTCGATGAACGCACCCAGTGCCACGCCCTGGAAGAACGTCGCCGCCACCGAACCACCGATGAACGCCTTGTCCCACAGGTGACGCTTGTCGTCCTTGGCCTTGAAACGGAACTCGAACGCCACGCCGCGGAAAATCAACCCGATCAGCATGAAGATCAGTGGCAGGTACAGCGCCGACAGCACCACCGAATAGGCCAGCGGGAACGCGCCAAACAAAGCCGCGCCGCCCAGTACCAGCCAGGTTTCATTGCCGTCCCACACCGGGGCGACGGTGTTCATCATGACGTCGCGGTCGGTCTTGCCGGGGATGAACGGGAAGAGAATCCCGATCCCCAGGTCGAAACCGTCCATGACCACGTACATCATGATCCCGAAGATGATGATCACGGCCCAGATCAGCGGAAGATCAATACCCATGATTCAAATCTCCTTGGTCAGGCTGCGGTCGTGTTCGGCGCCATCGTCGTCGGCAGCGGACAACGGACGGGCCGGCGTGCGTTTCTGGCCAGGACCACCGTCGTTGGTTTCCTTGCCTTCGTCGGTCTTCGGCCCTTTGCGCACCAGGCGCATCATGTAGCCCAGCCCCGCACCGAACAGCGCGAAATACACCACCACGAACATGATCAGCGTGATGCTCATCTGCATGAAACTGTGGTTGGACGACGCATCCGCCGTGCGCATCAGCCCGTAGACCACCCACGGCTGACGACCGATTTCAGTGGTGAACCAGCCCGCCAGGATCGCGATCAGACCGGACGGCCCCATCCACAGCGCCAGGTACAGGAACGGCCGTGAGGTGTAGAGCGTGTCGCGCTTGCGCAGCCACAGGCTCCAGAGGCCGGTGAAGATCATCAGGAAGCCGAGGCCGACCATGATCCGGAACGACCAGAACACGATGGTCGAATTCGGCCGGTCTTCCGGTGGGAATTCCTTCAGCGCCGGGACTTGCTTGTCCAGCGAGTGCGTCAGGATCAGGCTGCCGAGGTACGGGATCTCGACCGCATACTTGGTTTTCTCTTCCTTCATGTCCGGCCAACCGAACAGGATCAGCGGGGTCGCTTCGTCGCCATGGTTTTCCCAGTGGCCTTCGATCGCAGCGATTTTCGCTGGCTGATGCTTGAGGGTGTTGAGGCCGTGGAAGTCACCGATGACCGCCTGAATCGGCGCAACGATCAACGCCATCCACATCGCCATCGACAACATGGTGCGGATCGCCGGGTTGTCCTTGCCGCGCAGCAAGTGCCAGGCCGCCGAGGAGCCGACGAAGAACGCCGTCGCGACGAACGCCGCCGTCGCCATGTGCATCAGGCGATACGGGAACGACGGGTTGAAGATGATTGCCAGCCAGTCGGTCGGGATCACTTGGCCGTTGACGATCTCGAAGCCCTGCGGCGTCTGCATCCAGCTGTTGGAGGCGAGAATCCAGAAGGTCGAAATCAGCGTGCCGATAGCCACCATTACCGTGGAGAAAAAGTGCAGCTTGCGCCCGACCTTGTTCCAGCCGAACAGCATCACACCGAGGAAACCGGCCTCGAGGAAGAACGCCGTAAGCACTTCATACGTCAGCAACGGGCCGGTGACTGAACCGGCGAAGTCCGAGAAGCGGCTCCAGTTGGTGCCGAACTGGTAGGCCATGACCAGGCCCGAAACCACGCCCATGCCGAAGTTGACGGCAAAGATCTTCGACCAGAAATGGTAGAGGTCACGGTAGGTATCGTTGCCGGTTTTCAGCCACAGGCCTTCCAGCACCGCGAGATAACTCGCAAGACCGATGGTGATCGCCGGGAACAGGATGTGGAACGAGATGGTGAACGCGAACTGAATTCGGGCGAGATCTAGTGCCTCTAAACCGAACATAAGCTTTCCTCTATCAGATAACGGTTCCAAGACTGGCGGCCTTGGACCACTGCCCCCACGGGTATGGAGTGCGGCGAACTCGGATTCGTTCTTCTTTTTACAGGCATCGCGACGCAGGGAGTCTGCCGACGGGTCACGGATCAGTTCCGGGAGGGGTCTTGATCTGGATCAATCAACGTTGAAAGAGTAGTCCCATTTCCGACGGGGAACCGCGTGGTCTTTTGCCGCGTGACAAGTTGCCTCACAGCCTTGGCAACGCCCTGAAATACATCCTTGGCCGGGTTCGGTGTCCGGGTACGAAAAAATCGATGTCTGGCTAACTAAATTTTTTGTCATAGCAACTTCCTGTTACAGACTGGTGATAATCTCGCGGTTCCCCTCCATCAAGACCGGCCCGCAAATGCCCAGCCAAGAGCCCTTGCTGTTACGTCACCACCGCCCCTTTCTTGCGTTCTGGTTTGCCCGGATCTTCACCGCCAGCGGTTTTCAGATGCTCACCGTGGCGATCGGCTGGAATCTCTATCAACTGACCGGCAATGTGCTCGACCTGGGTCTGGTCGGGCTGGTGGAATTCGCTCCACGCGTATTGTTCATGCTGCACACCGGCCACGTTGCCGATCGCTACGACCGGCGCAAGGTCGCGGCGATCTGCCAGTCGTTGCAGGCCTTGATCGCCCTGGCACTGGCCATCGGCAGCGCCACCGAGCATGTCACCCGGGAAATGATCTTTATTCTGGCGTTCCTGCTGGGCGCTGCGCGCTCCTTCGAGATGCCGACCACCCAGGCGCTGCTGCCGAGCATCGTGCCCAGCGCACTGTTCCCGCGGGCCGTCGCCGCCGCGCAGTCGGCGCAGCAATCGGCCACCATCGTCGCCCCGGCGCTCGGCGGTCTGCTCTATGCCTTCGGCAGCGTGTGGGTCTATGGCCCGACGGTCATTCTGTATGTCATCGCCTGCACGCTGATGCTCAACCTGCCTGCACGGCAAACCCCACTGAACAAGGGAAAGGCGACGCTGGACTCGTTGCTGGCGGGGATTCGCTTCATTCGCAGTCGCCCGGATATTCTCGGGGCGATTTCGCTGGATCTGTTCGCCGTATTGCTCGGCGGCGCCACGGCGCTGTTGCCAGTGTTCGCCAAGGACATTCTGCTGACCGGGCCATGGGGGCTGGGGCTGCTACGTTCGGCACCGGCGGTCGGCGCGTTGATGATGTCGTTGTTCCTGGCGCGGTTTGCCGTTGAGCGAAACGTCGGTCGGGTGATGTTCACTGCCGTCGGCGTATTCGGTGTTGCCACTATCGCCTTCGGTCTGTCGACCTCGTTCTGGTTCTCGCTGGCGGTGCTGGTGGTGCTCGGTGCGGCGGACATGATCAGCATGGTGATCCGCGCCTCGTTCGTACAACTGGAAACCCCGGACGAAATGCGCGGCCGGGTCAGCGCGGTGAACGGCCTGTTCATTGGCGCCTCGAACCAGTTGGGTGAATTCGAATCCGGTCTCACCGCCCACTGGTTCGGCACCGTGCCGGCAGTAGTGATGGGCGGCATCGGCACGCTGGTGGTGACCGGAACCTGGATCAAACTGTTCCCGACCCTGGCCAATCGCGACCGGATGCATGTGCCGGTGGAAGAGGTGAAGGCTTGACCCTCTCAGGCTAATAACTCCCCCGCTACCTTCGCTCTGACGGCCTTGCCCGCCAGTTGCTCGACCAGTGTCAACGCAAATGCCAGCGCGGCACCGGAACCCTGGGCGGTGATGCAATTGCCGTCGACCACCACCGGTTGATCGACAAACGTGCAACCGGAGAGGTTATGGCTGGTGGCGGGCAGGCAGGTCATGCGGCGTTGACGTAATACACCGAAGCTTTGGAGGGCGACCGCCGGAGATTCGGCGATGGCGGCGAAAAGTCGTCCGGCGCTGGCTTGATCCTTTAGCAATTGCTGCAAGGGCTGGTGCGCGGCCAGGTGTTGTGCGCCGACAGCGCCGCCGGGCAGGACGATCAGATCGAAAGTCTGGGCCAGCACATCAATGAGCATGCCGTCGGCGGTCAGTCGCGTGCCTCGCGCGCAGGTCAGCATGCGCCGGCCTTCAATGCTGGCCGCCACCACTTCGATGCCGGCGCGGCGCAGCACGTCGATCAGGGTCACGCATTGCAGATCATCGATGCCCTCGGCGAGGGTAATCAGGGCTCTAAAGGTCATGGGCGCCATCCGCTGGGTGATCTTTAAAGCGTAGTCAGCTTTGCCCTGACCTGTTCGGCGACAGCCGTTACTTGATGTAAAGCTGGGTCGACATCGTGTTGCGCGGGGCGTTGATCGACGTATTGCTGAAAGTAAAGGTGCCTTCCTGACGAGTCGCCAGATCGAAGGTGTACAGCGAACCGACGGTTTTCGCGCCTGGCGTGCATTCGGTCAGGTTGCCGTTATCGAAGGCACAGACCGGACTCCGGGTGCCGTTCACTTCAAAGCCATCCAGTGCAGCCTGAGGCTGGCTCTGGCCGTAGCCGATTTCCAGCACATACACCTTGATGCCCGGCGCGCTGTGATCGCAGCGGGTCTGCACCTGGCCATCGGTAATGTCTTCGAGCCCGCAGGACGCCGACTGAACCTTGATGACTTTCACCTCGCTCAATGGCGGTGCCGACGCCGCGAGTGCCGCCGGTACACCGGCCAGCAGCAAGGCCATCAGTCCAGCGCTCTTCATCCAACCCTTGTTCATGCGATCCATCCCCGAAAAAACAGCGCGCAGTATGGCGTACTTGGCCGTGGTGCAAAACTTCGCCGACGATCGACACCAACATCCGCCATCTTCCTCACGCTGCTGGTATGATGCGCGGCTTTTTCCGGCCCACCACAATTTTCCAGGCGCTTGCGACGGTCTGTGCTTTGCTGTTGAGGTCGATACATTCACGGCGCCACGCGCGCCACGGGGAGCAGACATGCTGGAAAGGCTGTTTCAACTCAAGGCACACAACACCAACGTGCGGACCGAGATTCTCGCGGGCGTCACGACCTTCCTGGCCATGGCCTACATTCTGTTCGTCAACCCGAGCATCCTCGGCGAGACCGGCATGGACAAAGGCGCGGTGTTCGTCGCCACGTGTCTGGCAGCCGCCATCGGCTCCACGGTCATGGGCCTGATCGCCAACTACCCGATCGCTCTCGCACCGGGCATGGGCCTGAACGCCTTCTTTACCTACACCGTCGTGCTGCACATGGGCCACACCTGGCAAGTGGCGCTGGGCGCGGTGTTCATTTCAGCCGTGTGCTTCTTCCTGCTGTCGATCTTCCGCATCCGTGAATGGATCATCAACAGCATCCCGCTGCCACTGCGCTCGGCGATTGCTGCTGGTATCGGCCTGTTCCTGGCGCTGATCGCCCTGCACAACGCCGGTATCGTGGTCAGCAACCCTGCGACCATGGTCGGCCTCGGTGACCTGAAGCAACCGGCCCCGATCCTCGCCACCCTCGGTTTCGCCCTGATCGTTGCCCTTGAAGCCCTGAAAGTGCGCGGCGCGGTGCTGATCGGCATTCTCGCGGTGACCATCGTCTCGATCGTGATGGGCTTCACCCCGTTCGGCGGCGTGACTTCGATGCCACCTTCGCTGGCCCCGACCTTCCTGCAACTGGACATCAAGGGCGCACTGGATATCGGTCTGGTCAGCGTGATCTTCGCCTTCCTGTTCGTTGACCTGTTCGACAACTCCGGCACCCTGATCGGCGTCGCCAAGCGCGCCGGCCTGATGGGCAAGGACGGCCACATGCCGAAGATGGGCCGTGCGCTGATCGCCGACAGCACCGCCGCAATGGCCGGCTCGCTGCTGGGCACCTCGACCACCACCAGCTACATCGAATCCGCTGCGGGCGTGAGTGCCGGCGGCCGCACCGGCCTGACCGCCATCGTCGTCGCGATCCTGTTCCTGCTGGCGCTGTTCTTCTCGCCACTGGCCGCCAGCGTGCCGGCCTTCGCTACCGCTCCAGCGCTGCTGTTCGTCGCCGTGCTGATGACTTCCGGCCTGGCGGAAATAGACTGGGAAGACATCACCGTCGCCGCGCCGGTCGTGGTCACCGCCCTGGCGATGCCTTTCACCTATTCCATCGCCAACGGCATCGCCTTCGGCTTCATCGCCTGGACTGCGATCAAACTGCTGTCCGGCCGCGCCCGTGAGCTGAACCCGGCGCTGGTGATCCTGTCGATTCTGTTCGTGATCAAGCTGGGTTGGTTCAACGCATGACTTTTGATTCCCAGGCCTACGCCGCACAACTCGAAGACAAGGTCACGCGCTTGCGTGACCTGCTGGCCCCGTTCGATGCACCGGAGCCAACGGTGTTCGATTCGCCGTTGCAGAACTTCCGCCTGCGCGCCGAATTCCGCCTGTGGCGCGAGGGCGGTGAGCGGCACTACGCGATGTTTTCCCAGGACGACAAGCGCACGCCGATCCTGATCGAGGAATTCCCGATCGCCAGCCTGCGCATCAACCAGTTGATGCCGCAATTGAAAGCGGCCTGGCAGGCCAGCGCGGCGCTGAGCCACAAGCTGTTTCAGGTGGAGTTTCTGACCACCCTGGCCGGCGACGCGATGATCACCCTGTGCTATCACCGTCCGCTGGACGAGCACTGGCATGCGGCGGCCACCAAACTGGCGGCGGACCTGGGCGTCAGCATCATTGGCCGTTCCAAGGGCAAGCGCGAAGTGCTCGGCCTCGATTACGTGGTCGAGAAGCTCGACGTTGGCGGTCGCACGTTCAGCTATCGCCAGCCGGAAGGCGCGTTCACCCAACCGAACGGCACCGTGAACCAGAAGATGCTCAACTGGGCATACGAAGCACTGGGCGATCGCAGCGACGATCTGCTGGAGCTGTACTGCGGCAACGGCAACTTCACCCTGCCGCTGGCAACCCGCGTGCGCAAAGTGCTGGCCACCGAAATCAGCAAGACCTCGGTCAACGCCGCGTTGAGCAACCTCGCCGAAAACGCTGTGGATAACGTCACTCTGGTGCGCCTGTCCGCCGAAGAGCTGACCGAAGCCCTGAACGAAGTTCGCCCGTTCCGTCGCCTGCACGGCATCGACCTGAAAAGCTACGAGTTCGGCAGCGTGTTCGTCGACCCGCCACGGGCCGGCATGGACCCGGACACCTGCGAACTGACCCGTCGCTTCGACAACATCCTGTACATCTCCTGCAACCCGGAGACGCTGGCGGCCAACATCGCCCAACTGCACGACACGCACCGCATCACCCGCTGTGCGCTGTTCGACCAGTTCCCGTGGACCCACCACATGGAATCCGGCGTGCTGCTGACCCGGCGTTGATCGCAGGCTCCAGATACAAGAAAGCCGTCCTGAGCGACGGCTTTTTTGTGCCTGTTCATGGCACGGGATCGATCTTGCGCGGGCGCCCGCCCTTCCTGCCATTGGCCCGTGCAGCTTCGGCTTTCGCGGTGCTGCTCTGACGGCCATTGCGCGAAGCGATCACCGAGGCGGCCATGGCCATCAACGGCTGGCTGGCGGAGATCATGCCGGCGATGGAAACCTGCAGATCCTTGCCGTCGTGGCACAGCGCGGTGCCGGCAAAGCCGACGTTCAATCCGCTGAAGTCTTCCGGTTCGAAATCATCGAATTCGCGGTAGAGATTCACTGGAAGCAGCACGCCACTGTCGTCCTCGAAGTGAATCACCAGGCACGGTTTCTGATAGGCCACCGACACGGCTTGCAGGCTGCTGCGTCGGCGCAGCCCTCCCCGCTCAACAGCTTCATCGAGGCGCTTTTCCGTTACCGGTCGATCCGCATGCAAACCGGCTTTTACTGTTTTCATAGTTCGATCTCCACACCTTCCTGAGCACCAACCAGGGCCAGCAGGGTTTTGTTTTCTTCTGGTTCGTAATACGCCGATCCGATTCTGAAGGTTGCTCCGGTGACTTCGCGCATGACAGCCACTTCGTTCGAGTCCCCGTCCCACCATTGATTATCGAGACACGCCGTCTGCAAACGAGTCCACCAGATCCGGCGAGCCCGCCGCAGATGAACGGTTTCACGGAGCGACTGCCGTAGCCCTTCAAGCACTGCAATCGGTGGCCGACGCGACAGCGGCACCACATCCCATAACTCCACGCCGTTGTGCCAGAAGCTGAATTTGAAGCGGGCACTCCATGCACCTGAATCGACATGCGCATGGGGAGGGCAATGTTCGTCTCGCAGCATGATCACTACCGACAATCCCTTGTAACTGCACACTTTCATGCTAACCCATCCGTTAGGTTAAAGAGTTTCGAAAACTGCCATTCCCTGACAATTCCGACCATCGGCTCGCTGCCTTCAATGGTCATTACGTTTTCGAGCCTAGTGCGGGATTCAGGAAAGCCGCGCGCAAAATGGTAAGCAGTTCTTTCGCAGCGGCCGCGCATTTGCTACATACGAAGACTCACTCCCCGGTGTAATCAATCATGCAGCGACACTTCGACGATCTTCAGCTGGGCAGCATCGAGTTGTTTTGCCTGGCCGCCGAGTGCGGCAGTTTCACCGGCGCGGCGCAGGCGGCTTCGGTGACGCCGGCAGCGGTGAGCCGCTCGGTATCACGCATGGAGGAACGCCTGGGCGTGCGGCTGTTTGCACGCACCACCCGCAGCGTGAAACTGACCGACAGCGGCCGTCGCTACTACGAAGAATGCAGCCAGGCGCTGGCGCAACTGGTCGAGGCGCAACGGGAAGTCATGGGCCAGCAGCAGGAACCGTCCGGCACCCTGCGTATCAGTATTCCTACGACTTACGCCCATCATCGGATCCTGCCGCTGCTGCCGGCCTTTCGCGCGCGCTTCCCGCAGGTGAAGGTCGACATGCACATCAGCAACCGCAACATCGACTTCGTCGGCGAGGGCTACGACATGGCGATCCGCGTGCGGGCGATTCCCGATTCCGGCCTGATCGCCCGCCATCTGGAGGATGCGGCGCTGGTGATGGTCGCCAGCCCCGATTACCTCAAGCGTGCCGGCACGCCGCAGACCCTGGAAGATCTCGAACAGCACGAGTGCATCCAGTACGAGTTGCCCAGCAGTGGGCGGCGGATCACCTGGCTGTTTTACGACGAAGACGCGCCACGGGAAATCCTCGCCGAGGGCAATTTCTGCTGCTCGGACGATGTGCTCGGTGGCGTGACCCTGGCCAGGCACGGTGCCGGGTTGTTCCAGACCTATCGCTTCATCGTCGAAAAAGAACTGGCCGACGGCTCGCTGATAGAAGTGCTCAAACCCTACAGCGGACGCTCGCGACCGTTCACCTTGTTGTACCCGCAGAATCGCCACATGCCGCTGCGCGTCAGGGCTTTCATCGATTTTCTGGTCGAGCAGTTGCCGCACTGATTAACGCCTGTGTGCGATCACCGCACACAAAACAGGGCAGTCGATGCTGAGCAATTGATTAAAGTAACCATCTAGTACAATTTAACTCCACAGGTCGAAACCCTCGGCCCAAGCCAAAAACAATAAGTGGAGTTTGCCCCCATGCCCCCTATCGTTCTGGTGCTCAACGGCCCGAATCTGAACCTGCTCGGCACCCGTGAACCGGCGACCTACGGTCACGAAACCCTGGCCGACATCTCTGCCCTGTGCGGGCGCGCCGCCGAAGAGTTCGGCCTGGCCGTGGAGTTTCGCCAGACCAACCACGAAGGCGAACTGCTCGACTGGATTCACGGCGCCCGCCAGCGCTGCGCCGGCATCGTCATCAATCCGGCCGCCTGGACTCACACCTCGGTAGCGATTCGCGATGCCCTGGTTGCCAGCGAATTGCCGGTGATCGAAGTGCACCTGTCCAACGTCCACGCCCGCGAGCCGTTCCGTCATCACTCGTTCGTCTCGGCCATCGCCACGGCGGTGATGTGCGGCTTCGGCAGCCACGGTTATCGCCTGGCTCTGGAACATTTCAGCCAGCGGCTGAAGGGGTGATCCGCATGAACCGCAACAACGTGATACTCGCCGGGCTGATCGGCGCCGGCATCCAGGCCTCCCGCACCCCGGCGCTGCATGAACACGAAGGCGACGAACAGGGTCTGCGTTACCTGTACCGGCTGATCGATCTCGATCAACTGCAACTGGACAGCAACGCCCTGCCCGACCTGCTGCTGGCCGCCGAACGCATGAACTACACCGGGCTGAACATCACTTTCCCGTGCAAGCAGGCAATCATTCCGCTGCTCGATGAGCTGTCTCCCGAAGCCCGAGGCATCGGCGCCGTGAACACGGTGGTGCTGAAGGACGGCAAACGCGTCGGCCACAACACAGATTGCCTGGGTTTCGCCGAAGGTTTTCGTCGCGGCCTGCCAGACGTCGCACGCGAACGTGTAGTCCAGATGGGCGCCGGTGGCGCAGGCGCGGCAGTGGCCCACGCCTTGTTGAGCGAAGGCGTACAGCAACTGAGCATTTTTGATGTGGACGTCGAACGCGCCGAAAGTCTGGCCAACAACCTCAACCAGCATTTCGGCGCTGGCCGCGCGGTTGCCGGGCATGATCTGGCGAGCACACTGAGTCAGGCGAATGGCCTGGTAAACACCACGCCGATGGGCATGGCCAAACTGCCGGGCATGCCCGTGCCGACGGAATTGCTGCGACCCGAGTTGTGGGTGGCGGAGATCGTATATTTCCCGCTGGAAACCGAACTGCTGCGCAACGCCCGCGCCTTGGGTTGCCGAACCCTGGATGGCGGGAACATGGCAGTGTTTCAGGCAGTGAAGGCGTTTGAGCTGTTCAGCGGCAAGGTGCCGGATGCGCAGCGGATGCTCGCGCATTTTCAAAGCATGAATGGATAAAACCGTGAGGGGGCGACGCCCCCTCGACTTCGATCACGCCTGCAGGTAGCGCAGCACCGACTCGCAAATCATCTCGCGATGACGCTGCTTGATGCTTTCGTCCGGCAGGTCGATCTGAAAGATCTCACCGAACGTGTGGCGGTTCGACACGCGATAGAAGCAGAACGAACTGATCAGCAGATGCACGTCCAGCGCGTCGAGCCCGGCGCGGAACACCCCTTCTTCAGCACCACGACGCAGAATCTCGCCCAGTGAATCAAGGATGGTGTTGTTCATCGCCTTGATCGCGTCGGAACGCTTCACGTACTCGGCGTTGTGGATGTTTTCGATGCTGACGATCCGCACGAAATCAACGTTGCGATCGTGGTGATCGAAGGTGAATTCCACCAGACGCCGGATCGCTTCCACCGGCGGCAATTCGGCCAGGTGCAGACGATTCTCGGTGCTGCGGATATCACCGTAGAGCTTCTCCAGCACCTCGACGTACAACTGCTCCTTGCTGCCGAAGTAGTAATAGATCATGCGCTTGGAGGTGTGGATGCGCTCGGCGATCGCGTCGACGCGAGCACCGGACAGCCCCTGCTGGACGAACTCGACGATCGCCTCCTGCAGGATATTCTCGCGGGTCTTTTCCGGGTTGTTCTTGCGACTTTTGCGCGGCTCTACCGCGGGTAGAACGGGGGCTGCGGAAAGTTCTGAAGTCATCGTCATTGCGGGCTCACGGCCATCACTGCACAGGCTGGCGATTATGGGCCGCGCGCCCCAGTGAAGGAAGCCGCGCGACCCGTGTTTAATCCCGCGTTTACGAATTTCCTACAACTTCGCCTGGCGAACCGCGCCACTGCGTGATTTGGCCATTGCCGCCAGCCGCACCGCGACGTTGGCCGCGCCATAACCGGCGTAACCGTTCTTGCGCTGGATGATCTCGAAGAAGAAGCGCCCCTCGAACGGCTCGGTGTAAACGTGGAACAACTCGCCGCCCTGCGCGTCGCGGTCGTACAGCACGTTGTAATACGCCAGCTCGCTGAGAAACTCGTCATCGAAATCGAAGCGCGCCGCCAGGTCGTCGTAATAGTTCAGCGGGATGTCCAGCAGCGGCACGCCCGCCTCTTTCGCCCGGCTGACTTCGGCGAAGATGTCGTCGCAATCGAAGGCGATGTGATGCACCCCGGAACCGCGATAACTCGACAGCGCGTGTGAGATTGCGGTGTTGCGGTTCTCGGAAATGTTCAGCGGCAGACGGATCGAACTGTCGCGGCTACGCAGCGCGCGACTCTTCACCAGCCCGTAAGGATCCGGCAGCACCACTTCGTCATCGGCCTCGAAATCCAGCAGGCTCTTGTAGAACAGCACCCAGCTGTCGAGGCTGTCTGCCGGCAGCGCCATGGCCATGTGGTCGATTCGCTTGAGGCCGCCGCGCGCTACCGCATCCGGCAGCAGATTGAAGTCGGTGCCGTAGACATCCGCCTCCTGATCCACCAGATAAATCAGGCTGCCGTCCGGCGCACGCACCGCCGCCAGCTCCAGCTCGTTGGGGCCGACCAGTCCGCGATACGGCTGACCTTTATAAGCAACGGCCCGGGCCAGCGCGCTGGCGCTGTCCTTGACCCGCACGGCGGTGGCGCAGAGCGACGGGCCGTGGGCCTCGAAAAAGCTGTGGCCGAACGAATAGGGTTCAGAGTTGAGGATCAGGTTGATATCGCCCTGACGCAGCAGGCTGACGCTCTTGGAACGATGCTGGCCGGCCTTGACGAACCCCAGCCGTTCCAGCCAGTTCGACAGCTTGGCGCCGAGGCTTTCATCCACGGCGAATTCAAGAAACTCGATGCCGTTGTATTCGCTGGCCTTCGGCGTTTCGAAGAGGATTTCGCGGTTATCCACAGGACGGATGTCCTGCTCAAGACGCTGACGGGTTTTCTCCTCCAGGTACAGCAGCGAACGCAGACCATCGGCCGCATTGGCCCGAGGCGGCGCGGCGCGGAAGCCGTCGTTGAAGATTTCCAGCGACAACGGCCCGGTGTAACCACTCTGAATGATCGGTGCGAGGAAGCCCGGCAGATCGAATTCGCCCTGCCCCGGGAAGCAGCGGAAATGCCGGCTCCACTCCAGCACGTCCATCGCCAGGATCGGCGCGTCGGCCATCTGCACGAAGAAAATCTTGTCGCCGGGAATTTCGGCAATCGCCCGTGGATCGCCCTTGAGCGACAAGGTGTGAAAGCTGTCGAGCAACACGCCGAGGGCCGGGTGATCGGCCTGGCGCACGATGTCCCAGACCTGTTGATAAGTATTGACGTGACGGCCCCAGGCCAGCGCTTCATAACCGATGCGCAGGCCACGGGCGCCGGCGTGTTCAGCCAAAAGGCGCAGGTCGTCGATGAGGATCTGTTGCTCGCCGATACTGTCGGGGGAGGCGTTGCTGCAGACCAGCACCAGGTCGGTGCCCAGTTCCTGCATCAGGTCGAACTTGCGCTCGGCCCGCTCCAGATTGCGCTCCAGGCGATCGCGGCGGCAGCCTTCGAAATCGCGGAACGGCTGAAACAGCGTGATGGCGATTCCGAGGTCGGCGCACATCTGCCGGATTTCCCGGGGGCTGCCGTCGTAATACAGAAGATCGTTCTCGAAAATCTCCACCCCGTCGAACCCGGCGGCGGCAATGGCTTCGAGTTTTTCCGGCAGGGTTCCGCTCAAGGAGACGGTGGCAATGGATCGCTGCATGTTTCAACTCCCGGTGGAGACGTCGGCTACGAAAATTGCGCCGCTTTTATAGGGTGAGCGAATTATTGGTCCCGGTTTATCATTGAGCAATTTAAAGTGTACTACCCGGTTAGTTTTGCGTGCGATTATCGAACACAATGCCGGTTTGGCGAATTGACGATTTTTCGTCCACTGCCCAACATCCATCTCACCTTGAGTCCGGAACTGAACCACCGGTCGCAGCGTGCACAAAAAAAGCACACCAAATAACAAATCCAAAAACGGGTGGAACACATGATTCCTTCACAGACTTCCCGCATGGCTCCGGCCATGAGCACTGCCACGGGTGGCATCGGCGACAAGATCCGCGGCGCCATGGCTGTCGGCAAGACCCGTTGGGGCATGCTGGCGCTGGTGTTTTTCGCCACCACCCTGAACTACATCGACCGCGCCGCCCTCGGCGTCATGCAGCCGATCCTCGCCAAGGAAATGAGCTGGACGGCGATGGACTACGCCAACATCAACTTCTGGTTTCAGGTCGGCTACGCGATCGGCTTCGTGCTGCAAGGACGGCTGATCGACCGGGTCGGCGTCAAGCGCGTGTTCTTCTGCGCGGTGCTGCTCTGGAGCCTGGCCACCGGCGCCCACGGCCTGGCGACCTCGGCAGTGGGCTTCATGGTCTGCCGGTTCATCCTCGGCCTGACCGAAGCGGCGAACTACCCGGCCTGCGTGAAGACCACGCGCCTGTGGTTCCCGGCTGGCGAACGTGCAGTGGCCACCGGCATCTTCAACGCCGGCACCAACGTCGGCGCGATGTTCACCCCGATGCTGCTGCCGCTGATCCTTCACGTGTGGGGCTGGCAGGCCGCGTTCCTGTGCATGTCGGCACTGGGCGGGATCTGGCTGCTGTTCTGGGGCCTGAAGTATTTCAACCCGGAAGATCACCCGAGCGTTAAACAGTCGGAGCTGGAATACATCCAGAAAGAAGTCGAACCGGAACAGGCCCGCGTGCCGTTCTCGAAAATCCTGCGGATGCGCGGCACCTGGGCCTTCGCCCTCGCCTACTCGCTGACCGCTCCGGTGTTCTGGTTCTACCTGTACTGGCTGCCGCCGTTTCTCAATCAGCAATACAACCTGGGCATCAACGTCACCCAGATGGGCATTCCGCTGATCATCATCTACGTCACCGCCGACTTCGGCAGCGTGGGCGGCGGGATTCTGTCTTCGTTCCTGATCGGTCGCGGCATGAACTCGATCAAGGCGCGGCTGCTGTCGATGTTCCTGTTCGCCTGCTGCATCATCGGCGTGGTGATGGCCGCCGGCTCCGCCAACCTGTGGGTTGCAGTCGCCGCCATCTCCCTGGCCATCGGCGCGCATCAAGCCTGGACGGCGAACATCTGGAGCCTGGTGATGGACTACACGCCCAAGCACATGATGAGCACGGTGTTCGGTTTCGGCGGCATGTGCGCGGCGATCGGCGGGATGTTCATGACCCAGATCGTCGGCCACATCCTGACCGTCACCAATAACAACTACACCGTGCTGTTCACCCTGATTCCAGCCATGTACTTCATTGCCCTGACCTGGATGTACTTCATGGCACCGCGCAAGATTCCTACCGTCACCGAGTAGCCCTTCAATACTGAGAAGCCTTCCTGCACCGACCGGCCTGATTTCAGGCCGGTCACGTTTTCAGCGCCGGCTCTGCTGCCACGCTGCCGCCAGCCCGCTGCAACAGATCACCGCGATCCCGATCACCGTCATCAGGGTCGGCGTGTGAGCAAACAGCAACCAACCCAACAGCCCCGCAAACACGATCTGGCAATAACCGAACGGCGCCAGCAACGCCGGTGCGGCATGGCGGAATGCCTGGGTCAAAAACAGGTGCGCGGTCATTCCGCAACTGCCCAGCGCCAGCATCAACAGCGCATGCCCCAGACTCGGCACCTGCCAGAAGAACGGCACCAGCGCACTCATCGCCAGCGTGTTGCACAACCCGGCGAAAAAGTTGCTGGTAGTCGGGCTGTCGATTTCCGCGAGCTTGCGGGTGAGCAACTGATAGAAGCAGAAAAACAGCGCCGAGCAGAATGGCAACAGAATTGCCGGAGTAAACAAGTCACCGCCCGGATGGACGATGATCAGCACACCGATGAACCCGCACACCACCGCGATCCACTGACCGCGCGTCACCCGCTCCTTGAGCAGCGGCACCGACAGCGCCGTCACCAGCACCGGCGCAAGAAAGTTGACCGCCGTGGCCTCGGCCAGCGGGATGTACAGCAACGCCGTGGTGAAAAACAGGCTGGTGCCCAACAGGCACAACGCCCGCGCCAACTGCCACAACGGGCGTTTGGTGCGCAGCACCCGCAGCCCGGACTGCGGCAGGAAAATCCCCGCCATCAGCAGCGTGTGCACCAGATACCGCGCCCACACCACCATGACGATCGGATAAAAACCCGAAAGGTATTTCGACAGCGCGTCGTGGCTGGAGAACAGGAAGGTTGCCACGACAATCAGCAAGATCCCCTTGAAGGGTTGGTTGACGCCGGAAAGCGGAGTGCTGACGGTCATTGGCTCTCTCTGAATGAAAAATAAACGGTGACGAGGACGCGTGCGCCCTCGCCCCTTGAAGCAAACTTAAAGCCGGGCCAACAATTCCCGTGTCCGGTCGATCGCCATTTGCGCCCGCTGCAAACCACTCACGCCCTGCTCCAGCAATTTGACCGTGGGAATTTCCAGACTCAGGGGAAGGTTAGCCGGAAGACTGCGCAACAAGCCGCTCAAGTCACAATCGCCCTCGCCGGGAAACCGTCGTTCATTGCGGGCCTGACGCAAGATCTCGGCCATGTCCGTCGGCCTCGGCCCGGCAACATCGCACAACTGTGCATAGCGCAGCCGCGAGGCTGGCACACCGGCCAGATCTTTCAGCCGCGATCCGGAACGGTCGAAGTGAAACGCATCGACCAGCACCGCTCCGTTTTCGCGCCTGGCGTTGTCGACGATGCGCAACGCCTGCTCGAGATTGCGCGCATCGGTCCACGGCATGAACTCCAGATGCGGATGCAAACCGTAGGGCGCCGCCAGATCGCAGAGCGTCGCAAAATTATCGGTGAGCCGCTGTTCGTCGGGATCGTTACCGGCGACCAGCAACTCACTGGCACCGAACTCCGCGCCGACGCTGAGCAGCTGCTCGAAATCCGCAACCACTGTCTGCGGTTTCAAACGCAGGATTTCCACGTCCAGCACGCCGATCCCGGTGTCACGCAAACGCGCCAGGGTCTGACGCCGCAAACCGCCATCGGCTACCAACGGGAAGTGATATTCCTCGGGTGTCGCCGGTTCAAGCCGCAGGCCGACATGGCTGTAACCGGCACGGGCCGCGACCTCGACCATGTCGGGTGGCGACAGCTCCAGCACGGTCAGGCTGGCCAGGGACAGAATTCGTTCGCTCATGTTCAGGCCTCGATCTGCGCTGGTTCGGTGGCGCGACCGCTCGCCGCTGCTTCACGGATGGCCTCGACCAGCGCCAGGGTGCGGGCAGCGTCGGCGGCACTCACCAGCGGTTCAACCTCCCGTCGTGCGACGCGGACGAAATGCTGCAACTGCAACCGCAGCGCTTCGTCAGGGGTGAACGGTTCGTCGACCGACAGCATCGGTTCATGCCACCCGGCGTCCACCTGATCAGCGCTGTATTGCCAGCGCTTGAGTTGCGGAATGCTCAAGGCACCGGCCGTTCCCGCCAGCAAGTAACAAGGCTGATCGGCCTGACGCGGATAGGCCGGGTTCTCCCCGGAGTTCAACTCCCAGCTCCACGGCGCCGCCACCGCATCGGATCCGGTCAGGCTGCCCAGCGCTCCGCCATCGAATTGCAGCAGAATCGCCGCGCTGTCTTCATTGGCGAAACCGCGCACCGAACGGTCGGTGATCGCCTGCACCGAACGTACTTCGCCGCACAGATGACGCAGCAGATCGAGGTCGTGGATCAGATTGGTCAGCAGCATGCCCGCGCCCTCTTCGCGCCGCCACGCGGTTTCAAAATAGTGGTCGGGTTTGCGCAACTGGAACAACGCAGTCACCAGCGTCAGCCGCCCCAATGCTCCGCCCTTGACCAGTTCATGGGCCCGCACGATCAACGGATTGTGCCGCCGATGATGACCGACCAGCACCGGCACGCCGCTGCGCTTCACCGCCGCCACCAGTTCCCGCGCCTCATCCAGGTTTACGCCCACCGGTTTTTCCAGCAACACCGGAACACCAGCGGCGAGGCAATCCAGCGCAGTGCTGACGTGCTGATTATTCGGATTGGCGACGATCACTGCGTCTGGCCGGTTCTGCTCCAGCATCTGACGGTGATCGGCAAAATGCGCCACACCCCACTCCGCCGCCAGGGCCGGTGCCTGAGGGCCGGGATCAGCCACGGCGCATAACGTGGCCTCAGTGAGATTTTTCAGGTGCCGGTAATGTTGCTGGCCCATGTTACCGGCGCCGATCAAGGCGATTCGAAGGGGCGGGTTCAAGGTGCGATCCTCTTGTGATTGTTGTGGGAAAACTCACTCCACCAACAATTTAGAACCCGGTTCCAGATTCTCACACCCGCTCGACTGAAAAGTGGGCGAACAGCGCACAGCTTTGCTTAAACGAACAACTCCGAGGCCAGGCTGGCTGCCGACAATTCCTCGGTAAACGTCAGCAGCAACGGCGCCAGTTCATGCAATCGCGCCCCCGGCATCCGTGCACTCGGTCCCGCAATACTGAGCACGCCAATCACCCGGCCATCGGCAGGATGTTTCACCACGGCAGCAATCGCCGAAGTGCCGACCGCCGAGCTTTCTTCCACACAGGCATAGCCCTGTTCGCGGGCCACGCGCAGGCGTTCGAGCAGTTCAATATTGGAACGCGGCGCGTTGGGCCCGATGTCCGCCGGCACCTCCGCGCCCTGGCGCTCGACCAGCGACAACGCCTCGGCGTCGCTCATGCACGCCAGCCACGCATGCCCCGACGCGGTGTAGAACAGTGGCGCATCGCGGCCCATGTCCGGGTCGTAACGCAGGCCGGTGCGGGCGCCCTGGGCCTTGGCGATCCAGGTCTGGCGCTCGCCGTCGATCACCCCCAGACGCACCAGCTCACCGGTTTCCTGGGCCAGCCGATCGAGCACTGGCTGCACGATGTCGGCACCGCTGCTCGACAGGTACTGAAAGCCCATCGCAACCAGTTTGGTCGACAGGTGATAGCGCAACGTCTCCGGGTTTTGCCGCACGTAACCCAGGCGGATCAGTTCGGCGAGCAGGCGGTGCGTCGCGCTCTTCGGAATATCCAGTTGCTCGGCCAGGGTCTGCATCGGCAGCCCGCGCGGATCACTGGTAAGGCTTTCCAGCACGCTGAAAACCCGTTCGATTTGACTGCCGGCCATGGTGCGCTCTCGGTGAAATTTCGCCGATTCTAGAAGACATCCCGAGGAATGCGAAATCTGGAACCCGGCGTCCGATAACCGCCCACTTTGCGCGTCAGTCGGTTGATCTGTTTCGCCCGCACTGGTTATTTTCTGGAACATGATTCTAAAAAAAATTGATTGCTGGAGCCCTTGCTGATGTCTGCCCTTCCCGATATCGACTGCGACGTTCTGGTGGTCGGCTCCGGCGCCGCCGGTTTGTCGGCCGCCGTCACCGCCGCCTGGCATGGCTTGAAGGTCATCGTGGTGGAAAAAGATCCGGTGTTCGGCGGCGCCACCGCGTGGTCCGGCGGCTGGGCGTGGGTGCCGTGCAATCCGCTGGCCCGGCGCGCCGGGATCGTGGAAGACGTGGAACTGCCGCGCACCTATCTGCGCCACGAACTCGGCGAGCATTACGACCCGGCCATGATCGACGCCTTCCTTGAAGCCGGCCCGCGCATGGTGGCGTTCTTCGAGCAGCACACCGCCCTGCAATTCGCCGACGGCAACGCCATCGCCGACATCCACGGTGAAACACCGGGCGCCGGCACCGGCGGACGCTCGGTAATTGCCGCGCCCTACGACGGACGAAAGGTCGGGCGCCTGCTCAAGCGCCTTCGTACAACGATGCGCGAAACATCGTTCATGGGCATGCCGATCATGGCCGGTGCGGACCTGTCGGCGTTTCTCAATCTGACCCGCTCGTTGTCGGCGGCCTGGCACGTGACCCGGCGTTTCACTCGCCATCTGCTGGACCTGGCGCTGCACGGCCGGGCGATGCAACTGGTCAACGGCGTGGCGCTGGTGGCGCGGCTGGCGAAGTCCGCCGAAGACCTCGGCGTACTGCTGTGGGAGTCGGCGCCAGTGACGGAACTGCTGCGCGACGATTCACGCATCACCGGCGCTCGCGTGAATACCGCAAAAGGCCCGGTCACTGTCCATGCCCGCAAAGCCGTGGTGCTCGCAGCCGGCGGTTTTGCCAATGACATCGAGCGGCGCAAAGCGTTGTTCCCTCGCACGCCCACCGGTCATGAGCATTGGGCGCTGCCTCCGCCGGCAATCAATGGCGATGGCCTGCGACTGGGTGAAACCGTCGGGGGCCGGGTCAACACCGATGTGGCTTCGCCAGTCGCCTGGGCACCGGTCTCGCAAGTGCCACATTCCGACGGCAGCATCGGCCATTTCCCACACATCATCGAACGCGGCAAACCGGGGATCATCGGCGTACTGCGCAACGGCCAGCGCTTCGTCAACGAAGCCAACGGCTATTACGACTACGTCAGCGCCATGGTCGCCGCCGCCCCCGAAGGCGAAGAAGTCGCGTCCTGGCTGATCTGCACCCGTGCGTTCCAGCGTCGTTACGGGCTCGGCATGTCTCGGCCGTTTCCGGTGCCGGTGTCAGGTTTTATCCGCAGCGGCTATCTGAAAACCGGTAATACCCTTGAGGAATTGGCCACCGCATGCGGCATCGATCCGAACGGTTTACGCGCCACTCTCCATGACTACAACCACCATGCCCTGCACGGCGAAGACCCGCTGTTCGGTCGCGGCTCGACGCCGTACAACCGCAAACAGGGCGATCCCGCGCAACAGCCCAATCTGTGCGTGGCGCCTATCGAACAAGGCCCGTTCTACGCGGTGAAGGTGCAGCCGGGCTGCTTCGGCACCTTCGCCGGGCTCAAGGTCAATACGCACGCGCAAGTGCTCGACGCCGCAGACCGGCCCATCGCCGGGCTCTACGCCGCCGGTGGCGACATGGCCAGCATCATGGGCGGGCATTATCCGGCGGGCGGGATCAACCTCGGCCCGGCGCTGACTTTCGGTTACATCGCAGCCCGGCACATGGCGGGCGTCACGGCTTTCGAACAGGAGATCGACCATGCAGCACATCGTTAACAGACAAGGACTGAACCTGCCAAAACTCGGCCTCGGCACCTGGCCGATGCTCGGCGACGAATGCACCCGCGCCGTGGAGCAAGCGCTGGAATTGGGTTACCGCCACATCGACACGGCGGCGGCCTACAACAACGAAGACGCAGTCGGACAGGCCCTGGCGAATACGCCGACACCCCGCGAGCAGATCCACGTCACCACCAAGGTCTGGTGGGACCAGTTGCAACCGGATGCCATGCGTCATTCGCTGGATCGCAGCCTCAAGGCGTTGCGCAGCGAGTACGTCGACCTGTTCATGATCCATTGGCCGACCACCGACTGGAATCTGCCGCGCACCCTCGAAACCCTCGCGTCGTTCAAGGAACAGGGGCTGGCTCGCAACATCGGTGTAGCGAATTTTCCGCTGCCGCTGCTGCGCAAAGTCGTCGAGGAATACGGCATTCCTCTGTCAGCGATCCAGGTCGAATACCACGTCCTGCTCGGACAAAACGCCCTGCTCGACTACGCCCGTCAACACGATCTGGCGCTGACGGCCTACACGCCGCTGGCGCGTAACAAGGTCTCGGAGATTCCACAGATTCAGCAGATCGCCGAAAAACACGGCGTGCTGCCGACTCAAGTCGCGCTGAAGTGGCTGCTGGATCAGGACAACGTCGCGGCGATTCCCAAGGCCAGCAGCAAGACCAATCAACTGGCCAACCTGGCCTCGCTGAATGTTCAACTGGACGATGACGACCGGGCGTTGATCGCCGCGTTGTCCAAGCGCGAACGTCAGGTGAGCCCGGACTTCGCGCCGGTATGGGATGCCTTCGACCGCTGACACCGGACCCGGCGAAAGAAATCCGCCGGCGGATTGAATTCCCGGCGCTCGCGCTCGTCAATAACAGGCCCGACCTCGTCACCCCGAGGCCGGGCCTTTGTGCGTGTGTGCGAATAGACGGACGACCGGACTGGCGCCACACTCACACACCAGCAACACTCATCACCACACACACTCTCCACCTGCACAGACGAGGATTCCCACATGCTATGGAAAAAAGGCCGACGCAGTGACAACGTCGTCGATGCCCGTGGCGATGACATGGGCGGTGGTGGCGGTATGCGCTTCGGCGGCGGCAAGGGCCTGAGCCTCGGGGCGATCCTGCTGATCGTCGGCATCGGCTGGATCACCGGCCAGGACCCGCTGCAGATCCTCGGCCAACTCACCGGCCAAGGCACACAGCAAGTCGCACCGACTTCGCAAACCCGTCAGGCACCGCCGGCCAACGATGAACAGGCCGAATTCGTGCGCTCGATCCTCGGCGACACCGAAGACACCTGGGGCGCGATCTTCCAGCAGGCCGGCCGGCAATATAAGGATCCGACCCTGGTGCTGTTCAGCAACCGGGTCAATTCCGCCTGCGGTCTGGCGACCTCGGCCACCGGCCCGTTCTATTGCCCGGCTGACCAGAAGGTCTATCTCGACATGGCGTTCTTCCAGGAAATGTCCCAGCGCTTCAAGGCTGCCGGCGACTTTGCTCAGGCCTACGTGATCGCTCACGAAGTCGGACACCATGTGCAGACGCTTCTCGGCGTCTCGGCGAAAATTCAGGCAGCCCGTCAGCAAGGCCGGCAGTTGGAAGGTGACGGCGGTCTGCTGGTGCGTCAGGAACTGCAAGCCGATTGTCTGGCCGGGGTCTGGGCCTACAACGCGCAGAAGCGTCTGAACTGGCTGGAACCGGGCGACATCGAAGAAGCCTTGAACGCGGCGAACGCCATCGGTGATGATCGCCTGCAACAACAGGGTCAGGGCCGTGTGGTGCCGGACTCGTTTACCCACGGTACGTCGGCGCAAAGGGTGCGCTGGTTCAAAACCGGATTCGCCCAGGGCCAGGTCGGCCAGTGCGATACCTTTGCGGCGAAAAACCTGTAAATGCATAAATGGCTGTTGGCTTTACTGTTCATCGCCGGCACCGCCCAAGCGACCGGCGTCGACGCAATCAGTCCCGGGCGCCTGCAATTGCAGGCCGGCGAAATGGCGGTGGGCATCGGCCCGGCGCCGGCGAAAATCGAGCGCGTGCTGATCGTCATTCATGGCCGCCTGCGCAACGCCGAGACCTATCGCAAAAGCGGCGAAGTCGCGGCGGAACTGGCCGGGCAAACCGCCAACACCCTGGTGATCGCCCCGCAGTTTCTCAACGAAAGCGACGTGTCGCTCTACTCGTTACCCGCCACCGTTCTGCGCTGGCAAGGCAACGACTGGATGGGCGGCGGGTTATCCACAGGGCCGAACCCGCTGAGTTCCTACGCCGCACTGGACGAAATCGTCGGGCGGCTGAGCGATCGCAAGCAGTTTCCGGACGTGAAGCAGATCGTGATCTTCGGTCACTCCGGCGGCGCTCAGGTGGTACAGCGTTATGCGCTGCTGGCCCAGGAACAACCGGCGCTCAAGACCGAAGGCATTCGCTTGCGTTACGTGGTGGCCAACCCGTCGTCGTACGCCTACTTCAATGAACAACGCCCGGTGGCCTTCGATCATGCCAAATGCCCCGGTTTCAACCGCTGGAAGTACGGCCTGGTGGATCCGCCGATCTACTCGGGTGGGCAAACGCCCGCGCAGCTTGAAGGCCGTTACGTCAAACGCGAGGTGATTTATCTGCTGGGCCAGCAGGACACTGACCCGCAACATCCGGCGCTGGACAAGAGCTGCGCCGCCAAAGCCCAGGGGGCTTATCGACTGGAGCGCGGGAAGCTGTTTTTCGGGTACTTGCTGCGTCGTCACCCTGAAGGGGTCAATCAGCGCCTGATCGAAGTGCCCGGCGTCGGGCATAACGGCGACGGCATGCTGACCTCGCCGGAAGGCCAGAAAGCACTGTTCGAGCAATAAAAAACGGGGGCCGAAGCCCCCGTTTTTTTTCAAGCGAACAACATCCGCCGCAGTTCCACACAATCCTTCGCATGCCAATCGGTCAACTCCGGCCACGGATTATCCGGCAGGTTCACCAGCACCGTGTGGGTGCCCGCCGCCCGGCCGCAATCTAGATCAAACCGGTAATCACCGACCATCACCATCTCGCTCGCCGGCACTTGCCAGGCCTCGGCCAGTTTCAGCAGACCACCGGGATGCGGTTTTGGCTGTGCTTCATCGCGGCCCAGCACATCCTCCACCGCGAAACAGTCAGCAAGGCCGATGGCCTCCAGCGTCACATGGGCCAGTTCCCGCGCATTGCGGGTCAGGATGCCCAAGCGATAACCCCGGGCGTGCAGTTCGCGCACCAGCTGCACCGCGCCAACCGCCGGGGTCGAGCCGAGCGCCAGATCGCGCTCATGTTCCAGCAGCCACGCATGTTTCGCCGCCGCTTCCTCGGCGGGCAATGCCGCGAGGTGGGTGAGGATGTCGTCCTCCGGCGGGATCGCCAGCGCCACGCGGATCGCCGCGAAGTCATGCACGGCGACGGTCAGGGTGCCGTCCATGTCGAACACCCAGTGCCGCACGTCCGCCAGACTCATGCCCAGTCCTTGCGATGACGGATCAGGCCTTCCTGGGTCACCGACGCCACCAGTTGCCCGGCGCGGTTGAACACGCTGCCCCGGGAGAAACCGCGGGAATTGCCGGCCCACGGGCTGTCCATGGCGTAGAGCAACCAGTCATCGGCGCGCAGATCATTGTGGAACCACAACGCGTGGTCGAGGCTGGCGACCTGCATGTCTTTCTGCCAGACCGATTTGCCGTGCGGCAGCATCGAGGTGGTCAGCAGACCGAAGTCCGAGGCGTAGGCCAACAGGTATTTGTGCAGCGCCGGGATGTCGGCCAACGCGCCGTCGGCACGAAACCACACGTACTTGACCGGATCCGCCGGTTGCGGGTTGTACGGGTCTTTTTCAGTGACCGGGCGCACTTCGATCGGCTTCGGGCACAGCAGCTTTTCGCGCATGTGTTCCGGGATCAGGTGCGCGCGTTGCTGGGTCAGTTCCAGCTCCGACGGCAGGTTTTCCGGGCCGACCACTTGCGGCATCTGGCTCTGGTGTTCGAAGCCTTCCTCGTCGTACTGGAACGAAGCGCTGCAAGTGAAAATCGGGTGGCCCTTCTGGATCGCGGTCACGCGGCGGGTGCTGAAACTGCCACCGTCCCGCACACGGTCCACCGAGTAGACCACCGGCAACTTGGCATCGCCTGGACGCAGGAAATAACCGTGCATCGAATGCACATGGCGCGCTTCTTCAACGGTCTGACTGGCCGCCGACAGCGACTGGCCGAGCACCTGGCCGCCGAACAACTGGCGAAAGCCCAGATCCTGGCTGCGACCACGGAACAGGTTTTCCTCGATCGGTTCGAGGGTCAGCAGATCCACCAGATCTTCCAACACTTGGCTCATTCAGACTCTCCTCACACAAAGCAATGCCGCGCAGTCTTGGCTGCGGCGGGGGATTCAGGTTCTGGCCGGCGCCCCCAGGGTGCCGGCCATTGTAAACGTCCGCGCCTGCTTATCCATGCAAGGTTTCCAGCCACTGCTCCCTCGTGATGCGGTACAACACATGTCGCTGTAACGGGTGACCGTCCGCGAGACGCGGGTGGTCGAAATCATCCTGCGGGGCGTGGTGCATGCCGATCGCCTGCATGACTTTCTGCGACGGCAGATTGGTCTCGCTGGTGAATGACACCACTTCATTCAGCGCCACCCGGTCAAAACCGCAACGCAACGCGGTCCAGGCCGCTTCGCTGGCATAACCGAGGCCCCAGTGTTCCTTGGCCAGCCGCCAGCCGATTTCCACCGCCGGGGTGAACGGCGCATCGAAGCCGACCACGCCGAGCCCGGTAAAACCGATGAACTCGCCGCTGTCCTTGCGCTCCAGCGCCCACAGACCGTAACCGTGTTCGGCAAAATGCCCGCGCACCCGGCCGATCAGCGCGGCGCTTTCCAGCCGGCTCAAGGGCGCGGGGAAGTAGCGCATCACTTGCGGGTCAGCGCACATTGCCGCGAACGCCGGCAAATCCTCGTCCTGCCATTGGCGCATCAGCAGCCTTGCGCTTTCCAGCTCCAGTATCGGTTCCATCCCGCCCCTCCGCTTGATGCCGTCAGTCTACATCGCTGTTAGGCTTTGCACTCTTTCCTGCAGCCTTTATGAATAGTCCACCATGCCGTTGCCGCTGATCTACCACGAAGACTACAGCCCGGAATTCCCGGCGGATCACCGCTTCCCCATGGACAAGTTCCGCCTGCTGCGCGATCACCTGGTGGACAGCGGCCTGACCCGCGACGAAGACCTGCTGCGCCCTGAACTGTGCCCTGCCGACATTCTCGCCCTGGCCCATGACCGCGGTTATATCGAACGCTACATGAGCGGCGAGTTGTCCCGCGAAGACCAGCGGCGCCTCGGTCTGCCGTGGAATGAAGCGCTGGCCCGACGCACGGTGCGGGCGGTCGGCGGCTCGATTCTGGCGGCGGAAAAAGCCCTGGAACATGGCCTGGCCTGTCACCTCGCCGGCGGTACTCATCACGCCCACTACGACTACCCCGCCGGGTTCTGCATCTTCAACGACCTGGCGATCATCAGCCAATATCTGCTGCAAAGCGGCCGGGTGAATCGGGTGCTGATCTTCGATTGCGACGTGCATCAGGGCGACGGCACTGCGCGGATTCTGCACAACACCCCGGAAGCGATCACCGTTTCCCTGCACTGCGAAAAGAATTTTCCTGCACGCAAGGCCGAAAGCGACTGGGACATTCCGCTGCCCAACGGCATGGGCGACGCCGATTACCTGAAAGTCGTCGACGACGCGCTCAACTATCTGCTGCCGCTGTATCAGCCGGATCTGGTGCTGTACGACGCCGGCGTCGACGTGCACAAGGACGACGCCCTCGGTTATCTGCAACTGACCGACGAAGGCGTTGCCGCCCGCGATGAAAGCGTGATGCGCCACTGCCTGGGCCGTGACATCCCGGTGGTCGGCGTAATCGGCGGCGGTTACAGCAAGGATCGCCACGCCCTCGCCCGCCGCCACGGCATCCTGCATCACAGTGCGCAGCGCGTCTGGCAGTCATCGGGTTGTCATTGAGTTGTGCTGCGTTACCCACAATGGCTGTGGAACGGCCTGTGGATAACCTGAGCGAAAGGGACTACAGCCCACGCTGAACATGGCTTGCAGCGCGCTGGTTGTTTTTTGATCAGGCCTGACAATGGTCGCTGCTGCTAGAATGCGCGGCTTATTCCGCCATGCTATTGCCGCTGCCATGACCCAGACTTCCGCCGCCCTTCCCGCTCACGTCGCCATCATCGGCGGTGGCCCCGCCGGCCTGATGGCCGCCGAAGTGCTGAGCCAGGCCGGAGTCCGCGTCGATCTGTACGACGGCATGCCCTCGGTGGGCCGCAAGTTCCTGCTGGCCGGGGTCGGCGGCATGAACATCACCCATTCCGAAGCCTACCCGGCCTTCCTGTCGCGCTATGCCGAACGCGCCCCGAACATCGCCCCGCTGCTGCGCGCATTCGACGCTGATGCACTGTGCCGCTGGATTCACGAGCTGGGCATCGAAACCTTCATCGGCAGCTCCGGCCGGGTGTTCCCCACCGACATGAAAGCCGCGCCGCTGCTGCGCGCCTGGCTCAAGCGCCTGCGCGACAGCGGCGTGGTTATCCACACCCGCCACCACTGGCTCGGCTGGGACGAAAACGGCGCGCTGCGCATCGTTAGCCCGGAAGGCGAGAAAACCCTCAACCCCGACGCCACCCTGCTCGCCCTCGGCGGCGGCAGCTGGTCGCGGCTGGGTTCCGACGGCGCGTGGATGCTGCCGCTGGAGCAACGCGGCGTAGGATTGGCGCCGTTGCAGCCGAGCAATTGCGGCTTCGAGGTGCAGGCCTGGAGTGAAGTGATGGTCAGCAAATTCGCCGGCGCGCCGCTGAAAAATATCGCCATCGGTTTGAACGACGATGTTCCGCGTCTGGGTGAATGCGTGATTACCGCGACCGGCATCGAGGGCAGTCTGATTTATGCGCTGTCAGCGCCGATTCGTGAGGCGATCAATGTGCACGGTGCCGCGACCATTCACGTCGACCTGCTGCCCGGCCGGCTTGTGGATAAATTGCAGGCGGCGTTGAGCAAACCACGGGGTTCGCGCTCGATGGCCAAGCATCTGCACAGTCAGGTCGGGATTGATGGGGTGAAAGCGGCGTTGCTGCGTGAACTCACTGATGCTGCGACGTTTGCCGATCCGGCGTTGTTGGCCCGGGCAATCAAGGCCTTGCCGCTGACCTTGGTGAAAACTCGTCCTTTGGATGAAGCGATCAGCAGTGCCGGTGGTGTGACATTCGAGGCGATGGATGAGCGCTTGATGCTCAAGGCGTTGCCGGGGGTGTTTTGTGCGGGGGAGATGCTGGATTGGGAAGCGCCGACTGGGGGTTATTTGCTGACGGCGTGTTTTGCCAGTGGCCGGGCGGCCGGAGCTGGAATGCTGGACTGGTTGAAACAGCGTAACTGATCGTTCCCGCATTGCGCGGGAACGACCCTGTCTGACGTTTAAGGCTTACGCTTGCGCGGCCCGGTATTGAACACCGGCACCTTGCGCACAGGCTTGATCGAAGGCTCCGGCGCCTGAGTCTCGCCGCTGTCCACCCACTTGCCCAGATTGCGCTTGCCACCGCCACCACCGGAAGCTTTCGGCTTCTTCGGTTTCTTCGGCTTCTTGATCACCTGGCCACTGGCATCGGTGTCCGGCACGCGGTGCTCGGGCACGAAGTCCGGCTCAACCTCACGCTTCAACGTGCTGCGGGTCAGCATTTCAATCGCCGACAACATGTTCACTTCATCAGCGCACACCAGCGAGATCGCCTCACCGGTCGAACCCGCGCGGCCAGTCCGGCCGATACGGTGAATGTAATCCTCGGCCACGATCGGCAGATCAAAGTTGACCACCAATGGCAGGTCTTCGATATCCAGACCACGGGCCGCCACATCGGTGGCCACCAGAATCTGCACTTCGCTCAGTTTGAAACGGTCCAGCGCCCGCTGCCGGGTCGCTTGCGGCTTGTCGCCGTGGATGCCGTCGGCGTTCACGCCCAGGCCCTGAAGTTTCTCGACCAGCGCGTCCACACCATTACGGGTCTTGGCGAATACCAGCACCTGCTTCCACTTGTTCTTGCGCATCAGGTGCACGAACAGTTCCGGCTTGCGCTTCTTGTCCACCGTCACCACCCATTGCTTGACGGTGTTGGCGGCCACGTTGCGCGGGCTGACTTCGATGCTCTGCGGATCGTTGAGCATCTGCCCGGCCAGCAGGCGGATGTCATCGGAGAAGGTCGCGGAGAACAGCAGCGTCTGACGTTTCTTCGGCAGCGCGCGGTAAATGTTCGCCAGCTCTTCGGAAAAGCCCAGGTCGAGCATGCGGTCGGCTTCGTCCAGCACCAGGGTTTGCAGCTGATTGAACTTCAGCGCGTTCTGACGGAACAGGTCGAGCAGACGGCCCGGGGTCGCGACCAGCAGATCGACGCCGCCGCGCAGCTTCATCATCTGCGGGTTGATGCTGACGCCGCCGTACACCGCGTAAGTGCGCAATGGCAGGTTTTCGGCGTACTGGCGCACGGCTTCGTGGACTTGTTCGGCCAGCTCGCGGGTCGGCACCAGAATCAGCGCACGCACCGAGTTGGCGGTAACTTTCGGCCCTTCCATCGCCAGCAGTTGTAGCAGCGGCAAGGCAAAACCGGCGGTCTTGCCGGTGCCGGTCTGAGCCGCGGCCATCAGGTCACGACCGGCCAGCACGGCCGGAATGGCTTGCGCCTGCACCGGCGTCGGGGTCTGGTAGCCGAGCTTCTCGAGGGAGCGCAGCAAGGGTTCGATCAGGCCAAGGGTGGCGAAAGTCATGGGAGTACCGTAGGAAAAAATCAGTGCACGTGTGCGATGGCGCGCAGTTTACCCTAATTCGCACGCTGCTCCGTCGCTATGGCAGCCGGCTCGCTGACCACTGGTGGCTGCGCCGGGCGGCGCCACTGCGGCAGACCGATCAGCACCACCGCGCCGATGATCACCAGCATCGCCAGCGCCTCTTCGATCCCGATGGTCTCGCCGACAAACACGATCCCCAGCAACACCGCCACCGCCGGGTTCACATAGGCATAACTGGTGGCCGCCGCCGGACGAACGTTTTTCAACAGGTACATGTAAGCGTTGAAGGCGATGATCGAGCCAAAGAAGATCAGGTACGCCAGCGCCAGCCAGCCTTCCAGCGGCGGCATGGCCTGCAGGTGTTCACCGCTCGCCGCGCTGCCGATCAGCAGCACCACGCCGCCCACCAGCATTTCCACGGCACTGGCCATTGCGCCTTGAGGCAGCGGCAGGTGTTTGCTCCACACCGAACCGAACGCCCAGCTCGCCGCCGCGAAAATCAGCAACGCCGCGCCCAGCGGGCTCGATTGCAGGTTGGAGCCCATGTTGAGCATCGCGATGCCGATAATCCCCATCGCCACCCCGGCCCATTCCAGACGGGTGTTGCGGGCGCCCCAGAAATAGCCGCAGAGCAAAGTGAACAGCGGCACCGTCGCCACCGCCAGCGCGGCAACACCCGACGCCACGCCACTGTGCTCGGCCAACGTCACCGCGCCGTTGCCGAAACTGAGCAACAGAATTCCGATGATCCCCGCCGCTTTCCACTGCGCCCAGGTCGGCGCCGGTGCGCCGCGCCAGCGGAGGAAGGCGTACATCAGAGTGCCGGCAATCACGAAGCGCACGCCGCCGAGCATCAACGGCGGCCAGTATTCGACGCCGATGCGGATCACCAGATAAGTCGATCCCCAAATCACGTACAGCGCAAAAAATGCAGCGATCAAAGGCAAGGAAAAACGGCGCAAGGCAGACATGGGCAGCTCGAAAGTCAGACTCAGGGGATGGGTTATTCTAGAAAGGCCAACCGCTAAAAATAAGTTACAAAACCTGTTTATAGCGCCGGTACACTTTCGAAAACACGGAGATCGACGGCCTGAACCGCGATTTCGAAAGTCTGGCATTTTCAGGAGTCCGACCTTGGACAAATACGACCGCATGCTGCTCAGCGCCCTGCTCGAAAACGGTCGCGCGTCCTACGCCGACCTCGCCCGCAAAGTGAACCTCTCCGCCCCCGCCGTCGCCGAGCGTGTGGCCAAACTCGAGGCGGCCGGAGTCATCACCGGGTATCAGGCGAACATCGACCTGTCGAAAATCGGCTTGCCGATCCAGTGCGTGATCGAATTGCGCCTCCACCAGAACGGCAGTCAAAAGGTCTACGACGAACTGGTGAAAATTCCGCAACTGACCGAGTGCTTTCGAGTGACGGGCGATCCGTGCGTGATCATGAAGGCTGCGGTGGGCTCGATGCCGGAGCTGGAGGATTTGATCAACCGGGTGGCGAAATTCGGGTTCAGCAAGACGTCGATCGTGTTGTCCAGTGCGATAGAGAAGCGGGTGCCGCTCGGCCACATCGAAGGGAACGGCAAGTAAATACAGGTGTGCCCGAATCTGCTGAGGGAGCGAGTCGGCTCGCTCCCGCAGACAACTGACCAGATCAGCAATCAATCTCTGATCGCTGAATCAGTGGAAAGCCCTCAACAGTAGCCGCGCCCTTCCTGTGTCACTAGATACGGCATATCTCGCATGCGCACCCACGGCTCGTTTCGCCAGTGCAGGAACTTCATCGTTTCGCCCGCAAAACTCATCAAACGTACATGAGGGCCAGAAACTGACTTCGATTCCTGATGAAGCATTGGCACTACCTGATGCGTCAGCCAACGGCGCAGGTGACGGTTTTCCGGGCAATAGTGATAGACCAGCATTGCGTAAACCCCGGACTCGCTCAGCATCAACGTCTCTTGAGCACCATCATTTCCGGACAGATACATCATCTGCCGCTGATCCTCATCCAGCTTGAGCACTTGTCGCGCGTTGATTTCCATCCCCATGAGACGACCAACGTCTCGGGCGCAGAACCAGGCTTCCGCATGCTGCAGAGTGGCCCTCAATTGAATGTGATGGCGAATGAACGACTGGGGGTGAATTGGCGTTTCACGGGTGATTGCTGAACCGAAACCTTCAGCGTGCGCGGGGACAACCTTGACCATGACAAATCTCCTTTTGAATATCGGAGCTGCCAGCATCACTTGCAGATGATGGGTGGCAGCTGTGCACGGGTCTGCAAGACCGAGTAGGAGACCTCGGCAGACCCGAAGGTCTCCCGCACACAGCTACCATTAATCGTGGTCGCTAATTGAAGCGACGCGATTATAGGTTTGCCAGTGGTCTCCTAACAAACTATCGGCGGGCTTGCAGTCCCGGTCGCTGAATTGGCAGCGACGAACAGAGGTTATCGGTGGGCTTGTTGGAGCTCAAGACAGATTATCCCTAACATTCGGTAGGACACTTCGACAAACGCTACACACGGCTAAACAGCCTATTTACACGAGATTTCTGTGGCCTATGGACACCGCCAGATGCGACCGATAATGTCCTGCAAAAGGTCGATCTTTGGCGCTCGCAAAAACAAGAATTCAATAAGAAAGAGAGGAACTCAGCGATGACTTGGAAGGGAACCCTACGCTCGATGCAAGCGTCAGCGCGAAGAGCCGAACGAAATTCGAAACGACGCCAACGTGAACTGGAAGTACGACAGAAAGAGTTCGCGAAAATGGAGGCTCGCGAGCAGGCTGCGCATGAAGTTGAAGTCTACGAAAACCACATTGAACTGTTGCTTTCAGTGCACAAAGACTGCGGCGAAGATATCAACTGGAATGAGTTCGTAAACCAACCGGCGCCGACCAAACCCGTAGAACTCAATACGCATGAAATCCATGCCAGAGAGAAACACTCCAGCTACAAACCGGGCTTCATTGCTCGCACTTTGAAACTGGAAGCCAGCAAGCGCAGAAAGCTTGAGGAAGCCATTCCCGCAGCAGTGGCCAAAGACAGGCAGATACTGGCTGAAGAATTGAAAGAGTGGGAAGCGCAGCATCGCGAATGGCAGGAAGACTACGATCTTGCGACGGGAGTGCTCGCCGGTAACGGCCAATCCAAGATTGATGCCGTCATGCAAGTGAACCCTTTCACGGATATCTCACACCTCGGCACCTCCATCACTTTCTCGGTTGGAGAAACCGGCATCTTTGAATGCACGCTTTCGGTTCACGGTGAGAAAGTGATTCCCCAAGAGATCAAGTCATTGCTGCAGAGTGGGAAACTCTCCGTTAAAAAGATGCCGATCAGCAAGTTCAACGAACTGCTTCAGGACTATGTGTGTAGCTGCGTTCTACGAGTAGGCCAGGAGTTGCTCAGTATCCTTCCAGAGCGCATGGTCATCGTGACTGCCGTTGACTCACTTCTTAACTCCGCAACTGGCCATCTGGAGGATCAACCTATCCTCAGTGTCGCTATTTCTCGAGACACGCTGTTCAAACTCAACATGCAAAGCATCGACCCTTCAGACTCGATGAAGAACTTTGTACACACCATGAACTTCAAGAAAACAACGGGGTTCATGCCGGTGAGCAAAGTCGACAGTCAACATTTTGCCAGTCTGGCCTGACGCAGAAAATTCGCAGCCTTTCGACAGCTCTTACTTGATAGTCGTCAAAGCAGGAGCTGTCTCAGGCTGCGGTCCCTGAAACCTGAAGTCAGCGATAGCGCTGAAGGTGCTCGCCGACCTTGGCGGCCGGGACTTTCTGCAATTTGCACAGCAAGTCATGCGATAGCTCCCGCACCCCATGCTTGCGCCGCAACTCATCCGCCAGATGCGCCAGCAAATTCGCCGCCATCTCCGCATCCGCCATCGCCCTGTGCGCCTGGCCGGTATGCGGCAATTGGGCAAACGTGGTGAGCGTACCGAGCTTGTGGTTCGGTGCCGCCGGCATCAAACGGCGGGCCAGCAACAGCGAGCAGGCGAAGTTCTGCAAACGGGTACGCTTGATCCGGCCCAGTTCGAAGTCCCAGAACTTCTGGTCGAAGGCTGCGTTGTGTGCCAGCAGCGGCGTGCAGCCGACGAATTCGTTGACTTCGTTCATCACCTGTTCGGCCGACGGCGCGGTGCGCAGCATGGCGTTGCTGATGCCGGTGAGTTGTTCGATGAAGGCCGGGACGCGGACGCCGGCGTTCATCAGGCTCTGGTAACGCTCGACGATGCGGCCGTTTTCCAGCATGACCACGGCGATTTCCGTGGCCCGGCAGCTGCTGCTCGGCGAGATGCCGGTGGTTTCAAAGTCGATGACTGCAATGCGTTCCAAACCGGGTGGTACTCCGTTTAAATCAATTCTTGAGCAGGGCTCAATTTTTCAACAGCAGCGCGCCTTCGATCGGCACGTAACGGCTGGCGGCGCGGATCAGCGAGTTGGCGGTCAGGCCGGGAACGCCGTAGGCCACCGCTTGCACGCCGTGTTTGTTGATGATGCGTTCGAGCAGCATGTCGAAATCGCCATCACCTGAGGCCAGGACGATTTCGTCGACGTGGTCGGCGGCGTCCATGATGTCGAGGGTGATGCCCACGTCCCAGTCGCCCTTGGCCGAGCCGTCGCTGCGCTGGATGTAGGGTTTGAGTTTCACGGTGAAACCGAGGTTGCGCAGGATCTGCTGGAACTGCTGCTGTTTGCTGTCGCCCCGGTCGATCGCATAGGCGTAAGCCTCGACGATCTGCCCGTGCTGGCTGACATCCGCCCACAGCGCCGCGTAGTTGAAGTGGCAACCATAGGCCTGACGCACGGTGTAGTAGAGGTTCTGCACATCGGCGAACACTGCGATTTTTTTCACCGGAGTTCCTGTGAGCGCTGACGCGCATGAGCCGGATCAGGCACCAGGCCCGAAAAAGGCGCTCAGTATGCCAGCCCGAAGGAAGGTTCCGCGAATAATCGGCCCGGGGCGATCAGGCGCCCCGGACGAATGGTGAGTCAGACGAACGAATCGTCATCATCGAAGAACGATGAGTTGTCATCGCTGTAGTCAGTGTCGGTGAAGCCGCCCTGATCATTACCGTAGGAATCGTTGTTGGCCATACGCTGGTCATCGCCCCAGCCGTTGTTGCTCTGGTCGTTGACCTGGGCTGGCTCTTCCTTGATGACTTCGACGATTTCTTCCGGCTGCTGATTGTGATGGAACAGGCTGCTGATGCCTTGTGCCAGCATCACGCCACCCGCCACACCGGCCGCTGTTTTCAACGCACCGCCGAGGAAGCTGCTGCCCGCCGCTGGGGCCGCTTGCTGCTGGCCATAACCCGGTGGTGGCGCGCCAAAGTTCTGTTGCGGCGCGGGTGCACCAAAGTTCTGCTGCGGAGCAGGTTCACGCCAACCGCCAGTGGAGGTCGGGGCGCTCTGGGTCGGCGCCGGGCGCGGGCTGCTGCCACCGAAGATGCTCGACAGGAAGCCACCACCGCTGGAGGCCGGCGGCGCGCTCTGCGCCTTGGCCGATTGCAGTTCGGCCTGCAATTGCTTGACCTGTTGAGTCAGTTGTCTGTTCTGTTCGTCGAGGCTCTTGAGGGCAGCCTCCTGCACCAGAATCGCCTGGGTCATGAAATAACCTGCGGCCGGCTGGCGCGTCAGGTGTTCCTTGATCCGCGCTTCAGCCAGTGCGTCGCGCGGGGCTGCCTCCGTTTCGGCCTGTTGCAGCCGGGAAAACAGTCCATCGATCAGGGTTTGTTCTTCGCTGTTCATGGCGACCTCGTAGATTGCCGGGGATAACGTTGCCCTCCTCCACGTCGGAGGAGGCGCACCTCTGTAATGGAGGCAGCAACAGAATGTTTCAATGACCTTTACCGAACGTTTACGTTTGCGCAGCGAAACGGATCATCGGTTAAAGTGGGCCACTGTTTTTGACCTGCGATACCGACTGATGAATGCCTTCGATGTGCTGCGCGACTCCCTGTATTTCTTCAAACGCAATCTGGGCCGGATCGTCCAGTTGTGCCTGCCGCTGGTGATTGTCGAAGCCGTGCTGCAACAGGTGGTCGACCATGCCAGCGACCCGGACGGTTACTCGGCCATCAGCGTGATCGTCGGTTTGCTGGTCTATCCGCTGTACACCGCCGCGCTGATTTTGTTTCTCGATGCCCGCACCCGCGGCGAATCCCCGCAAACCCGTGATCTGCTGGCGATGGCCGCTCGTCTGTGGCCGCGCTTTGCCCTGCTGACTGCGCTGAACACGCTGTTGATCCTGCTCGGTCTGTCGCTGTATTTCCTGCCAGGACTGTGGCTGATGGTCACTCTGGCCTTCGGTGAGTATCTGCTGGTGCTGCGCGGTTACGGCCCGTTGCAGGCGATGAAGGAAAGCCTGCGTCTGAGCCGTGGGCATTTTTTGCGGATTCTGGTGTGCATCCTGTGTGTGATGGGGCCGTTGTGGCTGCTCAAGGGCCTGACCCTGCAGGTCTATCCCGATCCGCAAAATCCTCTGATCGCTGTGTTGATCGACAGTGGCCACAGCTTCCTGCAACTGTTCACCAGCGTGGTGCTGTTCCGCCTGTTCATGCTGATCAGCGAATTGCCCGACAAACGTGACGGAATAGTCTGACTGCACCGAGCTTGGGCTGATGGATGGGTCTCGGGTATGCTCGGGACCACTTCCGTATCGCTATAAGCCGAGCCATGACCCGTCTACTGCGCTACATCCTGTTGCCCGTACTGCTCGCCCTCGCCCTGATCGGCACGCTGGTCTACAGCCTGACCTGGCGCCCCGACGCCCGGGAAACCCTGCCGGTCAGTTGCACCGGGCAACCGCCGACGCTGGTCCCCGGCCAGGCCCTGAAAGTCATGACCTGGAACGTGCAATACCTGGCCGGCAAGCGCTACGTGTTCTGGAATGACCTGGCGCAAGGCGACGACGAGGCCCCGACCCCGGAAGACATGGCGTTCAGCCTCGATGAAGTGGCGCGGGTGATCCGCGACGAACAGCCCGACGTGGTGCTGTTGCAGGAACTGGATGACGGCGCCAAGGCCAGCGACTATCAGAACCAGCTCAAACTGTTGCAGGAACGCCTGACCGACCTCTACCCGTGCAGCGCCCACGCCTTCGACTGGAAGGCCGATTTCGTCCCGGATCCGCACATCTTCGGCAGCGTCGGCCGGCAACTCGCGACCCTCAGCCGCTACCGCATCGAACACGCGGAGCGCCTGCAATTGCCGGTGCAGCCGTCGAACATCATCAGCCGTCAGTTCCAGCCGAAAAACGCCCTGCTCGCTACCACCCTGCCGCTCAGCGATGGCGGGCAACTGGTGGTGCTCAACACCCATCTGGATCGCGCCATGCAGCCGGACGAAACCTTGCAGGCGCAAGTTTCGGCAGTGGCCAAGGTCCTCGACAAACACGAAAGCCACGGCACGCCGTGGCTGATCGGCGGCGACTTCAACCTGTTGCCGCTCGGCCAGTACCGGCGCCTGCCCACCGAGCAGCGCACGCCGTACTCCGCCGACAGTGCGCTGCATGTGCTGTGGGACAAATACCCGATGATCCCGACCAACAACGAAGCCAGCGGCATCGACCGCGCCAGGTGGCTGACCCATTACCCCAACGACCCCGGCCTCAACGGCCCGGACCGCACGGTCGATTACCTGTTCTACAGCCCGAAGATCAAACGGGTCGAAGCCACGGTGCGCCAGGACGATACGTTGCGCATTTCCGATCATTTGCCGGTGATTGCGAAGTTCCTCCTGCCACCCAACTGATCTCAGTGAGCCTCTTCGAGATCATCGTGCAACAGCCCGAAGATCTGCCGCTTCATGTCGATGAACGAGCGCTCCATCACCATGTCCAGCGTGCGTGGGCGCTCGATCGGCACATCCAGAATCTGCTTGATCCGCCCGGGCCTGGCGCCCATCACGTACACCCGGTCGCCGAGCAGGATCGCTTCGTCGATATCGTGGGTGACGAACAGCACGGTTTTCTTGCTGTTGCCCCACACCCGCAGCAACAGCTGCTGCATTTGCAGGCGGGTCTGGCTGTCGAGGGCGCCGAAGGGTTCGTCCATCAGCAGGATCTGTGGATCGTTGGCCAGGGCTCGGGCAATCGCCACCCGCTGCATCATGCCGCCGGACAGCTGCTTGGCGTAGTTGTCGGCAAATCCTGACAAGCCGACTTCGTGGACATAGTGATCGACGATTTCCTTGCGCCGCGCCGCCGGCATACCCCGGCGCTTGAGGCCGAATTCAACGTTCTGCCGCACGGTCAGCCACGGGAACAGCGTGTAGCTCTGGAACACCATTCCACGATCCGCGCCGGGGCCTTGCACCTGCTGACCGCCGACGTAGATCTCGCCGGAGGTCGGCTCGGCCAGGCCGGCGGTGAGGTACAGCAGGCTCGACTTGCCGCAGCCCGACGGCCCGACCAGCACCGCGAACTGCTGATCCGGCACTTCGAACGACACCTCTTCCAGCGCGGTGAAGGTTCCGCCGCCGGGCTTGGTGTAACGCAGGCTGACCTTGTCCACCTGCAACCTTGGCGCAGCTTGTGCCGGTGCGGCGACCGGCTCGATGAAACGACGGTTGGCAGCGGTTACTGAGCCCATGCGGCAATCCTCAAACGCAAGAAGCGGAACAGTTGATCGGTGACCAGGCCGAGCAGGCCGATGATCGCGATGGCGAGAAAAATCACGTCGACCTGAAAGCCGCGCATGGCCTTGAGGCTCAAGTAACCGAGGCCACTGGACGCGGCGACCAGTTCGGCGACCACCAGATAGGTCCAGGCCCAGCCCATGGTCACCCGCAAGGTGTCGAGCACGCCGGGCAACGACGCCGGGGCGATCACATGCAGCACCGCGTCACGCCGGTTGGAGCCGAGGGTGTAAGAGGCGTTTATCAGATCCTTGGAGATGCCTTTGGACACGTCGGCGATCATCACCAGTTGCTGGAAGAACACACCGAAAATGATCACCGACACCCGCTGCTCCAGACCGATACCGATCCACAGGATGAACAGCGGCACGAACGAGGTCACCGGCAGGTAGCGGATGAAGTTGACCAGCGGTTCGAGGAACGCCTGAACGATGCGAAAGCTGCCCATCAGCAAGCCCAGCGGCACCGCCACCAGCGACGACACAATGAAACCCACCATCACCACTTCGACACTCGCCCAGACATGCTGACCGAGGGTGCCGTCGCGGCTCAGGCGCACGGCGGCTTCGACCACCGCGCCGGGCGTGGGCAGGAACATCCCCGGCACGATGCCGCCGTAGGACAACCCGGCCCACAGGCCGACCAGCAACACCCAGGCCAGACCGCTGGCGCTCCACACCACCGGCACCGGCAACCCGGTCTTCGGCGTGATGCAGCGGCTCAGCCATGAATTGCGCTTGAACATGACCAGTCTCCTAGAGCGGGCTGACGAAACGGTTATCCACCAGATCGTCATTGCTGACGTTGTAGGGCTTGCCCTGCAATTCGCTGGCGGTTTCGTTGGCCAGTTTGATCAGCGGTGCGCTGTCACCTGGCTTGCCCGGCGAGCCGAGGAGTTTTTCGCTCATGGCCTGATCGTAGAAGCGCACGCCTTGCGCGGCGGCGGCCAGTTCCTTCGGATCGGACAGGTAACCGCCGACGCCCTTGGCCATGATTTCGTAGGCTTTCTGTGGATGGTCCTTGGTGAACTGCACGGCTTTGTAGAGGCCGGCGACCAACGCCTTGACGTCTTCCGGCTGCTTCTCGATCACCGAGCAATTAAGCGCCACCACATCGACGATCACCCCCGGCGTACTGCTGCTGTCGATCAGCACCTTGCCCTGCTGCTTGTCGCGCACCATCGACAGATGCGGCTCCCAGGTCACGGCGGCCGGCACACGACCGGCGATGAACGCGGTGGCGGCATCGTCGGCGGTCATGTTCTGCACGGTGATGTCGCTCATGCTCATGCCGTTCTTTTTCAGCAGGTACGACAGCCAGAACTGCGAGGTCGACCCTTCGTTGACGGCCACGGCCTGGCCCTTGAGTTCTTGCAGGCTCTTCACGTTTTTGCCGACCAGCACACCGTCGCCGCCATGGCTGTCATCCAGCGCGGCCACCGCCTTGAAGCAGAACTGCGGGCGGTACTTGAGCACTTCGTCGATGGTCGAGGCCGAGCCGGACAATTGCCCCGACGCCTGGGCGGCCATGTACATCGACGCCTCTTCGACCACCGGCAATTCGACGGTCAAGCCGTTTTCCTTGAAGTAGCCCAGATCCTGAGCCAGATAGAGGGTGCCGTAACCGACCCACGTGGTATGGCCGATCGACAAGGTGCCGGCCTGAGCGGCGGTGACTGAAAGGGCGGAAATCGCCAGAGGACATGCAAGACGGGTAAACAAGGACTTGTTCATGGAGCACTCCCAACGCTGTTGATTTAGTTGTCATGGGCAGTACGGCCAGCCGTGGTGTCGCGATTGCACGCTGCGGTCTCTGCTGGACTCTGGCGGGGCAATGCCTTGGCTGGCGAAATCGATGTTGACCCAGGCTCGGCGTCAGGAAAACGAGGAAATAGTTAGACGCGAACGATGAAAAAACTGGGTAGTGCGCACCGCGAAAGGGCGCGTCGGGCGGGGGTGCCCGAGGTGGGTGCAAAGCCAAAAAAAATCGCAGCCGAAGGCTGCGATTGTTAGCGGTTCACACAGGTTTCAGATCAGAGCCGGCCGTATTCCTGCGCCGTACGATCCAGCGCTTTCAGGGTCTTGCCCACCAACTCGTCAATTTCCTCACGGCTGGCAATCAACGCCGGCGCCATGATCATCCGCCCCAGTGTCGAGCGAATGATCACCCCCTCTTCAAAACCGATCGTGCGGCAGCGCCAGGCGATGTCGTTTTCATTGGCGAAGCGCTTGCGCGTGGCCTTGTCTTCGGCCAGTTGCAACGCCGCGACCATGCCCGTGCCCTGAATATCGCCCACCAACGGGTGATTACCGAACACCTCGCGCAGGCACTGTTGCAGGTACGGGCCGATGTCATCCTTGACCCGCGTCACCACGCCTTCATCGCGCAAGGCCTTGAGGTTGGCAATCGCCACCGCTGCCGCCACCGGGTGCCCGGAATAGGTCAGGCCGTGAGCGAACACACCGCCCTGCTCCACCAGCACATCGGCCATGTTCTTCGACAGGATCAGGCCACCCATCGGGATATATCCGGAGGTCAGGCCCTTGGCGATGGACAGGGTGTCCGGCTCGAAACCGAAGTATTCGTGAGCGAACCATTCGCCGGTGCGACCAAAGCCGCCAATCACTTCATCAGCGCACAACAGCACGTCGTACTTACGGCAGATGCGCTGGATTTCCAGCCAGTAGCTTTCCGGCGGGAAGATCATCCCGCCCGCACCCTGGAACGGCTCGGCGATGAAACCTGCGACCTTGTCGGCGCCCAGTTCGAGGATCTTCGCTTCCAGTTGCTGCGCCGCACGCAGGCCGAATTCTGCCGGGGTCAGGTTGCCTTCGTGGGCGAAGAAGTACGGCTCGTCGATGTGCGCGATGTCGGGAATCATCCCGCCCATTTCGTGCATGAACTTCATGCCGCCGAGGGCCGTCGCGGCGAGAGTCGAACCGTGGTAACCGTTCCAGCGGCCGATCATGATTTTCTTCTCGGGCTTGCCCAGCACCTGCCAGTAACGGCGCACGGTACGGATCAGCACCTCGTTGGCCTCGGAGCCGGAGTTGGTGTAGATCGCGTGGCTGTAGTGCCCCGGCAGCAGGCTGAACAGCAGCTCGGAGAGCTCGATCACCTGCGGGTGGGTGGTGTGGAAAAACATGTTGTAGTACGGCAGCTGCTCCAGTTGCCGGCTCGCCGCGGCGTTCAGGTCCTTGCGCCCGTAACCGAGGTTGGTGCACCACAGCCCGGACATGCCATCGAGGTAACGCCGACCGTCGTTGTCCCATAGATGCAGGCGGTCACCGCGCACCATCACCCGTGGGCCTTCGTCGTTGAGGGCCTTCTGGTCGACGAACGCATGAATGTGGTGCGCTGCATCGGCGGCCTGGTAGTCGCGGGTTTCACGTGAGGTGGTCATCGCCGGATCTCCTTTCTTGTTGTGAGCGGCTGTCATGAGCGCAGTTGAAACCAGGTGGTTTTCAACTGGGTGTATTTGTCGAACGAGTGCAGCGACAGATCGCGGCCGAAACCGGATTGCTTGCCACCACCGAACGGCACGGTCACGTCCAGCGCATCGACGCTGTTGACCGACACCGTACCGGCTCGCAATTGCCGCGCCACCCGGTGCGCGCGGTGCAGATCGTCGGTCCACAGCGACGCCGCCAGACCGTAGACGCTGTCGTTGGCCAGTTGCAAGGCGTGGGCCTCGTCATCGAACGGAATCACCGCCAGCACCGGACCGAACACTTCTTCGCGAAACAGGGTCATGTGCGGCTGCACGTCGGTGAAAATCGTTGGCTGAATGAAGTTGTCCGAGCCGTTGAAACTCAGCTGTCGCCCGCCGCAGACGCGGGTCGCGCCTTCGCGTTCGGCCTGGTGGATGAAGCGCAGAATGCTTTCGGTCTGACGGGTGTCGACAATCGCCCCCGCCGCACTCGCCGGGTCCAGCGGATCGCCCGGCTGCCAGCACTCGGCCTGAGCCTTCAGCCGCTCGACGAACTCGTCATGAATCGAGCGTTCCACCAGCAACCGCGAGTTGGCCGAGCAGACTTCGCCCTGATTGAAGAAGATCCCGAACGCGGCTTTCTGCGCCGCCAGATCCAGATCCTTGCAGTCGGCGAACACCAGGTTGGCGCTCTTGCCGCCGCACTCCAGCCACACCTGCTTGAGGTTCGACTGCGCGGAGTACTGCATGAAATATTTGCCGACCTGGGTCGAGCCGGTGAACACCAGACAATCGACATCCGGGTGCAGGCCCAGGGCTTTGCCGGCCTGTTCGCCAAGCCCCGGCAACACGTTAAGCACGCCAGCCGGCAGCCCGGCTTCCAGCGCCAGCTCGGCCAGACGCAATGCGGAGAATGGTGATTGCTCGGCGGGTTTGAGGATCACCGAGTTGCCCGCCGCCAGCGCCGGGGCGAGTTTCCACGCGGCCATGTCTAGCGGGAAGTTCCAAGGCACCACGGCGGCGACCACGCCCAGCGCTTCGCGGGTGATGGTCGCCAGTACGTTCGATGCGCTTGGTGCGATCTGATCGTAGAGTTTGTCGAGGCTTTCGGCGTACCAGCGAAACACCCCGGCGGCGCCCGGTACGTCGACGTTGTAAGCGTCCATCACCGGTTTGCCCATGTTCAGCGAATCGAGCAGTGCCAGCTCTTCGCGATTGGCCAGAATCAGATCCGCCAGCCGCAGCAGCACTTGCTTGCGCTCGGTCGGTGAACGCCCGGCCCAGGTGCCGGCCTCGAACACCTGCCGCGCATTTTTCACCGCCGCATCGACGTCTTCTTCACCGCACGCGGCAACGTTTGCCAGCAACTGGCCGGTGGCCGGGTTGATCGCGGCAAAGGTCTGCCCCGACTGCGCCGCACGCAGTTTGCCGTCGATCACGGCCTGATACGGATAGCTCAATTCAGCGGCCTTGCGCTGCCAGTCTGCAAGCTCGAACACGGTGGTTGCTCCTTGGACTTTTATTCTTTTGAGAACAGTGCGCAGTGATAGTCGCTCAGGCCCGTGCGGGCTAAAACCAGTAAAAATGTCTTCGCAGACAATAAAAAAGGTAACCAGCCGATGGCCCCTTCGCGCGCGTATGGGGCTATTGTTCAGGGACAAAAAAACCGCCGACAGAACGGAGGCCGGCGGCTTACAAATTGCTTGGATGTGGAATCCGTTCGCTTTGAGGTTCACCGTGGCCGCTTACAATCTGCGTCAGTTGAAATACTTCATCACCACCGTCGAATGCGGCAGCGTCGCCGAAGCGTCGCGCAAGCTGTACATCGCGCAACCGGCGATTTCCACGGCAATCAAGGGGCTGGAAGACAGCTTCGGCGTGCAACTGCTGATCCGCCATCACGCTCAGGGCGTGTCCCTGACACCGAGCGGCGCGCGGTTCTTCCGCAAGGCTCAGGAACTGCTGCGCATGGCCAAGGAGTTCGAACAGAACGCCCTCGCCGACAACGACGTGGTGGCCGGGCAGATCGATATCGGCTGTTTTGAAACGGTCGCTCCGCTGTACCTGCCGCAACTGATTGCCGGCTTCTCGGCGCTGTATCCGGGAGTGAAGATCCGCATCCGCGACGGCGAACAACAGGAACTGGTACAAGGCCTGACCTCGGGCACGTTCGATCTGGCAATCCTGTACAAGCACGACCTCGACGCCACCATCGAAACCGAACCGCTGATGCCAGCCCAACGACCTTACGCCCTGCTGCCGGCAGATCACCGCTTCGCCCAGCTCAAGCAGGTTTCGCTGCGGGACTTGTGCCTGGAACCGATGATCCTGCTCGACGTACAACCGAGCCGCACCTACTTCGTCAGCCTGTTCGAAGAACTCGGCCTGTCGCCACGCATCGAGTTCAGCTCGCCGTCGATCGAGATGGTGCGCGGCATGGTCGGCCAGGGTTTCGGCTTCTCTATCCTGGTCACCCGCCCGCACTCGGAATGCACCTATGACGGCAAGAAAGTCGTGTGCGTGGACATCGTCGAAGACGTCACCGGCTCAGGCCTGGTGGCCGCGTGGCTTAAACGCGGGCAACTGACCAAACCGGCGCAGTTGTTTGCCGATTATTGCCGGGAGCAGCTGACCGCCAAGGCCAGCCGCTGAAAATCAAAAGATCGCAGGCTGCGATCTTTTGATGCCCAGATTTATAAATCTCAGGCTTTCGCCGGAAAGCCGAAGCCAATCCCCAAAAAACCTATTGATCGTTTTCCGTGCCGAGCTGAGGATCTATTTCAACGAAATTCCGACGCAAGTAACCTTCCATGGCTATGTCTTCAATCGCCCACTCACCATGCCCAAGGTTGCCGACCAGGTCGCGGCGTTGCAGGCGCTTCAAGGCAGTCTGAACCGTCGCCGCGCTGGGCACGTGGCCACCGGGCATCTCGCTGCCAATCCACTCGCGTCCTTCGGTAGAAAAAATGGGAAGCCCCCTCACCAGACCGATAAGTACGGTGAAATCCAGAGGTGCCATCTCCAGGATCAGGTTCTCGAAATTGCCTTCGTCCGTCATGGTGCTCCAGGCTCGATGGTCTGCGTCTCGCACGCTGAGTCCCTCAGTGAGACACAGCAGGAATACGTCGCGAATGTACTTGGGCATGTATCCCCGAGCAGCAAAACGCTCGAAAGCGGCGTTTACCTCCCACTCCCTGCCGGTGATTTCCTGGAAGCGCTGACCCAGATGCTGGACAAATTCCAGGCCAAGATTAGGAAACTGGATCTCGTGGCTGAACTGATAGAACGGTGCTTTGGTACGACGAAACATTCGATGCAGGCCATCCTGGGAGGACCCTGTAAACACTGCAAAGACTTCACCGTGCGCGTGCTGCAGTAGCGAACGGAGCGTAGCAGTCAAGTCTTCGAACTCCTTGCGGCTCGCCAGATGCTGGACCTCATCGATGATCAGCAGCGCCTTGCCGTTACCGAGTATCCGGAAACGCTCGAAGAGCTCGATCAGGTTCAGTCCGCCCTCCCTCGCCAGCTCGGCCTTCACTGTTACGCCGTCGGTACTGGCACCGGCCTCCACCGACTGGACCAGAGAACCCGGTCGCATGAGCTTCAGCCAGTTGCGTCGCAAAAAACCTGCACCGTGGATGGCCTCATACAACGCACCCGCGATCACCCGCTCGGGATGCGCCTTGTCAAACCACAGGTCTGCTGTTGCAACAATAAAGCCGTGTTCCTTGGCAATCGGTATCAGGTCGTTGATCAGAAAGGTGGTTTTTCCCTTGCGCCGAGGCGCGAATATCGTCGCGGCGTTTTGCAGACGTGACTCGAAAGTGACCAGGATTCCCTCAGCCAGATGGGTGCGAGGGAAGAGCAGCGAGTCCTTGGTTTCCGGAGTCATTATGAGCCTTTATGTCAAAATACATAATTTATGAATATCAAAATAATTACGCATAATCGAGAAAGATGGAAGCCTTGCCTGAATGCTTTCTGTCACGTACCCCGCGGTTTTGCCCGAGCGGTGGCTTCAGCCACCAGCGGATCATCCGGCCAATAATGCTTCGGATAGCGCCCCTTCAGATCCTTCTTCACTTCCGCATAAGTGCTGCGCCAAAAGTTGGCCAGATCCTGCGTGACCTGCACCGGGCGCCGCGCAGGCGACAGCAGGTGCAGTTTGACCACTTGCCGGCCACCGGCAATGCGCGGTGTGTCGGCGAGGCCGAACAACTCCTGCAAACGCACGGCGAGAATCGGTGGTTGCTCGCTGTAGTCGAGGCGAATCGACGAGCCTGACGGCACGCTCAGGTGATGCGGTGCCTGTTCGTCGAGCTGTTGCGGCAGTGGCCATGGCAGCAGATTGCGCACGATGCTCGACAGGTCGAGGTTGGCGAAATGGCTGAGGCGCGAAACTTTGCTCAGATAAGGCATCAGCCAGTCTTCGAGGGTTTTCAGCAGTGTAGCGTCGCTGACATCCGGCCATTGGCTGTCGCCCTTGGCGTCCAGATCGAGCTGGCGCAATAACGCGACTCGCGCCTGCCACTGGCGCAGCTCTGGTGTCCACGGCAGCAGCTCCAGACCTTTGCGTCGCACCAGATTGACCAGCGCTTGGCTGCGAGCGTTTTCGTCGAGGCCGGTCAGTGGTTCGCGGCTGAGGATCAGTTCGCCGACCTTGCGTTGGCGCTCGGCGCGCAACACGCCTTCGCGTTCGTCCCAGTCCAGTTGATCGACGTTGTGCACCTGTTCGGCCAGCACTGAGTCGAACAGCGCCGGATCGAAATCCGCCGCCAGATAAATCCGCTCTTCGCGCTGACCTTGGCGGCTGCCGAGGTCGGCGATCACGATCCACGGTTCCTTCATCAGGCTGTCGGCTTCGGCGAACAGCGCCGCACGGCCGTTGGCCAATCGATATTCGGCTCCACCGGCACGCCGCTGCTGGGCGACGCGATCCGGGTAGGCCAGCGCCAGCAGAGCGCCGAGCCAGCGCGGGTGATCTGGATCGCTGACCGGCTCGCTCGCCTTGCCGCGCAGGTAACCACGATATTGCCGCGCCAGTTGCCGGGCGCGCTGCACCCCGCCCTGGGCACCGCGCGCCGCGCGTTCTTCGCCGGACAGCAGCACCAGACGACTGTGCAGATCCGCCCCGGCGCCGCGCAAAATGTCGCGCTCACCGAGCAACGCTGCGACATCACACGCCATGTTCGCCAGACCCAGTGCCTGACCGCGCAAAAGCAAATGAGCGATCCGCGGGTGCGCCGGCAATTCGGCCATGGCTTGACCGTGGCGATTGAGGGTTTCACCGTCCAGCGCACCGAGGCGCTGCAACAGATCCTGAGCCTGTGCATAAGCGGCGGCCGGCGGCACGTCCAGCCAGATCAGATCACTCGGCGCCACGCCCCAGCGACCGAGTTGCAAAGCCAGGCCAGCCAGATCCGCCGAGAGGATTTCTGCACTGCCATAAGCCGCCAGTTGTTCGTGCTGATCCTGCGACCACAGGCGATAACACACGCCCGGTTCCAGACGTCCTGCCCGGCCTGCACGCTGGGTGGCACTGGCTTTGGAGATACGTTGAGTGTCGAGGCGAGTCATGCCGCTGCCCGGGTCGAAACGCGGCACTCGCGCCAGTCCGGCGTCAATCACCACGCGCACGCCGTTGATGGTCAGGCTGGTCTCGGCGATGTTGGTGGCCAGCACCACTTTGCGCTGGCCGGCCGGAGCCGGGTCGATGGCGGCACGCTGGGCATTCAGGTCGAGTTCGCCGTGCAGCGGGCAGAGCAACACGTCGCTGCGCTCACCGATGGCGTCCGCCAGTTGTTGATGGACACGCCGGATTTCCGCCTGCCCCGGCAGGAACACCAGCAGGCTGCCGGTTTCATCGTGCAGGGCTTCGAGCACCGTTTGCGTGACGCGTTGATCGATGTATTCGCCGGGCTGGAACGGCCGGCCCCAGCGCATCGTCACCGGGAACATCCGGCCTTCGCTGCGCAGGATCGGCGCGTCGTCGAGCAACCCGGCCAGACGCTCGCCTTCAAGAGTGGCGGACATCAGCAGAATCTTCAGCGGTTGTTCAGTTCGAAACAGCTCGCGACCGTTCAGACTGAGCGCCAGCGCCAGATCGGCGTCGAGACTGCGTTCATGGAATTCGTCGAAGATCAGCAGACCCACGCCTTCCAGCGCCGGGTCGTCCTGTAAACGCCGGGTGAGGATGCCTTCGGTGACCACTTCGATGCGGGTGTTGGGGCCGACCTTGCTGTCGAGGCGAATGCGATAACCGACGGTTTCACCGACCTTCTCGCCCAGTTCGCTCGCCAGCCGTTCCGCCGCTGCACGCGCGGCCAGCCGACGGGGTTCGAGCATGAGAATGGTCTGCCCGTTCAGCCACGCTTCATTGAGCAGGGCCAAGGGTACGCGGGTGGTTTTACCGGCGCCGGGCGGTGCTTCGAGCACGGCTTCGTGGCGTGTCGCCAACGCTTCACGCAGGGCAGGTAAAACTTCATCGATCGGCAACGAATTCATACTGGCTCCAAAACAGAGCGGCGAGTATAACGGCGAACTGCCAGGCGTTCGTCAGGGTCTTAACTTCACACGATGACGCTTCGTTAACAGATGACTCAGGAGATTCCCATGCGCTTACCTTTTCGCCTGATCGGCGGTGTACTGGTTGCCACCCTGCTCACCCAGATCACCGCGTGCGGTTCGATTTTCTATCCCGACCGGCGCGGCCAGATCGACGGCAAGATCGACCCGGCGATTGCCGTGCTCGATGCCGTGGGCCTGCTGTTCTACATCGTGCCCGGCCTGATCGCGTTTGCTGTGGACTTCGCCACCGGCGCGATCTACTTCGAACCGGGCCACACGGCGCAGGTCGATCCGGCCAAGCTCAAGCAAGCCATCGGCCCGGACGGTCAGGTCGATAATCTCAAGTTGCAGGCTATTCTCGAAACCGAGCTGGGCCGCAATCTGCCGCTGGACGACCCGCGCCTGATCCAGCACAAGGGCAGCACCCAGCAACTGGCGATGTTCGGCCTGCAACCTGCCGCATAAGGAATTGACGCACCCATGACCACAAGCACCGACCACGCCCGCCTGCTGCGGCTGGCGACCCGCGCCTCGGTGGCGGTGGCCTGTACGCTGATCATCGCCAAAGCCATCGCCTGGTGGCTGAGCGGTTCGGTGAGCATGCTCGCCGGCCTCACCGACTCGGCCCTCGATGGCGTCACTTCGTTGCTCAATCTGCTGGCGGTGCATTACGCGCTGCGCCCGGCGGATGACGATCACCGTTATGGCCATGGCAAGGCCGAATCCCTGGCGGGTATGGCGCAGGCGCTGTTCATTGGCGGCAGTGCGGTGCTGATCGCGTTTCAGGCCTATGAGCGTTTGAACAATCCGGAGCCGCTCGGCGCGCCATGGCTGAGCATCGGGGTGATCGTGTTTTCCCTGTTGCTGACGGCGGCGCTGTTGATGCTGCAGCATCGGGTGATCAAGCAGACCGGTTCCAACGCGGTGCGGGCGGATTCGCTGCATTACCGTTCGGACCTGTTGCTCAACGGCAGCATTCTGATTGCGCTGGTGTTGGCCGGGTTCGGCTTCGATCAACTGGACGCGTGGTTCGGCCTGGGGATCGCGGCGTACATTCTGTGGAGCGCGATCCAGATCGCACGGGAAAGTTTTTCGGTGCTGATGGATGAAGAGCTGCCAACGGATGTCAGTCAGCACATGCTCGAACTGGCGTGCGGCGTGCCAGGCGTGTTGGGCGCGCATGATTTGCGCACACGGATTTCCGGCAATCACTGGTTCGTGCAGTTGCACCTGGAGTTGCCGGGGGAGCTGACGCTGTCAGTCGCCCATGGCATCAGCGATCAGGCAGCAGATGCCATTCACAAAGCCTACCCACGGGCCGAAGTGCTGGTGCACGCCGACCCGCAGGAAGTGGTCAAAGCCGCTCGGGCTCAGTAGTTGACCTGATAACCGCGACTGCTCAGGCAATTGCCCTGAGCCTGGCGGTAGGCCTGCACCACTTCAGGCGCCGGCTGGTAGGTCGCGGTGCGCGGATTGAAGCCGCTCTGCTGCACCGCGTACTGATAGCACTCGTACCCGTCGCGCTGAACCTGCTCCGGTGACTGACCGTTGGCCGGATACGCTTCCACGTCATAACCATTGCCGGTCGGCTGCGGTGGCTGCTGCACTGGCGGCTCGACCACCACGTAATCCTGCGTCGCTTCCTGATAGGCGTAGTACGAACCGGCGGCGAGGAACAGCAGCGAACCGCCGATCCACACTTCCCGAGCGTAATCCGGCAGGTACTGGATGCGAATCCCGCGCGGCGGCTGAACCACGATGTAGCGCGGGCCTTGCGGGCGATACCAGTAGCCGCCGGAGTAGAAATAGTCCTGGCCGCGATACGGCACACGGTAATCACGATCCGGGAAACGGTCGATCACATGGCCCGGCCGGTATTGCGGGCCAGGGCCCCAGCCGTTGCCATGCCCGTCCGGACGCCCCGGCCAGCGGTTGTCGTTGGGACGGTTGCCGGTCTGCCAGTTCTGGTGATAGCCGTTCTGCGGACGCTCGTCACGGTAGTAACCCTGACGCGGTTCCTGGGTCTGGCGCACGGTGTCGGGGCGCGGCTGGATCGGCAGATCGTTAGCCGGCAGTTGCGGCGGCGGTGGCGGCTGGCGTACCGGGTTGGGGTTGTACGCCGGACGTGGCTGGTTCTGGTTCTGCCATTGGCCATTGTTCTGCTGGCCGCGGTTCTGCTGGCCGTTGTGCTCGAACTGGCGGCTGTTGTCGCCACGGATGATGTCGTTGTTCTGCCGCTGCGGATTGTTTTGGCCGCGCTGCTGATTGCCACCGCCATGGCCCTGATTGTTGCCCTGGTGCTCCGGCCCGCGTCCGCCGCCGTCGGGGCCGCGATTCTGCGGCTCATCCGCCAGCGCTTGCGCACCGACACTCACACACAGCAAACCAACACTGGCCAGACGCCAGATGCGCGACTTCATGAAATTCCTCACTGCGGACTAGAGCCTGAAATTAAGAGGGCGTGTAGCTAAGACCGGGGATGGGCACACCGGGTTCTGCTACAGGTTATCAGTCACGTCATTTATTTATTGAGCGAGATGGCCAAATCGCGGGCAAGAAAAAAGGGAGACCCGTCGGCCTCCCTTCTAGAGAACTTCGTCCTGGCTCGACGCTTTTGACGTCGGCTCACCTCACGCCGTCTTCTGGACAGTGTGCAGCTCGGGGGCCGGCACAACCCCGGTGGGGGTGGCGGCCGCGGCAGGCCGGATTGGGCGGGCCGCGTGGACTGTGTTACCGAGCAGTGATTCTGGTGATAAGAATAGGCCGGAGGCTGCGACAGATGATTGCGAAGATTGCTCAAATAAACATCACTTGCGCAATTTTTAACCCTGGATAGATAATCCGCCGCAATAGTTAAGACAAAGGATCGTTTGATGAGCAAACTCGACCGTTACGACCTCAGCATTTTGGCGGAATTGCAGCGCGACGCCCGCATCTCCAACCAGGAACTGGCCGAGCGCATCGGTCTGTCGCCCTCCCCGTGCTCGCGCCGGGTCAAGCAACTGGAGGATGACGGCTATATTTCCCGCCAGGTCGCCCTGCTCGATCGCAAGATGCTCGGCCTGAGCCTGACCGCCTACGTGCTGATCGGCATGGACCGGCACACGCCGGAGCGTTTCGAGAACTTCGAAGCGGCGATTCGTACCTTGCCGCAGGTACTGGAATGCAGTCTGGTCACCGGGGTGGATGCCGACTATCAGCTGAAAGTGGTGGTGCCGGACATGGATCACTATCAGAAGCTGCTGCTGGGGCATCTGACGCGGATTGAAGGGGTGACCAGCGTGCGCTCGAGCTTTGTGTTGAATCAGGTGCTCAACAGCACCGAACTGCCGCTGACCCATCTGCGCAGCTGAAATCGACGAATGACTGCGGCACACCGACGCAGGTCAATGCTGCGTCGTTCGCCGCTGGCGTATACTCCCGGCCGCCCTTTCAGCCGCGCAGCGCCGGAGATGCCCGATGGATCCAGCAGTATTTGAAGAGTGGATGATGACCGGTCTGGTCAGCATCCTGATCATTTTCATGGGTTTCATCGTCTGGGATCTGGCGAAGAAGTCCAAGGCCGGGCGCTTCGGCTCATTCATTCTGTTCTTCGTGCTGGGCCTGGGCGTGGCCGCGTTCATCATCAAAAGCGTGGTGATCGGCCTGATCGAATCCGGCGCCTTATAAGCGCGCCGGCACTTCTTTCCACTGGCCCTGATCGAGCCCTTCGATCGTCCAGTCACCAATTCTGACCCTCACCAGCCGCAACGTCGGCAGCCCGACCGCCGCCGTCATCCGCCGCACCTGACGGTTGCGCCCTTCGCGAATCACCAGTTCCAGCCAGGTTGTCGGAATCGTTGCGCGAAAGCGCACCGGTGGGTTGCGCGGCCACAGTTCCGGCTCATCCAGTTGCCGCGCTTCGGCGGGCAAAGTCATGCCGTCATTCAGTTCGACGCCGTCACGCAGGCGCTGCAACTGCTCACCCGTCGGCACGCCTTCGACCTGCACCCAATAGGTTTTCGCCAGTTTGTGTTTGGGGTCGGCGATCCGCGCCTGCAACTGGCCGTCATTGGTCAGCAGCAGCAAACCTTCGCTGTCGCGATCCAGCCGTCCGGCCGGGTAGATGCCCGGAATGTCGATGTAATCCTTGAGCGTCGCCCGCCCTTCGCCGTCGCTGAATTGCGTCAGCACATCGAACGGTTTGTTGAACAGGATCAGCTTCGGCTCAGCCGGCGGTGCCTTGGCGACACGGCGCGGGGCTGAAGAAGCTGGCTTCGCGCCGGGGCGGCGGGAAGGTGGACGTTGGGGACGGGACATAAGAGAGCAGACATTTAGCGATCAGGGCTGACAATGCTAGTGCCCCGACCGCCAAATGACCACGACAAACCGTTAGCGGAACGGCGGCTCGTCGAAGCTGCGCAGTTTGCGCGAGTGCAGCGAGTTGAGTTCGGTGCGCAGCAGATCCACCGCTTCGATGCCGATCTTCAAGTGCTGGCTGACCGCACGTTCGTAGAACGCGTTGGCCGAACCCGGCAGCTTGATTTCACTGTGCAGCGGTTTGTCCGACACACACAGCAACGTGCCGTACGGCACCCGCAAGCGATAACCCTGGGCGGCGATGGTGCCGCTTTCCATGTCCACCGCCACGGCGCGGGACAGGTTGATCAGCGGTCGCTCCTGGGCCCAGCGCAATTCCCAGTTACGGTCGTCGTAGGTCAGCACGGTGCCGGTGCGCAGGCGTTTTTTCAGGTCGTCGCCCTTCTCGCCGGTGATGTTGGCCGCCGCTTGCTGCAACGCCAGTTGCACTTCGGCCAGCGCCGGAATCGGAATGTTCGGCGGCACCACGCGGTCGAGAATTCCGTCGCGACGCATGTAAGCGTGAGCCAGCACGTAGTCGCCGATGGTCTGCGACTGACGCAGGCCGCCGCAGTGACCGATCATCAGCCAGCAATGCGGACGCAGCACGGCCAGGTGGTCGGTGATGTTCTTGGCGTTGGACGGACCGACACCGATGTTGACCAGGGTCACGCCGTGGCCATCGCTGGCGATCAGGTGATACGCCGGCATCTGGTAGCGGTGCCAGACCACACCGGCCGCAATCGCCGAGGCTTCGCCGTGATCCATGCCTTTTTCGATGATCACGTTGCCCGGCAAGACCATGCGTACGAAACGCGGGTCGCGGCGCAGTTGCTCCAGGCCATGGACGATGAACTGGTCGACATAACGGTGGTAGTTGGTCAGCAGAATCCACGGCTGCACATGGCGCCAGTCGCTGCCGGTGTAGTGCACCAGACGGCGCAGCGAGAAGTCGACGCGCGCGGCGTCAAACAGCGCCAGCGGCAGCGGATCGGTGTTTTCCCAATCGTAGAGACCGTCGGCGATGCCATCGGTGGCGGCGGACAGGTCGGTACTCGGGAACACCCGTGCCAGCACGGCGGCAGTGACGCCAGAGCCCGCCAGTTCATCACCCTGCTCGACCACGTACGGGTATGGAATGTTTTGCTCGCTGACGCCGACTTCAACGGTCACGGTGAAGTCGTGCATCAGCGGCGTGAGCTGCTCCAGCAGGTATTTGCGAAACGCCGCCGGGTGGGTGACGGTCACGCTGTAGGTGCCCGGCAACTGCACCTTGGCGTAAGCGCGGGTGGTCTGCGGGACTTCGCCCTGGCAGTGGTAGGTCAGACGCAGTTCGGGATAACGGAACAGGGCACGTTGCTCGGCGTCGGGTTCGACGCGATCCTTGAGATAACGCTTGAGCGCCGAGTTCAGCGCCGTGGTGGCCCGCTCATGCAGCTCGGCGAGACGATCCACGGCCTGTTCGGCGGTTTGAACGACAATAAACGCTTCGGTCACGATCAGCTTCCTGTGTTCTGACTTGCAGAGCTTCATCTTGCCTGCATCGTGGCGTCACGGAAACAGTGGCGTTGTGGCTTTGTCGCGATCCCCCTTCAGAAACCTTGTGGCGTAGAGCGGACGACGATGGCTTCGACATCCAGCCCGCGCGGCAACGCGCCGTAGGCCCGCCCGCCTCCGTTCAGACGACTGGCGATGAACGCATCGCTGACCGCCGAATTCCCGGCCTCCAGCAACAGCTTCGCTTGCAGTCCCAAAGCGATGTCTTCGGTCAATTGCCGTGCGCGGTATTGAATGTCACTGGTGTCCTTGAACTGCGCCTGCAACTGCTGAATGTGCGCGGCCAGTCGCTTGTCGCCATGACCGTCGCCCAACTCGCTGAACAACACATCGAGCACGCCCGGCTCTTTCGACAAGGCGCGCAACACATCGAGGCATTGCACGTTGCCGGAGCCTTCCCACGTCGAGTTCACCGGTGCTTCGCGGTACAGCCGCGGCAGGATGCTCTCCTCGACATAGCCAGCACCGCCCATGCATTCGGCGGCTTCGTTGATCATCCCCGGCGCGCGTTTGCAGATCCAGTATTTACCCACCGCCGTCACCAGTCGGGCGAACTGCGCTTCATGGCGATCGTCCAGATGATCCAGCGCCTTGCCCATACGCAGGCTCAACGCCAGCGCGGCTTCACTTTCCAGCGCCAGATCGGCCAGCACGTTTTGCATCAGTGGCTGTTCGCTGAGCAGTTTGCCGCCGACCTTGCGATGGGCGCAGTGGTGGCTGGCCTGAGTCAGCGCCTGACGCATCAGCGAGCTGGAACCGACCATGCAATCGAAACGGGTCATGGCCACCATCTCGATGATGGTCGGCACGCCGCGCCCTTCTTCGCCGACCATCCACGCCAGCGCGCCACGGAATTCCACTTCACTGGAGGCGTTGGACTGGTTGCCGAGCTTGTTTTTCAGGCGCTGGATATAGAACTGATTGCGCGTGTCGTCCGGGCGATGGCGCGGCAGCAGGAAGCAGCTCAAACCCTTGTCGGTCTGCGCCAGCGTCAGGAACGCATCGCACATTGGCGCCGAGCAGAACCACTTGTGGCCCACCAGTTCATAGGCCTGGCCCGGGCCGCTGGCGCCGACCGGATAAGCCTTGGTGGTGTTGGCCCGCACGTCGGTGCCGCCCTGTTTCTCGGTCATCGCCATGCCGATGGTCACGCCGGCCTTGTGGGCCATGCCGACATTGCGCGGGTCGTATTCGGTGGCGAGGATTTTCGGCAGCCACTGCTCGGCCAGATTCGGCTGCAAACGCATCGCCGGCACACTGGCGAAGGTCATGGTCAGCGGGCAACCGCTGCCGGCCTCGGCCTGACTGTGCAGATAGCTCATGGAAGCGCGGGCAACATGGGCGCCGTCCTGTGGATGAGCCCAGGGCAACGACGTCAGGCCATGTTCAATGGCGGTGCGCATCAGCTCGTGATACGCCGGATGAAACTCCACCAGATCGATGCGATGACCGTAGCGGTCATGGCTGGCAAACACCGGTTTGTTCTGGTTGGCGAGGAACCCGGCCTCCATCAGCGGCCCGCCGGCCAGCGCGCCGTAGGCATCGATCCGCGACTCGGCCCAGCCGGCACCGAACCGCCGCGACCACTCCTGCAACGGCAGGTCGATGCGGTACAGGTTGGTGCCGTCGAGCGACGGTGGCTGGTTGGTGACTTCGTGGGTTTCGGCGAACTGATGCAGGTTCATGACGGGGCTCCTTGATCGGCCAGAGCTTCAGTTAAGCACCGCCCCCGAACCGATCAAAGTGTCATATCGGCCTAAATGCCGGCGCTTTCACCCTATCAGCAACTCAACACCCGCCGCTGCATCGCAACCTGCAGATCCTCGAATTTAACCGGTTTGCTCAGGTAATCAATTGAGCCACCCGACGCGCAATGCTCGCGATCCGCCCCTAGCGCGATCATGAACACCGGCAAATGGGCGCATCCCGGCAGGTCACGAATCTGGCAACACAGCGATGCCCCGTCGAGCGGTGGCAGCTGGCAGTCGATCAGCACGGCATCGAAGCGCTCGCGCTGCAAACAGTCGAGCGCCGCCGCGCCGTGGTCGGCGGTGCGCACCCGGAAACCGAGCTTGAGCAACATGCCGCGCATCACCAATTGATTGACGCTGTTGTCGTCCACCAGCAGCACGGTGCAATCCTGCGGCACGCGCACGGTGTCACGGCTGAACGCGGGCACGGCTTCCACTTCCGGCAACTCAAACTCGACATCCAGTTGAAAGCGGCTGCCACTCCCCGGTTCGGAACGGTGCGTGAGCTTGCCACCGAGCAATTCCACCAATTGACGGCAGATCGCCAGACCGACACCCAGCCCGCCATATTCGCGGGTCATCGAACCATCGAGCTGGAAGAACCGCTGATACATCGTCGCCTCGCCCAGATCGGTGAAACCGATGCCGGTATCGATCACCGCAAAGGACAGCGCCAGCCGATTGTCCGTCGATGGCTTGCCGGTGACCCGCAAGGCCAGACCGCCGACGCGGGTGAACTTGATCGCGTTGTCCAGCAGGCATTCCAGGCATTGCGCGAGTTTGGCGCTGTCGCCATGCAGGCGATCAGGCAGGGTCGGCAGCACGTCGACCTTGAAGTCCAGCGACTTGCTCGAAGCGTTGCCATCGAACTGCATCCGCAGCGCCTCGACCACCCCGCGCAGGCTGAAGCTGCCCGGCGTGGCCTTGAGCTTGCCGGCCTGCAATTCGGTCAGGGTCAGGATGCCGTTGACCATGCGCATCATGTCCCGGGCCGAACCGGCGGCGGTCTGCTGGTATTGCTCCAGTTCCGGATCGAGTTCGACGGTCTGCATCAACTCGAGCGAACCGATCACACCGTTCATCGGCGTGCGCAGTTCGTGGGTCAGGGTCGCGAGGAATTCGTCCTTGAGCTTGTTGCTGTGGGCCAGTTGCTGGTTCAGCACTTCGAGTTTCTGGCCGGCATCGAACAGAGTCTGCGCCTGCTGTTCGCGCATCGCGTTGATGCGGTCGGCCAGGGCCAGCGACAGCAGCGCCACTTCAATGGCCGAACCGATCTGGCTGGCGTACATGGTCAGGAACACATTCGGCAGCAGACCCAACACCATCATGGTGTTGACGATGCCGCCGATCAGGAACGCCGACCAGGCAATGATGAAATAACGCGCCACCCGCAGGCCGCGCCACCAGGCCAGGATCCCGGCGGCGAAAATCACCACGGTAAAGGTCAGGGCCAGGGTCGTTGCCAGACGCAGGGCCAGGCCATAACTAGTCATCAACGACAGGCCGATCACCACGGCGCCGAACGCGATCAGGACGATCAGCAGGCGGTCGAGCCAGCGGCTGTGGTTCTTCGTCTGCAGGAAACTGCGGGCAAACTGGCTGCCGAACAGCCCCGCACAACCGATGAAGAACGGCGTGGCGGCGTTGGCCCACCATGGGTTGTCCGGCCAGAAATACTCGACCGCCGCGCCATTGACCGACAGCTGATAAAGGCCGAACGAAGCGATATAGAAGATGTAATAGAGGTAACTGGTGTCGCGCACGCTGAGGTAGATGAACAGGTTGTAGACCAGCATCCCCAGCAGCACGCCATAAATGATCCCCAGCACGTACAGGCGAACTGGCTGGTCTTCGAGGTACGCGGTGCTCGACCACAACGTCACCGGCGCCTGGATCGAGCCTTCGCTGGACAACCGCAGATAAACCGTTCGCTGCTGATCCGGCTTGAACGCCAGGTCGAACAGGTAATTATTCTGGCGGATCTCGCGACTGGCGAACGGCAGGGCGTCCCCGGTCTGCCGCACCAGACGGTAGTCGCCGGCGGCATCGGGCAGATACAGGTCGAGATGATCGAGCGGCGGATACGCCAGCTCCAGCAACCAGCTGCGCTGCGCCGACGGATTGGTCGGGCGGTAATGCAGGTCGATCTTCAGCCAGAACGCCGAGCGCGAATAACCGGCATTGAGCGTGGCTTTGTCATGGGCTTTGAAGTTTCCGGCGGCGGCTTGCGCGCGGACGTCGGCAATGCTCGCCTGACCGCTCGGGTCTTCGAACACTTGCAGGGATCGACCCAGCGGGAGGCTCTGGGTGAACTCGTCGAACTCGACGGCGCTTGCCAGGAGGGGCAAACAGAACAGCAACATCAACAAATAGCGCATTGAAGCCCCAGCGTGGCTTGGCCGGTTGTGTCAGGAAGCCCCCCATTCCCTTTGAGATGACGTAAAACCGGTATTACCTGTTATTGGTTTGGATCCACTCTAGCATAGCCGTTGATGGCCATTGAGCACCATGGAAATTTTTCAGACGAAGGCTCTAGAACGGGCGTTCCAGAGCAGAACGCCGGACTAGAGCTGTTTGCTCGGTCAAATTGTGACAAGCGCTGCGGATCCGCTACCCGTGTTATCGGCAGGACGCTGCGCCACAACACCCGAAAAACAGGTTTGGTGGTAAGCTCGCGCACCATGAATATCTACAGCTCACGCCCCGTTGTCCTCTGTCTCTCCGGCCACGACCCCAGTGGTGGCGCCGGCCTGCAGGCAGATATCGAAGCCCTGCTCGCTCAGGGTTGCCATGCGGCTCCGGCCGTCACCGCCCTGACCGTGCAAGACACCGTCAACGTCACTGACTTTCGCGTCCTCGACCGTGAGTGGGTACTGGCCCAGGCCAATGCCGTGCTCAACGACTCCGAAGTCGCGGCAGTGAAACTGGGCATGCTCGGTTCCCTGGAAATGGTCGACACCGTCGTCGAACTGCTCCAGGCGCACCCGCACTTGCCAGTGGTCTGCGACCCGGTGCTGCGCGCCGGCGGCGGCGGACGCCTGGGCAAGGACGAAGTCGGCTACGCCATGCGCGAACGCCTGCTGCCGCTGTCGATCATCGCCACCCCCAACCTTCCCGAAGCCCGGATCCTCGCCGAACTGCCAGAAGGCACCGCGGACGAGTGTGCTGAAAAACTGTTGCCGTACATCAAGAACCTGCTGATCACCGGCGGTCACGGCGACGAAACCGAAATCCACAACCGCCTGTACAGCCGCGACGGCCTGCGCGAAACCTTCAAGTGTCAGCGCCTGCCGGGCAGCTATCACGGTTCCGGCTGCACCCTGGCCAGCACCCTCGCCGGTCGGCTGGCACTGGGCGAAAACCTCGCGAGCGCGGTGCGTACTGCGCTGGATTACACCTGGCGCACCCTGCGCGATGCCGAACAGCTGGGCAAAGGCCAGTTCGTGCCGCGTCGCCTGCCGCTGGATTTCTGTTCCTGATGTTCCGAGCCTGAGGTCTGCGCGATGAAACTACGTGGCCTGTATGCCATCACCGACAGCCAGTTGCTGGCCGGCAAGTTTCTGTCCTACGTGGAGGCGGCGCTGGAAGGCGGCGTCACCCTGCTGCAATACCGCGACAAGAGCAGCGACGAAGCCCGTCGCCTGCGTGAGGCCGAAGCCCTGCGCGATCTGTGCGAACGCTACAAGACGCAACTGATCATCAACGATGACGCCGAACTGGCCGCACGCCTGAACGTCGGCGTGCACCTGGGCCAGACCGACGGCCCGCTGTCGCCGACCCGCGCCCTGCTCGGCTCCAAGGCGATCATCGGTTCGACCTGCCACGCGCAGCTTGAACTGGCCGAACAGGCCGCCAAAGAAGGCGCGAGTTACGTCGCCTTCGGTCGCTTCTTCAATTCAAACACCAAACCTGGTGCACCGAGTTGCAGCCTCGATCTGCTCGACGAGGCCAAACGCACCCTGCACCTGCCGATCTGCGCGATCGGCGGCATCACCCTCGACAACGCCGCGCCGCTGGTGGCCCACGGTGTCGATCTGCTGGCCGTGGTCCATGGCCTGTTCGGCGCCGACAGCACCGCCGAAGTGACCCGCCGCGCCCGCGCCTTCAATGAATTATTAAAAGTCTGAGAGCCCGATCATGTCTCGTTCCGAAACCCTGTTTGCCAACGCCCAGAAACACATTCCCGGTGGCGTGAACTCGCCGGTGCGCGCGTTCAAGAGCGTTGGCGGCACGCCGCTGTTCTTCAAGCACGCCGAAGGCGCCTACGTCACTGACGAAGACGACAAGCGTTATGTGGATTACGTCGGTTCCTGGGGCCCGATGATCCTCGGCCACAGCCACCCGGACGTGCTGGACGCGGTGCGCAACCAGTTGCAGCACGGCCTGTCCTACGGCGCGCCGACCGCGATGGAAACCGAGATGGCCGACCTGGTCTGCTCGCTGGTGCCATCGATGGAGATGGTGCGCATGGTCAGCTCCGGCACCGAAGCGACCATGAGTGCGATCCGTCTGGCCCGTGGCTTCACCGGCCGTGACAGCATCATCAAGTTCGAAGGCTGCTACCACGGTCACTCCGACAGCCTGCTGGTCAAGGCCGGTTCCGGCGCACTGACCCAAGGCGTACCAAGCTCGGCCGGTGTGCCGGCAGCGTTCGCCAAACACACCCTGACCCTGCCGTTCAACGACATCGACGCCGTTGAAAAAATGCTCGCCGAAGTCGGCCAGGACGTCGCCTGCATCATCGTCGAGCCCGTGGCCGGCAACATGAACTGCGTACCGCCGGCGCCGGGTTTCCTCGAAGGCCTGCGCAGCCTGTGCGACAAGCACGGCGTGGTACTGATTTTCGACGAAGTGATGACCGGTTTCCGCGTCGCCCTCGGCGGCGCCCAGGCTTACTACGGCGTAACCCCGGACCTGACCACCTTCGGCAAGATCATCGGTGGCGGCATGCCGGTCGGCTGCTTCGGCGGCAAGCGCTCGATCATGGAGCGCATCGCACCGCTGGGCCCGGTCTATCAGGCGGGCACCTTGTCGGGTAACCCGCTGGCGATGGCCGCCGGCCTGACCACCCTGCGCCTGATCAGCCGCCCGGGTTTCCACGCCGAGCTGACCGACTACACCACCCGTCTGCTTGACGGCCTGCAACAGCGCGCCGATGCCGCCGGCATTCCGTTCGTGACCACCCAGGCGGGCGGCATGTTCGGTCTGTACTTCAGCGGTGCCGACGACATTGTTACTTTTGAAGACGTGATGGCCAGCGATGCAGCGCTGTTTGGCCGCTTCTTCCATCTGATGCTGGAAGGTGGCGTGTACCTGGCACCGAGCGCCTTCGAAGCCGGTTTCACCTCGATCGCCCATGGCGAAGCCGAGCTGAAACTGACCCTCGACGCCGCCGAACGCGCCTTCGCCAAGTTGAAGTAAAACACCCCGCCGCTGACGTTGGCCATTGCCAGCGTCAGCGTTCTCCTACATCCGCACGCCTTTTCCGACACGCCTGCCAAAAATCTCCCATAAAGTGGGCGATATATTTCCCGCGCAGCAGAAAATCGAGTAAAGACTTTGTAAGGATGGCCCTGCTTATTTCATAATGCGCGCTTATTGGATCCCTCGACGGGTCCGCGCGCCCTTCAGAGGTAAGTCGATTCCCATGAACCGCACCGGCCGCACCCTTGCCTTGGGCTGCCTGTTGCTCCTTCAGCCGCTGCTCGCACATGCACAAGCAGGCGGCAACTCGTTGTTGATCCCGGCGATGGGTCGCTGCACCCTCAATACTCAGCCGCAAGATGTCACGCAGGCCCTCGCCGCCTGCCAAAAGGCATCGGATGAGGGAGATGCGCAAGCGCAATACGAGTTGGGTGAGTTCTACTACGACGGCAAGAACGCGCCGCGCGACCTCAATCAAGCCCTGAGCTATTTCGAAAAGGCCTCGCTGCAAGGCCACGCCCAGGCGCAATTCAAGCTCGGCACCATGTTCTTCCACGGCGAAGGCGTGCAGGCCAACAACATTCAGGCCTACATCGTGCTGAAGATGGCGGCGGTCAACGGTGCTGAAGAGGCATTGGACACGGCTGACGAAGTGGCCGAAAAAATGCCCCGCGAAGACCTGGAAACCGCGACCCAGGTGCTCGGGCAAATTTTCCGTAAATACCTGATGGAACTGCAGAGCGCCGACGGGCGTACGCCGTTCTCGCCCCTGCCCTGACTAACGATAGTTTCCACGCGGAGCGTCGAAGGCGGCATTCCCACGCAGAGCATGGGAACGATCACTTCCATAAAACCCGGTTTTACTTCTCGGGCATCGGCACCGGAAACGGCATCACGTTGCCAACACCGCCACGGGCTTCGCTGATCTTCGGCGTCCCCAGTCGCTCGACTTCATCGATGCGCACGATCGAGTGCATCGGCACAAAGCTGCGCACCACGCCTTCGAACTGCGCCTTGAGCTTTTCTTCGCTCGGGTCGACGACCACTTGCGTGCGCTCGCCAAAGACGAACTCTTCCACTTCCAGGAAGCCCCACAGATCACTTTGATAGATCTGCTTGGCGTACATTTCGAACACCTGGCCCTGGTTGAGGAAAATCACCTTGTAGATTGGAGCTTCGCGTTTGGTCATGGCGGGCGGACGACATCGGGGTAAAAATGAGGGCGCGAACTATAGCATAGCCACCGGACGCGCAGCGGTAGGAACCTGGGGACATGTTCCCTATAATGCGCGGTTCTTTGAACCACGTGACGACCCTATTCCATGGCCAAGAAGCTTTACATCGAAACCCACGGTTGCCAAATGAACGAGTACGACAGCTCGCGCATGGTCGATCTGCTGGGCGAACACCAGGCCCTGGAAGTCACGGCGCGCGCCGAAGATGCCGACGTGATCCTGCTCAACACCTGCTCGATCCGCGAACGCGCCCAGGACCGGGTGTATTCCCAGCTCGGCCGCTGGCGCGAACTGAAACTGGCCAACCCGGACATGGTGATCGCCGTCGGCGGTTGCGTGGCCAGCCAGGAAGGTGCGGCGATCCGTGATCGCGCCCCGTACGTCGACGTGGTGTTCGGCCCGCAGACCCTGCACCGCCTGCCGGAAATGATCGACGCCGCGCGCATCAGCAAGCTGCCGCAAGTCGACGTGTCGTTCCCGGAGATCGAAAAATTCGACCACCTGCCCGAGCCGCGCATCGATGGGCCGAGCGCCTATGTGTCGGTGATGGAAGGCTGCAGCAAGTACTGCACGTTCTGCGTGGTGCCTTACACCCGCGGCGAAGAAGTCAGCCGGCCGTTCGACGACGTGATCGCCGAGATCATTCACCTGGCCGAAAACGGTGTGCGTGAAGTGACCCTGCTGGGCCAGAACGTCAACGGTTATCGCGGGCTGACCCACGACGGTCGCCTGGCGGATCTGGCCGAACTGATCCGCGTGGTCGCGGCGGTCGATGGCATCGACCGCATCCGCTACACCACCTCGCACCCGCTGGAGTTCTCCGACAGCCTGATCCAGGCCCACGCCGAAGTGCCGGAACTGGTGAAGCACCTGCACTTGCCGGTGCAGTCGGGTTCGGACCGGATCCTGGCCGCGATGAAGCGCAACCACACGGCGCTGGAGTACAAATCCAAGCTGCGCAAACTGCGCGCCGCCGTACCGGGCATCTGCATCAGCTCGGACTTCATCGTCGGCTTCCCGGGGGAAACCGAGAAAGATTTCGAACAGACCATGAAGCTGATTGCCGACGTCGGTTTCGACTTTTCCTACTCGTTCGTTTACAGCCAGCGCCCGGGCACCCCGGCCGCCGATCTGGCCGACGACACCCCGGAAGAACTGAAGAAAGAACGCCTGAACGCCTTGCAGCACCGCTTGAATCAGCAAGGGTTCGAGATCAGCCGACAAATGGTCGGTTCGATCCAGCGGATTCTGGTGACCGACTATTCGAAGAAGGACCCGGGCGAGCTGCAAGGGCGCACCGAGAATAACCGTATCGTCAACTTCCGCTGCGATAATCCGACCCTGATCGGACAGTTCGCCGACGTCCACATCGACGCGGCGCAACCGCACTCGCTGCGCGGGTCGCTGATCCAGTAACACCACAAGGAGACCGCGCCAGACGGCTGAATCGATGCAAGGCTTTTTAAGAGCTTTCGCACCCAAGCCGCTGGCGTTATCCTTGATTTCATCCTAATTGCCCCAGGGCGGCTAAATACGACCTTGAACGCACCCATCGAACCACATCGTTTTATCCTCGAGCCCTTTGAGGCTCGCCGCTTCGCCAATCTGTGCGGGCAGTTCGACGAGCACCTGCGGCTGATCGAACAGCGCCTGGCCATCGAGATCCGCAACCGCGGCAATCAGTTCGAGCTGATCGGCGAACCCAAGCTCACCACTTCCGCGGAAAACCTGATTCGCCGCCTGTACCGGGAAACCAAGGGTTCAGAGCTGTCGCCGGATACGGTTCACCTGTTCCTCCAGGAATCGGCCGTCGAGCAGCTGGACAACCACGCTCCCGCCGAAGCCTCCGTCGCCCTGCGCACCAAGAAAGGCATGATTCGCCCACGCGGCTTGAATCAGCTGCGCTACGTGAAGGAAATCCTCGGCAACGACATCAACTTCGGCATCGGCCCGGCCGGTACCGGCAAGACCTATCTGGCTGTCGCTTGCGCCGTCGATGCGCTGGAGCGTGAACAGATCCGCCGCATCCTGCTGGTGCGTCCGGCGGTCGAAGCGGGTGAAAAACTCGGCTTCCTGCCCGGCGACCTGTCGCAAAAGATCGACCCGTACCTGCGCCCGCTCTACGACGCACTCTACGAGATGCTCGGCTTCGAATACGTGGCCAAGCTGATCGAGCGTCAGGTGATCGAAGTTGCACCGCTGGCCTACATGCGCGGCCGTACGCTGAACAACAGCTTCATCATCCTCGATGAAAGTCAGAACACCACCGTCGAGCAGATGAAGATGTTCCTGACCCGGATCGGTTTCGGCTCCACGGCCGTGATCACCGGCGACATCACCCAGGTCGACCTGCCGCGCGGCACCAAATCCGGACTTCATCACGTCATCGAAGTCCTGAAAGATGTGCCGGGCATCAGCTTCACCCACTTCCAGCCCAAAGACGTGGTGCGCCATCCGCTGGTGCAACGCATCGTCGAAGCCTACGAGCGCTTCGAGAATCGCGTGGCCGATGAAGCGCCAAAGGACACCCGCCACGATGCTTGAGCTTGACCTGCAAATCGCGACCGAAGCGTCTGCGCCGACCGAAGCCGAATTCCGCCAATGGTGCGAACTGGCCCTGCGCCAGCGCACCGCCGACTCGGAAATGACCATTCGTCTGGTCGACGAGGAAGAAGGCCGCGAACTGAATCACACCTGGCGCCACAAGGATTACGCGACCAACGTCCTGTCCTTTCCCGCCGAAGTGCCCGACGAGTTTCTCGACATTCCATTGCTGGGCGATCTGGTGATCTGCGTGGCGGTGGTCGAGCGCGAAGCTGCCGAACAGGGCAAGGAACTAAAGGCCCACTGGGCACATCTGGTCATTCACGGCTGCTTGCATCTGCTTGGTTACGACCATATAGATGACGAGGAAGCCGAAGAAATGGAAGCACTGGAACGCGAGTTGCTTGCCGAATTGGGTTATCCCGATCCGTACGCGGACGACGAAACCGAAACATCCCCTACTGTTACAACAAAGGATTCAGAGTAATCGCTATGAGCGAAGATCGATCGAGCAACGGGCAAAAGTCATGGCTGGGTAAACTGACCCAGGCTTTTGCCCACGAGCCGAAGAACCGCCAGGAGCTGCTTGAGCTGCTGCGCGATGCACATCAGAACAAACTGCTGGACAGCGAAGCGCTGGCCATCGTCGAAGGCGCCATCCAGGTGGCTGACCTGCAGGTTCGCGACATCATGGTGCCGCGCTCGCAGATGATCAGCATCAAGGCGACCCAGACACCCCGCGAATTCCTCCCTGCCGTGGTCGACTCGGCCCACTCGCGCTACCCGGTCATCGGCGAAAGCCATGACGACGTGATGGGCGTGCTGCTGGCCAAGGATCTGCTGCCGCTGATCCTCAAGGAGAACGGCGACAGCTTCAACATCAAGGACCTGCTGCGCCCGGCCACCTTCGTGCCGGAGTCCAAGCGCCTGAACGTGTTGCTGCGTGAATTCCGCGCCAACCACAACCACATGGCCATCGTCATCGACGAATACGGCGGCGTGGCCGGTCTGGTGACCATCGAAGACGTGCTTGAGCAAATCGTCGGCGACATCGAAGACGAGCACGACGTCGAAGAAGACAGCTACATCAAGCCGCTGCCCAGCGGTGATTTCCTGATCAAGGCCCTGACGCCGATCGAAAACTTCAACGAGTTCTTCGACAGCGAATTCTCCGACGACGAGTTCGATACCGTCGGCGGATTGGTGATGAGCGCGTTCGGGCACTTGCCAAAACGCAACGAAATCACTGAAATCGGCGCCTATCGTTTCCGCATCCTGAACGCCGACAGCCGTCGGATTCACTTGCTGCGACTCACGCCAATCGCCCGGTAAATTTAAGGACTGAAATGCGCTGGACAACCCGCCCCGGCTGGCCCGGTAACCTGCTGGCCGTGGCGGCCGGTGCAATCACCACCTTCGCTCTGGCACCGTTCGATCTCTGGCCGCTGGCCCTGCTGGCGGTCGGCCTGTTCTACGCCGGCCTGCGCGAGCTGAGCCCGCGCCAGGCCCTGGGTCGTGGCTGGTGCTTCGGCTTCGGCCTTTTCGGCGCCGGCACCAGCTGGATCTATTACAGCATCCACCATTTCGGCGGTGCTTCGGTGCTGCTGGCCGGGTTCCTGATGCTCATCTTTACGGCGGCCATTGCCTGGTTCTTCGCTCTGCCTGCGTGGCTCTGGGCGCGCTGGTTGCGGCGTAACGAAGCGCCGGTGGCCGATGCCCTGGCGTTTGCGGCGTTGTGGGTCGGTCAGGAAGCTTTCCGAGGCTGGTTCCTCACCGGTTTCCCGTGGCTGTATTCCGGTTACAGCCAGCTCGACGGCCCGCTGGCCGGGCTCGCCCCCGTGGGCGGCATGTGGCTGGTGTCGTTCGTTCTGGCGCTGACCGCTGCACTGATCTACAACGCACCGCGCCTGCTGCAAACCCGCCGCAAAGCCTTCATCGCTGCCGGCCTGGTATTGCTGATCGGGCCATGGGCAGCGGGCATTGCGCTGAAGGGCCATGCCTGGACCAGCCCGGCCGGCGCGCCGCTGACCGTTGCCGCCATCCAGGGCAACGTCGCGCAAAGCATGAAATGGGATCCGGCCGAGCTCAATGCGCAACTGGCGCTGTACCGCGACCTGAGTTTCCGCTCCAAACCGGTCGACCTGCTGATCTGGCCGGAAACCGCCGTGCCGGTGTTCAAGGAGTCCGCCGAGGGCTACCTGACCATGATGGGCAACTTCGCTGCCGAGCGTAAATCGGCGCTGATCACCGGCGTACCGATCCGCGAAGTGGTCCGTCATGAAAAACGCTTCTTCAACGGCATCACCGTAGTCGGTGAAGGCGATGGCACTTACCTGAAACAGAAGCTGGTGCCATTCGGCGAATACGTACCGTTGCAGGACATCCTGCGCGGACTGATCGCCTTCTTTGACCTGCCAATGTCCGACTTCGCCCGCGGCCCTGCCGATCAGGCGCTGTTGCAGGCCAAGGGATATCAGATCGCGCCGTTCATCTGCTACGAAGTGGTGTATCCGGAATTCGCCGCCGGTCTGGCGGCACGCAGCGATCTGCTGCTGACGATCAGCAACGACACCTGGTTCGGTACGTCCATCGGCCCGCTACAACACTTGCAGATGGCGCAGATGCGCGCGCTTGAAGCCGGACGCTGGATGATTCGAGCGACGAACAATGGCGTGACCGGGCTGATCAATCCGTTTGGCCAGATCACCGAACGCATTCCGCAGTTCGAACAGGGTGTGCTGTACGGTGAAGTGGTGCCGATGCACAACCTGACGCCCTACCTGCAATGGCGCTCGTGGCCATTGATCATCCTGTGCGTGGTGCTGTTCGGCTGGGCGCTGATGACCAACCGGATGTCCAAGACGCTCTGAGAACCTGTTCACTCCCGCGTTCTGCGCGGGAGTGATCAATCGGCGCTTTCATCCCCTCGATAGAACAGCGAATAGCCGATCTGCCCCACTGCCTCGTTCATCAACTGCCCGCTCTGCCAGATCGACTTGAACTCCGGCAGCCAGCCGCCAAACGGCCGGGCATTGTCCGTGCCGAGGAAACCGACCGGCGCCGGCACCACTTCGAATCCAGCCTGTTGATAACTCCACACCGCTCGCGGCATGTGCCAGGCCTGGGTCACCAGCACGATGCGTTTGACGCCTTCCGGCAACAGCACTTTGGCGCTGAATTCGGCGTTTTCCCACGTGGTGCGGCTCTCCCCCTCCTGCCAGCGCACCGTCACACCGAAATCATCGCGCAATGAATCCGCCATCAGTTTCGCTTCGCTCGGCGGCGTACCGTAATGCAGGCCACCGCTGGTCAGAATCGGCAACCCCGACGCCTTGGCCAGTCGCGCCGCATAACGCTGGCGCTCCAGTCCGACACCGGTCGGTTGATCTTCGCCCCAGGCCAGATCGCCGCGCTCGCGACCGGAGCCCAGCACCACAATCGCATCGGCGCGCTGCACCAGGCTTGTCCATGAATCCCGGGCCAGCGGCGGCTCGCGCTCCAGGGCCTTGGCACCCCATTGCACGACCACCGGCAGGCTCATCAGCCAGAACCCGCCAAAACCCAGAGCAAAAAACAGCCCCGCCAGCCGTGGCCGCGAGCGACGCAGCCACCAGGCCGCCAGCAACAGCAGCAAAAGAAGGCCGGGCGGCAATAGAAGTTGTTTAATGAAATAACGAAAAGGCATCGAGCATCTCCAGAGATGCCCGAAGCCTAAGTGGGTTGATACAGCGCGACAACCAGTAGGGTCGGATCCCGTTGAAAAAGATCCGTTTTTTGACCTGCCATGCGTTTACTTGGCCTGCAGAGTCCGCACCTTGACGGTGTCTCTGCCGGGCGCCTTGTCCTTGAGCCAGATGACCTTGGCCGTATGGGCTGCATCGAGTTGTTTCACTGCTTGTGACAGGTATCCGTGGGTTTCACGCTCACTGCGATCCAGATAGGCCTTGACCAGTTTGAACTCGGCGGGACTCAAGCCACGCAATTCCAGCTCCAGGGGGCGCTCGTCGCGCAGCCTTCCAGCGGTTTTTGCCGCGTCCAGGGCCATACCCAGACGATCGATCAACCGCTCGTACAACTCGGGTTTGGTAACGTTTTTTTGCTGTGACTCCACCATCCCTCACCTCATTGAAGATAAGACTCACTCCCCAGTTAGAGCTTAGCTTCGCTGCACAAACCGGCTGCACGCCGCGACCAACGGCCCTCGCCGCGATTTCAGCCGGTCAAACGGCTGCAATCAGGGTTTCCCTAGGCCGAGCGCGGTCATGTATGCTACGGCGCTTCCTGTAACTCCACTTCCAGCTCGTCCGGCACGCCCCGGATGTCGCATTGAAGAGGATTAGGCCACCCCTATCCAGTACAAAAGTAGCCATGCACGAACAATATCAGCCCCGTGAAATCGAAGCCGCCGCCCAGTCGTTCTGGGACGAGCAAAAGTCCTTTGAAGTCAGTGAACAGCCAGGCAAGGAGACTTACTACTGCCTGTCGATGTTCCCTTACCCCAGCGGCAAGCTACACATGGGGCACGTGCGCAACTACACCATCGGCGACGTGATCTCCCGCTACCAGCGCATGCTCGGCAAGAACGTTCTGCAACCAATGGGTTGGGACGCCTTCGGCATGCCGGCGGAAAACGCCGCGATGAAGAACAACGTGGCCCCGGCCAAGTGGACCTACGAAAACATCGCCTACATGAAATCCCAGCTGCGCAGCCTGGGCCTGGCGGTGGACTGGTCGCGCGAAGTCACCACCTGCAAACCGGATTACTACCGCTGGGAACAATGGCTGTTCACTCGCCTGTTCGAAAAAGGCGTGATCTACCGCAAGAACGGCACCGTGAACTGGGACCCGATCGACCAGACCGTTCTGGCCAACGAACAGGTGATCGACGGTCGCGGCTGGCGTTCCGGCGCGCTGATCGAGAAGCGCGAAATCCCGATGTACTACTTCAAGATCACCGCCTACGCGGATGAGCTGCTGGAGAGCCTCGACGAACTGACCGGCTGGCCTGAGCAGGTCAAGACCATGCAGCGCAACTGGATCGGCAAGTCGCGCGGGATGGAAGTGCAGTTCCCGTACAACGTCGATTCGATCGGCGAAAGCGGCACCCTGAAAGTCTTCACAACCCGTCCGGACACCCTGATGGGCGCGACTTATGTCGCCGTGGCTGCCGAGCACCATCTGGCCGCTCTCGCCGCGAAGAACAACCCTGAGCTGCAAGCGTTCATCGCCGAATGCAAGGGCGGCAGCGTCGCCGAAGCCGACGTCGCCACCCAAGAGAAGAAAGGCCTGCCGACCGGCCTGTTCGTCGAGCACCCGCTGACCGGCGAGAAACTGCCGGTTTGGGTCGCCAACTACGTGCTGATGCACTACGGCGATGGCGCGGTCATGGCTGTGCCGGCGCACGACGAGCGCGATTTCGAATTCGCCCACAAGTACAACCTGCCGGTCAAATCCGTGGTTCGCACCAGCTCCGGTGAAACCAACCCGGCGCCATGGCAAGACGCCTACGGCGAGCACGGCACGCTGATCAACTCCGGCGAGTTCGACGGTCTGGACTTCGCTGGCGCGTTCGACGCCATGGAAGTCGCCCTGATCAAGAAAAACCTTGGCGCCTCGCGCACCCAGTTCCGCCTGCGCGACTGGGGCATCAGCCGTCAACGCTACTGGGGCTGCCCGATCCCGATCATCCACTGCGATGCCTGCGGTGACGTGCCGGTGCCGGAAGATCAACTGCCGGTCGTTCTGCCGGAAGACGTGGTGCCGGACGGCGCCGGTTCGCCGCTGGCGCGCATGCCCGAGTTCTACGAGTGCAGCTGCCCGAAATGTGGTCAGCCTGCCAAGCGTGAAACCGACACCATGGACACCTTTGTCGAGTCGTCCTGGTACTACGCCCGCTACGCCTCGCCGCACTTCGAAGGCGGTCTGGTGGAAAAATCCGCGGCCGACCACTGGTTGCCGGTGGATCAGTACATCGGCGGTATCGAACACGCCATTCTTCACCTGCTCTACGCGCGCTTCTTCCACAAGCTGATGCGCGACGAAGGCCTGGTGAGCTCCAACGAGCCGTTCAAGAACCTGCTGACCCAGGGCATGGTGGTCGCCGAGACTTACTATCGTCGTGAAGCCAACGGTGCCTACACCTGGTTCAACCCGGCGGACGTGGAACTCGAGCGCGACAGCAAAGCCAAGGTCATCAGCGCCAGGCTGATCGCCGACGGCCTGCCGGTGGAAATCGGCGGCACCGAGAAGATGGCCAAGTCGAAGAACAACGGCGTCGACCCTCAGTCGATGATCGATCAGTTCGGCGCAGACACCTGCCGTCTGTTCATGATGTTCGCCTCGCCACCTGACATGAGCGCTGAATGGTCCGACTCCGGCGTGGAAGGTTCGCACCGTTTCCTCAAGCGCGTCTGGCGTCTGGCTCAGGCCCACGTCACTCAGGGCCTGCCGGGCAAACTGGACATCGCCGGCCTGAATGACGAGCAGAAAGTCATTCGTCGTGCGATCCACCAGGCGATCAAGCAGGCCAGCCATGACGTCGGCCAGAACCACAAATTCAACACCGCCATTGCCCAGGTGATGACGCTGATGAACGTGCTGGAAAAAGCCGCGCAAGCGACCGAACAGGATCGCGCACTGGTTCAGGAAGGTCTGGAAACCGTAACGCTGCTGCTCGCTCCGATCACGCCGCACATCAGCCACGAACTGTGGAGCCGCCTGGGTCACGCTGACCCTGTGATCGACGCCGGCTGGCCGGTGCTGGACGAAAGCGCGCTGGTGCAGGACAGCTTGACCCTCGTGATCCAGGTCAACGGCAAGCTGCGTGGCCAGATCGAAATGCCGGCCGCCGCCACCCGTGAAGAAGTCGAAGCGGCAGCCCGCGCCAACGAAAACGTGCTGCGCTTTGTCGACGGCCTGACGATTCGCAAAGTGATCGTGGTGCCCGGGAAACTGGTCAACATCGTCGCCAGCTAATTGGATCGGGCGTCAGATTTGTCTGACGCCCAGTAAAACCTTTCGGGCCGCAGGGTCGGCCCACATGGTTTCAAGGGGAGCAACACAATGATCAAACGCAATCTGCTGGTGATGGGCCTCGCGGTCCTGTTGAGCGCCTGCGGTTTTCAGCTGCGCGGTACCGGCACTACCGAACTGACGATCAAGGAACTCGATCTGAGCGCCCGCAACGCCTATGGCGAAACCGTGACGCAACTGCGCCAGGTGCTTGAGTCCAGTGGCGTCAAGGTTGTCTCCGGTGCGCCATACAAGCTTTACCTTTCCGATGAACAGGAATCTCAGCGCATCCTCAGTTACGCCGGCGCGGGTCGCACTGGTGAGTACCAGGTGAGCACCGTGCTCAGCTATGACATCCGTGGCGAGAAAGGTCTGCTGCTGAAAAGCGACAAGCTTGAAGTGCAGAAAGTGTTCATTCACGACGGCAACAACCTGGTGGGTTCCGACCAGGAAGCCAACGATGCCCGCCGTGAAACCCAGCGCGAGCTGGTACAACGCATGATGCTGCGTCTGCAACAGCTGACGCCGGCACAGCTGGACGCTCTGCAGCAAACCGCCAACGCCCGTGCCAAGGCAGAGGCCGACGCCCTCGAAGCGGCGCAGAAGGCTGAAGCGGAAACCCCGCGTCAGTCGCCGCTCGAACTGCCGCAGCAGTAAGACGTACGGGGCGCTCAGGCGCCCCGTTCGCCCTCTCTTATGAAGCTCGCTCCCGCCCAACTCGGCAAACACCTGCAAGGCGCTCTTGCGCCGGTCTACATCATCAGCGGCGATGACCCGCTGCTGTGTCAGGAAGCCGCCGACGCCATTCGCTCTGCTGCCCGTCAGCAAGGGTTCGACGAACGCCAGGTCTTCGCCGCCGACGCCAATTTCGATTGGGGTACGTTGCTGCAGGCCGGCGCCAGCATGTCGCTGTTCGCCGAAAAGCGCCTGCTGGAACTGCGCCTGCCGTCGGGCAAGCCCGGTGACAAGGGCGCTGCCGCACTCATCGAATACTGCTCGCGCCCCGCTGAAGACACGGTGCTGCTGATCAGCTTGCCGAAGCTTGATGGCAGTGCGCAGAAGACCAAGTGGGGCAAGGCGCTGGTCGAGGGTCAGCAGACCCAGTTCGTGCAGATCTGGCCGGTGGACGCCAACCAGCTGCCGAGCTGGATTCGTCAGCGCCTCTCTCAGGCAGGCTTGTCGGCCAGCCAGGACGCGGTCGAACTGATTGCCGCGCGGGTAGAAGGCAACCTGCTGGCTGCCGCGCAAGAGATCGAAAAACTCAAGCTGATGGCCGAGGGCGGGCAGATCACCGTCGAAACCGTGCAGGCGGCCGTGGCCGACAGTGCACGCTTCGACGTGTTCGGCCTGACCGACGCGGTGCTCAACGGCGAACCGGCTCACGCCCTGCGCATGCTCGAAGGGCTGCGCGGTGAAGGGGTCGAGCCGCCGGTGATCCTCTGGGCCCTGGCCCGTGAGTTGCGCCTGCTGGCCAACATCTCGTTGCAATACAGTCAGGGCACGCCGCTGGACAAGTGTTTCAGTCAGGCCAAGCCGCCAGTCTGGGACAAGCGCAAACCGCTGATGAGCAAGGCCCTGCAACGCTACTCGGCGCAACGCTGGGCGCAGTTGCTGCTCGAAGCCCAGCGCATCGATGCGCAGATCAAGGGTCAGGCGGCGGGCTCGCCATGGATGAGCCTCAGCCGGTTGGCGCTGCTGATGGCCGGTCAGCGTCTGACATTGCCTGCCGAATGAAATCCGGGGTCGCGCGCTGCGATCCCGCTTTTTTGCCGAGTCCATTTCCTACAGAACATCCCGCCTTCGGTCCTATAGACAGACGCCCGAGATCGGCAGATTATCTGCCGCGCAAAACCTCACTCAACCGAGAGAATCCTCATGAGCAAAAAGCCATCGAAACATGGCCACAACAAGGCCAAATCCATCGTCGCCCAACCCCTGTTCCGCAGCCGCCAGGAACGACCAACCAAGGGTAAAGGCAGCTACCGCCGCGAAGCCTTCCAGTCTGACAGCTGGGAGGCTTCTTACTTTCTGGCGGCTTGAAGCACAGCACCCCTTCCTCATGTTAAGGTCTGCACCTGATTCGTATCCCCTGGACCTGTGCATGCCCCTCAGTCTTTCCCGTCGTTGGCCCTTCCGCCAACTGATCGCTGCCTCCAGCTTCGTACTGCTCGTCGCCTGCGCGGAAAAACCCACCGCCGCCGACGCTCAACCGCTTCAGACCGTCCCCGTTGCCACAGCCCCAGCGGTCATCCCGCCGGTAGTGCCGTCCGGTGACAACCTCGACCTGCAACCGACCCAGACCTTTGCCGAATGGCAGGCCGGTTTCCGCAAGGAAGCTCTGGCTGCCGGCATCCGTGCCGACCTGTTCGACCGCGCGTTCGCCAATGTCAGTTTCGATGCCAGCGTGATTCGCGCCGACCGCAGCCAGCCGGAATTTGCCCGGCCGGTCTGGGAATACCTGGACGGTGCCCTTTCGCCCTTGCGCGTGCGCAAAGGCCAGGCCCTGATCAGCCAGTACGCCGACATCCTGCAAAGCATCGAACAGCGTTATGGCGTCGATCGTCAGGCGCTGGTGTCGGTGTGGGGGATGGAAAGCAATTTCGGCCAGTTCCAGGGCAGCAAGTCGGTGATCAACTCGCTGGCCACTCTGGCCTATGAAGGCCGCCGTCCGGGCTTTGCCCATGCGCAGCTGATCGCGGCGCTGCAGATCCTGCAACAGGGCGACATCACGCCGGAAAAAATGCTCGGCTCCTGGGCCGGCGCCATGGGCCAGACCCAGTTCATCCCGACCACCTACAACACCCACGCCGTGGATTTCGACGGTGACGGCCGCCGCGACATCTGGGGCAGCCCGGCTGACGCCTTGGCGTCCACCGCGCATTACCTGCAAAGCTCCGGCTGGCAGCGTGGCCAGCCGTGGGGCTTCGAAGTGCAACTGCCGAGCGGTTTCAATTACACCCTCGCAGATGGCACGATTCGCAAAAGCGTCGCCGAATGGCGGCAACTGGGCGTGATCCTGCCAAACGGCGGCCAGGTGCCGGCCGGTTCCGAGCAACTGTCCGCTGCCCTGCTGCTGCCAGCTGGCTACCGTGGCCCGGCATTCCTGATCCTCGATAACTTCCGGGCGATCCTCAAATACAACAACTCGTCGTCCTATGCACTGGCCGTGAGCCTGTTGTCCGAGCGCTTCAACGGTGCCGGCCTGATCAATGGCACCTGGCCAAAAGATGACCTGCCGTTGAGCCGCACCGAACGGATCGAACTGCAAAACCTGCTCACCGCACGCAACTACGATGCCGGTGCGGCAGACGGGATCATCGGCGCCAATACGCGCAAGGCGATCCGCAGTGCGCAGCAGTCATTTGGCTGGCCCGCGGACGGTTACCCGACGCACAAGCTGCTCGAAAGCCTGCGCAGCCAGTAAAAACAAAAAGACCGCCGCCTCTTCAGGCGGCGGTCTTTTTTTGTGGCTCGTTTAACGAGTCACCACATCCTGCTCCAGCATCAATTCCTTCTTCCCCGCATCCAGTCGAACCAGCGCCCCCAGCGGCAACGTCAGGTTCGGATCGCAATGCCCGCTGCGCCAGCCGGACAGCACAGGAATCCGCAGTGGTTCAAAGGTCTGCTTGAGCAAGCGGTTCAAGGCCTCGACATCCACGCCCGCCACGTCACCGACCAGCACGCCACGCAATCTGGCCAGTTTGCCCGCCAGACGCATCTGGGTCAGCAAGCGGTCGATCCGGTACAGCGGCTCGTTGATGTCCTCGATGAGCAGAATCACCCCTTCGACGTCGATTTCGTAAGGCGTGCCCAGGGTCGCGGCGATCATCGCCAGATTGCCACCCTGCAAACGCCCGTGGGCAATGCCGGGCTCCACGGTGGTCAATGGATAAGCCGCCGGATGACTCAGCACGCTCCCAGCCTTCAACTGACCGCGCAGCATGGCGAAGAACGACGTCACCGTCGGCGGCTCCTTGTCCCCCAGCAGATCGGCATTCAACAATGGCCCATGAAAGGTCACGAACCCGGCGTAGCGACTGATGGCCAGATGCAGCGCGGTGATGTCGCTGTAACCGACGAAGGGCTTGGCATGGCGGCTCAGCAAGTCGTAGTCGATCCGGTCCAGCAACCTTGGCGTGCCGTAGCCACCGCGCAGGCAAATGATTGCATCCACCTGTTCGTCAGCGAACGCCGCGTGCAGATCGTTGAGCCGCACCTCGTCGCTGCCGGCCAGATAGCCATCCTTCTCGTAGACGCCAGGGAACACCCGCAATCCGTAACCCCGGGCGCGCATCCACTGAACAGCCTTTTCGGTATCCAGAGCGCCGGGGCCGGCGGGCGCAATGACGCCTATCAGCCCTTCCGACGGCAGTGCCGGAACAGGCTTGTGCGGAAAAAGGGTGTGGGTCGGTCGAACGGTCATCCATGGATCTCCCTGTGTGAAGTCATGCTCACACAGTAGTCAGGAACGGCGACAAACAGAAGAGGCTCGGCTGCGCCGCAGATTGCAGGAAAAGTCAGTAACGAGTGTAGGCCGGGCAAAAAAATGCCCGCCGGGCGATAAACCCCGGCGGGCATTTTTCATTCAGCGCTGAATCAGGAACCGAGCAGCTCGGCCTTGACCAGTTTCGCCTGTTCGTCGGCGTGGTACGAAGAACGCACCAACGGGCCGGACGCGACGTTCTTGAAGCCCATCTTGTAACCTTCCTCGGCGAACCAGGCGAAGGTGTCCGGGTGCACGAAACGCTGCACCGGCAAGTGGCTACGGGACGGTTGCAGGTACTGGCCCAGGGTCAGCATGTCGATGTCGTGTTCGCGCATGCGCTTCATGACTTCGATGACTTCGTCGTCGGTCTCGCCCAGACCCAGCATCAGACCGGATTTGGTCGGGATGTGCGGCATCATCTGCTTGAAGCGTTGCAGCAGGGTCAGCGACCACTGGTAGTCCGAACCCGGACGCGCAGCCTTGTACAGGCGCGGTACGGTTTCCAGGTTGTGGTTGAACACATCCGGCGGCTCGGCCGCGGTGATTTCCAGGGCGATGTCCATGCGGCCACGGTAGTCCGGGACCAGGGTCTCGAGTTGCACGTTCGGCGACAGTTTGCGGATTTCGCGGATGCAGTCGGCGAAGTGCTGGGCACCGCCGTCACGCAGGTCGTCGCGGTCAACCGAGGTGATCACCACATACTTGAGTTTCAGGTCGGCGATGGCGATGGCCAGGCTTTCCGGCTCGTTGACGTCCAGTGGTTTCGGACGACCGTGGCCGACGTCGCAGAACGGGCAGCGACGGGTGCAGATGTCACCCATGATCATGAAGGTCGCGGTGCCGCCGGAGAAGCACTCGCCCAGGTTCGGGCAGGATGCCTCTTCGCAGACGCTGTGCAGCTTGTGCTTGCGCAGCAGGCTCTTGATGCGGTCGACTTCCGGCGAAACCGGGATGCGCACGCGGATCCAGTCGGGTTTCTTCGGCAGTTCGGTGGTCGGAATGATCTTTACCGGGATGCGTGCAACCTTCTCGGCGCCGCGCAGCTTGACGCCGGCTTCAACCTTGGGACGCGGGGCCGGGCGCTCGGTCACGTCGAGCGTCGGGATCATGGTTTGCACTGCATCAGTAGTCATATCAGTCGATTCCGCCCGTCAGGGTCGTCTGCTCAGCATAGTCGAGGTGTTTGACGAGCTGCGCGCGCAGCCGGGCACTTACCTCGGCAAATTCAATCGATCCTGCGTGCTCGCTCAGCTGGGTCATCGCCAGCCCGGCATAGCCGCAGGGATTAATCCGTCGAAACGGTTCCAGGTTCATGTCCACGTTCAGGGCCAGGCCATGAAAGGAACAACCGTGGCGAATCCGCAAACCCAGAGAAGCGATCTTCGCTCCGTCGACGTAGACGCCGGGAGCATCCGGCTTGGCCACGGCGGTCACGCCGTAGCTGGCCAGCAGTTCGATCAGACAGCGCTCCATGCGGCTGACCAGATCGCGCACGCCGAAACCGAGTCGGCGCACGTCCAGCAGCAGGTACGCCACCAGTTGGCCGGGGCCATGGTAGGTCACCTGACCGCCGCGGTCGACCTGCACCACCGGAATATCCCCCGGCAGCAACAGGTGCTCGGCCTTGCCGGCCTGGCCCTGGGTGAACACCGGCGGGTGCTCGACCAGCCAGATTTCGTCCGGGGCCGTGGTGCCACGCTCGTTGGTAAAACGTTGCATGGCCTGCCAGACCGGCTCGTAAGCCATCTGGCCAAGCTCGCGAAAGCCCAGCGTGCCCGGCATCACAGCACCATGTGCACGAAACCGGTAGCCCGCAGTTCGCTGTTGATGTTGTACAGCTGATCCTGGTCGGTCGCGACGATGTGCAACTGGATGGTGGTGTACTTGCCGTTGCTGCTTTGACGCTCGTCGACACGCTCATCGTTGATCTTGGCGTGTTTCTTGACGATGTCGATGATCTTGTCTTTGTTGCCGACGCCCGTATCGCTGATCACCTTAACCGGATAATCAACCTGGGGAAATTCGATCTTTGGCGCCTTTACTTCGGTATCGGTCATGGCGTAACGGCCTCGTAAGCGTAAGCCCGGTAACGAACAAGGCCCCGCTCCGGATCGGAACGGGGCCATGCAGGTCAACTCAAATCAGTTGAACAAGCCGTAGAAGAATAGACGGATGCTATCCCACATGCGGCGGAAGATACCACCCTCCTCGACAGCGTCCAGGGCGATCAGGTCGGCGCTGTGCACCACCTTGTCGTCCAGTTTCACTTCGACTTTACCGATCACGTCGCCTTTGGCGATTGGCGCGGTCAGTTGCGGGTTCATGGTCATGCTGGCAGCGAGCTTCTTCAGCTGGCCTTTCGGTAGGGTCATGGTCAGGTCTTGTGCCAGGCCGGCCTTGACTTGACTGGTGGTGCCTTTCCACACCGGGGCCTGAGCCAGTTCGGTGCCCTTCTGGTAGAAGGTCTGGGTTTCGAAGAAGCGGAAACCGTAGGTCAGCAGCTTCTGGGTTTCGGCGGCACGGGCCACTTCGCTGTTGGTGCCGAACACCACGGCGATCAGGCGCATGCCGTCACGTACGGCCGAGGACACCATGCAGTAGCCGGCTTCGTCGGTGTGACCTGTTTTCAGACCGTCGACAGTCTTGTCGCGCCACAGCAGCAGGTTGCGGTTAGGCTGTTTGATGCCGTTCCAGAAGAACTCTTTCTGCGAGTAGATCGCGTAGTGAGCCGGATCTTCGTGGATGATCGCGCGAGCCAGGATCGCCATATCGTGAGCCGACGAGTAGTGCTCAGGGTTCGGCAGACCGGTCGGGTTCATGAAGTGGGTGTTGGTCATGCCCAGATCGGCGACGGTCTTGTTCATCAGGTCGGCGAACGCATCTTCGCTGCCGGCGATGTGCTCGGAAACCGCGACGCTGGCGTCATTGCCGGACTGGATGATGATGCCGTGCAGCAGGTCGCTGACAGTGACTTGCGAGCCGACCTTGATGAACATCCGCGAACCGCCGGTGCGCCAGGCGTTTTCGCTGACGGTCACCGGGTCATTTTCACCGATCTGGCCGCGACGGATTTCCAGCGTGGCAATGTACGCGGTCATCAGTTTGGTCAGGCTGGCCGGTGGCAGACGCTGGTCACCGTTGTTCTCCACCAGCACGTTGCCGCTGTTGGCATCCATGAGCACGTAGGATTTGGCGGCCAGTTGTGGTGGCGACGGCATCATCTCGGCCGCGAACGCGGCAGGCGAGAGGAGCAGCGGGACTAGCAGACACAGGCGTTTGGCAAAGGTGGTGATGTTCATCCGTCTCTCGAAATCGCTAATGGAAACTGTCCTTGCGGACAAAATTAATCAGATGGCTTTCTAACGGGCCATCGCGTGTTCAGTTGCTCACTCCAGTCACCCTTGCCGGGCTTTTGTTCTTCGACGAGCCAACAACCTGGTTCACCCCCCAATCGCTGGTGAACCGTCAATCAAGTCCTACGTTTACTCGGTGACCACACTTGGCGAACCCAGGTTGGCCAGGCGCACGCTGTTCTGTACCTGGGCAATTTCACCCGGCGAACCGATCGGTCCCAGGCGAACCCGGTGCAGGGTCTGCTGATTGCGCACGATCGAGCTGATGAACACCGGAGCGCTCACCATCCCGCTGAGCTTCGACCTCAGGAGTTCTGCAGCGTCCGGGTTGGCGAACGCGCCCACCTGCAGATACTGGCCAGACGCTGGTGCAGAAGCGTTTTTTTTTGCATCGAGCTGAACCGGCACGACGGCCGCGGCGTGCTGCTGCGGCGGCGGAGTCCATTGCTCGACGGTGCCGGCCGAGGCCGTGATCACCGGGGCGCTATTCTGCGCGACTTGCGGCTCGTTGAGCATCAAAGGCGCCGGACGGCCCTTGGCGGCCCACCATTGCTGCGGGTCGATGCCTTCGACCTTGACCCGTGCGGTGCCGGTTTCGGCATAACCGAGCTTTTTCGCGGCGGCGTAGGACAGGTCGATGATCCGGTCCGAGTAGAACGGGCCACGGTCGTTGACTCGCAGGATCACCGTGCGGTTGTTGTCCAGGTTGGTCACCCGAACGTAACTCGGCAGCGGTAATGTCTTGTGGGCGGCACTCATGCCGTACAGGTCGTAGACCTCGCCGTTGGCAGTGTTCTGACCGTGGAACTTGGTGCCGTACCAGGACGCGGTGCCGGAGGCCACGTAGGTCTTGGATTCCTGCAACGGGAAGTAGGTCTTGCCCAGCACGGTGTACGGGTTGGCCTTGTACGGGCCGGTGTGCAGGGTCGGCGTGGCGTCCGGGATGCGCGATACGTCGACGTCCCACCACGGCGCGCCGTCCTTGTGGGCCCGGTTGATGTCCAGACCCGGCTGCGAACGCACGGCGGTGGTCGGCTTCTGGCTCGGCGAACGGCTGGTCGAACAACTGGCGACCAGCACCGCCAACGCAGCGAAAGCCACCAGCTTCAGGGGTTTATTGATAGGCAATGCCCGCATTACTTGACGCCCCGTGCTTGTACCAGCTGTTCAGACAGTTGATGTACGGCCATGGCGTACATCACGCTGCGGTTATAACGCGTGATCGCGTAGAAATTCTTCAGGCCCATCCAGTATTCAGGGCCATTGTCGCCTTCGAGGCGGAATGCGGTGACCGGCATGTCATCGCGCAGCGCATCATGACTCGACCAGCCCAGCGCTCGCAACTCCCCGACGGTTTTCGTCGGCTCGATGCCGGTGGTCAGGCCTTCATCCACCTGCTCTCCCCGTACATCTGCGCGACTGACCACCGGCTCGCCGGCGACCCAGCCGTGACGCTTGAAATAGCTGGCGACGCTGCCGATCGCATCATCCGGGTTGTTCCAGATGTTGATGTGGCCATCGCCGTCGAAATCCACCGCATAGGCGCGGAAACTGCTCGGCATGAACTGCGGCAAGCCCATCGCCCCGGCGTAGGAACCCTTGAGGGTCAGCGGGTCGACCTGCTCTTCGCGCGCCAGCAGCAGGAACTCACGCAGCTCCTTGCGGAAAAATTCGGCACGGGGAGGATAGTCGAAACCCAGCGTGGACAAGGCATCGATCACCCGGTAATTGCCGGTATTACGTCCGAAAAAGGTCTCAACGCCGATGATCGACACGATCACCTGGGCCGGAACGCCGTATTCCTGCTCGGCGCGGGCCAGCGTGGCCTCGTGCTGGCGCCAGAAGTCCACACCGCGGGCGATGCGCGCGTCGGTGATGAACATCGGCCGGTATTCTTTCCACTGCTTGACCCGTTCGGCCGGTTTGGAGATGGCGTCGAGAATCGCCTGTTTGCGCTGGGCCTCGCGGAACACGGCCATCAGCTGTTCGCCGGCGAAACCGTAGTCGCGGGTCATTTCACCGACGAATTCGGCCACCTGGGGCGAGCCTTCGTAATCGCCGGCCAACGCTTCCTGCGCGCTGCCAAGGATGCCTACCAGGCCGAGCCACGGTGCGTATCGTGTCGCCCAGTCACGCATTACTTGCATTGAACTCTTCACCTTATTCAAACCTGTGCGATCCACTTGCGATGGGTATGGATCGACATCAAAACCCCAAACGCTGACAGCAGCGTCACCAGCGAAGTTCCGCCGTAGCTAATGAACGGCAACGGCACCCCCACCACCGGCAACAGGCCACTGACCATACCGATGTTGACGAAAACGTAAACAAAAAACGTCATGGTCAGAGCGCCGGCCAGCAATTTGCCGAACAGCGTCTGGGCCTGGGCAGTAATCACCAGGCCACGACCGATCAGCAACAGATAAATCAGCAACAGTGCGCAGATGCCCACCAGGCCGAACTCTTCACCCAGTACCGCGATGATGAAGTCGGTGTGGCTTTCCGGCAGGAAGTCCAGGTGCGACTGGGTGCCCAGCAGCCAGCCCTTGCCGAATACCCCGCCGGAACCGATCGCGGCTTTCGACTGAATGATGTTCCAGCCGGTGCCCAGCGGATCGCTTTCCGGGTCGAGGAACGTCAGGATCCGCTGCTTCTGGTAGTCGTGCATGATGAAGAACCACATCGCAACCGACACCGGAATCGCCGCCGCCAGTACGCTGAGAATCCAGCGCCAGCGCAACCCGCCCATGAACAGTACGAAGGCGCCGCCGGCCAGAATCAGCAGCGAAGTGCCGAGATCTGGCTGACGCACGATCAGGGCGAACGGCACGCCGATCAGCAGCAGACTGATGCCGACATGCTTGAGCTGCGGCGGCAGCGTGCGTTTGGACAGGTACCAGGCGATGGTCGCCGGCATCAGGATCTTCATGAACTCCGAGGGCTGGAAGCGGATCACCCCGGGAATGTTGATCCAGCGGGTCGCGCCCATGGCGTTGTGGCCCATGATGTCCACCACCAGCAGCAGCACCACCCCGATCACGTAGCCGAGCGGCACCCAGCGCGCCATGAACCTTGGCTCGAACTGGGCGATGACGATCATCGACACCAGACCGATGCCGAACGACGTGGCCTGTTTGGCCAGCAGATCCCAGCTCTTGCCGCTGGCCGAATACAGCACGAACAGGCTGCCGGCCGCGAGAATCAGCAGCAGCACCAGCAACGGGCCGTCGATATGCAAACGTTGCAACAGCGTCGCCCGGCGACGCATCACATCCTCGCTGGAGAGCATGCGATCGAAATTATTCATCACGGGCCGTAGCCTCCGCACTGATAGGGCTGGCGTATTCGGCCTTCAACCGTCCGTCCTGATCCAGCAGCCAGGCATCCATGACCTGCCGCACCACCGGTGCCGCGACGCCGGAACCGGACTCACCGTTCTCGACCATCACCGACACCACGATTTTCGGGTCATCCGCCGGCGCAAAACCGACGAACAGGGCGTGGTCGCGGTGGCGTTCCTGAACCTTGGAGCGGTCGTACTTTTCACCTTGCTTGATCGCCACGACCTGCGCCGTACCCGACTTGCCGGCGATCCGGTATTGCGCGCCGATCGCCGCTTTACGCGCCGTACCTCGTGCACCGTGCATCACCTGTTGCATGCCATGGTTGACCTTGGTCCAGTCCGACGGATCGCGCAGGATGATGTCCGGCATCGGATTCTCGTCCACCGGTTTCACGCCTTCGAGAGATTTGGCCAGGTGCGGGCGGTTCCACACACCCTTGTTGGCCACCAGCGCCGTGGCCTGGGCCAGTTGCAGCGGGGTCGATTGCATGTAGCCCTGGCCGATCCCGAGAATCAGGGTTTCGCCGGGGAACCACGCCTGACGCCGGGTCGCGCGTTTCCACTCGCGGGACGGCATCAGGCCGGGGGATTCTTCGAACATGTCCAGCGAGACCTTCTGGCCGATGCCGAACTTGTTCATGTAGGCCGACAACCGGTCGATGCCCAGCTTGTGGGCCAGGTCATAGAAGTAGGTGTCGTTGGACCGCATGATCGCCGTGTCGAGGTCGACGAAGCCGTCCCCGGTGCGGTTCCAGTTGCGGTACTTGTGATCGTAGTTGGGCAGCATGTAGTAACCGGGGTCGAATACCCGGCTCGACGCCGTCACCACGCCCGCATCGAGACCGGCAATCGCCACCGCCGGCTTGATCGTCGAGCCCGGCGGGTACAGACCGCGCAGCACGCGGTTGAACAGCGGCCGGTCGATCGAATCACGCAGCTCGGCGTAAGCCTTGAAGCTGATGCCGGTGACGAACAGGTTTGGGTCGAAGCTCGGCTGGCTGACCATCGCCAGCACTTCGCCGGTTTTCGGATCGAGCGCCACCACCGCGCCACGCCGACCGCCCAGCGCGGCCTCGGCGGCTTCCTGCAACTTGATGTCAAGGCTCAGGACAATGTCCTTGCCCGGCACTGGATCGGTACGCTTGAGCACGCGCAGAACGCGGCCACGGGCGTTGGTCTCGACTTCTTCGTAACCCACCTGACCGTGCAGTTCGGCTTCATAGAAGCGCTCGATGCCGGTCTTGCCGATGTGGTGGGTGCCGCTGTAGTTGACCGGATCGAGGGTCTTCAGCTCTTTCTCGTTGATCCGCCCCATATAACCCACCGAGTGCGCGAAATGCGCGCCCTGCGGGTAATGACGCACCAGTTGCGCGACCACCTCGACGCCCGGCAGACGGAACTGGTTCACCGCGATCCGGGCGATCTGCTCTTCGCTCAGCTCGAACAGGATCGGCACCGGCTCGAACGGCCGACGGCCCTGGCGCATGCGTTTCTCGAAGATCACCCGGTCTTCCGGCGTCAGCTGCAAGACCTCGACGATCACGTCGAGCACCTGCTGCCAGTCGCCGGAGCGCTCGCGGGTCATGCTCAGGCTGAAGCTCGGACGGTTGTCCGCCACCACCACACCGTTGCGGTCGAAAATCAGGCCACGGGTCGGCGGGATCGGCTGGACATGCACCCGGTTGTTTTCCGACAGGGTCGAGTGATATTCGTACTGAATCACCTGCAGGTAATACAGACGCGCAATCAGCACGCAGATCAGCGCCACCACCGCAATTGCGCCGAACACGACGCGACCACGCACCAGACGGGCGTCTTTTTCGTGGTCCTTGATGCGGATCGGCTGAGACATGAGGGCGGATTACTTGTGGTAAGGGTGGCCGGACAGCACGGTCCAGGCACGATACAACTGCTCGCCGATGAGGATGCGCACCAGCGGGTGCGGCAGCGTCAGCGGCGACAACGACCAGCGCTGATCCGCGCGGGCACAGACTTCCGGCGCCAGCCCTTCCGGGCCACCGACCATGAAGTTGACCGTGCGCGAGTCCAGGCGCCAGCGATCGAGTTCGACCGCCAGCTGCTCGGTGCTCCACGGTTTGCCATGAACTTCGAGGGTGACGATCCGCTCGTTCGGCCCGACCTTGGCCAGCATGGCTTCGCCTTCCTGACGGATGAACCGGGCCACGTCGGCGTTCTTGCCACGGGTATTGAGCGGAATTTCCACCAGTTCCAGCGCCAGCTCGGACGGAAGACGCTTGGCATATTCGTGCCAGCCTTCTTCCACCCACTTGGGCATGCGTGAACCGACGGCGATCAGTCGCAGTCGCACAGCAATCCCTTACAGCTGGTCTTTGTTGAGCTTGGTGAAATGCTCGTGGGTGTTTTCCGGGCTGTGGTGCTTGGCGTCCGCCGCACGGCTTTGCTCGGCACCGGCCCACAGGCGCTCCAGATCGTAGAACTGACGAGCCGAGGCGGTCATCATGTGCACGATCACCAGGTCCAGGTCCAGCAGTACCCAGTCGCTGTCGCCCTTGCCTTCTTCGCCCAGCGGCTTGGCGCCGTTCTTTTTGACCTCTTCGCGAACCTTGTCCAGCATCGCGTTGATCTGGCGGTTGGAAGTACCGGTGGCGATGATCATGTAGTCGGTGATGCTCTGCTTGTCGCGCACATCAATGATCTGGATGTCCTGGGCCTTGACGTCTTCCAGGGCTGCAACGGCCACCTTGACCAGCTCGTCGCCCTTCAGCGGTTCGTTGGTGTTGACCGGCTCTGGCAGCGGGGCGCTCTTGAATGTGCCTTTGCGCTTTACTTTGGTTTGGTCTTTGTCAGTCATATAAAACTCGTTTTGCTCATATTTTCGGCGGCTTGGCGACACGTGGATTCGTATCAGTGAAGCACGCCTTGTTCAGTTCGACGCACGGTACAGACCGTGCGCATCGATGTAGGCCAGGACCGCGTCGGGCACCAGGAAACGTACCGACTTACCGCTGGCCAGCAGTTGACGGATCTGGGTGGCGGAAACCGCGAGCGGTGTCTGCCAGACGAATGCAATCTGTCCGCTCGGCCCCTTCAGGGCCAGCGGGTCGCTCACCGAACGCGCTGCCAGCAGGTTGCGCAAGGCATCCGGCGGTTCGCTGTCGGCGTCCGGGCGCTGTAGCACCAGGATGTGGCAATGCTGGAGCAACTCTTCCCAGCGGTGCCAAGTGGGCAGGCCGCAAAATGCGTCCCAGCCCAGAAGCAGAAAAACCTGGGTCTCGGCGGCCATTTCGGCACGCAGCGACTCCAGGGTATCGATGGTCCAGGACGGTTTGTCCCGCTGCAATTCGCGGGCGTCCACCACCAGCGGCGGCACACCGGCCACCGCACATTCAACCATTGCCAGCCGGTCCTGCGCCGACACCTGCGGCGTATCGCGGTGCGGCGGCCGGGCGCTGGGCATCATGCGCAGCTCGTCGAGCCCCAGCGCTTCGGCCACTTCCAGCGCGCCGCGCAAATGGCCGACGTGCACCGGGTCGAACGTCCCGCCCAGTACGCCAATGCGCCGGGGACGGGATTTCTTGCCGGGTTTCGGCGCTTTCAGGTCGAGGTCGGACAAGTCAGACCGTCGCCTGGCCGCGCAACTGGCCATCACCGACCACGATGTACTTCTCGCAGGTCAGTCCCTCGAGGCCCACCGGGCCACGGGCGTGCAGCTTATCAGTAGAAATGCCGATCTCGGCACCCAATCCGTATTCGAATCCGTCGGCGAAGCAGGTCGGGGTATTGATCATCACCGACGCCGAGTCGACCTGAGCCACGAACTGGCGGGTGTCGGCGAGGTTTTCGCTGACGATCGAGTCGGTGTGATGTGAGCCGAAATGGTTGATGTGTTCAATGGCCTGATCCAGGCCATCCACCACGCGGATCGACAGAATCGGCGCCAGGTACTCCGTGCTCCAGTCTTCTTCGGTTGCCGCTATGGCCTCGATGATCGCCCGGGTACGTTCGCAACCACGCAGTTCGACGCCTTTTTCGCGGAACTGCTTCGCCATCGACGGCAGGAAATCCTTCGCAACACTTTGATCGACCAGCAAGGTCTCCATCGCGCCGCAGATGCCATAGCGATAGGTCTTGGCATTGAAGGCGATGCGCTGGGCTTTCGGCAGGTCGGCGTGTTCGCTGACATAGACGTGGCAGATGCCGTCCAGATGCTTGATCACCGGCACCCGGGCGTCACGGCTGATGCGCTCGATCAGGCCACGGCCACCGCGCGGCACGATCACGTCGACGTATTCAGGCATGGTGATCAGCGCGCCAACGGCGGCGCGGTCGGTGGTTTCCACCACTTGCACCACGGCAGCCGGCAGTTCGGCTTCGGCCAGACCGCGCTGGATGCAGGCGGCAATCGCGCGGTTGGAATGAATCGCTTCGGAACCGCCGCGCAGGATGGTCGCGTTACCGGACTTCAGGCACAGGCTCGCGGCATCGATGGTCACGTTGGGACGGGATTCGTAGATGATCCCGATCACGCCCAGCGGTACGCGCATCTTGCCGACCTGAATGCCCGACGGACGGAAGCTCATGTCGCGGATCGCACCGACCGGATCCGGCAGCGCTGCGACCTGACGCAGGCCAACGATCATGCCGTCGATGCGTGCCGGGGTCAGTTCCAGACGTTCCAGCAGCGCCGGCTCCAGACCGTTGGCGCGACCGGCGGCCAGATCCTGTTCATTGGCTGCCGCAAGCTCGGCGCGGGCGGCGTCCAGGGCATTGGCGGCAGCCAGCAGGGCGCGGTTTTTCTGCGCGGTGCTGGCACGGCCGATGACGCGGGAGGCTTCGCGGGCGGCGCGACCCAATCGGGTCATGTAGTCAAGAACGGACTCAGTCATGGTCTGCTGGGGTCTTGGCAAAGAGGAAAGCGGCAGATTATAGCTGTCGCGTCCCGGGACTAACAGCGGTGACGGGCGGATGGTCGAAATGGACGGTGATTTGCCGACGTTCAGCCGGGATTAAGCCGCGAATTGTTATCATCACGACCTCCTCCGCCTGGATAAACACTGTTTGCCATGTCCAACCTGACCGTTCGCGCCACCTCCGCGCGCCAGCCTGTCGGCCTTGCGGACGCCTTTTTCGACCGCGACGCCCAGACGCTGGCCCGCGATCTACTCGGTAAAGTCATCCGCCACCGCGTCGGCGATTTGTGGCTCAGCGCCCGAATCATCGAAACCGAAGCGTATTACTGCGAAGAAAAAGGCAGCCACGCGTCCCTCGGCTACACAGAAAAGCGTAAGGCTTTGTTTCTGGACGGCGGGCACATCTATATGTACTACGCCCGTGGCGGCGATTCGCTGAACTTCAGCGCGCAGGGTCCGGGCAACGCGGTGCTGATCAAATCGGCCTATCCGTGGGTCGACGAGATCAGCGGCCCGGCCAGTCTGGCGCAGATGCTGTTGAACAACCCCGATGCCCAGGGGCGCCCGCGCCCGTCGCAGAAACTCTGTGCCGGGCAGACGCTGCTGTGCAAGGCGCTGGGACTGAAAGTGCCGGTGTGGGATGCCAAGCGCTTCGATCACGAAATTCTGCTGGTGGAAGACACCGGCCCTGCGCCAACTCATGTGATTCAGACCACCCGTCTGGGCATTCCCCATGGCCGTGACGAACACTTGATGTATCGCTTCGTCGATGCCGCCTATGCCCAGTGGTGCACGCGGAACCCGCTGCGCCGGGGTCAGGTCGAAGGTCGCGATTATTTTCTGCTGTGAATGCACACCCTTCGGCTCGCCGATCAGGGACATCAATGAAATGGAGTGGTTTGTATGGGCCCATGGCTCGATAGCGTGACCGGGTGGCTGGCCGCCAATCCGCAGTGGCTGGCCGCTGCAGTGTTTGTCGTGGCCTGCGTGGAATGCCTGGCGATTGCCGGGTTGATCGTGCCCGGCACGGTGCTGCTGTTTGCCGTGGCGGTGCTGGCCGGCAGCGGTGCCCTGTCGTTGAGCGAAACCCTGTTGCTGGGTTTCCTTGGCGGGATTCTCGGCGATGTGATTTCGTATTTCCTCGGTCGCCACTTCCACCAGAACATCCGGCGTCTGCCGGGCCTGCGCCATCACCCGGAATGGATGACCGGTGCGGAAACCTATTTCCAGCGCTACGGCATCGCCAGCCTGCTGGTCGGGCGCTTCATCGGCCCGTTGCGGCCGATGCTGCCAATGGTCGCCGGGATGTGCGACATGCCCTTCCCGCGCTTCGCCGCCGTGAGTCTGCTGGCGGCGGCCGGCTGGAGCCTTGCGTACCTGCTGCCGGGCTGGGCCACCGGGGCGGCGATTCGTCTGCCGTTGCCGGAAGGCTTCTGGCTGCAGGCCGGAATCGTCGCTGGCAGCATCGCGGTGATGGTCGGCCTGAGCGCCAACAGCAGCCTGCGCCGCCATCGCCGGGCGACCATCTGGATCAGCAGCATGAGCCTGTTGATCCTGATCGGCCTGTTCATCGGTTACCCGTACCTGACCGCCCTCGATCAGGGCGTCATGACCCTGGTGCAGGAACACCGCCGCCCGGCGCTGGATGAGGTGGCAGTGGTTTTCACCCTGATCGGTGAGTTCCGCAACATGCTGCTGTTCAGCGCCCTGCTGACTGCACTGCTGTTGCTGTGCCGCCAGTGGCGCCACGCGATCTTCGTGGGCGGCACCCTGCTCGTCACGGCCCTGGCCAACACCGGCACCAAAATGTTTTTCGCCCGGGTGCGCCCGGAAGTGCTGACCGACCCACTCACCAGTTACAGCATGCCCAGCGGCCATGCGTCCGGATCGTTCGCGCTGTTCCTGACCCTGGCCGTACTCGCCGGACGCGGGCAACCGCCAAGGCTGCGACTGACCTGGCTGCTGATCGGCTGCATTCCGGCACTGGCGATTGCCTTGTCGCGGGTGTATCTGGGCGCGCACTGGCCGACGGATGTGCTGGCCGGGGCCATGCTTGCCGCGTGCGTATGTGCGGCCGGGCTCTGGCTCAGCCAACGGCAGTCACCGCTCGGCGCCATGCCGCAGAAAGTCTGGTGGCTGGTGCTGCCGGCGCTGGTCGCCCTGTTCGGCTTCTTCGTGCTGCGTCACTTGCCGCATACCTTGCTGCGCTATTCGTACTAGGCGACGGCAGACAGCACCGAGGGGTTGGTCCTCAAGACGAACGACACCGACGAAGCGTTGTAGGCATTGTGCCCGGTGTCGTTCGGATTCTTGTCCAGGAAGTACGTGAGCCCTTCCTTCGTTTCATGCTGAAACAGGCGCATCTTCTTCTCTACGCTGAACAGTGCCACAGAAACCGGATTGGACGGCAGGTCACCAAACGACTTGAGCTTTCCGGCATACGTTTCCAGCTCAAAGTAACTACCGCCACTTTTTGCGGCCAGAAGATGCCTTGTACTTTGATCAAGTCGCAGCTGCCAATCAAAGTAACGACCAGCCGTTTTGATATTTATCGCATATCGCCCCTGATTGTCCGGAGCAAACTCCAACAACAACGGTTCGGCATCATCATGATCCGCGACAGTCATGATCGGCGAACGGACTTCATCATTCAGAGAAATCTCGGCACTCAGTCGCTGCCCCGTCGTGATCCGGGGATGTTTCAAGCGCTGCTCCATGACTTGATAGTTGAGCACCAGTGGAAGTCCACCTGCAAACAGGTGCCCGGTAAAGGTAATATTATTTTCATCAGACATATGACAACACTCTAATATTAAAAACCAGATCACAAATAAAACTTCATTTGCCGGCCGTCGGCTTCCCCAGACCTGAATCGCTCTTCACCCGCTTGCGCTTGCGCCGCTCCAGGACCATCGAATCCGCATAATAGCCGGCGGCCTTGAGGATGATGTCGGTATTCAGGTCGACGCCCGCATGTTTGAAAATATACTTCCCGGCAATGTCATCCCAGAATGCCCACTCATCTTCATAAATCGTCATACCGTTCTCCTTGATCATGTAGCCGCTCCCTGCAAGCCGGAATTCAAGCTAAATCAAAAACAACCGGCAAACCACTTCAAAGACAATACAAAAAACAACAATACAATCAGAAAAACAATAAAGACTGAACTTGACCACTCCTCATGCCAGAGTCGCTCGACAGTTCACCAAAGAGCATTGATCTTGAGCCAACCATTTAGTATCAACACTGAAACTATTCTTACAGCACCGATTACAATTTCCGACATTGATATTCCATCCAGCGCTGCAACTACCGAAAATAAAATACCTTCCGGCAAAAAACCGGACCTTAAAGATCTGGACAATCTTTTCGGCCCCCTGCGATTTGGCGAGTTGACCGTGAATCGCCAGACACTTCAGGCCCTCGGAGCACGCGTCAACGGCGAGCCCATTACAGCGGCCAACACCTACTTCCCCGAGCCCGATCAGCTCTTTACCGATCGGCTGGAATTCGATCCCGCCCAGGTTGAGCAACGAATCCAGTCAGTCGACGGCCAGGAGCGTCAACGGGTACCGGAATTGCTCTACGAAATCGTCACCCTGCGCTCCCCCGACGCAGCACCGCTTCTGCGCGAAATATCCGCCAGTGATGCTGAGCACCCCATGCAGAAAATCAGCAAACTGCTGACCGCCACTCAACAGCTGGATATCCACAGAAGCCCGCTGCCTGAACATCTGCCGGGCTGGGTCGACAAGGCCAAGAGCCGCGGGATGACCAGCATGGGCGCCGGGCTGCAGGCGTACGGGCTGTACAGCGCCTACATGGGCGCCATCGACGGACTCAAGAAAGGCCAGATGGGAGAAGTACTGATCAATGTGGGCGGCGCTCTCGCCGAGATCACTTCACTGGGCCTCGAATACGCGCTGAACAAGACCGGCGAACAGATGATCCGTCAGGGTTCCATGGCCCTCGAACAATTCAGCAAGACCACCCTGGGCAAATGGCTGTGCCGGGGCGCGGGTCTGATCGCCAGCGTGCTGACGCTGCCCTTCGATATCTACACCGCCATCAAGTCCTTCAACGATGCCGCCAAGGCCCAGGGCAAGGAAGCTCAGGATCTGTACGTCACCGGCGGGCTGAGCGTGTTCAGCGGCGCGCTGTCCATCGCCCTCGGCTGCGCAGCACTGATGGGCTTTCAGGCGGCGGGCCCGGTGGGGATTGCAGCGGCGGCCATCATGATTGTCGGTGCCCGAATCTACGGTGCCGCGCGCATGGTCGACGACATCGACGATTACATCGAACTGACCGTGCACGAACGCTGGCGCGCCGGCTGGTTCGCGTTCACCGGACAGAGCCAGGACAAGGCGCTGATGGATCGCTACCTGGTCGCCAAGACCACGAGTGATTACGCCAAAGCCTTGAAGACCCGCAGCCTCGGCTGGCTCGACAATGAATTCAAGGAAAGTGTCGACGTGATCGTCAACGGCCGGTTCGAGGTCAAGCTGCGGCCGACTCGCGTCTATCGCTACCAATGGGACGAAGCCAAGGGGGAAGCGCCCTATACCACCGAAAACTTCCCGGCCATCAATGACACGGATGACACCTACGATGCGACGAAGGGTTTGCCCGACTCGGACGCCGTCATCAGCGGGGCGAAAAGTGATCCTGCCAAAGGGGTTTTCTGGAACCTGGGAGGCGGCCATGACACGGTGCAAGGCGTACAGGACAAGCCAAATTTCTTCGCCTACGCCAACGGCGAGAAAACCCTCGGCGGTGGCAACAAGGATGACTCCTTTCTGTTTCAGTCGGCATCCGAAGCACTGTCTGCAGACCCGACTACCGTCAGTGAACTGTCGGGAGGTGACGGGACCGATCTGCTTTGGCTGCAAGGCAAACACAAAAACGAGGACCATGGCGCCAACCCGCCACGTCATACCGGTTTCGACATCGACCTGAAAAACGGCAGGCTGGCAGTGCGACCTGCGGACCCGGCTGTTGAACCGGTCCTGCATTCGACGCTCCAGTCCATCGAAAAGGTCGAGACACTGGTCGGCGCACGCAATCGTGTGACCGGTTCCGAGCACGCCGACATCATTGCCGCCAATGGCGACGACCACGTCAATGCCGGGGCCGGGGATGACCGCATTTCCGTGCGCGGCCTTCATGGCATGGTCGACGGAGGCAGCGGCAGCGACAGCTATGACATTGACCCGACCTGCCTGAAGGTCTCCATTCACGAAGATGGCCAGGAACCAAGCAAGGTCTATCTGGGCGTGCCGCTTGAAGCGATCCAGCGCTGGTACGTGCGCAATGACGCCGTGGTGATCGAATCACTGCGCGACGATGACATCCAGTCGCCGATGCGCGAACTGGCGCTGGAGGCGGTGTACCGGACGGTCGACGGCAAGCGCTCCCTGTACAACGATAAATGGACGTTCATCACGCAGGACGGCTATCACCTGCAGCCGGCATGGCCGGTTGAAACCCCGGATCTGGCCGACTTGACCGTAAGCGTTACGGTCCTGACCGTCGGCGTGACCGGGACCTCGCCGGTGCCGGTCAGTGATCGTCCTTACAAGACCTCGAACAAACCACACTCGTACTACTTCGTCTCCCGCAAGGTTCATCACACGACGCTGGTGGCAACACCCTATGAAACGCCGACCCGAAGTACCCTGTACATCGACCGTGACAGCACGGAAATCGACGAAGTCCGGGCCATCTACGTCGTCACCCCGATAAAGCCGAATGCCTTCACCTTCCTCAGCTACACCAACGTCCACTTCACCATCACCTTCCACCAGGGAGGCGGCCTGCTCTCATTGCACGGCGCAATCAGAGAAAATCCGGGCAGGAAACATGACATGGGAGGCGGGATCATGGCCTCGGGCTGGCAGATCAACCATCCCCTGACGCTGGTCATGCGCGACGGTGTGTCCTATCACCTCGACGTCCCTCGCAATTCGTATTTCGACGATGCAAAAAAGCCGGGTTATACCGTCCTGCAAAGCCGCGCCTCACTCCGGGAGCGAGCAGGCCAATACCTTTTCATCCGACCCTCTGTCGAAAAGCGCACCTTGAAGGCAACCCCGCAACGGGTCGACTTCCTGGCGGCCGAGCACAACGCAGCCTACTGGCTGGTAGGTCGATCCGCACGCTATGAGCTGTTCCCCGCCAGCGCAATATCCATCCGGTTGTCCACCACAGAAGCAGATGCGAGCGTCTCGGGCTCTTCCACCTGGATCATTCACACGCAACATCTGCAGGAGCAGGTTCACCACCGCAACCTGACCATCAGGAACGACCTGCTCAGGATCGGCAGCATCCAGATTCAACTGCCGGACAGCAACGACCCACAACTGCCACTGGAAACCATCGAAGTCGTGGTCTCCTCGGGGAACCGTTACAGGGTCAATGCCCTGTTCGAGGTGATTGGTCTGTGCGCCATCGATGCACGCGCCTACCCATCGGTTCAGGCCATCGCCCAGGATGTTCGTGAGCATCAACTACGCGCAGAGCTCGAATCCAGCGAGGTGCCGGTTCACAACATTCGCCTGAGCGAGTCCGCTTCCGACAGGATCACATACAACGTCGCCACCAACGTCTGGAGCAGCGAAACCACTCCGTCCCGCGCCATACCCGTCGAGCAACTGACCATCGTCAAGGAATGACACCATGCGACCGAAACCGCCCTCGCAGCCAAGCCTCTCCAAAGGCAGTTCGCCCACCGACTCTCTCGCGCAATCCCCGCGGTTGCGCCCGCCGGCTCAGAACTCGCCGCTACCTCACGTGGTACCTGACCTGACAGCCCTGCATCAGCGAAACCCGGGGCAAACACTGCCTCCTGCTGACGCGCCCGAACGACCGAAAATCGAGATGTCGGATCTGCTGGTCGCTTCCCGTGAAACGGCAACCGGGATGAACAGCTACCTGCTGAATCCCGCACTGCTGCGCAACATGCAACCGGCCAACGATGAAGGCCTGCGCCATATCGTCGGGCGCGCGTTCGTCGATGTGAAAGACAGCGGCACGGTGTTCGTGGAGTTCGATGCGAACCTGGGCACTTATCGGGCCATGGACCTGTACAAGAAGCTGCCCCCCGGACCTGCGCTCTACCGAAATACCGGCGAGTCGACCTGGAGCCCGGCCCGGCAAACGGGCTCGCCCACATCCTTGAAACGTCCCTGGCCGCAGGTTGATCACCTCAATACAGAGGTGCCCGTCAAACAGTCTCTGATCGCTGCCTTGTCGGCGCACGAGGCCACCACCCAACTGCTCAACGACTCATTGCTCACGATGTACCCGCTGATGACGCACGCCCAACGTGTCGAGTTGCTACGTGCCTACAACCTGTCGCCACGGCAGCACATTCAGTTGCGCAACGATTTGCTCGCCGATCCGCGAGTGATGCCGGAGTGGGCCGAGCAGCACCACATTCGCTCTCGGGACGAGAGCGATCCGACCCGCTTCGATCCACTGCAGGAGGAAATCGGACCGCTGCTCCTGCCCGTGAGGAACGGAATCCTGCGCAGCGATCTGGTGGATTTCGACAAAAGTGTCACCCGCGAATTTCTCGATGCATTTCTGACCAGACTCGGTTACCTGCGCAACAGCAACGACTGCCTGTACCGCACTGACATTCCGGGTCTGTTCAGGGCCGATGAGCGTACCCCGTTCGAGTTCTACAACGACGGGCGCATGCTGCCTCGCTTGAAACACCCGCGCGGCGCCACGACGGAGAAACCGATCAGTGCCACGGTCAGCCACAAACTGGTCAAGATGTATGGCGCCAAGGGCACCGATGCCCCCGATCCGGAATACCTGCGTTACAACAGCCAGAGAAACAAATACCCCGGCAAGAAACCGGGCGAATCCGATAACGAATCGGGGAACTCCGATAACGAATGGTCCGATGCGTCAGACATCGAACTGGACACCGAACGCAATTACGAGACGATTCGCCACGATCAGCAGTTCATCTTCTCTTACGTCATTGATACGCGAAGGATGGAGGTGGTCCTCAACGAGGAGAATCATCTGCTCAATCTGGCGGCACTGGAAAAGAACGCCTGGTTTCCCGAAGACGAACTCGAAGCCCTGATTTCCACGTCGAAGCGGGGCATCGAGTCAGAGCGTCTGTGGCTGCTCGACTCGACCTTCACCCGCGCCGCGAAGGTCGACGACGTTGCCGCCCTCGCCCAAAGCAGCTACATCGGCAATGACATCGAGGCGCGGACCCACAGTGGCGTGGCCAATCAGCGTGAATACGATGACTTGATCGATAAGGTGGCCAAGGCCGGCAAGCCGATCCTTTCATTGCCGAGCGGCAAGGACTGGTTCGCCAACGACATCGTCTGGCCCGAGTAACCGGACCGAGTCTTAAGCGAACAACTCGCCCTGCAATTCATCGAGCAGCGCCTGGATCGCATCCAGTCGCTGCTGCGGGTCGTCGAGCTGCAGCAGGTCGATCTTGTCTTCCTCGGCGAACGGCAGCAGATACGCCAGCTGATTGGCCAGCGATTGCTGCCCCGCCGCTTCGATCCCCATGTTCAGCGCTTCGACCATCGGGTGTTCGGCCAGGGCCTTGAGCAGCGCCACCAGATCGGCGTCTTCATCCTGCAACGGTTGCTCGGGTTCTTCGTCCAGCCACTCGACCTCGGCCATGATCAATTGATCGCGTTGCACTTCGGTGCGCTGCACGATGAAGCGCCGCCCGCCCTGCACCCGGATGCCCAGCAGTCCGTTGTCCTGCTGCTGGAAATCGGTGATGCGCGCTTCGCAACCGACCATGGCGAAACCTTCCGGCGCGACGCCGACTTCGCTGCCTTCAAGGATGCACACTACGCCGAACCCGCCGCCCTGTTTCATGCAGCGGCCGATCATGTCCAGGTAGCGTGCTTCGAAGATCTGCAGATCCAGATTGCAGCCGGGAAACAGCACCGTGTTCAGCGGAAAAAGCGGCAGACTCATAGACATTTCCTTACACCACCATCGACACCGCCAACGGCAGGAACACCGCCGTGGCCACGCCCATCAGACTCATCGCCAGCGCCGCGAAGGCGCCGCATTCATCGCTTTCCTGTAACGCCACCGACGTGCCGACCGCATGCGCCGTCATGCCCAGCGCCATCCCGCGCGCCTCGGGGCTGTGCACGCCGAGGCGGGTCAGCAGCGCCGGGCCGAAGATCGCGCCAATCACCCCGGTGATCAACACAAACACCGCCGCCAATGCCGCGACACCGCCGATCTGTTCGGCCACCAGCATGGCGATCGGCGAGGTCACCGATTTGGGCGCCATGGTCATCAGGATCATGTGATCGGCACCGAACCACCAGCCCAGCGCCACGCCCATGCCCGTGGCGACCACGCCGCCTATCACCAGCGTAGTAAAAATCGGCCAGAACAATTGGCGGATGCGTCGCAGATTCAGATACAGCGGCACGGCCAGCGCAACGGTCGCCGGGCCCAGCAGAATACTGAGGATCTCGGTGCTCTTGCGGTACTCGGCATAGGTCAGGCCGCAGCCGACCAGCACGCCGATCACCAATAGCATCGAGACCAGCACTGGTTGCAGAAAGATCCAGCGGGTTTTCTCGAACGCCGCCAGCACCAGTTGATAAGCCCCCAGGGTGATCCCGATGCCGAACAGCGGATGGTGAATCACCGACGCCCAGGCACCTTGCCAGTCGAACAGCATCAGGAATCCTCCGAATGCGGCGCGTGACGCTTGACCAGCCGTTGCATCAGCACGCCGGCGAAGGCCATCGACAGAATCAGCGAGACCACCAGCGCACCGACGATGGCCCAGAAATCCGCGGCAATCGCCGTGGCATACACCATTACGCCCACCGCTGGCGGCACCAGCAGCAGCGGCAGATAGCGCAACAGACTGCCGGCGGCGAGGTTCAGCGGCTCGCCGACTTCACCGCGCACGATCAGGAATACCAGCAACAGCAAAAGGCCGATGATCGGCCCCGGCAGCACCGGCAACAGCAAGTGATTGAGGGCCGTGCCGAGCAATTGAAACAGCACCAGCATGGTCAGGCCGCGTAGCAACATCCGTCATCTCCGTCCGACATCCCGACAAGCACGGGCCGGGCATTATAAGCACGCCTGCGCTATGGATCGGCATTCGCCAAAAGCATGGTCGGTTGACCTGAGCAAATCGCCATGATGATCTACAGTGGTTCGCAGGGCGGTCAAATCCCCCACCTGAAAAACTATAAAACCGATGAACCCAAGGAGAGTCTCAATGCCCTATGTTCCAGTTGCAGAGCTCAAAGATTATGTCGGCAAGGAACTCGGACGTTCCGAATGGCTCACCATCGATCAGGAGCGCATCAACCTGTTCGCCGAAGCCACCGGGGATTACCAGTTCATCCATGTCGACCCGGTCAAAGCCGCGCAAACGCCATTTGGCAGCACCATTGCACACGGTTTCCTGTCGTTGTCGCTGATCCCAAAACTGATGGAAGACATCCTGATCCTGCCGCAAGGCGTGAAGATGGTGGTCAACTACGGCCTGGACAGCGTGCGTTTCATCCAGCCGGTCAAGGTCAATTCCAAAGTCCGGCTCAAGGTCGATCTCGGTGAAGTGACCGAGAAAAAACCTGGCCAGTGGCTGCTCAAGGCCACCGCCACCCTGGAGATCGAAGGCTCGGACAAACCGGCCTACATCGCCGAACCGCTGTCGCTCTGCTTCGTTTAAGCGCCTGGATGCGAAGCGGCTCACGCTGTTTCGCATCCGCTCCTCCCCGCCGGCTGTATAAGGTCACATAGCTGCGGCATACTCGGTCGCCTAATTGCCCGGATCCCGCTATGCGCTCATTCGCTCCTCTTGCTCCCCTTGCCTTGACCCTGTTGCTGGCCGCGTGTGGCGACGGCGAATCGCTGTTGCCGCCGGATGCGCGCCTGCCCGACGGCGGCCGCTATCGCGGTGAACTGGTCGATGGCTTGCTGCAAGGTCAGGGCCGGGTCGATTACCCCAACGGCAGCTGGTACGCCGGGGCATTCGACAAGGGGCAATGGCATGGCCAGGGCGAATGGCACGGCAGCAATGGCGAGGTCTATCGCGGCAACTTCCAGCAGGGACTGTTCGACGGACAGGGCACGCTGACCACCACGGCCGGCAGCTACACCGGCGGTTTCAAGCTGGGCCGACGTGACGGCGAAGGCACCCTCAAAGAAAACGCGATGACCTATCGCGGCGAATTCAAGGCCGACCAGTATTCCGGGCTCGGTCGCCTCGAGCTGGACGACGGCAGCTCCTATCAAGGCCAGTTCGCCCACGGCAAACCCAATGGCGAAGGCCAGCGCGGCGATGCCAGCGGCAATCAGTTCACCGGCCATTTCGTCAACGGCCAGCTCGAAGGCAACGGCACCTTCAACAGCGCCGACGGCGACATCTACGTCGGCGGGTTCAAGAACAATCAATTGCACGGCAAGGGTCGCTACGAAAACGCCGATGGCGATGTCTGGCTCGGCCAGTTCAAGGAAGGCGCGCTGACCGGCAAGGGCGAACTGATCGGCGCCGACGGCAGCCATTACATCGGTTACTTCAATGATTGGCGCTTCAGCGGCCAGGGCCGGCTGAACCTGTCCGATGGCAGTTTTTACGTCGGCGGGTTCGACAGCGACAGCTATTCCGGACGCGGCACCCTGGTGCTCACCGATGGCAGCGTGCTCAGCGGCACCTGGATCAACGGCCAACGGGTACGCGATGCGGACGGCAAATTACTGCCGGACACCCTCGAACTCGGCCTGCTGGCCCAGGGTCGCCTGCTCGATGAAGCGCTGGCCAATGTGCCGGCCTCGACCCCTGCAGTGGAGCTGTACACACTGACCCTCGGCGGCGACGGCAAGCAGAGCGTGTTCCTGCGTGAATCCGATTATGTGGCCAACATGCTCACCAGCCGTTTCGGCGCGTTTGGCCAGATTCGCCTGGTCAACCATCGCGACCACCTCGGCGACCGGCCGATGGCCACCCGCGAGAACCTGCGCCGCGCAGCCCTGACCCTGGCCGAACGCAGCGGCCCGGAAGATCTGGTCTTCATTTACCTGACCAGCCACGGCACCGCCGAACACGAGCTGGTGCTCGACCAGCCACGCATGGAACTGGCCGACCTGCCCGCCGACGAACTCGCTGCCGTGCTTGCACCGCTGAAGAATCGCGACAAGATCATCGTCATCTCCTCGTGCTATTCCGGGGGCTTCATTCCGGCGTTGAAGGATGAACGCACGCTGATCATGACCGCCTCGCGCGCCGACCGCGTGTCGTTCGGCTGCTCCGAGGAAGCCAACTTCACCTACTTCGGCGATGCCCTGTTTGCCCAGGCGCTGAACCAGACCGACGACCTGGAACAAGCCTTCAAGCTGGCCAAGGCCACCGTCGCCGAGCGCGAACTGGCGGACAACTTCGAAGCCTCTGAACCGCAGATCTGGGCGCCGAAGACCGTGGTGGCGCACTGGCAACTGCTGCGTAAACAGCAAGCGAGAAAAGCATTGCAAAGTGCTGCGTTGAACGACGGAGCGATAAAGAGCAACTAAGCTGAACAGTATCAAGGGAGAGACACTATGTACTTGACGCCTCAGCATGTCTTGCTTGCCGGAGCCACCGGATTGACCGGTGAACATCTGCTCGACCGCCTGCTCAACGAGCCGACGATCAGCCGCGTCCTTGCCCCCTCACGCCGGCCGCTGGCCGAACATCCGCATCTGGAAAACCCGGTCGGCGATCCACAGACCTTCCTGCCGCAACTGGCCGGTCGGGTCGACATCGCCTATTGCTGCCTCGGCACCACGATCAAACAGGCCGGCTCCGAAGAAGCGTTTCGCGCCGTGGATCTGGACATGGTCGTGGCCTTCGCCAAGCGCGCCCGGGAAATGGGCGCGCGGCATCTGATCGTGATCAGTGCCCTGGGGGCCGACCGCCGATCCTCGGTGTTCTACAACCGGGTCAAAGGCGAGATGGAATACGCATTGCGCGCGCAGGACTGGCCGCAACTGACCATCTGCCGGCCATCGCTGTTGCTCGGCGAACGCAGCGAGCCCCGCCTGGGCGAGCAGCTTGCCGCGCCGTTCTCGAAGCTGATTCCCGGCAAATACCGCGGCATCGAAGCCTGCCAACTGGCCCGCGCCATGTGGCGCCTGGCGCTGGAAGAACAGGATGGTGTGCGGGTCGTCGAATCGGACGAATTGAGAAAACTCGGCAAGTAAAGTCACGCGCGTCACAGCGGTTCAACGCGGATCGGGACAGCTAGTTCCAAATCCTGCGTTGAACTGCCCGCCAACTGAAATGAGCTGAATCGAACCAACCATCGTGTCGTAACTATCTACCACGCGCCCCTTTCCTTTCATCGATAACGTGCCCTCCAGCACGCCTGCGTCTGCGTCCATCCCGCCATGGAATGACACCACAGCACGTCAGGCAATCAATGAAAGGATTACTTGATGGCACCGCAAACAAAAACGTCGAAAGGCACCAGTAAAACTACCCCCACCCTCGACAGGTCGACTCCGGAAACGTCGTCAACTCAGCGTCATGATTTTCCAGGTTTGATTCGATCCCCGGAAACAGGTACCACCATCCGCCCCACGGAGACGCCTGCACCCCATTCTTCAAGTGACACATTGCCCGCGATACAGATTCAGGATCTGACCCACCGGGCTGGAGACACTGAAGGAGGTTCAACCAGCAACCCACACGCGAGCGGATCGATCCATCACTACGAGTTGCCGATGCAACTGCGAACGCAATTGCCTACCGTCATCACCGAAGGATTGCGAGTTTACAAGGGAGGCATTTACGCCGAGGTGCAATACACCACGACGGTCAAGGTGGGTTGGGACACAGGCCTCCAAGCCTACCGAGCCATGCGGTTACGGGAAACGCAACCGTCGGGCCCCGTCCTGCACTTCGACCCCGAAAGCAATACCTACCGGGTCGCTGAGCCGCAGATTATCAGTCAGACCATCGAATCCACGGTACACAGACAGGCAGACAACCCCGACGATAACCCGGCACAAACACCCCAGACACAACCGGACAATGCAGCGATTTACGTCGACACCCAACACTACGTATGGAACAAAGACGCCACCAATCACCATGGCTATGTGGTCATGCATCGAAAAATGCGGCGGGGGGACGAGGTCGGGCCGCTGCTGCATCATGCATTCGTCGACGACACCGGATCGTTTGTCAGTGTTGAACCTTCTGCCTCGCGAATCGATCAACCCGCCGAACTATTGTCTGCCTGGACAGACCGTAACATCTGGGATCTCTATGGAATACAGGGCGCAGAAATCACCCGTTTCCGCACCGAAGCGCACAGCACCGGCAAGAAACCTCTGTGGGCGACCGTTCGGGTCCAACGGATGGAGAACACCTACCTGTTTGACGAGCTATACCGCTGGTCTGGCATGGACATGGATCGCGATCTGTTCAACAGCCTCCTGAGCCATCAGAACCGCACTCCCGCCCAATGGGTAAAACACCTTGAGTCCGTCACGTTGCACCGCAGCACATCTGGCACGCAAACGCCGTTGCCAGGCCCGCCGACACCCGATTCGCCACTCCCGCGTCTACCAACACCCGACACATTCGAAACAACAGACGCCACGCCGGCGTACGGTGACCAGCGTTACTACACCTGGGATCTCGACAAGGCGAATGCTCATGGCTATGTCGAGATGCAGCGCAAGCCTGGCCTGGATGACAGTCACGGACCGCTCAACCAGATGGCCTTTCCTGATGGCGCCAGACTGATCCCCGTCAGACCCATCCAGTATTCGGCCGATCAACGGGCATTTCGGCCCTACTGGCGCGACATCGATATCTGGAACCTGTACAGGATCGAAGGGCAGGACATTGTGCGTTTTCGTCAGGACGTTGCACTCCATCTGAAGCAGCCTGTCTGGGCCAAGCAACGGGAATATCCGTCCCTGCGTGAACGGTCGATCGACTATCTGCGCCTGTGGACCAATCCGGATGCCCCGCTCAAATCAAAAGAACAGGTTATTGCCCGCTTCCAGCCCTACAACCTGTCCAGTCTTCAGCTGGCAAGGCTGTGCAAGGAAATTTCACCCACAGGGCAATTCAAGAACCTGATCAATGATGAGCTGCCCGCGTGGGTCGCTGCACATCAACATCGCACGCGACTTGTAGACAACCCGAAACACTTCGAACCGTTTCTGTCGGAAATCAATGATGAAATCATCCATCTGAGAAATCAGGGGGAAGGCACCAGCCTCCTGAAGGCCAGTCTCACCGAACCGTTCTTTCAGGAGTTGTTGCGCCTTGCCGGTTTTAAACGCAACAGGCACAACTACCTGTACAGAACCGACATCCCGGCTGTGTTCAAAGTGGATGACCGGACACCTTTCGAAATCGCCCGGCCCGGAGCCATGGTGCCGCGAGTGGTATCCGCCGTGGGTACCACGAGCGAGACCCCCGTCAGCGTGATGTTCAGCCTCAAGACCGCCATGGACTTTGCGAATGAAGACAAAGGAGTGGCAAGCGCCTACGAAACCCGACCGGTGGATCCGCTGACGGACAACGAATCGCACCAGAACACCAGCGGCACTTCGACGCTCCACGCTCAGCGCATCCTGTTTTGCTACCTGCTTGATACCCGCAATGTCGAGGTTGTTGCGGGGCAGGATAATCGCGTTTACAACCCGACGCGGCTCGAACGCAGCCCCACGGACGGCAAAACGTGGTTCCCGAGCATGAAAATGGAAGGCCATGTGTCGATGTCTTCCATCGGCTTCACGTCCCGACGGGTGTGGCTGGTCAACTCAGCCAAAACCCGCGCTGCCCTGGTGGAGGATGTCCAATTGCAGGCGCAGACCCACGCCACCGCGACGGATCAGAACCCGGTTGACGCCATCGAAGCCCGCACACGGGCAGGAGAATTGAACCGGCACGAATATGACGTGTTGATCGATGAAGTGGCGACAGCCGGCAAACGCATTATCGAATTGCCGGCGGGACAGGACATGTACTCCGATGACATCGTCTTTCCGCCAGAAACGATCACGCTCTAGAAAGTGTCAATGGTTCGACCCTGTGCGGTCGAACCATTGATTTTCATAACCCCCCAGTCGCCTGAAACCCCACTCCGATGACCGTCAGCAACGACAACGGCAACAGCAGCGTATCGAGCAACGCACTGGCCGGCAGATCCACGCCGGGATAACTCGGGGCCTCGGCGCCGAACCGGTCCATCGCGCAACAGCCACCGTTCATGGCGTACAAATCCAGCCGGGTGCCGGAATACACCACCGGCGCACCGGGCTTGGCGGCATCGAGCGTGCGCGCCGTGGCGCAGCCGGTCAGTTGCAGCGCCAGCAGGATCGCAAGCAGCTTATTCATCGCTGCTCAGATGATGCTCGCCCCAGCGCGGCAGCATGTCCTGGGGAATGCCCAGCAGATTGAGAATCCGCGCCACCACGAAATCGATCAGGTCATCGATGGTCTGCGGCTGGTGATAGAAGCCCGGCGACGCCGGCAGGATGGTCACGCCCATGTTCGACAGCTTGAGCATGTGCTCCAGGTGAATGCTCGAATACGGCGCTTCGCGCGGCACCAGAATCAACTGGCGACGCTCCTTCAAGGTCACGTCCGCCGCCCGTTCGATCAGGTTGTTGCAGGCGCCGGTGGCAATGGCCGACAAAGTGCCGGTCGAGCACGGCACCACCACCATGGCGGCCGGGGCGCCGGAGCCCGAGGCCACCGGCGACATCCAGTCTTCCTTGCCGTACACACGGATCTGCCCGGCGGACGCGCCGGTGTATTCGGTGAGGAACGCCTGCATCATTTGCGGCTTGGCCGGCAGCGACACGTCCGTCTCGGTGGCCATCACCAGTTGCGCGGCCTTGGAGATCAGGAAGTGCACCTCGCGATCCTCGCGCACCAGACAGTCCAGCAGGCGCAAGCCGTACTGGGCGCCGGATGCGCCGGTCATCGCCAGCGTGATGCGTTCCGGGCCATTGCTCGCCAGACGAGTGTTCATTTCAGCGCCTCGGCGAGTTTGCCGTGCAGGCCGCCGAAGCCGCCGTTGCTCATGATCACCACGTGGGTGCCGGGCTGGGCCTGGCTCTTCACGCGTTCGATGATGCCTTCCAGCGAATCGCTGACGATCGACGGCACGGTGCACAACGCGGCGGTGCCTGCCAGATCCCAGCCGAGGTTGGCCGGGGCGTACCAGATCACCTGATCGGCATCGACCACGCTGTCCGGCAGACCGTCACGGTGGGCGCCGAGCTTCATCGAGTTGGAACGCGGTTCGATGATCGCGATCAGCGGCGCATCGCCAATCCGTTTGCGCAGGCCGTCGAGGGTGGTGGCAATCGCGGTCGGGTGGTGGGCGAAATCGTCATAAATGGTGATGCCGCGCACTTCCGCGACTTTCTCCATCCGGCGTTTGACGCTCTTGAACGCGCTCAACCCGGCGATGCCCATCGACGGCACAACGCCGACGTGACGTGCTGCGGCCAGAGTGGCCAAGGCGTTGGCAACGTTGTGCTGACCGGTCAGTTCCCACTCGACGACGCCTTGGGACACGCCTTCGAACATCACTTCGAATGCCGAGCCGTCGTCTTTCAGCAACTTGACCTGCCACTGACCGCCGGCACCGGTGGTTTGCACCGGGGTCCAGCAGCCCATCTCGATCACGCGCTGCAAGGCGGGTTCGGTGGTCGGGTGGATCACCAGGCCTTCGCTCGGAATGGTCCGCACCAAGTGGTGGAACTGGCGCTCGATGGCTGGAAGATCGGGGAAGATGTCGGCGTGATCGAACTCAAGGTTGTTGAGGATCGCCGTGCGCGGACGGTAGTGGACGAACTTCGAACGCTTGTCGAAGAACGCGCTGTCGTATTCGTCGGCCTCGATCACGAAGAACGGCGTGCCGCCCAGACGTGCCGACACCGAGAAATTCTGCGGAACGCCGCCGATCAGGAAGCCCGGACTCATGCCGGCGTGTTCCAGGACCCAGGCGAGCATGCTGCTGGTGGTGGTCTTGCCGTGCGTACCGGCAACCGCCAGCACCCAGCGACCTTGCAGCACATGGTCGGCCAGCCATTGCGGGCCGGACACGTACGGCAGGCCTTTGTTCAGCACATATTCCACTGCCGGATTGCCGCGGGACATGGCGTTGCCGATCACCACCAGATCCGGTGCCGGATCAAGCTGCGCCGGGTCGTAACCCTGGGTCAACTGAATGCCCTGGGCTTCGAGCTGGGTGCTCATCGGCGGATAGACATTGGCATCGGAGCCAGTCACGTGATGGCCCAGCTCTTTGGCCAGAACCGCCATCGAGCCCATGAAAGTCCCGCAGATACCCAGAATATGAATGTGCATAGTCGACCTCGTAAAACATGGCCGCAGGTTAGCGCAGGGAGGGGGAAATCGCACTCTTTAGCTGATCACCCGACATGATCGTTCCCACGCTCTGCGTGGGAATGCAGCGCAGGACGCTCTGCGTCCAAAAGCGGACGCGAAGCGTCCGGGGAGGCGTTCCCACGCAGAGCGTGGGAACGATCGGCAGGAGTATTCAGGCGCTGCGGGCGATCCCGTGCTTGCGCAACTTTCTATAGAGCGTATTGCGGCTCACACCCAGTTGCTGCGCCGTGTGGGTCATGTGCCAGCGCGTGTGTTCCAGCGCATTGAGCAACGCCAGCCGCTCGGCATCCTCAAGCGGCTGCCCGGACGACGCTTCCTCGGTTTTGACCAACAGCGGCTGCACCTGCCGAAACATCGCCGGCAGATCATCCAGCCCGATCCGCCCTTCATCGCACAACGCCGCCAGCGTGCGCAGCACATTGCGCAACTGCCGCACATTACCCGGCCAGTTGAACCCGAGCAGCGCCTGACGCGCCGGCTCGTCGATCAGGATCGCTTCCCCGCCCGCCTCTTCGGCCAGCAGAAAATCCAGCAACTGCGATTTGTCACTGCGCTCGCGCAACGGTGGCAGCGCCACTTCCAGCCCGTTGAGCCGGTAGTAAAGGTCTTCCCGGAAACTGCCGTCGCCAACCCGCTCCAGCAGATTGCGGTGGGTGGCGCTGATGATCCGCACGTTGACCGCTTCCGGCTCGCCGCCGATCGGCACCACTTGCCGGTCTTCCAGCACTCGCAGCAAACGGGTCTGCAAGGCCAGCGGCATGTCGCCGATTTCATCGAGGAACAGCGTGCCGCCGTCGGCTTGCTGCAGCTTGCCGCGCATGCCGTCCTTGCGCGCGCCGGTGAAGCTGCCGCCGCGATAGCCGAACAGCTCGCTCTCGATCAGGCTTTCTGGAATTGCCGCGCAGTTGAGAGCAACGAACGCTTTGCCGGCGCGCTGGCTGGCGTTGTGCACAGCCTTGGCGAATGCTTCCTTGCCGGAGCCGGTTTCACCGTTGATCAGCAGCGGCACGTCGCGCTCGAACACCCGCAGCGACTTGCGAAAATCCGCCTGCAACGCCGCATCCCCCAGGCAAATCCCGGCAAGACGCGGCGCTTCGACAGGCGCGGGAGTCGGCGCAACCGGCAGCGGCCGACGGGTTTCGCCGCGCAGCACCGCAAACAGATGCCGCCCATCGCGAGTGCGCAACGGCCAACTGGCGCTGGCGTTGGCACTGGCGCGTCCCAGCAATTCATCCAGCGAACAATCGAAAAACGCCTCCACCGGTTTGCCGAGCAAGCCGCCACGAATATGGCCGAGCAGGTTCAATGCACTCTGATTGACCGCACTGATCCGCCCTTCCCCGTCAAACGCCAGCAACCCTTCGCTGAACAGCCCGACGGACTCCGCCTGAAGATGGAATCGCAACAACCATTGATTATCGAAGCAGCGCAGGAAATAGCAGCTCTCGATCATCTTCGCCGACAGATTGACCAGCGCCATGGTGTGGAACTGGCTCTGGCGCGAGACGTCGTGCCGCGCGGAGGAAACGTCGAGCACCGCCAGCAGTTCGCCGTGCGGGTCGAACACCGGGCTCGCCGAGCAGGTCAGGCCGGTGTGGCGGCCGCGAAAGTGTTCGTCCTGATGAATCGTCAGGGCCTGACGTTCCACCAGGCAGGTACCGATTCCGTTGGTGCCTTCGCAGGCCTCGCTCCAGTCGGAACCCAGCCACAGGCCGGCGCGTTCAAAGATCTTGCGTTCGGCGGGAGCGGTGACGCAGTTGAGGATCACCCCGCGCGCGTCGGTCAGCAATACCGCGTGGCCGGCGCCGGAGAGTTGTTGATGCAGGCTGCTCATTTCATTGCCGGCAATCTGCAACACCTGTTGCAGCCGTTCGCGGCTTTCGAGGACGCGACCGTGTTCGAGCACGGTCGGCGCCATGGTCAGGGCCGGGTCGAGGTGATAGTCCTCAAGACAACGCAGCCACGAGCGGGCAATCGACGGGTCGGCACCGGGGCCATGCAGGTGCGGCTTGCCCTGGGTGACGGTGAGAACCTGTTGGGCATGGCGACTCAAATGGTTGTCGTGCATTTCTTATTATTCTCCCCGAGGCTCATCGGCCCATGCGTGAAGTGGTGCCCAGCATCCTCCAGCCAACCGGTCTTTGCAATGCTGGCAGGACCACCCGGTCACGGGTTGTGCCAGAAGCGGTACAAACTGTCACCCAAGCTGTACCGATACCGTCACAGACGCTTGCCACTTGTCCGACAGAAATCACGCAAGGCCTTGATTTGCCTGACCTGCACGGCAGTGGCCCGACCTTTGCTCTACGCTTATAGCAAGCGCTCATGCGCGTCTCTCTGATAAGTACAACAGCCAAGGAGAACATCATGCGTTACGCTCACCCCGGTACTGAAGGCGCCAAAGTCTCGTTCAAGAGCAAGTACGGTAACTACATCGGCGGCGAGTTCGTCGCGCCTGTCAAAGGTCAGTACTTCACCAACACCTCGCCAGTGAATGGCCAACCGATTGCCGAATTCCCGCGTTCCACGGCCGAAGACATCGAAAAAGCCCTGGACGCCGCCCACGCCGCTGCCGATGCCTGGGGTTCCACTTCCGCCCAGGCGCGCTCGCTGATCCTGCTGAAAATCGCCGACCGCATCGAACAGAACCTCGAAACCCTGGCGATCACCGAAACCTGGGACAACGGCAAAGCCATCCGCGAAACCCTCAACGCCGACATCCCGCTGGCTGCCGACCACTTCCGCTACTTCGCCGGTTGCCTGCGCGCTCAGGAAGGCAGCGCCGCCGAGATCGACGGCAACACCGTCGCTTATCACATCCATGAACCATTGGGCGTGGTCGGCCAGATCATCCCGTGGAACTTCCCGATCCTGATGGCCGCGTGGAAACTCGCGCCAGCTCTGGCCGCCGGCAACTGCGTGGTACTCAAACCTGCCGAGCAAACCCCGCTGGGCATCAGCGTGCTGCTGGAACTGATCGGTGACCTGCTGCCGCCGGGCGTGCTCAACGTGGTGCAAGGGTTCGGCAAAGAAGCCGGCGAAGCCCTGGCCACCAGCAAACGCATCGCCAAGATCGCCTTCACCGGCTCGACTCCGGTCGGCTCGCACATCATGAAATGCGCTGCCGAAAACATCATTCCGTCCACCGTGGAACTGGGCGGCAAGTCGCCGAACATCTTCTTCGAAGACATCATGCAGGCCGAGCCAAGCTTCATTGAAAAAGCCGCCGAAGGCCTGGTGCTGGCGTTCTTCAACCAGGGCGAAGTCTGCACCTGCCCTTCCCGTGCACTGGTTCAGGAATCGATCTATCCGCAGTTCATGGAAGCGGTGATGAAGAAGGTCAGCCAGATCAAACGTGGCGACCCGCTCGACACCGACACCATGGTCGGCGCCCAGGCGTCCGAGCAGCAATTCGACAAGATCCTTTCGTACCTGGAAATCGCCAAGGGCGAAGGTGCCGAACTGCTGACCGGCGGCAAGGTGGAAAAACTCGAAGGCAACCTGGCTTCCGGTTATTACATCCAGCCGACCCTGCTCAAGGGCACCAACAAGATGCGTGTGTTCCAGGAAGAAATCTTCGGCCCGGTGGTGAGCATCACCACCTTCAAGGACGAAGCCGAAGCCCTGGCGATCGCCAACGACACCGAGTTCGGCCTCGGCGCCGGCCTCTGGACCCGCGACATCAACCGCGCCTATCGCATGGGCCGCGCCATCAAGGCCGGTCGTGTGTGGACCAACTGCTACCACCTGTATCCGGCGCACGCCGCGTTCGGCGGGTACAAAAAATCCGGCGTCGGCCGTGAAACCCACAAGATGATGCTCGACCACTACCAACAGACCAAAAACCTGCTGGTGAGCTACGACATCAACCCGCTGGGCTTCTTCTAAAAAACCGGGCGACACCGAACTGTCGGTGTCGCCCTTTCCATCCCGATGACAACCCCTGGCCTGGCCGCTCTGGCACGGGCCTTGCATACCCGTCATTCAGGATTTGCGTGAACACTGCCGCTGCGTGAACAGCATCCACTCACTCAACCGCTGCACCCGAAAGTCCAACAGATCGAACAATAAAAAAGACAGAGAGGACTTATGACTTCCACCACACAGCTCAAACCCACACTCGGCACCCTGCACCTCTGGGGCATTGCCGTCGGCCTGGTGATTTCCGGCGAATACTTCGGCTGGAGTTACGGCTGGGGCACGGCGGGAACCCTGGGTTTCCTGGTCACGGCCCTGATGGTCGCAACCATGTACACCTGCTTCATCTTCAGTTTCACCGAGCTGACCACCGCCATTCCCCACGCGGGCGGGCCGTTTGCCTACAGCCGCCGGGCGTTCGGCGAGAAAGGCGGATTGATCGCCGGGATCGCCACCCTGATCGAATTCGTGTTCGCCCCGCCGGCCATCGCCATGGCCATCGGCGCGTATCTGAATGTGCAATATCCGGGACTCGATCCGAAACTCGCGGCGGTCGGCGCGTATTTCGTGTTCATGACCCTGAACATCCTTGGCGTCAGCATCGCCGCGACCTTCGAGTTGGTGGTGACCGTGCTCGCCGTCGCCGAATTGCTGGTATTCATGGGCGTGGTTGCGCCGGGCTTCAGCTTCAGCAACTTCGTGCTGAACGGCTGGTCGGGTGCCAATGAGTTCACGATGGGCTCGATTCCGGGCATTTTCGCGGCGATTCCCTTCGCGATCTGGTTCTTCCTCGCCATCGAAGGCGCGGCCATGGCGGCCGAGGAAGCCAAGGATCCGAAACGCACCATTCCACGGGCCTACGTCAGCGGCATCCTGACTTTGGTGTTCCTCGCTATCGGCGTAATGGTGATGGCCGGCGGCGTCGGCGACTGGCGTCAACTGTCGAATATCAACGACCCGCTGCCACAGGCGATGAAAGCGGTAGTCGGCAACAATTCGACCTGGATGCACATGCTGGTGTGGATCGGCCTGTTCGGGCTGGTGGCGAGTTTCCACGGGATCATCCTCGGCTACTCGCGGCAGTTCTTCGCTTTGGCCCGGGCAGGTTATCTGCCAAAAGGCCTGGCCAAACTCTCGCGCTTCCAGACCCCGCACCGGGCGATCCTGGCTGGCGGCGTGGTCGGCATCGCGGCGATCTACAGCGACGGACTGGTCAATCTGCAAGGCATGACCCTGACGGCGGCGATGATCACCATGTCGGTGTTCGGCGCCATCGTGATGTACATCATCAGCATGCTCAGCCTGTTCAAACTGCGCAAAACCGAGCCGAACCTGGAGCGCACCTTCCGCGCACCGGGCTATCCGGTGGTGCCGGCCATCGCGCTGTTCCTGGCGGTGGTGTGCCTGGTGGCGATGGCCTGGTTCAACACGCTGATCGGCTGCGTGTTCCTCGGTTTCATGGCTGCTGGTTACCTGTACTTCCAGCTGACCGCCAAGCAACGCTCCGAGGCACCGGCAGACGCTATGCTCGAAGGTATCTAAACGCTAACTGAGCTGCACCGGCATCGGGCCTCGGGCTCGGTGCCCGCACTAAGAGCATTCATTCAGGAGGAACGCGCCCCATGGCCGCATTTGCCCATACCGTCGGCGCCCAGACCTACCGCTTCGACAGCCTCAAGGACGTGATGGCCAAGGCCAGCCCCGCGCGCTCCGGGGACTTCCTGGCCGGTGTCGCCGCGCTCAACGACGGCGAGCGGGTGGCCGCGCAAATGGCGCTGGCCGACATCCCGCTCACGCATTTCCTGCAGGAAGCGTTGATCCCCTACGAATCCGATGAAGTCACCCGGCTGATCATCGACAGTCACGACAAACAGGCCTTTGCGGTCGTCAGCCATCTCACGGTTGGCGGCTTTCGCGACTGGCTGCTGAGCGAAGCGGCCGATGAGTCGAGCCTGCGTGCCCTCGCCCCCGGCCTGACGCCGGAAATGGTCGCGGCCGTGTCGAAAATCATGCGCGTGCAGGATCTGGTGCTGGTGGCACAGAAGATCCGTGTCGTCACCAAATTTCGCGGCACTTTGGGCCTGCGTGGACGGTTATCCACAAGGCTGCAACCCAATCACCCGACCGATGAACCATCCGGCATCGCCGCGAGCGTTCTCGACGGTCTGCTGTACGGCAACGGCGACGCGATGATCGGCATCAACCCGGCCACCGACAGCATCGCCTCGATCTGCGCGATGCTGGAAATGCTCGACGCGATCATCCAGCGCTACGACATTCCGACCCAGGCCTGCGTGCTGACCCACGTCACCACCTCTATAGAAGCGATCAACCGTGGAGTACCGCTGGATCTGGTGTTCCAGTCGATTGCCGGCACCGAAGCGGCCAACGCCAGTTTCGGCATCAACCTGAACATCTTGCAGGAAGGTTATGAAGCGGGCCTGAGCCTCAATCGCGGCACGCTTGGGCAGAACCTGATGTATTTCGAAACCGGCCAGGGCAGCGCCCTGTCGGCCAACGCCCACCACGGCGTCGATCAACAGACCTGCGAGACCCGGGCCTACGCCGTGGCTCGCCATTTCAAGCCGTTTCTGGTGAACACCGTCGTAGGATTCATCGGCCCGGAATACCTCTACAACGGCAAACAGATCATCCGCGCCGGCCTCGAAGACCACTTCTGCGGCAAGTTGCTCGGCGTGCCGATGGGCTGCGACATCTGCTACACCAACCACGCCGAGGCCGACCAGGATGACATGGACACTCTGCTGACCCTGCTCGGCGTGGCCGGGATCAACTTCATCATGGGCATTCCCGGCTCCGACGACATCATGCTCAACTACCAGACCACCTCGTTCCACGACGCGCTCTACGCGCGCCAGACCCTGGGCCTGAAACCGGCGCCGGAGTTCGAGCAGTGGCTGGCGAACATGGGCATCTTCACCCAGGCGGACGGCAAGGTCCGCTTCGGCAACAACCTGCCGCCGGCCTTCCGCCAGGCCTTGGCGCAACTGGGATGAGTCAGATGGAAAAACCGCCCGTCGATCCGCAAAACCCGTGGCTGGAACTGCGTCGTCTGACCCCGGCGCGTATTGCCCTTGGTCGTACCGGCACCAGCCTGCCGACCAGCGCACAGCTGGATTTCCAGTACGCCCACGCGCAAGCAAGGGACGCCGTGCATTTGCCGTTCGATCACGTCGGGCTCAGCGCCCAACTGACCGAGCGCCAGCGTGACAGTCTGCTGCTGCACAGTGCGGCGGCGGATCGCAACAGCTACCTGCAACGCCCGGACCTGGGGCGCATGTTGAGCGATCAATCGGCGCAGGCCCTGCGCGAATACGCCCAGGCGCATCCGGGCGGCGTGGATCTGGTGATTGTGGTGGCGGATGGTCTCTCGGCGTTGGCGGTGCATCGGCATACCCTGCCGTTTCTCACCCGCCTGGATGAACAGATGAGCGCCGACGAATGGTCGACAGCGCCTGTAGTGCTGGTGGAACAGGGTCGAGTGGCGATCGGTGATGAAATCGGCCAGTTGCTGGGCGCCAAAATGGTCGTGATGCTGATTGGAGAGCGTCCGGGCCTCAGTTCACCGGACAGCCTGGGTTTATATTTCACCTACAATCCAAAGGTCGGCCTCACGGATGCTTACCGCAATTGCATCTCCAATGTGCGGCTGGAAGGGCTCAGCTACGGCATGGCGGCGCATCGCTTGCTGTACCTGATGCGCGAAGCCTGTCGGCGACAGCTGTCAGGCGTCAATCTGAAGGACGAGGCGCAGGTTCAGACGCTGGAATCGGAAGCCGGTGCAGACATGAAGAGTAATTTCCTACTCGATCCGCCCCCTGCCTGAACCGTTTCCGCATTGCCTTTCTGCGCGGGTTTGAGGCAGGATCGATGCACGGCCGCCCGGGTTTCCCATCGCCGTCAGAGCACGTGAAGACAGCCACTTGAAGGACGAGACCTACCATGCGGATTATCCAAGCGACCCTCGAACACCTGGATTTGCTGACCCCGTTGTTCGTTAAGTACCGCGAGTTCTACGGCTCCCTGCCCTATCCGGACTCGTCCCGGGCCTTTCTCGAGAAGCGCCTGCGACGCAAGGAATCGGTGATCTACCTGGCCCTGGCTGATGACGACGACAAGAAGCTCATGGGCTTCTGCCAGCTCTACCCGAGCTTTTCCTCCCTGTCGCTCAAACGCGTGTGGATCCTCAACGACATCTACGTCGCCGAAGACGCCCGCCGCCAGCTGGTGGCCGACAACCTGATCCGCACCGCGAAGAAAATGGCCAAGGAAACCCAGGCCGTGCGCATGCGCGTCTCCACCAGTGCCGACAACGAAGTGGCGCAGAAAACCTACGAATCCATCGGGTTCAAGGAAGACACCGAGTTCAAGAACTACGTGCTGCCGATCAGCGACGAGCTCTGATCGCGGGGTGTCCTGCGGGGAGGGAGCAGACTCCCTCCCCAAAATGAATCCCAACCCGACATTTATTCACACCGACATCCCCCGCTACAAAACCAACGCGCTTTTCACCTCTCAAACCGTATAATCCCGAGCTTTCCGGCTTGTAAGAAAAACTACACCCGCTTGTAGGCTTACACGAAGTCATCCGCACAGGTCTGCCGAGTCAGGCCGTCACCACAGGTGCCTCCATGGATTTCAACCCGCTCGATCTTGTCCTGCATCTCGACGTTTATCTCGATCTGCTGGTGAATAATTACGGGCCATGGATCTACGCCATCCTGTTTCTGGTGATCTTCTGCGAAACCGGTCTGGTGGTGATGCCATTCCTGCCGGGTGATTCCCTGCTGTTCATCGCCGGCGCAGTGGCTGCGGGCGGCGGCATGGACCCGGTGCTGCTGGGCGGCCTGCTGATGTTGGCCGCTATCCTTGGCGACAGCACCAACTACGTGATCGGACGAACGGCGGGCGAGAAGCTGTTCAGCAACCCGAACTCGAAAATATTCCGCCGCGATTACCTGCAACAGACCCACGATTTCTACGACAAGCACGGCGGCAAAACCGTGACTTTGGCGCGTTTTCTGCCGATCATCCGCACCTTTGCACCGTTTGTTGCCGGTGTCGCGAAGATGCCTTACCCGCGCTTCTTCGGTTTCAGCGTGTTCGGCACGGTCCTGTGGGTCGGCGGTCTGGTGACGCTGGGCTACTTCTTCGGCAACGTGCCGTTCATCAAGAAGAACCTGTCGCTGTTGGTGGTGGGCATCATCCTACTGTCGCTGATTCCGATGATCATCGGCGTGGTTCGCAGCCGTTTCGGCGGCACCAAAGCCCAATCGCACTAAGCCGATGTGGTCGCTGAGCGCCTGGCGCCGCCGGCGCATTCTGGCCAGGCACCCGATTGCCGACGAACTGTGGCAGCGGGTGCGCCATCACCTGAGTTTTCTCGATGGCATCAGTGCCGCTGAAGACCAGTGGCTGCGCGAAGCCAGCGTGCTGTTCCTCGAAGACAAACACCTGACCGCCCTGCCCGGCGTCGAACTGCACCAGGAGCAACGCCTGCTGCTCGCCGCCCAGGCGCAATTGCCGCTTTTGCATCTTGGCGATCTGAACTGGTATCAGGGTTTCCACGAAATCGTCCTCTACCCCGACGACTTCCTCAGCCCCCAGCGCCATCGCGATGCCAGTGGTGTCGAACACGAGTGGGACGGCGAACACAGCGGCGAAGCCTGGCAGCAAGGCCCGATCATCCTCGCCTGGCCCGGGGTGATGGCCAGTGGTGGCTGGGAAGGCTACAACCTGGTGATCCACGAACTGGCGCACAAACTCGACATGCTCAACGGCGACGCCAACGGCCTGCCCCCGCTGCACGCCGACATGCGGGTCAGCGACTGGGCGGAGGTGATGCAGGCGGCCTACGACGACCTCAACCGCCAGCTCGACCGCCATCCTGACGCCGAAACCGCCATTGACCCGTATGCCGCCGAGAACCCGGCCGAGTTCTTCGCCGTCACCAGCGAGTACTTCTTCAGCGCTCCGGATCTGCTGCACGAGGCTTATCCACAGGTGTATGCGCAGTTGCAGCTTTTCTATCGCCAGGATCCGTTGGCCCGCCTGAAGCAACTTCAGGCCACCGACCCGGTCTATCAGGCTCACGAGTAAAGGTCTGCACGACTTCCGGTACGTGGCGTCCACGGCAGAATATGCCTATAATCGCCGCCACTTTTTGGTCAATCCGGCCAAGTGTTTTTGGTCAACTAACGGGGGCAACGCCCAATGAGCTACAGCAAGATTCCGGCTGGCAAAGACCTGCCGAACGACATCTACGTCGCGATCGAGATCCCGGCCAACCACGCGCCGATCAAATACGAAATCGACAAAGACAGCGATTGCCTGTTCGTTGACCGTTTCATGGCCACCCCGATGTTCTACCCGGCCAACTACGGTTACATCCCGAACACCCTGGCTGACGACGGTGATCCCCTGGACGTGCTGGTTGTAACCCCTTACCCGGTTGCTCCAGGTTCGGTGATCCGCGCGCGTCCGGTCGGCATCCTGAACATGACCGACGACGGCGGCGGCGATGCCAAAGTCATCGCAGTTCCACACGACAAGCTGTCCCAGCTGTACGTGGACGTGAAGGAATACACCGACCTGCCAGCCCTGCTGATCCAGCAGATCGAGCACTTCTTCGCGAACTACAAAGATCTCGAAAAAGGCAAATGGGTGAAAATCGAAGGCTGGGACGGCGCTGACGCTGCCCGCGCCGCGATCACCAAGTCGGTTGCTGCCTACAAAGGCTAAGCCTCGCGACCTGCGACACGCTTGAAGAAAACCCCGGTTGATCCGGGGTTTTTTGTGCCTGGCCGCCCAGTGCTTAAACAGCTTGTTTACGGCGACCTACAGAAAAGTTTTGGTGTGTGTAATTTCCCACAAGGACGTCTTACATCCCGTCGCAAAATTTGCCCTGATTTTGAACGCAAGGTTTATTCAAACCGCTCTAGGCCGGTCGTAGACTCGTGTTTATGAGAAAGAACACTAGCGGTCCAAGATTCAAGGCACTCCTGGAAGCTGCGAACATCACCACCACGGGATTCGCAAAGTTCTGGGGCACGGAAGCCCAAAACGTTCATAACTGGTACACCCGGGGCGTACCCGCGTACCGCATGGAAGAAGTTGCGCGCCTGCTGTCCGTCAACAGCCAATGGCTGAAGACCGGCGAAGGCCCCAAAGACGCCCCGCACCTGCATACGGAGTCGGGCGACATCCTCGATGCCCATGCCATTCGCGGCGTCTACACGGTGCTCGACACCAACGACATCGAACTGCCCCTCTACAAGGAAACCCCGACCGCCCCCGGCTCCGGCAAGACCCACGTCATCAAGGACCCGGAACAAACCATCCGCCTGCCTCGAAGCCACCTCGAAGCCCTGGAAATCCGCCACACCGACGCCATCTGCACCCACATGATCGGCAACAGCATGGCCGAGAAAATCGAAGACGGCTCCACCCTCGCCATCGACCGCGGCCTCACCCAGGTGGTGGACGGCGAAATCTACGCCATCGAACACGACGGCATGCTGCGCATCAAATACCTGCACCGCATGCCCGGCAACGCCCTGCGCCTGCGCAGCCACAACAGCGCCGAATACCCGGACGAGATTTTCCGGGCCTCGCAAATTGAAGAGCAGAGGATTCATGTATTGGGGTGGGTGTTCTGGTGGTCGACACTGGGCAAGCGGCGGCCGGTGGTGCCGTTTCTCTGACCCTCCGTCACGCCCAGCCCCTGCACAGAGCGCTGTGGGAGCGGGCTTGGTCCGGGCGGCGATCCGACGAAGAGGCCCGGATACCCGGTACAAATCCCTGCTTCCTGCCGCAGAAATCGCTCTATTCCGCACTTGAGACTGGGAATCCCCAACAAAACTCAGTATCCTGCGCCCCACATTCGCGCATCGACCCGCCAAGCGGCCCAGATGACGCCTGACGCGGCAGACCACTGTCTGACCAAGTCCCACAGCCGGACGCAAGATCCGGATGTACGTTTTGAAGGCTGGCGCGGTTTACCAAAAATAAACCAAGCCAGTCCCCGAGAAGCCGGCCACAAGCCGGCTTTTTAATGCCTGAAAGAAAACCAAATCTACCGTCCAGAAATCTTCCTTGTTACCGTAGCGGCAAAACTCGTCACGGTGTTCCAACATGAACTCCTCCGAAATCCGAAATGATGACGGTCAGAAGCCGCACTTCTCTGATCCGGATCAGTTACTGCTCGAAGCAGAGTTACGTTGCAAGGAGGATGTGGCGCTTATCGCCGCAGTCAACGAACGTCTTGTCACCCCTCAGCGAGTCAAGATAAGCCTGGATGACTTGTAACGTGGAATCCCGTCGAGCCGTAGTTTCGGGAGATTTGATCCCTCAATCGGGCAACAGGCTGCTGCCCAACTCAGTTGTGCAACAGCTCGTTGCACAATCCCCTCACGGATAACTAAACGACTTCACCAACGTCAACTCCCCCACCGCCCGCATCGGCACGATGAAAGTCTCCATCTTCTCGCTAGGCGTCCCCTCTTCCGTAATCACCGTAACCTGCGCCGTGGTCAAAGGCTGCACCGCCTCTTCCCCGCCCTCGTCATCCCCGCGATAGCCACCGCCGAAGTAGTTCACATACACCAGATACTGCCCCTTGATCGGCGCTGGCATGGCGAAGATTTCCGGGCCGTAGCCGGTGGTCACGTCGACATCCAGGGCCGCGCCATTGGGCGCGACCCGGTCGCCGTACCAGATGTGTGCGCCGTCGGGCGTGATCAGGTGCAGGTCGAGGTCGGTGCCATCGCTGTCCCACGCCAGCAACACCCGCAGTTTCGCCGGAGTAGCGCCGCCGCTGGTGTTGAGGAACTGCGTGCGGTGCCGTTGCTGGCCGTCCGGGCTGCGGACTTCGACGCTGTTGCTGCCGTTGGGAAACGAGAACGGGCGGTCGAAGCGGCCGCTGTCGTCGATTTTCAGCGGCATGCTGACGCCGTTGACGATCAGGCGGCCGGGCTCTTTGTTTTTCGGTGTGGCTTTGATTTCGCCGCTGATGCGGGCGGTGTTGGCCTGGCCGAGCGGGGTGTTCACCGAGGAGGCCGGGTAGTTGACGGTCTGGCGGAAACTTTCGCCCTCGCCTTCGGGGGCGCCGCTGCGCCAGCCGCCGACAGGGGTGTCGAGTTTGACGCCCTCAGCAGCGATCACCGGCGAAACGGCGGCAAAGACGCAGAGCAACATCAAGACCTGTGGATAACGGAGTGTCATGGTCTATTCCAGCAAAAGGTGACGGGCGAGCCCTTCGATATAGGTTTCATCCTGGCCGTTGGGGTGTGCTTCAAAAGCCAGGTGCAGGTATTCGTGAGTCAGGTCGAGGCGGTCCTGCAACGACAGTACGCCGCGCACGTATATGCGCTGGCGTTCGCGGTCGACGAAGGGTCGCCCGAACGCGAGTTTGCAGACGGCGAAAGTGCTGACTTCGTTGTAGCCGGTTTCGCTTTCCAGCCTGGGACGCCATCCGCGACGTTGTTTTTGCAGCCAGTCCTGCGCGGCGGGCAGCGCTTCGCAGGACGCCACCGGATTGTCCCAGCGGCTGAGGCTGGCACGCGGATAGGCGTGCAGCAGGATCGCGTCGTAACGCTGGCCGGCATTGGCTTGCTCGACGGCTTGTTGCCAGGCGAGCTTGTCCGGGCCGGGCTGATCGGAGTGATAGGTGACGGTGCTGCCGGCCAATACCAGATCCGCCGTCCATGCGGCGATGTTGCGGGATTCGGCGGAGGCCGGACGCGGGGCGACGCGTTGGCGGGTGCTGCTGTCGTCGATGCTCAAACATTCGCCATTACGCGTGGCGTTTTGCAGCAGGTACGTGCGGATCGCCACGGCCAACGCTTTGGCGGCTTCGGCGGGTTCGGGTTTGGCTTCACGCTCCAGCACACGGGCGACGTACTCTTCGCGATCCAGCCGGGCGACCAGTTTGTCGTTGAGCAGAAACAGTTCGCCATCGCTGTGGATATCCAGCGCATTGCCGTTGGCGAATTCGACGCGGAAGTCGCCCTGCAACGGGCCGGAGCCAGCAACGCGTTCACCCGAAAGAACCCGCGAAACCGGATAACGCGAGAACAGCCCCACTTCAACGCAGCGCCCCGCTTCCGCTGGCCATGATGCGGGCAACACCGTCGCCAACGCCGAACCGTAATGCCGCAAAACCATCTGACTGGTACCCCGGCCACCGGCCCAGATCGGCGAGCCGTCCGCGGTCCAGCCGGCGAATCCGCCCTGACGTGATTGCGGGTCCTGATCGCCGAGCCAGCTCCAGGTTTTCACCCGCAAGCGTCCGCCGAGTTCGCCGACGACATTGCCGTCTGCCGCGTTCAGCACCACATCGAGCAGCACCCGGCGCATCTGATCCTGAGCCGGCACCCAAGATAAAACCTTCAGTAAGTCAGCCACGGAAACCCGAGTAGCCGGTTGCACCGATGGCAGGTCCAGCAACCACGACGGCGCCTGTCGCGCCTGCCAATAGGTTTTCCAGTCGCCAGCGGTTATGCCCAATCGCGCCGGCTCGAAATACAGCCCGCAGGATTTCACCAGCGCCTGATCACGTTCGATCTTGCCGCCCGCGGTGCAGCAATAGACTTCTTCCTTCGACTGCCCGCGGCATACATACGCCGGTTCTTGCGCGCCGGTATCCACCAGCCACGCGTAAACGAACACCTTCCACAGACTGCCCAGCGGCGTCTCCAGCGACGAAGGCAACGGCTCGCGAGCAGTCAGTTGCGTGGTGTTCAGCGACAGTAATTCACCCTTGTAGGCCACACGCAACGGTTCATCCTGCGCTGTCGCCAACGCAGGAATCACACACATCAGCAGCCACAGCAGCGGCCGGGTCATGTCAGTTGACCGTGACCTGACCAAGGGGGGCCTTCGCTTCCCAGGCCTGATGCTGCGGCGCGTAGACCTGAGTGAAACGCACCGGCGGCAGGTTGAACTGGCCCTTCTGCGAGAAGCGCACCAGATGCCGCAGACGCAATTCACCGCTCAGCGCATCCACCGGCACCGCGTAGGCCAGTTGGCCCGGTTCGAATCGCGCCTTCTCCAACGCGGTCGGCTCGGTGCCGTCCTTGCCCTGCAACTTGATGCCCCACGTGGTGCGCTCGACATCGGCACCCGGCGGTAACGGCACTTCGAGCATGCCGTAGCGCAGCGGTTTCGGTGCCTTGCTGGTGAGGATCACCTCGTCCAGATACAGACTGTCGCTGGACAACGGCTTGCTGCCGACCGGCTCCAGTTTGAAAGTGAAGGCTTCGTCACCCGGCACCAAACGCGACAGGCGACGAGTGATGGTCACGGCCATCGGATCGACCGCCGGTTGTTGAGTCTGGAAGCTCAGCGCCGCACGCAACGGACGCTCCTGAGTGCCCGACACCGACAACACGCTCGGCACCGGCGCAGCCCCCTGCCACGTCCAGTACATCTCGCCGGTCGCGCCGTAGTTTTTCTTCCAGCCTTCGCCCGGTGCCAGCGCGATGGTCGGCGACGCCTGAGCGATGCTGCGTTGCAGCCAGGTCAGCGCCAGCGCACGTTCGAGGGTCGATTGCTGCGGCAACAGGCGTTGCAACAACGCTGTCGCGCGAGCCTGATCGAACGGTTGCAGCGACAGGTTCAGCGCTTCGGCAAACGGCTGCGAACTGACGGACAAGCGCTGTTGCGCAGCACCCAGCTGACGATTGAACGCTTCCGGCAAAGCGACTTTCGACTGCGTAGCCAGCGATGCGGTCAAGACCCGCGCCGCCGCCAGACCGAGCGCCGAATCCGGATCGCCCATCACCAGACTGTCTTCGCCATCGTCCATCAGGGTTTCGGCATTACCTTCCCCGGCCTTGGCCAGATCCTCCATCAAACCGCTGAGCAGCGTGTTGACCGGCAGATGCATTTGCTTGGCGAACGACAGGATCAGCGCCCGTTGCAGCAATGGCGTGTTCGGCGCCTGCTTGGCGTAAACCTCAAGCACCCGCTGCCAGTGCTCCGGCGGCAGGGTCAGATCCAGCACCTGACTGGCGTTCCAGTCGGCGTAGTAGGCGTAAGCGGTGAGGAACGCATCCGGCTCGCCATCGAAACCCCACCAGGTGAAGCTCGCCGACGGCCCGGCCATTTGCACCAGACGCAGACGGCTGTTCTGCATGATCAGGCGCAAGCGGTCGCGGATCTGCGGGCTCGACGCCAGCGACGGATAAGCGATGCTCAGCGGCAGCAAGCGGCTGGCGGTCTGCTCGACGCCGCCGTACGGATAGCTGAGCAGATCGTCGAGGGCCGAACGGAACAGCGCTTGCGGGCTGTCATCCAGACGCAGGCGAATGTCGGTGGCGTCTGCCGGCAGGCTCAGCGGTGTGTCGCCGCTGGCCACATCAAGGCTCTGGGTCTGCGTCACTTGCCAGCCTTCGCCGGTTGCGGTCAGGCGCACAGCGAGGGCGTCGGCGGTCTTGCCGTCCTGCACCAGCTCGGCGGTCCATTCGCCGGTTGCCAATGCGAACGCTGGCAGCGGCAGGTAGTTGATGCCGTTGTTGAGTGTCACCGGCAGGCGCTGTTCGGCGCCAGCGTAGTGCGTCACCAGCTCAGCCTTGACCGGTTTCTCGGCCTGGCTGAAGGCGAACACGCCGAGCTGCGGCTGATCGCCCTTGCGGAATTTGCTCGGCCCGCTCCACTTCAGGTACAGCGGTTTTTCCGAGCGGACAAACTGCTTCTTCTGCCCGACCTGACCGTCATCGGCAATCGCCCGCGCAGTGATGCGCCAGCGGGTCAGCGAGTCCGGCATCTTGAAGGTGAAGCGGGTCTTGCCGTCGGCATCGGTCAGCAATTCTGGCTGCCACGCAGCGGTATCGACGTCTTCGCGGCGCGGCCGCTCCAGCACTTTCACCCCGCGTTCGCTGCGGTTGGCCTTGCCCGGCGCGCCGGGGCTGCCCGGCAACGCCACGTCGTAGCTGATGAACGACAGGCTGGCGCTGGTGCGCACGTTGTTGCGGCGCGGGTGGTAGAAGAACTGGTCGATGGTCGGCGCGACTTCCGGTTGCAGCGCGTAGACCATTTCATCGACCACGCTGACTGTCAGGTGCGCCGGCACAGCCTTGCCGGCGAACTGCGTGGTCAGGTCGACCGTCACGGTATCGCCCGGCTGATAGGTGTCTTTGTCGGTCTTGATCGCCACGTCGATCTGCGGCGCGACGACCTTGATCCCGGCGTTCTGGAAGCTGTACTGACCGCCCTTGGTGTAGAGCACCGAGAACGTCAGGTTCGGCGCAAAGTTGTCCTTCACCGGGATGCGTGCGCGGTATTGGGTGTCGCTGAGTTTTTCCAGTTTCAGCCAGTCGCCGCCCTTGGCCAGCAGCGCGGTGGCTTCGACCTTGTCGCGCTCCAGCGACAGCAATGCATCGCTGACTGGTTCGGGGAACGTGATCAGCGCCAGCGCTTCATCACCGGCCTTGTACTCGGGTTTGTCGAGGACGATTTCCACGGTGCCCGGCACTGCCTTGACGCCATTGCCGGTGACCGAATGACCGGTCGCACCCAGCACTCGACCGTGCTGATCTTTCAGCGACAGGTTGTAGGTGCCCGGGCGATCGAAGGCCACGCTGAAGCCTTTGTCTTTCGCTATCAGTTTGCCTTCGCCGGTGGTCTGGTCTTCGAGTCGAACCCAGCTGTAGCTGCTCGGCACAACGGCCTTTGCCTGTTCGCTGCCGCCCTCGTTGGCGTAGCTGAACGCGACCTTGTCACCCACCGCGCTGAAACGCTGCGGCGCGGTCAGGCGGAAGCTGGCGGCGCCCCGGTCGATGAGGATTTCCTTGGTGGTCTTGACCCGATACGCAGCGCCATCACTGGCAAACACGGTGAGCATGTAGCGGCTCGGCTTGTCGGCGGCCGGCAGGTCGAGGGTCGCGTTGCCCTTGCTGTCGGTAGTCAGTTCGGTGCTGGTCAGCTCCACCGGGAATTGCCCGAGGTATTGCAGCTCGTTGTCGACCATCGACAGTTGCTGGGCGCGCAGGCTCAGGGTCAGTTTGGCGTTCGCCACCGGTTTGCCGTCCGGGTACAGCAGCACCAGGCTGCCCTTCACCGGCTCGCCAGTGCGGTAATCCTGCTTGGCCAGATTCAGCGAGATTTCGAAGTGCGGCTTGATGTACTCCGCCACCCGGAACGCACTGCTGTAGGCCTGATCCTTGTAGTTGAAACGCAGCTCGTAACCACCGGCCACCGCGTTGTCCGGCAACTGGAAACGGCCCTGGGTACCGGCCTTCGAATCGAGTTTCAGGTCGAGCCGCTGCAACTCGGTGCCGGTGGCATCGAGCACGCTGACATTGACGTCCGCTGCGCCCGGCAACACTGAATCCCGAGCATTCTTGAATTCACGGCCGACGATTTTCAGCGACACCCAATCGCCCGGCCGATACAGCGGCCGGTCGGTGAAGGCATAGAGTTTGGTGTCGTAGATTTCGCTGTCGTAATAGAAGTTTTCCGAGACGAACACCCCGCCCTCTTCGTCCTCGCCGATCACGAACGAACGCTCGGGGCTGACGTGCTTAAGGCGCAGCAGACCATCGGTATCGGTGGCGCCGCTGCTCATCACGCCGAGGCCGTCGGTCCACAGCACATTGACCTTCGGCACCGAGCTGCCTTCGTGTTTGCGCGCGGCCCATACCAGCAATTCATCACCGGCAATCTTGCTCACCGCCACGGTGTTGGAAACGAACACCATGGTGGTCGCGCGGTACTTGCCGATCAGCGCTTCGACCAGATAGAGGCCCGGTTTAAGATTGCCCAGCGGGATGTAGACGTTACCCGGTGCGACGCTGACAAACTCGCTGGAAGACCCGGCCAGATTGACCCCGGTCGGCGGCTGGATCGGTTTGGCCTGCCACAGCGGATAGCGGAACTGGCTGACCACCGGCAGACCCGGAATCAGGGCGAACTGCGGTTGTGCGTCGTACGGCGTCGGCGCGGCGATGGCGTTGCCCATCTTCAGCTCCGGCACCTCTTCGGTGACCTGCTGACGCGACTCGTAGGAGAACGCACGCTGCATCACCCGACGGGATTTGCGGTACCAGTTGTCCCACAGGTACGCGAGGGTGTTCGACAGGCCTTCACCCTTGAACTGGCCGTCGCTGACCACGCGGTGCAGGTTCTTCTGGCGCTTGAGGAAGTCCAGCGGCTTGTCGATTTTGTACACGCGGATGTCGGCGCCGCCGTACGGTTCCATGCGGAAACGGCGATAGTCGCGACCCGGTGCCTCGAGGCGCACCACCGCCTGTTCGTCGACGGCGAAACTGCTGTCGGCCAGCAGGAAAAAGCTCTCACCGGAGACCGGCGTATAGCCGCTTGGCTCCACGGTGTCTTCGGCATTCACGGCCGAAAACGGCAGGGCTAACAGCAACAGAAAAGGCAGTAAACGCAGCATGCGGGCACCGGTCATTGGGAGAGAAAGTTCAGTCGATAGACGCCGATGAAGTTGGGGTTGGCTGCGTCGGGTATCCATCGGGTGTCCTTCCATGTCATGAGTTGCTGCAGGCTTGCCGAACGCATGCCGTTGTCGGTTGGGGTGGTCGTGCCGGTGTGATAGGCGATGTAGCGGCCCATCCAGATCATCAAGTGCTGGTCGTCGCCCTGATCGAAAAACATCAGATCGCCGGGCCGTGCCTGGGACACGTCGCGGCCGATCAGATGGCTGTTGAACTGAATCAGTTTGATCGCGTTGACGTAGGGCCCGACCTTGCCGCCGCCCTGCTGCCATTGCTGGGCGAGCTTGCGCTGATCGGCGCTCAGGTCCAGCTCCGGTGGCAGGTAGCGATTGGACACACCATTGCTGCGCAGCCATTTGTCGTCATGGACTTTCAGCGCTTCGTTGGCGGCGAAACGCACCAGCCCCGCGCAGTCCTGCTGATACCAGCGCGGGCTCGGTCCTTTGCTCAACTGCTCCTGGGCGATGCGCACGAACCAGGCGCGAAACACCTGGGACTGCTGCGGATCGAGGGGCGGCGCCTCAACGGCTCGGGCGCCGGCGCTGAGCAACAGCGCCAGCAAGCCAAGGCTGCGAATCAGTCCGGTCACAGCGCTTTCCACTCCAGCGGCAGCCATTGCCAGTGACCGTCAGGCTCGCTGCCCTCGGGCAGGGTCAGGGCGTATTTGCCCATGCCGCCGAGGGTGCGCAGTTTCGGGATCAGGTAGGTCTGCGCGGCGTTGTAGAACACCGGCTCCATGTCCTGCGGCAGGCTGTCGAGGGTTTCCTGCTGGATCAACTGCGCCATCGAGTCTGGGCCAAAATAGATCGGCATCAGCACGTCTTTCGGCAGCACATCGGCCATCGGCGGAAAGCGTTTGTCGAGGGTGCCGAGGGCCTTGTCGACCAGTTTGTCGTCGAGGGAAAACAGCAGCGTCGAACCGTGGCGCGCCAGGCTGACTTTCATGAAGGCGCGGCCGGTGATCGCGTCCGGGTTCTCGGCATCCTTGGCCGCGTACGGGCCGAAGTTGGAACTGACCTGACGCTGCCAGAGGTGGCTCTGGCCTTCCTGTTTCTCGACCACCGGGAACGCGTGCTCGTCGACCTTGCCTTCGTACGCGCCGACCATCGAATCGAACAGCGTGCCGATATCTTTGTCCAGTTTGCCGTTGTCTTCGTCGTTCAGACTGGCCACCAGCAATGGCGTGTACAGCCGCGAATCGGCGTACCAGCACAGGCCCGCCGCGCCGGCCACGTGCTCGGTGAGTTTCTGCGCGACGGCTTCTTCGGCGCCGAGTTTTACCAGCAGCGGTTTCTGCGGCTCGGCCGCAATCGGCAAGGTCACGCAAGCACTGGCGCCCAGTGGCATCGCTTGCCAGACCGGTTTGAAATCGAAGTCCGGTTGGTTCTCCAGCTCGTCCATGGCGAGATAGCTGTGCCAGCCCTTGTCGTCCATGTCGAAACGCAGGCCGGCGAAGTTCGGGATGAAGCGCTGGTAACCCATGGCCAGGACGCTGGAATTGACCGACAGGCGCTGTCTGGTTTCAGGTGTCTTGGCCGTGAGCCCGAACGCTTCGGGGAACAGTTTTTCGCCGTTGAGCAGCGCCGCCAGCGCTTGCGGCGAGACGTGGCCGGACTCCTCGGAAGCACCACTTTCCGGGTCATAGAATTTGGTCGGATTGGACAGCACCACCAGTTTGTCGCCACGGGAGGCGAACAACAGGGATTTGCCGGCGTTGTAGGTCAGTTGGTACAGCGGCACTTCATCGCCGCCGACTTTCAGGGTGCTGAACACGCTCAGTTGCGAATCATCCAGCGCGACTTTCGCCAGCGGCTCGAGCACTTTGGCCAGCCCGCCGCGATCCATCACCAGCAGGAAATCCTTCAAGCGACCGTCGGCGCCACGCCACAACGCTACGTCCGCCGGTTGATCGAAGAGTTGCTCGATCAGGCTGTCCTGCAGCTTCAGATCATGCTCGTAAATGATCCGCCGCAGACTGCCGATCAGCCCGAGACGGTCGGCATGGGTTTCGTAATAGAAGACGAAATCCTCGGTGAGCGTGGCCTTGAGGAACGGCACCGTCAGCAGGTCTTTCGGCAACTGGCTCAGGGAGCGGGTTTCCAGCAGCGCGTCCGGGCGGCTCAGGCCGAGCTTGTCGCTGGCCAGTTCCGCCGGCGGCGCCTTCGGTTTGTGCATCAGCCAGCCGAGCCCGCCCGCCACGCCGGCCACCAGGCACAGCCCGACCGCCAGCAACGGCCAGCGCCGGGAAGGTTTGCCCGCAGGTGTTACGGCGGCCGGTGTAGCAGTGTTATCGCTCATCTTTCCAGAACCCGAGTTCATCCGTGGCGGGATGCTTAATAGTTGAAAGTCTTGACCAGCAGCAGATCACCGATGGCCCGCAGGGGCACGATGAACGTTTCGCGTTTTTCGTCGACGGTGTTTTCGTTGAGTACCAGCGTGATTTGCGAGGTGATGACCTCGTTCTGGTTGCTGGTCTCCTCGAAGTTATAGCCGCCGTTACCGAAGTTGCCCCAATAGTTGACGTAAACCAGATAGGTGCCGTGCAGCGGCGCAGTCATGGTGAACATTTCCGGGCCGGGGCCATCGACGCCGTCCGGATCGAGGCCGCCGCCATTGCTCATCGCCGGACGCGCCCAGAAGGCGTGCTGGCCGTCAGGGGTAATGACGTGCAGGTCAAGTTCGGCTTTAGGGTCGTCCCAACCGAGCACCACGCGGATCCGCGCCGGCGTGCGCAGGTTGTTGGCTTCGTAGAATTGAACGCGCTTGAGCGACTGGCCGTCGGCGCTGATCACCTCGACGCTGTTGGAACCGGCGCCAAACGCATACGGTCGGGCGAAACGGCCCTGGTCGTCGGTGTACAGATTCAGTGGATTGCCATTCACCGCCAGGCTGTGGGGCGGACGCAGATGTCCGATGGCCTTGAGCTGGCCCTCGATCATCGTGCGATTGCGCTGGATGCCGCGATCGATGGGCGGCGTGGGATAGGCGACTTGCGGGTTTTCCGTGCGATCGAGCAGACCGTGATAGCGCCAGCCGCCCACCGGCTCCGACATCTCGGCACTCGGTGCAGCCGACAGCGCCGACACGCAGGCCAGGCCGATCAGCAGCAAAAGAAGTGAACGCATGTGATGCCTCCTGCCATGCCTGAACGAAACCTTGCACCCGATCCTCGGCGCTTCACAGTGGGCGATACTGCGTTTCGTCTGAAAGACCCGTGACTGTCGGGTCGTAGAAGGCGCGAAGGTTAGCGATTCGGCAGTTTTTTAACAATCGGATACATGTGGTTTTGCGGTGGGAATCACGGCGACCGGTGGACGGTGAGCCGAATAGGCGTCATATTCGGCTCACGAAATGAGCCGAATAGCGTTTCTATTCGGCTCACGCACTCAGGAACGGCATTTCATGGCAACTCACTGGATCTGGCAGCAACCTGATTGGCCCGACTTCAACTGGCAGGCGGAACGCCTGGCACCGTTGTTGCGCGAGTGTGTTCAGGCACAAGGTCAATTGATGGGCATGGCGGGATCGGTGAGCCATTCACTGAGCGCGCAGACAGAGCTGGACGCTTTGCTGCAAAACATCGTGACCTCCTCGGCCATCGAGGGTGAGCAGTTGAATGTCGGATCCGTGCGATCTTCGCTGGCACGGCGCCTGGGGCTGGAATTACCCGATGGTGACAAAGTCAGTCAACGCAGCGAGGGGCTGGCGCAGCTCATGCTTGATGCGACCCGGCGCTTCGCCGAACCGCTGACGCTGGAGCGTTTGCTGGAATGGCATTCGTGGCTGTTTCCAGAACAGGAAAACGGATTCTTCGCGCGCGCGATCAATGTCGGCGCTCTACGCGGCGATGAGCCAATGCAGGTGGTTTCCGGGCGAATCGACCGCCCGACCGTGCACTTCGAAGCCCCACCGCGACAGGGGCTTGAACGACAACTGGACAGTTTTCTCAAGTGGTTCGACGCCAGTCAGCATCAGGCAGGCCTCGATCCTTTACTGCGAGCAGGCATCGCACATTTCTGGTTCGTCACCTTGCACCCGTTCGATGACGGCAACGGCCGTCTTACCCGCACTCTCACCGATCTGGCACTGGCTCAGGGCGAAGCGCAGGCCATTCGTTTTTATGCGATGTCCGCCAGCATTCTCGATGATCGTGCGGGCTATTACCGGATTCTCGAATCCAGCCAGAAAGCCACGCTGGACATCACCGACTGGCTCGCATGGTTCCTGCAAACCCTGCTGCGCAGCCTGCAACAGGCCATCGCGCGGATTGAAGGCGTACTGGGCAAGTCACGCTTCTGGCAAACGCACCGGGAATCCGAGCTTTCGGTGGAGCAGATCAAAGTGCTCAACCGCTTGCTCGACGGTGGTGAACGTGGTTTCGAGCAAGGTATCAGTGCGGCGCAGTATCAGGCCGTGGCGAAAGTATCCAAGGCGACGGCGACCCGACATCTCGCGGAGCTGCTGGAAAAGGGTTGTCTCGAACGCCTGCCCGGCGGTGGGCGCAGCACGCGCTATCAGATCAGTTTTCCTGGCAAATCCGCGGAGTGATCCAAGCCCCGCTCATTTGCCCATACCCCCCCTATCTGCTAGTGTCGCGCCGGTTTAACGTCAACCGGAAATAGCCGCCATGGCCCGCAAAAAAGCTGCACTGGATTTCGAACAGTCCCTCGCCGACCTGCAAATGCTGGTGGAGCGTCTGGAGAACGGTGAATTGTCGCTGGAAGACTCGCTGACCGCTTTCGAGCAGGGCATCGGCCTGACCCGTGACTGCCAGGCGGCGCTGGCCCAGGCCGAGCAGAAGGTCCAGGTGTTGCTGGAGCGCGATGGCGAACTCGCCGAGGAACCCTTCGACGCGGATCAGCCAGAATGATTGCAGCGTATTCGGCCACCAGCCAGGCGCGGGTCAACGCGGCACTGGAAACCCTGTTCAACGCCCCGCTGCCAGAACTGGCGCGCCTCTATGAAGCCATGCGCTACAGCGTGATGAACGGTGGCAAACGCGTGCGTCCGCTGCTGGCTTACGCGGCGTGCGAAGCCCTTGGCGGCAAGGCCGAACAGGCCAACGGCGCGGCGTGTGCGGTTGAGCTGATCCACGCGTATTCGCTGGTGCACGACGATTTGCCGGCGATGGACGACGACGATCTGCGTCGCGGCCAGCCGACCACTCACAAGAAATTCGATGAAGCTTGCGCGATTCTGGCCGGCGACGGCTTGCAGAGCCTGGCGTTCAGCGCCCTGCTCGACCCGCGCCTGAGCGACCTGAGTGCGGACATCCGCCTGCAACAGGTCACGGCGCTGGCGCACGCGGCAGGCCCGGCCGGCATGGTCGGCGGTCAGGCCATCGACCTCGGTTCGGTCGGCCTCAAGCTCGATCAGAAAGCGCTGGAACAGATGCACCGGCACAAGACCGGCGCGCTGATCGAAGTCAGCGTCAAGCTCGGCGCCCTGGCCAGCGGCCGTGCCGAGAAGGATGAACTCAAGTCCCTGCAGACTTATGCACAGGCCATCGGTCTGGCATTCCAGGTCCAGGACGACATCCTCGACGTCGAAAGCGATACCGAAACCCTCGGCAAACGCCAGGGCGCCGACATTGCCCGCGACAAGCCGACCTACCCGGCGCTGCTCGGTCTGGACGCCGCCAAGGCCTATGCGCTGGAACTGCGCGATCAGGCCCTGCACGCGCTGCGACCGTTTGACGCGGCTGCCGAGCCGTTGCGCGATCTGGCCCGGTATATCGTCGATCGGCGTAACTGAAGGCTAATCAGCCAAAAAAGACCAACGCGTGGGCAGGGGGCGATGCATCAGGTAAACTGCCGCATCTTTTATACCTATAACGATTCGCCTGATGCCCACGACGTTCCATGAGATTCCCCGCAAGCGCCCGACCACGCCCCTGCTCGACCGCGCGAACACGCCGGACGGTCTGCGCCGGTTAGGCGAAGCCGAGCTGGAAACCCTGGCTGATGAGTTGCGCCTGGAATTGCTCTACACGGTCGGCCAGACCGGTGGGCATTTCGGTGCCGGCCTGGGCGTCATTGAGCTGACCATCGCGTTGCATTACGTCTTCGACACCCCGGACGACCGGCTGGTGTGGGACGTCGGTCATCAGGCCTATCCGCACAAGATCCTCACCGGTCGTCGCGAGCGCATGGAATCCTTGCGCCAGAAGGACGGCATCGCCGCCTTCCCGCGCCGCTCCGAGAGCGAGTACGACACCTTCGGCGTTGGTCACTCCAGCACCTCGATCAGCGCCGCGCTGGGCATGGCCATCGCCGCCCGCCTGCAGAACAGCGATCGCAAGGCGATTGCGGTGATCGGCGACGGCGCACTGACCGCCGGCATGGCGTTCGAGGCGCTGAACCACGCGCCGGAAGTCGACGCCAACATGCTGGTGATCCTCAACGACAACGACATGTCGATCTCGCGCAACGTCGGCGGGCTGTCGAACTATCTGGCGAAGATCCTTTCCAGCCGCACTTACGCGAGCATGCGTGAAGGCAGCAAGAAAGTGCTGTCGCGCCTGCCCGGCGCCTGGGAAATCGCCCGTCGCACCGAAGAATACGCAAAAGGCATGCTGGTCCCCGGCACCCTGTTCGAAGAACTGGGCTGGAACTACATCGGCCCGATCGACGGCCACGACCTGCCGACCCTGATCGCCACCCTGCGCAACATGCGCGATCTGAAAGGCCCGCAGTTCCTGCACATCGTCACCAAGAAAGGCAAAGGCTTCGCCCCGGCGGAAGTCGACCCGATCGGTTACCACGCCATCACCAAACTCGAACCGCTGGACGCCCCGGCCGCTGCGCCGAAGAAGGCCGGCGGGCCGAAGTATTCCGGCGTGTTCGGTGAGTGGCTGTGCGACATGGCCGCTGCCGACCCGCGTCTGGTGGGTATCACCCCGGCGATGAAGGAAGGCTCGGATCTGGTGGCGTTCAGCGAGCGCTTCCCGCTGCGCTACTTCGACGTGGCGATTGCCGAGCAACACGCCGTGACCCTCGCGGCCGGCATGGCCTGCGAAGGCGCGAAACCGGTGGTGGCGATCTACTCGACGTTCCTGCAGCGCGGCTACGACCAGTTGGTGCATGACGTCGCGGTGCAGAACCTCGACGTGCTGTTCGCCATCGACCGCGCCGGTCTGGTGGGCGAAGACGGCCCGACCCACGCCGGCAGCTTCGACCTGTCGTTCCTGCGCTGCATCCCGGGCATGGTCATCATGACCCCGAGCGATGAAAACGAATTGCGCAAAATGCTCACCACCGGCCACCTGTACAACGGCCCGGCGGCGGTGCGTTACCCGCGCGGCACCGGCCCGAATGCGACCATCGAGAAAGACCTCGAACCGATCGAGATCGGCAAGGGTGTGGTCCGGCGTCAGGGCAGCAAGGTCGCCCTGCTGGTGTTCGGCGTGCAAATGGCCGAAGCCCTGAAAGTCGCCGAGACGCTGGACGCGACCGTGGTCGACATGCGCTTCGTCAAACCGATGGACGAAGCGCTGGTGCGCGAGATCGCCAACAGCCACGACCTGCTGGTGACCATCGAAGAGAACGCGATCATGGGCGGCGCCGGTGGCGCGGTCAGCGAGTTCCTCGCCCGCGAGAACATCCTCAAGTCGGTGCTGCACCTGGGCTTGCCGGACGTTTACGTCGAGCACGCCAAGCCGGCGCAGATGCTGGCCGAGTGCGGGCTGGATGAAGTGGGGATCGAAGCGGCGGTGCGTGAGCGCCTGACTCTGCTCAACAAGTAATCACCATCCCTGTGGGAGCGGGCTTGCCCGCGATGAGGTCGGCACAGTCAACATTGATGTTGGATGTACCGACGCCATCGCGGGCAAGCCCGCTCCCACAGTGTTTTGTGTCGCTAGAAATTTTGTAAACACCAGAAATACCAACGGAATACCGATGAACCTCTCGCGCCTCGCCCTGCCCCTCCTGCTGCTGCCCTCCGCCAATGCCCTCGCCGACAATTTCAAACGCGATCAGGCCCTGAAGCTGCCGGACGTGCTGATCAGCGCCAACCGTCAGGTCGAAGCCCGCAACGACAGCAGTGCCGCCAACACCGTGTTCACCCGCGAAGACATCGAGCGCCTGCAACCGCGCAGCGTCACTGATCTGCTGCAACGGGTACCGGGCGTACAAGTGGCGCAAACCGGCGGACGCGGCAGCCTGCCGGGGATCTACATTCGCGGCACGCAATCGGCGCAGAGCCTGGTGCTGGTCGATGGCCAGCGCATCGGCAACTCGACGTCCGGCGACAGCAACCTGCAACACCTCAACATCGAGCAGATCGAGCGGGTCGAAGTTTTGCGCGGTTCGCGTTCGGTGATTTACGGCAGCGATGCGATTGGCGGGGTGATCCAAATCTTCACCCGGCGGGGTGGCGAGCAAGGCTTGCAGCCTCGGATGCATGTCGGATTCGGCAGCAACCAGACCTGGGAGCGCAGTGTCGGTCTGTCCGGAGGTGATGAGAAAACACGTTTCAACCTCGGCGCCAGCCTCGATGAAACCGCCGGCCTCGACCGCACCCACGAGTCGTATCCCAGCGACAGCGATCATGACGCCTACCGCAACAAATCCATCAGCCTGAGCCTCAGCCACGCGCTGACCGATGACATCGAAGTCGGCGCCAACCTGCTGGATAACCGTGGCAAAAGCGAGTTCGACAACCCGTTCGGGCGCTTCGACCCGGTGACCTTCGACTCTGTGCAGCAGCAACCGTACAGCGATTTCACCGTCAGCAGTTTCAGCAGCTACATCGACGCACGGATCAACGAGCGCTGGAAGTCGCGCCTGGAACTCGGCCACAGCGAAAACCGCGAGAAGTCCTTCGACAAGCTCAGCGACGAGCGCTCGGTGTTCAACACCTACCGTGATTCGGTGACCTGGCAGAACGACCTGACCCTCGATGCGCGCAACAGCCTGATCCTTGGCGGCGACTGGTACGAAGACCGGGTCAACAGCAGCACCGCGTTCGACGAAGACAGCCGCTGGAATCGCGCAGCCTTTATCCAGCATCGCTTCCAGGCCGACAGCTTCTCCACCGAACTGGGTCTGCGTCGTGACGACAACCAGCAATTCGGCGGCCAGAACAGTTGGAGCGGCACGCTGACATTGCCGGTTAACCCGGACAACGATCTGCTGCTCAGCTACAGCGAAGGCTTTCGCGCGCCGACCTTCAACGATCTGTATTACCCGGATTTCAGCAACCCCGACCTGAAACCGGAAACCTCGAAAAGCTACGAGCTGCAGTGGCGCAGCCAGTTGAGCGACAGCACTCGCCTCGAAGCCTCGCTGTACCGGACCGATCTGGAAGACGCGATCATCTTCGGCAGCAACTCACGCCCGGAAAACGTCGCCTCGGCGCGAATCAACGGTTTCGAAGCAGCGCTGAAACAGGAGCTGTTCGGCTGGCAGAGCAACCTCGGCGTGGCGATCATCGATCCCCGCGACCGCGACACCGGCCACACCCTGGCACGTCGTGCCCGTCGCACCTTGAGCTGGGATCTGGATCGACAGTTCGATCGCCTTGGCCTCGGCGCCAGTTGGCAGGCCGTCAGCAGCAGTTATGACGATCTGAACAATCAGCAACCACTGGGTGGTTATGCACTGCTCGGACTGCGCAGCAGCTGGGCGCTGAACCGCGAGATCAAACTGGATTTCAAGGTCGATAACCTGCTGGACAAGGGTTACAGCCGTGCGCTGTACAGCCATGACGGCAGTCAGTATGGCTATCGCGAAGAAGGTCGGGCGTTCATGTTCGGGGTGACCTGGACGCCGCAGCTCTAACGATCTGGCGCAATCAGCTGGCAGAGCTTTGCGGTCGCCTCGATCATCTGCCCGCTGGGGCGCTCCAGACCTTTATCGGTCACCAGCAGCAATTGCCGATGCTTCACCGCTGCCACTTGTGGCCAGGCGTTCCACGCATCCAGTTGCGGCTGATCGCCGGCCAGAATCACTTCGGGATCACGCTGTAAAACCGCTTCGATGCTCACCTGCGGCGCCGGCAGGCTCAGGTCGCCGAACACATTGCGCGCGCCGCACACTTCAAGCGCATCGCTGATGATCTGCCCGCCGCCGACGGTGTACAGAGGCTTGTCCCAGACCTGGTAGAACACCCGCAACGGCGATTCACGGTGGTAGCGCTGGCGCAGCTTATCGAGGTTTTGCCGCAACTCGCTGGCCCGCGCGACCCCACGCTCAGGACGACCAAGCTGTGTCGCGATGGCTTCAATCTGCGCGGTCAGCTGTTCGAGGCTGTGGGGCTCTGCAACGAAAGTAGGGATGTTCAGGCGTTTGAGCTGATCGCGCTGAGCCGGGCCGACACTGCCGGGCCACAACAGCAACAGGTCAGGTTTGAGGCTGAGCAGCCGTTCCATGTCGAGCTGGCCGTAACGGCCCACCGAAGGCACGTCCTTTATCGCAGATGGCCGCTCACCGGCATCCAGCACGCCGACCAGCAGATCCGCCGAATCCAGTTCAACCACGATTTCAGACAGGGATGGCGCGAGGCTGACCACACGCAGGGCGGCCAGCGTTTCACCGCTGACGGCCAGCAGCAGAACCGCCAGCCAGAGACGACGCATCAAGCGAGTTGACGCGGGATACGGTAGAGGTAGAACAGCACCGCCGTGGACAGCGCCAGCAAGATCAGCGGCACCGCTTCAAGGCCGACAAATACCGCCAGCGCGCCAATCCATGCCGGCAGCGCCGCGACGACGAACGCGCTGCGAAGGCAGGCCGCCAGGGCGATCCAGGCAGCGGGTTCTTCAGGGGTATCGAGGGCTTTTTGCGTGGCGATCAGCGCATGTTTGTAGCGCCCGAAAAACTTCAAGCTGACAAACATCGAGGCCACGCCAGCGATAAAGAAAGGCATTGCCAGCACCGGCAGAATTGCCTCGCCCTGGCCGAACACAGCGTTGATCACGAACAGCGGCACCAGTGCCAGCGCCAGGTATTTCCACCAGGCGATCGACAGACGGCGCCGCACTTGCCCGCGGGTCACGCCCGGTCTACCTCGCCCTGATGCTCGTTGCCCATCATGTGGTCGAGCTTGCTGGCCTTGGTCGCCAGATAGAGTTTGTTGTGCGGGTTGTGGCCGGTGTGCAGCGGCACGCGCTCGGCGACGACGATACCCATGTCGGTCAAGGCTTTGACCTTGCGCGGGTTGTTGGTCATCAGGCGCAGGGATTTGACGCCCAGATGCTCGAGCATCGGCAGGCACATGGCGTAGTCACGCTGGTCGGCGGCAAAGCCCAGACGCTCGTTGGCTTCAACGGTGTCGGCGCCGCCATCCTGCAATTCGTAGGCACGGATCTTGTTCAAAAGACCGATACCGCGCCCTTCCTGACGCAGGTACAGCAACACGCCACGGCCTTCACGAGCGATGGCCTTGAGGGCGCCTTCGAGTTGCGAACCGCAGTCGCAACGCTGGCTGAACAAGGCATCGCCGGTCAGGCATTCGGAGTGCAGACGGCCGAGTACCGGGGCACCGTCGGCAATCTCACCCAGGCTCAGCACAACGTGCTCGCGGCCGGTGGCTTCATCGAGAAAACCGTGCATGGTGAATTGCGCAAAAGGCGTTGGCAGCTTGGAAGCGGCGACAAAAACGACAGGCACCGGTGTGCTCCTGATCTGAAAAGTCTGAAGATTCGCTGGGCGGCATTGTAACAGCAGGTTCCCGCAGGCGCTTAGGCTGAATTATCGGCCATAACGATCAAAAAGTTTGATAACAGGCTCGCCCTTATCGCGTTCATTCGAAGGGATACGGTTGCTTCCAGCGCTCGAAGATCGGCTTCAACTCGCCGCTTTTCACCAGTTGCTCCATGCGCTGGTCGTAGATCGACATCAGTGCGCGGGCTTGCGGAGTGTCGGCGAAACCGAGGTACAGCGGCAATTCCGCCAGATGTGAATAACGGTACTGCGACGGATCGGCGGCGTTTCTCACCACCGCCTCGATTTCCGTCAACGCATCAATGTAGTAATCCGCCCGCCCCTGCTTGAGCATCGACAGGATGCCGGTGCGGCGCTCGATCTGGTTGAAGCGTTTGACGTTCGGCAGGTAGGTTTCGTAGCGATAGCCGCGCACCCAGGCCAGTCGGTATTTGCCCAGCGTCGCCTGGGTCGGCGAAGGATTGCTGGCCAGACCGAGCGCGTAGATGTGGTCGGAATCGAAATTCCATTTCGGGTACAGCACCTGCTCGGCTTCACCGCGATAGGAGCCGACCAGTGCGTCGGCTTCCTTCAACTGCACCAAACCCACCGAGCGGGTGTAGGGCACAGTGCGAATATCCAGGGTCACGCCGGCCGGCTCGAACACTTTGCGCAACACATCCCAGCCCAGGCCATGACCGTCAGCGGCGGTGTAGTCTTCCCACTCTTCGCTGGCCAGGTGAATGACCGACGGCGCTGCGTCCTGTGCCTGGGCCATGGCGCCAAGCAAGGTCAAAACCACTATCGCCAACCAGCGTCGAGTCATCCCTGTGTCCCTCATCCACGCCTGGAAATCAGGCGAAAATCCACACCAGTCCCTGCATCGCCAGCCAGGCGAACACGCCGGCCAGCACGTCGTCGAGCATGATGCCGACGCCGCCGTGAACATGCCGGTCGATCCAGCGGATCGGCCACGGCTTGAGAATGTCGAAGAAGCGGAACACCAGGAACCCGGCGAGCAACCAGTACCAGCCTTCCGGCACCAGCCACAGGGTGATCCACATCCCGACCATTTCGTCCCAGACGATGCCTTCGTGGTCGTGCACCCGCAGATCGTCGGCCACTTTGCCGCACAGCCAGAAGCCGAACAGCATGGTGATTCCGAGCATCAGCCAGTAACCCCAGTCGGGCAGCATCTGCCACAACGGGATAAAGGGTAGCGCAACTAACGAGCCCCAGGTGCCCGGCGCCTTGGGCAAGGTGCCCGAGCCGAAGCCGAACGCGAGAAAATGCCAGGGATTGCGCCAGACCGACGGCGGAACGAATTCGGCCGGAACCTGTTTCGGGTGATCTGTCACGGTGACTCCTGAAAATGTTGATAACCCCGGATTTGCGGGGTGATGTCGTGCCCGTCGCGATCCAGCAGCACCACGCCCTGACCCTGCGTCACGCGGCCGATCACATGGATCGGCCAGCCATCGGCGAGCAGCGCCGGCAACTCGACGGACGGCAAGGTGAAAGCCAGCACGTAATCATCGCCGCCGCTCAACGCCGCACGTTCGGCACCGCGCTGACCGAGAAACGCCACCAGCGCATCCGACAGCGGAACACGCTCGCGCTCGACTTCGAGGCTAACCTTCGAAGCCAGTGCGATGTGACCGCAATCGGCGAGCAGGCCATCGGAGATGTCCAGCGCCGAGGTGGCCTTGCCACGCAGGGCCTGACCGAGGGCGAGTTGCGGTTGCGGCGACCAGTAATGATCGAGCAGCGGCTGGGCGATGTGAGGCTCGGCGTCACGCTGACCCAGCACCAGCGGCAAGGCCCCGGCGGCATTGCCTAGCTCACCGCCGACACACAGCAGATCGCCCGGTTGTGCGCCGCTGCGGGTCAGCGCTTTGCCGGCCGGGACGCGGCCGAACACGGTGACGGTCAGGCTCAACGGCCCGCGCGTCGTATCGCCGCCAACCAGTGCCACGCTGCAGCCCTGCGCCATGCGGTTCAAGCCGCGGGCATAGGCTTGCAGCCAATCGGCAGTCACCGTCGGCAGAGTCAGGGCAAGGGTAAAGGCGACGGGCATGGCGCCCATGGCAGCGAGGTCGCTGACCGCCACGGCCAGCGAGCGCTGACCGAGCAGAAACGGATCGCAGGGATCGGCGAAATGCACGCCGGCCACCAGCGTATCGGTGGAAACCGCCAGCTGTTCCCCGGAAGGAACCGCCAGCAAGGCGCAGTCATCGCCGATCCCCAGTGCAACGCCTTCGCCGCCCTGCGCACAAGGCGCGGCGGCGAAGAAATTGCGGATCAGCTCAAACTCGCCCATGGCTGAAAAAAGTGTTCAAGCGCCAATCAGCGCTTGAACGCCTTCACTTCAGCTTCACGCAGGCGCGGAGCCAGCTTGTCGAGCACGCCGTTGACGAACTTGTGGCCGTCGGTCGAACCGAACACCTTGGCCAGCTCGATACCTTCGTTGATCACAACGCGGTACGGCACGTCGACGCGCTTGAGCAGTTCCCAGGTGGACAGGCGCAGAACTGCCAGTTCAACCGGGTCCAGCTCTTCGATCGCCAGGTCCAGGCAAGGCGTGAGCGCGTTGTCGATTTCGGTCTTGAACTGCGGAACCCCGTGCAGGATTTCGCGGAAGTAAGCACCGTCGACATCGGTGAAATCGTTATCGACCCGGAACTGCGCTTCGATCTCGTTCAACGACTGCCGAGCCATGTGCCACTGATACAGGGCCTGGGTCGCGAGCTGACGGGCTTCGCGGCGCTTGGCGCTTTTCGATGGCTTGCCGGCATCCGCAGGTTTCGGATCGCGCGGGTTGAAACGATCGCTTTCGTCGCTAATCACTTGGCCTCCAACTGCGCCAGCAGGCTGACCATTTCCAGAGCGGACAGGGCAGCTTCAGCACCTTTGTTGCCGGCCTTGGTGCCGGAACGTTCGATGGCTTGCTCGATGGAATCAACGGTCAGGACGCCGAAAGCGACCGGTACGCCGAACTCCATGGACACCTGGGCCAGGCCCTTGGTGCACTCGCCAGCCACGTATTCGAAGTGCGGAGTACCGCCACGAATGACCGCGCCCAGGGCGATGATTGCTGCGAACTCGCCTTTCTGGGCGACTTTCTGCGCAACCAGCGGGATTTCGAAGGCGCCAGGTGCGCGGATGATGGTGATGTCGCTTTCGCTCACGCCGTGGCGAACCAGGGCATCAACTGCACCGCTGACCAGGCTTTCAACCACGAAGCTGTTGAAGCGGCCCACTACCAAAGCGTAGCGGCCTTTAGGGGCGATGAAGGTACCTTCGATGGTCTTCAGGGTCATTCGTCAGATCTCTTAAAGAGCCGGGACGCGTCTGTTTCGCGTCCCTCAGTGATTTATTTGCCGCGAATTCGGAGCCGGAAACAACCGGTCATTATTCGGAGGGCACGTATTCTACAACTTCCAGATCGAAACCGGATATCGCATTGAACTTCATCGGCGCAGACATCAAGCGCATTTTGCGCACGCCGAGGTCACGCAGGATCTGCGAACCGGCACCGACGATGCTGTAGGTGGTCGGTTTTTTCACCGCCGCCTGATCGCCGGTTTCGCGGATGTGCGCCAGCAGCACGTCGCCATCCAGTGGGTGACCGAGCAACAGCACCACACCGCTGCCGGCCTCGGCGACCGCAGCCATGGCGGCGCGCAGGCTCCAGCGGCCCGGTTGTTTGACCATCAGCAGGTCGCGCAGCGGGTCCATGTTGTGCACCCGAACCAGGGTCGGTTCTTCGGCGCAAACGGTGCCCAGGGTCAGTGCCATGTGCACGTCGCCTTCCACGGAATCACGATAGGTCACCAGGTTGAATTGGCCCAGTTCGCTGTCCAGCGGCTGCTCGGCAATCCGCTGAACGGTACGTTCGTGGATCATCCGGTAGTGAATCAGGTCGGCGATGGTGCCGATCTTGATGTTGTGTTCAGCGGCGAAAGCTTCCAGTTCGGCGCGACGGGACATGGTGCCGTCATCGTTCATCACTTCGCAGATCACGCCGCTTGGCTCAAATCCGGCCATGCGCGCGAGGTCGCAGGCAGCTTCGGTGTGACCGGCGCGGGCCAGGGTGCCACCGGCCTGGGCCATCAGCGGGAAGATGTGGCCCGGGCTGACGATGTCTTCGGCTTTCGCGTCCTTCGCGGCGGCCGCTTGCACGGTGCGTGCGCGGTCAGCGGCGGAGATGCCGGTGGTCACGCCTTCGGCGGCTTCGATCGAGACGGTGAACTTGGTGCCGAAACCGGAACCGTTGCGTGGCGCCATCAGCGGCAGCTTCAGGGTTTCGCAGCGCTCGCGGCTCATCGGCATGCAGATCAGGCCACGGGCGTGCTTGGCCATGAAGTTGATGTGCTCGGCCTTGCAGCATTCGGCGGCCATGATCAGGTCGCCTTCGTTCTCGCGGTCTTCGTCATCCATGAGGATGACCATCTTGCCTTGGCGGATGTCTTCAACCAGTTCTTCGATGCTATTGAGCGCCACAAGGCACCCCCTTCAGTCAGGATTTGAGGTAGCCGTTGGCGGCCAGAAAGCTTTCAGTGATGCCACCGGACGTTGGCTCTGCAGCCTTGTCGCCCAACAGCAGACGCTCGAGATAACGCGCCAGCAGGTCGACTTCCAGGTTCACCCGACGACCTGGCTTGTACGACGCCATGATGGTTTCGCTCAGGGTGTGCGGAATGATCGTCAGCAGGAATTCAGCGCCATCGACCGCGTTCACGGTCAGGCTGGTGCCGTCGACGGTGATCGAGCCTTTGTGGGCGATGTACTTCGCCAGCTCATTCGGCGCGCGGATGCGAAATTCCACGGCGCGGGCATTGTCGCTGCGCGAAACCACTTCGCCGACACCGTCGACGTGACCGCTGACCAGATGGCCGCCGAGACGGGTGGTCGGGGTCAGGGCTTTTTCCAGGTTGACCGGGCTGCCGCTTTTCAGGTCATTCATGGCGGTGCAGTCGAGGGTTTCGCGACTGACGTCGGCGGCGAAGCCGTTGCCCGGCAGTTCAACCGCGGTCAGGCACACGCCGTTGACCGCGATGCTGTCGCCGAGTTTGACGTCGCTCAGGTCGAGCTTGCCGGTTTCGACATGCACCCGCACATCACCGCCCTTTGGGGTCAGTGCGCGGATACTGCCGATGGATTCGATGATGCCGGTAAACATGGGGTTCTCCTTGAGAACGAAGCCAGCGCTAACGCGATGGCCGGGAATTATACGCTCGCCGATGAGACAGGGATTGCAGTGACTCGCCAGTCATCGCCAACCGCGCGAATTTCAGTGATTTTCAGCTCCGGCGCATCCTTCATATAGGCTAGCGGCCAGTCCAGAAGCGGACGCGCCGTGGAGCCGAGGAACTTGCCGGCGATAAAAATCACGAACTCGTCGACCAGACCGAGCTGGGCAAATGCGCCGGCCAGTCGAGGACCGGCCTCGACCAGCACTTCATTGACGCCACGGTTGGCCAGTTCGATCAGCAATCGATGCAGATCGACCTGACCGTCATCGCCCGGCACGATCAGGCATTCCGGACCGTGGGCGTACTGTTCTTCGATGGCCACGCAGGTGGCGACCAGCGCCGGGCCGGCCTTGAAGAACGGCGCATCCAGCGGCACTCGCAGACGACCATCGATCAACACCCGCAGCGGCGGACGGCTCAGGGCCAGCGCGGTTTGTTCGGCATCCAGCCCCAGCTCTTCGCCGCGAACGGTCAGGCGAGCACCGTCGGCCAGCACCGTGTCGGCGCCGGTCAGCACCACGCTGGCCTGAGCGCGCAGACGCTGCACCGCCGCACGCGCGGCAGGGCCGGTGATCCATTGGCTCTCGCCGCTTTCCATCGCCGTGCGACCGTCAAGGCTCATGGCCAGCTTGACCCGCACGAACGGCAAGCCGTGTTCCATGCGCTTCAGAAAACCTTGATTGAGCTTGCGGGCTTCGGCCTCCAGCACACCGCTTTCGGTGGCGATGCCGGCATCGGCCAGACGCTGCAGACCGCGCCCGGCGACTTGTGGATTCGGATCACGCATCGCCGCGACCACCCGGCCAACACCGGCATTCACCAGCGCATCGGCGCACGGCGGCGTACGACCGTGGTGGCTGCAAGGTTCGAGGGTCACGTAAGCCGTGGCGCCCCGGGCCAGTTCACCGGCGGCGCGCAGGGCGTGGACTTCGGCATGAGGTTCGCCGGCACGTTCATGCCAGCCTTCGCCGACAATCTGCCCGTCACGCACGATCACGCAGCCAACCCGTGGATTGGGGTGCGTCGTGTAATGCCCCTTGCGCGCCAATTCCAGGGCCCGGGCCATGAAGTGGGCGTCGAGGATGGCCTGCTCGGCGGCGGTGGTCATTCTTTCACCGGTTCGCGGGCCAGGCGGTCGATCTCTTCGCGGAACTCGTTGAGGTCCTGGAAGCGGCGGTACACGGAAGCGAAACGGATGTAGGCGACTTCATCGAGCTTTTGCAGCTCGGCCATCACCAGTTCGCCGACCACGAGGGACTTGACCTCGCGCTCGCCGGTGGCGCGCAGCTTGTGCTTGATATGGACCAGCGAGGATTCGAGGCGCTCGACGCTCACCGGACGTTTCTCCAGGGCGCGCTGCATGCCGGCGCGGAGTTTTTCTTCGTCGAACGGTTGGCGGCTGCCGTCGGTTTTGATCAGGCGCGGCAACACCAGTTCGGCCGTCTCGAACGTCGTGAAACGTTCGCCGCAGGCCAGGCATTCACGCCGGCGGCGCACCTGTTCGCCCTCGGCGACCAGACGCGAGTCGATGACCTTGGTGTCGTTGGCACCGCAGAAGGGACAGTGCATGGTGGCTGGCAACAAAAAAAGGGAGGGCCATGGTAGCGCATCCCGGTGGCAAGACAAGCCATAGGCTTTGCGGTATACAGACTGCCATGATCGTTTGATCCATGGATTTCATTTTGCTGGAGCCGCCAATGTCCCTACGACCGCTCGTTTTGCTCAGTGTTTTCAGCCTGCTGGTGGCCTGTGGCAGCGATGCGCCCAAGCCTCAGCCGCCCACGCCGGGCCCGGCGCCGCAACAGGCGCAGAAAAAAGCCCGCGAAGCCGCCGACCTCGGCCCGCTGCCGGCCTATCAGCGCGAACTGAGCGGCACCCTGCAAGGCGTGCCGGCCGGTGCCGAAGTCGAACTGGCGCTGCTGGTGATCGACGCAAAAGATCGCCCGCAACAATTGCTCGCCAGTTCCAGCCTGATCGGCAACAACCAGATTCTGCCGTTCCACTTGCGCTTCAACCCCGAGGCTTTTCCGGCCGGGGCGCGGGTTGAACTGCGCGGCCGCGCCAGCCAGTCCGGCCAGCTGATCCTGCACCTGCCGTCGCAGACCATCACTCAGCCGACCACCCAGGCGCTGGGCCAGCTGCAATTTGTAAAAGCACCATGAATGCACCGTTAGACCTGCAACAGTCGCTGGGCGAATTGCTCGGCGACGCCCGACTGAAAGCCTGTGCGTTGCCGGACACCGATTTGCAGCTGTGGCTGATCGACGGCGACAACATGGCGCGCGAATTCAGCCAGGAAGAAACCCAACGAATCCTGCATGAGCCGCCGTACTGGAGTTTCTGCTGGGCCAGCGGTCTGGCGGTGGCGCGTTATCTGGCGGAGTTTCCCGAGTGGGTGCGAGGCAAGCGGGTGCTGGATTTCGGCGCCGGTTCCGGGATTGCCGGCATCGCGGCGGTGAAAGCCGGAGCGCTGGAGGTGGTGGCCTGCGACCTCGACCCGCTGGCGATTGCCGCCTGTCGGGCGAATGCCGAACTCAATGATGTGCAGATGAGCTATTCCACGGATTTCTTCGCCGAGGCGGATCGCTTCGATCTGATCCTGGTGGCCGACGTTCTTTACGATCGGGAAAACCTGCCGCTGCTCGATGCCTTCCTGAGCCGTGGCCGCGAAGCGCTGGTGGCGGATTCGCGGGTTCGGGATTTCCGTCATCCGTTGTACCGGCGCATCGAAATGCTCGAAGCCATGACCTTGCCTGATCTGGCCGAGCCCGAAGAGTTTCGCCATGTCAGCCTCTACCATGCGGCCCGCGCCTGACCGTATAGTTGCCCCATTCACGCTTTTACGAGATACCCCATGAGTCAGCAAACGCCGTACATCTTCGACGCCACGACGGCCGACTTCGACCAGTCGGTGATCGAGGCTTCCTTTCAAAAACCGGTGCTGGTGGATTTCTGGGCCGAATGGTGTGCGCCGTGCAAGGCGCTGATGCCGATGCTGCAAGGCATCGCCGAGAGCTATCAGGGCGAGTTGCTGCTGGCCAAGGTCAATTGCGATATCGAGCAGGACATCGTCGCGCGCTTCGGCATCCGCAGCCTGCCAACCGTGGTGCTGTTCAAGGACGGTCAACCGGTGGACGGCTTTGCCGGTGCGCAACCGGAATCCGCCGTGCGCGCCCTGCTTGAACCGCATGTGCAGATGCCGGTGCCGTCCGCCGCCGATCCGTTCGAACAGGCTCAGGCACTGTTTGACGAAGGCCGTTACGCCGACGCTGAAGCGACACTGGTTACGCTGCTGGGCGAAGACAACACCAACGCCAAGGCGCTGATCCTCTACGCTCGCTGCCTGACCGAACGCGGCGAGCTGGGCGAAGCGCAAACCGTGCTCGACGCGGTCAAGAGCGACGAGCACAAGGCTGCACTGGCCGGTGCCAAGGCGCAGATCAAGTTCCTTGGTCTGGCCCGCGACCTGCCGGACGCCGCCGACCTGAAGAGCCGTCTGGCGCAAAACCCGCAGGACGATGAAGCGGTGTATCAACTGGCGATCCAGCAACTGGCCCGTCAACAATACGAAGCGGCGCTGGACGCCCTGCTCAAGCTGTTCATCCGCAACCGCAGCTACGGCGAAGGCCTGCCACACAAGACCTTGCTGCAAGTGTTCGAACTGCTGGGCAACGATCACCCGCTGGTGACCGCTTACCGGCGCAAGGTGTTTGCGGCGCTGTACTAAGCGCCTACTCGATCCAGCTGTAGAGCGGCGTATCCCCGCCGCTCAGCACTTTCACATCGGATGAATGACGCAGGCGCACCAGCAAGCGCTTGCCCGCTGCCGCGCTGCCGGTCAGCCCTTCGAGCTGATCCAGCAATTCCGGCCCGCTGAGTTGTCCGGCCTTGCGCAACAGATCCCTGGCGACCTGCCACAACGCGTCATCCTGATTCACCGGTTTCGCCACAGGCGCCGCCGCTGCTGCCTGCGGCTGGGCCGTCTGCACCTGCACGCCAAACTGCGCACCGAGCCGCGCCCAGTCGCTTTCATCCAGTTCCAGGGTCAAATCCACCGGCAATTCGCCGACGGTTCCGCGTATCCGCAACATAAGCTTCGCTCCCGCACATTTCTGACCTGCATGCTCCCATGGGACTTGTGTAACGCCAAGCGGGCGGGCAAACTCTGCGCACTTTCGTTATAAGATTACATAACAAACTCTTCACTTTACTTCCCGGAGACCGCCATGCGTCGTCTGCTGCTCGCTTTGCCGTTTGCCCTGTTGCCGCTGGCCATCGCCCATGCCGCCGATGAGCATGATCACGACCATGAGCACGGCAGCCTCGGTGCCCACGAACATGGCGTCGGACGCCTGAACGCCGCCCTCGACGGCCAGACTCTGGAACTGGAGCTGGAAAGCCCGGCGATGAACCTCGTCGGTTTTGAGCACGTCGCCACCAGCGATGCCGACAAGGCCAAGGTCGCAGCCGCGCGTGCGCAGCTGGAAAAACCGCTGGCGCTGTTCAGCCTGCCGGCCGCCGCCGGTTGCAAAGTCACCAGCCAGGAACTGGAAAGCCCGCTGTTCGGCGACAAGCCGGATGCCGACGACCATGACGAAGAGGAAGCCGGCAAGGACGGTCACGAGCACCATCACGACCACAGCGAAATCCACGCCCACTACCAGTTCAGCTGTGCGGCGCCGGGTGCGTTGAAAACCCTGGATCTGGCGAACCTGTTCAACACCTTCCCGGCCACCCAGAAAATTCAGGTACAACTGATCAGCCCGAGCGGCCAGCAAGGCACGGAAGTGACGGCCAAGGCCGCCGCCCTGAAGTTCTGACACGAAACGGCGCCATGACCCAAGCACTCATCGAACTGTCCGACCTGGGCTTCAACTGGCCCGGCCACCCGCCGCTGCTGGACATCCCGGCGTTTCGCCTGGAGGCCGGCGAAACCCTGTTCCTCAAGGGCCCCAGCGGCAGCGGCAAGACCACCCTGCTCGGCCTGCTCGGCGGGGTGCAGAAACCCGGCCGCGGCAGCATTCGCCTGCTCGGCCAGGAACTGACCGACCTGGGTGCCGGCGCCCGTGATCGTTTTCGCGTCGATCACACCGGCTACATTTTCCAGCAGTTCAACCTGCTGCCGTTTCTCTCGGTGCGCGAGAACGTCGAACTGCCGTGCCACTTCTCGAAGCTGCGTGCCGAGCGTGCAAAACAGCGTCACGGCAGCGTAGATCAGGCCGCCGCCACCCTGCTTGCCCACCTGGGTCTGAAGGACGAAAGTATCCTGAGTCGCCGCGCCGATTCGCTGTCGATCGGTCAGCAACAGCGGGTCGCCGCGGCCCGTGCGTTGATCGGTCAGCCAGAACTGGTGATCGCCGACGAACCGACCTCGGCACTGGATTACGACGCCCGGGAAAACTTCATTCGCCTGCTGTTCGCCGAATGCCGCGAAGCCGGCTCGAGCCTGTTGTTCGTCAGCCACGACCAGAGCCTGGCGCCGCTGTTCGACCGTCACCTGTCCCTGGCCGAACTCAATCGCGCCGCCACGTCTGCCGAGGTCTGAGATGTATCTGTTCCGTCTGGCCATGGCCAGCCTCGCCAACCGCCGCTTTACCGCCCTGCTCACCGCTTTCGCCATCGCGCTTTCCGTCTGCCTGCTGCTGGCGGTTGAGCGGGTGCGCACCGAAGCCAAGGCCAGTTTCGCCAGCACCATCAGCGGCACCGACCTGATCGTCGGCGCCCGCTCGGGCTCGGTGAACCTGTTGCTGTATTCGGTGTTTCGCATCGGCAACGCCACCAACAACATTCGCTGGGACAGCTTCGAACACTTCGCCAGCAACCCGAAGGTGAAGTGGGCGATCCCGATGTCACTCGGCGATTCCCATCGCGGCTACCGGGTGATGGGCACCACCGAAGCCTATTTCGAGCATTACCAGTACGGTCGCCAGCAACATCTGGAACTGGCGGACGGCCGCGCCTTCGCCACCGATCCGTTCGAAGTGGTGCTCGGTGCCGAAGTGGCCGAGGCGCTGCACTACAAGCTCGGCGACCAACTGGTGCTGGCCCACGGTGTGGCGGCGATCAGTCTGGTCAAGCACGACGACAAGCCGTTCACCGTGGTCGGGATTCTCAAGCGCACCGGCACCCCGGTGGACCGCACGCTGCACATCAGCCTCGGCGGTATGGAGGCGATCCACATCGACTGGCACAACGGTGTGCCGGCCCGTGGCAACGGCCGGATCAGCGCCGATCAGGCGCGCAACATGGACCTGACGCCGCAAGCGATCACCGCGTTCATGCTCGGCCTCAACAGCAAGATTTCGACTTTCGCGTTGCAACGGGAGATCAACGAATTCCGTGGCGAGCCGATGCTGGCGATCCTGCCGGGCGTGGCCTTGCAGGAGTTGTGGAGCCTGATGAGCACCGCCGAAAAAGCGCTGTTCGTGGTCTCGCTGTTCGTGGTGCTGACCGGATTGATCGGCATGCTCACGGCGATTCTCACCAGCCTCAACGAACGCCGCCGCGAGATGGCGATCCTGCGTTCGGTGGGCGCGCGACCGTGGCATATCGCAAGTCTTTTGGTGCTGGAAGCCTTTGCTCTGGCGCTGACCGGGGTGATCGCCGGGCTGGCGTTGCTGTACCTCGGCATCGCCGCTGCTCAGGGTTATGTGCAGGCCAATTACGGGCTGTATCTGCCGCTGGCCTGGCCAAGCGAGTATGAATGGACGCTGCTCGGTGGCATTCTGGCTGCCGCGCTGCTGATGGGCAGCGTGCCGGCCTGGCGCGCGTATCGCCAATCATTGGCCGATGGCCTGTCGATCCGATTATGAGGATGTTCACCATGCCCCGCGCCGTGCTTGCGCTGCTGTTGCTGGTCGCCCTGCCCGTGTGGGCGGCGGCGCCGAAAGATCTGACCTGGTCGGAGATGATCCCGCCGGACGCGGCGCCGGAAGTGCCGAACATGACGCCGCTGCATGACCTGTCGAAGATGAGCGATGCGCTGTCGGCCGAATCGGCGCCGGCAGCCAAGCAGGACATGCCCAACGCCCCCGTGGTGCAAAGCCTCGACGGCCAGAACATTCGTCTGCCGGGTTACATCGTGCCGCTGGAAGTCAGCGAAGAAGGCCGCACCACGGACTTCCTGTTGGTGCCGTATTTCGGCGCCTGCATCCACGTGCCGCCACCGCCGTCGAACCAGATCGTGCACGTGAAAAGCGAACTCGGCGTGAAGCTCGACGAGCTGTATCAGCCGTACTGGGTGGAGGGGCCGTTGCAGGTCAAGCAGTCCACCAGCGAACTGGCCGACGCCGGATATCAGATGGAAGCAGACAAGATTTATGTGTACGAGCTGCCGGAGTAACTCCGGCAGTCAGTTATAGCCCGCTCCATCGGCTTTGCGAGCAAAGGTTCCACAAAAAAACCGCCCATCACTGTTTCATTGAGCTGAGTCAAAAGACCGTATCAGACGGATTCGTACCATAGGACATCAAACATTTTTAACGTCCTTTGGGAGCTTCCATGAACAAGTCCTTGCTCAGCGCCTCGCTGTTTGCCCTCGCGCTCGCAGCCCCGCTCGCCCACGCCCACGAAGCCGGCGACATCATCGTTCGTGCCGGTGCGATCACCGTCAACCCGAAGGCCGACAGCTCCAGCGTCAAGGTCGATCAGGGTCCGCTGAGCGGCACCAACCTGGGCGGCAAGGCGACCATGAGCAGCGACACCCAACTGGGTCTGAACTTCGCTTACATGCTGACCAACAACATCGGTATCGAGCTGTTGGCCGCGTCCCCGTTCGAACATGACGTGAAGCTCAAGGGCACTGCCCTGCCAGCCGCCAACGGCAAACTCGGCACCCTGAAACACCTGCCGCCGACCCTGAGCGTCGTCTACTACCCGCTGGACGCGAAGTCGGCCTTCCAGCCGTACATCGGCGGCGGCATCAACTACACCTGGATCTACGACGAGCACGTCGGCAGCGAAGCCCAGTCCAACGGCTTCAGCAACTTCAAGGCGAAAAACTCCTGGGGCCTGGCCTGGCAGGTCGGCGCCGACTACATGCTGACCGACAACATCATGCTCAACGCCCAGGTGCGCTACATCGACATCGACACCCGCGCCACCGTCGAGAACAACGCCGTGGCGCCGGGCACTCGCGCAAAAGTGAATGTCGACGTCGATCCATTTGTGTACATGGTCGGTCTGGGCTACAAGTTCTAAGCAGCAATCAAAGAACGTTCACGTGGTGGTGAATGAGGCTTGGTGGCGGGCAGGCTCAGAACTGACGGCGATATTACGCAATCGACCGGGGAGCAAGCTCCCTCGCTACAGGAAACCGGCGTTAAACCCGAATTCCGGCCGTGAAAAAGGCGCCTGTCAAAAGGCGCCTTTTTCATGTCTGCGAGAAGCTCAGCGGCCGAGCAGACGGGCCAGCCCGACGTTCATCGGTGTTGGCGTCGGGCACTTGAATCGCTCAAGCAACCGACTGTTGTTCGCCCGCGAATGACGGATGTCACCGGAGCGCGCCGGACCGTAGCTGACGGGCGGCAACTCGCCGACCACCGCTTCGAGCGCGGCCAGCATCTGCTTGAGGTTGGTCGCCTGATTCCAGCCGACGTTCACCGCACCGACGTCCACTTGCGGCTTTTCGATCGCCTGCACCAGCACATCGACCAGATCTTCGACGTACATGAAATCCCGGGTCTGCTCGCCATCGCCGAACACAGTGATCGGCAGGCCTTTCTGCGCGCGTTCGCTGAAGATGCTGATCACCCCGGAGTACGGCGAGGACGGATCCTGACGCGGGCCGAAAATGTTGAAGAAGCGAAAGATCGCCGGTTCCAGACCGTGCTGGCGGCGATAGAAATCGAAGTACTGCTCGCCGGCCAGTTTGTCCGACGCATAAGGCGTCAGCGGCGCCTTGGGCGTGTCTTCGTCAATCGACTCGCCTTCGCCATTGTTGCCGTAGACGGCTGCGCTGGAGGCGTACAGCACACGTTTGACGCCAGCCTCGCGCATGGCTTCGCAGACGTTCAGCGTGCCGATGAAATTGCTCTGGTGGGTTTTCACCGGATCGTCCACCGACGCCTGCACCGAAGCCACCGCGGCCAGATGGGCGACAGCGCTGCAACCCTGCATCGCTTGCGCGACCAATGCGGCGTCGGCCACATCGCCGACGATCAGTTCGACCCTGGGATTATCCAGCGGCAGATTGCTGCGCTTGCCGGTCGACAGGTCATCGAGGATCCGAACCGAATGGCCCTTGGCAAGCAGCGCGTCAGTCAGGTGCGAACCGATGAAACCGGCGCCGCCGGTGATGAGAACAGGGCCTTCAGCCATGACGATAAAACCTATCCAGTAAGCCCGGGAGCGCGGCACGCCAGGCGCGCGGCTTGATCCCGAAGGTGTGCAGAATTTTCTTGCAGGCGAGCACCGCGTGTTGCGGCTCTTCGGCGGCATCCGGCCGCGCGGCGTGGGCCTGGGCGGTCGGCGCTTCGATGGCCAGCGGGTGCAGGCCGCGCGCTTCGGTGAGAATCGCCTGGCCCAGCGCCAGCGGTGTGGTCGCCTCGTGGCCGGCGTAATGGTAAGTGCCCCACAGCGGCGCGGCGCAATCGAGTTGTTTGAGCACCGAGATGATCACCCGCGCCGCATCGTCGACCGGGGTCGGATTGCCACGGCGGTCGTCGGCCAGCAGCAATTCTTCCGGCTGTTCGGCACGGGCCAGGAAGCGCCCGAGGGTGCCTTCCGGGCTGTCGTCGAGCAGCCAGCCGAAGCGCAGCAGCACGTGTTGCGGGCAGGTGGCGCGTACGCTTTGCTCGATCCGCCACAGGGCCTGACCGCGCAGGCCCAACGGCACCGGTTCGTCCTTTTCGCTATAGGCGGTGGCGCGGGAACCGTCGAACACCCGATAACTGGACGGCTGCACCAGCACGATGTTGTGGTGCTGGCACAGTTCGGCCAGTCGCTCGATCGCGCGTTCCTGCCCGGCCAGACGGCTTTCGCTGACGGCCTCGGCCTGGAACCAGTCGAAATAGTAGGCAAGGTTGATCAATGCATCGGGACGGGTGTCGTCGAGCAATTGGGTCAGGCTCGCGGCATCCCAGCCGTCTTCGGGCGGGCGGGGGGCGAGGAAACCGATGTCTTCCTCTGCACCGAGGCGAATCAGCGCCTGCCCAAGGGCATTTCCGCCGCCCAGTAACATAAGGCGCATTCGCATAGAGTCAGCAGGCCCAGTCTGATTGGAACGATGGCTTTGGCGACGATGCTCGTGGCAGCGTCGTCGATAATTGCCGGAATCGTTGCATTTTGCGGGTTTAGTGCGCAACCGTCACCCGTAAAGTGTAGATCCCGAGCGGTACTTGCAACTTCGCCCGCCCACCCGCATAACTGAAGCCATGAATCTGCCCCTTCCCAAGGACGCGGCCCTGGCAGGCTTCCACCCCGCCGTCAGCGCCTGGTTCAGCAGCACATTCCCGACGGTGACCGCCGCCCAGGCCCGCGCATGGCCGTTGATCCGCCAGCGCCGTTCGACGCTGATCGCCGCGCCCACCGGCTCCGGGAAAACCCTCACCGCATTCCTCGCGGTGCTCGACGATCTGGTCCACCGTGGCCTGGAAACCCCGGACGGTCTGCCGGACGAAACCCTGGTGGTCTACGTTTCGCCGCTCAAGGCGCTGTCCAACGACATCCGCATCAACCTGCAGAACCCGCTGGCCGGGATTACCGACCAGTTGCGCCAAATGGGTCTGCCGGCGCTGGAAATCACCACCGCCGTGCGCACCGGCGACACCCCGCAGAAAGACCGCGCCGCCATGCGCAAGAGCGCGCCGCACATTCTGGTGACCACCCCGGAATCGCTCTATGTGCTGCTCGGCTCGGAATCCGGCCGCAAAATGCTCGGCACCACGCGCACGGTGATCGTCGACGAGATCCACGCCATCGCCGCCGGCAAACGCGGCAGTCACCTGGCCTTGAGCCTCGAACGCTTGCAGGCGCTGTGTCCTGAACCACTGACCCGCATCGGTCTGTCGGCCACGCAAAAACCGATCGATGCGGTCGCACGGTTTCTGGTCGGCCATGAGCGCCCGTGCGAAATCATCGACATCGGCCACGCGCGCCCACGGGATCTGGGCATCGAAGTGCCGCCGGTGCCGTTGTCGGCGGTGATGGCCAATGACGTCTGGGAACTGGTCTACGACCGCCTCGCCACCCTGGCCCGGGAACACCGCACCACGCTGATTTTCGTCAACACCCGACGCCTGGCCGAACGCCTGAGCCGGCACCTGAGCGAACGCCTCGGCAAACACGCGGTGGCGGCGCACCACGGCAGTCTGGCCAAGGAGTTTCGCCTCGACGCCGAGCAGCGGCTCAAGCGTGGCGAGCTGCAAGTGCTGATCGCCACCGCGTCGCTGGAGCTGGGGATCGATATCGGCGAAGTCGACCTGGTGTGCCAGATCGCCTCGCCGCGCTCGATTGCCGGGTTTCTGCAACGGGTCGGCCGCTCCGGACACCAGGTTGGCGGCACGCCCAAGGGGCGCCTGTTCGCCACCACCCGCGACGACCTGATCGAATGCGCCGCCCTGCTCGACTGCGTGCGCCGGGGTGAACTCGATACGCTGCACATTCCCGAAGCACCGCTGGATGTGCTGGCACAGCAGATCATCGCCGAGGTCAGTTGCCAGGAATGGGCCGAGGACGATTTGCTCGCGCTGTTCCGCCGGGCCGAGCCCTACGCCCGCCTCGACGAAACACATTATCAGGCGCTGCTGGGCATGCTCGCCGAGGGTTACAACGGCCGTCAGGGCATCCGCAGCGCCTACCTGCACCGCGACGCCGTCAGCCGAACCCTGCGCGGGCGACGCGGCGCGCGGCTGACCGCCGTCACCAGCGGCGGCACCATCCCCGACAACGCCGACTACAGCGTATTGCTCGAACCCCAGGGCCTGAACATCGGCAGCGTCAACGAAGACTTCGCCGTGGAAAGCATTGCCGGCGACGTGTTTCAGCTCGGCAACGCCTCCTATCGCATCCTGCGGGTGGAAACCGGCAAGGTGCGGGTCGAGGACGCCCAGGGTCAGCCGCCAACCATTCCGTTTTGGCTCGGCGAAGCACCGGGACGCAGCGATGAGTTGTCGGCGGCCGTGGCGCGCCTGCACGCGCAGCTCGATCAATTGCTCAGCGCCAGCCCCGGCAACCTGCAACCGGCCCTCGACTGGCTGACCGACACCCTCGGCCTGAACCTGGCCAGCGCCGAACAGCTGGTGGAATACCTGGCCCGCGCCCGCCTCGCCCTCGGCGCGCTGCCGTCGCGGGACACGCTGCTGATGGAGCGGTTTTTCGACGAGTCCGGCGGCACCCAGTTGATCATTCATTCGCCGTTCGGCAGTCGCATCAACCGTGCTTGGGGCCTTGCCCTGCGCAAGCGTTTCTGCCGCACCTTCAACTTCGAATTGCAGGCTGCCGCCAGCGAAGACGCGATAGTGCTGTCACTGTCCACCAGCCACAGTTTCGAACTCGATGAAGTCTGGCGTTACCTGCACAGCAACAGCGCCGAGCACATCCTGATTCAAGCGGTGCTGGATGCGCCGCTGTTCGGTGTGCGCTGGCGCTGGAATGCCGGCGTGGCGCTGGCCCTGCCGCGCTACACCGGCGGGCGCAAGGTCGCGCCGCAATTGCAGCGGATGAAAAGCGAAGACCTGATCGCCAGCGTGTTTCCCGATCAGATCGCCTGCCTGGAAAACCTCGCCGGCGAACGGGAAATTCCCGAGCATCCGCTGGTGGAGCAGACCCTCGACGACTGCCTGCACGAGGCGATGGACAGCGAAGGCTGGCTCGAACTCCTGCGGCGCATGGAGCGCGGCGAAGTGCGCCTGATCGCCCGTGACCTGCCGGCGCCCTCGCCGCTGGCGGCGGAAATCCTCAGCGCCCGCCCCTACACCTTTCTCGACGATGCGCCGCTGGAAGAGCGGCGCACCCAGGCCGTGCTCAACCGCCGCTGGAGCGATCCGCAATCCACCGATGACCTCGGTGCGCTGGACGCCGACGCGATCAACGCCGTGCGCGAAGAGGCCTGGACGACGCCGAACAGCGCCGATGAAATGCACGAAGCGCTGATGAGCCTGGCCTGCATCAGCGACCGTGAAGTCGAGGCCAATCCGCAGTGGCGCGACTGGCTGAGTGCCCTGGCCGAAACCGGGCGAGCCTGCCAGTTGCAGATCGATCCCGAGCATTCACTGTGGCTGGCAAGAGAACGCCTGACCTGTCTGCTAGCGCTTTATCCACAGGCGCAGTCGGCACTGCCCGCGTTGCCCGGTTTCGACGAACCATGGGCAGCCGATGACGCACTGATCGAAGTGATCCGCGCGCGGCTCGGCGCATTCGGCCCGCTACCGCTGGCGGCGATTGCCGAACCGCTGGCCCTGATGCCGGCCTCTGTTCATCAAGCCCTCGCTCATCTGGAGCGCGAAGGTTATGTACTGCGCGGCCACTTCACGCCGGGATCGACCGTTGAGGAATGGTGCGAACGGCATCTGCTGGCGCGCATTCACCGCTACACGGTCAAGCGTCTGCGCCGGGAAATCGAGCCGGTGGCATTGCAGGATTTCATGCGGTTTCTGTTCGACTGGCAGCACTTGTCCCCGTCAACCCGTGGTCAGGGCAACGGCGTGTTGCCGGCGATTGTCGGTCAGTTCGAAGGCTACCCAGCTGCAGCTTCGGCGTGGGACAGCGACCTCCTTCCCGCGCGGCTCAAGGACTATTCACCGAGCTGGCTGGACGATCTGTGCCGCAGCGGAAAACTGGTGTGGACTCGCCTCAGTGCCCGGCAAAACATCAGCGGCACGGCGTTGCGCAGCACACCGATCGTGTTGTTGCCGCGCAGTCAGGTCGGCTTGTGGAGTGCGTTGGCCGAGCAGACGCCGGTCAGTGAACTGTCGCCCAAGACCCGCAAGGTTTTCGACGCGCTGAGCCAGCACGGCGCGCTGTTTTTCGATGAGCTGATGCATGAAGCGCACCTGCTGCGCACCGAGCTGGAAATCGCCTTGCAGGAACTGGTCGGCGCCGGGCTTGTGAATGCTGACAGCTTTGCCGGATTGCGGGCGCTGATTACCCCGGCGAGCAAGCGCCAGCAGCGCAGCAGTCGACGCGGGCGCGGTGCGTTTGTCGGCGGCATGGACGATGCCGGGCGCTGGGCGTTGTTGCGTCGCGGGCCGGTTGTGGAAAACCGTCAAACAGCGTCACCTGAAACTCTCGAACACGTCGCCATGACCTTGTTGCGCCGCTATGGCGTGGTGTTCTGGCGCCTGCTGGAACGCGAAGCCGATTGGTTGCCGAGCTGGCGCGAACTGTTGCGCACGTTCCATCGGCTGGAGGCCCGGGGCGAGATTCGTGGCGGTCGGTTTGTCAGCGGTCTGGCCGGCGAGCAATTCGCCCTGCCCGAGGCGATTCCGCTGTTGCGCGAAGTCCGCCGTTGCCCCCATGACGGCAGCCTGATTGCGGTGTGCGGCGTCGATCCGCTGAACCTCGCCGGCACCTTGTTGCCGGGCGCGAAAGTACCGGCGCTGGCGAGCAATCGGCTGGTGTATCGCGACGGATTGCCGGTCGCTGCCGAGGTCGCGGGCAAGCAACAATTCTGGGTGGAGCTGGACTCCGCCGCCATGAGCGAAATCCGCAACAGGCTGACCCGTCACTGAGTGCGCGCCTGCTCCGGCAACACCACCGACGAATGCGCCGGCGCCACCTCTTCTTCCTGGCGTTTGGGCAGCAAAACCTGCTGTGGATAAGTCTGCGCGAAATGCACCCACGGGCTGTTATCCACAAGCTTTTTCAAACGCTGGTTGAACGCGCGGCTCACCGCGTACTGCCCACCGGAAACCGTACGGAATTGCGCGGTCAGCACCACGCCGTTCAGGTCCATCTTGTCCACACCGAACACATCCAGCGGCCCTTGCAGGTTGTACTTGAGGAACGGGTCTTCGCGGATCGAATCCCCGGCTTCGCGGATCAGCTCGATGGCCTTGTCGACATCGGTGTCGTAGGTGAACTGCACCGAGAAAAACGCGAACGCAAACTGCCGCGATTGATTGGTCACCGCCTTGATCTGACCGAACGGCACCGAGTGCACGAAGCCCTTGCCGTCGCGCAGGCGCAAGGTGCGAATGGTCAGGCCTTCGACCGTGCCGGCATGCCCGGAATCGAGCACCACCCAGTCGCCGATCGACAGGGTGTCTTCGATGATGATGAACAGCCCGGTGATCACGTCCTGCACCAGTTGCTGCGAGCCGAAACCGATGGCCAGGCCGACCACCCCGGCACCGGCCAGCAGCGGCGCGACGTTGATCCCGAGATTGGCCATGGTGGTGATCGCGCAGATCACCACCAGGATGATTTTGATCGCGTTGCGCAACAGCGGCAGGATGGTTTTCACCCGGGTGCTGGGCTGGCGCGCCGAGCGTTTGCTGACCGGTGGTTTCAGCGCCTCCTGAATCGCCGTGTCGAGCACCACCCACAGCAGCCACGTCACGAGGAAGATCAACCCGATGCTGCTCAGGGCATTGCTGATCGCCCGACCGACCGTGCTGCTCTGGGCGAAGTCGAGCAGCGACACGCCCCAGATCCGCCCGAGTATGTCGATGAACGCAATCGCGATGACGATCCGCAGCAAGGCGTGCAACAGGCTGAGGAAACGTTCCTTGTAGGCACTGCTGCGCTGGATCGCCTCGGCCTTGCGCGACTTGAACAGGTGTTGCAGCACGGTGCTCAGGAACACCGTGCCGATCAGCAGCACGGTGGTGAACAGCGCACAACGCAGGGCCTTTTGATTGTCCTCGCCGATGCCGATCAGATTGACCGCCGAGACCAGCACCATCAGCACAATCGGCCAGTACCAGAGCCCGGAAAAAATCCGCAGTGACTCTTGCAGCGACGGCTGTTTCAGACGCTGGGCCAGCGAGCGATTGCGGATCAGATGCGCCACGGGCCGACGCAGGCGAATCACCAGCAGACCGAAGATGATCGAGGCCAGCAGACCGGTGAACACCGCGATGCTGCTGGTGATGTTGCCGCCCAGTTGCCGGGCGATCTGCGGGCTGGTCAGGGCGTCACTCAACGCAGCGAGAAAGCCGATCAGGAACAGCGGTTTCGGGCAGTAGTCGCGGATGATCTGCACCGCGCGGCGCTTGTGGCCGGTGTTGAACATCACCACCACACACAACAGCATCGATGTGGAAAATATCCCGCTGCTGGTGGCGTAGGCAAAACACAGCGCCAGCGCGCGACCGACCGAGGCCGACAGAAAATGGCTGACGTACAGGGTCAGCGGCAGGCAGATCAGCGCGGGCAGCGTGTAGGGCAACAGGTAACCGAGCAGGTCCTGACTGCGTTGGCGGGTGCGCAGCCAGCGCCCTTCCCGCAGGCGTTTGCCCAGCACGCTGCCGAGCACCGTCAACACGGCAAACGTGCCCAGCCACACGCCGGAGAGCATCAGGAAATCCCCTGCCACGCTCCAGCCGGAGCGGTTCGAGGGTTGATTGACCAGCCTGTCGACTTCATCCGCCGCCCGGTCGGCGCGCAGGCGCCAGGCGTCGACCAGATGCTCGTTGAGATCGAGTTTGTCCTGCACGTCGTCGATGCTGGAACTGATGGCGCCGAGCAGACCGCCCTGGACGATCGGCTCCGGTTTGGCCGGCTCTTCACTGGCCGCCGGAACGCCCGGCAGGCTGGCGGCTTGCACTGCATTGCCGCCGAATAACAGCAATGCCCCCAATAGAATCGCGATCCTGAACCTGGTCAAAACGCAGAGCTCCCTTGGTTGAACCTGTAAGGAACTGATCGACATTTGGCCGGCAAAGTTCAAGAGCCCCCTCACCCCAGCCCTCTCCCGGAGGGAGAGGGAGCCGACCGAGGTGCCGAATCCAGTTCCGTCGACCTGGAAGATCGAGGTCGAACTCAGGTGTTGAAAAGCATGAAGATCTGCTCCCTTTCCCCCTCGCCCCCTTGGGGGCGGTCCGACGTTTCGGGAGGGCTGGGCGGGCGGCGTTCCGATGAGGGGGTAAGCTTTTGATCTTTGCTCTCAGGTCAAATATCAAATGCCCATCCCCGTATTTTTCCACCCCCACCAAACCCCGACACTGCGCTCCATTCAATCCCCCACCGGAGTGCCGTCATGCCCATTGCCTTGCTCGCGCTGACCCTCAGCGCTTTCGCCATCGGGACGACCGAGTTCGTCATCGTTGGCCTGCTTCCCACCATCGGCGCCGATCTCGGCGTCAGCCTGCCGTCCGCCGGTCTGCTGGTCAGTCTCTACGCCCTCGGCGTAGCCATCGGTGCACCGGTGCTGACCGCCCTCACCGGCAAAGTCCCGCGCAAACTGTTGCTGCTGTCGCTGATGGTGCTGTTCACCCTCGGCAACCTGCTGGCCTGGCTGGCGCCGAGTTATGAATCACTGGTGCTGGCGCGGATCGTCACGGGTCTGGCCCATGGCGTGTTCTTCTCCATCGGTTCGACCATCGCCACCAGCCTGGTGCCCAAGGAAAAAGCCGCCAGTGCGATTGCGATCATGTTCACCGGCCTGACCGTGGCACTGGTCACCGGCGTGCCGCTGGGCACGTTCATCGGTCAGCATTTCGGCTGGCGTGAAACCTTCCTCGCCGTGTCGGCGCTCGGCGTGATCGCGTTCATCGGCAGCGTGCTGTACGTCCCAAACAACATTGCCCACAGCAAACCCGCATCGCTGTTGCAGCAATTGCAGGTGCTCAAGCAACCGCGCCTGCTGTTGGTGTACGCCATGACGGCCATCGGTTACGGCGGCTCGTTCATTGCCTTCACGTTCCTGGCGCCGATCCTTCAGGACATCTCCGGCTTCAGCGCCGGCACCGTCAGCCTGGTGTTGCTGGTGTACGGTGTGTCAGTGGCAGTCGGCAACATCTGGGGCGGCAAACTCGCGGACAAACGCGGGCCGATCAGCGCGCTGAAAATCATCTTCGCCCTGCTCGCCGCCGTGCTGTTCGTGCTCACCTTCACCGCCGGCAACCCATGGCTGGCGCTGGCCACCGTGCTGGTCTGGGGCGCAGTCGCCTTCGGCAACGTGCCGGGCTTGCAGGTGTATGTGGTGCGTCAGGCTGAACATCACACACCGCACGCCGTGGACGTGGCCTCGGGCCTGAACATTGCCGCGTTCAACCTCGGGATTGCCGGCGGCGCGTGGGGTGGCGGCTTGATCGTCGAGCACATCGGCCTGATTCACACTGCATGGATCGGCGGACTGGTGGTGCTGGTGGCATTGGCCCTGACGGCATGGAGCGGTCGCCTCGATCGCCTGGGCCCGGTGTATGCCGAACCCGCCGAAGGCTCGGCCCGGATCGTCACCGGGCACTGATCCGGCGCAGCCTGACCGTCCGTAATCCCGTCGAAACTTTCCCGAACCGCCCGCAGTCATCCACAGACAGAGGCCGTACGGGGACTTTCGACGGGAGGGCGGCATGGCAACGATTCATATCGGTATTTCAGGCTGGCGTTACGCCCCGTGGCGCGGGGACTTTTACCCCAAGGGGCTGGCGCAGAAACGCGAATTGCAGTTCGCCTCACGGGCGGTCAACAGCATCGAAATCAACGGATCGTTCTACGCCCTGCAACGGCCCGAACGCTACGCCCAGTGGTACGCCGAGACGCCGGATGACTTCGTGTTCAGCATCAAGGCGCCCCGCTTCATCACCCACATCCGCCGCCTGCGCGATATCGAAAAACCCCTGGCCAATTTCTTCGCCTCCGGGGTGCTGGAACTGAAGGAAAAATTCGGCCCGGTCCTCTGGCAATTCCCGCCCAACTTCACGTTCGACCCCGAACGTTTCGAAGCCTTTCTCGATCAGTTGCCCCACGACACCCAGGCCGCCGCCGACCTCGCCCGTCAGCACGACTCACACCTGCACGGCCACGCGAGCATGAAAGCCTACGGTAAAAAACCGCTGCGCCATGCCGTGGAAATCCGTAACGACAGTTTCATCGACCCCGACTTCGTGCGCTTGCTCAAACGCTACAACACCGCGCTGGTGATCGCCGACACCGCCGGGAAATGGCCGTACCGCGAAGACCTCACCAGCGATTTTGTCTACCTGCGCCTGCACGGTGCCGAAGAGCTCTACGCCAGCGGCTACACCCGCGCCGCGCTGCAACGCTGGGCCGAACGGATCGACGCCTGGCACCATGGCCGGCAACCGGGCGACGCCCATTTGATCGCGCCGCGCCTGAAGCCTCGTGCCCGTAAATCCCGCGAGGTTTTCTGCTACTTCGACAACGACATCAAGGTTCGCGCGCCTTTCGATGCCCGCAGCCTGTTGCAGCGATTCGATCTGGATAAGAACCTCGAAACCGTGCCCGGCGAACCGGCCGCCGAAGGGGTACTCGCATGAGCATTCCCGAGCCGGTCGGCTTCACCGACGAGCAGACCACGGTCATCAGCACGGTGCGCCGTTTCACCGTGCTGACGGTCAACACCCACAAGGGCTTCACCGCACTGAACCGGCGTTTCATCCTGCCGGAATTGCGCGAAGCGGTGCGCAGCGTGTCCGCCGATGTGGTGTTTCTTCAGGAAGTCCACGGCACCCACGAGCACCATCCCAAACGCTACGAAAACTGGCCGACGATGCCGCAGTACGAGTTTCTCGCCGACAGCCTTTGGCCGCAGTTTGCCTACGGGCGCAACGCGGTGTACCCGGACGGCGATCACGGTAATGCCGTGCTGTCGAAATTCCAGATCGTGCGCCATGACAACCTCGACGTTTCGATCAGCGGCCACGAAAACCGCGGCCTGTTGCATTGCGTGCTGCGCCTGCCGGGAGACGACCGTGAAGTGCACGCGATCTGCGTTCATCTGGGCCTGCGCGAAAGCCATCGCAACGATCAACTGGGCCTGCTGCGAGAACGCCTTTCCGAGCTGCCCAGTGACGCGCCGGTGATCGTCGCCGGCGATTTCAACGACTGGCGCCAGCGCGCCGATGCCTTGCTTGAACCCTGTGGCCTGCGTGAAGTGTTTGCGGCGCATCACGGCAAACCGGCTCGCAGCTTCCCGGCGCGCATGCCGCTGCTGCGCCTGGACCGGATCTACGTGCGCAACCTAAAAGCCAGTCAACCCAAAGTGCTGGCGAACCGTCCCTGGTCACACCTTTCCGACCACGCGCCGCTGTCGGTGGAGATAGAACTATGAGCAGTGCACCGTTGGAGAAATCCGCCGTGGAACCGGTCAGTATCACCCCGCCCGTTCGCGAGCCGGGCACCGTCGATGTCGAGTATCGCTGGCAGGGCAACAACCGGCTCGAGCTGCTGGAAAACGGCGAGGAGTATTTTCCCCGGGTGTTCGAAGCGATGCGCGCGGCGAAAAGCGAAATCCTGCTGGAGACCTTCATCGTCTTCGAAGACAAGGTCGGCAAGGAATTGCAGGAGATCCTGATCGATGCCGCCCGGCGTGGCGTGCGTACCACCGTCAGCCTCGACGGCTTCGGTTGTGGCGAACTGAGCACCGGTTATCTCACCGCGCTGAGCGATGCCGGCGTGCATCTGCAAATCTTCGATCCGGCCCCGAAGCGCCTGGGCATTCGCACCAACTGGTTCCGCCGCCTGCACCGCAAGATCGTGGTGGTCGACGGGCTGATTGCGTTCATCGGCGGGATCAATTTTTCCGGCGATCACCTGGCCGATTTCGGCCCCGAAGCGAAGCAGGATTATTCGGTGGAGGTTCAGGGCCCGGCGGTGGCCGACATCCATCATTTCGCCCTGCTGCAGAGCGGCCGACCGGGTCGGGCAAGATTCTGGTGGCAACGGCGCCGACAGCGCCGCGCGGAGATGGCGTTCGATGATCACGACGGTCAGGTACGCCTGGTGTTTCGCGACAACGACCGGCACAACACCGACATCGAAGACGTTTATTTGCAGGTACTGCGCCGCGCCCAACGGCGGGTGGTGATCGCCAACGCCTACTTCTTTCCCGGCTATCGCCTGCTGCGCGAGATCCGCAATGCAGCCCGACGCGGGGTCGAGGTGCGACTGATTCTGCAGGGGCAGCCGGACATGCTGGTGGCCAAACTCGCCGCGCGCATGACCTACGATTATCTGCTGAAGGCCGGGGTGCAGATTCACGAATATTGCGAGCGGCCGCTGCACGGCAAAGTGGCGCTGGTGGACGAGGAATGGAGCACCGTCGGCTCAAGCAATCTTGATCCGCTGAGCCTGTCGCTGAACCTGGAAGCCAACGTGCTGATCCGCGACCGCGCCTTCAATCGCCACCTGTTCGAACGCCTCGAAGACCTCAGCCACAACCACTGCAAGGCGATGGACGCCGCGAAGTCGCCGCGCGGGCGGATCTGGCACATGACCGTGGGCTTTCTGGTGTTTCACTTCCTGCGGCATTTCCCGGCGATGGCCGGCTGGCTGCCGGCGCACAAGCCACGGCTCAAACCCTTTACCCATGCCGCCGGGAGCGATCCGTCATGAGCCATTCCGAAGCCCACGCGGCGGTGCATCCGGCACCGGCGGGCAAGTCTCGCTGGAGCCGCTGGAAACGTCCGCTGACCCTGCTGTTCTTTCTTGCGTTGATCGTTTTGCTGACGATGTTCGCCAGCCGTATCGAATGGGCCGAAGTGCTGCAAACCCTCGCCGACTTCAAGGTGCGCACGCTGATCATCGCCTCCAGCCTGACCCTGCTGAGCTTTCTGGTGTACGCCAGTTTCGATTTGATCGGCCGCACTTACATTCGTCAGGACCTGACGTGGAAACAGATCCTGCCGGTGGGCGTCATCAGCTATGCGTTCAACCTCAACCTCAGCGCCTGGGTCGGCGGAATCGCCATGCGCTATCGCCTGTATTCGCGGCTCGGGGTGAGTAAAAGCAACATCGCCAAGATCCTCGGCCTGAGCCTGGCGACCAACTGGTTCGGCTACATGACCATCGCCGGCGTGGTATTCAGCAGCGGGCTGGTGCGCATGCCGCCGGGCTGGAAAGTCAGCAGTGATGCGTTGCAGGGCATTGGTGTGTTGCTGCTGTTGGTGAGTGCCGGTTATCTGGTCGCCTGCCAGTTTTCCCGGCGGCGCGAGTGGTCGATTCGCGGGGTGGAAATCAACCTGCCGTCGCTGCGCATGGCGGTCCTGCAATTGCTGCTCGGGGCGCTGAACTGGTCGCTGATGGCGGCGGTGATTTTCACCTTGCTGCCGAGCAAGCTCGACTATCCGCTGGTGCTCGGGGTGCTGCTGATCAGCGCGATTGCCGGGGTCATCACCCACATTCCCGCCGGGCTCGGCGTGCTGGAAGCGGTGTTCGTGGCGCTGCTGCAACACGAGGCTTCGCGCGGCAGTCTGGTGGCGGGGTTGCTGGCGTACCGGGCGATCTATTTCCTGCTGCCGCTGCTGATCACCGTGCTGATGTACCTGGTGGTGGAAGCCAAGGCCAAGGCGTTGCGGATCGAGAAGAAACCCAAGTCCTGATCAGCGCGACTGAATGATGCTCAACCGCTCGCCCACCACCATCTCGGTAATCCAGTCGACCAGGATCGAGGTGTAGGCCTGCTGCGAGGTCGGATCGCTCAGGGCATGGTCGGCGCCATCAATGATGCGATGGGTCAGCGAGTGCGTCTGCTGACACGCGGCGCGGTAACTCATGATCGTCGCGTGGGGCACGTAGTCATCGGTTTCCGACTGCACCAGCAGCACGTCTCCGGTGAATTGCGAGCAGGCATGCAAGGCGCGGTTGCTGTCGGCGCGCACCAGGGTGCCGCGATAATCGCGCAGGTCGGCCTTGTCCAGATCGCGTTTGGGCGTGTGCCATTGCTCGTCGCGGTACAGCGCCGGCACTCGCAGCGCCAGCCAGCGCACCGGACGCAGCGAGGTGAGGATCGAGGCGAGATAACCGCCATAGCTGGTGCCCACTACCGCGATGGCCGAGGTGTCCAGTGCCGGATGGGCGAGCAGCCGGTCGTAGGCCGCCAGCAAATCACGCAGATTGTCTTCGCGGGTCACCCGGCTCAGCGGAATGCCGGTGCCGCCGGTGTGCCCGCGCAGGTCGAACGTCAGGCACACGCAGCCCAGGCCGGCAATGCCTTTGGCCCGTTCCAGATCCCGCTCCTGACTGCCGCCCCAGCCGTGCACGAACAACACGCCGGGGACTTTCGATTTGGGACTGAGGAATGTCCCGCTCATCTGTTCATCATCAATGTCGATTTGAATGCTTTCGCTTCTAGCCGTCATAGGATTTGACCGTTACGTATTTGAGGAGAAAGTCGCTGTTCTCGGCCGGCCCGCGATACACCTCGATGGCATCCGCCGGCAGGTCCTGATCGGTATAGGTTTCCACCGACGATACGCGGATCGCGCGCATCGAGGGATCGTTGACGAAGCTTTGCAACGCCGCCACTTCCGCGCTGCTGGCGCCGCCCATGCGCCAGGACTGTTCGAGCACGCCACTGCGCGGCCGGCCTTCGCTGTCCAGGCCCTGGGCGATGTCGTAATTGCGCCGCGAGGCATAGAAACGCGGATAGGCTTCGTCCGCCGCCCGGTCGAACACCTGCGCCTGCTGAATGGCCAGACGCACGTCGTCGGGCAGATCCAGCGCCAGCAGATCCTCGTAACTGCCCTGCACCACCAGCAGGTTCGAGCCGCCGTACACCTCTTCGCCGTGGGCGTCCTTGGTCAAGTATTGATCACCGCAATAACTCAGCACCCGGTCGCCGATGAACGACTGGCCGACGCTGTGGGTGACCACCTGACTCAAATCCTGCTCCAGCACCACGCCATCGCTGAACAGTTCTCCAGCCTCGGGTCGGGCGAGAAATTCGTCGAACGCATCCAGGCTCTTGATCACTTCCTGACCGCGCCCGGCGCAGGCGTGAATCGGCTTGATCCGGATCGGTCCGCTGTACAACAGATGTTCGGCGGCGGGCCGTGCATCCTCCAGCGCAAAGACGCTGAGCCCGTCCAGCACCACGGTGCGCACCCGCTCGGAAAACAGCGGCGACCAGCCGTGCGGCGCATGGGCCTGATGGCTGCGCAAACCGTGGCTGATGGCTTTGGTGCAGATGAAATCGTGCTCGACGAAACCGCCCCACAGATCATCCGGGCCACTCACACCCAGTTCGCGGGCCGCCGCGCCGACGAGGGTCTGGGTCGGCAGCAGATAAATATCCCGGCCGCGATGCTTTTCGGCGTCGTAGCTGCCGCCGAACTTGAGGCCGAGGATCTGCGCCAGCCATCGCGCGAGGGCTTTGTTGGTCTGCACTTCATGTTGCGGCGCGCCGGGTCGAACCGAGTGGGCGACGACCACTTTCCTGCGGGATGTCGGGGTCATGCGTCCCCCTTCCAACGGCTTGTTGAATGTAGGTCAGAGGGTGCAGAGATCAGGCCAACCGGGGTTTACCTGAAACACTTAGAAAATCAGCCACTTGAAAAACCCGTGCTGGCACCGCGCCTGTTTCAATCTGCACGACTGCGCTGTGGGCTCCGGCATTTTGCACGACGAGTGCGTATTACTTCGCCACGGCCGGCGGCGGACTCACGCCGAATCGCGTGCGATATTCACTCGGCGCCAGCCCGGTAATTTTCTTGAACGTCGCGCGAAAAGCTCCCGGATCCTGATAGCCCACCGTCCACGCGATGTGGTCGATGGTGCCGTTGGTGAATTCGAGCATTTCCCGGGCCTTGCCGACCCGCAGGTGCTGGCAGTATTCGGTGGGTTTCAGGCCGGTCGCCGCACGAAAACGGCGCAGGAACGTACGCTCCTCGAGACCCGCGCGTTCGGCCATCGCCGTCAGTGAAACATCGGTCGCGCCATTGCCTTGAAGCCAGTGCTGAACCTTGAGAATCGCGCCGTCGCCATGATTGAGGATCGGGGCGAAATTGCTGCCGCAGGCACTGGCGCTGTCGCTGTGTTCCACCACCAGAAACCGCGCGGTCGCGCTGGCGATGCTCGGCCCGAGCAGACGATCGACCAGCCGTAGCCCCAGTTCTGACCAGGCCATCAAACCGGCCGTGGTGATCAGGTCGCCGTCATCGACAATCGGCGTGTCAGCCTTGAGGTTGATATGTGGATACCGTTCGGCGAACGCCTTGGCCGACGTCCAGTGCGTGGTAGCGCTGCGACCGTCGAGCAGACCGCTTTCGGCCAGCAGCAGCGAACCGACGCACACCCCGCCGAGTGTGGCGCCACTGGCGTGTTGCTCGCGCAGCCAGTGAATCAGCCCGGCGGGCACCTGGGCCGCGGAAAAACCGCCAATGGACGGCGGAATCACGACCGCGACCAGACCGGCTTCGGCGCCGGGGTCGCTGTCGTGAACCCGCACCGGCGTCTGATCGCCCTCGACCTGCCAATGGCTGACACGCAAGCGCGGCAACTGCACACTCTGGTGCTCGGCAGCGACCCGGTTGGCCACCGCGAACAGGTCGGTCAACCCATGCACCGCCGCCAGCTGCGCGCCGGGATAGATCAGCACACCCAGTTCGACGACCGCCGGTTTCGCGTCCATTGTCAGTTTTCCCCTGTGTATTGTCGGTGCGGCCAATCCTCGAAAACGTGGCCAGCGCCAATACTGAGCCCACACCCAACGTTCACTTCGAGGACACACCCATGGCCAAGCAAGCGCTCATCGTAGTCGATATCCAGAACGACTACTTCCCCCAAGGCAAGTGGCCGCTGGCCGGTGCCGAGGCCGCCGCCGACAACGCCGCACGGTTGATCGCGGCGTTCCGCGAGGCCGGTGATTCGGTGGTGCACATCCGCCACGAATTCACCTCGCCCGAGGCGCCGTTTTTCACTCCGGGCTCCGAAGGCGCCAAGCTGCATCCGAAAGTGCTCAACCGCGCCGATGAGCCGGTGGTGCTCAAGCACTTCGTCAACTCGTTCCGCGAAACCGAACTGCAATCGATCCTCGACGAACAGGGCATCAAGGAGCTGGTGGTGGTCGGCAGCATGAGCCACATGTGCGTCGACGGCATCACTCGTGCGGCGGCAGATCTGGGCTACACCGTCACGGTGATTCACGATGCCTGCGCCAGCCGTGATCTGGAATTCAACGGCCTGACCGTCCCCGCCGCCCACGTGCATGCGGCGTTCATGTCGGCGCTGGGGTTTGCCTACGCCAGCGTGGTGTCCACCGACGAATTCCTCGCTGCCAGCCACTGAGCCCCGCTAGGACACACCCGGAAAACCTGCGCCCGCCTAGTTGCGGGCGTTTTTTCGCGTGTCATAAAAATCTCACGCGTGAGCCATTGATGGCACTTTGAATTGGTTGTAGTGTGGCTCACGCGTGAGATGTTCATAACGGAGTCATCGCCATGAAAAGCAACTCCCCAGCAACAAAATCGGAGAGCCCGAAGGGAGTGCGCTCGACACCGTCCGCGAAAAAACCGTCGAGCTTCTATATGAAGCAGATGCGCGCGGGCCTGGCTGCCGCCGGTTATGTGAAACACGAAACTTGGGTGCTTCCGGAAAACCGAAGCTTGCTCAAGCAAATGGAGCAACAGCTACGCCAACCGATTCTGGCTGGCTCTTTCATGTCGGAGAATTACATGAGCGCAGGCAACAACTGGAATATCGATAGCCTCTACAACGCTTTCAAGGCGCTGGACGAGGTGGCTTCGCAAGAGATCACGCTGTCTCTGATCCAGAGCTCCGAACCCAGCCTCAAGCTGGAAATGAACGAATTCGGCGGTCTGCCGATTCACATCGCCCTCGCCGGTCAGCAGATCATCGTCGACACCGTGCTGGTGGACATCGATTCGATCACCGACGTGCGCGCGTTCAACGACGCTGTACTGCGCAGCCGGGAAATGTTCCCGCTGTCGTCGATCGGCATCGAGACCATGCCCAACGGCCAGACCGTCTACAACATGTTCGGTGCACTGAGTGCCGATTCGAGCCTGACCAACGTGGTCACCGAGGTGAAAACCCTGGTCGACAACGTGCAGCGCGCCAGCGAAGCCTTCGAACACTTCTTCAAGTAATCAACAGGGAATATCCAATGACTCAGTCCATCTGGAGCAAGTTGTTCACCGCGCTGCGCGGCGGCGCCAATGAAGTCGGCGAAGCGATCGCCGACCAACAGGCCCTGCGCATCCTCGATCAGGAAATCCGTGACGCCGACAGCGCGCTGTCCAACGCCCGTCGCGAACTGGTCACCATCATGGCCAAGCACAAACTCTCCGCCGACCGCGTGAGCGAGTACGAAGCCAAGATCAGGGACCTGGAAGCCAAGGCTGTTTCCGCCCTGAACGCCGGCCGCGAAGACCTGGCGCTGGAAGTGGCCGAAGCGATCTCGACCCTGACCAACGACCTGGGCGTCGAGAAGAAGCAGAGCGACGAGTTCGGCACCTACGCCGACAACATGCGCAAGGACATCAACAAGGCCGAAGCGCGGATCAAGAGCCTGCGCCAGCAAGTGGACATGGCCAAGGCCCGTGAAAGCGTGCAGAAAGCGCAGGTCAGTGCTTCGATCGCCAGCGGCGGCGCCAACGGCAAGCTGGAAACCGCTGTCGGCACCCTGAACCGTCTGCAAGCCAAGCAACAGCAACGCGCTGCCGAGCTGAGTGCTGCCGACGAGCTGGCCGATGCGTCGACCGGCAACGACCTGGATCGCAAGCTGCGCGAAGCCGGCATCACGCCGAACGAAGGCAGCGCCAACGCCATCCTCGAGCGTCTGAAGCAGAAGTCCGCCCAGTAACGGCGGCGAGAAAAAAGAAGGGCACCGGGTGCCCTTCTTTTTTGCCTGCTCGTTCGCCACGAGGCCGGTACACTAGCGGCGTTTTGCCAACGAATATCTCCACCCGCTTCAAGGAATGTACCCATGGGATGGTTCAAAGATTTGCTCGGCACCAGCAACTGGCAGTCGGCCGCGCCGGCGTCAGAGTCTGCCGGCGGCCCGCTCGGACTGGCGCAGGGCAAGGCGATCCGCTTCGACACGACCCTCGGCCTGTTGCTCGACGGCAGCACTTCAGTGCGGGTTCCCGACGCCCAGGCCATCTGGAGCGCCGGCTGGATCGACCTCGGCCAGTCGAACAAACTGCATCGCTACTATCTGAACGACGAAGAGTTCTGGGTACAGATCCATGTCACGGGCGACGACCAGATCGAGTCGGTGACGCTGTTCAATTACGTCAGCTATGTGACGGTCAACAGTGACGCCGAACTGCAGCGCCTGGCCGGCCCGAACAGTCAGATCGGCCTGCCGACCTATCGTCAAGAAGGTGTCGAATACACCCGTGAATGGGGCACCGAACGTGGCCAGACCGAACTGGTGCCGCTCACCGAACAGGTGATCAACCCGGACGAGTCCTACACCATCAATCATCACTCGATGCTATACGCCCGGGAGACCGGCCTGACCGATCGCCGCGAGCTCTTGCTGTTCTCCGTCGAACAGGACGAAGAAGGCACCGTCAGCCTGAGCACCTCGCTGGGCATCTCGCTGTACACCACCGATTTGAGCACCATCTAAAAGGAAGTTTTCCATGCTGGAAGCGTTGTCCATTTCCCTGAACAAAGCCGCACTGGTCGGTTTCGTTGCCTACCTGATCGGCGCCGTGCTGCTGTTCATGCTGTTTCAGTTCGTCTACACCCGCGTCACGCCGCACAAGGAATTCGAGCTGATCCGTTCCGGCAACGTCGCCGCCGCCATTGCCCTTTCCGGCGCAATCATCGGTTTCGCGATTCCGGCCAGCAACGTGATCGCTCATTCGATCAACGTTCTCGACTTCGTCCTCTGGGCGGTGATCGCGGCCGTGGTGCAATTGCTGGCCTTCCTGGCGACCGGGCTGGTGCTCAAGGGCACGTCCCAGCGCATCGCCAACGGTGAAATCGCTGCGGGCATCTATGTGGCGGCGGTGGCGATCAGCGTCGGCATGCTCAACGCCGCGTGCATGACCCCGTCCTACTGATCGGCAGGAAGCCTGAGATGAAACGAAGCAAGTACGTTCAACTGTCGCTGGCCGCTTCGGTGGCCCTGGCGATTTCCGGTGAAGTGGCCGCCCAGGAACAGCAACGCAACTTCCAGAGCGTCGAACAATGCGTCGATGCCGAACTGGCGCCCGATGTCTGCTCGAACGCCTACGTCGCGGCCCTGGCCGAACACCGGCGGATCTCCCCGGCCTACGACGACAAGGCTGCCTGCGACGCGGACTTTGCCGCTGACTGGTGTCAGAAAAATTCCGCCGGCCGTTTCGTGCCGAAACTCGGTGGCTTCAAGGTGCCGCAGGACGGTGAGCCGGCACAGAACCTCGATGCGATCGCCAATGCGCAGATGCCTGCCGGCGATGCGGCTGCCGTGCAAAGCAATCAGACCAGCACTTCGCACTCGTCCAGCGGTGCAGGCAACGGCTGGCTCACCGGATGGCTGATCGGCAATGCCATGAGCAACAACCGCGCGAGTGATTCGCGGCCGGTTTACCGTGAGCGCAATACCCGCCAGACCTACGACACTTCGACGCTGAACCGGCGGATCGAGTCGGCACCGAGCCGCAGCCAGCGCGACTACGACAGCGATTACCGCAAACCGGTCAACGTGGCGTCGTCCACCTCCCGTGGCGGTTTCGGCAGCCAGTCCAGCGCACGCAGCGGTTGGGGCGGCTGGGGCCGTTCGAGCAGCTGACCATGAAGAAGATCCACTGCGCCGAACGCCACGACTGGAAACAGACCGCCGAAAGCCTCGGTTTTCTGTTTCACACCATCGACGACGAGCCGTACTGGGACGAGCGCGCCTATTACCAGTTCACGCTCGCGCAGATCGAAAACGATCTGGAGGATCCGACCACCGAGCTGCATGAGATGTGCATGGACCTGGTCGACCGCGTCGTGCACAGCGAAGAACTGCTGGATCGTCTGAGCATTCCGGCGCCGTACTACGACATGATCCGAACGTCCTGGCTGGAAGGACATCCGCATCTGTACGGGCGCATGGACTTCTCCTACAGCGGCAACGGCCCGGCGAAGCTGCTCGAACTCAACTACGACACGCCCACCAGCCTTTATGAAGCGTCGGCGTTTCAGTGGGGCTGGCTGGAGCAATGCATCGAGCGCGGGATGCTGCCGCGTCATGCCGACCAGTTCAACAGCATCGACACCCGGCTGCACGAAACCTTTGCCCAACTGAAACTCACGCGGCCGTTTTACTTCGCCTCGATGAAAGACTCGGTGGAAGACAAAGGCACCACGGATTACCTGCGACTGATCGCAGAGAAGGTCGGCATCGAATCGCGGCACATCGACATCGAAGACATCGGCCTGAGCGCTGACGGTCGTTTCGTGGATCTCGAAGATCGCTGGATCCCGCACCTCTTCAAGCTGCACGCCTGGGAGTTCATCTTCCATGAGCCGTTCGGCGCGGCGATTGCCGAGTGCGACACCCAGTTTTTCGAACCGGCGTGGAAATCCATTCTTTCCAACAAGGGCGCCCTGCCCCTGCTTTGGGAGTTGCACAAGGGCCACCCGAATCTGCTGGCCGCGCACCTCGACCCGAATCCGGGCAGCGCGGTACCCAAGGGCTGGGTGCGCAAGCCGTATTTCTCCCGGGAAGGCGCCAACATCGAGCTGCAGACTGCCGAAGGCCTGATCGTCAAAGAGGATGGGCCCTACACCGACGCGCCCTTCATCCTGCAGGAATTTGCCCCGTTGCCGAAGTTCGACGACAGCTACACGCTGATCGGCTCGTGGGTAATCGGTGATCAGGCGGCGGGGATTGGTGTGCGCGAAGACAACAGCCTGATCACCAAGGATTCGAGCCGGTTCTTGCCGCATCTGATTCTTGACTGATTCTAGGCTGACCATAAAAATCTATGGTCACCCCCATTTTTGCAATACTGATTAACGGGTGGTGTGGTTGGCTTGCTTAAATCTATCCGGCG
>NZ_JBXARR010000010.1:0-305149 GCF_058808435.1 Pseudomonas sp. GW821-FHT11D10 | reverse complement strand
TGTCCCCTTCGTCTAGTGGCCTAGGACACCGCCCTTTCACGGCGGTAACAGGGGTTCGAGTCCCCTAGGGGACGCCATTGCGGGAATAGCTCAGTTGGTAGAGCACGACCTTGCCAAGGTCGGGGTCGCGAGTTCGAGTCTCGTTTCCCGCTCCAAATTCAAAAAGCGCCGCTTTGCAAAGAGCGGCGTTTTTATTAGTGAAAGTTGTAGCCTGTCCCCTTCGTCTAGTGGCCTAGGACACCGCCCTTTCACGGCGGTAACAGGGGTTCGAGTCCCCTAGGGGACGCCATTTGCGGGAATAGCTCAGTTGGTAGAGCACGACCTTGCCAAGGTCGGGGTCGCGAGTTCGAGTCTCGTTTCCCGCTCCAAATTCAAAAAGCGCCGCTTTGCAAAGAGCGGCGTTTTTATTAGTGAAAGTTGTAGCCTGTCCCCTTCGTCTAGTGGCCTAGGACACCGCCCTTTCACGGCGGTAACAGGGGTTCGAGTCCCCTAGGGGACGCCATTGCGGGAATAGCTCAGTTGGTAGAGCACGACCTTGCCAAGGTCGGGGTCGCGAGTTCGAGTCTCGTTTCCCGCTCCATATTCACAAAAACGCCGCTCAGTGATGAGCGGCGTTTTTGTTTGTGCGCTTTTTGTCGCGCAATAAAAAAAGGACCGCGAGGTCCTTTTTTTGTGGGCCCGCCAATGTGGCAGGCCCGATACGCGATCAGAGCTTCGGCAATTGCCCGATGCGGCCCATCATTTCGGTGACGATCTGCAGGTCCAGCAGGAACTGGTCAACGGTCTTGAACTCGCCATCGGTGTGACCGGTGTATTTGACCTCCGGTCGTGCCAGGCCGAATTGCACACCGTTCGGCAGTTCATGCACCGAGGTGGCGCCGGCCGAGGTGCCGAATTCGTGTTTCATGCCCAGGTTTTCGGTGGCCACGGCCAGCAGCGCCTTGACCCACTCGCCTTCAGGGTTGCGGTACATCGGTTCGGCGATCGAATAGTCGAAGTTCACCGCGACATGGTTTTTCTTGCTCCAGGCTGCCAGTTTGTCGGCGATTTCTGTCTTGAGCACTTCCGGCGACTTGCCCTTCGGCACGCGCAGGTTGACCGCGAGTTTGAAGGTTTTGTCGTCCATGCCGACGTAGGTCAGGGAGGTGGTCAGCGGGCCCATGAAGTCATCGGCGAAACCGACGCCCAGTTTTCCGCCTTTGTAGTCCAGGCCCCAGTTGTCGGCGGCGTAGTGCGCAGCGTCGGTGATGTGGTTGTGCTTGAAGGCGATCTTGCCGTCAACGCTGTGAATGAAGTCGAGCATGCGGGCGACCGGGTTGACGCCGGATTCAGGCTCGGACGAGTGCGCAGAAACACCGGTGACGGTGAGTTTGACGTCTTTGCCATCGACCTTGGCGTTCACTTCGAAATCGCCGCCATTGCGCTTGGCGTATTCAGCGCCGGCCTTTTGCAGGCTGGCCGCCAGCTCGGCGGGTTTGTCGGTCACCAGGGTGACGACCGAAACCGATGGAATCTGGTTGGTCGCCAGGCCGCCGGTCATCGAGGTGATTTCCGCGCCTTTGCCCTCGGCTTTACGCTTGGCAAACTTGGCCATGACCGTGCCGTAACCTTTCTCGGCAATCACCACCGGGTAGCCACCGTCCAGTGCCAGGTTGTACTCCGGCGTCGGGTTGCGTTCGAAGTAGTAAGGAATCGCATCGCCGGTGGTTTCTTCGGTGGTGTCCACCAGCAGTTTGAAATTGCGTGCCAGCGGCAGCTTCTCTTCCTTGATCACCTTCATGGCATACAGCGTCACGACGATGCCGTTCTTGTCGTCCTCGGTCCCACGGCCGTACATGCGGTCGCCGATCAGGGTGACCTTGAACGGATCAAGTTTGGTGCCGTCCTTCAGCACCCAGTTCTCCGGCGTTACCGGCACCACGTCGGCGTGCGCATGAATGCCGACGACGTCCTTGCCGCTGCCGTCGAGGGAGATTTCGTAAACGCGGTTGTCGATGTTGCGGTAGTTCAGGCCGAAAGACTCGGCCAGATCCTTGATCTTGCCGGCGATCTTGATGAATTCGGGGTTGTCGTGCTGATCGACACCGTCCTTGCGGAAGGTCGGGATTTCCACCAGTTCACGCAGGGTTTCCAGCGCGGCTTTGCCGTACTTCACGCGGGTGTAGAGGCCGAGCAGGCGATGGATCTCGTTTTGCTGTTCGGCGGTCAGCGTCTTGTTGTCGAGGAAGGCGCTGATGGCCGGGCGCAGTTCGTCGGTCTTGCTCAGGTCGTTCTTGGCCAGATCGCCGAGAAACGCTCTGAAATCACTGACCTTTACCTCGTTGAAGGTCTTGAGGATGGTCGCGCTCTGCTGCTCGGTAAGGTTGGCGTGGGCTGGCAGTGTGACGGACGAAAGGCTGGCCAGAATCAATGTCGACGCGGCCAGTTGCTTGAGTGAAAAGTCCATTGCTAAGGGCATTCCTTTGCAGGCAGTGAGTAGGAGGTGTCTGATCGAAGCGTCAGACGGTTTCGCAAACTAACACCACCAGCGAGTGATAGGGGAGCCCCCGAAGTGGGACGCGTCGCACAGAAATGCAAAAGCGGCGCAGAAATGAAAAAGCCCGTCCAGTCCGTCTGGATCGGGCTTCTCCGATCAATGCGCTTACATCGACAACACCAGACGCCCGGCAAACAGGATCAGAATCACCCCCATGCTGCGCTCGAACCAGTGGCCCATGCGCATGAACAGCACGCGCACTTTGCTGCTGGAAAAGAACAGCGCGACGATCACGAACCACAACGCATTCACCCCGCACATCCACAGTCCGTACAGGGCCTGGATTTGCAGCGGTGTGCTGGCGCTGATGATTGTGGTGAAGATCGCCAGGAAAAACAGCGTGGCCTTGGGGTTGGTGGCGTTGGTCAGGAAACCGGTGGAGAACGCCTTGAACAGCGATTGCTCAACCAGCGGTTCATCGCTGGTTTTTTCGCCTTCCAGTGCCGTCTTCGGTTTGCTGCGGATCAGGCTGACGCCCAGATAAAGAATGTAAGCACCGCCGACCACTTTGGCGACTGTCAGCAGCCAGGGCGTGGTGTGCATCAAGGCGCCGACGCCCAGCAGGGTGTACAGCACGTGCACGGAAATTCCCGCACCGATGCCCAATGCCGTGCAGATGCCGACCAGTCGACCGAAACGCACACTCTGGCGGATGGTCACGGCGAAGTCCGGTCCGGGAGCGACCACGGCCAGAAAGTGGATGGTGGCCAGCGCCAGAAACTCGCCCAGGTAATTCGATGTCATTTCAGCTCCAGAAAGTCAGGGGTGAAGCATTGCCGCGATAGCCGACAAAAAACGAAAGGCTCAAGCGCGGATCGGCCACGCCCGGCGTTACCGAGTGCATGCGACGCGAATTGAACATGATGAAATCCCCCGGTTCCGGGCGAACTTCGAGGGCGGGCGGGCCGAGCAGTGCCGGGTCGATGCCGTAGCTGTCGCCGCGCATTTCATCGAACTGGTCCGGCGAGATGTCGTCTTCCCACATCTGTAACGCGCCGCCCTCGGTCGGCATGTTCAGGTAGACGTTGCAGGCGAACTGCGCCTCGAGGCTGCGGGCCTGGAAACTCTCCGGGGCGTCCTTGGCGAAGATGTCGTGATGGGCGAGGAAGCACACGCCCGGTTTCACTACCCGGGACAGGCCGACATACATCTTGCGACCGTAGAGGTTTTCCAGATGGGCGCCTGCGGGCCAGGATTCGTCGAGCATGCAGCGCAATGTGTCGACCGGCGACGAGTAGGGCGCGCAGCGGTTACGCAGTTCGGCAATGTTGCTGGTGGCGCGCTCGAAGTAGTCTTCGATCAGCAGCGGCTGGTTTTCCGCTTCGTAGAACGCCATGCCGATGCGGCCGATGCTGGGCGCATTGATGTAGCCCTCGAAGCCCGGGGCGAGGATCTTGTCGCCAATCTGGATCGCCTGCGCCTGGGGCAGAAAGCCTTTGACGCGGATGGCGAGGACTTCTTCGTTGGCCAGTTTTTTTATGCACGTCTCATCGAGACGCTCGACGTCAAGCATCATGGTTTCAGGTCCATCTATCGAATAGTCAACGGAACCGGCGAACGCGGTTCCCCCGGCGTCGGACGCTGCATCTGGCAGCGCCCGAAATCCTCAATCCACGCTGTAGTGGACGGACAACGTGCCTTTCTTCTGCGAAAGGGACGCGATCGTGACTGTGCCCAGATCCTTCAGGCTGCGTACATGGGTGCCACCACAGCCATAGGCTGGCAGTTCACCGAAACCGATTTCCCGCGCGCCTTCGCGCAGGGACGTCAGGCGTGGCAGATCGTGTTCGATCCATTGCCCGATGCCGTATTGAACGATTTGTGCATCGACTTCCTGGGCCGAATCTCCGGGCTTGAACTGCACCCGGCCTTCGTCCGGCCAGTGGTGGGCCTTGATCGGCATCCAGCCCATGGCCTGGACAAAGTGGCCGATCAAATGCCCAGCAGAGTGCATGCGGGTGTTGAAATGGCGACGTTCTTCGTCGACGCGAATCTGGGTCATGCCCAGCGGCACCGGTTGATCGACGAAATGAATGATCCGGTCCGGTTCCTGGACGACCCGCATAACCTGGCTGTCGCCAATCCAGCCGGTATCACAGGGTTGGCCACCGCCCTGAGGATGAAAAAGCGTGGCGCGCAACACAACGGCGAATTCGTTCTCGTGGGGCGTGCAGTCGAGGACTTCCACATTGGCCTTGAGGTCATCACTATGGAAAAAGAGGCGAAGCGTCATATTCCATGCCCTTATTAAAGTTTCTTTTTTAATTATATGAATCGTGCAATAACGTGATAATCCGTTCAAACATCAAAGGACTGTTGCGCTGTGAGCATAAATCTCCCGCTGCCGCTGCTCGGTGAAATGGCGATTTTCGTCAAGGTCGTCGAGACCGGCAGCTTCTCCGAAGCCGCTCGCCAATTGGGCTCATCGCCGTCGGCAGTCAGCCGCAGCATTTCCCGGCTGGAGAAGGCGCTGGCCACGCGGCTGCTGCAACGCACCACACGCAAACTGCGCTTGAGCGATGGCGGGGAAGAGGTGTTCAAGCGTTGCCAGGAAATGGTCAGCGCGGCGAAGTCGGTGATGGAGATCAGCGGCCAGTTCACTCACGAAGCCGAAGGTCTGGTGCGGGTCAGCGTGCCGAAAGCGGTGGGGCGATTCGTGATCCATCCGCACATGCCGGAGTTTCTGCGGCGCTACCCGAAGGTAGATGTGGAGCTGTTGCTGGAAGACCGCCAGGTCGATCTGATCGACGACCATGTCGATCTGGCTATTCGCATCACGGATCGTCCACCGGCCGGATTGGTGGGGCGACAACTGCTGACCATCGACCATTTGCTCTGCGCCACGCCGCAATACCTGGCCGAACACGGGACGCCAACTCATCCCCACGACTTGCTCAACCACAGTTGCATTTACCTGGGCGAAACCCCGAGCGATGCGCGCTGGAAATTCAAGAAAGGCACGAAGGCCGTCACCGTCGGCGTGCGCGGGCGGTATGCCGCCAATCACACCGGCGTGCGTCTGGGCGCCGTGTTGCAGCACATCGGCATTGGCAGCCTGCCGTATTTCACCGCGCGTTATGCCCTGGAGCAGGGGCTGATCGTGCAGGTGCTGCCGGACTGGACATTCCTGGCGTCGTACCACGGCGGATTGTGGTTGCTGCACTCGCCGACGCGCTATCTGCCGCCGAAGTTGCGGGTGTTCATCGACTATCTGGTGGAGTGTCTGGAGAAAGAGCCGACCCTGAGCAAGCCGGGAAAGTCCGGCGGTTCAAAACCGTTGGCCGAGTACGAATTGCCCGAGAGTGAAGGGTTGCTCTGACCCCATGAAAAAGGCCCGCATGGATCACCATGCGGGCCTTTTTTATCGGGCGAAAATCAGTGCTTGCTGTCCTGGGCGGACATCGCCAGCAGCTGTTTTTCCTGGTTCCAGTCGAACGGTTCGTCGTTCTGTTCGGCTTCGTAGCGGCGTTCTTCCAGCGCCTGATACATGTCGATTTCTTCGTCGGACAGGTAGTGCAGGCAGTCGCCGGCGAAGAACCACAGCAGATCCCGCGGGATCAGGTGGGCAATTTGCGGGTAACGGGTAATCACTTGAGTCAGGATGTCCTGGCCCAGGTATTGGCTTTCGATCGGCTCGATCGGCAGGGATGCCAGCAGTTCGTCGAAACGCTCCAGGAACAGGGCATGGCTTTCTTCGGGAACCTGATCGGCCTCACCTACGGCGACCAGGATACTGCGCAGGTGGTCGAGCAAAACCAGATGATCGGCAACGACGTTGGACACGAGATAAGTCCTCAAGAGCAAAACGGGCGCGGGAGTATAAAGCCCCTGCGCCCGTTTTTCACTGATTGAAGGGATCAGCGGATTTTGCCGTCCGCCGGTTTCAGTTGCTCCTTGTCGAAATCATCGACATCGATCACCTTGCGCCGCGCCGTTTCGGCATCACGCAGGGTCTGGGCTTCCACGGCCTGCAACACCCCGGCCTCCAGCGCCGCATCGATGGCGTGTTCGCCGGCGACCGGTTTGACCTGACCGCTCTTGAGCGAGGTGTGCAGTTTCTTGTGCAGCGGTTGCGCAGCGTTCAACTGATCGCAGGCGTGTTGCAGCGCACCGACCGCATCGTCGGCCGATTGCGGGCGATAGCAACCGGCAAGCAGTTCTTCCAGCGCCGGATCGCCCTTGGCCCGGCCGATGACCGCAGCCACTTCGGCGCCGAGTCTGTCCGACGGGCCTTTGTGACGGCGACCGAACGGGAACACGATCACTCGCAGCAGGCAGCCGAAGACCCGGTTCGGGAAGTTGGTCAGCAGTTCGTCCAGCGCTTTTTCCGACTGGCCGAGGCTTTCTTCCATGGCCCATCTGAACAACGGTTCCATGTACGCCGGGGAATCGAGGTCGTGATAACGCTTGAGCGCCGCCGAGGCCAGATACAGGTTGCTCAGCACATCGCCCAATCGTGCTGACAGACGCTCGCGGCGTTTCAGTTCACCACCCAGCAACATCATGCTCAGGTCGGCGAGCATGGCAAACGCGGCAGCCTGACGGTTGAGCGCGCGGAAGTAACCCTGGCTGAGCTTGTCTCCCGGTGCATGTTCGAAATGACCGAAGCCGAGGTTCAGCACCAGCGTGCTGGCGGCGTTGCTCACGGCAAACCCGATGTGCTTGAGCAGCAGGCCATCGAATTCCTTGAGTGCCTGATCCTTGTCCTCGCGTCCGGCGAGGGCCATTTCCTTGAGCACGAACGGATGGCAGCGGATCGCGCCCTGACCAAAGATCATCAGGTTGCGCGAAAGAATGTTCGCGCCTTCCACGGTGATGAAGATCGGCGCGCCGTTCCAGCTGCGGCCCAGGTAGTTGTTCGGGCCCATGATGATCGCCTTGCCGCCGTGCACATCCATCGCGTGGCTGATGCACTCGCGACCGCGTTCGGTGAGGTGATATTTGAGGATCGCCGACAGCACCGAGGGCTTCTCGCCCAGATCCACCGCGTTGGCGGTCAGCATCCGTGCGGCGTCCATCATCCAGGCGTTGCCGCCGATCCGCGCCATGGCTTCCTGAATGCCTTCGAATGCTGACAGCGGCACGTTGAACTGCTCGCGAATCTGCGCGTATTGTCCGGTCACCAGACTGGTGAACTTGGCCGCGCCGGTACCCACTGCCGGCAGCGAGATCGAACGCCCGACCGACAGGCAGTTCATCAGCATCATCCAGCCTTTGCCGAGCATGTCCTGGCCGCCGATGAGGAAGTCCAGCGGGATGAACACGTCCTTGCCGGAGTTCGGGCCGTTCATGAACGCAGCGCCCAGCGGCAGGTGGCGGCGACCGATTTCCACACCGGGAGTGTCGGTCGGGATCAGCGCGAGACTGATGCCCAGGTCTTCCTTGTCGCCAAGCAGGTGATCCGGGTCATAGGCCTTGAAGGCCAGGCCGAGCAAGGTCGCGACCGGGCCGAGGGTGATGTAGCGTTTTTCCCAGTTCAGGCGCAGGCCGAGGGTTTCCTGACCTTCCCATTCGCCTTTGCAGATGATCCCGGTGTCGGGCATGGCGCCAGCGTCGGAGCCAGCAAGCGGGCCGGTCAAAGCGAAGCACGGAATGTCATCGCCCCGGGCCAGCCGTGGCAGGTAATGATTGCGTTGTTCGTCGGTGCCGTAATGCAGCAGCAGTTCGGCCGGGCCGAGGGAGTTGGGCACCATCACGGTGGAGGCGAGGTCGCCGCTGCGGGTCGCCAGTTTCATCGCCACCTGGGAGTGGGCGTAGGCGGAGAAACCCTTGCCGCCGAATTCCTTGGGAATGATCAGGGCGAAGAAACCGTGTTCCTTGATGTGAGTCCAGGCTTCTGGCGGCAGATCCATCGACTGGCCGATCTGCCAGTCGGTGACCATCGCGCAGAGTTCTTCGGTCGGGCCGTTGATGAACGCCTGTTCTTCTTCGCTCAATTGCGCCTTGGGATAGGACAGCAGCTTGTCCCAGTCCGGGCGGCCGCTGAAAAGTTCGCCGTCCCACCACACCGTGCCGGCATCGATCGCGTCGCGTTCGGTCTGCGACATCGGTGGCAGGGTTTTCTGGAACCAGCTGAACAGCGGCGCGGTGAAGTGTTTGCGGCGCAGGTCAGGCAACAGCAGCGGGGCGGCCACCAGTGCCAGCACGACCCAGAAAATCAGCAGCAACCAGCCCGGTGCGTGGCTGAAAATCCCCATCGCCAACAGGTAAGCGGCAACGATGCCCAGTGCCGGCAGCGGGGCGATGCGCCGGTGGGCCAGATACGCCACGCCGACGATCAGAACCAGTATCCACAACAACAGCATATTTAATCCTCCGTGAACCAGGGCGAACCGACCCACCAGAGCTTAGACGGCATCTGCAAAACGGGGCGGTCAGAGCAAGGTGATTGAAATCGTGGGAAACCCCGGATGTCTTTTGTAGGTTCGGTGGGCAACACGCGTGGGAAATCGTTCGCCACTTCCGCGTCTTTGCGTGCATGTTTGGCCGAAACGTCGTTATCTCTGTGCTGAACCTCTCGCTAGACTCGGGGCTCAATCAGGAGAATGTCGTCATGCACGAGTATCTGAGCCCCGGCCGCTTCATCGATAGTGACCACCCCTCGGTGGTGGAGTTCGCCGAGCAGCACCGTGGTGCCAGCCGTGATCCGCTCGCGCAGGCGATCAGTCTTTATTACGCCGTGCGCGAGGCGGTGCGCTACAACATGTACACCTTCAGCCGCGACCCGCAGACCTTGCGCGGCAGCTACGCGCTGGCGGCGGGTGAAAGTTATTGCGTGCCCAAGGCCACGTTGCTCGCCGGTTGCGCGCGCCATTGCGGGATCCCCGCACGCATCGGTCTGGCGGATGTGAAAAATCATCTGTCGACGCCGCGTCTGCTTGAACTGCTGAGAAGCGAAGTGTTCGCCATGCATGGTTATACCGAGCTGTTTCTCAATGACCGATGGGTGAAAGCCACACCCGCGTTCAACCAGAAACTCTGCGAAATGTTCAACGTTGCGCCGCTGGAATTCGACGGCATGAACGACAGCGTTTTTCACCCGTACAACAGCGATGGCGCGCTGCTGATGGAGTACCTGGTCGATCACGGCCAGTTCGCCGATGTACCGGAATCTTTTTTCTTCGAACATCTGCAGAAATGTTATCCGCACCTGTTCAACGATCAGCAGACGCCACTGTCCGGTGACATGCGCGGTGATGTCGGCAGCCTCTGATCCGGCGTATGCTGCCTGCCCATTTACTGGAAAAGAGGCGGTCATGCTGAAGATCTGGGGTCGCAAGAATTCGTCGAATGTCAGAAAGCCGTTGTGGGCTGCCGAAGAGCTCGGGCTGGCCTACGAGGCCATCGATGCCGGTGGCGCGTTTGGTGTGGTCGACACGCCGGAGTACCGGGCAATGAACCCGAACGGGCGGGTGCCGGTGATTCAGGACGATGGTTTTGTGTTGTGGGAATCCAATGCCATCGTGCGTTACCTGCTGGCAAAACATGCGGCTGATACTTCGTGGTACCCGGCGGATCCGCAGACCCGCGCCACCGCCGACAAGTGGATGGACTGGACGACTTCCAGTTTTGCAGGACCGTTTCGCACGGTGTTCTGGGGCGTTCTGCGTACCCCGGCAGACAAACAGGACTGGCCGGCGATCCATGCGGCGATCAAGGAATGTGACGGCTTGCTGGCGATGGCCGATGAGGCACTGAAGCACCAGCCGTATCTGTCCGGTGATGAAATCGGCATGGGCGATATCCCGCTCGGCAGTTTCATTTATGCCTGGTTCGAGATGCCGATCGAGCGCGCGCCACAACCGAATCTTGAGGCCTGGTACGCGCGGTTGAAGCAGCGTCCGGCGTATCAGAAAGCTGTCATGACCGCGTTGACTTAATACCTACTATCGACACACTTGACTGTACTTGTGCGGCGACGGCAAGCACCATTGCGCTCGAGCGCTGCGGTTGTCTTCCTCGCCGCCGGCCTTTTATCAGTCCTTTTTTCTTCACTGGGTGCGTAAATCCGATATGAGTTCCGCTCTGTCCATCCGGCAGCTAACCAAAACCTACGGCAACGGGTTCCAGGCCTTGAGTGGTATCGATCTGGACGTCGCCGAAGGTGACTTCTTCGCCTTGCTCGGCCCCAACGGCGCCGGCAAATCCACGACCATCGGCATTCTCTCGACCCTGGTCAACAAGACCAGCGGCACCGTGAATATCTTTGGCCACGACCTGGACAAGAACCCGGCCGCACTTAAGCGCTCGATCGGCGTGGTGCCCCAGGAATTCAACTTCAACCAGTTCGAAAAGACCTTCGACATCGTCGTGACCCAGGCCGGTTACTACGGCATTCCGGCGAAAATCGCCAAGGAACGCGCCGAGCAGTACCTGACCCAGCTCGGCCTGTGGGACAAGCGCGATGTGCCGTCGCGTTCGCTGTCCGGCGGCATGAAGCGTCGCTTGATGATCGCCCGGGCGCTGGTGCATGAACCGCGACTGCTGATCCTCGATGAACCGACCGCCGGCGTCGACATCGAACTGCGTCGCTCGATGTGGACGTTCCTCACCGAACTGAACCAGAAAGGCATCACCATCATCCTCACCACCCACTACCTGGAAGAGGCTGAGCAGCTGTGCCGCAACATCGGCATCATCGACCACGGCACCATCGTCGAGAACACCAGCATGCGTCAGCTGCTCGGCCAGTTACATGTGGAGACTTTCCTGCTGGATCTGAAGAACGGTCTGAGTGCCGCGCCGCAACTGGCGGGTTATCCCGCACGTCTGCTGGATGGCCATACCCTGGAAGTCCAGGTCGACAAGTCCATGGGCATCACCGCGTTGTTCGGCCAACTGGCCTTGCAGAACATCGAAGTGCTGAGCCTGCGCAATAAAACCAATCGCCTTGAGGAGTTGTTCGTGTCCCTGGTGGAGAAAAATCTGTCGAAGGTGGCGGTATGAGTTCCGAGCTGCGCCCCAACCTCGTTGCCCTCAACACCATCGTTTACCGCGAAGTCAGACGCTTCACCCGGATCTGGCCGCAGACCCTGCTGCCGCCGGCGATCACCATGGTTCTGTACTTCGTGATCTTCGGTAACCTGATCGGCCGGCAGATCGGCGACATGGGTGGCTTCACCTACATGGAGTACATCGTGCCGGGTCTGATCATGATGTCGGTGATCACCAACTCCTACGGCAACGTGGTGTCGAGCTTCTTCGGCAGCAAGTTCCAGCGCTCCATCGAAGAACTGATGGTGTCGCCGGTGTCGCCGCACACGATCCTGATCGGTTACACCATTGGTGGCGTCCTGCGAGGCCTGATGGTGGGTGTGATCGTGACGATCCTGTCGCTGTTCTTCACCCATCTGCAGGTACACCATCTCGGTGTGACGGTGCTGGTGGTCGTGCTGACCGCGACGATCTTCTCGCTGCTGGGCTTCATCAACGCCGTGTTCGCACGTAACTTCGATGACATCTCGATCATCCCGACCTTCGTGCTGACCCCGCTGACTTACCTCGGTGGCGTGTTCTATTCGATCACCTTGCTGCCGCCGTTCTGGCAGACCGTGTCGCTGGCCAACCCGGTGCTGCACATGGTCAATGCCTTCCGTTACGGCATCCTCGGTGTGTCGGACATTCGCATCGGTATCGCGATCACCTTCATGCTGGTGGCGACCGTGGTGTTGTATATCGGTTGTTCGCGGTTGCTGGTGAGCGGGCGCGGCATGCGCACCTGATCCCTTCAATGCTGCAATGAAAAACGGCCTCCCACAGTGGAGGCCGTTTTGCATTCACGCCTGGCGCCTTTTCTTGCGCCGCGCCCATTGCCGGGCCACCCACCAGCGCCAGTACATCATCACCAGACAATAGGCGAGGGCGCCCAGTGCCAGCCCGACCACCACCGAGCCCAGCAGGAACGGTTGCCACAAGGTCGAGAGTTCGCCGCTGATCCATTCCCAGGTCAATTCGTCGGGGAGCGTGCGGGCGGGCACATCCATCAGCCAGGCCCCGGCCTGATACGTGCAGAAGAACACCGCCGGCATGGTAATCGGATTGGTCAGCCAGACTAGACTCACGGCAATCGGCATGTTGCCGCGCACCATGATCGCGAGGACGGCGGCCACCAGCATTTGCGCGGGAATCGGCAGGAACGCGGCGAACAGGCCAACGGCCATGGCGCGGGCCACCGAGTGTCGGTTGAGGTGCCAGAGGTTCGGGTCATGCAGCAACGTGCCGAGAAAGCGTAAGGATTTGTGTTCCCTGATGCTCGTCGGGTCGGGCATGTAACGTTTGAATAAGCGCCGGGGCATAAGGCTTCTCGGTCGGTTAAGGCGGCAAGTATGTCTGGATTCTACGAACCGCCCATTCAGACTTTGTGACAATTGATAACGACGGTCGTGCCCCGCAACCGCTATGCCTGAAGGTGGGACTCTCAAGGACGGGCTTATGCGCACAGGGATGATGGCGCTGGCGGTCGGTCTGCTGGCTCCGGTTTTTTGCCGGCCTTGCCGCCGGTCGGGTTATTGCTGGTGTTGCCGTGGGTGGCGCTGATGCTGCTGCCGTTTCGCAGCTATCCACTGGCGTTTTTACTGCTTGGATTCGCATGGGCGAGCTTCAACGCGCAGATGGCGTTGAATGATCGACTGCCTTCCCGGCTGGATGGCGAAACGCGCTGGGTGGAAGGGCGGGTCGTCGGCTTGCCGCAGAATGCCGAAGGGGTCGTGCGTTTCGAACTGGCCGATGCGCGCTCGCGTCACGAGAAACTGCCGTCGCTGATTCGTCTGGCGTGGTACGCCGGGCCTGAGGTCAAAAGCGGCGAACGCTGGCGACTGGCGGTCAAGCTCAAGCGCCCCGGTGGTCTGCTCAATCCGGATGCGTTCGATTACGAAGCCAGGCTGCTGGCGCAGCGCATTGGCGCCACCGGGACGGTGAAGGATGGCCAGCGTCTGGCGCCGGCGCAGTGGGCCTGGCGCGACAGCATTCGCCAGCGCCTGCTTGCAGTGGATGCCCAGGGACGTAACGGCGCCCTGGCTGCGCTGGTTCTCGGCGATGGCTCGGGGCTCAGTCGCGAAGACTGGCAGACCTTGCAGGACACCGGCACCGTGCACCTGCTGGTGATTTCCGGTCAGCACATCGGGCTGTTGGCAGCGTTGATGTATGCGCTGGTGGCCGGGCTGGCGCGGGTCGGGATCTGGCCGTTGCGTTGGCCCTGGCTGCCCTGGGCGTGCGGTCTGGCATTCACGGCGGCGCTGGGTTACGGCCTGCTGGCCGGGTTCGATGTGCCGGTGCGGCGGGCCTGCGTAATGGTTGCGCTGGTGTTGTTGTGGCGATTGCGATTTCGCCATCTCGGTGCCTGGTGGCCGTTGCTGCTGGCCTTCAATGGTGTGCTGTTGATGGATCCGCTGGCCAGTCTGCGTCCGGGGTTGTGGCTGTCCTTTATCGCGGTCGCCGTGCTGATCTTCACCTTCGGCGGCCGTCTGGGGCCGTGGCGCTGGTGGCAGACCTGGACGCGCGCGCAGTGGCTGATCGCGATCGGCTTGTGCCCGGTGCTGGTGGCGCTGAGCCTGCCGATCAGTCTCAGTGGGCCACTGGCCAATCTGCTGGCGGTGCCGTGGGTCAGTTTTGCGGTGCTGCCGCCAGCGTTGCTCGGCACTCTGTTGCTGCCGATCCCCTACGTCGGGGAAGGGTTGCTGTGGCTGGCCGGTGGACTGATCGATGGATTGTTCCGGGCGCTGGCCCTGATTGCCGGGCGCTGGCCAGCGTGGGTGCCGCCGACGATGGAAGGGTGGGTCTGGGCGCTGGGAGGTCTTGGTGCAGTGCTGTTATTACTGCCCCGAGGCGTTCCCTTGCGTCCCTTGGGCTGGCCGTTGCTGCTGGTGCTGGCATTTCCGCCTCGAGAGCGTCTGGCCGAAGGCGTGGCCGATGTCTGGCAACTGGATGTCGGCCAGGGCCTGGCGATTCTGGTCCGCACCCGGCATCACGCCTTGCTGTACGACAGCGGCCCGCGTTCCGGCGATTTCGACCTCGGTGAGCGAGTGGTGCTGCCGGCATTACGCAAACTGGGGGTGGAACACCTCGACCTGATGCTGCTCAGCCATGCCGATGCCGATCACGCGGGTGGCGCACTCGCCGTGGCGAAAGGATTGCCGGTCAGCCGGGTCATCAGCGGCGATCCGCCGGGGCTGCCCGAAGCGCTGAACGCCGAGGCCTGTGAAAGCGGCCGGCAATGGCAGTGGGACGGCGTTGCCTTTCATTTATGGCAGTGGGCCGACGCCCACGACAGCAATCAGCGTTCCTGCGTGTTGCAGATCGAAGCCAACGGCGAACGGTTGCTGCTGACCGGCGACATCGACACCGCTGCCGAACGGGACCTGCTCAACAGCGCGCTGGCAGTTCAAACCCAGTGGCTGCAAGCCCCGCATCACGGCAGCCGCAGTTCCTCATCGATGGCCTTGCTCAAGGCTTTGCAGCCTCAGGCCGTGCTGATTTCCAGAGGGCAGGGCAATTCGTTCGGCCATCCGCACCCGACGGTCATCGCCCGTTACCGCAAACAGGGCATACACATCCATGACAGCGCCGAGCAGGGCGCCATTCATCTGCAACTGGGGCGGTTTCAGCCGGCCCGGTCGATGCGTCAACAACGCCGCTTCTGGCGCGACCCGCCGTTGCCGGGGGCGGAGTACCGTTGAGCACGGTCGTCGGGGCGACGGGTCTTTATCGCGAACCGGTATGGTAAAGTGGCGCACTTTTTCGAGGGGGCTGTCACTGTGTGGGAATTGGTCAAATCCGGCGGCTGGATGATGTTGCCGATCATTCTGAGTTCCATCGCCGCCATGGCGATCGTCGCCGAGCGCCTGTGGACCCTGCGCGCCAGTCGCGTCACCCCTGAGCATCTGCTGGGTCAGGTCTGGGTCTGGATCAAGGACAAGCAGCTCAACAAGGAAAAACTCAAGGAATTGCGCGCCAACTCGCCGCTGGGGGAAATCCTCGCCGCGGGCCTGGCCAACTCCAAGCATGGTCGCGAGATCATGAAAGAGTGCATTGAAGAAGCGGCCGCCCGGGTCATCCACGAGCTGGAACGCTACGTCAACGCGCTGGGCACCATCGCTGCCATGTCGCCGCTGCTCGGTCTGCTGGGTACGGTGCTGGGCATGATCGACATTTTCAGCGCCTTCACCGGTTCCGGCATGACCACCAACGCTTCGGTCCTGGCGGGCGGTATTTCCAAGGCCCTGATCACCACCGCTGCGGGCCTGATGGTCGGTATTCCGGCGGTGTTCTTCCACCGTTTCCTGCAACGCCGCATCGATGAACTGGTGGTGGGCATGGAGCAGGAAGCGATCAAACTGGTGGAAGTGGTGCAGGGCGACCGTGACGTCGATCTGGCCGGGGAAAAAGCGTGAAATTCCGTCGCAAGCCCCGGGAAACCATCGACATCAACCTCGCGTCGCTGATCGACGTGGTGTTCATCCTGTTGCTGTTTTTCGTCGTGACCACCACCTTCACCCGCGAAACCCAGCTGCGCGTCGACCTGCCGGAAGCGGTCAGTGGCTCGCCGGCCGAGGACCAGCAGGTCAAGCAACTGGACGTGGCCATCAGCGCCGAAGGCGTGTTCTCGGTGAACAACAAGATTCTGCCGAAGAACGATCTGGCGACCCTGATGGAAGCCATGCAGAAAGAAGCCAACGGCGACACCAACATGCCGTTGTCGATCAGTGCTGACGGCAAGACTCAGCACCAATCCGTGATCACCGCCATGGACGCGGCCGGCAAGCTCGGTTTCAGCCATCTGCGCATGACCACGGTCGAGGCGGCGCCCAAATCCTGATGGCCATGTCCGATCGTCTGCTCGCCGCGTGGTATCAGGGGCACCCGGCCCTGACGCTGTTGCGGCCGCTGGAGTGGCTGTACCGCCGCGTCGTGGCCGGCAAGCGTCAGCGCTTTCTCGACGGCGAGGGTGAGATCTATCAATCCCCGGTGCCGGTGATCGTGGTTGGCAACATCACCGTTGGCGGCACCGGCAAGACGCCGATGATCCTGTGGCTGATCGAGCACTGCCGACGCCACGGGCTGCGGGTCGGCGTGGTCAGCCGCGGTTACGGCGCCAAACCGGCGCAACTGCCGTGGCGGGTCGAAGCTGACCAGACTGCCGACATCGCCGGCGACGAACCTTTGCTGATCGTGCAGCGCACCGGCGTACCGCTGATGATCGACCCCGATCGCAGCGCCGCCGTCAGAGCCCTGCTGGACAGTGAGCCGCTGGACCTGATCCTGTCCGATGACGGCATGCAGCATTACCGCCTCGCGCGGGATCTGGAACTGGTGCTGATCGACGCCGCCCGTGGTCTGGGCAACCAGCGCTGCCTGCCCGCCGGCCCCCTGCGCGAACCGGCCGAGCGCCTGCAAAGCGTTGACGGCGTGCTGTTCAACGGCGCCCTCGAGGACCGCGACGGCGGATTCGCTTTCCGCCTCAAGCCGTCGGCGCTGGTCAATCTGCGCAGCGGCGAACGCCGGTCTATCGATCATTTTTCACCCGGTCAGGCCGTGCACGCGGTGGCCGGGATCGGCAACCCGCAACGTTTCTTCAATACCCTCGAAGCGCTAGACTGGCGGCCTGTGCCCCACGCATTTGCTGATCACGCTGAATACAGCGTGCAGGCCTTGAGTTTCACGCCGTCATTGCCAGTGGTGATGACTGAAAAGGACGCGGTGAAGTGCCGTGCCTTTGCCGCCGACGACTGGTGGTACCTGGCGGTCGATGCCGTGCCGTCGCCGGCCTTTGTGGCCTGGTTCGACACGCAGTTGATGCGCCTGTTGCCGGATCGTCTTTCGCCTTAATCCGTTTTTATCCAGGGAATGTTCATGGACACCAAATTGCTCGATATCCTCGCCTGCCCGGTCTGCAAAGGCCCGCTCAAACTCAGCGCCGACAAGACCGAACTGATCAGCAAGGGCGCCGGTCTGGCGTACCCGATCCGCGACGGCATTCCGGTGATGCTGGAAAGCGAAGCCCGTACCCTGACCACCGACGAGCGTCTGGATAAATGACCACCGCCTTCACCGTTGTCATCCCGTCGCGCTACGCCTCGACCCGTCTGCCGGGCAAGCCGCTGCTGGACATCGCCGGCAAGCCGATGATCCAGCACGTCTGGGAACAGGCGAGCAAAAGCAGCGCCAGCCGTGTGGTCGTGGCGACCGACGACGCGCGCATCGTCGAGGCCTGCAAGGCTTTCGGCGCCGAAGTGGTGCTGACCCGTGAAGATCACAACTCCGGCACTGACCGTCTGGCTGAAGTGGCTGCGAAGCTGGGCCTTGAGCCGGATGCGATCGTGGTCAACGTGCAGGGTGACGAACCGCTGATCCCGCCGAGCGTGATCGATCAGGTCGCCGCCAACCTCGCGGCCCACACCGAAGCGCGCATGGCCACCCTGGCCGAGCCGATCGAGGACGTGGAAACCCTGTTCAACCCGAACGTGGTCAAGGTTGTCAGCGACCTCAACGGTCTGGCGCTGACCTTCAGTCGCGCGACCCTGCCATGGGCTCGCGATGCGTTCGCCAAGAGCCGCGACGTGCTGCCGGAAGGCGTGCCGTATCGTCGCCACATCGGCATTTATGCCTACCGCGCAGGCTTCCTTCAGGACTTCGTGAGCTGGGGCCCGTGCTGGCTGGAAAACACCGAATCCCTCGAACAGCTGCGTGCCCTGTGGCACGGCGTGCGGATTCACGTGGCTGACGCGTTGATCGCGCCGCCGACCGGGGTCGACACCGCCGAAGACCTCGAGCGCGTCCGTCGCCTGCTGGAGGCCTGATGCGCGTTCTGTTCGTGTGCCTGGGCAACATCTGCCGTTCGCCCACTGCCGAAGGCGTGTTGCGCCACAAGTTGCGTGAAGCGGGGCTGGCGGATCAAGTCGAAGTGGCCTCTGCCGGCACCGGTGACTGGCACGTCGGCAATCCACCGGACAAGCGCAGCCAGGCCGCGGCCAAGCTGCGCGGTTATGACCTGTCGGCGCAACGCGCCCAGCAGGTCAGCCGCGCCGATTTCGCCAGCTACGACCTGATCCTTGCCATGGACAACAGCAACCTGCGCAACCTCAAGGCCTTGCAACCGTCCACCGGCAAGGCCGAGCTGGACCTGTTTCTGCGCCGCTATGCAAGTGTGGTCGACGAGGTGCCGGATCCGTATTACGACGGCGATCAGGGTTTCGAGCAGGTGCTGGATCTGATCGAGCGTGCCTGCGATCAGCTGTTGATCGAAGTGAAGGGGCGGTTATGAGTTTGCAGGTACAGCCGCAGGTTTCCCTGAAACCCTTCAATACCTTTGGCGTCGACGTTCGCGCGCAGCTGTTTGCCGAAGCACACAGCGACGCCGATGTGCGCGAAGCTCTGGCGTATGCGAGTGCCCACGACATGCCGTTGCTGGTGATCGGTGGCGGCAGCAACCTGTTGCTCACGGCGGACATCCCGGCGCTGGTGCTGCGCATGGCCACTCGTGGCATTCGCGTCATCAGCGACGACGGCAACCGCGTGGTGATTGAAGCCGAAGCTGGCGAGCCGTGGCACCCGTTCGTGCAGCACACATTGGCGCAGGGTTTTTCCGGGCTGGAGAATCTCAGTCTGATCCCCGGCACCGTCGGCGCCGCGCCGATGCAGAACATCGGTGCCTACGGTGTCGAGATCAAGGATGTGTTCGCCGGCCTGACGGCGCTGGATCGCCAGACCGGTGAGCTGCGCGACTTCAGTCTGGAAGAGTGCAACTTCGCCTACCGCGACAGCGTGTTCAAGCAGCAGCCGGGTCGTTGGCTGATCCTGCGGGTGCGCTTCGCATTGGATCGAGTCGCGCATCTGCACCTGGAATACGGCCCGGTGCGTCAGCGCCTGACCGAGCAGGGCATCGAACAGCCGACGCCGACGGATGTCAGCCGCGCCATTTGCAGCATCCGCAGTGAAAAACTGCCGGATCCGGCGGTGCTCGGCAATGCCGGCAGCTTCTTCAAGAACCCGCTGGTGTCGACGGCCGTGGTCGCACAGATCAAGGCGCAGCACCCGGATCTGGTGGCTTATGCGCAACCGGACGGGCAGATGAAACTGGCGGCCGGTTGGTTGATCGAGCGCGCCGGCTGGAAAGGTTTCCGTGAGGCCGATGCCGGCGTGCATAAATTGCAGGCGCTGGTGCTGGTCAACTACGGCGCGGCGACCGGGCTGCAATTGCTCGATCTGGCCCAGCGCATCCAGAAAGACATTTCAGAACGTTTCAATGTCGAGCTGGAAATGGAGCCCAATCGCTATTGAGGCTACGCTTTCAAGGCTGAACCCAAAGCCCTGCACTATTTAAAAAGTGCAGGGCTTTTTTGTTAATCGCGGGTTAACGTAGCCAGCTAACGATACCAGTCATTTGCTCCACCAAAGGCCCGGTGCAGACGTTCCCGTCGGCACAAGAGAGCCTGATTAGCCTGAGCCGATCTGCGCGAACCACCACCGTCCCTGCGGTGGCAGATGGCTCGACCCCATAACCTCCATGAATATGCGGGCGTGCCCATGATTACCCTGAAACTTAATGGTCAAGACCATCCACTCGATGTCACCGAGGACATGCCGCTGTTGTGGGCGATCCGTGATGTCGCCGGTTACAACGGCACCAAATTCGGCTGCGGCATGGGCCTGTGCGGTGCGTGCACCATTCATATCGACGGCGCGCCGGCGCGCAGTTGCATCACCCCGATCGGTTCGGTGGTCGGGCAGAACGTGACCACCATCGACAACCTGCATGCCGACCCGGTCGGTCAGATCGTCCAGCAAGCCTGGCTCGACACGGCTGTGGCCCAATGCGGTTACTGCCAGGGCGGGCAGATCATGTCCGCCACTGCGTTGCTCAAGACCAACCCGAACCCGAGCGACGAGCAGATCGAAGAGGCGATGGTCGGCAACATCTGCCGCTGCGGCACCTACAACCGGATCAAGACCGCGATCCGTCAGGCCTCCACTCACCTGAAGGAGGCCAAGGCATGAGCCGTCTACCGAACGATTTCGCCCTGAGCAACCTGAGTCGCCGGGGCTTCCTCAAGGGCGTCGGCGCCACCGGCGCGTTGGTGCTGGCGGCGAGCTGGGGCTGGCAGGATGCGCTGGCCGAAGACAAACCGAAGCAGTTCGGCGCCGACGGCATGCCCAACGGCTGGATCGACGATCCGAAGGTCTACGTCAGCATTGCCGCCGACGGCACGGTGACCGTGGTCTGCAACCGTTCGGAAATGGGCCAGGGCGTGCGCACCAGCCTGACCATGGTGGTCGCCGATGAACTGGAAGCCGACTGGGCCCACGTCAAGGTTCAGCAGGCGCCGGGCGATGAAGTGCGCTTCGGCAACCAGGACACCGACGGCTCGCGCAGCATGCGTCACTGGTACGAACCGATGCGCCGTTGCGGCGCCGCCGCGCGGACCATGCTGGAGCAGGCTGCCGCCGCGCAGTGGAAGGTGCCGGTCGGCGAATGCCGCGCGCAACTGCATAAAGTCATTCACACACCGTCCGGGCGCGAGCTGGGTTACGGTGAGCTGGCCGCTGCGGCGAGTGCGCTGACGGTGCCGGCCCGTGACAGCCTGCGGCTCAAGCAGCCGTCGGAATTCCGCTACATCGGCAAGGAAGGCACCAAGGCCATCGACGGTGCCGACATCGTCAATGGCCGCGCGGTGTACGGCGCCGACGTGCATTTCGACGGCATGCTGTTCGCGGTCATTGCGCGACCGGCGGTGTACGGCGGCAAGGTCAAGTCGGTGGACGACAGCGCCGCGCTGAAAGTGCCGGGCGTCCTCAAAGTCATCCAGATCGAACCCCGGCCATTGCCTTCGGAGTTCCAGCCGTTGGGCGGCGTGGCCGTGGTGGCCAGCAACACCTGGGCCGCATTGAAGGGTCGTGAAGCGCTGAAAATCGAGTGGGACGATGGCCCGAACGCCACTTATGACTCGGTCGCCTATCGCAAGGAGATCGAAGCCGCTTCGCTGAAGCCGGGCAAAGTGGTGCGCAATACCGGCGACATCGACAAGGCCATCGGCAGTGCAGCCAGCACGCTCGAAGCGTCTTATTACTTGCCGCATCTGGCCCAGGCGCCGATGGAGCCGATGGTCGCCATCGCTCGTTACAAGGATGGCACCTGCGAGGCGTGGGCACCGAGCCAGGCGCCGCAGGTTACCCGCGAGCGTATCGCCGAACGCTTGGGGCTACCGTTCGATAACGTCACCTTCAATGTCACGCTGTTGGGCGGTGGTTTCGGCCGCAAGTCGAAACCGGACTTCGTCGTTGAAGCTGCCGTGCTCGCCAAGGAATTTCCTGGTAAAGCTGTACGCGTGCAGTGGACCCGGGAAGACGACATCCACAACTCGTATTTCCACACCGTGTCCGCCGAATACCTCAAGGCCGGCGTCGGCAAGGACGGCTTGCCGTCCGCCTGGTTGCACCGCACGGTGGCGCCGAGCATCACGGCGCTGTTTGCGCCGGGCATGAATCACGAAGCCGCGTTCGAGCTGGGCATGGGCTTTACCAACATGGCCTACGCGATTCCCAACGTGCGCCTGGAAAACCCTGAAGCCACGGTTCATACGCGGGTGGGCTGGTATCGCTCGGTGTCGAACATTCCCCATGGTTTTGCGATCCAGAGCTTTGTCGACGAACTGGCGCACAAAGCCAAGGAGGATCCGCTCAAGTACCAGATCAAGCTGCTCGGCCCGGATCGGCAGATCGACCCGCGCACGCTCAGTGAAGAATGGAACTACGGCGAATCCCCAGAGCGTTATCCGATCGACACCGGCCGTATGCGCACCGTGCTGGAAACGGCAGCCAAGGCGGCGGGTTGGGGCCGTCAACTGCCCAAGGGCCGTGGTCTCGGATTGGCGGTGCATTACAGCTTCGTCACCTACGTGGCGGCGGTGATCGAAGTCGAGGTCAAGGACGACGGCACGCTGATCGTGCACAAGGCCGATATCGCCGTGGATTGCGGCCCGCAGATCAACCCCGAGCGCATCCGTTCGCAGTTCGAAGGCGCCTGCGTGATGGGACTGGGCAACGCCGTGTGGGGCGAAATCAGCTTCAAGGACGGCAAGGTGCAGCAGGACAACTTCCATATGTATGAGGTGGCGCGCATGTCGCTGGCGCCGAAGGAAGTCGCGGTGCATCTGGTGACGCCGCCGGGCGAGGTGCCGCTGGGTGGTGTCGGTGAGCCGGGCGTGCCGCCGATTGCGCCGGCGCTGTGCAACGCGATCTTCGCCGCTACCGGTCAGCGCATCCGTAACCTGCCGGTGCGTTACCAGTTGCAGGGCTGGCAAAAGGCGCAGGCGTGATGGACAGCGCCGATCTCAATGTCCTGCGCAGCGTGCTCGAATGGCGCCGCGCCGGGCAGCGGGTAGTGTTGTTTTCGGTCGTGCAGACCTGGGGCACCGCGCCCCGGGCGCCCGGCGCGATGCTGGCGTTGCGTGAAGATGGCGTGGTGATCGGCTCGGTGTCCGGCGGTTGCGTCGAAGACGATCTGATCGCCCGGCTGCACGATGGGCGGATTCCCGCCAACGGGCCGCCGGTGCAGTTGATCACCTACGGCGTAACGCAGGAAGAAGCCGCGCGCTTCGGCCTGCCTTGCGGCGGCACCCTGCGCCTGACCGAGGAGCGCGTCGGCGATCCGGCGTGGGTCGCCGAGTTGCTGGATCGCTGCGAGGCCCATGAAATCGTCGCGCGTGAGCTGAACATTGGCACTGGTGAGGTGGTGTTGCGACCGGCCGGCAAGACTGACACCTTGAGCTTCGACGGCCAGACCCTGCGTGCCATTTACGGCCCGCGCTGGCGCCTGCTGTTGATCGGCGCCGGGCAGTTGTCGCGGTATGTGGCAGAGATGGCGCGGCTGCTGGATTTCGAAGTGCTGATCTGTGATCCGCGCACCGAATTCGTCTATGGCTGGGAAGAGCAGCATGGGCGGTTTGTGCCCGGCATGCCGGACGAGGCGGTACTGAATATCCAGACCGATGAACGCACGGCGATTGTCGCGCTGACTCACGATCCACGGCTGGACGACATGGCGCTGCTCACGGCGCTCGACTCCAAAGCGTTCTACGTCGGTGCACTCGGCTCTCGGGTCAACAGCATCAAGCGTCGGGAAAATCTCGCTGAGCTAGGCTTGTCAGAAGCGGCCATCGCCCGTTTGCACGGGCCGATCGGTTTGCATATCGGCAGCCATTCCCCGGCGGAAATCGCTTTGTCGCTGTTGGCGGAAATCGTCGCGATCAAGAATGGTGTCGAGCTCAAGCAGAAGAAAACAGTGGAGAGTGTATGAGCCGATCCATCGGAGTGATTGTGCTGGCGGCGGGCGAGGGCAGCCGCTTTCGCGAGGTGGCGGGTGCCGACAAGGACAAGTTGCTGGCCGATTGCACCGGGCGCGATGGCGCAGTGCGTTCGGTGATCGAGCAGGTGCTGGTGAACCTGCCGGCGAGCCTCGACCGGCGAGTGCTGGTGACGACCGAGGCGCGGCCGCAGGCGATGCGCATGGCGCAGGCTTATGGGTGTGACATTGTCTCGATCGAATCCACGGGAATGGGCGACAGCATCGCGGCGGGTGTGGCGGCTTGCCCGGATGCCGATGGCTGGCTGATTGTGCTGGGCGACATGCCGTTCATTCTGCCGTCGAGCATTGAGCGGGTCGTGGCGGCGATTGCCGAGGATGCGGTCAGCGTACCGACGTTGAACGGTGATTATGGGCATCCGGTCGGGTTTGGTCGCTCGTTCGCTGCGGGGCTGATGGCCTTGTCCGGTGACCGGGGCGCGCGACCGTTGTTTGCTCAAGGTCGGGTGATTGAAGTCGCAGTGGATGATCCGGGGGTATTGTGGGATATCGATGTGCCGGATGCGCTGGTTTTCCCGCCATCCTGATAAAACCTTGAGATATAAAAAAGCCCCGCCTGGTTTACCAGGCGGGGCTTTTTATTGGCTTTTGGAATCAGACGAGGGGTTTGGTCTCGTGCTCTTTTTCCTGGGCCTCTTCGTGTTGCTCGACCGCTTCCTGAACGGAGCGTGGTGCTTCGGCAATCACGGCTTCAACGGCAACTTCTTCAGCGACCGGGGCAGGAGCTGCCTCGACCACTTCGGCAGCTGGAGCAGCAGCGGCAGCCAGTTCGGCTTCCTTCTGCAGACGCTCTTCTTCACGCTTGCGACGACGCACTTCACGCGGATCGTTCGGCGCGCGACCGCTTGGGGTCAGGGCGCTGACCGGAGCAGCTTCAACCACTGGCGCTGGTGCTTCGGCAACTACTGGCGCTTCAACCACAGGGGCTTCAACGACCGGTGCCGGTTCAGCAACAACGACTGGCTCGGCAGCCTTGGCTTCTTCAACAACAGGCGCTTCAACCACTGGCGCTGGTGTTTCAGCGACAGCCGGCTCGGCGACCCAGTTGAATGCGGTTTGTTCTTCGCGAACTTCACGCACGGTTTCGGTCACGGTTTCAGCGACGGTTTCGACAACCGACTCTTCAACAACGACTGGTGCTTCGAAGGTCACTGCTGGTTCGGCAGCCGCTTCAACCTGAGGCTGAGCTTCGCGAACCGGAGCCACTTCGACTTCCGGAGCGGCAGCTACTTCTACCGGAGTGGTTGCTTCAACAACCGGTGCTTCAACTGGAGCAGTTTCCAGGGTTGCAGCAGTGGCGCGTTCAGCTTGCTCGTGGGCCTGAGCTTCGGCTGGAGCGCTGATCACGGTGCTGGCAACAGCAGCGGTAACAGCCAGACCAGCGGCCAGATCGGCAGTGCTTGGCGCTTGAGCGTTTTCGCCGGACTCGGATTCTTCCGAACCTTCGATCACGTTGCCGTTGGCATCACGCTGACGCTCGCGACGGTTGCTGCGACGACGCTGACCACGGGAGCGGCGGCGTGGACGATCGCCTTCGGCGTTCTCCGAACCGTCTTCCGGCAGTTGCTCTTCGTTGGTGGTGATTTCTTCTTCAGCGACGGCAGCAGCGGCCTGTTCGGCACGCGGTTGACGCTCTTCACGCGGAGGACGTGGCGCACGTTCTTCACGTGGCTGACGGGCCGGACGCTCTTCAGCGGTGGCGGCGGCAGCAACGGCCGGAGCGGCATCCAGAGGTTCGCGCAGTTCACGTACGCGTTCTTCACGCTCGCCACGTGGCTTGCGATCTTCACGCGGAGCACGTGGTGCACGCTCTTCACGAGGGGCGCGTGGTGCGCGTTCTTCACGGGCTACCGGTGCTTCGTCACGGGATTCGCGTGGCTCGCGGACTTCACGTGGTTCGCGCGGCTGACGCTCTTCACGCGGCTCACGTGGGGCGCGCTCTTCACGCGGTGCACGTTCTTCGCGCGGCTTGCGTTCTTCATCGCGGCGACCGTTACGGTTGCGGCTCTGCTGACGACCGTTGCGACGCTCTTCGTTGCGGGCCGGACGCTCGGTGGCAGGTTTTTCAACCACAACCGGAGCCACTGGCTCTTCCTTGGTGGCGAACAGGCTGACCAGCGACTTCACCAGGCCTTTGAACAGGCTTGGCTCTGGCGCGGCAACCGGAGCAGGTGCCGGGGCCGGAGCGGCGACTTCGGTCGGAACCGGAGCGTTGGCGCGGGCCGGAGCGGTCTTGACGGCGGCTTCCTGGCGAACCAGGGTGCGGGTCGCGGCGGCTGGCTGGACGTCTTCGACATCGGCGGCAGCGGCAGCGATTTCGTAGCTGGACTGGTTGGTCGCGGCTTCCGGGCTGTCGTCACGCAGGCGCTGAACTTCGAAATGCGGCGTTTCGAGGTGATCGTTCGGCAGGATGACGATGCGGGCGCGGGTGCGCAGTTCGATCTTGGTGATCGAGTTGCGTTTTTCGTTGAGCAGGAACGCGGCCACCGGGATCGGCACTTGAGCGCGAACTTCGGCGGTGCGGTCTTTCAGGGCTTCTTCTTCGATCAGGCGCAGGATCGCCAGAGACAGCGATTCGACGTCACGGATGATGCCGGTGCCGCTGCAGCGCGGGCAGACGATGCCGCTGCTTTCGCCCAGCGAAGGACGCAGGCGCTGACGGGACATTTCCAGCAGGCCGAAGCGCGAGATGCGGCCGATCTGCACGCGGGCGCGGTCGGCTTCCAGGCATTCGCGGACTTTCTCTTCCACGGCGCGCTGGTTCTTGGCAGGGGTCATGTCGATGAAGTCGATGACGATCAGGCCGCCGATGTCGCGCAGGCGCAACTGACGGGCGATTTCTTCGGCCGCTTCAAGGTTGGTCTGCAGGGCGGTTTCTTCGATGTCGCTGCCTTTGGTGGCGCGCGCCGAGTTGATGTCGATGGACACCAGGGCTTCGGTCGGATCGATGACGATGGAGCCGCCGGACGGCAGTTCGACGACGCGCTGGAAAGCGGTCTCGATCTGGCTTTCGATCTGGAAACGGTTGAACAGCGGAACGCTGTCTTCGTACAGCTTGATCTTGCTGGCGTACTGCGGCATCACCTGGCGGATGAAGGTCAGGGCTTCGTCCTGGGCTTCAACGCTGTCGATCAGCACTTCGCCGATGTCCTGGCGCAGGTAATCGCGGATGGCGCGGATGATCACGTTGCTTTCCTGGTAGATCAGGAACGGCGCGGAACGATCCAGCGAGGCTTCTTTGATGGCGGTCCAGAGTTGCAGCAGGTAATCGAGGTCCCACTGCATTTCTTCGCTGCTGCGGCCCAGGCCTGCAGTGCGCACGATCAGACCCATGTCGGCCGGAGCGACCAGACCGTTCAGCGCTTCACGCAGTTCGTTGCGCTCTTCGCCTTCGATGCGACGGGAGATGCCACCGGCACGCGGGTTGTTCGGCATCAGCACGAGGTAACGGCCGGCCAGGCTGATGAAGGTGGTCAGGGCTGCGCCCTTGTTGCCACGTTCTTCTTTTTCGACCTGAACGATGACTTCCTGGCCTTCGCTCAGGACGTCCTTGATGTTGACGCGGCCTTCAGGGGCTTTCTTGAAGTATTCGCGGGAGATTTCTTTGAGGGGCAGGAAGCCGTGGCGCTCGGAGCCGAAATCGACAAAGGCAGCCTCAAGGCTTGGTTCGATGCGAGTGATGCGGCCTTTATAGATGTTGGCCTTTTTCTGCTCGCGTGCACCGGATTCGATGTCCAGGTCGTAGAGGCGCTGGCCATCTACCAGTGCAACACGCAACTCTTCGGGTTGAGTTGCGTTAATCAGCATTCTTTTCATGTAGTACCGTCGGTTTCCGGGCTGCCGGAAACGGCGTTCGGCACACACGACTTCTCACGGTCGGTGTCAGGTGCGTCGGGAGTGGTTGGCCATTCCCGTGTCCAGCGATGTCCGGCCAATTGGGCCGTTATCGCGACGTACGCGTCCTGCTTGCTGTGGCTACTTAAGCACTCAGTCAGGAGGAGGAATCAACCGGTGGCTGTGGACGAGATGAAGCGTCTTGATAAAACCTGTTGCTACACAGTCCAGCGGTTGTGCATCTCCACCCTACACGTATCCCTGATAATTCGGGTGCTGCCGCGCGCAGAATCCGCAGCGGGTTGGCATTTACCGTGAGCTCCGAAAGGGGAGGTCACGCATCATGGCTAATTCAGGCGGTGTTTCCGGAGTCTTCGCTCGGGGTCATCCGCGGCTGACTGCACTTTGTGAACTGGCCGTGAATATGGCTCGCGTGGCGAGTCAAAACTCTGCTTTGCGGCGTGATTCAGGCCTCATGTCACCTGCGCTTGTTACAGCTGCAAACTCCACCGTTACGTAGCAAAAGCCCCGTAGGACGGCCTCGCGTCCTGGTGAATTGCGTTGGTCAGGGCCGGTTTTTGACCGTGGTTCCGCTGTCCAGGCCGCTTTTGGCGGCGTTCGCGACTATAGCAGCAATGATTAAGTGCTTCAATTCCATAAAAAATTGTTATCATCGGCGCCATGACGACTACTGCCCCTTCGACTCCAGGCGTTCAACTGCTTGAGGTCTCGCCGGAATATGCCGGCCAACGAATCGACAATTTCCTCCTCGCCCGGCTCAAAGGCGTGCCCAAGACCTTGATTTACCGCATTTTGCGCAAAGGCGAAGTGCGCGTGAACAAAGGTCGGATCAAGCCCGAATACAAGCTGCAGGCCGGCGACATCGTGCGCGTGCCGCCCGTGCGCGTGCCTGAGCGTGACGAGCCGGTGCCTTTGGCCCAAGGCCTGTTGCAGCGCCTGGAAGCCTCGATTGTCTACGAAGACAAGGCCCTGATCGTGATCAACAAGCCCGCCGGCATTGCGGTTCACGGGGGCAGCGGCCTGAATTACGGCGTTATCGAAGCCTTTCGTCAGTTGCGCCCCGATGCCAAGGAGCTCGAGCTGGTTCACCGTCTCGACCGTGATACCTCGGGCCTGCTGATGATCGCCAAGAAGCGCAGCATGTTGCGTCACTTGCATGCCGCGTTGCGTGGTGACGGTGTCGACAAGCGCTACATGGCGCTGGTTCGCGGCAACTGGGCGACTTCGATCAAGCAAGTCCGTGCGGCGCTCGGCAAGAGCAATCTGCGCTCCGGTGAGCGTATGGTCGAGGTCGACGAGGAGGAGGGCAAGGAGTCTGTGACCGTGTTCAAGGTCCTGCGTCGCTTTGGCGATTTTGCCACTCTGATCGAAGCCAAGCCGATCACCGGTCGCACGCACCAGATCCGCGTCCACACGTTGCACGCCGGGCACTGCATTGCCGGTGACACCAAATACGGCGATGACGGTTTCAGTAAGGAAATCCGTGATCTGGGCGGCAAGCGCCTGTTCCTGCACGCCTACATGCTGACCGTGCCGCTGCCCGATGGCGGTGAACTCAAGTTGCAGGCGCCGGTCGATGAAATGTGGGCCAAGACTGTGGAGCGATTGAGTGCGCCCATCTGATTACAAGCTGCTGATTTTCGATTGGGACGGCACCCTGGCCGATTCCATTCATCGGATTGTCGAGGCAATGCATTCGGCGTCCGGGCGTTCAGGTTTCGAGTTGCGTGATGATTTTGCCGTCAAAGGCATCATCGGTCTGGGCTTGCCCGAGGCGATCCGCACCTTGTATCCGGAAATCAGCGATGCCGAGATGACCTTGTTCCGCGAGTATTACGCCGACCACTACATCGCTGCAGAAGCCGTGCCTTCGCCGTTGTTCGAAGGCGTAGTCGAGTCGATGGCGTCCTTTCGCGAGCAGGGCTATCACCTGGCTGTTGCGACCGGCAAGAATCGTCGCGGGCTGGATCGGGTGCTCAAGGCCAATGGCTGGGAAGATTATTTCGATATCACCCGCGCTGCCGATGAAACTGCAAGCAAGCCGCACCCTCTGATGCTGGAGCAGATCCTTGCGCATTGCGGTGTGCGTGCCGAGCAGGCGCTGATGGTCGGTGACTCGTCCTTCGATCTGCTGATGGCGCGCAATGCGGGGATGGATTCGGTGGCGGTCAGTTATGGCGCGCAATCGATCGAATCACTGCAGCAGTTCGAGCCGCGACTGTCGATCGACCATTTTTCCGAATTGCACGCCTGGCTGGGTAAGCAGGCTTAATACGTTTTTGCTGGGGTGGATGGCATGACCGACGAATGGAAAGCACCGGCCAAGGCAACTGCCGAGGACGGTGATGCGAAAAGCTGGAAGCTGCTGGAAAAGACCCTGCTGGCCGGTGTGCAGGAACAGCGTCGCTCGCGACGCTGGGGCATCTTCTTCAAGTTGCTGACCTTTGTTTATCTGTTTGTTGCGCTGATTCTGTTCACGCCGTTGATGGATATGGAGAAGAGCGCTACGCGCAGCTCCAACTACACCGCACTGATCGACGTCACCGGCATGATCGCCGACAAGGAGCCTGCCAGCGCCGACAATATCGTCGGCAGCCTGCGCGCGGCGTTCGAGGACAAGAAGGTCAAGGGCGTAATCCTGCGCATCAACAGTCCGGGCGGCAGTCCGGTGCAGTCGGGTTACGTGTATGACGAGATCAAGCGCCTGCGCGGCCTGCATCCCGATACCAAGCTGTATGCGGTGATTTCCGATCTGGGCGCTTCCGGTGCCTATTACATCGCCAGTGCTGCTGATCAGATCTATGCCGACAAGGCCAGTCTGGTGGGTTCCATTGGTGTGACGGCGGCCGGTTACGGGTTTGTCGGCACCATGGAGAAGCTTGGCGTCGAGCGTCGCACTTACACCTCTGGCGAGCACAAGGCGTTCCTCGACCCGTTCCAGCCGCAAAAGCCGGAAGAGACCGCGTTCTGGCAAAGCGTGCTGGATACCACGCACAAGCAGTTCATCAACAGCGTCAAGCAGGGGCGTGGCGATCGCCTGAAGGACAAGGAGCATCCGGAGCTGTTCTCCGGGCTGGTCTGGTCTGGCGAGCAGGCGCTGCCACTGGGTTTGATTGATGGTCTGGGCAATGCCAGCTCGGTGGCGCGTGACGTGATAGGCGAAAAGGAACTGGTGGACTTCACCGTTCAGGAATCGCCGTTCGACCGCTTCTCGAAGAAGCTCGGTGCCAGCGTTGCCGAGAAACTGGCAATGTGGATGGGTTTCAACGGCCCGTCGTTGCGCTGATCGAATGCTGCAAGAAAAACCGGCCTGAGGGCCGGTTTTTTGTGGGTCAGGGAATCTGTACGCCTTCGATCAGCAGCATGTCGATCAGGCGAATCAGCGGCAGGCCGATCAGGCTGGTGGCGTCCGGGCCTTCGGTGGATTGAAACAGGCTTACGCCCAGTCCTTCGGCCTTGAAGCTGCCGGCGCAGTCGTAGGGCTGCTCGGCGTGCAGGTAGCGTTCGACGCGGGCCTGGTCCAGTACGCGCATGTGCACGGTGAAAGGCACGCAGTCGACCTGGCAGTGGCCGGTCTGGCTGTTGAGCAGGGCCAGGCCGGTGAGGAAGGTCACGCTGGCGCCGCTGGCGGCCATCAGTTGTTCGCGGGCGTTTTCGAAGGTGTGCGGCTTGCCGATGATGCGCTCGCCGAGTACTGCAACCTGATCGGAGCCGATGATCAGGTGAGCAGGGTGGCTGTCGGCCAGGGCGCGAGCTTTCTGTTCGGCGAGGCGCTTGACCAGCTCGATTGCCGACTCGTCCGGGCGATGGCTTTCATCGATATCCGGCGAGCTGCAGACGAACGGCAGGCGCAGGCGGCTGAGCAATTCCCGACGATAGGTCGAGCTTGAAGCGAGTAATAAAGGCAGCATTCGCATCTCCAGAGGCAGGCGACAGATTCTAGCGGAGGCGCGCAAGTGACGGACAGGGCACAATTTCCTTTGACATGGGTGGGTGCATCCCTATAATGCTGCGCCTATGTTGAATGACCCGATTCCACCTCACGTTGACCCGCGCAAATTGGCTGACCGTGGCACCACCCTTCAAGGTGAACTGCTGCTGGCCGATTTGAAGAGACTCTGCGACCCGCTTTCCGACGATGTCGGTACGGTGCAGGCAAAATTCGTTTTTGAACGAGATGAACGTAAATCTGTGGTGATCCACAGCTTTATCGACACCGAAGTCAAAATGGTTTGCCAGCGTTGTCTTGAGCTGGTCACCCTGCCGATCCACAGCGAATGCAGTTACGCTGTAGTGAAGGAGGGTGCGAATACCCAGTCGTTACCGAAAGGTTATGACGTGCTGGAACTGGGCGAAGATCCATTGGATCTGCAGTCACTGATCGAGGAGGAGCTTCTGCTCGCCTTGCCCATTGTGCCTGCTCATCATCCGGAAGAATGCCAGCAGCCGGCGGGAGCAGATGAGCCCGAACCGAGCGAGGACGAGGTAACGCGGTCCAACCCGTTCAGTGTATTGGCGCAGTTAAAGCGTGACCCAAACGTTTAGGAGTTAATCAATTATGGCTGTTCAGCAGAACAAAAAATCCCGCTCTGCCCGTGACATGCGCCGTTCGCACGACGCTCTCGAGGCTAGCACCCTGTCTGTAGAAAAAACCACTGGTGAAGTTCACCTGCGTCACCACGTATCGCCAGAAGGCGTATACCGTGGCCGTAAAGTGATCGACAAGGGCGCTGACGAGTAATCACTTGTCCGCTCAAGTCATCGCGATTGACGCAATGGGCGGGGACTTCGGTCCCCGCAGCATTGTTCAGGCCAGCCTTGCTTGCCTTTCTGCTACGCCCTCGCTGCACCTGACCCTCGTCGGTCAACCCTCCCTTCTTGAAGAACTGATCACCGGCCAATCGGCTGCCGATCGCGCGCGCCTGACGATTGTTCCGGCGTCTGAAGTCATCACCATGGATGAAAAACCTGCCCAGGCCCTGCGTGGCAAGCCGGACTCGTCGATGCGTGTCGCCCTTGAGTTGCTGCGTGATGGCAAGGTTCAGGCCTGTGTCAGTGCCGGCAATACCGGTGCCTTGATGGCCCTGTCGCGATTTGTGCTCAAGACCCTGCCGGGGATTGATCGTCCGGCCATGGTCGCCGCGATCCCCACTCAGAAAGGCTACTGTCAGTTGCTCGATCTGGGCGCCAACGTTGATTGCAGTGCCGAGCACTTGTTGCAGTTTGCTGTGATGGGGTCGGTGGCTGCGCAAACGCTGGGCATTGCCCGTCCGCGTGTCGCGTTGCTGAATATCGGCACCGAAGACATCAAGGGCAATCAGCAGGTCAAGCTGGCCGCGACGTTGCTGCAGGCTGCCCGGGGCATCAATTACATCGGCTTCATCGAAGGTGACGGTTTGTATCGCGGCGAGGCGGACGTGGTGGTTTGCGACGGTTTTGTCGGCAACATCCTGCTCAAGTCCAGCGAAGGCCTGGCGACCATGATCGCTGCGCGCATCGAGGCCTTGTTCAAAAAAAATCTCGCCTCCCGCGCTGTCGGCGCTCTGGCGCTGCCATTGATGAAGCGTCTGCAGGCTGATCTGGCGCCTGCGCGGCATAACGGCGCAAGCTTCCTCGGTTTGCAGGGCATTGTCGTGAAAAGTCACGGTTCGGCTGGGGTTCAAGGGTTTCAAAGTGCCATTCAGCGAGCGCTGATCGAGATTCAGGAGAATCTTCCCGAACGCCTGCACGGCCGTCTGGAGGATTTGTTGTCTTAGGCGTTTTCGTCGGACAATGCTTAAATGTGACCGCCCGGTTCAAAGGGCCATCCAACTGTCAGTTTCTTGCGTCCCTCTAGCGGGATGCCATTTTTCCGACGACAAGATCATTAGGGGCTTGTTACATGTCTGCTTCCCTCGCATTCGTCTTTCCAGGACAGGGTTCGCAGTCCCTCGGCATGCTGGCCGAGCTGGGCGCGCAACATCCACTGATCCTCGAAACTTTCAAAGAAGCATCCGATGCTCTGGGCTACGACCTGTGGGCGCTGACCCAGCAGGGCCCGGAAGAGCTGCTCAATCAAACCGATAAAACCCAACCGGCCATTCTGACCGCTTCGATCGCCCTGTGGCGTCTGTGGCTGGCAGAAGGTGGTGCGCGTCCGGCCTTCGTTGCCGGTCACAGCCTGGGTGAATACAGCGCGCTGGTCGCTGCCGGCAGTCTGAGCCTGGCCGACGCGGTAAAACTCGTCGAGCGCCGTGGCCAGCTGATGCAGGAAGCCGTTCCGGCCGGGCAGGGCGGCATGGCTGCCATCCTCGGTCTGGAAGATGCGGATGTTCTCGCAGCTTGTGCCGAAGCGGCGCAAGGCGAAGTGGTGAGCGCAGTGAACTTCAACTCCCCGGGTCAGGTGGTGATCGCCGGTGCCAAGGCTGCCGTCGAGCGCGCCATCGAAGGCTGCAAGGCCCGTGGCGCCAAGCGTGCCATGCCGTTGCCGGTCAGCGTGCCGTCGCACTGCGAGCTGATGCGCCCGGCTGCCGAGCGCTTCGCCGAGTCCATCGCTGCCATCGACTGGCAGGCGCCGCAGATCCCTGTGGTACAGAACGTCAGCGCTCAGGTGCCGGCGGATCTGGAAACCCTCAAGCGTGATCTGCTGGAGCAACTCTACAAGCCGGTACGCTGGGTCGAGTCCGTACAGACCCTGGCCGCCAAAGGTGCGACCAACCTGGTCGAGTGCGGCCCTGGCAAAGTGCTGGCCGGTCTGAACAAACGTTGCGCCGAAGGCGTTTCGACTTCCAACCTCAATACCCCAGACGCTTTCGCTGCTGCTCGCGCAGCGGCTGTCTGAATCAGGAGAAGCTTGCATGAGTCTGCAAGGTAAAGTTGCACTGGTCACCGGCGCAAGCCGTGGCATCGGCCAGGCTATCGCACTGGAACTGGGTCGTCAGGGCGCCATCGTTGTTGGCACCGCGACTTCCGCTTCGGGCGCCGAGCGTATTGCTGCGACCCTGAAGGAAAACGGCATTCAGGGCGCAGGTTTCGAACTGAACGTCACCAGCGACGAATCGGTCAGCACAGTGCTGGCGAGCATTCAGGAGCAATTCGGTGCGCCGGTGGCGATTCTGGTCAACAATGCCGGCATCACCCGCGATAACCTGATGATGCGCATGAAAGACGACGAGTGGTACGACGTGATCGATACCAACCTGAACAGTCTGTATCGCCTGTCCAAGGGCGTTCTGCGTGGCATGACCAAGGCGCGTTGGGGTCGAATTATCAGTATTGGCTCGGTGGTGGGTGCCATGGGCAACGCTGGCCAAGTAAACTATGCAGCCGCCAAGGCCGGTCTGGAAGGTTTCAGCCGTGCCATGGCGCGTGAAGTCGGTTCGCGTTCGATTACGGTCAACTCGGTAACCCCAGGGTTCATCGACACCGATATGACTCGCGAGCTGCCTGAAGCACAGCGTGAAGCCTTGCAGACGCAGATTCCGCTGGGCCGTCTGGGACAAGCTCAAGAGATCGCGTCCGTGGTCGCTTTTCTTGCATCCGACGGTGCGGCATACGTGACCGGGGCTACAATCCCGGTTAACGGCGGGATGTACATGTAATTCAAATGTGACGGATTGCTTCAAAAAAATGTCATACGAGCTGTCTAAAATCCGTTATAAAGCTGCAATCTATTTATAGGCAGAGGGCCGCAGGGTTTGAGGAGTGAAGCTTTCAGTTGAAAAGCTGAAAAGTCTTTCTATACACTTACCCACTGGCCAGCTGCCTGAATTTGTCCATTAGGAGTGAAAACAAGGTATGAGCACCATCGAAGAGCGCGTCAAGAAAATCGTTGCCGAGCAACTGGGTGTTAAAGAAGAAGAAGTGGTCAACACCGCTTCCTTCGTAGAAGACCTGGGTGCCGACTCCCTTGACACCGTTGAGCTGGTGATGGCTCTGGAAGAGGAATTCGAGACCGAAATCCCTGACGAAGAAGCTGAGAAGATCACTACTGTACAAGCTGCAATCGACTACGTTACTAGCCACCAGGCGTAATAGTTTGTAATCGTTGCTTGCTGTCATGGAAAAACCGCACTGCCATCATGGCGTGCGGTTTTTTCTTTAGGCCTGATGCAAAGTCGTCATTTGAAAAAGGAGAGTGCTGTGTCGCGTAGACGCGTCGTAGTCACCGGTATGGGTATGTTGTCGCCACTGGGCACGGATGTGCCGAGCAGTTGGCAGGGCATTCTGGCTGGCCGCAGTGGCATTGGTCTGATCGAACACACCGACCTTTCTGCCTATTCCACCCGCTTTGGCGGCTCGGTAAAGGGCTTCAATGTCGAGGAATACCTGTCGGTCAAGGAAGCGCGCAAGCTCGACCTGTTCATTCAGTACGGTCTGGCGGCCGGCTTTCAAGCCGTACGCAATGCCGGTCTGGAAGTCACCGATGCCAACCGTGAACGCATTGGCGTGGCCATGGGTTCGGGTATCGGCGGTCTGACCAACATCGAAGAAACCAGCCGCACCCTGCACGAGACTGGCCCGCGCCGGATTTCTCCGTTCTTTGTGCCTGGCTCGATCATCAATATGATTTCCGGTTTCCTGTCCATCCACCTGGGTGCACAGGGACCTAACTACGCCATCGCCACAGCGTGTACCACCGGTACGCACTGCATCGGCATGGCGGCGCGCAACATCATGTACGACGAAGCCGACGTGATGATTGCCGGCGGTGCCGAGATGGCCGCGTGCGGTCTGGGCATGGGCGGCTTTGGTGCTTCCCGTGCGCTGTCGACCCGCAACGACGAGCCGACCCGCGCCAGCCGTCCGTGGGACAAGGGCCGTGACGGCTTCGTGCTGTCTGACGGCGCCGGTGCCCTGGTGCTCGAAGAACTCGAGCACGCCAAGGCCCGTGGCGCGACCATCTACGCCGAGCTGATCGGTTTCGGCACCAGTGGCGACGCCTTCCACATGACTTCGCCACCCGCCGACGGCGCCGGTGCTGCACGCTGCATCACCAACGCGCTGCGCGATGCGAAGATCAACGTCGATCAAGTGCAATACATCAACGCCCACGGCACTTCGACGCCGGCCGGCGACCTTGCCGAAGCCAACGCGATCAAGTCGGTGTTCGGTGATCACGCCTACAAGCTGGCGGTCAGCTCCACCAAGTCCATGACCGGTCACCTGCTGGGTGCGGCGGGCGCGGTCGAGGCGATCTTCAGCGTGCTGGCGATCAACAGCCAGGTGGCGCCGCCAACCATCAACCTCGATGAGCCGGACGAAGGCTGCGACCTCGATTTCGTGCCGCATACCGCGCGCAACATGGACATCGATGTCGTGCTGTCCAACTCGTTCGGGTTCGGCGGCACCAACGGCACGTTGGCGTTCCGTCGGTTCGCCGGCTGATGGACTGCTGGGTCGACGGTCTGCCGGCTGACGCTCTGTCGCTGAAAGATCGCGGCCTGGCTTACGGCGACGGTCTGTTCGAGACCATCGCCGTGCGTGGCGGCCAACCGTTGCTGCTGGATCGGCATCTGACGCGTCTGGCCGACGGCTGTGCGCGTCTGGCCATCACGACGGACATCGAACAGGTTCGCCATGAGCTGCAATCCTATGCCGCCGCAATGGGCGAGGGTGTGCTCAAGCTCATCCTCACCCGTGGCGACGGATTGCGCGGTTATGCGCCGGATCCTTCGGCGCAGGGCCGACGCATTCTGCAAGGCAATCCTCCCGCGGCTTATCCCGCGGCCCACGCCGAGCAGGGCGTTCGCCTGTTTCCGTGCAGCACGCGCCTGTCCAGGCAGCCGTTGCTCGCCGGGCTCAAACACCTCAATCGACTGGAACAGGTCATTGCCCGCGCCGAATGGCAGGACAGTGAACATGCCGAAGGTTTGATGCTCGATCAGGCGGGTCGGGTGATCGAAGGCGTGTTCAGCAACCTGTTCCTGGTACGTGACGGTGTGCTGATCACGGCGGACCTGAAACGCTGCGGCGTGGCCGGTGTGATGCGCGCAGAAATATTGTTTCAGGCCGAGTCCCTGGGCATCCCCGTGCAAATCACCGACATCCCCCTCGAACAGCTGCAATGGGCCGATGAAGTCTTTGTCTGCAACAGCGTGTATGGCGTCTGGCCGGTACGCGCCTGTGCTGCTCTGAGCTGGCCGGTTGGCCCGCTCACCCGTAAACTGCAAACCATTGCCCGCGCGCTACTGGATGCCTGATTCGTGAGACGTAAACTTTTGCTGCTGCTGGAAACCGGACTGGTTCTGGCAGGGCTGCTGTTGGGCGCCAGCGCCTGGAAGATTCATTCGGCACTGGAACAGCCCCTGAACATCACGCAGGAAGAACTGCTGGATGTGCCCAAGGGATCCACCCCGACCCGTACTTTTCTTGGACTCGAAGCCGATGGCGTCATCAAGGACGCGTTCTGGCTGCGGGTCTATTGGCGTTTCAACCTCGCCGGTACGCCGATTCACAGCGGTGAATACCGCATGCAGCCGGGCATGACCGTCAACGGCCTGATCGATCTGTGGAAGCGTGGTGATGTGGTTCAGTACAGCCTGACCCTGGTCGAAGGCTGGAATTTCCATCAAGTGCGCGCCGCGCTGGCCAAGGATGAAAAGATCGAGCAGACCCTCAACGGCCTGAGCGACAGTGATGTGATGGCCAAAATCGGTCACAAGGGCCTGTTCCCTGAAGGCCGCTTCTTCCCCGACACCTACCGCTTCGTGCGCGGTGTGACCGATACCGAACTGCTGAAAAAGGCCTTCGACCGCCTCGACGAAGTGCTGGCCAAGGAGTGGGAAAAACGCTCCGCCGACGTGCCTTACACCGAGCCCTATCAGGCGCTGATCATGGCGTCGCTGGTGGAGAAGGAAACCGGTGTGCCTCAGGAGCGTGGCCAGATTGCCGGCGTCTTCGTGCGGCGCATGGCGCTGGGCATGCAGTTGCAGACCGACCCGACGGTGATCTACGGCCTGGGCGATCGCTACAACGGCAAGCTGACCCGCGCTCATCTCAAGGAAGCCACGCCGTACAACACGTATATGATTCCCGGCCTGCCGCCGACGCCGATCGCCATGGTCGGACGTGAAGCCATTCACGCCGCACTCAACCCGGTGGATGGCACCAGCCTCTACTTTGTTGCCCGTGGCGATGGCAGTCACGTGTTCTCCGATGATCTGGACGCGCACAACAACGCGGTGCGTGAGTACCAGCTCAAGCGGCGCGCGGATTACCGCTCGAGCCCGGCGCCGGCGCCTGAAGCCGCTCCGGCAGCCGAGGAGGCGATTCCTGCCGCTTCGCCCGATACCGCACCGGAATCGTTGCCGCAGCCGCCTGCTCAAGAGCCTGCGCCGACGCCGGAACCGGAAGCCTCCGCTCCCCAAAACACGCAATGACTTTGATTAAGGACTGCCTGTGACTGGCTTGTTTATTACCCTGGAAGGCCCGGAAGGCGCCGGCAAAAGCACCAACCGCGAATACCTCGCCGAGCGCCTGCGCGCCGCCGGTATCGAAGTGGTGCTGACCCGCGAGCCCGGCGGTACGCCGCTGGCCGAGCGCATTCGTGAGGTGTTGCTGGCCCCGGTCGACGAAGTGATGAATCCGGACACCGAGCTGTTGCTGGTGTTCGCCGCCCGTGCCCAGCATCTGGCTGAGGTCATTCGCCCGGCGCTGGCCCGTGGCGCGGTGGTGCTGTGTGACCGTTTCACCGATTCGACTTACGCCTATCAGGGCGGCGGTCGCGGCTTGTCGCTGGAGCGCATCGCTGCGCTGGAGACCTTTGTGCAGGGCGATCTGCGTCCCGACTTGACGCTGATTTTCGATCTGCCGGTGGAAATCGGCCTGGCCCGGGCCAGCGCTCGGGGTCGTCTGGATCGTTTCGAGCTGGAAGGCCGTGAGTTTTTCGAGGCCGTGCGCAGTGCGTTCCTAAAGCGCGCCGAGGCTGATCCGGCGCGTTACGTGCGGATCGACGCCGGTCAGCCGTTGGCCAAGGTTCAACAATCGCTGGATACCCTGATTCCGAACTTGCTGGAGTTGAGCCGTGGCTGAGGCCTACCCGTGGCAGGACAGCCTCTGGCAGCAACTGGCCGGTCGCGCTCAGCATGCCCACGCGTATCTGCTGCACGGGCCGGCCGGGATCGGCAAGCGCGCGCTGGCCGAGCGGCTGATGGCCAGCCTGCTGTGCCAGCGTCCGACGCCTGAAGCCTGCGGCGAGTGCAAATCCTGCCTGCTGCTCAAGGCCGGCAGCCACCCGGATAATTACATCCTCGAACCGGAGGAAGCGGACAAGGCGATCAAGGTCGACCAGGTGCGCGATCTGGTCAGTTTCGTGGTGCAGACCGCGCAACTGGGCGGGCGCAAGGTAGTGCTGATCGAACCGGTGGAGTCGATGAACATCAACGCCGCCAACGCTTTGCTCAAGAGCCTTGAAGAGCCGTCCGGTGACACCGTGCTGTTGCTGGTCAGCCACCAGCCGAGCCGGTTGTTGCCGACCATCAAGAGCCGCTGCGTGCAGCAGGCCTGTCCGCTGCCGAGCGAATCCGTGAGCCTGCAATGGCTGGCTCAGGCACTGCCGGAATGTTCCGAAGACGAACGGGTCGAACTGTTGACCCTGGCCGCCGGCTCGCCGTTGGCCGCCGTCACATTGCAGGGGCAGGGCGTGCGTGATCAGCGTGCGCAGGTGGTGGAAGGCGTGAAGAAGCTGCTCAAGCAGCAGCAATCGCCGACGCAACTGGCCGAGGAATGGAAAAACATTCCGATGCTGCGGCTGTTCGACTGGTTCTGCGACTGGTCGAGCCTGATCCTGCGCTATCAATTGACCCAGGACGAAGCAGGCCTCGGCCTGACCGACATGCGCAAGGTCGTGCAGTACCTGGCGCAGAAAAGTGCCCAGTCTAAAGTGCTGGATATTCAGGACTGGATCCTCGCCCAGCGCCAGAAAGTCCTGAGCAAGGCCAACCTCAATGCGGCGTTGCTGTTGGAAGCGTTACTGGTGCAATGGGCGAGCTTGCCTGGCCAAAGATAAGAATGTGTACCTAGACTCTGAACATCAGCAGTGGAGGTCAACATGAATGAACCTGTCAGCCCGGGGCCGCGCAACGGCATCTTGTCCCTGACCATCAAGGACAAGTCGGTCCTTTACGCCGCCTACATGCCGTTCATCAAGAACGGTGGCCTGTTCATCCCGACCAACAAGAGCTACAAGTTGGGCGACGAGGTGTTCATGCTGCTGAACCTGATGGATGAGGCGGAGAAGATTCCGGTGGCCGGCAAAGTGGCCTGGATCACCCCCAAAGGCGCCCAGGGCAACCGCGCAGCCGGCGTCGGCGTGCAATTCAACGATGGCGACAACACCGCGCGCAGTCGCATCGAAACTCATCTGGCCGGAGCCCTGAAATCCGACCGTCCCACTCATACGATGTAAGTTGCAGTCCTTTTTATGCTCGTAGATTCCCATTGTCACCTTGATCGCCTCGACCTCGCCGTTCACGACGGTTCCCTGGATGCCGCGCTGGATGCGGCCCGTCAGCGCGGGGTCGGACACTTCCTGTGCATCGGCGTCAGCGCCGACAACGCGGCCGACGTCAAAGCCCTCGCCGAGCGTTACGACGACGTCGATTGCTCGGTTGGCGTGCATCCGCTGGATGTGCAGCCGGGCGCGGCGCCGGCGCTGGACTGGCTGCTGCACGAGCTCAATCACCCGAAAGTGGTGGCGATCGGTGAAACCGGTCTGGACTACCACTACGAGCCGGAGGCCGCCGAGTTGCAGCAGGAATCGTTCCGTCTGCACCTGCAAGCCGCGCAACAGACCGGCAAACCGGTGATCATCCACACCCGTGGCGCCCGCGCCGACACGCTTGAGTTGTTGCGCGAAGCTGCGCTGCCCCAGGCCGGTGTGTTGCATTGCTTCACCGAAGACTGGGACATGGCCAAGGCGGCGCTGGACATGGGTTATTACATTTCCCTGTCGGGCATCGTCACCTTCCGCAATGCCGATGCGCTGCGCGATGTGGCGAGCAAGGTTCCGGCCGATCGCCTGCTGGTGGAAACCGATTCGCCGTACCTGGCGCCGATCCCCTATCGCGGCAAACCGAACCTGCCGCAATACGTGCGGGAAGTGGCAGAGTTTCTGGCGATGCTGCGCGGCGAGAACTACGAGCGCTTTGCCGAGCAGACCACCGAGAACTTCAAGCGACTGTTTCCGCTGGCGAATGTAAAAGCCTGAATCGCAGGCAAAAAAAACCCGGGTTCTGGGGGGTGAATCCGGGTTAAGACCATTAGGAGTAAAACAAAGGCACGCGGTCCCTTGGTACCTTTACCGGCGCGACACTTGGGGGAGATGTCGCCCGACAGTTCAAGTATTGATCAGTCTGGCGCCGAGTCCAGTTGGCCGGCCGGGGTTTTTAAACAAATTTGGAATACGTTCGCTTCGGTTATGTTCTCATTCCTCCCGAAACGTTCGTGAAATGAACAAGAAACACAGATATGGTCGGATGATCCGTGCATTTTTGCGCAAGTTAGGCATAATACGCGGCTTCGAATTTTGACCCCTACAGACCTTTTCTTATGCACAAAGAACCTCGTAAGGTCCGTGAGTTTCGTCGCCGCGAGCAAGAAATTCTCGATACCGCGCTCAAGCTGTTCCTCGAACAAGGTGAAGACAGTGTCACCGTCGAGATGATTGCTGATGCCGTGGGTATCGGCAAAGGCACGATCTACAAGCACTTCAAGTCCAAGGCCGAGATCTACCTGCGCCTGATGCTCGATTACGAGCGCGACTTGAACGAGCTGTTGCACTCGGCCGATGTCGACAAGGACAAGGAAGCGCTGTCCCGTGCCTACTTTGAATTCCGCATGCGCGACCCGCAGCGCTATCGCCTGTTCGATCGCCTGGAAGAGAAGGTGGTCAAGGGCAATCAGGTGCCCGAGATGGTCGAGGAGCTGCACAAGATCCGTGCCTCGAACTTCGAACGCCTGACGCTGCTCATCAAGGGCCGCATCAGCGAAGGCAAGCTCGAAGACGTGCCGCCGTACTTCCACTACTGCGCATCCTGGGCGCTGGTGCACGGCGCGGTGGCGCTGTATCACTCGCCGTTCTGGAGCAATGTGCTGGAAGATCAGGAAGGTTTCTTCCAGTTCCTGATGGATATCGGCGTGCGCATGGGCAACAAGCGCAAGCGCGACCCCGAAACGCCAAGCAGCTGAATCATTCAGTCGCCTTATGCGCCGTGTTTTTCGCTACATGGCGCAGTACCGCAGGAATATACTCAGGCATAGGGCTTGCTAAAACTTGAATTGTGAGTCAAGTTTTAGCCGCTCGATTTTCCATCGCCGGAGTGCTTCATGATCGTTGACCGTCAAGGCAGGCGTTTTCGCAATTTGCGGATCAGTCTGACTTCAGCCTGCAATTACGCCTGTACCTACTGCGTGCCCAACGGCAAGCGGCTGGTGGCTGCGCAGGATGAACTGTCGGCCGAGGCCATGGCACGCGGCGTGGCTTATCTGATCGAAGCCGCCGGCATCGAGCGCCTGCGCATCACCGGCGGCGAGCCGCTGGTCAGCCCCAAACTCGAATCTTTCATGAGCGCCGTCGGCAAGATGGGCCTGGAAGACATCAGCCTGACCACCAACGGCCAGCTCCTGGCGAAAAAACTCCCGCTGCTGGTCGATGCCGGCCTGCGACGCATCAACGTTTCTCTCGATACCCTGGACGCCGGCGCGTTCCGCAGCATTGCCCGTGGCGGCGACCTGGCCACCGTGCTGGATGGCATGGATCAGGCGGCTGCGGCGGGGATGAAGATCAAGGTCAACATGGTGCCGTTGCGCGGGCAGAACCTCGACCAGGTGATGCCGCTGCTCGATTACTGCCTTGAACGCGGCTTTGAACTGCGCTTCATCGAGCTGATGCGTATGGGCCACCTCGCCACTGATTCCAACGCCTTCCTGCAACAGTTCGTCAGCCTGCAACAGCTGCTGAGCCTGATCGGCGAACATTACGAGTACGCGCAAACCGACGCGCCGGTGGACGCCACGGCGGTTCGCTATGCGATTCCCGGTCTGGGCAACTTCGGCGTCATTGCCAACGAAAGCGTGCCGTTCTGCCGAACCTGCTCGCGCCTGCGTCTGTCGTCCACCGGATGGCTGCATGGCTGCCTGTCGTCGAGCAACCGCCACTACGTCGGTGACCTGCTCGACAAGCCGCGCCACGAGGCGCTGCCGGCGTTGCAGCGACTGCTGGTCAAGGCGCTGGGCGACAAGCAGGAAGTCGCGTTCTCCGGCGGCGCAACCGTCATGAAGATCATCGGCGGCTAAGCCCGGTTTAACCACAACGCCTTATTTCAAAGCGGATACCTGCACATTTCCAAGGACTGGCGCAAAAGCTGCATCCTACGGCCATTCGCCGGTTTTCCGTCACCGGCTTCTGGAGGATTAGGATGCGTAGCCTGGTTTTGCTGCTGGCCGTTTTGGCGCTGGGCGGCTGTATGACTGTCAGTGACATGGCCGAAGGGACTCGCTACCAGATGAGCGACGCTGGGCTGCTGGATCACAGCGACAGCCGTCGCGTAAACAATTTCCGCATTCAGCCGGATTCGTTCATCTACATTGCGCAAGGCTCTTTCGCGCCGCCGGGTGGTTCTTACCCGCGTCCAAACGTCGTCGCTGAAGAGGCCTTCAAAAGCTTCGTCGAATACTTCCCGATGGTCCGCCGCGCCCGTGCGCCGGAAGGCCTCGATCAGGCGATGGGCGAAGCCCGCGACGCCGGTGCTCACTACCTGCTGTACACCCGTTTCGCCAAGGCCGACGACCGCATCGGCAACTCCGATGAGTGGCTGGATCAGGAAGCCGTGGATCGTCTCGGTATCGACGGTGGTGTGATTCAGATCATGTTGATCGAGACCAGCACCCAGTATTTGATTGATACTGCACGGATCAAGAGTCGTGGCGGTTTACTGACGTTCCACGACAACAAGCCCGAAGACCTGATCGGCCCACCGCTTGCGCAGTACGCGCGCAGCCTGCTGGGCGTCGGGGACCAGTAATTCAAGGAGTACGCCATGAGTGGCCCGCAAAAAGCCAATGACCTGCTGGGGCAAATCCCCAAAACCAAAGGCTTGCCGCCGGTGCACTTGTGGAACCCGGATTTCTGCGGCGACATCGACATGCGCATCGCCCGCGACGGCACCTGGTACTACCTTGGCACGCCGATCGGGCGCAAGCCGATGGTCAAGCTGTTCTCCACCATCATCCGCCGCGACGGCGATGATTACTTCCTGATTACTCCGGTGGAAAAAGTCGGGATCAAGGTCGATGACGCGCCATTCGTGGCAATTGCCGTCGAGGTGGAAGGCGAGGGTGAGGCGCAACTGCTGCGCTTTACCACTAACGTCGATGAAACCACCGAGGCCGGCCCGGAGCATCCGATCCGGGTGGAGATCGATCCAACAACGCAAGAACCTGCGCCCTACGTGCATGTGCGCACCAACCTCGAAGCGCTGATCCACCGCAACGTGTTCTACCAATTGGTCGAACTCGCAGTCAGCCGTGAAATCGATGGCCAGCGCTGGCTTGGCGTCTGGAGCGGCGGCGAATTCTTCCGCATCGGTCTCGAACCTTAAAAAAACCGCAGTCTGTGAAAACAGGCTGCGGTTTTTTTGTCGTTGACTCTTAATCGTATGATGATTAGCGTGGACACCCACAGCGAACGGCTTCGGGGTGTCCATGTCGAGCAGTTTTCACGCATCAACGGTTGACTGGCTGGGCGCCTGGATTGCCGCCGGCCAGGTCAAACCTGGGCAGGCGATCAAGGTTGAGGCCGATCTGGGCGAGCAACTCGGTGTCAGCCGCACCGTGATCCGCGAAGCCATCAAGACCCTCGTCGCCAAAGGCATGCTCGAAGTCGGGCCGAAAGTCGGCACGCGGGTGCTGCCGATCAAGCGCTGGAACCTGTTCGATCCGCAAGTCGTCGGCTGGTTGTCACGCAGCGGCCTACCGGAAAACTTCGTCGATGACCTGCTCGACCTGCGTCGCACCATCGAACCGATGGCGGTGCGCTGGGCCTGCGAGCGGGCGACCGTGGAACAGGTGCAAGCGGTGCAGCAGGCTTACAACGCGCTCGAACGGGCGGTCGACAGCGGCATCGATTACAACCGCGCCGACCAGTTCTTCCACGAATGCATTCTCGCCGCCAGCCACAATCAATTCATCGAGCAAATGGTGCCGGCCCTCGGCGCGCTGCTCGCTGTGTCCTTCGAAGTTTCTGCGGCCGATCCCGACGAATTGCGCCGCACACTGCCCATCCACAAAGACATGGCCGACGCCATCGCCGCACGGGATGCCGCGCGCGGGGTGTGGGCCTGCATGACCCTGATCGACAATGCCGACCTGGCCATCAAGCGGTTCTACCCGCAGGTAATGGCCGACAAAAAAGCCAGCTGACAAAAACAACAAGACAGGAGGTTGCATGACGTGGACTGCGGTGACAGAGCATCGGGCGCAACTGGGCGAAGGCCCGTTCTGGGATGCGCCGACCCAGGCGCTGTATTGGGTGGACATCGCCGGCAAACAGGCGCTGCGGCTGATCGGGCAGAACGTGCAGATCTGGCAGATGCCGGAGCACGTCTCGGCGTTCATTCCCTGCGCCAGCGGCGACGCGCTGGTGACCCTGAGCAGCGGCGTCTACCGGCTCGATCTGGATTCCCCCGGACTTGAGCCGCGACTGACGCTGTTCTGCGTCGCCGATCCGCAACCGGGCAACCGCGCCAACGAAGCGCGTTGCGATGGCCAGGGCCGCTTGTGGCTCGGGACGATGCAAAACAACATCGGTGAGCAGGGCGAAGATCTGCCGATCACCCGTCGCTCCGGCGGGCTGTTCCGGGTTGATCCGGATAAACGCGTCACGCCATTGCTGCGTGGCCTGGGGATTCCCAACACGCTGCTCTGGAGTGACGACGGCACCACGCTGCTGTTCGGCGACAGCCTCGACAGCACCTTGTATCGCTACTTCATCCACACCGACGGCAACCTCGACCTCGCCCAGCCTTGGTACAGCGCCGATCAGAACGGCGGCCCGGACGGCTCGGCGATGGACACCGAAGGCTACGTGTGGAACGCCCGCTGGGACGGCAGCTGCCTGCTGCGCCTGACACCGGATGGGCAGATCGACCGCAAGATTGATCTGCCGATCAGCCGCCCGACCAGTTGCGTATTCGGCGGCGCTGACCTGAAAACCCTGTACATCACCAGCGCCAAAAGTCCGCTGAACCACCCGCTGGACGGCGCCGTGCTGTCGTTGCAGATGGATGTCGCTGGAAAGCTCTGTACGCGATTTGCCAGTTAGATCCCAAAATATGGGATGCAAAATTATATATTGAGATTATTCGGCGGTCGGGTTTATAGTCGGCTCCAGCAGTAACACGCACTCACACTTAAAAAGAACAAAACAGGTGAAGTGATGCAGCGAATTTCCATCGCACTCCACAGCGGAGTCAGCGCTTCGGGCCGTTTCGGTGCCGCGGCGTGCGCTCGCCTGTTTTGTTCCAGAAGCCTTCCAGACCGGACATCGTCAGATGCCCGGTTTTTTTATGCTTTCGAACAGGAGTCCTGATTCATGGCTGAACCTCTGTCCCTGCCACCAGTGCCCGAGCCACCGAAAGGTGAGCGCCTGAAAAACAAGGTTGTGTTGCTGACCGGCGCCGCCCAAGGCATCGGCGAAGCGATCGTCGCGACCTTCGCCTCGCAGCAGGCCAAACTTGTGATCAGCGATATCCAGGCTGAAAAGGTCGAGAAAGTCGCCGCGCACTGGCGCGAGCAGGGTGCCGACGTGCAAGCGATCAAGGCCGACGTCTCGCGTCAGCAGGATCTGCATGCCATGGCCAAACTGGCCATCGAGCTGCACGGTCGCATCGACGTGCTGGTCAACTGCGCCGGGGTCAATGTGTTCCGCGATCCGCTGGAAATGACCGAAGAAGACTGGCACCGCTGCTTCGCCATTGACCTGGACGGTGCCTGGTATGGCTGCAAAGCCGTATTGCCGCAGATGATCGAGCAAGGCATCGGCAGCATCATCAATATTGCTTCGACCCATTCCACGAACATCATTCCCGGCTGCTTCCCGTACCCGGTGGCCAAGCACGGTCTGCTCGGGTTGACCCGCGCGCTGGGCATCGAGTACGCGCCGAAGGGCATTCGCGTCAATGCCATCGCCCCGGGCTACATCGAAACCCAGCTCAACGTCGATTACTGGAACGGCTTCGCCGACCCGCACGCCGAACGCCAGCGCGCTTTCGATCTGCATCCACCAAAACGTATCGGCCAGCCGATTGAAGTGGCAATGACCGCCGTGTTCCTGGCCAGTGATGAAGCGCCGTTCATCAACGCCTCGTGCATCACCATCGATGGTGGTCGCTCGGTGATGTACCACGACTGAAAATCCGGATTTCAGGTGGCAAGGTCCGCCTGAAATCCAATCATCATACGATATGACTATTGGCATCATGATTTGCGGGAAACGCTTCGACCGCTGTAACGCTTTTCAAATAACGCTCAAGAAAAATAACAAGGAGTCTGCTTATGAAACGTCGTTTCGGGATTCGTACCCTGTGCAGTACCGCGCTGGCGGTCACTGCGTTCAGCCTGAGCAGTTCGCTGCTGGCCGCCGATCCGGTGAAGATCGGTTTCCTGGTCAAGCAGGCCGAAGAGCCGTGGTTCCAGACTGAATGGGCCTTCGCCGAGAAAGCTGCCAAGGACAAAGGCTTCGAGCTGATCAAGATCGCCGTGCCGGACGGCGAGAAAACCCTCTCGGCCATCGACAGCCTTGCGGCCAACGGCGCCAAGGGCTTCGTTATCTGCCCGCCGGACGTGTCCCTCGGCCCTGCGATCATGGCCAAGGCCAAACTCAATGACCTGAAAGTCATCGCCGTCGACGACCGCTTCGTCGACGCCAATGGCAAGTTCATGGAAGACGTGCCGTATCTCGGCATGGCCGCGTTCGAAGTCGGCCAGAAGCAGGGCGCCGCCATGGCCGCCGAGGCGAAAAAACGCAACTGGGACTGGAAAGATACCTACGCGGTGGTCAACACCTACAACGAACTCGACACCGGCAAGAAGCGCACCGACGGCTCGATGAAGGCCCTCGAAGACGCCGGCATGCCGAAAGATCACATTTTGACTGCCGCTCTGAAAACCCTCGACGTACCGGGCAGCATGGACGCCACCAACTCGGCGCTGGTCAAGCTGCCGGGCGCGGCGAAGAACCTGATCATCGGCGGCATGAACGACAACACCGTGCTGGGCGGCGTGCGCGCCACCGAAGCCGCCGGGTTTGCCGCGGCCAACGTGATCGGCATCGGCATCAACGGCACCGACGCCATCGGCGAGCTGAAAAAGCCCAACAGCGGCTTCTACGGTTCGATGCTGCCGAGCCCGCACATCGAGGGCTACAACACCGCGAGCATGATGTACGAGTGGGTCACCACCGGCAAAGAACCGCCGAAGTACACCGCGATGGACGACGTCACCCTGATCACCCGCGACAACTTCAAGCAGGAGCTGGAGAAGATCGGCCTGTGGAACTGACGGCAGCGGCGGCCCGGGCAGCCGGGCCGCTTGAACGGTGTGATGAGGTGGCTTAAATGCACGCGCAAGTACAGACACAAGAACACAGCGCCAGCGGCAGCCTGCGTTTCAACGGGATCGGCAAGACCTTCCCGGGCGTGAAGGCGCTGGACGGCATCAGTTTCGTCGCTCACCCCGGGCAGGTTCACGCCTTGATGGGCGAGAACGGCGCCGGCAAGTCGACCCTGCTGAAAATCCTCGGCGGCGCTTACATTCCGAGCAGCGGCGAGCTGCAGATCGGCGAGCGGACGATGGCCTTCAAGTCCACCGCCGACAGCATCGGCAGCGGTGTGGCGGTGATTCACCAGGAGCTGCATCTGGTGCCGGAAATGACCGTGGCCGAGAACCTGTTTCTCGGTCACCTGCCGGCCAGTTTCGGCCTGATCAATCGCGGCGCGCTGCGCCAACAAGCCTTGGCTTGCCTCAAAGGTCTGGCCGATGAAATCGACCCGCAGACCAAGGTCGGACGCCTGTCCCTCGGCCAGCGGCAACTGGTGGAAATCGCCAAGGCGCTGTCCCGTGGCGCGCATGTGATCGCGTTCGACGAACCGACCAGCAGCCTTTCGGCGCGGGAAATCGACCGCTTGATGGCGATCATCGGCCGACTGCGCGACGAGGGCAAAGTGGTGCTTTACGTCTCCCATCGCATGGAGGAAGTGTTCCGCATCTGCGACGCGGTGACGGTGTTCAAGGACGGCCGCTACGTGCGCACCTTCGACGACATGAGCCAGTTGACCCACGATCAACTGGTGACCTGCATGGTCGGGCGCGACATTCAGGATATCTACGATTATCGCGGTCGCCCGCGCGGTGCCGTGGCGCTGAGAGTCGATGGCTTGCTCGGCCCGGGCCTGCGCGAGCCAATCAGTTTCGATGCGCACAAAGGCGAGATTCTGGGCCTGTTCGGACTGGTCGGGGCAGGGCGTACCGAGCTGTTCCGGTTGCTCAGCGGTCTGGAACGCAACACCGCCGGACGCCTGGAATTGCGCGGCCATGAACTGAAATTGCGTTCGCCCCGCGATGCGATTGCCGCCGGGATTCTGTTGTGCCCGGAGGACCGCAAGAAGGAGGGCATCATCCCGCTCGCCAGCGTCGCCGAGAACATCAACATCAGTGCGAGGGGCGCGAATTCCGGGCTCGGTTGTCTGCTGCGCGGGATCTGGGAAAAGGGCAACGCCGACAAACAGATCAAGGCCCTGAAAGTGAAAACGCCCCACGCCGGGCAACAGATCAAGTTCCTCTCCGGCGGCAATCAGCAGAAGGCGATTCTCGGCCGCTGGCTGTCGATGCCGATGAAAGTCCTGCTGCTCGACGAGCCGACCCGGGGCATCGACATCGGCGCCAAGGCCGAGATCTACCAGATCATCCATAACCTGGCCGCCGACGGTATTTCGGTGATCGTGGTGTCCAGCGATCTGATGGAAGTAATGGGTATCTCCGACCGCATTCTGGTGCTGTGCGAGGGCGCCCTGCGTGGCGAAGTCAGCCGCGACCAGGCCAACGAATCCAACCTGCTGCAACTGGCTTTGCCGCGCCACCGCGCTGACGGCGTGGCGAACTGAGAGGTGACTATGATGACAACCCAAAACGAAACCCTGCCGACCGAGCGCAAACCTCTGGATATGCGGCGCTTCCTCGATGACTGGGTGATGCTGCTGGCGGCGGTGGGCATTTTTGTCGCCTGCACCTTGCTGATCGACAACTTCCTCTCGCCGCTGAACATGCGTGGCCTGGGCCTGGCGATTTCCACCACCGGGATCGCCGCGTGCACCATGTTGTACTGCCTGGCGTCGGGGCATTTCGACTTGTCGGTGGGGTCGGTGATCGCCTGCGCCGGGGTGGTTGCGGCGGTGGTGATGCGCGACACCAACAGCGTGTTTCTCGGCGTCAGTGCGGCGCTGGTGATGGGCCTGATCGTCGGTTTGATCAACGGCATCGTGATTGCCAAGTTGCGGGTCAATGCGCTGATCACGACGTTGGCGACCATGCAAATCGTCCGTGGCCTGGCCTACATTTTTGCCAACGGCAAAGCGGTAGGCGTGTCCCAGGAATCGTTCTTCGTGTTCGGCAACGGCCAGCTGTTCGGCGTGCCGGTACCGATCCTGATCACCATCGTCTGCTTCCTGTTTTTCGGCTGGTTGCTGAACTACACGACCTACGGGCGCAACACCATGGCCATCGGTGGCAACCAGGAAGCGGCGTTGCTGGCAGGGGTCAACGTTGATCGCACGAAGATCATCATCTTCGCGGTGCATGGGGTGATCGGTGCGCTGGCGGGGGTGATTCTGGCTTCGCGGATGACTTCGGGTCAGCCGATGATCGGGCAGGGGTTTGAGCTGACAGTGATTTCGGCTTGCGTGTTGGGCGGGGTGTCGCTGAGTGGCGGGATCGGGATGATTCGGCATGTGATTGCCGGGGTGTTGATTCTGGCGATTATCGAGAATGCGATGAACCTGAAGAATATCGACACGTTTTATCAGTATGTGATTCGTGGGTCGATTTTGTTGTTGGCTGTTGTCATTGACCGACTCAAGCAACGCTAAGATCAAGAGCTCCCTCACCCCCGCCCTCTCCCGGAGGGAGAGGGAGCCGATTGGGGGATGCTTCAGAGATACATCGACCTGAAAGTGCTTTGCTGAATCCATAATCGACTGGCTTTTTCAGGTCGATGTAAAGCATGAGACAGCTCGGTCAGTCCCCTCTCCCTCCGGGAGAGGGCTAGGGTGAGGGAAAGCTTTTGATCTCCCGCCTTCCGTCACCCCACCCAAAATATCCCTTGCCCGCTCCAGCCCGTTTCGGTTATCACTTTGTACATGATTAGACAGGTACGATTTGACAAGAAACAACGGGTGGTCGACGAGCTCGTCCGACGCATCGAAAGCGGCCTCATGGAGGACGGCTTTCTGTTGCCCGGCGAGCATCAGTTGGCTCAGGAATTCAACGTCAGCCGTGGCACGTTGCGCGAAGCGCTGGCCGAACTGAAGCGGCGCAATTACATCGCCACGCAAAGCGGGGTCGGCTCCATCGTCACGTTTGACGGTGTGGTGCTCGACCAGCGTAGCGGCTGGGCCCAGGCCCTGGCCGACAGCGGGGCGCTGATCAATACCGATGTGCTGCGTCTGGAGGCCGTGACCCGCGAGGATTTGCTTCCGCGTTTCGGCTCCGATCAATTCATTCTTCTCGAGCGCCGCCGCCGTTCCAACGACGGCACGGCGGTGTCCCTCGAACGTTCTCTGATGCCCGCCACCGGAGGCCTGGAAAGCCTGCCGCGGGTTGGCCTGATCGACAATTCCCTGACCATCACCCTGGCCGCCTACGGTTATGTCGGTGAGCGCGGCGATCAATGGATCGGCGCCGAACCGCTCAACGCGATGGACGCCGAACTGCTCGGCCGTCCGGAAGGCACGGTGTTCCTCAAGGCATTGCGCACCACCTACGACCGGCAGAACCGTTTCATGGAACAGGTCGAAAGCCTGCTCGACCCGGTGCATTTCCGTCTGCACCTGCAATTTGGAGAATCGAAATGACCGCCCTCGACCGTGCCCTGGGCGCGTTTTACGGCCTGGCCCTCGGCGATGCGCTGGGCATGCCGACGCAATCCCTGAACCGCGAAACCATCAAGCAACGCTTCGGCCAGATCACCGATCTGCAAGACGCCGGCCCCTTGCAGCCGATTGCCGCGAACATGCCCAAGGGCTCGATCACCGATGACACCGAACAGGCGATTCTGGTCGGTGAGTTGCTGGTCGAAGGCAAGGGCCGGATCGAACCGGCAGTGCTGGCGCAACGGCTGATCGAATGGGAAGCCGAGATGCAGGCCAAGGGCTCGCAGGACTTGCTCGGCCCGTCGACCAAACGTGCGATCGAAATGATCCTCGCCGGCCATTCGCCGGAAGAGGCCGGGCGCTACGGCACCACCAACGGCGCAGCGATGCGCATCACCCCGGTGGGGATCGCGGCGGATGTCGCCGACCCCGAGCGTTTTATCGCGGCGGTGGTGCAGGCTTGCCAAGTCACCCACAACACCACGCTGGGGATTTCCAGCGCGGCGGCGGTGGCAGCGGTGGTTTCTGCCGGCATCAACGGTCTGGATCTGGGCGAGGCGCTGAACCTCGGCCAACAGATCGCCCAGCAAGCTGAATCGCACGGCCACTGGGTGGCCGGTGGGCGCATCGCGTCGCGGATCAGTTGGGCGCGCAGTATCAGTGTCGAGAGCGACCCGGTGTTGCTCGCGGATCTGCTGTACGACGTGATCGGCACCTCGGTGGCGTCGCAGGAATCGGTGGTGGTGTCGTTCGCCCTCGCGCAGCAAGTCGCTGTCGGTGAAATGACGCCGTTCGATGCGCTGTGCATGGCCGCGAGCCTGGGTGGCGACACCGACACCATCGCCGCGATTCTCGGCGCCATGCTCGGGGCCTGCCTGGGTCTGCAGAGCTGGCCGGCGCCGATGATCGAGACGGTGAAGGCCGTCAATGGTCTGGAGCTGGAACCGTTGGTGCAGGGGCTGTTGGCCTTGCGCTGATTGGACTGACGCCATCGTCGGATCGCCGCCCGGAGCAGGCTCGCTCCCACAAATACGGCGTTATCTCCGTGGGAGCGAGCCTGCTCGCGATGGACGCACCACAAACCTCGAATATTCACCCGCAATGGATCGCGCAGACAGGCCCAGGAAGGGCGGGATGTCTTGTCGTTCTGCGTCATTGCCACAACCACAATAAAGGCAAACAGGAGCATTTTTCATGAGTTCATCGAACGCCGGGCAAAGCGCCGGGCAACTGGAAACCCGGGGCATCGAACCGGTGCCGGAAGGCGAGTGCAACGGCCATCCGCTGCAACTGTTCTGGGTCTGGTTCGCTGCCAATATTTCTATCTTGGGCCTGCCGCTGGGCGCCACGCTGGTTGCGTTTCGCGGCCTGGCGATCTGGCAGGCGATCATCGTCGCCATCCTCGGCGCTGCCGGTTCGTTCGCGGTGGTGGGGATCATCTCGATTGCCGGCCGTCGCGGTCGTGCGCCGAGCCTGACCCTGTCCCGGGCGATCTTCGGTGTGCGCGGCAATATTGGCCCGACGCTAGTGTCGCTGATGTCGCGCCTGGGCTGGGAAACCGTCAACACCACCACGGCCGCATTCGTGCTGTTGTCGTTGTGCTCGATCCTGTTCGGCTCGCCGGTGGAAGCCAAAAGCGCGCCGGTGCTGACCCTGGTCTTCATCGCGATTTTCGTGCTGCTGACCCTGTCGGTGTCCGGCCTCGGCCACGCCACCTTGCTGGTGATCCAGAAGTGGGCGACCTACGTGTTCGGCGCGCTGAACATTCTGGTCGGCGGCTTCCTCTGCGCGACCATCGACTGGAGCGCGGTGTTCAACGCCACGCCGGCGCCGATGAGCGCGATGATCATCGGCATCGGCACCATGGCCGCCGGCACCGGGATCGGCTGGGCCAACGCAGGCGCCGACATGTCGCGCTATCAGCATCGCAGCGTCAAAGCCGTGCGCCTGGTCGCTTCGGCGGCGTTCGGCGCGGGGATTCCGCTGGTGCTGTTGATCACCCTCGGCGGCCTGCTGTCGGTGGGCAACAACGATCTGGCGTCGGCGACTGACCCGATCGTGGCGATCCGCGACATGCTGCCGACCTGGATGGCCGTGCCGTACCTGATCACTGCATTCGGCGGCCTGCTGCTGTCGAACAACCTGTCGGTGTATTCCGCCGGTTTGACCACGCTGACCCTCGGCCTGAAGGTCAAACGCGTGTACGCGGTGGTGGTCGATATCGTTGCGATCTTCGCCGGTTCGATCTACTTCATGCTGATCGCCGACAGCTTCTATGGCCCGTTCATTACCTTCATTTCCCTGCTGGCAGTGCCGATCACCGCGTGGGTCGGGATCTTCGTGGTCGACCTGATTCACCGTCACTACTACAGCCCGAAAGACCTGCTCGACGTCAGCCCGAGCAGTGCCTACTGGTACAGCGGCGGCATCGAGTGGCGCGCGTTCGGCGCGTGGGCGATTGCCATCGTGCTGGGCTTCAGTTTCACCACCATCGGCACCACGGCTGAAAATGTCTGGTTCAAGGGCTTCCTGTCCGATTCGTGGCTGGGCCACAACGGCCTCGGCTGGATCGTGACGTTCGTGGTCGCCGGCGGCATTTACTTCGTACTCGGCGGGGCGAGAGATCGTCGCGCTGCGCAATCCGAGAATGCTCATGCCTAAGATGTTGCACACCGGCCAGGTCATCATCGACCTGGTCATGGCCGTGGATGCGCTGCCGCAAATCGGCGGTGACGTGCTGGCGCAGTCCGCCAGTTTCGAAGCCGGCGGCGGTTTCAATGTGATGGCTGCCGCTGCGCGTAATGGCTTGCCGGTGGTCTATCTGGGTCGCCATGGCAATGGTCGTTTCGGCGATCTGGCGCGGCAGGCGATGAACGCCGAAGGCATTCGTATCGGCATCGACCAGCCTGCTGAGCGCGACACCGGGATCTGCGTGGCGCTGACCGATGCGTCGGCCGAGCGTAGCTTCATTTCCTACATCGGCGCTGAAGGTGAAGTCACGGCGGCAGAGCTGAACAGCGTTGCAGCCGAGGCGGGGGACTACGTCTACGTCAGCGGCTACAGCCTGCTGCACAGCGGTAAGGCCCAGGCATTGCTGGACTGGACGCTGGCGCTGCCGAAGACGATCAACGTGGTGTTCGATCCGGGCCCGCTGGTGGAGTCGCCGGACTCACCGATGATGCAGGCATTGCTGCCGCGCATCGATGTGTGGACCAGCAACAGTGTCGAGGCATTGCGTTTCACTGGCGCGACGGACATCGAAACGGCGCTGGACCGATTGACCGTGCACCTGCCACGGGAGGTGCTGATGGTAGTGCGCGACGGCCCGCAGGGTTGCTGGATTCATCAGCACGGCGAGCGTCAGCATGTGCCGGGTTTCAAGGTGCAAGCGGTGGACAGCAACGGCGCGGGCGATGCACATGCAGGCGTGTTCGTCGCTGGATTGGCGCAAGGACTGTTGGCACATGAGGCCGCCCGGCGGGCGAACGCTGCAGCCGCGTTGGCCGTCACCCGCTGGGGCCCGGCGACCTCACCGGGCACGGCCGAAGTCGATGCGCTGATCCGCGAATCTTCCGCCTACTGACCAGCCCCCTCGGAGCCCGAGCCACCGGTGGTGGTTTTCGAGCCCATGCCGGAGCCGGAATTGTCAGGCGGCACCGGGTTGCCGGAAGTGCCGCCCTGGCGTCCCGGATCGTTGCCCTGGGTGCGCGGGTCGGTGCCGGTGGCGGGCGGCAGGGCGTTCTCGACGCCCGAGCCATCGGTGTTCATGCCGGGGGCACTCTGGATGGCCGGAGCTTTCGGGCGCTCGACCGGATCGGTGGGGCCGGTTCCGGTGGCCGTCGCAGCGAAGGCCACGGGAGAGAGCAGGGCCGCGAAAACGAGAGCAGTCAACCTTGACGAGATCATGGGGTTTCTCCAGTGATTGGAATCCTTACCTGATCTTGGGCCGCCCTTACGTCGCATAGGTGCCGGATGAGCGACGAACGGTTCAGTTCGTCAGCGCGTTTTCTACCGTGATTCGCCGCCACAGCAAGCGGCCGACGGTGATCGTCCAGTTCAACGCCGCCACCGCCAGCACCGTCAGCAACAGCGTCGGCATGCCGTGCTCGACGATGATTTTTCCGGCCAGCAGCGGGAATCCGAACACGCCGATGAAGTACGCCAGACTGAACAGCAGCAACGCCTGCGACGTAGTGCCGGGCGGCGCTTCGTTGGCCGCCAGCCCATTGATCACCGAGTAGGTGAGGCCGTAACCGACACCGAGCATCACCGCCGCCAGCAGATAGCTGAAACCACTCTGCACGCCGAACGCGAACAACACGATCGAGCCCAGCATCAACCCCGACAACAGGCACGATGCGCGCAGCGGATCACGCTTGACCACATAGCCTGCGATCAACATCCGGCTGCTGATCGCAGCGCTCATGAAGCCCAGAAAGAACAGCGAATAGTCCAGCGAACGGGCGGCGGCATAGCTGGTCTGGAAACTCGACAGCCCGCCGAATACGCAACCGCCGAGGCCGACCATGATGATCGGAAACACCGCGCGGGAGCCGAGCACCTGTGTCGTCGCCTGCCAAGAGATTCGTGCGGCTGACGTTGCCTGTGTGCCTTTCAATCGGGCACCGAGACGCCAGAACAACAGCACGCCGACCAGGCTCGCCGCAGCCGCCAGATAGAACGCCGACGTCACCGGCAACCCCAGCGCACTCGCCGCACGTCCGAGCAGCGGGCCGCTGCCGATCCCGGTCATCATGCTGCCGGACAGCAGCGCAAAGTATTTTGCCCGCTGCGCCGGGCTCACCAGACTGGCGACGATGATCGGCCCCAGCGTGTAGAACACGCCCCAGCCCAAACCAAGCAGCAATCCGAAAAACAGCAGCCAATGGCCGAAGCCCAGCGTCATCGCAAACCCCAGACTCGCCGCCACCAACAGCAGCCCGAACAACGCAATCGAACGCGCCGCGCCCAGCCAGTCGGACAGGTGCCCGGACACCAGCACTGCAACGAAGGTGCTGAGCATCGCCGCACTGATCACGCTGCCGGCATCGTGCTCGTTGCCGCCGCGAGAACCGATCAGCAGCGAGAGCAAAAACGTCGCGCCATAGGACAGCGACAACAGATAACTGGCGAGGCAGAACAGGCCGAACAGTTTGCCCGAGACCTGGGGTGTTGCTTGAGGCATGACGCGGTTCCTTGACCGGAAAAATTGAGCGTCATCTATCTAACACGTCAGGCCCTCGGCTTAGGTCTGAGCTTGGCGATCTCAGGATCGTGATTGACCGGAGTAACGCCTTCAGACCACGCCGATCTCTTCCTTGAATTGCTCCATGAATCCTTTCAGGCGTTGATGACGGATCTGTGCCAGACTCTGACCGGCTGCGGTCTGGAAACCGTCGGCGAGGTGCAACAGTTTGGTCTGGAAATGATCGAGGCAGAATCGCTTGTCGTCGTAGTCCCTTTCCCGGGCCTCGGGATCTTGCGGGTCGTACAGCGAGCTTCCCATGCGCCCGGCGATGTAAAAGGTGCGGGCGACACCGAGCATGCCCAGGGAATCGAGACGGTCGGCGTCCTGCATCAGTCGGGCTTCGAGGGTGGTCGGTGTGATGTTGGCGGAAAAACTGTGGGCTTCGATGGCGTGGATGACGGCGTCGATTCTGGCTTCGGGCCAGTTCAGGTTTGCCAACACCATTGATGCTTTTTCCGCTGCCAGGCGTGATGCCTGTGAACGCAGCGGCGAGTTCTTTTCCACCGCCACGCAATCGTGCAGCAACACCGCCGCGAGCAGCACCTCAAGATCGCCACCTTCCTCGGCCTGCAAGGTACGCGCGTTGTGCCAGACTCGTTGCAGGTGTGAAAGGTCATGGGCGCCGTCTTCCGACGGTTCCAGCGCGTGGGGCAACAGTTCGGCGGCGAGTTCCGCGAGGGGCGAGAAAGCGAAGTTGTTCATGGGCGTCCTTTCGATTGTTCGGCGGCGCTAGCCTAATCTGTGGATTGCCATGTGACGAGCGCCGCGCGCCGCCTTAGTATGGCGTTTTCTTTTTTCCGACAAGGCCCGTCCATGACGATCGAAATCCGCCCGGCGACCCCCAGCGATGCTCCGCAAATCCTCGCGTTCATCACCGAATTGGCAGACTTCGAAAAGGCCCGTCACGAAGTCATCGCCAGCGTCGCCGACATCGAGCGCAGCCTGTTCAGCGAAGGCGCCACCGCCCATGGTCTGATCTGCCTGCGCGACGGCGTACCGATCGGTTTCGCGGTGTTCTTCTTCAGCTATTCGACCTGGCTGGGCAGCAACTGCCTGTACCTCGAAGACCTCTACATCACCCCCGAGCAACGGGGCGGCGGCGCCGGCAAAAACCTGCTGCGCCACCTCGCGAAAATCGCCTGCGCCAACGACTGCGGCCGCTTCGAATGGAGCGTGCTGGACTGGAACACCCCGGCCATCGAATTCTACAAATCCCTCGGCGCCCAGCCGCAGGAAGAGTGGGTGCGTTACCGCATGGATGGCAAGGTGTTGCGCGAGTTTGCCGAGGGCAACTGAGCCGAGCCAGGAATATCGCAGCCCGAGACGGCTCCAGCAGGAAGTTGAATTCCTCTGAAGGCACTGTTTCTGGCTGCGATATTTTTTTTGTCATCGTCCCATAATGTGGGAATGATATTTATATATTGAGATTTTGCATTCGCCGGGTTTATAGTCCGTTTCACTCACTGCCAATAACAAAACAGGTGAAGCGATGCTGGCGCAATTGATCGCGCTCGATTGGGGGACGACCTCACTACGTGCTTACAAACTCGCTGCGGGCGGGCAGGTGCTGGCGCAGCGGTCGCTGTCGTTCGGGATCATGCAGTTGCCGAAGACACCGCGGGTCATCAACGGTCGCGAATGCTCCGACGGTTTTGAACTGGCGTTCGACGAGGCGTGCGGCGACTGGCTCGACGCGCAACCCGATTTGCCGGTGATTGCCTGCGGCATGGTCGGCAGCGCTCAGGGCTGGCGCGAAGCGTCCTACCACGATACGCCGGCCAACGTGGCCGATCTCGGAAAATCCCTGCAAACCGTTCGCAGTATTCGCGGTGTCGATGTGCACATCGTGCCGGGTGTGATTCAACGTTCGACGCTGCCGAACGTGATGCGCGGCGAGGAAACCCAGGTCCTCGGCGTCTTGCAGAATCTGCCGGTAGAGGCGGGCAACGATCTGCTGATCGGCCTGCCGGGCAGTCATTCGAAATGGGTGGAAGTGGCCGACGGTTGCATCACCCGCTTCGACACCTTCATGACCGGCGAAGTGTTCGCCGTGCTCAGCGAACACAGCATTCTCGGTCGTACGCAACAGCACAGCGCGACGTTCGACGCCGAGGCGTTTGATCGCGGCGTGCAGGTGGCGTTGTCGGCAGAAGGCGAAATCGGCGTGCTGTCGACCCTGTTCAGCGCCCGCAGCCTGGGCCTGACCGGTGAACTCGGCGCCACCGCGCAACCGGACTATCTGTCCGGCCTGCTGATCGGCCATGAACTGACGGCGCTGGCCGCCGTGCAAAGGCGCCGACGCAACAGCACACATCTTCCTTCGATCATCCTCATCGGCAACGCGCAATTGTGCGCCCGCTACAGCCGTGCCCTCGACACCTGCGGTTTTGCCCAGGTGACCCTGGCCGAGCAAGCCACCGAGCGTGGTCTGTGGCAACTGGCGCTCGCCGCCGGACTGATCGATTCCTCATCCCGTTAACCCTGACTGGAGGCCTGACATGCTCAAGCAAGCACTGGCGCAAAACGGTCTGATCGCGATCCTGCGCGGCCTGCATCCGCAGGAAGCCGCCGCTGTCGGAGAAGTCCTGTATGCGGCCGGATTTCGCGTCATCGAAGTACCGCTCAATTCCCCCGCGCCGTACGAAAGTATTCGCATCCTGCGTAAGACCCTGCCCGCCGATTGCCTGATCGGTGCCGGCACGGTTCTTACTCCGGAACAGGTCGAACTGGTGAAGGAGGCCGGCGGCCAGGTCATCGTCATGCCCCACAGCGATGCCAAGGTGTTGCGGGCAGCGAAAGCAGCCGGGCTGTATCTGTCGCCGGGCGTTGCCACACCGACCGAAGCCTTTGCGGCACTGGAGGAGGGCGCGGACATTCTCAAGCTGTTCCCGGCCGAACAGATGGGCCCTGCGGTGGTGAAAGCCTGGCTGGCGGTGTTGCCGGTCGGGACGATTCTAGCGCCGGTCGGCGGCATCACGCCGGACAACATGCAGGCGTTCATCGACGCTGGCGTCAAAGGCTTCGGCCTCGGGTCCGGGCTGTTCAAGCCGGGCATGACGACTGAGCAAGTGGCGGCCAATGCCAAGGCCTACGTGGCGGCCTGGAAAGCCCTTCGCTAAGACTTTTCCGGCGCTGCGTGCGCTGCATCTAACAAGAGAGACAAGCAGATGAAAATCACCAAACTCACCACCTTCATCGTCCCGCCGCGCTGGTGCTTCCTGAAAGTCGAAACCGACGAGGGCGTGACCGGTTGGGGCGAGCCCGTGGTCGAGGGCCGTGCCCACACGGTCGCTGCTGCGGTTGAGGAATTGTCCGACTACCTGATCGGCAAAGACCCACGCAATATCGAAGACATCTGGACCGTACTGTATCGCGGCGGCTTCTACCGGGGCGGCGCGATCCACATGAGCGCGCTCGCCGGTATCGATCAGGCGCTGTGGGACATCAAGGGCAAGGCCCTCGGTGTGTCGGTCAGCGATCTGCTCGGCGGTCAGGTGCGGGACAAGATCCGCGTGTATTCGTGGATCGGCGGCGACCGTCCGGCAGACACCGCGCGGGCCGCGAAAGAGGCGGTGGGCCGTGGTTTTACTGCTGTGAAAATGAACGGCACCGAAGAGCTGCAATTTCTCGATACCTTCGAAAAGGTCGATCTGGCCCTGGCCAACGTTGCCGCCGTGCGTGATGCGGTGGGGCCGAACGTCGGCATCGGCGTCGACTTCCATGGCCGGGTGCACAAGCCGATGGCCAAGGTGCTGATGAAGGAACTCGACCCGTACAAACTGATGTTCATCGAAGAGCCGGTGCTCAGCGAAAACTACGAAGCGCTGAAAGAGCTGGCACCGCTGACCAGCACACCGATTGCCCTCGGTGAGCGGCTGTTTTCGCGCTGGGACTTTAAACGGGTGTTGAGCGAAGGTTACGTCGACATCATCCAGCCGGATGCGTCCCACGCCGGCGGCATCACCGAGACCCGCAAGATCGCCAACATGGCTGAAGCCTACGACGTGGCGCTGGCGCTGCATTGCCCGCTGGGGCCGATCGCGCTGGCGGCGTGCCTGCAACTGGACGCCGCTTGTTACAACGCGTTTATCCAGGAGCAGAGCTTGGGCATCCATTACAACGAGAGCAATGACCTGCTCGATTATGTGAAGGATCCACGGGTGTTCGACTACGACAAAGGCTTCGTGAAAATCCCGAACGGCCCGGGTCTGGGGATCGAGATCAATGAGGAATACGTGATCGAACGCGCGGCGGTCGGCCACCGCTGGCGCAACCCGATCTGGCGTCATGCCGATGGCAGTTTTGCCGAGTGGTGAGTCGCTGACTCTCTGCCGCATCCAGTAAGTCAGATCTCCAGGGAGCGGAGATCTGCATACCCTCGACCTCAATAAACATAAGAAGAGGCGCTCCCCATGCAACCGCAAACCCTCACCGGGCAAGCGACGTTAGTCACGCCCAGCCGCAAGCGATTTTTCATCATGGTGTTGCTGTTCATCACCGTGGTCATCAACTACCTCGACCGCAGCAACCTGTCGATTGCCGCCCCGGCACTGACGACGGATCTGGGCATCGACCCGGTGCACGTCGGGCTGATCTTCTCGGCGTTCGGCTGGACCTACGCCGCGATGCAGATCCCCGGCGGCTGGCTGGTGGATCGGGTGCCGCCGCGCATTCTTTATAGCGTCGCATTGCTGTTGTGGTCGCTGGCCACGGTGATGCTCGGGTTCGCCGCCAGTTTCATCGCACTGTTCGTGCTGCGCATGGCGGTCGGTGCGCTGGAAGCGCCGGCGTATCCGATCAACAGCCGTGTGGTGACGACCTGGTTCCCCGAGCGTGAGCGGGCGACGGCCATCGGCTTCTACACCTCCGGGCAATTTGTCGGGCTGGCGTTTCTGACCCCGGTGCTGGCGTGGCTGCAACATGAGTTTGGCTGGCACATGGTGTTTGTCGTGACCGGCGCGGTGGGCATCGTCTGGGCGGCGATCTGGTACGCGGTGTATCGCGAACCGCGTGATTTCAAAGGCGCCAACGAAGCGGAAATCGACCTGATCCGCGAGGGCGGCGGCCTGGTGGATATCGCCGCCGAAACCGCCAAGGTGAAGGCGAAATTCAGTTGGACCGATCTCGGCATCGTCCTCAGTAAACGCAAGTTGTGGGGGATCTACCTCGGCCAGTTCTGCCTCAACTCGACACTGTGGTTTTTCCTGACCTGGTTCCCGACTTACCTGGTGAAATACCGCGGTATGGACTTCATCAAGTCCGGTCTGCTGGCGTCGCTGCCGTTTCTCGCCGCGTTCATCGGCGTGCTGTGCTCCGGGTTCTTTTCCGACTTCCTGATCCGTCGTGGCTGCACCGTCGGGTTTGCGCGCAAGCTGCCGATCATCGGCGGGCTGCTGATTTCCACCTCGATCATCGGCGCCAACTTCGTCGAGTCGACGCCGTTGGTGATTGCCTTCCTGGCGCTGGCGTTTTTCGGCAACGGGCTGGCGTCGATCACCTGGTCGCTGGTGTCGACACTGGCGCCGGCGCGGCTGCTGGGCTTGACCGGTGGGGTGTTCAATTTCATCGGCAATCTGTCGGCGATTGCCACGCCGATTGTCATCGGCTTCCTGGCCAGCGGCGATTCGTTCGCCCCGGCAATCACCTACATCGCGGTTCTGGCATTGATCGGTGCTTTGTCCTACGTGCTGCTGGTGGGCAAGGTCGAGCGCATCGAGTTGTAGTCGGCCATCTCGGGCGACCATAATGCCGCCCGTTCCCTCGCTCAACGCTAAAGGCTGGATATGCAGGAAGACGCCCCAAAAACCGCCAAGGACGCCGCGCCGACCGGTACCCAGACCCTGCTTCGCGGGTTGGGTGTGGTGCAGGCCGTCGCCAGTGGCGCCCGCGATCTCAAAGAGATTGCCCGCCTGATCGGCACCACGCGCAGCACCACTCATCGTCTGGCCAGTTGCCTGGTGGACGAGCGCTACCTGCGCGTCGTGCCGCAAGTCGGTTATCTGCTGGGGCCGAAGCTGATCGAACTGGGTTTTCAGGCGCGCGAAGAGTTGCCGTTGGTGACGTTGGCCGGGCCTTATCTGGACGAGTTGTCGGCGCTGACCGGCGACACCGTTCACCTGGGAATTCGTGAAGGCGACGAGGTGCTGTACCTGTTGAAGAATCCGGGGCGCAACGGCCCGGAAATGCGCTCGCGGGTCGGCCATCGCATGCCGCTGGCGCGGACCGGGATCGGCAAGGCCTTGATGCTGGATGACGCGACGCAGGACTGGCAGCGTCTGTACGACATTAGCCTGCCGGCGGGTGGGAAAAGTCAGTTCTGGCCGCAGCATCCCCAGCAGTCGTGGGAGCAGTTGGAGCAGCGAATGACCGAATACGTGGCCGGCGGCTACGCGTTCGATCTGGAAGACAACGAACCGTCGATCCGTTGCGTGGCGGCGCCGATCCGCGACGCGAGCAAGCGCATCGTCGCGGCCATCAGCATCGCCAGCACCGTGCCGTACATGCCGCTGGAAAAAATGGCCGAGCTGATTCCCCTGATCAAAGGGGTCACGGCCCGGCTCTCGGCGGAGCTTGGCTTGAAGGTCTGAGGTATCAGAGCTTCAGAGTCGCCATGTCGATCACGAAGCGGTACTTAACATCACCGGCGATCATGCGGGTGTAGGCTTCGTTGATCTGGCGGATGTCGAGCATTTCGATATCGCAGCTGATGTTGTGCTCGGCGCAGAAATCCAGCACTTCCTGGGTTTCGGCGACGCCACCGATCAACGAACCGGCCAATACGCGACGACCCAGCACCAGTTTCGCGGCGTGGACCGGCGGATCGATCGGTTCGATCAGGCCCACCAGAATGTGCACGCCATCGAAGCGCAGGGTGTCGAGGTACGGGTTGAGATCGTGCTGCACCGGAATGGTGTCCAGCAGGAAGTCGAAACGACCGGCTGCAGCTTTCATCTGCTCTTCGTCGGTGGACACGATCACATGATCGGCGCCCTGGCGACGACCTTCCTCGGCCTTGCTTGCCGAACGGGTGAACAGCGTCACTTCAGCGCCCATGGCCTTGGCGAACTTGATGCCCATGTGGCCGAGGCCGCCCATGCCGAGAATCCCGACCTTGTCGCCGGCCTTCACGCCGTAGTGCTTTAGCGGCGAGTAGGTGGTGATGCCGGCGCAGAGAATCGGTGCGGCAGCCGCCAGATCCAGCTTCTCGGGGATGCGCACCACGAAGTGTTCGCTGACCACGATGCTGTCCGAATAACCACCCATGGTGTTGCTGCCGTCGACCCGGTCGGGCGTGGCATAAGTCATGGTCGGGCCTTCGAGGCAGTATTGCTCGAGGTTCGACTGGCAGGCTTCGCAGGTGCGGCAGGAATCGACCATGCAGCCCACGCCGACCAGATCGCCGACCTTGTGCTTGGTGACATTCGCACCGACGGCGGTGACTTTTCCGACGATCTCGTGGCCGGGCATCAACGGGTAAACGGCGATGCCCCATTCGTTGCGCGCCTGGTGGATGTCGGAGTGGCAGACGCCGCAGTACAGGATATCGATGGCGACGTCGTCGGCCCGTGGGCTGCGGCGTTCGAACTTCATCGGGGCGAGGGGCGTGGTGGCCGTTTGAGCGGCATAGCCGATGGCGGTGTACATGTGAAACCTCGCAAAAGCAGTGACAAGTGAGGCGGCGCATTCTGGGCGCCGTCCGGTCGTCCGGCCATGGCGATTCCTCCGGGTGTCATGCCTAATCCTCCGGCATGCGGGGTTGATCGGTCGCATTGGCAAAAGGATCTGCGATGATGCTTTCATCCCTTTTTCCGTGATTTTTTCTGAAGAGCCACCCGATGCAATTGACCCGTCACCTTGATGCCAACGCCACCCTGGTTTCGCTGATCGAACCGCTGGCGCTGCGCGATGGTTACAGCCAGACCGGGCTGCCGGGCGTGCAGGTGTTGCGCGCCAGTTGCGACGTTGCCCGTGGCCCGCATATTTACGAACCGAGCCTGATGATCATCGCCCAGGGCAGCAAACTGGCGTATCTGGGGCCGCGCACCATGGAGTACGGCGCCGGGCATTACCTGATCCAGGCGTTGCCGGTGCCGTTCGAGTGCGAAACCTATGCGTTGCCGGACGCGCCGTTGCTCGGCGTGTCGGTGGCGATCGACCGGGTGCTGCTCGGTGAATTGGTGCTGGCCATGGGGCTGGCGCCGGGGCGGCATATTCCGGCGCAGACACCGGAGTCGATGACCTCGGTGGTGCTCGACGATGACATGCGCGGTTGCGTCGAACGCTTGCTGCGTTGTCTGCACGATCCGCTGGAGTGCCAGATTCTCGGGCCTGCGCGTGTACGGGAGTTATTGTTCGTGGCGTTGCGCGGTCCGCAGGCTGATGTGCTGCGGGCGCTGGTCGAGCAGCAGGGGCAGTTTGCCCGGGTGGCGGCTTCGATCAGCCATTTGCACTCGCACTACACCGAACCGTTGAACGTCGAGACGCTGGCCAGCTGCGCGAACATGAGCGTTTCGACCTTTCATGAGCATTTCAAACGCAGCACGTTGCTGTCGCCGGTGCAGTATCTGAAGCGTTTGCGCTTGTTGAAGGCGCAGACGTTGTTGATCGCCGAAGGACTGGGAGTGGCGCAGGTGGCGCATCGGGTGGGGTATCAGAGCACGTCGCAGTTCAGTCGCGAGTACAAACGTTATTTCGAACGCAGTCCGGGTGATGAGCGCGCGGCTTGATTCCCGGCAAATCGCAGGCAACAAAAAGGCCCCCTTATAGGGAGCCTTGATGTTTAGCGGATTGGCTTACATGTTCGGGTAAGTAGGGCCGCCGGCGCCTTCCGGCGTCACCCAGGTGATGTTCTGCGAAGGGTCCTTGATGTCACAGGTCTTGCAGTGCACGCAGTTCTGGGCGTTGATCTGGAAGCGCTTCTCGCCGTCTTCCTTGGTGATCACTTCATACACACCGGCCGGGCAGTAGCGCTGTGCCGGCTCGTCGTACAGCGGCAGGTTCTTGCTCAGCGGGATGGTCGGGTCGGTCAGTTTCAGGTGGCACGGCTGTTCTTCTTCATGGTTGGTCCCGGAGATGAACACCGAGCTCAGCTTGTCGAAGCTGATCTTGCCGTCGGGTTTCGGGTAGTCGATCTTCTTGCAGTCGGCCGCGAGCTTGAGGCAGGCGTAGTCCGGCTTGGTGTCGTGCAGGGTGAACGGCAGTTTGCCGCCGAAGATGTTCTGATCCAGCCAGTTGAAACCGCCGCCGACGATGGCGCCGAACTTGTGGATCGCCGGGCCGAAGTTGCGGCTGGCGAACAGTTCTTCGTAGAGCCAGCTCTTCTTGAAGGCGTCGACGTAGGTGGTCAGCTCTTCAGTGCCGTCCTTGTCAGCGAACAGCGCGTCGGCCACGGATTCAGCGGCGAGCATGCCGGACTTCATCGCAGTGTGGCTGCCCTTGATCTTGGCGAAGTTCAGGGTGCCGAGGTCGCAACCGATCAGTGCGCCGCCCTTGAAGACCATCTTCGGCAGCGAGTTCAGGCCGCCTTTGCAGATCGCACGTGCGCCGTAGCTGATGCGCTTGCCGCCTTCCAGATACTGCTTCAGTACCGGGTGATGCTTGAGGCGCTGGAATTCGTCGAACGGCGACAGGTAGGTGTTGCTGTAGGAAAGATCGACGATCAGGCCGACTACAACCTGGTTATTTTCCAGGTGATAGAGGAAGGAGCCGCCGGTGTTCTCGGTGCCCATGATGTCCATCGGCCAACCGGCGGTGTGCACCACCAGGCCTGGCTGGTGTTTGGCCGGGTCGATTTCCCAGATTTCCTTCAGGCCGATGCCGTAGTGCTGGGCGTCGGCATCGCTGTCGAGGTTGTAGCGCTTGATCAGTTGCTTGCCGATGTGGCCACGGCAGCCTTCGGCGAACAGCGTGTACTTGCCACGCAGTTCCATGCCAGGGGTGTAGAGGCCTTCTTTCGGATGACCTTCGCGGTCGACACCCAAGTCACCGGTGATGATCCCGCGCACCACGCCGTTTTCATCGATCAGCGCTTCCTGAGCGGCGAAGCCCGGGTAGATTTCCACGCCCAGGTTTTCGGCCTGCTGGGCGAGCCAGCGGCACAGGTTGCCGAGGGAGATAATGTAGTTGCCTTCGTTGTGCATGGTCTTGGGCACAAAGAAGTCAGGAATTTTTTGCGCGCTTTCGGCGTTTTTCAGCACGAAAATGTCATCGCGGGTGACAGGCGTGTTCAGCGGAGCGCCGAGTTCTTTCCAGTCCGGGAACAGTTCGTTCAGGGCCCGTGGTTCGAATACGGCACCGGACAGGATGTGTGCGCCGACTTCGGAGCCTTTTTCGACCACGCAGACGCTGATTTCCTTACCGGCTTCGGCGGCCTTCTGCTTCAGACGGCAGGCGGCGGACAGGCCAGCGGGGCCGGCACCGACGATGACCACGTCGAATTCCATGTATTCGCGTTCCACAGGCTATCTCCTACTCAAGGCTCAACAGTTTTTTTTCTAATTTGGAGGTTCGGTGTCGTATCCGTTATTGCCTTTACGTTAACGTCAAGGCTAATAATGGGCAAACCACCTTTCTCTCTAGGCGGCGCATTATATCTACACCACTCTTAGCGTCCAATACAAACGTTTGTTTGAATCGGCTCCAGCCCAGAGAAATCAAAGAAGCGCGGCTTATGACAGGGCATTTTGGCGTATTGACCAGAATGGGCGTTCCGGTCAAGATACGGGCGGTTTTGCGCTCGCCGTAGGCTGAATGGTGGTTTCAAGAGCACCTCTAAAGACAGGGCGTAGGTGGTAACCGGTGATGCGCAGCGCAGGTTCGGCGCGCAGTTTACACACCGCGACGCGGCATGACTCGTCGGTCACGACTGACGAACGGTCATTCCGCTCAGCCGGCGTTTTTAGAGGTGCCCTTGTGCCCGATGAGCATCAACCGCCAGGTTCGCCTAGGCGACTTTCTTTTCACCGGAGAGTAACGAGGAATCCATGAAGGTTCTTGTAGCTGTCAAACGCGTTGTGGATTACAACGTCAAGGTTCGCGTCAAGGCGGACAATTCCGGCGTAGACCTCGCCAACGTCAAGATGTCGATGAACCCGTTCTGCGAAATCGCAGTGGAAGAAGCCGTACGCCTGAAAGAAAAAGGCGTTGCGACTGAAATCGTCGTCGTCTCCATCGGCCCGTCCACCGCTCAGGAACAGCTGCGTACCGCACTGGCTCTGGGTGCCGACCGCGCCATCCTCGTCGAATCCGCTGAAGACCTGACTTCCCTGGCCGTGGCCAAGCTGCTCAAGGCCGTGGTCGACAAGGAACAGCCTCAGCTGGTGATCCTGGGCAAACAGGCCATCGACAGCGACAACAACCAGACCGGCCAGATGCTCGCTGCACTGAGCGGCTACGGTCAGGGCACTTTCGCCTCGAAAGTCGAAGTCTCCGGCGACAGCGTTGCCGTGACCCGCGAAATCGACGGCGGCGCGCAGACCGTTTCCCTGAAACTGCCAGCGATCGTCACCACCGACCTGCGTTTGAACGAGCCGCGCTACGCGTCCCTGCCAAACATCATGAAAGCCAAGAAGAAGCCTCTCGAGACGCTGACTCCGGACGCTTTGGGCGTTTCCACCGCCTCCACCAACAAGACCCTGAAAGTCGAAGCGCCGGCTGCACGCAGCGCGGGCATCAAGGTCAAGTCGGTGGCTGAACTGGTCGAGAAACTGAAAAACGAAGCGAAGGTAATCTGATCATGACTATCTTGGTAATCGCCGAACACGACAACAAGGTGCTGGCTCCGGCCACCCTGAACACCGTGGCTGCCGCTGCCAAAATCGGCGGCGACATCCACGTTCTGGTTGCAGGCCAGGGCGCTGGCGCCGTGGCTGAAGCCGCCGCGAAAATCGCAGGTGTGAGCAAAGTCCTGAACGCTGACAATGCTGCCTACGCGCATCAGCTGCCGGAAAACGTTGCTCCTCTGGTAGCCGAACTGGGCGCTGGCTACAGCCACATCCTGGCTGCCGCTACTTCCAACGGCAAAAACATCCTGCCACGCGTTGCCGCTCAACTGGACGTTGACCAGATCTCCGAGATCATTTCGGTAGAAAGCGCTGACACCTTCAAGCGTCCGATCTACGCCGGTAACGCCATCGCTACCGTGCAATCGACCGCTGCGATCAAAGTGATCACCGTGCGTGCCACCGGTTTCGACCCGGTTGCCGCTGAAGGCGGTTCCGCTTCGGTTGAATCCGTTGCTGCTGCTCACAACGCCGGCACTTCCAGCTTCGTCAGTGAAGAGCTGGCCAAGTCTGATCGTCCTGAGCTGACCGCTGCCAAGATCGTCGTTTCCGGCGGCCGCGGCATGCAGAACGGCGACAACTTCAAACACCTGTACGCTCTGGCCGACAAGCTGGGTGCTGCTGTGGGTGCTTCCCGCGCCGCGGTCGACGCAGGTTTCGTACCGAACGACATGCAGGTCGGTCAGACCGGCAAGATCGTTGCGCCACAGCTGTACATCGCCGTCGGTATCTCCGGCGCGATCCAGCACCTGGCCGGCATGAAAGACTCCAAAGTGATCGTTGCGATCAACAAGGACGAAGAAGCGCCGATCTTCCAGGTGGCCGATTACGGCCTGGTGGCGGATCTGTTCGAAGCCGTACCTGAGTTGGAGAAGCTGGTCTAATCCGGCCGCTTCACTTATAAAGAGCCCGACCTTTTGGTCGGGCTTTTTTTTGTCTCGGATTTGAGTGGGAGCGTTTCGCCATGGATCTGCATCGTTGGTTGGGCTGCTCGTGGTTGCTGGGGCTGGCATTGTTGCCGGGCCTGTCGGTGGCGACGGGCAAGTGCGAGCGGCTGGTCGTCACCGGCAGCCCGGATGCACCGCCGTACCTCTGGCAGGATCCGCAAAACCCCAAACAACTGATCGGTGCCAGCGCCGACCTGTTGCAACAGGTGGCGAAAGAGTTGGGGATCAAAGTCGATCTGTTGTACGCCGGCAAGCGTTCCCAGGCCCTCGACGAAGTGCGCAGTGGGCGGATGGACATGCTGGCCGACGCGCCGCTGACCTTTAACGAGCTGGAAAACCTCGACTACATTCACCCACCGTTGCTGGAAAACGACTATCTAGTTTGGACCCGCAAGGGGTCGACTCTGGTCTACAGCGAAGCGAAGGATCTCCAGGGCCATCAAGGAGGCTTGTCGGAAAAGTCTCGAATGACCCCGGCATTCGGCACTTTCGCCGAGCAGCAATTGACCCTGACCCGTACGGCAAACCTGACCCAGGCGTTTCAGAAACTTCTGCTGGGTGAGGTGGAATATGTACTCGCCGGTCGCTACTCGGGCATGGCGGCCGCACAGGCACTGGGCATGGCCAATGATCTGCTGGCCTTTGAACAACCCATCGACCGGCCCGGTCTGTTCCTGGCGGTTTCGCACAACTCGGCCTGCAACGATCCGTGGTTGCGCGGACAGCTGGCCAAAAAGATGACAGAATTGCCCGCGTCCGGCCTGACGGAAGCCGCGCTGCAACGCAACATCGAGCGCTGGAAGGCGCAGCAGCAACAGCCGCCGCAACCACCTGTCAGCGCCCCAAAACAGTAGGGATTCTTAGTGAGTAATCGACTTCTTTTCGCGGCCATGGCCGTTCTGGCCCTGGCCGGTTGCGCCAGCGATCCGGCACCCAACGAACAAATGCGTCTGACCGAGCAGGCCCTTGAGCAAGCCAAAGCCGTGGGCGCCACCGCTGAAGACGTGCCGGAAATGAAACTGGCAGAAGACAAGTTCAACCGGGCCAAAGGCAGCATGGCGGGTGAGTCCTACAAGAATGCGCGGATGCGATTCGAACAGGCCGAACTCGACGCACGTCTGGCGGAAGCCAAAGTGCTGACCCAGAAGAGCGAAGAGCAAGTGAACGTGCTCAACACCCGCATCGTCCGACTGCGCAAGCAACTGGGGGATGCCCAATGAGCCTGAAGTCCAAAGCCCTCGGCGCTCTGATCCTCGCCGGTTGCGCCAGCCTTTACGGCTGCGCCGGTCAGCACAGCGAATCCGCATTGCAGCAGGCCAGCACCGATTTCCAGAAGGTCAAGGAAGATTCCAACGTGCTGCGTATCGCGCCGAAAGACGTGATCCGCGCCGGTGAGTCCCTGGCCCGAGCCGATCGTCTGTCGACGTACTGGGGCAGCGGCTCGGACGTGGTGCATTACGCCTACCTGAGCCAGCGCTACAGCGAAATCGCCCGTGAGCACACCAACCAGGTGCTCAACGAAGAGCGTGCGGCGAAACTGGAACTTGAACGCCAGCGCCTGCAACTGGCCCTGCGCGAGTCGAAACTGCTGAGCGTGCAGCAGCAGGGCAAATGGCTGGAAGAACAGATCGTTGCGCTGGCCACCACCCAGACCGATCGTGGTCTGGTAATGACCTTGGGTGACGTGCTGTTCGACACCGGTGAAGCCGAACTGAAAAACTCGGCCAACCGCGTGGTGCTGAAGATCGTGCAGTTCCTGCAACTCAACCCGAAGCGTGTCGTGCGCATCGAGGGGTACACCGACAGCACAGGCGGCAAGCAGGAAAACCTCAAACTTTCTCGCGACCGCGCACAGTCGGTAGCCGACGTGTTGACGGACCTGGGCATCGACGAAAAACGCATTCAGGTCGAAGGCTACGGCGACGAATATCCGGTGGACGCCAACGCTTCCGAGCGTGGGCGTGCGCAGAACCGTCGGGTGGAAATCGTGTTCTCCGACGAAAAAGGCCAGCTCGGCGCCGCCCGCTGAGGGTGGCGTTACTGGAAAGCCCGGGCTGTCAGGCAGCACCGGGCTTTTTTACGTCTGTCGATTACCTCACAAAGCAGTACAGATTTAACCGACACAGCACTGTATGGTTGACTAATATGGCAACTGTCCCAGTACACTTCCAAACTGTTCCGGTATTGTTTCACACAAGAATAAAACGCCCGTGAAATCGAGTGCTGCGTCATGACCAATCTCTTGCTCTACCAACGTATTGCTCAACAGCTGGCCGAAGATATTCGCCGTGGCGTCTATCAACCGGGCGAGCGCGTGCCTTCGGTGCGCAAGATGAGTTCGCAGCTCAACGTCAGCCATGCCACGGTGTTGCAGGCTTACGCCAACCTCGAGGATCAGGGCCTGATCCGCGCGCGGCCGCAGTCCGGCTACTACGTGCACCAGACTCCCGCGCTGACGGCGCCCACGCCGGACATTGCTCGGGTCGAACGGCCAGGTCTGGTCACCCGCAGCAGCATCATTCAGCAAGTATTGGTCGAATCCCGTCGTGAAGGTGTGTTCCCGCTGGGGGCGGCGGTGCCGAGTGTCGATTACTTGCCGGTGCGCGCCCTGCATCAGCAACTGGCCAAGGTCACTCGCTTTCATAGCCCTCGGGCGTTCAGCTACATGTTCAGTCCGGGTTTCGAGCCGCTGCGCCGGCAGGTGGCGATTCGCATGCGCGATGCAGGCGTGGTGGTTGACCCGTCCGAAGTGGTGATCACCCACGGCTGTGTCGACGCCTTGCAGATGTCTTTGCGGGTGCTGACCCGCCCCGGCGATTTGATCGCCGCCGAATCACCGACTTATTACGGGTTGCTGCAACTGGCCGATCTGCTGGGCCTGAAAGTCATCGAGATCCCCAGCGACCCCGCCACCGGCATGAGCCTCGAAGCCCTGCAACTGGCGGCCAACCAATGGTCGATCAAGGCGCTGGTGCTGACCACCCGCCTGAGTAATCCACTTGGCGGCACCATGCCCGAAGAGCGGCAGAAACAACTGCTGCGGCTGGCCTCGGACTTCGACATCCAGATCGTCGAAGACGATATCTACGGCGAGTTGATGTTCGAGCAGGGCCGCACCAAGTCGCTCAAGGCCTACGATAGGCTTGACCGGGTGATCTATTGCTCGAGTTTTTCCAAGACGTTATCGCCCGGTGTGCGCATCGGCTGGATGATCGCCGGCAAGTACCAGCAGGAAATCCAGCGTTTGCAGACTTTCAGCACCCATTCGGCGTGCAGCGTCACGCAAATGGCCATCGCGGCGTACCTGGAAAACGGCGGCTATGACCGGCATTTAAGGTACATCCGCCAGGAATACCGAAAAAATCTCAGCGCGTTCCAGCTGGCGGTTCAGCAGTACTTTCCCGAAGGCACTCAGATGACCCGGCCGACTGGCGGATTCATTCTGTGGGTCAGTCTGCCGGGGCGGGTCAACACCCAGGAATTGCACGTGCGGGCGCTGCAACAGGGCATCAGCATTGCGCCGGGCCTGATCTTCAGCAACACCGAACAGTTCAACCACTGCATCCGGTTGAACTGCGGCATCCCGTGGAATCGCGAGGCGGAACGCGCGCTGATGACCCTCGGAATGCTGGCGACCCAGCTCTGCCAGGAGATGGCCGGCGGATTTTGAAACAATGGCGGAGCTTGTCATGTGACGTCTAACAGGCGAGCATATGGCCCTCTGCCGTTAGCTTCGTTGGGTTCATGAAAGCGAAATTTTCTGCCGTCTGGGTTGTGCTCTGCCTGCTGATGATGGGTCATGTGCCTGGTGCCATGGCGGCCGCGGCTCAGGAAAAGACGCCGGCTACTGCCACTGCGAAAAAACCGGTCACGGCCAAGAAAACCGTTCCAGCGAAAAAAGCACCGCAGAAAAAGGCTGCTCCCGCCAAGAAGCGCGCACCGGTCGCCTCCAAGTCGAAGTCGGCGAAAGAAGTGGCCAAGACGCCGTTGCCGTCCGCGAAGCTCGATTTGAGCCTGCCCAAAGACATGGTTCAAGAGTTGAAGCCGCCCGGCTCCGTGACGATGCCCAAGCGCGAACCGATTCTGCCGCAAATGTTCGGTGACAAGAACAGCGGGTTCCAGCTCAACGGCCGTTTGCTCAGCAACGAAATGCAGCTGCAGCTGCGTAACGAGGAGCGTCGGGAAGTTGAAGGCGCGGCGCTGGATTTCGAGTTCAAGCAATAAATCGTCCCCATCGGTGACCCGCAGACCAGACGCTTTGTCGGAGACTGGTCAGTCACTTTCGTTTCTGCGTAAAAACCCCGGTTCAGGGAATTTAAAACAGCCGTTTAAGCGGTTACCCTGTTCCGCGTCCCTTTAACACATTGCCCGCTGCGAGGAACGCGTCGTCATGAAATGCCGTGAAGGCTGTGGCGCCTGCTGCATTGCCCCTTCCATCAGTTCGCCGATTCCAGGCATGCCCGATGGCAAACCTGCCGGTGAACGCTGCGTTCAGTTGTCGGTCGATAACCTGTGCAACATTTTCGGCCGACCGGATCGTCCGGCGGTCTGTTCAGGATTCAAGGCCGATCCCGAAGTCTGCGGCAGCAGCCAGGACGACGCGATCAGACTGCTCGGCTGGTGGGAGCAGATGACGGCGGCGTGATGTGTCAAACGAACGGAACTTCAACAATAAGGAATAAGACTATGGGTTCGCTGCATCGTATCGCTGTGTTGTGTGGTTTGACGGCCGTGCTGGCCACCTCGGCCGCCCAGGCTGAAGACTGGAAAGTCGCCAAGAACGAGGACGGCATCAAGGTCTCCCTGAGCGAAGTGCCGGGTTCGGACTACAAGTCTTATCAAGGCGTGACCGTGATGAAGACCACCATCGCCAAACTGCGCGCCTTGCAGGAAGACGTCTCCGGTGCGTGCGCGTGGATTCACGAGTGCAAGACCCAGAAACTGCTCAAGCACGAAGGCGACCAGAGCTGGACCTACACTCAGTTCAACACCCCATGGCCGGTGACTCCGCGCGATTCGATCCTGCATGTCACCACTGTTGAAGGCGCCGATGGCAGCCTGACCCGTAATCTGGAAGGCGTGCCGAAGTACCTGCCTGAAGAAAAGGGCTTTGTGCGGGTTGCTCAAGTCAAAGGCTTCTGGAAGTTCGTGCCAAAAGGCGACCAGGTTGAAGTGACCTATCAGGTTCACACCGAGCCGGGCGGCAGCGTGCCGTCGATGATCGCTAACAAGTTTGTGGTCGACGCACCGTTCAACACCCTCAAAGCCTTGAAAGAACGCGCCGAGAAGTAACTGTCGCGTTCATCTGTAAACGCCCCGAAGAACTCGGGGCGTTTTGTTTTCCAGGTTTATTGTGTTTCCAGATATGCGTTGGACGAAATTTTCACAAAGTCTCCAAGACAATTCGCCCGCGCTGTCTGCACCTGTCCCGGTGCGCTGTGCCTTGAATGAAAGCGTCCGGCAACGGGCACTAATCAATGGCAATGCCGCCGGTGATCGTGCAACATTTGCGCTCCGCGCAAGCCCCGGGGCCTGGAATGGCCAACAGAGGGCAGGGCGCAGCTGAATTTTTGCAACTTCAACTTCCAATGGGTCCTAAAACGACATGGCAAACCCGGACGCCCTGAGTCAGCAGCGATCTTCCAGTCGCCTGCTGCAACCGACCGTCAAATCGCATCTGGCCTACACGCTCCTTTGCGCGCTGGTCATGATGGTGATGTTTTCCGTGCTGCGCCTCGCGCTGCTGGTCTACAACCGCGAGATGATCCTCGATACCCCGGCCTCGACCTTCCTCGAAGCCTTCGCCAACGGCCTGCGCTTCGATATTCGCCTGGTGGTGTATCTGTGCATTCCGCTGGTGCTGGCGCTGTTCAGTGCACGGGCCATGGCGGCGCGCGGGTTCTTCCGTCTGTGGCTGACCGTCGCTTCGAGCATCGCGCTGTTCCTCGGCCTGATGGAGATGGACTTCTATCGCGAGTTCCACCAGCGCCTCAACGGCCTGGTGTTCCAGTACGTGAAGGAAGACCCGAAAACCGTGATGAGCATGCTCTGGTACGGTTTCCCGGTGGTGCGCTACCTGCTGGCCTGGGCCGTGGGCACGCTGATCCTGACCCTGGCGTTCAAGGGCGCCGATCGTCTGACCCGTCCGCGTGGCCCGTTCAGCGGTGGCAACGTCGGCACCCGTCAGGTGGCGCCATGGTATGCGCGTCTGGCGGTGTTCGTGGTGTGCCTGCTGATCTGCGTGGTCGCCGCTCGCGGCACCCTGCGCCAAGGCCCGCCGCTGCGCTGGGGTGACGTGTACACCACCGATTCGAACTTCGCCAACCAGCTCGGCCTCAACGGCACGCTGTCGCTGATCGCGGCGGCCAAGGACCGGATGGGCGAGGATCGCGACAACATCTGGAAAGCCACACTGCCGCAGGATCAGGCGCAGAAAGTGGTGCGCGAGATGCTGGTGATGCCGGACGACAAACTGGTGGATGCCGATATCGCCGCCGTGCGTCGTGAATACACGCCACCTGCCGACAAGACCCTGCCGATCAAGAACGTCGTCGTGATCCTGATGGAAAGCATGGCCGGTCACTCGGTGGGCGCACTGGGCGCGCCGGGCAACATCACGCCATACCTCGACAAGCTGTCGAAGGAAGGCCTGCTGTTCGACCGTTTCTTCTCCAACGGTACCCATACCCACCAGGGCATGTTCGCCACCATGGCCTGCTTCCCGAACCTGCCGGGTTTCGAATACCTGATGCAGACTCCGGAAGGCAGCCACAAACTGTCCGGCCTGCCGCAGTTGCTCAGCGCTCGTGACTATGACGATGTCTACGTCTACAACGGTGACTTTGCCTGGGACAACCAGTCCGGTTTCTTCAGCAACCAGGGCATGACCAACTTCGTCGGCCGTAACGACTTCGTGAACCCGGTGTTCTCCGATCCGACCTGGGGCGTGTCCGATCAGGACATGTTCGACCGTGGTCTGGTGGAGCTCAAGGCGCGGGAAAACGGCAAGCCGTTCTACGCGCTGCTGCAGACCCTGTCCAACCACACGCCGTACGCCTTGCCGACGCCGTTGCCGGTCGAGCGCGTGACGGATCGTGGCACGCTCAACGAACACCTGACCGCCATGCGTTACGCGGACTGGGCGCTGGGCCAGTTCTTCGAGAAGGCCCGCAAGGAGCCGTACTTCAAGGAAACCCTGTTCGTCATCGTCGGCGACCACGGTTTCGGCAACGAGCGTCAGATCACCGAAATGGACCTGGGCCGCTTCAACGTACCGATGCTGATGATCGCACCGGGCATCCAGGAAAAATTCGGTACCCGTGACCACACCGTGGGCACCCAGATCGACATCGTGCCGACCATCATGGGTCGCCTCGGTGGCGAAGTGCGCCATCAGTGCTGGGGCCGCGATCTGCTGAACCTGCCGCAGGGTGACACCGGTTTTGGTGTGATCAAGCCGTCGGGCAGCGAGCAGACTACCGCCATCGTTACCGCTGACCAGATCCTGGTGCTGCCGAAAGAGAAGGAAATGGCGCCGAAGATCTACCAGTACCAACTGGGCGCGAATCCTTCTGCTGAAATCATCCCGGACGCGCCGCGCACTGCCGAGCTGAAACTCAAGCTCGAAGCGTTCCTGCAAACGGCCACCAAGAGCCTGATGGACAACACCGCCGGTGTGATTAACGGCAAGCCGGACTGATCATTCGGCGCAATAAAAAAGAGGCCCTTGAAGGGCCTCTTTTTTTGTCGGTCAAACAGTCATATCCGACCGAGTAACAACAGCACCAACAGTACTACCAGCACCACACCGATAATGCCCGAAGGGCCATAACCCCAACTTCTGGAGTGCGGGAAGACCGGCAGACCACCGATCAGCAACAGGATCAGGATAATGATTAGAATTGTGCCCATGTCTATTTCCTTGTTGATAGTGTCTGTGAAGTCTTGGTGTTCAAGGGCGGCTGGAAGTTGAACTAAATCCAGACGGCTTACAAATTCCGACTGGTGCGCATGAAAGAAAATTCAATGTTTTTTTAAGGTATTTGGCTCGCGTGCTTATTTCGTTTGCTGTCGCGGTTTGCCCTCGCCATTCAGCAATCTGATGGAGCGTGGGTCGTTGCGGATCCTTCGCTACACTCCGCGCATCTTCCCCGGAACAACAAGGCTGTGTGCTATGCAAAATCGCATGATGATCACTGGCGCGGGCTCAGGCCTGGGTCGCGAAATCGCGCTGCGCTGGGCGCGTGAAGGCTGGCAACTGGCTTTGTCCGACGTCAGCGAGCCCGGTTTGCAAGAGACCCTGAAACGGGTTCGCGAGGCCGGCGGCGACGGCTTCATCCAGCGCTGCGACGTGCGCGATTACAGCCAGCTCACCGCGTTTGCCCAGGCCTGCGAAGTGAAACTTGGCGGCATCGACATCATCGTCAACAACGCCGGTGTGGCCTCGGGCGGTTTCTTCAGCGAGCTGTCGCTGGAAGACTGGGACTGGCAGATCGCGATCAACCTGATGGGCGTGGTCAAGGGCTGCAAGGCGTTCCTGCCACTGCTGGAGCAGAGCAAGGGCAAGATCATCAACATCGCCTCGATGGCCGCGCTGATGCAGGGCCCGGCGATGAGCAACTACAACGTGGCCAAGGCCGGGGTTGTGGCGCTGTCGGAAAGCCTGTTGATCGAACTGGCCCAACAGGAAGTCGGGGTTCATGTGGTCTGCCCGTCATTCTTCCAGACCAATCTGCTGGATTCTTTCCGTGGCCCGACGCCGGCGATGAAAGCCCAGGTCGGCAAGTTGCTGGAAAGTTCGCCCATCACCGCCAGCGATATTGCCGACTATATCTACCAGCAAGTCGCAGCCGGCGAGTTCATGATCCTGCCCCACGAACAAGGGCGCATGGCCTGGGCGCTCAAACAAAAGAACCCGCAGTTGCTGTACAGCGAAATGACCGCGATGGCCGAAAAGATGCGCGCCAAGGCCAAACAGAACAACGGCTGAACTTGCCCGGGGTTCATCGCATCGTTAGGGTGGCCGCAACAGTCACCCTGACGAGATGTCTTGCATGCTCAATTACCTGTGGTTCTTCCTCGCCGCGCTGTTCGAAATCGCCGGTTGTTTCGCGTTCTGGATGTGGCTGCGCCAGGGCAAGAGCGCCTTGTGGGTGATCCCGGCGCTGCTCAGCCTGACCCTGTTCGCGCTGCTGTTGACGCGCATCGAAGCGACCTACGCCGGTCGCGCCTATGCCGCGTATGGCGGCATCTACATCATTGCTTCGATTGGCTGGCTGGCGGTGGTCGAGCGCATCCGTCCGTTGGGTTCGGACTGGATCGGGGTGGCGCTGTGTGTGATCGGGGCCAGTGTGATCCTGTTCGGGCCACGGTTTTCCGCGAGCTGAATCTTGCAACCATGAAGGAAACGTCTGAAGGCTTGCGCGCCCTGACGCGTAGGGAATGACTGAATTGCCCGGCGTGCATTGTAGGGCGGTCGAAACCCGCGCATCTTCAAGGCTCGCAAACCTTGAAGGACAACCCCCATGCTTGTACTCAGCCGTGTTGTCGGTGAACTGATTTCCATCGGCGACAACATCACTCTGCGCGTTCTGGCGGTCAACGGCTCCAGCGTGCGGTTCGGCGTCGAAGCGCCGGAGCAGGTCGGCGTGCATCGTGCCGAAGTCTACGAACGGATCCAGCGCAAACAGGCCAGCGGCAAGGGCCGCTGACCGTTTTCAGTCGAACAGGTGCTTGGGCACGTCGTGCTTGAGCATCAACTGGCATTGCTCGCTTTCCGGATCGAAGACAATCAGCGCCTGGCCTTTGGTCAGCGCCTGGCGAACCCGCAATACGCGGGTTTCCAGCGGCGTGTCGTCACCGTTGTCGGTTCCGTCGCGGGTGACGAAATCCTCGATCAGGCGGGTGAGGGTGTCGACTTCGAGCGCGTCGTAGGGAATCAGCATGGGCACCTCGGCTAAATCAATGTCGGGATGCTACGGCGAATGATCGCCGAGGGCCAGACTCAACTGTCCGCGCGTTGCCCCACCAGGCTGTCCACCGATGGCACACGGGTGTCGCTCTCCATCTGCGTCTCGTGCTCTATCTGATGACTGAAGCGGTCCAGTGATCCGGTGGCCGGTTGCGCATCGCTGGCAAATACCGGCGGACTCAGAATGTACGCCCCCAGCAGACGACTGAGCGCCGCGAGGCTGTCGATGTGCGTGCGTTCGTAGCCGTGGGTTGCGTCGCAGCCGAATGCGAGCAGGGCGGTGCGGATGTCGTGACCGGCGGTGACCGCCGAGTGGGCGTCGCTGAAGTAATAGCGGAACAGGTCGCGGCGCACCGGCAGTTCGTGCTCACCGGCCAGCCGCAACAGGTGCCGCGACAGGTGATAGTCGTACGGCCCACCGGAATCCTGCATCGCCACGCTCACCGCGTGTTCGCTGGAGTGCTGGCCCGGCGCGACCGGGGCGATGTCGATGCCGACGAATTCGCTGACGTCCCACGGCAGTGCCGCCGCTGCGCCGCTGCCGGTTTCCTCGGTGATGGTGAACAGCGGATGACAATCGATCATCAATTCCTGGCCGCTGTCGACGATGGCCTTCAGCGCTGCCAGCAGCGCGGCGACGCCGGCCTTGTCATCCAAGTGGCGGGCGCTGATATGGCCGCTTTCGGTGAACTCCGGCAGCGGATCGAACGCCACCACATCGCCGACGCTGATGCCCAGCGAATCGCAATCGGCGCGGGTCGCGCAGTAGGCGTCCAGACGGAGTTCTACGTGATCCCAACTGATTGGCATCTCGTCCACGGCCGTGTTGAAGGCATGCCCGGACGCCATCAATGGCAACACGCTGCCGCGAATCACACCGTTGTCGGTGAACAGGCTGACGCGGCTGCCCTCGGCGAATCGGCTTGACCAGCAGCCGACCGGCGCCAGGGTCAGACGCCCGTTGTCTTTCACCGCGCGCACGGCGGCGCCGATGGTGTCCAGGTGCGCCGAGACCGCACGGTCGGGGCTGTTTTTCTTGCCCTTGAGGGTGGCGCGGATCGTGCCGCGACGGGTCATCTCGAAGGGAATGCCGAGTTCTTCCAGCCGCTCGGCGACGTAACGCACGATGGTGTCGGTGAATCCGGTAGGACTGGGAATGGCGAGCATTTCCAGCAGGACTTTCTGCAGGTAGTTCAGATCCGGTTCGGGAATTTGGGTGGTCATGGAAACTCCTGTTGCGGGGCGTCATTCGCGCGTTGAACGCGGGAGTGACGCTGAAGAGAGATCAAACGGCCGGCTGACTGTGCGGAAACAGCAGATCGACAAACCGCTCCGCCGTCGGTTGCGGCTCATGGTTGGCAAGCCCCGCCCGTTCGTTGGCTTCGATGAACACGTACGCCGGTTGATCCGCCGCCGGCACCATCAGGTCGAGGCCGACCATCGGGATCTCCAGCGCCCGAGCTGCGCGCACGGCGGCCTCGGCCAGGGTCGGGTGAAGAATCGCCGTGACGTCTTCCAGCGTGCCGCCGGTGTGCAGGTTCGCTGTGCGCCGCACGAACAGATGCTCACCGGCCGGCAGGATGCTGCTGTAGTCGTAACCGGCCGCGTGCAGGGTGCGTTGGGTTTCGTGATCCAGCGGGATTTTGCTTTCGCCGCTGGTGGCCGCTTGCCGTCGTCGGCTCTGGGCTTCGATCAGCGCGCCGATGGAATGATGACCGTCGCCGACCACTTCCGCCGGCCGACGGATTGCAGCGGCTACCACCTCAAAACCGATCACCAGAATCCGCAGGTCGAAGCCTTCGTGGAAGCTTTCGAGTAGCACGCGAGTGTCAAACTGTTTGGCGGCTTCGATGGCCTGCTGCACTTCCTCGATGGATTGCAGATCCACCGCCACGCCTTGGCCCTGTTCGCCATCCAGCGGTTTGACCACCACTCGCTGGTACTCGTCGAGAAACGCCAGATTGTCGTCCGCATTCCCCGCCAATTGCTGTGACGGCACATTCAACCCGGCGGCTTTCAGCACGTTATGGGTCAGGCTCTTGTCCTGGCACAGGTTCATGCTGATGGCGCTGGTCAGGTCGCTCAGCGATTCGCGGCAACGCACCCGGCGCCCGCCGTGACTGAGGGTAAACAGTCCGGCATCGGCGTCATCCACTTGCACGTCGATGCCGCGCCGATGGGCCTCCTCGACGATGATCCGCGCATAAGGGTTGAACTGCGCCTCCGGACCCGGACCGAGAAACAGCGGCTGGTTGATTCCGTTCTTGCGCTTGATGGCGAATGTCGGCAGGTTGCGAAAGCCGAGTTTGGCGTAGAGGTTTTTCGCCAGACGGTTATCGTGCAGCACCGACAGATCGAGGTAGCTCAGACCGCGACTCATGAAGTGCTCGATCAGATGGCGCACCAGCACCTCGCCGACACCGGGACGCGAGCACTGTGGATCGACCGCCAGGCACCACAGACTGCTGCCGTTTTCCGGGTCGTTGTAAGCCTTCTGGTGATTGAGGCCCATGACGCTGCCGATCACCGCGCCGCTGTCGTCTTCCGCCAGCCAGTACACCGGGCCGCCCTGATGGTGCGGGGTGAGCAGGGTGGCATCGATCGGCAGCATGCCGCGCGCCTGATACAGCTGATTGATCGCCTGCCAGTCCGCGTCACTTTGCGCGCGACGAATACGGAAGCCGCGAAACACCCGGGTTGCCTGACGATAATCGCTGAACCACAAGCGCAGAGTGTCGGACGGGTCGAGAAACAGTTGAGTCGGTTCCAGCCCGAGGATCTGCTGCGGCGCGGCAACGTACAACGCAATATCGCGCTCGCCCGTCTGCTCGTTGAGCAGCTCCCGGGCAAGGCTGGCCGGGTCGGGAAAAGTGTGGCCGATCAGCAACCGGCCCCAACCGCAATGCACCGCAATCGGCTCGGCGGCCGGCTCGCTGCCGTCCTCGGCCAGACGTGCCTGCAAGCGTTCGTAGGACGGTGTCTGACCGCGCAGCAGCCGTTGGCTGTAAGCCGTGGCGTGAGGTTTCATCGATCAGATTCCTTGTTCGCTGAGCCACAGGTTCAGAGCCGCCAGTTGCCACAGCTTGGAGCCGCGCAACGGGGTCAACTGACCTTGTGGATCGGTCAGCAGTTTGTCGAGCATGGCGGGGTTGAACAGGCCGCGATCCTGACTCGGATCGAGCAACAGCTCGCGCACCCAATTCAGGGTATCGCCCTGCAAATGCTTGAGGCCCGGCACCGGGAAATAACCTTTCTTGCGGTCGATCACTTCGCTTGGGATGACCAGTCGCGCGGCTTCTTTCAACACTTGCTTGCCGCCGTCCGGCAGTTTGAATTTGCCCGGAACACGGGCCGACAATTCCACCAGTCGATAGTCAAGAAACGGCGTACGCGCTTCCAGACCCCAGGCCATGGTCATGTTGTCGACGCGTTTGACCGGGTCGTCCACCAGCATCACCGTGCTGTCCAGACGCAGAGCCTTGTCGACCGCCGCATCGGCGCCGGGCTGTGCGAAATGTTCCTTCACGAAGTCACCGGCAGCGTCATTGGCGGTCAGCCATTTCGGCTGCACCGTGGCGGCGTAATCGTCATAGCTGCGGTCGAAAAACGCCTCGCGATAGGCCGCATACGGATCGGCCGCGCCGTCCACCTGCGGATACCAGTGATAACCGGCGAACAGTTCGTCGGCGCCCTGGCCGCTCTGCACAACCTTGCAGTGCTTGGCCACTTCGCGGGACAGCAGATAGAAGGCGATGCAGTCATGGCTGACCATCGGCTCGCTCATGGCGCGGAACGCGGCGGGCAGTTGTTCGATGATTTCTCTTTCGTCGATGCGCAATTGATGGTGCTGAGTGCCGTAGTGCTTGGCGATGAGATCGGAATACTGGAACTCGTCACCGCGCTCACCGCCGGCATCCTGGAAACCGATGGAAAAGGTCGACAGGTTCTCCACGCCGACTTCGCGCAGCAGACCGACGAGCATGCTCGAGTCGACGCCACCGGAAAGCAGCACACCGACATCCACTGCCGCCCGTTGACGGATCGCCACGGCTTCGCGAGTGCTGTCGAGCACGCGGTCGCGCCAGTCTTCGAGAGTCAGGTTTTTCTCGTCGTCGTGTGGGCCGTAGGGCAGGGTCCACCAGGTTTTCTGCTCGGTGGTGCCGTCCGCTTCAATGCGCATCCAGCTCGCTGGCGGCAGCTTTTCGATGCCCGCCAGCAAGGTGCGCGGCGCAGGGACCACAGCGTGGAAATTCAGGTAATGGTTGAGCGCCACCGGATCGAGGATCGGGTTGATGTCACCGCCCTTGAGCAGCGCCGGCAGGGCCGAGGCAAAACGCAAACGCTGGCCGGTGCGCGACAGGTACAGCGGCTTCACACCGAGACGGTCGCGGGCGATGAACAGGCGCTGGGTGTCGCGCTCCCAGATGGCGAAGGCAAACATGCCGTTGAGTTTCGGCAGCAGCGCTTCGCCCCAGGCGTGATAACCCTTGAGCAGCACTTCGGTGTCGCCGCCGGAGTAGAACGCGTAACCGAGCGCTTCGAGTTCGGCGCGCAGTTCCGGGAAGTTGTAGATCGCGCCGTTGAAGGCCAGGGACAGGCCCAGCTGGCTGTCGATCATCGGCTGCGCCGAGCCGTCCGACAGGTCCATGATTTTCAGGCGTCGATGGCCCAGGGCAATCGGCCCCTGAGCATGAAAGCCCCACGCGTCGGGGCCGCGAGGGGCCAGGTGATGGGTGATTCGCTCGATGGCTGCAAGGTCTGCAGGTTGTTGATCAAAACGTAACTCGCCAGCTAATCCGCACATAAAGTCCTTACCGGTTTTTCCGTTGGGGAGGGTGTCGCTGCACCGCGCCGAAATGGCCGGTACCCAGAAACTGACCCGGCTCGGATGTGGGAGTTTTAGAACGATCAGTTATAAGCCTCTCAGCCTGACCGGCGGGCCATTAGCATCCAGGTTGATGTCGCGGGTGGTAGATAAGTATTCGAAATATACGGATTGCTGCTTGTTCGCCGGCTCGAACGGGCAGTTATTCGTGTTTTTTATTCGGTGTCGAGATCGCTAGGGTGGAGAGACCCAATAGCAATAAAGGAATATTGCCCATGTCCACTCCACCGGTATCGGTCACACCGATCACCCTCACGGAAAAACAGAAACTGAGCTTTTTGCTGGAGACCACAGGCGACCTGGAGACTGCCCAGGCCTTGCAGGAAAAACTGCCTCCCGTACTGCTCAAGGCCAATGCGGACACACTGTCAGCGTTGGACAAGGCTGCGCGGGATCTGCACGCCATTCAGGCGAAAGTCGAGAAAGAGCTTGGCCGGCTGCAACCTCTGAACAGTTTTTGCATTGAACTGTTGAACCGCAAGTTGAGCGCCCGATGGTCCGCGGTGTTCGATGTCGAGAAAGACCATCTGCAATTGCCCGGGAGCTATTGTGGATGCAAGCCCGTGGTTGCGCCGGGGGGCGGTCCGGCGGTTATTCCGTTCGCGACTCCGACGCTGCTCGAGGCTGCGATGCAGAACTTCACGGAGGACGAGGCGCAGCCCGATTATTTTCCCGAGGGCAGTGTGATACGGATCTCCAGCGCGCCTGAGGGGGTTCCTGGCCTGACGATCGCAGCGTTCGCCGCTTTTTGTCGTGAGCTGAACCTGGGGCAGCAGTATCAGCAGCATTTCCAGCAGGTGTTCGAAGTCAAGGAGGTGGATGGAAACCGGGCTGCCACCGGTCCCATGGTCCTCGACATCACCGCAATGAAAAAACAACTGCTGCAACTGGACCTGCATCTGGCGCTGCTGAGGGAACACGTTTCTCGGGAAGGTTTTCAGACGGTTCAGCGTTTGATTGATGCGGGCGGCGTCGCCAATGCCCAAAGCCTGCGGTTTCAGGAGCGGCCGCTGATCATGCAAGGGATCGAATTGCTCGAGAGTTGTATCTGGGGTGTCGTGGTGTTCTCTGAGCGTTCGATCGAGCTGGACCCGGATCAATGGTGCCTGGTGTACATGCCGGGAGATCCGGATCAACCCCTTTACGAATACACCCGTTTCACGGCGTTCCTGGCGTACCTTGAGTTCAAGCTGGGAGTGGGCAGTTACAAAAGCTATTTCACTCACTGTATCGGCGAAGGCGACAAGATCGACTTTTTCAAGACCTTCGCGGATACCGGCAGCCTGGGGCACGTCAGGCAATTGGAAATGCCTGGTCCGTTGTTCGACTTCATGCTCAAAAGTCATGTCGGCAAACTGCAACTCGACGCCCGTGTGCTCGCGGTGCCGACTGAGGATGTCGATGAGGAGGAGCGCAGGACACGTCTGCTGCATTACCTGGAAATCGGTATGACGGTCGCTAATGTGGCGGGTCTTGTGGTGCCGGTATTGGGGCAGTTGATGATGGGCGTCGCGATCGGACAGATGCTCGCGCAAGTGTATGAAGGGATCGAGGACTGGAGCCGGGGAGATCGTCAGGAAGCGTTTTCACACCTGCTCAGTGTCGCCGAGAACATTGTCCTGATGGCCCTCGTAGGGGCCGGCATCAAAGGCTTGAAATCCCTGGCGATCAAAACGGTTCGAAAACATCCTGATTTTTTCCAGCCATTCACTGCGATTCTGGACAGCAAGGGTCAGTCGCGGTTGTGGAAGCCGCAGCTGGACGCTTATGAACAGCCTCTACCGGCGGGGGCCGTCCCCGATCCCGAGGTCATGGACTTGTACCGGAGTGACGACAAGTTCTTTGTCCGTGTTGACCAACGCTTCTTTGAAGTGGTGCAGGATCCGGATTCCGACACTTGGCGGATCCGGCATCCTGTCCGTCCGGATGCTTACGCTCCGCCACTCAAACCCAATCGTCATGGAGGCTGGCGTCACGCTTCGGAGACGAGCGAACAGTGGACCGGCGCCTACACCCTCAGACGCATGGACCCGAACCTGGGGAGGCTCGAGGACAGTCGCCTGGAGATGGTCCGGCGGTTGACCGACACTCGATTCGATGAGTTGCATCGTCTGAGTGACGACAACCTGTCGTTGCCCCCGCGTTTGCGCGACATGATCGAGCGATTTGGAATCGAGCGCAGATTGCATGATTTCATTTCCGCCATGGAGCGTGGCGAGGCGACCGACGCCCGTTATGTTCAGGAGCAGTTGCACGCGTTGCCCGAACTCGCGAACTGGCCGGCTGATCGCTACATCAAGGTCGTGGACGAAAAGGGCCGTATCACCGCGACCTATCCTCCGGCATCGATTGACGATGACACAGTGAGCATCATCGTGAGCCATGAGCAACTGGAAAAAGGAGAGTTGCTGCAAGCCGTTCTGGACGGCATGTACCCCAGGGAGACTGAAGCACTGGTGGGTGCGAGCGTTGCCCCGGCTGACGCCGACGTGCAGCTGGCGAAAGTGATCGGGGCTGCGGTCAAGGCCGATCGCAGGTCGGTTTTCGATCACCTGTACAAGCAATTCGACCGCGGCGTCATCGGTGAGACGCTCAAGCTGCGCAGCGCTTTTCCCGGTTTGCCGGTGAGATATGCGCGGGAGCTGCTCAGGCGTACTCCGAGCGTCGAACGTATGCACATGCGCAGCACCGGGCGTGTGCCCATGGGGTTGGGGCAGAGGGTGCGTCAGGCCTTGAGCGATATGCGTGTGGATCGGGCACTGGCAGGTTTTTACCTGGCCGACATTGCCAGTGCCGATACCGGGAAACTGGCGATCCGGTTGTTGCCCCGGCTCGGTGGCTGGGACCCTGAGTTCTATCTGGAACTGCGGGAAAAATCGCTGAGCGGTGATGTACTGGAAACGTTGGGCGAGAAACCGCTCGTTGCTTCGAGTTCATGCACGCTGGTCAGACTCGACAATGGCTACGAAGTGTTTGGTAGCGACAGGACGTCGCTCGGCAAAGTCGAGTCCGGGCCGGAAGACCTCTATCACGCGATTCTCAAAGGCCTTTCGAAGGAGCAGCGCAAGGCCATCGGATTTGCGCAACCGACGCCGGAGGATGGCTGGCGCCTGCGCAGCAAATTGTTGGAAAGCGCTCTGGATGAGCGTGAAGGCTGTGCCCGGGTGCTGGCCGGTGGTCAGTTGCAGCCGGGGATTTCCGAGCCTGTGTGTACGCTCGCCGACTCGCCCGTCGAGCCGGCAAGGCATTCGCGTCGTTTGCTGCGCAAAGTAAAAAGGCTCTACCCGTTATTTACTGACGTACAAGCCAATGAATTTCTTGACCAGTTGGGCAGCGACCATCTCACCAGGGCGATCCGGGTTCGGCAGTTGCAAGAAGATCTCGGAAGACTGCGTGACGTGGTGGATGCCTGGAGTGGAGATGAAGCCGCCATGAGGGCATTGGGTGGTGTCTTGAGCGAAGTGCACGAATGCCGGCAGATCGTGGCGTTCGAGATCGAGGACTGTTTTCGGCGCCTGATCTTCGCGCCTGGCGAGTTCCGAAGTTCGATCTATGGCCTGACACTCGATGGCATGCGGTGCGGAAAACTACCGGTCCTGCCTGTCGGTCTGTCCTTCGACCATGTCAGGCATTTGTCCCTTCGAAACATGCATCTGGACAACGATGTCGCCTATTTCCTCAAGGCCTTCAGGCAAGTCGAAAATCTGGACCTCGATCGCAACAGACTCACCCTGTTGCCAGAGGTGATTTCCAACATGCCAAACCTCAGGCAGTTGAGTGTGGCAGGCAACCGAATTCAATTGACCGAGTATTCCCTGAGGAAATTGTCCCGGATGCGCAATCTGCAAAGCCTGAATCTGAGCGACAACCCGTTGGGTGCAACGCTGGACGTCAGTCACATGTTTGAGTTGGTGGACCTGTCTGTGCGTAACACCCGTACCACCGAGTTGCCCAAAGGTCTGGAGCGCCTGCCGAATCTGGATCGGGTGGATCTGCGTGACAACGACATTCGCGACTTGCCGGATTGGCTTTTTGAAACACCGAGAGGGTTCAGTGAAACGATCAATCTGCGCAACAACCCGATTTCGGATCCCAGCAGTATCCGACTGGACGACTATCGCAAGAAGGTCGGCGTTGGAATGGGCTATCTGGAAAACGATATTGCGCGACTGGACGAGTATACGGCGCGTTCGATCTGGCTGACTGAAACGGGCGGCACGGCGGGCTCCGCGCGTCTGCAGGTCTGGACTGCGATCAAGGATGATCCGATGTCCGAAGGGTTGTTTCATGTACTGGCAGAGCTGGGTAATACCGCTGATTCCGCGTACGTGCGTGAGGAGATGTCCCGTCGGGTCTGGGCCGTTCTGGAGGCAACGCAGGCTGATGCTGATCTGCGGGAGCAGATTTTCAACCTGGCAGCGGATCCGATTAACTGCACGGATGGTGCGGCACTGAACTTCAGCCATCTGGAGGTCGCGGTTCATACTCACAAAGTCGTGAGCGTATCCGGTGGCCGACGACCATCGGCGGCGTTGCTGCTGAGGCTTGCCCGGGATTTGTTCCGGCTTGAGCAAGTCGACCGGATAGCCGCGAAGCACGCATTGGATGAAGGATCACCCGACCCTCTGGAGGTGACGCTCGCGTATCGGACCGGGCTGGCTCAGGCATTCGACTTGCCGGGGCAACCGTCACATATGCGTTACGCGGCACTCGCCGGCGTGACGGGTGACGATCTGGTGGCGGCCATCAATCAGATCCAGACCGCTGAACTTTCACCTGAGTGGCTGAAGTTCCTGGTTCGCCAACCCTTCTGGATCGATTACATGAAAAACAGTTTTTCACAACAGTTCAATGCAGCCCGTGCACCTCACCATGAGGAAGTGCAGGCGCTGTTCGACAGGGCGCAAGAGTTCAGCTCTGCCGAATACGTGAATGAAATGAACCAATGTGCCGAGCGCCTGAAACAATCGGAGCTTGCCTCGCTCGAGCAATTGACCCAGCAGGTGCTGCGGCTGGTGGAGCGAGGGTCCTGCGTGTTGCCTGAGGCTTGATCCTTGATTGACCGGCGTCTCCCGTCATTTGCCTCGAATCAGCCGACGCAGGGCAAACCGGTTGGGATGGCACGATTCAGCCACGCTGCGGGGCAGTGGCAGCGGTTCGTTGTCGAGCCAGGCAGCCAGCAATTCGCCCGACAATGGCGCGGTGATCAAGCCGCGTGAACCGTGGCCACTGTTGACGTACAAACCGTCCAGCCACGGGCAGGCGATATCCGGCACTTGCCGGGCATCCTTGCCCAGGGCGGCAAAGGCCTGATCGAAGGCCTCCCGGTCAGCGAGAGGACCGACGATCGGCAGATAATCGGGGCTGGTGCAGCGGAAAGCGGCCCGTCCTTCAAGGCGCTCCGGATCCTGGTCCTTGATGTGCAGGCGCAATGCCAGGTCGCTGGAGATTTCTTCGAGCATCGCCAGATTGCCCAGATGCTCGGCGGTGCTCGGCGTCAGGTCATCGCTGTTGAAGGCGAAACTGGCGCCCAGTGTATGTTCGCCCAGTCGGGCGGGGGCTATATAACCTTCGGCACAGACAACCGTGGTCAGTTCCTGGCTGACTTCGGTCTGTGCCAGACGGGTGATCTGTCCGCGAATGCGCTTGAGCGGCAGTTCGGCACTTTGTGCAAAGCGTTTGATCTCGGCGGCCCCGGCGAGCACGACAACGGGGGCCTCGGCAACCAGTCGGTTGCCGTCGAAGGCTTGCCACTGGTCGCCCTCCTTGCGCAGATCAAGCACATCCTGATGGCAGAGCAATTGAATGCCAGGTTGCGCGGCCTGGGCCCGACACAGCGCTGGCGGGTGAACCCATCCACCCTGCGGGTAGAACAGGCCGCCATGGGCCAGACCGATACCGGCGCGTTGCTGTGCCTGCCGCTGATCGATCAGTTGCAGCAGATCCTCCGGGAAGGCTGCTGCCAGTTGCACCTGGCGTTCGGCTTCTTTTTCGTTGAACGCCAATTGCAGCACGCCGCAGTCATCCCAGTCGGTACCGCGTTGCAGGTTTTCCAGCAGACGTCGGGTGTAGCCGAAACCACTGACGATCAACTGCGAAAGTGCGGTGCCGTGGGCGGACAGTTTCAGGTACAGCACGCCTTGCGGGTTGCCCGAGGCTTCCTGGGCCACCGCGTCATGCCGCTCCAGCAGACTGACCAGCCAACCCCGCGCCGCGAGGCTGGCTGCCGTGGCGCAACCGGCCAGACCGGCGCCGATCACCAGGGCACGACGCTCACCGGTCAACGGAGCCGGGCGGGCGAACCACGGTTTTTCAGCTGCAGGCAATGGGACATCCTGCGGCCAGCCGAGAAATTCGCCGCGCAGGATCTCCCACTTGTGGCCGATGCCCGGCGTGCGTTTCATCTTGAAGCCGGCGGCGTTGAGCAGACGTCGTACCCAACCGGTGCTGGTGAACGTGCTGATGGTCGAGCCGGGCGCCGCCAATCGCGCCAGTTCGGCGAACAGTTCGGCGGTCCACATCTCCGGGTTTTTCGCCGGGGCGAAACCGTCGAGAAACCATGCGTCGATCTGGCCGTCCAGTTGCGGCAACTGCTCCAGTGCATCGCCGATCAGCAGCGTCAGGGTCACGCGACCGTTATCCAGAACAATGCGCTGAAACCCCTGATGAATTGCCACGTAATGCTTGAGCAACTGATCGGAGAACGGCTTCAAGTCGGGCCACAACGCCAGCGCGCGCTGCAGATCGGCGGGGCTCAACGGAAATTTTTCGACGCTGACAAAGTGCAGCCGCGCACCGGCCACCGCGTGCTGTTCGAACAACTGCCAGGCGCAGAGAAAATTCAGCCCGGTGCCGAACCCGGTTTCACCGATCACCAGTCGCCCACCCGCTGACAAAGCGGCAAAACGCTCAGCCAGACGGTTCTGCTCAAGGAACACGTAGCGGGTTTCATCCAGCCCCGACTGGTCGGAAAAATACACATCGTCGAACACTCGCGAACGCGGGCGTCCCTGGTCATCCCAGTCGAGTTGGGCGTGGGGCATTACAGGTTTCATGGCAGGCTCGGCAACGACAAGGCGGCCATTCTAGCCGATCACGCAGGCGGCGCTTGATCCATGGCAAACCTTGCCGACGATGACTCAAGGACAATCCGCCGCCGGCGGGAATTTCTGTGCCGCGTCAGAGCCCAATCCGCTAGTCTTGCTGAATCCTGGAAGGAGCCGTCCCTATGTTCGAATCCGCTGAAATCGGTCACGCCATCGACAAAGACACCTACGAAGCCGCCGTGCCCGCCCTGCGTGAAGCCTTACTTGAGGCCCAGTTCGAGTTGCAGCAGCAGAAGCGTTTCCCGGTGATCATTTTGATCAACGGCATCGAAGGCGCCGGCAAGGGCGAGACGGTGAAATTGCTCAACGAATGGATGGACCCGCGGCTGATCGAAGTGCGCACCTTCGACCAGCAGACCGATGAAGAGCTGGCGCGACCACCGGCCTGGCGCTACTGGCGGATGCTGCCGGCCAAGGGGCGGATGGGGATTTTCTTCGGCAACTGGTACAGCCAGATGCTGCAGGGCCGGGTGCACGGCTTGTTCAAGGATCCGCGACTGGATCAGGCGATTGCCGGCGCCGAGCGCATGGAAAAGATGTTCTGCGATGAAGGCGCGCTGATCTTCAAGTTCTGGTTCCACCTGTCCAAGAAACAGATGAAAGCGCGGCTCAAGGCCCTGGCCGATGACCCGCTGCACAGCTGGCGCATCAGTCCGCTGGACTGGCAGCAATCGCAGACCTACGACAAGTTCGTCAAATACGGCGAACGTGTGTTGCGCCGTACCAGCCGCGATTACGCGCCATGGCATGTCATCGAAGGTGTCGACCCGTACTACCGCAGCCTGACGGTCGGCAAGATCCTGCTCGAAGGCCTGCAAAATGCGCTGAAGCGTCCCGATGTGCACCCGCACGATGTCAGCGCCCAGCCACTGGGCTCGTCGGTGGATCAGTTGAACCTGCTCGACAGCCTCAACCTGACTCAGCGTCTGGAGAAGAAAGACTACGAAGAGCAATTGATCACCGAACAGGCGCGGCTATCGGGGCTCATGCGCGACAAACGCATGCGTCGTCACGCGCTGGTGGCGGTGTTCGAAGGTAATGATGCGGCGGGCAAGGGCGGTTCGATTCGCCGGGTCGCGGCAGCGCTCGATCCGCGCCAATACAGCATCGTGCCGATTGCCGCGCCGACTGAAGAGGAAAGGGCGCAGCCGTATCTGTGGCGGTTCTGGCGGCACATCCCGGCGCGGGGCAAATTCACCGTGTTCGACCGCTCGTGGTATGGCCGGGTTCTGGTGGAGCGGGTCGAGGGCTTTTGCAGCACCGCCGACTGGATGCGTGCCTATGGTGAAATCAATGACTTCGAGGAGCAACTGGCCGATGCCGGTGTGATCGTGGTCAAGTTCTGGCTGGCGATCGACAAGGACACGCAGATGGAGCGATTTCAGGAGCGCGAAGAAATCCCGTTCAAGCGTTTCAAGATCACCGAAGACGACTGGCGCAACCGTGACAAGTGGGACGCCTACCGCGCCGCCGTCGGCGACATGGTCGACCGCACCAGCACCGAAATCGCGCCGTGGACCCTGGTCGAGGCCAATGACAAGCGCTGGGCCCGGGTCAAGGTGCTGCGTACGATCAACCGGGCGCTGGAAGAAGCTTTCGAAAAGTCCGACAAGCGAGCCAAAAAGCACAAGGACTGAACCGATGGGCCCGCATACGCGAGGTGAATGATTGTCGCGGTCGGCGATTGGGTGGACTTATGCTCGGTCCACTCTCAACCGACTGCAACAATGAGGTATGCCATGCGTGAAGTGGTGATCGTCGACAGCGTACGGACCGGCCTGGCCAAGTCCTTTCGCGGCAAGTTCAACCAGACCCGTCCCGATGACATGGCGGCCCATTGCGTCAATGCGTTGCTCTCGCGCAACGACATCGACCCGGCCAGCGTCGAGGACTGCATCGTCGGCGCCGGTTCCAACGAAGGCGCCCAGGGCTACAACATCGGCCGCAACGTGGCGGTGCTCTCGCAACTGGGCACCGGCACTGCCGGCATGACCCTCAACCGTTTCTGTTCGTCGGGCTTGCAGGCGATTGCGATTGCCGCCAACCAGATCGCGTCGGGTTGCAGCGACATCATCGTCGCCGGCGGCGTCGAGTCGATCAGCCTGACCCTGAAAAGCGTCAACACCGATCACCTGATCAACCCGTTGCTCAAGCAGCAGACCCCCGGCATCTACTACACCATGGGCCAGACCGCCGAGGTGGTGGCGCGCCGTTATGGTGTCAGTCGCGAGGTGCAGGATCGTTACTCGCTGCAAAGTCAGATCCGTACCGCCCAGGCGCAGGCAGCCGGCCTGTTCAACGATGAAATCGTGCCGATGGCGGTGAAGTACCGCGTTGAAGACAAAAACAGCGGTGAAGTGCAGATCCTCGACGGCATCGTCGATCACGACGACTGCAACCGCCCGGACACCACCTATGAAAGCCTCGCCGGGTTGAAACCGGTGTTCGCCGAGGACGGTTCGGTGACTGCCGGCAACTCGTCGCAGTTGTCCGATGGCGCCTCGATGACGCTGGTGATGAGCCTGGAGAAAGCCCTGCAACTGGGGCTCAAGCCGAAGGCGTTTTTCCGTGGGTTCACCGTGGCCGGTTGCGAGCCGGACGAAATGGGCATCGGTCCGGTGTTCTCGGTGCCGAAGCTGCTCAAGGCCAAAGGCCTGCAGGTGGCGGATATCGATCTGTGGGAATTGAACGAAGCGTTCGCCTCGCAGTGTCTGTACGCCCGTGATCGTCTGGAAATCGACAACGAGAAGTACAACGTCAACGGCGGCTCGATTTCCATCGGTCACCCGTTCGGCATGACCGGGTCACGGCAGGTCGGGCATCTGGTGCGCGAGTTGCAGCGGCGCAATCTGCGTTACGGGATCGTGACCATGTGCGTGGGCGGCGGGATGGGCGCGACCGGGTTGTTCGAAGCCGTACGCTAGACCGGCCTGCCGGAATCCATCAATTGCATCCGCGCGATGTACGCGCGGATTTCCTGCTCGGCTTTCTCGGGGCTGTCGAACGGCCCTTCGAGGGTGTTTTCCCGGGTGCTGAAATACAGTTCGCCGTTGACCCGGCACACGCGGTCGCTGCGAAAGTGCGTGGCGGGGGCGGGATCCTGGGCGCGCATGCCTAACATGACGGGGTCTCCTTGGTGAGTGATATCCCGGGCTGGATCCAATCAGCTTATGCCTGAACCACTTACCTTGCCCGGGCAGCCGATCAACGGCCCATCGTCAATTTTCTGCTGCGACCTGCACAGTTTCATTTGCGGCTGGAGCACAACTGTCCCTGTGTCGGGCAGGGTCTGTGTGCCTAGAATGAGCGCTCCTGTCTCTGGCGCTTGGGGTTCACATGCACGTTTCATCGGGTCGTTGGGTGTACGGCATGTTCCTGGCGTTGTTGACGGCGTTTCTGTGGGGAATCCTGCCGATCAAGCTCAAGCAGGTGCTGGTGGTGATGGACCCGGTCACGGTGACCTGGTTTCGCCTGCTGGTGTCCGGCGGCTGCTTGTTCATTTATCTGGCGGCGACCAAACGCTTGCCGAGTCGCAAGGTGCTCGGTCCGAAGGGTGGCTGGCTGGTGCTGATGGCGGTGCTCGGGCTGGTGGGCAACTACGTGTTGTATCTGATGGGTCTGAACCTGCTCAGCCCCGGCACCGCGCAACTGGTGGTGCAGATGGGGCCGATCATGTTGCTGATCGCCAGCCTTTTTGTGTTCAAGGAACGCTTCAGTATCGGTCAGGGCATTGGCCTGGCGGTGCTGTTGATCGGGTTTGCGCTGTTCTTCAATCAGCGTCTGGCTGAATTGCTCACCTCTTTGTCTGACTACACCGCCGGCGTGTTGCTGGTGCTGTTGGCGTCGACCGTCTGGACCTTCTATGCGCTGGGCCAGAAACAACTGCTGACCGTGTGGAATTCGCTGCAGGTGATGATGGTGATCTACCTGTTCTGTGCCATGTTGCTGACGCCTTGGGTGCATCCGCTCGAAGCGTTGTCGCTGAACCCGTTGCAGGGCTGGCTGTTGCTGGCGTGCTGCATGAACACCCTGATCGCCTACGGCGCATTTGCCGAGGCGCTGGCGCATTGGGAGGCTTCGCGTGTCAGCGCGACGCTCGCGATCACGCCGTTGGTGACGTTCGGTGCGGTGGCCGTGGCGGCGGGTGTGTGGCCTGAGTATGTGCATGCCGAGCAGATCAATCTGCTGGGGTATGGCGGGGCGGTGCTGGTGGTGCTGGGTTCGGCGCTGGTAGCGCTGGGGCCTTCGCTGATTGCCGGGCTCAAGGCCCGGCGGGCGAAACTGTTGGTCGGATGACCCTTCCCGTGCCGCGCACGGGAAGGGGCGGGATGACTCAGCCCTTGGCACCGGCCTCGATCATGTTCTCCGGCCGCACCCAGGCATCGAACTCTTCATCGGTCAGATAACCCAGCTCCAACGCCGCTTCGCGCAGGGTCTTGCCTTCGCTGTAGGCCTTCTTGGCGATTTCCGCCGATTTGTCGTAGCCGATGTGCGGGTTTAGCGCGGTCACCAGCATCAGGCCGCGTTCCAGATGTTTCGCCATGACTTCTGCATCCGGTTCCAGCCCGGCGATGCAGTGCTGCTGGAAGTTGCTGCAGCCATCGGCCAGCAGGCGGATCGATTGCAGCAGGTTGTGGATGATCACCGGTTTGAACACGTTCAGTTGCAGGTGACCCTGGCTGGCGGCAAAACCGATCGCCACGTCATTGCCCAGCACCTGACAAGCCAGCATCGACAACGCCTCGCACTGGGTCGGGTTGACCTTGCCGGGCATGATCGAACTGCCCGGCTCGTTGGCCGGCAGGCGCACTTCGGCAAACCCGGCACGCGGACCGGAACCCAGCAGGCGCAGATCGTTGGCGATTTTCATCAGCGCCACGGCGAGGGTTTTCAGGGCGCCGGACAGCGTGGTCAGCGGCTCATGGCCGGCGAGGGCAGCAAACTTGTTCGGTGCGGTGACGAACGGCAGACCGGACAACGCCGCCAGTTCAGCGGCAATCGCTTCGCCGAAACCGTGGGGCGAGTTGAGCCCGGTGCCGACCGCGGTGCCGCCCTGTGCCAGCTCGCAGACTGCCGGCAGCGCCGCGCGAATTGCCCGTTCGGCGTAATCCAGCTGCGCTATGAAGCCGGAAATCTCCTGGCCGAAGGTGATCGGCGTGGCGTCCATCATGTGAGTGCGGCCGGTCTTCACCAGTTTCATGTGCCGCGCCGACAGCTCGGCCAGGCCACCCGACAGCTCGGCGATGGCCGGCAGCAGTTGGCCCTGCACTGCTTGCGCGGTGGCGATGCTCATGGCGGTGGGGAAGCAGTCGTTGGAACTCTGCGAGCGGTTGACGTGATCGTTGGGGTGCACCGGCGTCTTGCCGCCGCGCGGGTTGCCGGCCAGTTCATTGGCGCGGCCGGCAATCACTTCGTTGGCGTTCATGTTGCTTTGGGTGCCGCTACCGGTCTGCCAGACCACCAGCGGGAACTGGTCGTCATGCTGGCCGTCGAGCACTTCGTCGGCGGCCTGTTCGATCAGGCGGGCGATGTCGGCGGGCAGGTCGCCGTTGCGGTCGTTGACCCGGGCCGCGGCTTTCTTGATCAGGGCCAGGGCGTGCAGTACCGGCAAGGGCATGCGTTCCTGGCCGATGGCGAAGTTGATCAGCGAGCGTTGCGTCTGAGCGCCCCAGTAAGCGTCGTCCGGGACCTCGATCTGGCCCAGGCTGTCGGTTTCGATACGGCTCATCGTGCACACTCCTGTTGGTCTGTTTGCGCAGTTTAGGCCGGTGTCGGCCCGGGTGGTTCCCTCCGGCCGATTGTTGACCGGCAAATCCCCGCCAATCAAGCGCGGCAAGGCCCGGGGGTTGAGCCGCAGCGTTATTCAGGCGCAGAATGGTCGCCCTTGGGGTTTTACCTCGCCTAGCTGAAAAGGAAACTCGATGACTCGTCTTCGTGCCATCTGCACCGCGGTTGCCCTGGTTTGCGCCAGCGGCCAGGTGCTTGCCGATACCGCCAGCCACAACGCCAGTGCCGAAGCTTTCCTGACCCTGGCACACGCTGACAAGCTGGGCACTCCGGTGTACATGCAGGTTCAGCAGATGTTCGCCCAGCGTTTTGAACAGACCAAGGCGCCGGAATCCAAGAAAGCCGTTCTGGATACCTACCAGGCCAAGGCCAACGCCGCTCTTGATCAGGCCATTGGCTGGAACAAGCTGAAACCGGACATGGTCAAGCTCTACACCAGCAACTTCAGCGAGTCCGAGCTCAAAGACCTGGTCGCGTTCTACCAGTCGCCACTGGGCAAGAAAGTCCTGGAAAAAATGCCGCAGCTGACTCAGCAATCGGCCCAGATGACCCAGGCCAAACTGGAAAGCGCAGTACCGGTGGTCAACAAGCTGCTGGACGACATGACCAACGAGCTGGCACCGAAAGGCGCGGCTCCGGCCAAGAAGAAGTAAGCGGAGTTCGTGATGACCATGCAACAACGCATCGAATCGACGCTGGCGCTGCTTCAGCCTGAGCATCTGCAAGTGCTGGACGAAAGCCACATGCACAGTCGCGGGTTGCAGACCCACTTCAAGGCAGTGGTGGTCAGTGCGCAGTTCGAAGGCCTGAACCGGGTCAAGCGCCACCAGAAAGTCTACGGCACGCTCGGCGAGCTGATGGGCGAGTTCCATGCGTTGGCGCTGCACACCTACACCCCGCAGGAATGGGCAGAGACAGGCGTCGCTCCGGCGTCGCCGACCTGTGCCGGCGGCAGCAAGCATTGAGCCTTGCAGCAATGAACTGAGGTTTTTTGCTAGAATCCGCAACGCGCCGCTCACCCGGCGCGTTTTTTTTCGCATCCGGTTCACCCTTTACGAGGGTAGCCACCTGGAGAAATACCCATGACACAACCGATTGTCGTGGCGGCACTGTACAAGTTCGTCACCCTCGAAGATTACGTCAACCTGCGCGAGCCGCTGCTGCAAGCGATGGTCGACAACGGCATCAAAGGCACCCTGCTGATCGCCGAAGAAGGCATCAACGGCACGGTTTCCGGCAACCGTGAAGGCATCGACGGCCTGCTGGCCTGGCTGCGCAACGATCCACGCATGGTCGATATCGACCACAAGGAATCGTACTGCGACGAGCAGCCGTTCTACCGCACCAAGGTCAAACTCAAGAAAGAGATCGTGACCCTGGGCGTCGAAGGCGTCGACCCGAACAAGAAGGTCGGCACCTACGTCGAACCGCAGGACTGGAATGCATTGATCAGCGACCCGGAAGTGCTGCTGATCGACACCCGCAACGATTACGAAGTCTCGATCGGCACCTTCGAAGGCGCCATCGATCCGAAAACCACCAGTTTTCGCGAATTCCCCGACTACATCAAAGAACACTTCGACCCGGCCGTGCACAAGAAGGTCGCGATGTTCTGCACTGGTGGCATTCGCTGCGAAAAAGCCTCGAGCTACATGCTCGGCGAAGGCTTCGAAGAGGTTTATCACCTCAAGGGCGGCATCCTGAAATACCTCGAAGAGGTGCCGCAGGAAGAGACCAAATGGCAGGGCGACTGCTTCGTCTTCGACAACCGTGTGACCGTGCGTCATGACCTGAGCGAAGGCGACTACGATCAGTGCCATGCCTGCCGCACCCCGGTCAGCGTTGAAGATCGCGCCTCCGAGCATTACGTGGCCGGCATCAGCTGCCCGCACTGCTGGGACACCCTGAGCGAGAAGACCCGCCGCAGTGCGATCGACCGCCAGAAGCAGATCGAACTGGCAAAAGCGCGCAACATGCCGCACCCGATCGGCTACAACTATAAGCAAGCATCCACCGAGGCTTAATCATGTCTGCACGCCTGCTCTATGTGATGGATCCGATGTGTTCGTGGTGCTGGGGATTTGCCCCGGTCGCCAAGGCATTGGTGGAGCAGGCGCAGGCAGCCGGGGTGGAACTGCACCTGGTGGTCGGCGGGTTGCGCACCGGCAGTGGTGCAGCACTTGAACCAACCACCCGGCGCTACATTCTCGAACACTGGCAAGCGGTCACCGAGGCCACCGGCCAGCCGTTCAAGCTGGAAGGCGCGTTGCCGGACGGTTTTGTCTACGACACCGAGCCTGCCTGCCGGGCCATCGTCACCGCGCGCAGTCTGGCACCGGATTGCGCGTGGAAACTGGTCGGGTTGATCCAGCACGCGTTTTACGCCGAAGGTCGCGATGTCACCCAGGCCAGCGTTCTGGTGGAGCTGGCGGAGCAGGCCGGCGTCCCGCGTATCGAATTTGCTGCCCTGTTCGATCATGCCGATCTACACAAGGCGACCCAGGCCGATTTCAGTTGGGTGCAGGATCTGGGCATCGCCGGATTCCCGACCCTGCTCGCCGAACGCAACGGCCAACTGGCGTTGCTGACCAACGGCTACCAGCCGCTCAGTGAACTGTCACCGTTGCTCGGTCGATGGCTGGAGCGCGCGGCCTGTGTCTGACCCGGCCGATGACACGCCAGCCGTCAAGCGTGTCGACCGGCTGAGCTGGGCTGAAGTCCGGCGACTGGCACTTCATCACAAAAAATCCCTGTGGATCGCCAACGGCGTGGCCGTACTGGCGACGCTGTGCAGCGTGCCGATTCCGCTGCTGTTGCCGTTGCTGGTGGACGAAGTCCTGCTCGGCCACGGCGATGCCGCGCTGAAAGTCATGAACCATGTGCTGCCTTCGATGTGGCAGCAAGCGGCGGGCTATATCGGCCTGATGCTGGTGGTGACGCTGACTCTGCGTTGCAGTGCCCTGTGTTTTGGCGTGTTGCAGGCGCGGTTGTTTGCGCGGCTGGCCAAGGACATCGTTTATCGCATTCGCGTGCGTTTGATTGAACGACTCAAACGGATCTCCCTCGGCGAATACGAAAGCCTGGGCAGCGGCACGGTCACCACACACCTGGTGACCGACCTCGACACCCTCGACAAATTTGTCGGCGAAACCCTCAGCCGTTTTCTGGTGGCGATGCTGACCCTGGTCGGCACTGCCAGCATCCTGATGTGGATGCACTGGAAACTGGCGCTGCTGATCCTGCTGTTCAACCCGCTGGTGATCTACGCCACGGTGCAGTTGGGCAAGCGGGTCAAGCACCTGAAGAAACTGGAGAACGACAGCACCTCGCGCTTCACCCAGGCGCTGAGCGAAACCCTCGATGCGATCCAGGAAGTGCGCGCCGGCAACCGCCAGGGCTTCTTCCTCGGACGCCTCGGCCTGCGGGCTCAGGAAGTGCGCAACTACGCGGTCAACTCGCAGTGGAAGACCGACGCCTCGAACCGCGCCAGTGGTCTGTTGTTCCAGTTCGGCATCGACATTTTTCGCGCGGCGGCCATGTTGACGGTGCTGTTCTCTGACCTGTCGATTGGCCAGATGCTCGCGGTGTTCAGCTACCTGTGGTTCATGATCGGCCCGGTCGAACAGCTATTGAACCTGCAATACGCCTACTACGCGGCAGGCGGTGCGCTGTCGCGGATCAACGAACTGCTGGCCCGTGCCGACGAGCCGCAATACCCCGGCGGCGTCGACCCGTTCAAGGGCCGCGATACCGTCGGGATTCAGGTGCAGGGTCTGAGCTTCGGTTACGGCGACGAACTGGTGCTGGATCAGTTGAACCTGTCCATCGCTCCGGGCGAGAAAGTGGCGATTGTCGGCGCCAGCGGCGGCGGCAAAAGTACCCTCGTGCAATTGCTGCTGGGCCTGTACACACCGCTGGCCGGGACGATCCGTTTCGGCGGATCGACCCAGCAGGAAATCGGCCTGGAAACGGTTCGGGAAAACGTCGCGGTGGTGCTGCAACATCCGGCGCTGTTCAACGACAGCGTGCGCGCCAACCTGACCATGGGCCGCACCCGCAGCGATGAGGCCTGCTGGCAGGCACTGGAAATCGCCCAGCTCGAATCCACCATCCGCGCCTTGCCGGATGGTCTGGACAGCATCGTCGGCCGCTCCGGCGTGCGCCTGTCTGGCGGTCAGCGGCAACGGCTGGCGATTGCGCGGATGATTCTCGCCGAGCCGAAAGTGGTGATCCTCGACGAGGCGACGTCAGCCCTCGACGCCGCCACCGAATACAACCTGCACCAGGCCATGGCGCGCTTCCTCCATGGCCGCACCACGCTGATCATCGCCCACCGCTTGTCAGCGGTGAAGCAGGCGGACCGGGTGCTGGTGTTCGACGGCGGGCAAGTGGCCGAAGATGGCGACCATCAGCAACTGATTGCCGATGGCGGGTTGTACGCCAAGCTTTATGGGCATTTGCAGCGGTTGTAGATCAGCCCCGCAACACCTTGAGTCTTCGACATATCCTTAGCGGTACCCTTTTTGGGGTGTGCTGGCACAGGTGTGTGCCTGCCTGTCGAGCAACAACGAAGTGCTGATGCGGCGCTCGGGGTGCGCAGGTCTGCCCGGGGAGTCTGGCGTGTTATTGAAACTCGGTATGAGTGCCTGTAAAGAAGGTCTGAAGTACCCGGTAATTCGATTCCGCCAGTGATCATGGCTATGCATATGTCTATTCTGCGTTTGTCCTGAACTGAGGCGGATCCGCCGCTTGCCGGAACCCCGAACGCCTCCTAGTCTTTGGGGGTTGGTCTGATAGAGACGGACAATCAGGCAGTGACCACGCAAGGAACTCCATGAAGCAAAAGCGGACTCTCGGAACGCCACGGTTGCTGGGCATCGTCTGGCCATTTATCGCCGTCGTGTTGTTTCAAGCCTTGCTGGGGGGCGTGAGTCTCTACGTCCTGTCGGCCGTTCGCGGCTATGTCGCCGGTGAAAGCCTCTGGTCCAAGGGGCAGAAAGACGCGATCTATTACCTCAACCTGTACGCGGACAGCCGCGACAAGGCGATTTACCTCAAATACCAGAACGCCATTGCCGTACCCCAGGGCGGTCATCAGCTAAGGCTGGCACTGGACAAGCAACCGCCCGACCTGCAGGCGGCGCGTGAGGGCATTCTCAAGGGCGGCAACCACCCGGACGACGTTTCCAGCCTGATCTGGCTGTACCTGAATTTCCGTCACTTCAGCTATCTGGAAACCGCCATCGACCGCTGGACGCTGGGCGACGCCTATCTGGTGGAACTCGACGGCGTGGCGCAGGAGATGCATCAGCGCATCACTGCCGATGCTGCCACCGAGGCCGATATCCGCCGCTGGAAAGACCGGATCTTTGCGATCAACGACGGCGTGACCCCGGCTGCCAAGGCGTTCAGCGATGCCTTGGGTGAAGGCTCGCGGATGATCCTGCGCCTGCTGCTGTTCACCAACCTCGCCACCGCGCTGGGCTTGATCGTGCTGGCGCTGCTGCGCACCCGCAAACTGCTCAAGCAGCGACATGCCTTTGCCGAAGCGCTGCAACTGGAAAAAGACCGGGCCCATGTGACCCTGCACTCGATTGGCGACGGGGTGATCACCACCGATGTGAGCGGGGCGATCGATTACATGAACCCGGCCGCCGAGGCGTTGACCCACTGGAAGGCCGAGCAGGCTGCCGGTCTGCCGCTGGCGGCGTTGTTCAACTTGCTGGATGACAATGCCCAGACCGAAGGGCTGACCCTGATCGAGCACATTCTCAGTGGCCAGCTCACCGGCGGCAGCGAACATTCGAAGCTGATCCAGCGGCTGGACGGCAGCACCGTGTCGGTGACCCTGGTCGGCGCGCCGATCCGCAATGCCGGCAAGGTCAGTGGCACTGTGCTGGTGCTGCATGACATGACCCAGGAGCGGCAATACATCGCCAATCTGTCGTGGCAGGCCACTCACGATGCGCTGACCGGGCTGGCCAACCGTCGCGAGTTCGAATACCGCCTCGAACAGGCCCTGCACAACCTGACCCGGCAGCCGGGGCGGCATGCGCTGATGTTCCTCGATCTGGATCAGTTCAAACTGGTCAACGATACCTGCGGGCATGCGGCCGGCGATGAGTTGCTGCGGCATATCTGTGCGTTGCTGCAATCGGGTCTGCGCGAGGGCGACACCCTGGCGCGGCTGGGCGGCGACGAGTTCGGCATCCTGCTGGAGAACTGCGCGCCGGAGGCGGCCGAGAAGATCGCCGAGAGCTTGCGTCAGACCGTGCAGAACCTGCATTTCGTCTGGAAGGGGCGGCCGTTCCTGACCACCGTGAGTATCGGTCTGGTGCACGTCGCGCAGACGCCGACCACCCTCGAAGCCTCGCTGCGGGCCGCCGACATGGCTTGCTACATGGCCAAGGAAAAGGGCCGCAACCGGGTGCAGGTTTACCACGCCGACGACTCGGAGTTGTCCCTGCGCTTTGGCGAGATGGCCTGGGTGCAACGCCTGCACATGGCCCTGGAGGAAAACCGCTTCTGCCTCTACGCCCAGGAAATCGCCCCGCTGGGTTCGGTTGCCGGTGGCACCCGCGGACACATCGAAATTCTGCTGCGCCTGCATGACGAAGCGGGCCGGATGATTCTGCCGGACAGTTTCATACCGGCGGCGGAACGTTACGGTTTGATGACTTCGCTGGATCGCTGGGTTGTGCAGAATGTATTTAAGGTTATTGCTCAATGTATTAACGAAGAGTGCGAACGGCCTCTGGCAATGTGTGCGATTAATCTTTCAGGCATTACTATCGGAGATGACGCGTTCTTGCACTTTCTACGTGAGCAGTTTGATAACTACGGCGTACCGCCTGAAATGATTTGTTTTGAAATTACAGAAACCAGTGCTATTGCAAATCTCGGGAGTGCAATCAGATTTATTAATGAACTCAAAGGCTTGGGGTGTTATTTCTCACTGGATGACTTTTGTGCCGGAATGTCTTCATTCGCTTATCTGAAACATTTGCCTGTAGACTTCCTGAAGATCGACGGGAGTTTCGTAAAGGATATGCTGGACGACCCGATTAACCGTGCAATGGTCGAAGTGATCAATCACATCGGGCATGTCATGGGTAAGCAGACAATTGCCGAGTTTGTCGAAACAGCGCAGATCGAGCAGGCATTGCTTGAAATCGGCGTGGATTACGCTCAGGGTTATGTCGTAGAACGCCCGCAGTTGTTTACCTGTGACAGTTTGCAAAGTCGACCCGCCAGACCGCAGCCGTTGTTATTCAAGGCGCCTGGCACGTTCCGTTGAAGTCTCTTGCCGATCCGTACAATCACAAATCAAAAGGAGCCGAACAGTGATCGACACATTCAACCGAACCGGACCACTCATGGAAGCTGCAAGTTATCCCGCCTGGGCGCAACAGTTGATCCAGGATTGCAGCGAGAGCAAACGCCGGGTTGTCGAACATGAACTTTATCTGCGCATGCGTGATAACAAGCTCAGCGCCAAAACCATGCGCCAGTACCTGATCGGGGGCTGGCCCGTCGTTGAGCAATTCGCGTTGTACATGGCGCAGAATCTCACCAAGACCAAATTCGCCCGCCATCCGGGTGAAGACATGGCGCGGCGCTGGTTGATGCGCAACATTCGCGTCGAACTCAACCATGCCGATTACTGGCTGCACTGGAGCCGGGCCCATGGGGTGAGCCTGGAAGACCTGCAGGCGCAGCAAGTGCCACCGGAATTGCATGCCCTGAGCCACTGGTGCTGGCACACCAGTTCGGCGGATTCACTGATCGTGGCCATCGCGGCCACCAACTACGCCATCGAGGGCGCGACCGGGGAGTGGTCGGCGCTGGTGTGTTCGACGGGGGTCTACGCTGCGGCCTTCCCTGAAGAGGATCGCAAGCGGGCCATGAAGTGGCTGAAGATGCACGCCCAGTACGATGATGCCCATCCGTGGGAGGCGCTGGAGATCATCTGTACCCTGGCCGGATTGAACCCGAGCAAAGCCTTGCAGGCGGAACTGCGACAGGCCATTTGCAAGAGCTACGACTACATGTACCTGTTCCTCGAGCGCTGCATGCAGCTTGAGCTGTCGGAGCGGGTGTTGGTCGGGCGTGAACGTCGGGCGCTGGTCGAGAGCTGATTTCGACGACATCCAAAAAAAACGGGAGCCTCGGCTCCCGTTTTTTGTTGGCTGCGAATAATCAGCCCGCCATGGTCAGGCGATTTCGCCCTTCGCGCTTGGCCACATACAGCGCGCTGTCGGCGCGGCGCAGCAGGCTGTCGGCGGATTCGCCCGGCAACAGGGTCGAGCAGCCGAGGCTCACGGTCAGTTCGATCAATTGGTTATTGGCGTAGTAATCCTGGGCCTGTGCTGCCTGACGCAGGCGCTCACCAACCATGGCGGCCGCATCGCGCCCGGTATTGGACAGCAGGATCAGAAACTCTTCCCCGCCATAACGGAACACCATGTCGACGTTGCGCAACTGGCCCTTGATCGATGCCGCCACGGCTTTGAGCACATCGTCGCCGGCGCTGTGACCATGGAGGTCGTTGACCTGTTTGAAATGATCGATGTCCAGCATCAGCAACGACAGCGGTTGCAGGTGCCGGCGGGACATCTCGATTTCGCGGTGCAGCGTCTGCTCCATGGCAATGCGGTTGCCGGCTCCAGTCAGTGGATCACGCAGCGCGCTTTGCGTGGCGGCACGGTAAAGCAGGGCATTGCGCATCGGATACAGCAGGGCCGACAGCAGCGATTCGAGATTGCCCAGTTCCTGTTCACTGAAGCGCTGGTTGCGGCGGAACACCAGCTCACCCATGTGCTCGCCTTCGTGGCTGAGGCTGTAGCTGGCCGAGTGGTGGCCGCGGGCCCCGAACTCCAGGCGCAGGTCGCTGCCGTTGTGTACGTAGGTCAAGGCGTCCAGCGGCACCAGGCGCTGAACTTCGCGGAAAAACAGACCGAGGATGCGTTGAGGCTCAAGGCTGGTTTGCAGTTGCAGGCTCATTTGCTGGCGCAATTGCGCCAGGCTGACAGGTCGTGCCAGGAGAGGCGGCTGCTGACCAAAGCCCAGGCGTTGCAATTTGGCACTGTCGAAGTCAATTGCAGTGGTCTGGGAGGGTGATTTCATATGGCGTGAGCCCCTAAGCAGTAAGTCTGTCTTACAGGCTGGGTGAGAGCGGCTATGGGCTGCGCGTCATACTGATCCATCAGTCCCGTAGGACATTTGGCGTAAGTTTAGTCTGCCCGATGACGATTAGTCAGCTATCGAATCAGGCCTTGCCCGACTGCCTTCACTCGGCGTGCTTTGAGGAAATGTAGAGCGAAAGTCGTGCCATACGGTTCATATTTTATTAAAACCGTTTTGAATCAATGGCTTGAGGTTTTAGCGGAAAAAGGGGTGGTGGTTATTTGACTGAATTTGCCGCGCTCGAAGCGGCAATTGCATGCCGCGACGGTATTCCGCCACGGCAACAAATGCGACGTATGGCATTACTGAGCGTTGAAGGCCTGGCCATTGATACCGGTGCTGTCCGGGCCCATCAGGTACAGATAGACCGGCATGATCTCTTCCGGTGTCGGGTTGTTCAGCGGGTTTTCACCCGGGTACGCCTGAGCGCGCATGCTGGTGCGGGTGGCGCCCGGGTTGATGCTGTTGGAGCGTACCGGAGCGACGTTTTCGACTTCGTCGGCCAGGGTTTGCATCAGGCCCTCAGTGGCGAACTTGGACACACCATAGGCGCCCCAGTAAGCGCGGCCCTTGCGCCCGACGCTGCTGGAGGTGAACACCACCGAGGCGTCCTGTGACAGTTTGAGCAGCGGCAGCAGGGTGCTGGTCAGCATGAACATCGCGTTGACGTTGACTTGCATGACGCGCATGAAGTTTTCACCGGACAACTGCTCGATCGGCGTGCGCGGGCCGATGATCGAGGCGTTGTGCAGCAGGCCGTCGAGGTGGCCGAATTCGGTCTCGATCATCGCCGCCAGCTCATCGTATTGATGGGGCAGGGCAGTTTCGAGGTTGAACGGGATCACGGCCGGCTGCGGATGCCCGGCCGCTTCGATCTCGTCGTAGACCTGGGTCAGGTTGGCTTCGGTCTTGCCCAGCAGCAGCACGGTCGCACCGTGGGCGGCGTAGGTCTTGGCGGCAGCCGCGCCGATGCCACGACCGGCACCGGTGACCAGAATGACCCGATCCTTGAGCAATTCGGGGCGAGCAGAGTAATCAAACATAAAAAACCTCTAATCCATTAACTTCTGATCGTTCCCGCGTCCTGCGCGGGAATGCAGCGATGGTCGCTTTGCAGCACCACTCAGCAACTGCACAGAGCGTTGTCGAGCACCTTGCGCAACTCCAGCGGATGATCCACCACCACGTCCGCGCCCCAGTGCCGAGGGTTGTCGTCGGGGTGGATGTAGCCATAGGTCACGGCGGCGGTTTTGGTGCCGGCGTCACGACCGGATTCGATATCGCGCAGATCATCGCCGATAAACAGAACGGTCGACGGATCCAGATCAAGCATCTTGCAGGCAAGGGTCAGCATCTCGGGATCCGGCTTGCTGTTCTTCACGTGATCCGGGCAGATCAGCAGGGCCGAGCGCTCGGCCAGCCCCAGTTGCTGCATGATCGGCTCGGCGAAGCGCAGCGGCTTGTTGGTGACCACACCCCAGACCAGATTGGCTTTCTCGATGTCGGCCAGCAATTCGCCCATGCCGTCGAACAGCTTGCTGTGCACGGCGCAACCGACGAGATAGCGCTCAAGGAACTCCAGACGCAATTCCTCGAAGCCCGGCGACTCCGGATCCATCGAGAACGTCACCGCGACCATGGCCTTGGCGCCGCCGGAGATTTCATCGCGAATGTGTTTGTCGTTCATTGGCGGCAAGCCACGATCCGCGCGCATCGCCTGGCAGATGGCGATGAAGTCCGGCGCGGTGTCGAGCAGAGTGCCGTCCATGTCGAAAAGGACTGCTCTGATGGCCATCGGCTTACTCCTCGCGCAGGGTCTGGATCATGTAGTTGACGTCAACGTCCGCCGCCAGCTTGTAGTGCTTGGTCAGCGGGTTGTAGGTCAGGCCGATGATGTCCTTGACGGTCAGGCCGGCCATGCGGCTCCAGGCACCCAGCTCGGACGGGCGGATGAATTTCTTGAAGTCGTGGGTGCCGCGCGGCAGCAGCTTCATGATGTATTCGGCGCCGACGATGGCGAACAGGTACGCCTTCGGGTTGCGGTTGATGGTGGAGAAGAACACCTGGCCGCCGGGCTTGACCATGCGGAAGCAGGCGCGGATCACCGAGGACGGGTCCGGTACGTGCTCGAGCATTTCCAGGCAGGTGACGACGTCGAACTGCTCGGGCATTTCTTCGGCCAGGGCTTCGGCGGTGATCTGGCGGTATTCGACGTTCACACCGGATTCCAGCTGATGCAGTTGCGCGACCGCCAGTGGCGCTTCGCCCATGTCGATGCCGGTCACGGTCGCGCCACGCTGGGCCATGGCTTCGCTGAGGATGCCGCCGCCGCAACCGACGTCGAGAACCTTTTTACCTGCCAGATTGACCCGCTCGTCAATCCAGTTGACCCGCAGCGGGTTGATGTCGTGCAGCGGTTTGAACTCGCTTTCGCGGTCCCACCAGCGATGGGCCAGGGCTTCGAATTTGGCGATTTCGGCGTGGTCGACGTTGCTCATGATTCAATCCTCTAAAACTTGAAAAAGGCTGTAGCCCCGGAGTTTGCCCCGGGGTGTTTACGATTCGGTGTGGCCGCTGATGCGTCGGCCCCAGGCCCGGGCGGTTTCGCCGAGCTGTTGTTCGTCCAGTCGGGTCAGGCGGCGGTCGTCGAGCAACTGCTTGCCGGCAACCCACAGGTGTTTCACGCAGTCGCGACCGGTGGCGTATATAAGCTGCGAGACCGGGTCATAGACCGGTTGTTGCGCCAGGCCGGACAGGTCGAAAGCGACGATGTCGGCCGCCTTGCCGAGCTCCAGCGAGCCGGTCTCGGCTTCGATTCCCAGGGCTCGCGCGCCGTTCAGCGTGGCCATGCGCAGCGCCCGGTGGGCGTCCAGCGCGGTGGCCGAGCCGGCGACGGCTTTGGCCAGCAGGGCGGCAGTGCGGGTTTCACCCAGCAGGTCCAGGTCATTGTTGCTCGCCGCGCCATCGGTGCCGACCGCGACGTTGACCCCGGCCTGCCACAGGCGCTCCACCGGGCAGAAGCCGCTGGCCAGTTTCAGGTTCGACTCCGGGCAATGGATCACGCTGGTGTTGCTTTCTACCAGCAACGCCAGATCCTCATCGCTGATCTGGGTCATGTGCACGGCCTGGAAGCGTGGGCCGAGAAGGCCCAGTCGGCCAAGGCGTGCCAGCGGGCGTTCGCCGCGCTGTTCGACCGCTTGCTGTACTTCGAGCGCGGTTTCGTGGACATGCATGTGGATCGACGCGTCCAGCTCCTCGGCGATCACGCGGATTTTTTCCAGGTTCTCATCGCCCACGGTGTAGGGTGCATGAGGGCCGAAGGTGATCTTGATGCGCTCGTGATGCTTCAGGTCGCCGAACAGTTCGACGCCCTGACGAATGGCTTCATCGGCGCTGGCGGCACCCGGAATCGGAAAATCAAGGATCGGAATCGCGATCTGCGCGCGGATTCCGCTGTTGTGCACGCGTTCGCTGGCAACCTTCGGGAAAAAGTACATGTCCGAAAAACAGGTGATGCCACCTTTTATCTGCTCGGCGATGGCCAGGTCGGTGCCGTCACGCACAAAATCTTCATCGACCCATTTGCCCTCGGCCGGCCAGATGTGGTTTTCCAGCCAGGTCATCAGCGGCAGATCGTCGGCCAGGCCACGGAACAGCGTCATTGCGGCGTGGCCGTGGGCGTTGATCAGGCCGGGGCTGAGCAGAACGTCCGGCAGTTCGCGGACTTCGGCGGCGTTACACTTGAGCGCTTCGGCACGCGGGCCGATAAACACGATGCGACCGTCGCGGATGCCCAGGCCATGCTCCTTGAGCACAACGCCTGCGGGTTCGACGGGTACCAGCCAGGTCGGCAGCAATAATAAGTCGAGCGCAATGGCAGGTTTCGGCATCGAGGGTCGGTTCCAGTGCTTTTGTAAAGGATGGCGAAGTATACCCGAGCGTCTTCGCGGGGGGATCGCTATAATCGGCGGCTTTTGTTCATGAGTGCGGGGTGAGGGATGCGCGATCGACTGTTGGCTGCGGAGAAAGTAAAGGCCATCGATTGGCGTGATGGCGCGCTCCACCTGCTGGATCAGCGCGTTTTGCCGTTCGAGGAAAACTGGATCGCCTACACCAGCGCCGCCGGCGTGGCCGAGGCAATTCGCTCGATGGTGGTGCGCGGTGCGCCGGCCATCGGCATCAGTGCCGCGTACGGCATCGTACTGGCGGCCCGTGCCCGGATCGCCGAAGGTGGTGACTGGTATGCGTCGCTGGAAGAGGATTTCATGCTGCTGGCCGATTCCCGGCCGACCGCGGTCAACCTGTTCTGGGCGCTGAACCGCATGCACGACCGGCTGGACCGTTTGAAGGAGAACGCCGATCCGCTGGCGGCGCTGGAAGCCGAAGCCATCGCCATCCATGAAAGCGATCGCGAAGCCAACCTGACCATGGCCCAGCTCGGCGTCGACCTGATCCGCAAACATCAGGGCAATGCCCAGGCGATTCTCACTCACTGCAACACCGGCGCCCTGGCCACCGGCGGTTTCGGTACGGCGCTCGGGGTGATTCGCGCGGCGTTCATCGAGGGCATGGTCGAGCGTGTCTACGCCGACGAAACCCGGCCGTGGTTGCAAGGCTCGCGCCTGACTGCGTGGGAGCTGGCCAACGAAGGCATTCCGGTGACCCTGAACGCGGACTCTGCAGCCGCGCACATCATGAAGACCAAGGGCGTGACCTGGGTGATCGTCGGCGCTGACCGGATCACCGCCAACGGCGACGTGGCGAACAAGATCGGGACCTATCAACTGGCGGTCAACGCCATGCACCACGGCGTGCGTTTCATGGTGGTGGCGCCGAGCTCGACCATCGACATGAATCTGGCCAGCGGTGATGACATTCCGATCGAAGAACGCGACGGCGCCGAGTTGCTGGAGGTTGGCGGCAAGCGTGTCGGGGCTGACGTTGAAGCGTTCAACCCGGTGTTTGACGTGACCCCGGCAGACCTGATCGATGCGATCGTCACCGAGAAAGGCATCGTCGAACGCCCGGATACCGCGAAAATGGCGCAGTTGATGTGCCGCAAACGCTTGCATTAAAGGTGTTCAGCACCCGCTGAATTGCCATCGTCAGCAGGCGGGCTCCCACAGGTTTTGTACCCGGCATGGATCCTGTGGGAATTGGCTTGCCAGCAATGGGGCCTTTAAAGTCAATAAACATCCGCAATTTCGTCCCGAAATTTGCATTCAGGGAAGCTCTGAGCCTCTCTCGTCCCCGTTAAGCCTGTCATCGGTCATCTAACTATGCTCCATGCGCATCTGGGGGATAGGTGCGTGGCGGCTCTTGTGATAACATCCGGCGTTTTCCGAGGCAGTCCCGCGGGGTTGTCTTCACTGCGCAAATCCAGGGTCAACTTGTCGATTTGTCGTAAGTCGGCGCATGGCACTCGGCCTGCATCGACGAGCTTCGTGCGTCCCCTATGGATATGGCGAAGTTTCACCAGAAAAAGGAATCAGGCTTCTCATGGGCGAACTGGCCAAAGAAATCCTCCCGGTCAATATCGAAGACGAGCTGAAACAGTCCTATCTCGACTACGCGATGAGCGTGATCGTCGGCCGTGCACTGCCGGATGCGCGCGATGGCTTGAAGCCCGTGCACCGTCGCGTGCTGTTCGCGATGAGCGAGCTGGGCAACGACTTCAACAAGCCGTACAAGAAATCTGCCCGTGTCGTCGGTGACGTGATCGGTAAGTATCACCCGCACGGTGATACCGCGGTGTACGACACCATCGTCCGCATGGCGCAGCCTTTCTCCCTGCGTTACCTGCTGGTCGACGGCCAGGGCAACTTCGGTTCGGTGGACGGCGACAACGCCGCGGCCATGCGATACACCGAAGTGCGCATGACCAAGCTGGCGCACGAGCTGCTGGCCGACCTGCACAAGGAAACCGTGGACTGGGTGCCGAACTACGACGGCACCGAGCTGATCCCGGCGGTCATGCCGACCCGCGTTCCGAACCTGCTGGTCAACGGTTCCAGCGGTATCGCCGTGGGCATGGCGACCAACATTCCGCCGCACAACCTCGGTGAAGTCATCGACGGTTGCCTGGCCCTCATCGACAACCCCGAGCTGACCGTCGATGAGCTGATGCAATACATTCCCGGTCCGGACTTCCCGACTGCCGCGATCATCAACGGTCGCGCCGGCATCATCGAGGCCTACCGCACCGGCCGTGGCCGCATTTACATGCGCGCCCGCTCGATCATCGAAGACATCGACAAGGTCGGTGGTCGTCAGCAGATCGTCATCACCGAACTCCCTTACCAGCTGAACAAGGCGCGTCTGATCGAGAAGATCGCCGAGCTGGTAAAAGAGAAGAAACTCGAAGGCATCACCGAGCTGCGCGACGAGTCCGACAAGGACGGTATGCGCGTTGTGATCGAACTGCGTCGCGGCGAAGTGCCTGAGGTGATCCTCAACAACCTCTACGCCCAGACCCAGCTGCAATCGGTATTCGGCATCAACATCGTTGCGCTGATCGACGGCCGTCCGCGGATCCTGAACCTTAAGGACCTGCTGGAAGCCTTCGTCCGTCACCGTCGCGAAGTGGTTACCCGCCGCACCGTGTTCGAACTGCGCAAGGCGCGCGAGCGTGGTCACATCCTCGAAGGTCAGGCCGTTGCCCTGTCGAACATCGACCCGGTCATTGCCCTGATCAAGGCTTCGCCGACCCCGTCGGAAGCCAAGGAAGCGCTGGTCAGCACGCCGTGGGAATCCTCGGCTGTGGTGGCGATGGTTGAGCGTGCCGGTGCCGATTCGTGCCGTCCGGAAAACCTCGATCCGCAATACGGTCTGCGCGACGGCAAGTACTTCCTGTCGCCGGAGCAGGCGCAAGCCATTCTGGAGCTGCGTCTGCACCGCCTGACCGGTCTGGAACACGAAAAGCTGCTGGCCGAGTATCAAGAGATCCTCAACCAGATCGGCGAGCTGATCCGCATCCTCAACAGCGCCGTGCGCCTGATGGAAGTGATCCGCGAAGAGCTGGAAGTGATCCGCGCCGAATACGGCGACGTGCGCCGCACCGAAATCCTCGATGCCCGTCTCGACCTGACCCTGGGCGACATGATCCCGGAAGAAGAGCGCGTCGTGACCATCTCTCACGGTGGCTATGCCAAGACCCAGCCACTGGCTGCGTACCAGGCTCAGCGTCGTGGCGGTAAGGGCAAATCGGCCACCGGCGTGAAGGATGAGGACTACATCGCTCACCTGCTGGTCGCCAACAGCCACACCACGCTGCTGCTGTTCTCCAGCAAGGGCAAGGTGTACTGGCTGAAGACCTACGAAATCCCTGAAGCGTCCCGCGCCGCCCGTGGTCGTCCGCTGGTCAACCTGCTGCCGCTGGATGATGGTGAATACATCACCACCATGCTGCCGGTCGAGGAATACACCGAAGGTCACTACATCTTCATGGCCACCGCCAACGGCACCGTGAAGAAGACTCCGCTGGAATCCTTCAGCCGTCAGCGCAGCGTCGGTCTGATCGCGCTGGAACTGGACGAAGGCGACGTGCTGATCTCTGCGGCCATCACCGATGGCGAGCGTGAAGTGATGCTGTTCTCCGACGGCGGCAAGGTCACCCGCTTCAAGGAATCCGACGTTCGTGCCATGGGCCGTACCGCCCGTGGTGTGCGCGGCATGCGTCTGCCGGAAGGGCAGAAGCTGATTTCGATGCTGATCCCGGAAGAAGGCAGCCAGATCCTCACCGCTTCCGAGCGTGGCTACGGCAAGCGCACCGCGATCACCGAGTTCCCTGAGTACAAGCGTGGCGGCCAGGGCGTGATCGCCATGGTCAGCAACGAGCGTAACGGCCGTCTGGTCGGTGCGGTTCAGGTGCTCGACGGCGAGGAGATCATGCTGATTTCCGACCAGGGCACGCTGGTGCGTACCCGTGTCGACGAAGTTTCCAGCCTGGGTCGTAACACCCAGGGCGTGACCCTGATCAAGCTGGCCAAGGATGAAACCCTGGTTGGTCTGGAGCGGGTTCAGGAGCCGTCGGAAGTCGAGGGTGAAGAGTTTGAAGGTGAAGAAGGTGTCGAGCTGGAAGAAGGCGTGATCGGCGCCGAACCGGACGATGCGGTCGACAACCTGCAGGCGGACGCCGCAGACGAAGAAGAGTCGCAAGACTAACCAAATCGTAGCAGGGCAGAGTGTTTGCTCTGTCCGCTACCGTGATTGCATAGCGAGAGTGGATGTGAGCAAACGAGCCTATAACTTCTGCGCAGGTCCCGCTGCGCTGCCTGAAGCTGTCCTGTTGCGTGCCCAGTCCGAGATGCTCGACTGGCATGGCAAGGGTCTGTCGGTCATGGAAATGAGCCATCGCAGCGATGACTACGTGGCCATCGCCGAGAAGGCCGAACAAGACCTGCGCGACCTGCTGTCCATCCCCTCCAATTACAAAGTGCTGTTCCTGCAGGGCGGTGCGAGCCAACAGTTCGCCGAGATTCCGCTGAACCTGCTGCCCGAGAACGGCACTGCCGACTATGTCGAAACCGGCATCTGGTCGAAAAAAGCCATCGAGGAAGCGCGTCGCTTCGGCAACATCAACGTTGCGGCCAGCGCCAAGCCTTATGACTACCTGGCCATCCCTGGCCAGAACGAGTGGAAGCTGACCCCGGGTGCGGCCTATCTGCACTATGCGTCCAACGAAACCATCGGCGGCCTGCAGTTCGACTGGGTTCCCGAGGCCGGTGACGTTCCGCTGGTGGTCGACATGTCCTCCGATATCCTCTCGCGTCCGATCGATGTGTCGCAGTACGGCCTGATCTACGCTGGCGCGCAGAAGAACATCGGCCCGAGCGGTCTGGTCGTGGTGATCGTCCGTGAAGACCTGCTGGGTCGCGCCCGCAGTTCGTGCCCGACCATGCTCGACTACAAGATCTCCGCCGATAACGGCTCGATGTACAACACCCCGGCGACCTATTCCTGGTACCTCTCGGGTCTGGTTTTCGAGTGGCTGAAGGAGCAGGGTGGCGTCGCCGCGATGGAGCTGCGCAACAAGGCGAAGAAAGATCGTCTGTACGGCTTCATCGACAACAGTGACTTCTATACCAACCCGATCAGCGTCAACGCCCGCTCGTGGATGAACGTGCCGTTCCGTCTGGCTGACGAGCGTCTGGACAAGGCGTTCCTGGCCGGTGCCGACGCCCGTGGCCTGCTCAACCTCAAGGGCCATCGTTCGGTCGGCGGCATGCGTGCCTCGATCTACAACGCCCTGGGTCTGGACGCCGTCGAAGCGCTGGTCGGTTACATGGCTGAATTCGAGAAGGAGCATTCCTGATGTCCGAGCAGGAGCTCAAGGCGCTGCGCGTTCGCATCGATAACCTGGATGAGAAGATCCTCCAGCTGATCAGCGATCGCGCGCGCTGCGCCGAAGAAGTTGCCCGGGTCAAAATGGCCAGCCTGGCCGAAGGCGAGCAGCCGGTGTTCTACCGTCCCGAGCGTGAGGCGCAGGTCCTCAAGCGCGTGATGGAGCGCAACAAGGGGCCGTTGGGCAACGAAGAGATGGCGCGCTTGTTCCGCGAAATCATGTCTTCGTGCCTGGCCCTCGAGAACCCGCTGAAAGTGGCTTATCTCGGCCCGGAAGGCACTTTCACCCAAGCGGCGGCCATGAAGCACTTCGGTCACGCGGTGATCAGCAAGCCGATGGCGGCGATCGATGAAGTGTTCCGTGAAGTGGCGGCGGGTGCGGTGAATTTCGGCGTGGTGCCGGTGGAGAACTCCACCGAAGGCGCGGTCAACCACACCCTCGACAGCTTCCTCGAGCACGACATGGTGATCTGCGGCGAAGTCGAGCTGCGGATTCACCACCACCTGCTGGTCGGTGAAAACACCAAGACCGACAGCATCAGCCGCATCTATTCCCACGCGCAGTCGCTGGCCCAGTGCCGCAAATGGCTGGACGCCCATTACCCGAATGTCGAGCGCGTGGCGGTGTCCAGCAACGCCGAAGCGGCCAAGCGGGTCAAGGGTGAGTGGAATTCGGCGGCGATCGCCGGTGACATGGCGGCGGGGCTATACGGCCTGACCCGTCTGGCCGAGAAGATCGAGGATCGTCCGGACAACTCCACGCGCTTCCTGATGATCGGTAACCAGGAAGTGCCGCCGACCGGCGACGACAAGACTTCGATCATCGTGTCCATGAGCAACAAGCCCGGCGCGCTTCACGAGCTGCTGGTGCCGTTCCATGACAACGGGATCGACCTGACCCGGATCGAAACCCGTCCGTCGCGCAGCGGTAAATGGACCTACGTGTTCTTCATCGACTTCGTCGGTCATCACCGTGATCCGCTGATCAAAGGTGTACTGGAAAAGATCAGTCAGGAAGCAGTAGCACTCAAGGTGCTGGGTTCCTACCCGAAAGCAGTTCTTTAAGGGGTGGTAGCAATGAGTGGCAACTTCCTCGCTCTGGCACAGCCGGGCGTGCAACAACTTTCGCCATACGTGCCGGGCAAGCCCGTGGACGAACTGGCGCGCGAGCTGGACCTGGATCCGGCGAGCATCGTCAAACTGGCGAGCAACGAAAACCCGTTGGGCGCCAGCCCGAAAGCGCTGGCCGCGATCCGCGAAGCGCTGGACGAGCTGACCCGATATCCGGACGGCAACGGTTTTGCCCTGAAATCCCTGCTGGCCGAGCAATGCCGTGTCGAGCTGAACCAGGTGACCCTGGGCAACGGCTCCAACGATATTCTCGAGCTGGTGGCGCGCGCCTATCTGGCGCCGGGCCTGAATGCCGTGTTCAGCGAACACGCGTTCGCGGTCTACCCGATCGCGACCCAGGCGGTCGGCGCTCAGGCCAAGGTCGTTCCGGCCAAGGATTGGGGCCATGACCTGCCAGCGATGCTGGCGGCCATCGATGCCAATACCCGCGTCGTGTTCATTGCCAACCCGAACAACCCGACCGGCACCTGGTTCGGCGCCGAGGCGCTGGACGAGTTCCTGCAGGACGTGCCGGAGCATGTGCTGGTGGTACTGGACGAGGCCTACATCGAATACGCCGAAGGCAGCGATCTGCCGGATGGCCTGGATTTCCTCGCCGCTTACCCGAACCTGCTGGTCTCGCGCACCTTCTCCAAGGCCTACGGTCTGGCGGCGCTGCGCGTCGGTTACGGCTTGTCCACCCCGGTGGTGGCGGACGTGCTGAACCGTGTACGCCAGCCGTTCAACGTCAACAGCCTGGCCTTGGCTGCGGCGTGTGCGGCGCTGAAGGACGAGGAATATCTGGCGCAGAGCCGTCAGCTCAACGAATCCGGCATGCAACAGCTGGAAGCGGGTTTCCGCGAGCTGGGCCTGAGCTGGATTCCGTCCAAGGGCAACTTTATCTGCGTCGACCTCGGTCAAGTGGCGGCTCCGGTCTTTCAGGGTTTGCTGCGTGAAGGCGTGATCGTGCGTCCGGTGGCCAACTACGGCATGCCGAACCATCTGCGGGTGACCATCGGTCTGCCGGCGGAAAACAGCCGCTTCCTCGAAGCGCTGCGCAAGGTTCTGGCTCGTGGGTGATGTCACTGCGCTGCAATCTGCTGCACCTATGATCGGGCGCCTGGTGGTGGTCGGTCTGGGGTTGATCGGTGGTTCGTTTGCCAAAGGCTTGCGTGAAAGCGGCGTGTGCCGCGAGGTGGTCGGGGTCGATCTCGATCCGCAATCGCGCAAGCTGGCGGTCGAGTTGGGCGTGGTGGATCGCTGCGAAGACGACCTGGTGGCGGCTTGCCAGGGCGCGGACGTGATTCAGTTGGCGGTGCCGATCCTGGCCATGGAAAAAGTGCTGGCCCGTCTGGCCGGCATGGATCTGGGGCAGGCGATCCTGACGGATGTCGGCAGCGCCAAGGGCAATGTGGTGCGCGCGGCGACCGAAGCATTCGGCGGCATGCCCGCGCGTTTCGTGCCGGGCCATCCGATTGCCGGTTCCGAGCAGAGCGGGGTGGAAGCCTCCAACTCAGAGCTGTTCCGCCGTCATAAAGTGATTCTGACCCCGCTGGAGCAGACCGATCCGGCTGCCCTGGCGGTGGTTGATCGCTTGTGGCGCGAGCTGGGCGCCGACGTCGAGCACATGCAGGTCGAGCGTCACGATGAAGTGCTGGCCGCGACCAGTCATCTGCCGCACCTGCTGGCCTTCGGTCTGGTCGATTCGTTGGCCAAGCGCAATGAAAACCTTGAGATCTTCCGTTACGCTGCGGGCGGTTTCCGTGATTTCACAAGAATCGCCGGAAGCGACCCGGTCATGTGGCATGACATCTTTCTCGCCAATCGCGAGGCTGTCCTGCGCACACTCGATACATTTCGCAGCGACCTCGACGCCTTGCGCGACGCGGTCGATGCAGGGGATGGGCACCAATTGTTGGGCGTCTTCACGCGCGCCCGGGTTGCCCGCGAGCATTTCAGTAAAATCCTGGCCCGCAGGGCCTATGTGGACGCTATGAATTCCAACGATCTGATTTTCCTGGCTCAACCTGGTGGCCGCCTGTCCGGTCGGATTCGCGTACCGGGTGACAAATCGATTTCCCACCGTTCGATCATGCTCGGTTCCCTGGCTGAAGGCGTCACCGAAGTCGAAGGCTTCCTCGAGGGCGAAGACGCTCTGGCGACCTTGCAGGCGTTCCGCGACATGGGCGTGGTCATCGAAGGTCCGCATCACGGCCGCGTGACCATTCACGGTGTCGGCCTGCACGGCCTGAAGCCTGCGCCGGGCCCGATCTATCTGGGCAACTCCGGCACTTCGATGCGCCTGCTGTCCGGCCTGCTGGCCGCGCAGGACTTCGACAGCACCCTGACCGGTGATGCGTCGCTGTCCAAGCGTCCGATGAATCGCGTCGCCAACCCGCTGCGCGAAATGGGTGCCGTGATCGAAACCGCTGCCGAAGGTCGTCCACCGATGACCATTCGTGGCGGTCACAAGCTCAAAGGCCTGACCTACACCATGCCGATGGCCAGTGCTCAGGTTAAGTCCTGCCTGCTGCTGGCGGGTCTGTACGCTGAAGGCAAGACCACCGTCACCGAGCCGGCCCCGACTCGTGACCACACCGAGCGCATGCTGCGCGGCTTCGGCTACCCGGTGAGCGTTGACGGTGCCACTGCGTCCGTCGAGTCCGGCGGCAAGCTGGCTGCGACCCACATCGAAGTGCCGGGCGATATCTCGTCGTCGGCATTCTTCCTGGTGGCGGCGTCGATCGCTGAAGGTTCGGAGCTGGTGCTTGAGCACGTCGGCATCAACCCGACCCGTACCGGCGTGATCGACATCCTGCGCCTGATGGGCGCCGACATCACCCTGGAGAATCAGCGTGAAGTGGGTGGCGAACCGGTTGCCGACCTGCGCGTGCGAGCGGCTAAACTCAAGGGTATCGAGATTCCGGAAGCGCTGGTTCCACTGGCCATCGACGAATTCCCGGTGCTGTTCGTGGCCGCGGCCTGTGCCGAAGGGCGCACCGTGCTGACCGGCGCCGAAGAGCTGCGCGTCAAGGAGTCGGACCGTATCCAGGTCATGGCGGACGGTCTGCTGGCGCTGGGCGTCAAGTGCGAACCGACCCCGGACGGCATCATCATCGACGGCGGCCAGATCGGCGGCGGCGAAGTGCATGGCCATGGCGATCACCGCATCGCGATGGCTTTCAGCGTGGCCTCGCTGCGCGCCACGGCACCGATTCGCATCCACGACTGCGCCAACGTCGCGACATCGTTCCCGAACTTCCTGGCGCTGTGCGCGCAGGTCGGCATTCGTGTGGCGCAAGAGGCTCAGTCGTGAACAATATTGCTCCGGTCATCACCATCGACGGGCCAAGCGGCTCGGGCAAAGGCACCGTGGCCGGGATTCTGGCCAAGCGTCTGGGCTGGAACCTGCTGGACTCCGGTGCGCTGTATCGCCTGCTGGCGTTTGCTGCACACAACCATGGTGTCGACCTGACCAATGAAGAGCTGCTGAAGAAACTGGCCGCTCATCTGGATGTGCAGTTCATCGCGGCGACCGACGGTCAGTTGCAGCGCATCATTCTGGAAGGTGACGAAGTCAGCGATGTCATCCGCACTGAAAGCGTCGGCTCCGGCGCCTCCCAGGTGGCTGCATTGCCGGCCGTGCGCGAGGCGCTGCTGCAGCGCCAGCGTGCTTTCCAGGAATCGCCGGGCCTGGTGGCCGATGGTCGCGACATGGGCACAGTGGTATTTCCGAATGCGCCCCTGAAGATTTTCCTGACCGCCAGCGCCGAGGAGCGGGCGCGCCGTCGATATTTGCAGTTGAAGGGCAAAGTCGAGGGTGTTAGTCTGTCGAGTCTGCTAGATGAGATCCGTGCGCGCGACGAGCGTGATACCCAGCGAGCGGTGGCCCCGCTCAAGCCGGCGGCTGACGCCATACAGCTGGATTCCACGGAGTTGTCCATCGATCAGGTGCTTGAACGCATCATGAGCGAGATCGCCATTCGCGATATCGCCGGGTGACCAGGAAGGCCGCAGGGGACCAGTCATAGTCCTGCGGTGGCTTCCTTTAAATGAAACTGACCCGCATCGTCTGGGATGTGGAGACGGGCGTATTTTTCGCCCTAATCAACAGGAATTAAAATGAGCGAAAGCTTTGCGGAACTCTTTGAAGAAAGCCTAAAGACCCTGAACCTTCAGGCAGGCTCCATCATCACCGGTGTTATCGTTGATATCGATTACCAAGCTCGCTGGGTAACCGTTCACGCTGGCCTGAAGTCCGAAGCACTGATCCCTCTGGAGCAGTTCTACAACGACGCTGGCGAACTGAACATCAACGTCGGTGACGAAGTTCACGTTGCTCTGGACTCGGTTGAAGACGGTTTCGGTGAAACCAAGCTGTCCCGTGAAAAAGCCAAGCGCGCTGAATGCTGGATCGTTCTGGAAGCAGCCTTCGCAGCTGAGGAAGTGGTCAAGGGCGTTATCAACGGTAAGGTTAAAGGCGGCTTCACTGTCGACGTTAACGGCATCCGTGCGTTCCTGCCAGGTTCCCTGGTTGACGTCCGTCCAGTGCGCGACACCACGCACCTGGAAGGCAAAGAGCTGGAATTCAAGGTCATCAAGCTGGACCAGAAGCGCAACAACGTTGTCGTTTCCCGTCGCAGCGTCCTGGAAGCCGAGAACTCCGCCGAGCGTGAAGCTCTGCTGGAATCCCTGCAGGAAGGCCAGCAAGTCAAAGGTATCGTCAAAAACCTCACCGATTACGGCGCATTCGTCGATCTGGGTGGCGTGGACGGCCTGCTGCACATCACCGACATGGCGTGGAAGCGTATCAAGCACCCTTCCGAAATCGTCAATGTTGGCGACGAGATCGACGTCAAGGTTCTGAAATACGATCGCGAGCGTAATCGTGTTTCCCTGGGTCTGAAGCAACTGGGCGAAGATCCATGGGTTGCTATCAAAGCCCGTTACCCAGAAAGCACTCGCGTTACCGCTCGTGTAACCAACCTGACCGACTACGGCTGCTTCGCTGAGCTGGAAGAAGGCGTTGAAGGTCTGGTACACGTTTCGGAAATGGACTGGACCAACAAGAACATCCACCCTTCGAAAGTCGTACAAGTCGGCGACGAAGTGGAAGTCATGGTTCTGGACATCGACGAAGAGCGTCGTCGTATCTCCCTGGGCATCAAGCAGTGCAAGTCGAACCCATGGGAAGACTTCTCTGGCCAGTTCAACAAGGGCGACAAGATCTCCGGCACCATCAAGTCGATCACCGATTTCGGTATCTTCATTGGTCTGGACGGCGGCATCGACGGTCTGGTTCACCTGTCCGACATCTCCTGGAACGAAGTGGGCGAAGAAGCCGTACGTCGTTTCAAGAAGGGCGACGAACTGGACACCGTTATCCTGTCGGTTGACCCGGAGCGTGAGCGTATCTCCCTGGGTATCAAGCAACTGGAAAGCGATCCGTTCTCCGAGTACGTCTCGGTTAACGACAAAGGCGCAATCGTTACTGGCACCGTGAAAGAAGTTGACGCCAAAGGCGCCATCATCGTTCTGGCCGACGACATCGAAGCGACTCTGAAAGCCTCCGAAATCAGCCGTGACCGCGTTGAAGACGCGCGCAACGTTCTGAAAGAAGGCCAGCAAGTAGAAGCCAAGATCATCAGCGTTGATCGTAAGAGCCGCGTAATTCAGCTGTCGATCAAATCGAAAGACGATGCTGAAGAGAAAGAAGCCATCCAGAGCCTGAAAGCAGCTCCGGAAGGTGAAGCAGCTGACACCACTATGGCGGCACTGCTGCGTCAAGCAATGGCCAAACAGAACTGAGTTCTGTCTGACCATTAAAAAGGGCGACTTCGGTCGCCCTTTTTTGTGCCTGGAATTCGGCAAAAAAACGCCGGATCACAAGATCCGGCGTCGTTTGATGGCTGAACGATCAGAGCATCAGCTGATGTTGTAGAAGTCCTTGTACCAGTTCACAAAGCGCTGTATCCCGCTTTCAATCGGTGTGCTGGGCGCATACCCGGTATCGATCTTCAACTGCTCGACATCGGCATAGGTGTGTTCCACATCGCCCGGCTGCAACGGCAGAAGCTCTTTATGAGTGGTTTTACCGAGCGCTTGTTCGATGTGCTTGATGTAGTCGAGCAATTCGACCGGTTGACTGTTGCCAATGTTGTAAAGCCTCCAGGGCGCAGCACTGGAGGCCGGATCCGGCTTGAGTCCAGACCATTGGGCGTTCTGTGCAGCCACATGGTCCAGAACCCGTATGACGCCGTCGACGATGTCGTCGATGTACGTGAAGTCTCGGCGATGCTTCCCGTGATTGAAAACCTTCAGCGGTTTGCCTTCAAGGATTGCCCGCACGAACAGGAACGGCGACATGTCAGGTCGGCCCCAAGGGCCGTAGACAGTGAAGAAGCGCAATCCGGTAGTTGGCAATCGATAGAGATGACTGTACGAGTGCGCCATCAGTTCGTTGGCTTTCTTCGTGGCGGCATACAGCGACACGGGATGGTCAACGTTGTCTTGTACGGCGAAGGGCATGCTCTCGTTGGCTCCGTACACTGAGCTGGACGAGGCGTACACCAAGTGTTTGACGTGAGTTTGTCGACAGCCCTCGAGAACGTTCAAGAAGCCTGTAAGGTTGCTGTCTGCATACGCGTGGGGATTCTCCAGCGAGTACCGCACACCGGCTTGCGCCGCGAGATGGACAACTTTTTCAAAGCCTTCTGTCTCGAACAGTTTCGCCATCGCAGACCGGTCAGCGATATCCATGCGGATAAACCGGAAGCCCTCCTGCGGCGTCAATTGCGCGAGGCGAGCATCCTTGAGAGCCACTTCGTAATAGTCGTTCAGATTATCGATGCCAACGACTTCATCGCCGCGGGCAAGCAGCGCCTGGCTGACATGAAAACCGATAAAACCGGCTGCGCCAGTCACAAGTATCTTCATGGGACAGCTCCTTAAGGTTGCAGAACGGGCATGAGCGAGTCAGCGCGACCGATTGCGTAGTACATGAACCCTGCCTCCTTGGCTGCTGCAGGGTCAAACAGGTTACGCCCGTCGACCAGTACCGGGTAATTAAGGCAGGTTTTCAGCTTCTTGAAGTCGACAGTGCGAAATTGTTTCCATTCTGTGCAAATTACCAGGGCATCGGCGCCTTCCAGCGCCATTTCACGATTGGCTGCCAATTGCAGATCGTCGCGGGCTCCGTAAATGCGCGTGGCCTCGCTCATGGCAGCCGGGTCGAATGCCTGAACTTTGCCACCTGCGGCCCAGATCGCTTCGATCAGATTGCGACTCGGCGCTGCGCGCATATCGTCGGTGTTGGGTTTGAAAGAAAGGCCCCAGACGGCGATGGTCTTGTTTTTCAGATCGTGATCGAAGGCGAGGGACAGCTTCTCGAACATCACGTTTTTCTGGCGGTTGTTGACGGCCTCGACGGCGTTCAACAGTTGCGCCTCGTAGCCGATTTCCTGGGCCGTGCGGGCGAGCGCCTGAACGTCTTTCGGGAAGCATGAGCCGCCGTATCCACAACCGGGGTAAATGAACTGGAAACCGATGCGTGGATCGGAGCCGATACCCAGGCGGACCTGTTCGATATCGGCCCCCAGCCGCTCTGCCATCTGCGCGATTTCGTTCATGAAGCTGATCTTGGTCGCCAGCATCGCATTGGCCGCATACTTCGTCAGTTCGGCGGCGCGCACATCCATGAAAATCAATTTGTCGTGGTTGCGGCTATAAGGTGCGTAGCACTCGCGCATGACTGCTTTGACCGTTTCGGATTCGGTCCCTACGATAATGCGGGCACCTTTGGCGAAATCCTCAATGGCCGAGCCTTCCTTGAGGAACTCGGGATTGGAGCAGACATCGAAGTCGAGCCCGGCGTCTCTGGCCTGCAGGATCGCGTCGACCGTCTGGCTGACTTTGTCGGCAGTGCCTACCGGAACCGTGGATTTGTTCACGATCACTTTGTGCTCGGTCATGTACTCGCCGATGGTGCGAGCAACGGCCAGCACATGCTGCAGGTCGGCAGAACCATCCTCGTTGGGTGGGGTGCCCACCGCGATCATTTGCAATTGGCCGAAGTCCACGGCTTGCCTGGCGTCGGTTGTAAAGTGCAGGCGGCCCTCGCGTTGGTTCTGTGCTACCAGTGCGTCCAGGCCCGGTTCGTAGATCGGGATGATGCCTTGCTTCAAGCTCTCGATTTTCGCGTTATCGACATCGACACACATCACGTCATGGCCAACATCTGCAAGGCAAGCGCCCGTGACGAGTCCGACATACCCGGTGCCGAAAACTGTAACTCGCATAATTTACATCCTGATAAATTCGGGGCCGCTATCAAGGGGCTGATTAAAGAGAATCACTGCGTGAGAAGGCGAATTTGATCCGATTGATCAGTTTGTGTACCAGCAAACGTATTCCGCCTTGGGAGTAGACGGTTGCTGCGCGTACCCAAAGCGATTCGAATCGAAGAAACCGCGTCATGACGTAGGATCTGAGTCGGTTGGTTCGCAACGGACTGATCTTGCGGCGCTTCATGTGCTGATGAACTTGAACGAAGTGCTCGGACCATATGGTCGCCACGTGGGCGACCGAGTGTTTTTTGAAAACATCGTCGTAGGCTTTTGCTGCGATGCTTTCTCGCAGCGTCCTGTCTTCAATCAATCGACTGATCGCCGAATACCACGCGTCGGAGGTATTGGGCGACAGAACCCCGGTTTCACCCTGGGCGATTGATCGTTGATAGGGCGGCATGTCCGAATAGACACCGGGCAGGCCGCATGCCGAGTATTCCCTGTACTTGTTATTGGTCTTGCAGCGATTCGAGGCATTGTCGATGAGCGGCGCGAGGCCTATCGACCATTGGCGCTCCTGCTTGAAGTGCAAGAAACCCGCATAGTCCGCAGTGTGGGGGAAACAGCGAATGCGATCGTTGAGCTCAAGATCGTTTGGCGCAGCACCGATAAACTCGAAAACGACCTGCGGGTAGGCTTTGAGAAGGGGGGATATGACAGGTTTGATAATATCCAGATCGTCAGCCCTCGAAGGGCTGCCGGCAAAACCTATTCGCAGTTCATCAAGCTCGATCTTTCGGGTGGGCTGCAACAAGGAAAAATCGAAGAACGAAGGCAATATTTCGATCTTTTCATTGAACTGAAATAAAAACTCCGCAAGCAAGTCAGAATTCGTCAGTACTCTGTGAGCGCTTGAAACGGCGATTTCCAGCGTGTGCCGAATCAATGGGTGCTGGTAATACTTGGCGATCGGTGAGTCGCCTTCGATTTTCCAGAAGTTGTCATCGATGTAGTAAATGTAAGGATGATTGGCGTTCTGCAGTTTCTCGATCCACAGTCGCAGGGAAGGATCGCCGCTGCGCACGAACAGTGGAATAGTGGTTTTGCGAATATCCGCTATCGTCAGTTCGGACAGAAACTTCTTCCGGTAGACAACGCCATAGGATCGACAGGCGGACAGCATGTGCTCAATCAAATGAGTCGTTGCTATCTCGCCTTCGATAACCATCAGGATATCGATTTTTCCCTTCATCAAGCTGCGACCTTTGACCATTACTGGAGAGCAGCGAACGGGAAGTATTTGGTGCGCTTTTTCATGATGGAATACTGGCTGACTTCGTAAAGGGCAACCGGTACATCGGAGTCCCTGACGAAGACACGCAGATACCAATTGGCGTCCAGGTTGACTGCTGTCGGAAGTGCGAATCGAGTCGGCATCTCGGGATCGATGTCGGCGAGAGACAGAACGACATGGGCGACAACTTCGTCATTGCTGGAGACGATCTCTACGCCCAGCAGGCCAAGTTGCCCGCGCATCAACGGTCGAACCGCGAGCAATACGCCGCCGAGGTTCTCCTGACGAAGCGGCATCAGGTATTCGCGATAGGGAACGTTGCGCAAGTCATCGCCAAGTGTCAGCACAGGCCGGGAAGTCTTGAGCAGGTGTTTCTCCGTAAAGCTTCTGAGCGGCGTGAAGGCCGGGGAAATCGAATTCCACAGCGAACTTTTGCTCTTGTACAGCGACACCAGTTGCAGGGAGCGCGAGGAGCGATACTCCCGGACTTCCGATTGAAGGCTGTCAATGACCTGCAATGCTTCGTGGCGCGATTGACTGGCCTGGCTCTGTGCCGTGCTGAGTGCCAGGTTCAGATGTTGCACTTCCTGGGCGAGAGGCGATTGAGTCAGTGCTGCTTTCTTCGTCGCCTGCTGGGCGTTGATGACGTCCTGCTGGAGGCGATGCTGTTCGATGTTCCAGGTTTCTTCCTTGGCGCGATACCAGTCGATGATGCCGTTGGCTGCAACGAGTTCGGCTTTGACCAGTGCAACTTTGGCATTGGCAATGGCCGACACTTCCAGGCGGGAGCGTAGCTCCTTGTTTTCCTGCGTCTGATCCAGCAGGGCCTGATGAGCCGCCGAGGTATTGGACTGGGCTTCTGCCAGGCGTTCATGCAGTTCATTGACGAGCAGCAAGGCGTCGACATTGTCGCTTTCAAGTTTGGCGTTCTGTTCGCTCAGGCGGGTGATCTGGTCGCTCAGTTGTTCCTGTTCCAGTTGAGACTTCATCAACCGGGTTTTGCCTTCGTGGATCTGTGCCGAGAGGGCTTCAGCCTTTTCATAGGCACTCATCACCTGCAACCGCAACTGGTGATTGTCCGCACGGGCCTCATGCAGCAGGCGGTCGGTCAGTGCACGATCTTCGGTCAGCTCATTGATGCGCCGCTCCAGCAGTGCATCGGTGGTAATCGCCGAGGCCGCTGCAGCGGCTTGTGCTGCCACTGCCTGGGCAGCTGCGGCCGCTGTCGATTGTTCTGCCGCCGCTGCTTGTGCCGCGGTCGTCACTTGTGCCAGCTCGGTTTTCAGGCCCTCGATTCGCTGACGAAGAGCGGCTTCCGACTGAGTGAACTTCTGGATGATTTCGTTTTGCTCGTGCATCTTGAGGTGCCTGATGTAATGAGGTTCATAAGGTTTGAATGCGCTGACGTGATCTTCGTAGTTGACGCCAGGCGAGCATTCATCACCTTTCCAAACGATCAACTGGTACATGATCTGGTCACATACGTTGAATCGCTCGTTACGAAACTTTCTCTTTTGCTCGAGCGGTAGATGCAAGTACTCGGGGAAGTAGAAAAACTCCATGTTGATCAATCGAATATCGAGACCAGGGTTGGAGTTGTCTGACTTTGAAAGTCCCCAGGGGCGCTTTACCGGATCCGCATAGTCCGCTTCATCCACCGGTGTTTCCGTGTGGTCAGTCCAGAAGCGAGGCGTGTGCTCGTTGAAAATCGTGATGTGGTAAGGGTTGGCGATATTCAGTTTCTGTTCGTTATAGGGCGCGATAATGCATACCTGCGCCCCATGCTTACAGACGCGATAGATTTCGCGCATGGTGAACATCAGATCCCGGGCATGCTCCAGGAAGTGCGACGAAAACAACATATCGACCGAATCATCTTGCAGCGGAATGCCAAGATCGATGTCGGCCAGCATGTCGACTTCCGGCATCGGGAAACGATCGATGCCGAAGAATCCTTCCTGCTTGCGTTTCCCGCAACCCAGGTCAACGTTCACCACTTCATTCTCTAATGTCATTTATCCAGCGCTCTGCTTAATTGGCTGATCTGACTGCGGGTGGTGTTCAGAGTTGCAAGCAGCATCTGTTCATACGAAGACGCCGAGGTCCTGGACGAATTGTCGCCCGGCTTTTGTGCAGCTTTGCGGTGCCGAGCGAATTCCTCGAATGCCTGGTTGTAAAGATCCACCAGTTCGGAGCGAACGTAGCTCGGGCGAGCAAGGAATTTCATGGATCGCTGCGCACGATCGATGATTTCCAGACGCTGCAATTGTGACAGCCGGATGTACTGCGACACGGCCGCTGCCATGGCCTCTGGACTGTCGTCCTGGGCAAGGAAGCCGCTGTAGCGATGTTTGATGATTTCCCCTACGCCGCCGACAATTGTTGAAACAACGGGTATGCCCATGGCCATTGCCTGCAACATGGTTTGAGGCATGGACTCATCGGTAGCCGATATCAACAACAAGTCGCACTTATCATAAAACGGTTTTGGATCGTCGATAAAACCATGAATGATGAATTTATCTTTATATTGGCTGGCTTCAATTAATGAAGTGCACTCGGCCAGGTATTGATTGTGAAATACCGTGTAGCCGATCAGGTCCAGCGAAACATCGAATCCGGCATCGTTGAGCAGGATGGCCGCCTGAATTGCACCGAGTTGATTCTTGCGCGGCTGCAGGGTGCCGGAGACAAGAATTCGCAGGGCGTTGCCGCTCTTGGCCGCACGGGCGCGATTGGCTGCGAAGCTGGCGAAGTAATCTTCGGCGACCGGGCAGACGATACGCCGGGCCGGACTTTTCGACAGGCTCGACCATTTGAAGCCGTGAGTCAGTGAGGAGCAGTGGATCGAGTCGGCAAAGTGAACGATGGAGTTGCCGGCGCCTTCGTAAAACTGATGAACACTGGCGCTGCAGGGAATCCCCAGTTGTTTGGCCAGCAAGCTCATGGTCGGTGACCATGTCGCAAAGTGCAGGAAACCGATTCTTTCCGGCTCGAGGCAATTGGACAGATGCCGTGCTGCCGCCTCATCCTGCGGCTGAAATGGGCGCTGCGGTTGCGGACTGTCGATATACCCCGAAGGCCACTGCTCTTCTAGCAGGCACGCGCCATTCGTTGCGGCGTCCCAGCGCGCCTTGAAGATCGGGCCGTAGGTAGCATCCTGCGGAACGATGCCGACGACGCGGAAACCCAGCGAAGCCACGAGGCTGGCGTGGCGGATCAGGTGCAGCGTGGCGCCGCCAAGAGCTGTTTCGTGGAAGGCATAGGCAATGGCTTTATCGCCCAGTCTGGAATGCAGGCGAACGGCTTCGCAACTGGCAAGGAAGTCGTAGAACTGCGACTCGGTGGTATAGCGCGAAAGCACCAGTTCCCGGGCGTTCTCCAGCATCTGGTCACGCTTTTGCTGGCCCATTTCGTAGCAATGATTCAGCGCCTGTTCCCAGGCCTCGACCGTATTTTCCACCTTCACACAACAGGCATCTGGAATGTCGGAGTAGGGCACGGCATCCGTGAAGATGCCAATGGCGCCGGCCGCGACCGATTCCAGCAGCTTGACCGGGCTTTTGCTGCGCGCGGCACGGGTGCTGAAGTCCAGGGGAACCAGTGCGATGTCGAAGCTGGTTTCGCTCAGGTCGCGAATATAGCTTTCGTAGACGTGGGTGAACGGTTTGAAGAAAACCGGGCATTCCAGTGCGCCGAATTTCTCCGGATCCAGACCCCAGAAGTGAAACTCCACCGAGTTGGCGTGGGCGCTGGCGAAGTTCGCAAGCGCTTGCCAGAGCTCGCGCAGAATATCCTCGCGAACGGCGCCGGACATGATTGCGACTTTCAGACGCTTGCCGCGGCTGTAGGTGCGCTTCTGCACGAACCGGGCATGAATGTTGGTATTGAGCCGAACTGTTTTACTGTTGAGCTCGCGCAGATCTTCATTGATTGCATCGCTGTAACCGATGCAGGTGTCGACCGACTGGATCTGCTGCGCGATGTTCTGATAGGTCGGTGTGCCAGGCGCAAGAAAGCTGTGTTGGGGGCCGACTTCATGGAAGTGCAGCATGTTGTCGTCCATCAAGTAGGCCAAAGGCATCTTGCCTTTCTGGTTCTTGACGAATTGGCTGCCGGCAACGCCGACAGTGCGATAGAGCACGGTCACATCCACGCCCGCCAGATCGATGACCGGCAGGTCGTTTTCCTTGACGAAAGTGCTGGTGATCGCCCGCTGTTCTGCCAGTTGCGTGAAGTTGTGGATCGTGACATCCACCGATGTCGAATAGTCCGGTTTCACGGTCAACAAGTGCAGCTTGCGTCCTCGAGCGGCCGCCGCGACCGCCATTTCGGAGTCGCTGCAGTAATCATTGAACTTGGTCAGGAACGGCGCGGCTTCCATGCGCCGGTATTCAACGATTTCCGCATCGGTGAACGTATCGGCAAATTGCGAGAGATCGATGACGTCGTAGTCGTTGATTTTTGCAGGGGTCAGCAAGTGATCGCGTGGTATCGCCAGGCTCTTTCTGTACCGCGCGAAGAACAGTGGAATTTCCTTGCCCAGCGAATCGACCAGGTTGGCCCGTACATGTGACGTCACTTCGTCGACCCAGATAAAGTCGGCGTGTTTGGCGAATCGCAACCACAGGTCATAGTCCGAATAGCGACGCATCATGACGTGCGAGTCATACATGCCTGCAATATCAAACAGGGACTTGTGGTGCATGACCGTGTTGTTGGCAATGTAATTGCCGTTCATCAACAGGCCGTAGTTGAACGGTCCGCCCAGCTTGCGGGTGGTGATCGACCCGTCGGCGAGGGCGATGTCGACGCTGGCGTTGGCATAGGCCACTGCAGGTCTGGTGCACTTTTCCAGTTGCTCGACACGTACTTGCAGGCTGTGCTCGGTCCACATGTCGTCGTCGAACTGGTAGGCAATGTATTTGCCTTTCGCCCGCAGCGCCGCCTGGTTGACGCGCAATGCCGGCAGGCCGCTGTTCTTGTGGTACGAATGAACAATGATGCGCGGATCTTTCTTCAGGTATTCCTGCAGGACGGCCGCAGAGCCGTCCCGTGAACCGTCGTCGACAATGATCAGTTCAAAGTTTCGGTAACTTTGTGCCAATACACTGTCGATGGATTCCTGCAGCGGCCCGTGGCCGCGGGAATAGGTCGGCAGAATCACCGTGACCTTCGGTTTCGACGGTGCCTTGGAACTGGCATGAATCTTCAGGTCAGAGGAGAAATCACTAAATTTCATGGCTGTTCCAGGGGCTGGTTCTGATGAAGCGGGCTTTGGCGGGTCAGAAGTTTATCTACGGCCGGACGAATTTTGGTCTGATAGAGCCAGTACTCGAACTTGCCGAACAGAAAGGCGGCCGGCAATGCAATCACGGTCATGATCGCAATCGAGGTGTAGAGATCCACACCGTGAGGTTTGAGGGCCAGGAACAGGCAAAAGATCACCGGCATGTGCATCAGGTAGATGCCGTAGGAGTAGTCACCCAGTTTGATGAGAAATGCTGGAAGTGCGGGCAGTCTGATCAGGGCCAGGATAGCGATGGCGCCCATTGTGCAGATGATGGCGGTATAGCGCAGTTCAGGAAAATACACCGCTTCCAATGCCATGGCGAAGAGAGCGGCATAGGCAATCCCGTTTGTCGGCGAGAAAAGCAGTCGCGACAGGAAGAAACCGACGATGAAGTAAATGTTCAGCGTCGAAATAACGATTTCACTCAACGTCGGCATGGCGACACTGGTCTTGATGCCTGCATTGGCAAACCCAAGGATGACCAGCAACCAGGCAAACATGACAATGTTCAACAGTTGCGGCCTGGCCTTGAAGGCAATCATCGCCAGGAACACCAGGGCGTAGAAAAATACTTCGTAGATCAATGTCCAGTACGGGATCTGGAACGTCCCGTTGAGCGAGCCGACCGGAATCAGCAGCATCGAAAGTGTGCCGCTGTTCAGGACGGGACGGTAACTGGAGAAAACAAGGAAAATCAGCGAGGCAACAATGGCGGCAATGAAAAAGGCCGGGTAGATGCGCGCGAGTCGGTGCGCAGCGAACAGGCTTGGTTTCTTGTCTGTCTGCAAGGCGATGACGAAACCGGAAATGATGAAAAATACGAAGACGCCGATCGATCCGAAGCTCAGACGCAAGAAGCCTTGCAGGGAATCGTTATTGATTTGTCCGGAGAAGTACACCGCGTGCTGAATGAAAACCAGCAGTGCAGCAAGCCACCGCAGGGCTTGAATGTTCTTTAAGTTATAGGGGGTCGTCATGTTGGCTCGCTATCCTAGCTGTAAGTCTTGGCCGGAAAAGGTTGTGATTTGTTATTGAGCGTTGGTGTGTTCTTCGTTGTAACGCTTGACGATTTCGTCGGTCGGGCCATCCGCGACAATCCGGCCTTTATGCAGCCATACCGTGCGGGTGCAGAAGTCATTCAACAGGTTGAAGTTATGGGTGGTGAACACCAGGATTTTTCCCTGTTCCATAAACTCGAACATGCGCCGTTTGGCTTTCTCGGCGAAGGAAATGTCACCGGCGCCCATGACTTCGTCGATCAGCAGGATTTCCGGGTTGATGCTGGTCGACACGGCAAATGCCAGCCGAATGAACATCCCGGAGGAGTAAGTGCGTACCGGGTAGTCGAGAAAGTCGCCGAGCTCAGTGAACGCGGCGATTTCCGGCAGCTTTTCTTCGATGGCATCGGCGGACATGCCCAGCAACAGTCCGCGAATACGGATGTTGTCCCAGCCCGACTGATTCATCTCGAAACCGGTGGCGAACTCGAACATCGGGCAGACGTGCCCTTTGATCGAAACCGATCCTGCGGTGGGCGGATAAATGTCCGCCATGACTTTGAGCAGGGTGCTCTTGCCGGCGCCATTGAGCCCGATCAGCCCGACACGCTCACCATGGTTGATTTCCAGGTTGATGCCTTTGAGCGCTTCGATACGGTAGTTGGTTGCCGTATCGACATTGCGCGTCAGCAGCTTGCGCTTGAGCCAGCTTTTCAGTCCCTCTTCACTGCTGAGTGCACCTTCGAAGGTGATGTCGACGTTTTTCAGAATCAGCGATGCACGAGTCATAAGAGGAAAACCACGCGAGAATCAAGCTTGTAGGCAACAAGCAAAGCGGCTACCCAGGTGGCCAGTACATATGCACCGGCGTACAGGTAGTTTTCCGGCAGGGCAAGTTCACCCTGAATGATGGGGTGTCGTACCACGTCGATGAGGTAATAGAGCGGGTTGAACTGGTAGATGAACCCAAGCCCTTTCTCATGGAGCAGTTTGATCGGGAACATGATCGGCGTGATGAAGAACATCATCTGCAGCATGACGGCCATGGCGTGGGGAAAGTCGCGAAAACGTGCGCCGAGATAGGCGCTGATCGCAATATGACCCAATGCCGCCATGATCAGCAGAGCCAGCCCCGGAAGAGCGTACAGCCAGCCGAGCGGGGTGATCTCGTTGAAGAACAGTTGCACGGGGATCACGACGGCAATGCCGATCAGCAATACGATCACGCTCGAGATCAGCGTCCTCAGCAGGTAAATCTGCTTTGGATAGGAGAACTGTTTTATATAGCCCTCGGCCCTGACGAACGTGGCGCTGGCATCGGTGATCGATGCCACGATAAAGCCCCACAGGGCGAAACCGCAGGCCAGGTAAGGCAGAAACTCGTGAACGGGTTGGCCGAACAGCAGACCGTAGATGAGCCCGACACCTGTCACAAAAAAACCGGTCGTCAGCACGATCCACAGGGGACCGAAGAATGACCGGTGAAATTTTGCCTTGATGTCCTGAACGCCCAGGTAAGTCCAGACGCGCCACATTTTCAATGCGCGCGTGCTATCGATAAACAGCCTCGTGACACTCGTCATTCAGTTCTCGCCTGTTTTTTTCGAAGGCCCATTCTGATGAGGCCGTCGTAACGCTGCTCTTCACAGAAACCGTGTTTGCGGTAGAGGTGAATGGCGCGATCGTTGGTCTCGATGACTTCGAGAAAGACATAGTCCAGATCAAGCGTGTGCCAGCAGATATCCAGCAGTACACCACAGGCCCGACCGATATGGCCGCGACCCGCCTGATCGGCGTCAACCAGAAAACGACCGACTTCAGCGGTGCGGTTCTGCCAGTCGATGCCATAGACGGACGCCTGACCGACCAGCTTGCCGTCTGCTTCGACAACAAACAGAAAGTCGGTTTCGCTCGGCTGATAACGCTGATGGAACCAGTTGGCATGCTGCTCGTATGTGAGAGGCGTCGAAGTTTTGAACCAGACACGTGCCTCGTCCCGGTTTCTCCAGGACAAGGTCTCGTGCAGGTCACTCTCTTCGATCAAGCGAAGGCGCATTGCGCCTTCATCAAACGAGGGGAGTGAGCGCTTCATTTTGCGTAGCGGATCAGCAGTTCGCACACGGTATCGACGTCGGCACGGGTCAGGCCCAGGTGCATCGGCAGCGACAGGATTTCCTGGCTGGCCTTGGCTGCATTCGGGCAGGTGCCGGCACCGAACGAATACATCGAGTACTCGGTGTTGTCGCGGTAGTGCACGCCTGGGTAGATCTGGTGCTCGTTCAGCGCCAGCATCAGAGCATCGCGATCCTTGACGCGAATCTGCAGCAGGTGGGTCGAGGACTCGCAACCTGGTGTTACGTTGACGATGCCGATCTTGGTCTGGCCGGCCAGGTTCTCACGGTACCAGCTGGCCAGTTGACGACGATAGGCGTTGTCCAGGTCCAGATACTTGAGTTGAACCAGACCCATGGCAGCCATGATCGAGTTGCCGTGATATTTGTAGCCCAGCTCTTCAACGTCGTACATCCACTTGTACGCGCCTTGTGCGGCGGTGCGAGCGAAGGTGTCTTTGTTGATGCCCAGCCAGCTCAGCTTGCGAACACGCTCGTCGTCTTCTTTACTCTTGAAGCAGATCATGCCGGAGTCAGCGGTCGGCAGGTTTTTCACGGCCTGGAAGCTGAACACGACGCAGTCGGCTTCTTGACCGACATGTTTGCCGTTGACGCGAGTGCCTGCCATGTGGGCGGCATCGAGGATCAGCTTGATGTCGTGCTCTTTGCAGATTTCAACGATTTTCTGGTACTGGCCGATGTTGCCACCGATGCCAACGAAGATCAGAGCCTTGGTTTTCGGCGTGATGCGCTCGATCACACTTTCCGGGTCGAGGCACAACGACTCGTCGACGTCTGCGAATACAGGCTTCATGCCCGCATACAGAATGGCGTGGTTGGTCGAAATGAAGGTCAGTGGCGTGGTGATGACTTCATCTTCATCGCTCCAGCCGAACTTGGTTTTGTACAGTTCGACGGCCAGGTGCAAGCCAACGGTGTTGGAGCTCAGGAAGTGGGCATTTGGCAAACCGGTATAGGTTTTCCATTCCTCTTCCATGGTCGCGGTTTTGAAGCCGAGACCGGTCCAGCCTTTTTCGAGGCATTCGCGAATGGCAGCGAGGCATTCATCAATACGGAATTTTGGTACGAACAGCTGAATCGACATGGAATGTCCTTATAGGTAGATCAGGCTACAAGCTGGGGGTGCCTTACTTACCGATCGAGGTTGTGCAAGAGTTGGGCGTATGAACCTGGATCAATGCGGTGACATCGACACCAGATCGCAATTTTTTTGAGGGTGGATCCGGTCAAGCTGGGTGTCGCGGTGCTAGCAGATATGTGAACTCCATGTCTCGACTCCAGTAAAAGCTGGAGAAAAGTCTTCTCACAGGCGAACGTCTGTTTTTGCAATGGCTCTGCCGGCCTCGCAACGTCAGAAACACGTATGCGTTGTTGAGCCAAACCTCGGCATGCGAGCTGCCGGGCTTTGAAAAACTTCGTGAGTTGCCTATATGCAAAGGTAAAACATCAGCGCTTTTCGTAGGGGCCAAGTCGGTTTTCCATCACTCTATTCGTGACTTTTCCGATGATGCGTACAGATTTTTCTTACGCTTGGCGCGGCGATAATAACCATTTATGACGGTCTAGACCATCATTGGGATCCGATTGGTATCGGTTCTCCTCTGGAAGTGGATTGCATTGCGCGCAGGCGTTGCGGCGGGTTCGTATCGTCACCGGCAGTGCTTTTCTGGTGTTTTGAAGCGTTCGTTGAATTATTTTGTAACAAGAGCAGGGTAAGGTTTTAAGGGGGTTGGTCGGGCTGAATTCATCGTTTTTGCTCGCGAGGTGTGCGTCCCGTTCTGCCTGAGGTGAAATGGGTTTCCTCAGGTGGCGGGCGTTTATAAAGGAAACCAAGTTCGGTGCCTTGTGGTCTTTTCAGGACGGGACGGGTCTGAGTTGCCTTTGCAGGGTGTTGGTGGTGTCGAGGATGGGGAGGGGGATGAACAGGTTTATTGTTGTTGCGATGTTGCTGATCCTGGCGGGCTGTACAACCAACAGTAAAACCCATGTCGTTCGTGGCGAAACGGGTGTGCGCATCGATTGTTCGGGGCTTGGCTCCAGTTGGGAAAAGTGCGAAAAGCGTGCGGCTCGCGAGTGTCCGGCGAAGGGGTACAAGGTCGTGGCCAGGTCCAGTGATTCCAAGGAGGACGCCGAGGACTATCCATTCGGCTGGAACCCGGCCGGATACCTGACGCGAACGATGTTTGTGATCTGCAAACCGTGAAAAACACTGCCGGGACGGGGTTGGAGTTCTTGGGGTTCGGGCCGGCAGTCGGCGCGGCTCCGGGTCCTGTAAAGTTGAACTTGCGAGTTCGTCAATACTCAGGCTGTTCAAAATCTTCAGCGCATGCTAAAACCCTTTGTAGCGCTGATCTAGCTGCTTGAAAAAGAAGGGAAAAACATGACGAAGTCGGAGTTGATCGAACGAATTGTCACCCATCAAGGGCTGCTCTCATCCAAAGATGTGGAGTTGGCCATCAAGACCATGCTTGAGCAAATGTCCCAATGCCTTGCTACCGGTGATCGCATAGAGATCCGCGGGTTCGGCAGCTTCTCCCTGCACTATCGCGCACCGCGTGTTGGGCGGAACCCGAAAACCGGGCAATCCGTCAGCCTTGACGGTAAATTCGTTCCACATTTCAAGCCGGGCAAGGAGTTGCGTGACCGCGTAAACGAGGAAGAGGAGGGCGAGCTTTGATTTCGTCGAGATTTCGGAGCGTCGGTCATGCGTAACTTCAAGCGTGTAGGGTTCGTTGTATTTTTCCTGTTATTGATCCTGATGCTGCTGGCATTTGTCCTTGAAAATCAGCAATCGGTATCGTTGCTGTTTCTGGGATGGGCGGGGCCCCAGTTGCCTGTCTCTTTGATTGTGGTGCTGGCATTGCTGGCGGGCATGATAGTTGGGCCGCTTATAAGGGGTTTTCTACGTCTCGTGCCGCGTGGTTCACGCAAGCGACCTGTTTAAGGTCGATGCCCTTCAGACGTGTGTATGAAATTGCACAGCAGCTTGTCCATATCCATTAGTAAATCTTCCGGTAAACTGTAAAATGCTACGCCGTTCCGATGGTGGTTATCCCTGTCGGTGCAGGCTGTTTCTATCGAAAGCCTCCGCAAAGTTGATGGCTTTTGCATTCATGGATCAGGCAGGGCCCGGTTGGCGGTCCTCTCAGTAACTCAAGGGTATGGTTTCGCGTGAAAATTCTAGTCACCGGCGGTGCAGGTTTTATCGGTTCGGCAGTCATCCGACACATCATTTCCAATACCACCGACTCCGTTGTCAATGTCGATAAGCTCACCTATGCCGGCAACCTTGAGTCGCTCGCCGAAGTCAGCCAGGATTCGCGTTACGCATTCGAGCGAGTCGATATCTGTGATCGTGATCAGATCGACCGTGTTCTGCGTGAACATCAGCCGGATGCCATCATGCACCTGGCGGCCGAATCCCACGTCGATCGTTCCATTTCCGGCCCGTCCGAGTTCATCCAGACCAATATCATTGGCACCTACACTCTTCTCGAAGCGGCCCGCCACTACTGGGCGGCCCTCGATGATCAGCGCAAGGCCGCTTTCCGTTTTCACCATATCTCCACTGACGAAGTTTACGGAGACCTTGAAGGTCCCGAAGATCTCTTCACGGAAACCACACCGTATCAGCCAAGTTCGCCTTACTCGGCCAGCAAGGCCAGCTCCGACCACCTGGTTCGCGCCTGGGCTCGTACCTATGGCCTGCCAACGCTCGTTACCAACTGCTCGAACAACTACGGCCCTTGCCACTTCCCCGAGAAGCTGATCCCGTTGATCATTCTCAACGCGCTGGAAGGCAAGCCGCTGCCTGTTTACGGCAAGGGTAACCAGGTGCGTGACTGGCTTTACGTCGAAGATCACGCACGCGCCCTGTACAAGGTCGTGACCGAGGGCGTTATCGGCGAGACCTATAACATTGGCGGTCACAACGAAAAGCAGAACATCGAGGTGGTGAATACCCTTTGCGCCCTGCTTGACGAACTGCGTCCTGACTCCGCTCACCGTCCGCATGCCAGCCTGATCACCTATGTTCAGGATCGTCCGGGACACGATCAGCGTTACGCGATCGACGCCAGTAAAATCCAGCGTGAGCTGGGCTGGACGCCTGAGGAGACCTTTGAAAGTGGAATCCGGAAAACGGTCGAGTGGTATTTGAGCAATACTGAGTGGGTCGCTCACGTGAAGAGCGGCAGCTACCAACAGTGGATTGACCAGAACTACGCAGGTCGTTCGACAAAGGCATGAGAATCCTCCTTCTAGGAAAAAATGGCCAGGTGGGCTGGGAGCTGCAACGCTCCCTGGCGCCACTGGGCGAGCTGTTGGCCCTTGATCGTCACGCGGTAGATGGATTGTGCGGTGATCTCGCCGATCTGGAAGGCCTGCGCGCGACCATTCGCTCCATCAAGCCGGATGTGATTGTCAATGCGGCCGCCTACACTGCCGTAGACAAGGCCGAATCCGAGTCTGAGTGCGAGCTGGTGGATCTGGTGAACGTCGAGGCGGTTCAGGTCATTGCCGAGGAGGCGTCCTTCCTGGGTGCATGGCTGGTTCACTATTCAACCGACTACGTTTTCAGCGGAGAGGGCACGGTGCCTTGGCTGGAGGGCGATGTGGTTGCTCCGGTCAATCACTACGGCGCCAGCAAGTTTGCAGGCGAAGAGGCAGTCGTCGCGTCCGGCTGCAAGTACCTGATCTTTCGTGCGAGCTGGATCTACAGTGCTCGCGGAAACAACTTCGCCAAGACCATGCTTCGCCTGGCCAGAGAGCGTGAAACACTGAATGTGATCGACGATCAGATCGGCGCGCCGACCGGTGCGGATCTGATCGCCGATGTCACTGCACACGCCATTCGCCAGGTTTTGCAGCGCCCGGATCTGGCGGGCGTCTATCACCTGGCGGCGGCGGGTGAGGTGTCATGGCATGGCTATGCCCGGCATGTTGTCGAAGTGGCGAAAGCGCATGGCGAGACGCTGGCGGTGATGTCGATCAATCCGATTGAAACGACAGCTTATCCGACGCCTGCGCGTCGTCCCCGGAATTCGCGATTGAATACCCGGAAGCTGCGTGACAATTTTTCTCTACACTTGCCGGATTGGCAAAGTGGTGTAACCCGAATGCTTATGGAAGTTCTGAATAAATGACCACGACAAATCGTAAAGGCATCATCCTCGCTGGCGGCTCGGGCACTCGTCTGCATCCGTTGACCCTTGGTGTTTCCAAGCAGATGTTGCCGATTTACGACAAGCCGATGATCTTCTATCCGTTGTCGGTACTGATGCTGGCCGGCATGCGTGAAATCCTGATTATCTCCACGCCGGAAGATCTGCCATGCTTCAAGAAGCTGCTGGGTGACGGCAGCCTGTACGGTATCAAGTTGAGCTATGCCGAACAGCCTTCTCCGGATGGTCTGGCGCAGGCGTTCATCATCGGCGAAGAGTTCATCGGCAAGGACCCTTGCTGCCTGATTCTGGGCGACAACATCTTTTACGGTCAGCACTTCTCGGACAATCTGCGTTCTGCCAGTGCCCAGGCATCCGGTGCTACCGTGTTTGGCTATCACGTTTCCGATCCGGAGCGTTTCGGTGTTGTCGAGTTCGACAAGACGGGCCAGGCACTGAGTATTGAAGAGAAACCGCTGAAGCCGAAGTCCAACTACGCTGTTACCGGCTTGTACTTCTACGACAACGATGTGGTCAAGATCGCCAAGGGCATCAAGCCATCGGAGCGCGGAGAGCTGGAAATCACTGACGTCAACCGTGCCTATCTCGAGCAGAAGACGCTAAAGGTGGAGATGTTGGGTCGTGGTTTTGCGTGGCTCGACACCGGTACGCATGACTCGCTGCTTGAGGCCAGTCACTTCGTTCATACGATCGAGCAACGTCAGGGCTTGAAAGTGGCATGCCTCGAAGAGATCGCCTATCACAATGGCTGGATCACTGCCGAGCAGCTGTCCGCCCAGGCCGACGCGTTGAAGAAAACCGGATACGGGCAATATCTGCAGAAACTGTTGGATTCACCTGCTGACTGATTGGAAAGTCGTTTTCCTTTCAATGCTGCGTTCAACCGGTAAGCAGGATAGGCATGCCAGTAAACCCTCCTAAAGTTGCCGTGTTGCTGGCGGCCTACAACGGCATGCAATGGATCGAGGAGCAACTTTGCTCGATCCTTTCTCAGACAGGCGTTGATGTGACTATTCACATCAGCGTCGATCCCTCCAGTGATGGCACTGAATCCTGGTGTGCATCGTTCGCCGCTCGGCATTCGAATGTCGTTCTGTTGCCGCCGGCAGGGCGTTTCGGAGGGGCATCACGCAATTTCTTTCGTTTGATGCGTGATGTCGAGCTGGGCGTCTACGATTATGTCGCTTTTGCCGATCAGGACGACATATGGCGTCTCGACAAGCTGGAACGTGCCTGTCGTTTGTTGCACCAGCAGAGTGCGGATGCCTACTCGAGCAATGTGTCGGCTTTCTGGCCTGATGGTCGTACTCACTTGTTGGACAAGGCTCAGGCTCAAGTCGAATGGGATTATCTGTTCGAAGCTGCCGGCCCCGGCTGCACTTATGTTTTCACTCGGTCATTGGCAAGCGCAATCAAGGCGTCGATGGTTACCAACTGGCAGGCGTTGCAGGAGGTCAGTCTGCATGACTGGTATTGCTACGCATTTGCCCGAAGTCATCGGTATTCATGGCTGATCGATCCTGAATCAACCCTGCAATACCGGCAGCATGAGCGCAATCAGGTCGGGGCCAACACTGGGCTCGGTTCATTGGTTGTCCGGTACAAGAAGATCCATAACGGTTGGTGGTTTTCCCAGGCTCGACTGATCGCCTTGCTGGTGGGAAAGGAGCAGGATCCTTTCGTTCGTGGCTGGCAGGATTTGCGACGCTGGCAGTTACTGAAGCTGTCCCTGAGTGCCTGCAAGTGCCGGCGCAGGGGCAGGGACAAGTTGTTCTTTTTCATCGTGTGCTGGCTGACCGCGCTGGTTGGAAACAAGGCTGAATGAACGTGCCAAGAGTGTTGGTAACCGGTGCCCGAGGATTTGTCGGTGAGGCAGTAGTCTTCAGGCTGCTGCTTGATCGGCGAGTGGTTCCGGTGGCTGCCGCCAGGGGCGAGACGCGTCTCAAGGGCTTGTGTCCGATTGTGTCGCTGGAGCTCGGCGGTCAAACTGCGCTTCCTGATATGAACAGCATTGACGTCATTGTGCATGCCGCTGCGCGGGTGCACGTGATGGACGACTCGGCCTCTGATCCGCTGGCGGAATATCGGCGGGTGAATGTCGATGGGACCCTCCAGCTGGCGCAGCAGGCTGCAGCGGCAGGCGTCAAACGGTTTATTTTCATCAGCAGTATCAAGGTCAATGGCGAGCAGACCGAGCCCGGTCGGCCATTCACTGCGCTGGATCGGCCCATGCCGAAAGATCCGTATGGCGTTTCCAAGCTGGAGGCGGAACTTGCCTTGCAAAAGCTTGCTCAGGAGACCGGCATGGAAGTGGTCATCATCCGGCCGCCGTTGGTGTACGGGCCGAGAGTCCGGGCAAACTTTCTCAGCATGATGCGCTGGCTCGATAAAGGCGTGCCGTTGCCGTTCGGTGCGATCGATAATCGTCGAAGTCTGGTTTCGCTCACCAATCTTGTCGATCTCGTGGTGACCTGTATCGATCACCCGAGGGCTGCGGGGCAGGTGTTTCTTGTCAGTGATGGCGAGGATCTGTCGACGACCGCGCTCTTGCAAGGCATGGCGCGTGCGCTCGGGAAAAAAGCGGCACTGCTGCCGCTCCCTGCGGGATTGCTGACATGGCCTGCCAGGTTGCTTGGAAAAGGAGCGTTGGCTCAGAGGCTGTGTGGCTCCTTGCAAGTCGATATCAGGCATACGCGAGAGGTGTTGGGTTGGACACCTCCCTCTAGGGTGGAGAGGGCATTGCGCCAGACCGCTGACTATTACCTGGATACCAAGAACAAATGATTTTCTGGAGTATTTTGCTTGTCGTTTTTCTCCTGTCCTGGGGGTTGACGCTGGTCCTGCGGCGTTACGCGCTGGCCAGAAGCCTGATGGATGTGCCGAATGAGCGCAGTTCCCATTCGATTCCAACGCCCAGGGGAGGCGGTGTTGCGATTGTGGTGGCATTTGCCCTGGCCTTGCCGCTGCTGGTCTCGGCAGGGCTTTTCGAACAGGCCGCGATGATCGGTATTCTGGGCGCCGGATTGCTGGTCGCAGTGATTGGCTTTGCCGATGATCACGGACATATCGCTGCCCGTTGGCGTCTGCTTGGGCACTTTATTGCTGCCGGCTGGGCGTTGTTCTGGATCAAGGGGCTGGCGCCTGTCTCATTGTTTGGAGCACTGGTTGACCTGCGATTGCTTGGCGACCTGCTTGCCGTGATCTATCTGGTGTGGATGCTCAATCTATATAACTTCATGGATGGTATTGACGGCCTGGCCAGTGCTGAAGCCATCAGTGTCTGTCTGGCGGTCTGCGCGGTTTACGCATGGTGCGGCCATCCCGACTTGATAGGGGGCGCGCTGGTTCTGGCTGCGGCTGTCGCCGGTTTTCTTTGCTGGAATTTCCCGCCTGCGCGGATCTTCATGGGGGATGCCGGTAGCGGGTTTCTCGGCATGGTGCTGGGAGTCATGGCGCTTCAGGCGGCGTGGGAGAAGCCGGAACTGCTGTGGAGCTGGTTGATTCTGTTGGGTGTTTTCATTGTCGACGCTACCTGGACGCTGGTCCGGCGGTTGCTAAGGGGCGACAAGGTGTATCAGGCTCACCGTAGTCATGCCTATCAGCATGCCGCGCAACGCACTTCGAGTCATCTGGCCGTCACATCGGCTGTGGTGGTGATCAACGTGGTCTGGTTGTTGCCATGGGCGGTGCTGGCTGGAACCGGTGTTGTACCAGGTGTTCTGGGCTGTATGGTCGCCTACGTGCCGTTGGCATTTATCGCCTGGAAGTACAGGGCTGGCATGGCAGCGTAAATCGCCGTACTGACGGGCGCGGGCCCGTCAGTCGTCGGCTTAGATCTTGTTCATCAGCGTAGCGACGATCAGGCTGATGTTGCCTTTGAGTGTCTGGCGGTGGACTCCGCTTTTTCGCATTCGGTAAAGCCGTGCCGGCAGGCTGCTGCGTCGAGCGGTTTCGAACAGCTCCAGTACCTGCCTGTTTCTGTCGGTCAACCGGTCGCGAACGGTATGCAGGATGCTGAGGTTCTGGGTGCTCCACTGGCTGAAGCGTCCCGTGAACATTTTGCGCAATCGCAGGATCTGGTTTTTCAGATCGGCGTTGGCGCCGATCAGATTCCCTTCATGCTGACGGTAATGGAGAGAGGGGGTCGGGTCGTAGATTACCCGTCCGCCGCAGCCGGTGACCAGCAGGTAGGTCAGCCAGTCATGTGCGACGACCGGAGCATCATCGGCTACACGCAGCAAAAGTGCGCGGGCAGCATTATTGATCAGCATTGTGTTGGCGCCGGCGATGCTTTGAACCAGTGCGTTCTCGAAGCAGGGCGTGCGCAGGAACAGAGGCGAATAGCCGATAGGCTCGAGGCTTGAATTGACCAGTGCAGTTCGAGAGCAGTATAGGGCGGGGGCATTCCCTTCTTCGGGCAGCAAGTCGAGACTTCGGCTAAGTTTGTTTTTAAACCATATATCGTCTTGGTCGCTGAAACAGAAATAGTCGGCAATGATTGACGGGTTTTTCACAAGTGACAGAAAGTTTCTGGCAAACCCCTTTCGAGGTCCCTGCAGAATGACCAGTCGCTCATTGCCCAGTCGAAGTTGGTAGTCTTTCAATATATTCAGTGTTTCGTCAGACGAACCGTCATCCGAGACGTAGATTGCCCAGTTCTGATGGGACTGTTCAATAAATGAATCGAGTTGCTCTTTTAGAAAGCGCGCGCCGTTATAGGTACAGACCAGAATTGCAATTTTCTTGTTGTTTTGATCAGGCGTATCGGGTGCTGAGGAGTGCTGCATTTCAGGGGTTGATTCTTGGTTCGGCTTGTCCATGAATTTGATCTCAGGCTCCCTGATCATGCAGCGATTCGACATGAAGATATGACGGAAAGAAAAAGGCGGTAATGGCTGGCTTTGATATCGGGCGGGGTCGCGGAGCGGCAGGCGCCGAGCGCCGGTAAAGGGTTGCAGCTTAACAGACGCGCCGGGGTGCTGACGAGCGGTCCGGGCGCAGATGGCGTAACGCGGGCGCCGGCCGGTCACTTGGCAGTCGTATTCTCTGGTTGAAGGAGGATACAATGCCGGCTGGTTTATAGTTCATGGAGTGGGACGGTGATCGGGCGATTCAATGGATAAAATGCGAGCATTTCTGCTGGGTTTGCCGCGTCGTCAAAAACGACTGCTGCAGGTGGCCACCGACGTCGTTCTCGTCTGGGGGGCTCTGTGGCTGGCGTTCATCGTTCGCCTCGGAATCGATGACATGTACAACCCCATCAAAGTGCATGCCTGGCTCTTCGTCTGTGCCCCGCTTGTTGCAATCCCGCTGTTTATTCGATTTGGCATGTATCGCGCGGTCATGCGCTACTTCGGCAATGATGCACTAATTGCCATCATCAAGGCGGTCAGCCTTTCTTCACTGATACTCGCAGTAGTTGTCTACTGGTACAGCAATCATGAAAGTGTTGTCCCCAGATCCATCATTTTCAACTACTGGTGGCTGAGTCTGGTGATCATTGGCGGATTGCGCCTGTGCATGCGTCAGTATTTCATGGGTGACTGGTTCACCGCAGCCCAGCACGTACCGTTCACCAGTCGCGACGATGGCCTGACCAAGGTGGCGATCTATGGTGCCGGAGTCGCCGGTAATCAGCTGGTCGCGGCGCTGCGAATGGGGCGGGTCATGCGCCCTGTGGCATTCATCGATGATGATGCGAGTATCGCTGATCGGGCCATTTCGGGCCTGCAAGTCTATAAGCCCAAGCACATTCAGCAAATGATCGACGTGACGGGGGCTCAGGAAATTCTCCTGGCGCTGCCTTCATCGACCCGTGCCCGTCGCCGGGAAATCCTCAACTTGCTGGAAGGATTCCCTCTGCATATTCGCAGCGTACCAAGCTTTACCGACCTCGCCAGCGGCCGGGTAAAGGTCGACGACATTCAGGAAGTGGACATTGCTGATCTGCTGGGTCGCGATTCAGTACCGGCCCAGTCCGACCTGCTGGCTCATTGCATTACTGGCAAAGTTGTGCTGGTGACCGGCGCAGGCGGGTCAATCGGTTCGGAGCTCTGCCGTCAAATCTTCCTGCTGGGGCCGATTACGCTTCTGCTGTTCGATCACAGTGAGTTCAATCTATACAGCATCCTGTCCGAGCTTGAGCAACGCATCGCGCGCGAGTCCGTCTCCATTCGTCTACTGCCGATTCTCGGTTCCATCCGGCATCCCCACAAGCTCCTGGACGTCATGAAGACATGGGGCGTGGATACTGTCTATCACGCGGCCGCCTATAAACACGTGCCCATGGTTGAACACAATATTGCCGAAGGTGTGCTCAATAACGTGATCGGAACCCTCAATACGGCGCAGGCGGCATTGCAGGCAGGTGTTTCCAATTTTGTTCTGATTTCCACCGACAAGGCTGTACGCCCCACCAATGTCATGGGCAGCACCAAGCGACTTGCCGAGTTGACCCTGCAGGCGCTGAGTCGTGAGCTGGCCCCTGTACTGTTCGGCGACAAGGCCAATGTGTCTCGGGTCAACAAGACGCGATTCACCATGGTGCGTTTCGGAAATGTGCTGGGTTCGTCGGGGTCGGTGATTCCGCTGTTTCATAGTCAGATCAAATCCGGCGGTCCGCTGACGGTCACTCATCCCAAGATCACCCGCTATTTCATGACGATCCCGGAAGCTGCGCAGTTGGTGATCCAGGCCGGCTCCATGGGGCAGGGGGGAGATGTATTTGTGCTGGACATGGGAGAACCGGTCAAAATTGTCGAGCTCGCTGAAAAGATGATTCACCTGTCCGGCCTCAGTGTGCGTTCGGAAAAGAATGTGCACGGCGATATTGCAATCGAATTCACCGGGTTGCGACCCGGGGAAAAACTCTATGAAGAACTTCTGATCGGTGACAATGTTTCGGCGACGCCACACCCCATGATCATGAGTGCCAACGAGGACCTCATTCCCTGGGACGTGCTCAAGGTTCGGCTGTCGGAATTGCTGGCAGCAGTCGAAAAGGACGACTACTCCCGCGTTCGGCAGATTTTGCGCGAAACCGTCAGTGGCTATGCCCCCGATGGAGAAATTGTCGACTGGATCTATCAGCAGCGTCGCCTCGACCCTTGAAGGTGCGGGTATGAGTAAAGAACGCGTCGCGAGTGGCATCTGAATCCGGCCTGTAAGCGTCATTGCAAGGCGCCCGGTTGGTGGATCCAGCCGGCGCCGCGGTGTTCTTCGATGGCGTTTTACGGTATCCTCGGCGGGCCTTTCTGGCTGGGGTCAGGGCGCTGTTTTTTATATTTGCACAGGATTGCGCGGATGTCCGGATTCAACAAATCTCATGCTTCTCATTGATAATGAAGGCATGGATTTTTCATATTTCGAGAAACTTTCGAACTGTAAAACTTTAGATACTATTTCGTGGCCATGGACTGCAATCAAAAGGGCGGCGTTGTTGTGATTGTCCCGTTTTTTTTTGCCGTTCGTTTTTGTATTCAAAGAATGGAAGATGTTTGGTATGACGGGCAGTGCGGTCCAGCGTAAGTTTGGTGTCAACTCAGAGGCCATTGCCTGATGCAAGATTTTTCTACATTACCGCGTGAAATGGTTGCCAGTCTGGTTCGTAACCGGACGTTGATAAGGGCATCTATCAAGCGGGAGGTGCTGGGGCGCTATCGTGGATCGGTTCTGGGTGTGCTCTGGTCGTTTTTCAACCCGGTCTTCATGCTGGCTGTCTACACATTTGTCTTCAGTGTTGTGTTCAAGGCGCGCTGGAGCGGTGGCAGCGATTCGAAAACCGAGTTTGCCCTGATCCTGTTCGCCGGTCTGATGGTATTCAGCCTTTTCGCGGAATGCATCAACCGGGCGCCGGGCCTTATCGTGTCCAATGCCAACTATGTGAAAAAGGTGGTGTATCCCCTGGAAATTCTTCCCTGGGTAAGCCTCGGCGCAGCCATGTTCCATGCGCTGATCAGCCTGGGTGTGTGGATGCTGGCCTACCTGATTTTCTTCGGCGTGCCACACCTGACGGCTCTGTATCTGCCTCTGGTGGTCATGCCCCTGGTATTGGTGATGATGGGGCTTTCCTGGGGATTGGCGTCTCTGGGAGTCTATTTGCGGGATATCGCGCAGTTCATCGGTATCCTCACTTCCGTACTGATGTTTCTGTCGCCTATTTTCTATCCGGCGAGTGCGTTGCCTGAGGCGTATCGGCCGGTACTGATGCTCAATCCGTTGACGCCTGTCATCGAGCAGGCCCGGGACGTACTGTTTTTTGGCCGTGCTCCGGATTTTTCAATTATCGGTATCTATTTCCTTATAGGGCTGTTGGTCATGTGGTTAGGCTTTGCCTGGTTCCAGAAAACACGCAAGGGGTTTGCCGATGTCCTCTGATTCGGATATTGCGATCAAGGTTGAAAATCTGAGCAAGTGTTATCAGATTTACGACCAGCCCCACGATCGTTTGAAGCAGTTCCTGGTGAAGGGCCGCAAATTCTATCGAGAGTTCTGGGCGCTCAACGACGTCTCTTTTGAAATCAAGAAGGGTGAGACAGTCGGCATCATCGGGCGTAACGGCAGTGGCAAGTCCACGCTGTTGCAGATGATTTGCGGCACGCTCAATCCAACCAGCGGCAGTGTAGAGACCCATGGTCGTATCGCTGCGCTTCTGGAGCTGGGTTCAGGGTTCAACCCCGAGTTCACCGGGCGCGAAAACATCTACATGAATGCTGCGGTGCTGGGTTTGAGCACCGAGGAGACCGACGCCCGCTACGACAGAATCGTCGAGTTCGCGGACATCGGCAGCTTTATCGAGCAGCCTGTCAAAACCTATTCCAGCGGGATGATGGTGCGCCTGGCGTTCTCGGTGGCAATTCACGTGGAACCGGACATCCTGATCGTCGATGAAGCGTTGTCGGTCGGCGACGCCTACTTTCAGGCCAAGTGCGCAAAAATGATCCAGGGGATCATCGCGGCAGGCTCGACGGTCTTGTTCGTCAGCCATGACACCGCCTCAGTCAAGTCACTTTGCAGTCGGGCCCTGTTGCTCGAGTCAGGGCGAAGCCGGTATCTGGGCGATGTGAACACGGCAGTGGAAAAGTATTACTCTGCCCTGATCGAAAGCCAGCGTGTGGACCGAGGCCCCGAGGAAACGGTCAAGCAGACTGCGGCGGTGGCGTCGGAATATACCGATGGTGTCGAGTCATTCCAGTCCATGGCCAGTTTTCAGCGGATACAGAACGGTGTTGCCGAGTTCATCAACGTAGCGTTGCTGAACGAACGCGGTCAGATGATCGACGCGGTGGACTTCGGGCAGACGGTGGTGCTGCGCCAGGTGGTGCAGGTCCACAAGTCTGTTCCCAGCCTTGGCCTGGCTTACCACATCCGTGACAAGAACGGGCAGGACATCATCTACTCCGATACCGGTATCGAAGGTAACCGGCATCTGGTCGATGTCGAGGCCGGCAGTGTTCACGTGATTGAATGGACGTTTACCGCGCATCTGCGAGAAGGGCACTACTCTGTTTCTTCCATGCTCGCAGAGCCGGTCAATCTGAATATCGGTGAGGTCGTCGTGGCGGACTTTGTTCCCATTTCGACGAAGTTCTCACTTTCCAGCGCGGGACATCCACAGATTTACGGAGCCGCGTACTGGGGTAACAAGGTAAGCATGCGAGAAATCAAAAATGGCACAGACTGATCAGAAACTTCACCTCGGATGTGGCTCGGTCACATTCCCCGGCTGGATCAATATCGATCTTGACTCCCCCACGGCCGATCGATTGCTCGATCTCACTGAGCCGTTGCCGTTTGCGGATTCCTCGGTCAGCCATATTTTCAACGAGCATTTCATTGAGCATGTCACTCGGGAACAGGCCGTAGCGTTCCTGAAAGAATGCTTTCGGGTACTGACGCCTGGTGGAGCGATTCGTATCACCACGCCCAACCTGCGTTTTCTGACCCACTCCTACTTTTCAGACAGCAAGAACGAGTGGGGCGATCTCTGGCAACCGAATTCGCGATGCCAGATGATGAACGAAGGAATGCGTTCCTGGGGGCATCAGTTTGTCTACGATGCGGAAGAGATGACCCGGGCGATTGGTGAGGCCGGATTCAAGTCCATTGTCTTTCAGTCGTATCGCAAAAGTGCCGATGAAGTGTTTTCCGGCCTTGAGTCCCGTCCGTTTCACAACGAACTGATTGTCGAGGCACGCAAGTCTTCGGCCGTTGACGTGGACGTCGATTTTTCCGCTGTCACTGAGAATGAAACCACCTGGCTTGCAAGCGGCGCCAGCGTACAGGCCAACGAGCACGCTTCCGTGAAAACGGCGCTGGAGTCTGCTGCCCGCGCGGAGTTCATCGAGGTTCAGTCCGCACGCATCCGCGAGGTCGAAGCGGAGTTGCTTGCCCAGCAAGCGCTCGTTCAGCAACAGGCCGGCAATGCCGATGCAAGGCTTGCGGAAGTAGAAGGCATCTCCCAATCGCTTGCGGCTCAAGTGCAGGCGAGCGAAGCGCTCAAGTCGCAACTCGATGAGGCCAGGGCGGAGCTGCAGGCCTGTCAGATGTCCTGGTGTGGACGCATCAAATCTTTCTTTAACAGAACTGCACAATAAGTTTCGTCTTCGGGGCGCGCATGAATATTCCTGTTACCAAGCCGTTTGTTCCTCCTTTCGCCGAGTATCAAAAGTACCTGCAAGGGGTTTGGGATCGTGAATGGTTCACCAACAATGGACCATTGGTTAACGAACTTGAGTTGAAGCTCAAGGAAGAGCTCGACGTCGATCATCTGCTGTTTGTGGGTAACGGTACCATTGCCCTGCAAATTGCAATTCAAGCCCTGGAGCTGAAAGGTGAAATCATCACCACGCCTTTCAGCTACGTCGCCACGACGTCCAGCATCGTCTGGGAAAAGTGCACGCCGATCATGGTGGATATCTGCCAGGACACGCTGAATATCGATCCGGCGAAAATCGAACAAGCGATCACTCCGCAAACCACGGCCATTCTGGCAACCCATGTGTTCGGCAATCCCTGCGATGTCGAAGCGATCGATGCGGTGGCCAAAAAACATGGCTTGAAAGTCATCTACGATGCCGCTCACGCCTTTGGTACGACCCATAAAGGGCGTTCCCTGCTGGCGTACGGAGATATTGCAACTTGCAGCTTTCATGCGACCAAACTTTTTCACACCATCGAAGGTGGAGCGGTCGTTACTTCCGATCCTGAAATTCTGAAAAGCATGGCCATGAAGAGAAACTTCGGTCATACCTCGTTGACTGATTTCGGTGGCGTCGGCGTCAATGGCAAGAACTCGGAAGTTCACGCTGCAATGGGGCTGACGAATCTGAAGTATGTCGAAGAGATCCTGGCCAAGCGCGAGGAACTCTGTGACCACTACAAAGCGAACCTGACTGACCTGCCTGTCAAGTTTCAGAAAATTGCACCGGATACGCAATACAATTATTCCTACTTCCCGGTGATCTTCGAAAGTGAAGAAAAGCTTTTGGCTGTCATGGAAGTGCTCAACCTCCACAATATCTATCCTCGGCGCTATTTTTACCCGTCGCTTTCCAAGCTTCCATACATCCACGATCAAAGCTGCCCGATCTCGGAGGCTGTTTCCTGCTGCATCATATGCCTGCCGCTTTACCACAAACTGTCGATGGAAGAGATCGACATGATCTGCCGACTCATCAAGCGCTCTGTCAGGTATTGAGTGAATTTTCGGATCAGGAGATTTTGATGAAAAAGTATTACGGAATCATCGGTGCAGGAGGTTATGGCAGAGAGGTCATTCCCCTGGCGCGTGCTTCTCTTTCAGCATCGCTTGCAAGCGGTGACGCGGAGCTGTTTTTCGTTGTTGAGGGCGAAGGTTCGGCCGAAACGGTCAACGGTTTTCCGGTGGTGAGCATGGACGCGTTCCTGGCGCTGTCCGGTGAGCGTTATTTCAGTATCGCCATTGGTGCTTCCGATGTCAGGGAGCGTATCGCCCGGCTGTGCGAAGACCAGGGCGCGATGCCTTTTTCCGTGATTGCTCAAAACGTCGTGATCCTCGATGCCAATGAAATCGGTGAGGGGGCGGTGCTGTCCCCGTTCGTGACCGTGACGTCGAACGCGAAGATCGGCAAACATTTCCACGCCAACCTCTATTCCTATGTGGCGCACGACTGTGTGGTCGGCGACTTCGTGACCTTTGCCCCCGGCGTCAAATGTAACGGCAATGTCGTCATCGAAGATCATGCCTACATCGGTACTGGCGCCGTGATCAAGCAAGGCACGTCCAAGCGGCCCCTGACGATCGGGCGTGGGGCCATTGTCGGGATGGGGGCCGTGGTGACCAAGAGTGTCGCGCCAGGCGACACGGTCATCGGCAACCCCGCACGGCCTCTGCGCGAGGCGCTGCGCAAATGACAACGCTGAATGATTTTCTGAGCGGGCTCTCCATCGAGCAGATTGAAGTCGGGATGCAGGTTTCCTATTCCCAGACCATCACGGACGCCGATGTGAAAGCCTATGCAGGGTTGTCCGGAGACAATAACCCGGTGCACATGAGCGACGAGTACGCAAAGGACTCGCGGTTCAAGGCGCGTATTGCTCACGGGCTGTTTTCCGCCGGTTTCTTTTCCGCATTGTTCGGCACCCGATTGCCGGGTCCGGGTTGTGTGTATGTCTCGCAGAATCTGGTGTTCAAGGCGCCGGTCTATCTGCAGGACACCGTCGTTGCCATCGTCTGTGTCAAAGATGTCAACGTGCGCAAGAGAATTGTCACGTTCCGTACCTACTGCACGGTCAAGGACCAACTGGTCATTGATGGTGAGGCGCAAATCTATGTTCCGAAGAAACCAGCAGCTGCAGAGGGTTCGGTAAGTGCTTAAGGAAAAGGTTGCTCTCTCGGTTCTACTGGTTTCCTACAACCATGAAAACCATATCCGTCAGGCGCTGAATGCCTTGTTCGGGCAGATTTTCGACGGACCGATAGAACTGGTGGTCGCGGATGACAAATCGACGGACAGTACGCTTTCCATCATCAGGGAATATGAAGGAATCGACAGTCGCTTTACATTCAAGTATCTGGATTACAGCGAAAACCTCGGTATTACCAAAAACTATAAGCGCGGCTTCAATGCCTGTTCCAATGAATACGTAGCAGTGCTTGAAGGCGACGATTACTGGGTCAGTCCGCACAAGTTGAGTCGCCAGGCAACATTCCTCTCGGAACATTGGGAGTCCGACGTGTGCGGGGTCAACTACTTTGTCTACGAAGAAGACCGAGCCCAGCTTACCCCGCGGGTGCCTGTTTCGACCGGGCACCGGTTCATCACGGCCAGAGAGCTGATTGCCGACAACATCATCGGCAATTTTTCCACGTGCATGTACCGCCGCTCGGCGTTTGCCAGGCTGCCGGATGCCTTGTTCGATATCAAATCCTACGATTGGATTACCAATATCGTACTGGCACGCACCAGCGTGATCGGTTTTCTGCAGGAACCCATGTCTGTCTATCGTCTGCACACCGCCGGCGTCTGGACGCAAACACCTCATGTGGAAAAGCTCAAGGCCCAGCTTGATGTGTTGCCAGCGTACGATGCGCTGACCGACGGCGTGTTCCATGAGGACTTTGAACTGCTTGCCAGTCGTCTGCGCCACGTCATTACCGCGTCGCAGATCGGACATGTGGCCGAGACGGTCAGTCAGCCGGTCATTCGTGCCGTGCCGACGCTGCTCAACTACATGCCGCCGATCCTGATTGTCGTGATCAAGTCACTCATGCCTGTTGCGCTCAAAAATCTTATTGTCAGAGTTGTGAAACGGAGTCGGTCGGTATGAGTTCCCCTACAGTTTCCGTGATCATGGCAACCTATAATCACGCCCCTTTTGTGGCCGAGGCGATCCAGAGTGTCCTTGGGCAGACCGGTGTGGATTTCGAGTTCCTCATCTCCGATGACGGCTCTGCCGACAACACGCGGGACGTGGTCGCGTCCATCAAGGACGAGCGGATCAGGTTCTATCCCAATGAAGTCAACCGCGGCGCCGGTGTTGTCACCAATGAATTGATCCAGCGTGCAGAGGGCGAGTTCATCGCACTGCTCAACTCCGATGATTTCTGGAGCACCAGAGACAAGTTGGCTGTCCAGGTTCAGTTCCTTCGGGACAACCCCCAGGTAGGCGCCTGCTTTGGCCGGGCCTGTTTTGTCGATAAGGACGGTCGTCCAATGGACAAGGCGAGCATTCCGTCAGGCGATGTATTCGACCAGCCGAACCGCTCCCAGGGTGAATGGCTGCGGCGGTTCTTCGAGCTGGGCAACTGCATCTGCCATCCGACCATGCTCATCCGGAAAGCCTGCTACGACGAGTTGGGCATGTACAGCAACAGGATGCGTCAGCTTCCCGACCTGGATATGTGGATTCGCCTGCTCAAGCATTACCAGATCCATATCTTCGACAAGGAAATGATTACCTTCCGTTTGATGCCAGGGGAAAACGCCAGCAGCCAGACCGTGACCAACTCGATCCGGACCATCAACGAACACTATCTGATTGCCGAGAATTTCTTTGACGACGTGACGGCCAAGCAACTGACTGAGGGGTTCTCGGATCTGTTGCGCATCAAGCCCATCGCGTCCGACATCCACCTTGATATCGAAAAGGCGCTGTTGTACCTGGCTCACAATCAGTGGCTCGGAAAGCCTTACCAGATGATCGGGATCCTGAAGCTCAATGCACTGCTGAACAGCCCTGAGCACCACAAGGTCATGGTTGAGCAATACGGGATGGATGACCGCTGGTATCAGAAAGAGCTGGGAGAAATAGACGTTCTGCGACCGCGGGTCGTGGCTGTCATGAGTCAGCAGAAATCCCGGGCAAGACACTTTCTGCAGCGTTTTTTTCCCAAGGGATAAATGCGGATGATCGGGTTCGCTTGAAGATCTGATTGTTACATAAGCGGTAACAGATGCATTTTTGACATCTCCCAACCATCGCCTAAGTTTGAGAGGCAGCTTCGGAAAAGCTGCTTTCTCAAAACATGTCATGGAGCGTCAATTATGCGTACCGGTTATTTCTACTCGTTGCTCTTCGCTTTTCTCGCCAGCGCCTCGATTGCCGCCGTTGCGGCGCCAGGGGGGACTTCCGAGAACATCAGGGCGCCATTGGTGCTTGACGCTGCCGCTTCATCCCAAAGCGAAAAGGTCGATCTCAACGGTGCCGATGCAGCGACTCTGCAAAAGGAGTTGGCCGGTGTGGGAGAGGCGAAGGCAAAAGCGATTGTTGCCTATCGTGAGGCTAATGGACCTTTTGCATCGGTGGACGAACTGCTTGAAGTGAAAGGTATCGGCAAGGCGATCCTCGATCGCAATCGCGACAAGCTGGAAGTGAACTAAGCTGATTGTTCAACGCCAAGGGGCCGGTCATTGACCGGCCCTTTTTGCTTCCAGCCTCCTTGAAATGTCGCAGGAGGGCGATTGCCTTTCCGTCGGATAATGGAAAATTACGACTATCATATTGCCTTTGGATTATGCCTATAATAATTTCAGTCGCCACTGAAGCCCTCTGCTTTTCAGCGGTCGCTCATTCCTCACGCATTCCAGGAGTATCGTCATGAATTCCCCGAAATCCCAAGGCACGGCGCTGGTCACTGGCGCTTCTTCCGGCATCGGTGCGGTGTATGCCGAGCGGTTGGCGGCACGTGGTTTTGACTTGTTGCTGGTGGCTCGCGATCAGGAGCGCCTGGAGTCCGCGGCCAGCAAGCTGCGGGATGCCCATGGTGTTCAGGTCGAAGTCCTGAAGGCCGACCTGACGCAAAAGGATGAAGTGCTCAAGCTTGAACAACGCCTGCGCAGCGATTCCAGTATCAGCCTGCTGGTCAACAATGCGGGGGTGGCAGTCAATGGCTTGCTGGCCAACGCCGATCCCGATGTGCTGGAGCAACTGATCCAGTTGAACGTCACAACCCTGACCCGGCTGGCAGCCGCAGCAGCCTCTGCGTTCACCCGCGCCGGGCGTGGCACGATCATCAACATTGCGTCCGTGGTCGCGTTGTTCCCCGAACGTTTCAACGCCACCTACAGCGCCAGCAAGGCTTACGTGCTGAGCCTGACGCAATCGCTCAATACCGAACTGGAAGGCACCGGGGTCAAGGTGCAAGCGGTATTGCCCGGAGTGACCCGCACCGAAATCTGGGAGCGCTCCGGTTTTGATGCCAGCGGCATTCCGGCGGAAATGGTCATGGAGGCGGGCGAGATGGTCGATGCTGCACTGTCCGGTCTGGATCAGGGCGAGCTCGTCACGATTCCTTCGCTGCCCGATGCAGGCGAGTGGCAAGCCTTTGTTGCCGCCCGTCATGTAATGGCGCCCAACCTGTCCCACAGTTCGGCGGCCAGCCGCTACAAGTAAAAGACTTTTGAGTCGCGAGAGGTCAACCCGATATGGATCAGCGTCGAGTAGTTGTCACGGGTATGGGCCTGGTATCGCCCTTGGGGAGCGGCGTCGAAGCCGTCTGGCAGCGCCTGCTGGCCGGGCGTTCGGGATTGCGAAACCTGCCGGACGCGGTGATTGCCGATCTGCCGACCCGGGTCGGCGGTGTGGTGCCGACGATGGAAGAGGACGCCGAAGCGGGTTTCGATCCGGATCGCGCCACGCCGCCCAAAGAACAGAAGAAAATGGATCGTTTCATTCTGTTCGCGATGGATGCTGCGCGGCAGGCGCTCGAACAGGCCGGCTGGCACCCGACCGAATCCCATGCTCAGGAGCGCACGGCCACCATCATCGGCTCCGGTGTCGGCGGGTTCGGTGCGATCGCCGATGCGGTGCGCACCACCGACAGCCGTGGCCCGCGACGTCTGTCGCCGTTCACCATTCCATCGTTTCTGGTCAACCTTGCGGCGGGGCATGTCTCGATCCAGCACGGTCTGAAGGGCCCGCTCGGTGCGCCGGTCACCGCGTGTGCCGCCGGCGTGCAGGCGATCGGTGACGCTGCGCGATTGATTCGTGCCGGTGAGGCCGACATCGCGGTGTGCGGCGGTGCCGAGGCGTCAATCGATCGGGTCAGCCTCGCCGGCTTTGCGGCGGCGCGGGCCTTGTCCAGCGGCTACAACGACACGCCTGAGCGGGCTTCACGCCCGTTCGACAGCGGCCGTGACGGTTTCGTGATGGGCGAAGGCGCCGGGCTGCTGGTGATCGAGTCGCTGGAGCATGCACTGGCCCGCGGCGCACAGCCGTTGGTCGAACTGGTCGGTTATGGCACCAGCGCCGACGCCTATCACCTGACCGCCGGGCCGGAAGACGGCAGCGGTGCCCGACGGGCGATGACATTGGCGCTGGCTCAGGCCGGCATCACGCCGGATCAGGTGCAGCATCTGAACGCACATGCCACTTCGACGCCGGTGGGCGATCTCGGTGAACTGGCGGCGATCAAGTCGGTGTTTGGCGCACAAAACGCAATCGCCGTGACCTCGACCAAATCCGCAACCGGCCATCTTCTCGGTGCGGCGGGAGGTCTGGAAGCGATCTTCACGTTGTTGGCGATCCGCGATCAAATCGTTCCGCCAACCCTCAACCTGGAAAATCCTGATCCGGCAAGCGAAGGCGTGGACATCGTCCACGGTCAGGCGCGGTCGATGCCGATCGAGTATGCGTTGTCCAACGGGTTCGGCTTCGGCGGGGTCAATGCCAGCGTGCTGTTCAAGCGCTGGCAGGCTTAGTCTTCGGAGCGTTTGAGGTGTTCGCGGGTGACGTCGAGGATTTGCTGCGCAAATTCAGGATCCGCGACACTGCGTGACAGCAGGAGCGCCCCGGCCAGCGTCGCCATGATGACGATGCTGCGCTCGGCGGCGTTCTCGCCTTCAAGGGTGCCTTTGATCTGGTCCAGGCGAGCCTTGAGCACTTCATCGCTGGTCGGGCTCGGCTGGCCGCGCAGGCCAAGCTCCGATGAAATCGTCAGCAGCGGACAGCCCTCATGCGGCGTGGTCTGGTGCCACTCGGACAGATAAGTGTCGATGAACAGCTCCAGCGGGTTTTCTTGGGCGAAGATCTCCGCACACAGGCCGGCCACTTGATCTCCGGCGGCTTGCAGTGCTTTTTCAACGAGTTCGTCCTTGGACTTGAAGTGCGAGTAGAAACCGCCGTGCGTCAGGCCCAGTGCTTTCATCAACGGCTGCAGGCCGGTCGCACCAATGCCGTCCTTGCGAAACCGCTCGGACGCTTCCTTGATAATGCGCTGATGGGTCTGGGCTTTATGATCTTGCGAGTAACGCATTTAAACTCTCCGCAACAAGACCGCCATCTTAACCAATGCAAATTGAATGGTGACTGTACTTCTACTTCTAAAAAAACGGCCGGTGGCTCCGACATGTTCGTAACAGCCATCCACGGTTGGCACGGATAGTGGTTGCAGCTTGCAAAGTTGCCATCACTTGAGGAGCAGGAGAATCATGTACAAAGACTACCCGGCCGCCTATCAGGTCAGCAAAGGCTCGGCGTTACAGGTCAATACACCTTTCTACGAACGGATTCGCGACCGCAAGGACGGGCGCACGCTGATCGAACAATTCGAAGTGCCGATCCGCACCGGGCGTGCCTGGCATGTTCCGGCGGGGCATGTGTTTCGTGTCACCACACCGGTCGGGCCCCAGGTGGGCGATTTCAATGTGTGGAACGCACACGATCCGCGTGAACGGATGTGGGCGGCGCGCACCCGCCAGCTGCAGGGTGCGCATGTCAGCACCCACGACCGGTTGTGGTCGAACCTGCCTTTTCTGCGTCCGCTGGTGACCATCACTGATGACAGCCTGGCCGGCTACGGCATCGACGAGCACGGCGGGCGCCTGCACGATTTGCTCGGCACGCGCTGCGATCCCTATGTGAACAAAATGCTCACCGGCGAGGATTTTCATCATCACTGCCATTCCAACCTGACCCGCGCCGTACTTCCGCACGGTCTGACCGAATTCGACGTACATGACGTGCTGAACATCTTCCAGTGCACCGGCCTGAATCACGATGACCTGTATTTCATGAAGGCCTGCCCCGCGCAGAAGGGCGATTACCTGGAGTTCTTCGCCGAAATCGACTTGCTGTGCGCGCTGTCGACCTGTCCGGGTGGTGATCTTTCATTGGCGATGTGGGGGCCGGACGCGCAGGATCCGTTAACCGTGTGCCGCCCGCTCGGAGTGGAAATCTATCGTCTGGACGATGAATTGCTCGAAGGCTGGAGCCAGCCGGAGCGCGCGGCGTACAAAGGCCTGCATGGCTTGCACATCGCCAAGGCCGAGTGGGAAAAGTAACCGCGACAAAAAACAAACCCCGCCGATTCAGGCGGGGTTTTTCGTTCAGCGGTCCTGCGCGTCCTTGATGTCCGCTTCGGCATTGCGTTCAGCGACGCGCTTGCGTTGTTCATCGGTCAGTTCGACCTTGTTGGCGGTGTCACGCAACATCATCAGACCGCCGACGATCGAGCCGATTGCAACGACCAGAATCAACCAGGCATACCAGGGCATAACGGCTCTCCTTAAAGGCAGGTCGACGGGCGAGGGTTTCGCCGTGCAACGCTGCATACCACTTTGAGCGAAGTGCATTCGCAGTGGTTCCATTCTAGGCCGGTTATGCCCGTCGCGGTTTACAGTCCGGTGAGCATGGCGTCTGCCGGGGCGTTGGCGCGCAATTGGCCGGTCAACAGGAAGTAGCCGAAACCGACCGCCATGAAGCCGAGGAAGATCAGCCCGATCAACGCATTGAACCAGGCCATCGCCACCAGACACACCACCGCCAGCGCCAGTGCAATCAGCGGAATCAGCGGATAGCACGGCGCGCGAAAGGTGCGCTCCAGGTTCGGTTCTGATTTACGCAGTTTGAACAGGCTGAGCATGCTCATGATGTACATCACGATCGCCCCGAACACCGCCATGGTGATCATCGCGGCAGTTAGGGTCATGCCGCCGAGGTTGATCAGGCCGTCGCTGTAGATCGCCGCGATGCCGATCACGCCGCCGGCGATGATGGCGCGGTGCGGGGTCTGGAAGCGCGACAGTTTCGCCAGCGAGGCGGGCAGGTAACCGGCACGCGCGAGGGCGAAGAACTGCCGCGAGTAGCCAAGAATGATCCCGTGGAAACTCGCCACCAGCCCGAACAGGCCGATCCACACCAGCATGTGCAGCCAGCCGGAATTGTCGCCGACCACGGTTTTCATCGCCTGAGGCAACGGGTCGTTGATGTTCGACAGGGTGCGCCAGTCACCGACACCGCCAGCGAAGAACATCACGCCCATCGCCAGCAATACCAGGGTCAGAATGCCGCTGATGTAGGCCTTGGGAATCGTGCGTTTCGGGTCCTTGGCTTCTTCGGCGGCCATGGCTGCGCCTTCGATGGCGAGGAAAAACCAGATCGCAAACGGAATCGCCGCGAACATCCCGGCAATCGCCGGAGCTCCGAAGATGTCCGAGCCGGCCCAGCCGTTGAGGGCGAAGTTGCTGAAACTGAAGGCCGGGGCGACCACGCCCATGAACACCAGCAGCTCGGCGACGGCCAGGACGCAGACGATCAACTCGAAGGTCGCGGCCAGTTTCACACCGAGAATGTTCAGACCCATGAACACGATGTACGCGCCGACCGCCGCGTGTTTCGGATCGAGGGCCGGAAACTGCACGTTCAGGTACGCGCCAATCGCCAAGGCAATCGCTGGCGGGGCGAAGACGAATTCGATCAGCGTTGCCAGTCCGGCGATCAATCCACCTTTTTCACCGAAAGCCCGACGGCTGTAGGCAAACGGCCCGCCCGCGTGGGGAATCGCCGTGGTCAGTTCGGTGAAGCTGAAAATGAAGCAGGTGTACATGGTCGCGACCATGAACGAGGTCACCAGAAAACCCAGAGTTCCCGCGACGCCCCAGCCATAACTCCAGCCGAAATACTCCCCCGAAATCACCAGCCCCACCGCAATGCCCCACAGGTGCAACGTGCCCAGCGTGGGTTTGAGTTGTGTGTTCATGCGTTTGCTCCCTGAACGGTTTGGAAAGCTCGGGGAAGGGCGTGTGCAGTGGGCGTGCCATTTTGTATTGGCGGGTCGTAATGGGCTGAAAGCTGTCGTATCGGGGATGTTCGCGGCTCGATGGCCACATTTGCGTGCGCCAGTCAGGTGCGCCGCCAGCCGGATACAGTCGTAAAGAAGGCATAAACACAGTCTTTACGCTTTCTTTATGCCCCGCGCGCACCCTCGCTCTCGTTCCTTTACAGCCTCCTTTCCGACAATGCCTCCACACGCGGCAATACGCCGTAACACGGAGATCTTCCATGAGCGTTCTGGACGGGGTGTCACTGCTGCTGGCAGTGGGGCTGTTCATTTATCTGTTGGTTGCGCTGTTGCGCGCGGATCGGACTTAGGAGCGGCTATGCACAGTTATGACTATTGGCTGATCCTCGCATTCTTCGCGGTGGTCTTGCTGCCGGCGCCGTTCCTCGGGCGCTTCTACTACAAGGTGATGGAGGGCCAGCGCACCTGGCTGACGCCGATTCTCGGCCCGGTCGAGCGCGGCTGTTACCGCATCGCCGGGGTCAATCCGCAGGACGAACAGAGCTGGCAGAAGTACACACTGGCGCTGCTGGCGTTCAACCTCGCCGGTTTTCTGCTGCTGTTCGCGATCCTGGTGTTTCAGGATCACCTGCCGCTGAACCCGCAAAACCTGCCGGGCCAGGAGTGGACCCTCGCGTTCAACACCGCCGTCAGTTTCATGACCAACACCAACTGGCAGGCCTACAGCGGCGAAGCGTCGCTCAGCTACCTGAGCCAGATGGTCGGCCTCACCGTGCAGAACTTCGTCAGTGCTGCTACCGGCCTCGCCGTGCTGGTCGCGTTGTGCCGTGGCATCGGGCGCAAGTCCACCAAGACCCTCGGCAACTTCTGGGTCGACATGACCCGCGCCACCCTCTACGGCTTGCTGCCGCTGTGCCTGCTGCTGGCGCTGTACCTGGTGTGGCAAGGCGTGCCGCAAACCTTCGCGCAATACGTGAATGCTGTGACGATGCAGGGCGTTGACCAAGTCATCCCGCTCGGCCCGGCCGCCAGCCAGATTGCGATCAAGCAACTGGGCACCAACGGCGGTGGTTTCTTCGGCGTCAACTCGGCGCATCCGTTCGAGAACCCGACCGCGTGGAGCAACCTGTTCGAAGTCGCGTCAATCATCCTGATCCCGGTGGCGCTGGTGTTCACCTTCGGTCACTACGTGAAGGACCTGCGCCAGAGCCGCGCCATCATCGGTTGCATGCTCGCGCTGTTTATCATCGGCGGCGCTACTTCACTGTGGGCCGAGTATCAACCGAACCCGACGCTGAACAACGTGGCCGTCGAACAGACCGCGCCGCTGGAAGGCAAGGAAGCGCGCTTCGGCACCACCGCCACCGTGCTCTGGTCGGTGACCACCACCGCGGCGTCGAACGGTTCGGTCAACGGCATGCATGACAGCCTCAACCCGCTCAGCGGCATGGTCGCGCTGGTCAACATGATGGTCGGCGAAGTGATCTTCGGCGGCGTCGGCGCGGGGCTCTACGGCATGTTGCTGAACGTGCTGATCGCGGTGTTCCTCGCCGGCCTGATGATCGGCCGCACTCCGGAATACCTCGGCAAGAAACTCCAGGCCCGTGAAGTACAGCTGCTGGTCGTCACCCTGCTGGTGATGCCGGTTGGCGTGCTGGTACTGGGTGCGATCGCTGCGAGCCTGCCCGGCCCGGTGGCGGCGGTGAGCAACCCCGGCCCGCATGGTTTCAGCCAACTGCTCTACGCCTATACCTCGGCCAGTGCCAACAACGGTTCGGCGTTCGGCGGCTTCGGCGCCAACACCGCGTTCCACAACCTGATGCTGGGTCTTGGCATGTTGATCGGCCGCTTCGGTTACATCCTCCCGGTACTGGCTTTGGCCGGCAGCCTGGCGATGAAGAAAACCGCACCGATCGGCCAGAACAGCTTCCCGACCCACGGCCCGCTGTTCGTGACCCTGCTGACCGTGACCATTTTGCTGGTGGGCGGCCTGACCTTCTTGCCGACCCTGGCGCTCGGCCCGATTGCCGAACACCTGAGCATGGGCTTCTAAGGAATCCATCATGAATATGCATGTTCCAGCTTCAAAACCAGCGGCAGCTGCCAAGTCGGCTGAAGCTCCGAAAACAGCGATCAGCGCCCTGTGGCGTCCGGCGCTGGTGCAAGCGTTCGTCAAGCTCGACCCGCGCCAGTTGCAGCGCTCGCCGGTGATGCTGGTGGTCGAACTGACAGCGATCCTGACCACCGTGCTGTGCTTCATTCCCGACAGCAGCGTGCCGACCTTCGTCGCCGCGCAAATCGCGTTGTGGCTGTGGTTCACCGTGCTGTTCGCCAACTTCGCCGAAGCGCTGGCCGAAGGTCGCGGCAAGGCCCGCGCCGACAGCCTCAAGGCCGGCAGCGAAGGCCTCAGTGCCCGACGCAAACTGGCCAACGGCAGTTTCCAGGTCGTACCGGCCACCAGCCTGCGCAAGGGCGATGTGGTGCGCGTCGAAGCCGGGGAGATGATCCCCGGTGACGGCGAAGTCATCGAAGGCATCGCGGCGGTCAACGAAGCTGCGATCACCGGCGAATCGGCTCCGGTAATTCGTGAGTCCGGCGGCGACCGCTCCGCCGTTACCGGCAACACCCGGCTGGTGTCCGACTGGCTGCTGGTGAAGATCACCGCCAACCCCGGTGAGTCGACCCTCGACCGGATGATCGCGCTGGTTGAAGGCGCCAAACGCCAGAAGACCCCGAACGAAGTGGCGCTGGATATCCTGCTGATCGGTCTGACCCTGATCTTTCTGCTGGTGGTCGTGACCCTGCAGCCGTTCGCCCACTTCGCCAACGGCAGCCTGCCGCTCGTGTTCCTGGTGGCGTTATTGGTCACGCTGATACCGACCACCATCGGCGGTCTGCTGTCGGCGATCGGTATCGCCGGGATGGATCGTCTGGTGCGCCTGAACGTGATCGCCAAGTCCGGTCGTGCGGTGGAAGCGGCGGGTGACGTTCACGTGTTGCTGCTGGACAAGACCGGCACCATCACTTTCGGCAACCGTCGTTGCAGCGCGGTGTATGCCGCGCCGGGTGTGAATGCCCGTGAGCTGGCCGAGGGTGCGTTGTTCGCTTCGCTGGCTGATGAAACCGCCGAAGGCAAGTCCATCGTCGAGTACCTGCGCGGCACCAATCCACAGCCGGAACCTTCGCCGGAAACTCTGACCGCCGTGCCGTTCAGCGCCGAAACCCGCTTGTCCGGTGTCGACTATCAGGGCCGTGTATTCCGCAAGGGCGCGGTGGATTCGCTGCTGGCCTTCCTCGGTCAGCAACGCAAGGATCTGGCCCCGGCGCTGTCCCGGGAAATCGACAAGATCGCCCAGAGCGGCGGCACCCCGTTGCTGGTCTGCGCCGACGGCAAACTGCTCGGTGCGATCCACCTGAAAGACGTGGTCAAGCCGGGCATCCGCGAGCGTTTCGCCGAGCTGCGCAAGCTGGGGATTCGCACGGTGATGGTCACCGGCGACAACCCGTTGACTGCTGCCGCGATTGCCGCTGAAGCCGGCGTCGACGATGTGCTGGCCGAAGCCACACCGGAGAAAAAACTCGCCCGTATCCGTCACGAGCAGAACGACGGTCGTCTGGTCGCGATGTGCGGCGACGGCGCCAATGATGCCCCGGCGCTGGCCCAGGCTGACGTCGGCATGGCGATGAACGACGGCACGCAAGCCGCGCGCGAAGCGGCCAACATGGTCGACCTCGACAGCGACCCGACCAAGCTGTTGGACGTGGTGCAGATCGGCAAGGAATTGCTGGTGACCCGTGGCGCGCTGACGACCTTTTCCATCGCCAACGACGTGGCCAAGTACTTCGCGATCCTGCCGGCGTTGTTCGCTGCGATCTACCCGCAACTGGGCGTGCTGAACATCATGCATTTGAGCAGCCCGCAGAGCGCGATCCTGTCGGCCATCGTGTTCAACGCTTTGATCATCGTGGTGCTGATTCCGCTGGCCCTGCGTGGCGTGCGGGTGCAGGCGGCGAGTGCGGCGGCGCTGCTGCGACGCAATCTACTGATCTATGGCCTGGGCGGGATTCTGGTGCCGTTCGTGGGGATCAAGGCGATCGACATGCTGTTGACGGCGTTGCATCTGGTTTGAACCTGAACAGCGGTGTGCCGGGCACACCGCTTCAAGCACGAATTCGAGGATTTTGAAATGTCCACAATGTTACGTCCGGCCCTGAGCCTGCTGGTGCTGATGACTCTGGTCACCGGCGTTGCCTATCCGCTGGTAGTTACGGGCGTCGCGCAAGTCGCCTTTCCCGAGCAGGCCAACGGCAGCCTGGTGCGCGATGCCGAGGGCAAGGTTCGCGGCTCATCCCTGATCGCCCAGGATTTTGTCGGCGATGCCTGGTTCCATCCGCGTCCTTCGGCAGGTGCCTTCGCCACCGTGTCGAGCAGCGCGAGCAACCTGTCGCCAAGCAATCCGGCGCTGGCCACTCGGGTGATCGATGACGCCAACAAACTGCAGGTGCCCGGTCAGGGCCCGGTGCCGCTGGCGCTGTTGACTACCTCCGGCAGCGGTCTCGATCCGCACTTGCCACCGGCGGCGATTGCCTATCAACTGGCGCGTGTTGCGGCCGCGCGCAATCTGCCGGTGGCGACCTTGCAGCAACTGCTCGACGCGCACATCGAACAGCCGCTGGTGGGCCCGCCGGTGGTGAATGTGCTGGCGCTGAACATGGCGCTGGAAAAGCTGTGAATCGCGATGACATCAGGAAGAGAGAGCTTCAAGCATGAGTGACTCCGGCCGCGCCGACGCGCTGTTAGCAGACTTGCCCCGTGACGGACGCGGCCGGCTCAAGGTTTTTCTCGGCGCAGCGCCAGGCGTGGGCAAGACCTACGCGATGTTGCAGGCCGCCCACAGCCAACTGCGCCAGGGCGTGAAAGTCATCGCCGGGGTGGTCGAAACCCACGGCCGCGCCGAAACCGAAGCGCTGCTTGGCGGCCTGCCGCAACTGCCGCTGGTGCGCTCGGAATATCGTGGCGTGACGCTTGAAGAAATGGACCTCGACGGCCTGCTCGCGGCCAAACCGAAGCTTGTGCTGGTGGATGAACTCGCCCACAGCAACGCCCCCGGCAGCCGCCACGCCAAACGCTGGCAGGACATTCAGGAACTGCTGGCCGCCGGCATCGACGTCTACACCACGGTCAACGTCCAGCACCTGGAAAGTCTCAACGATCAGGTGCGCGGCATCACCGGTGTGCAGGTGCGCGAAACCCTGCCGGACTGGGTTTTGCAGGAAGCCTACGAACTGCTGCTGATCGACCTGCCACCCCGCGAACTGCTGGAGCGCTTGCGCGAAGGCAAGGTCTACGTGCCGGAACAGGCGCGCGCCGCGATCGATGCATTTTTCACCCAGACCAACCTCACCGCGCTGCGCGAACTGGCGATGCAGACCGCTGCCGCGCAGGTCGATAACGATCTCGCTCAGGGCTATCGCCAGCTCGGCCAGGCCGCGCCGGCGGTGCGCGGGCGCTTGCTGGTCGGGGTCGATGGCGATGCCCAGGCCGAACGGTTGGTGCGCCACGCCAGTCGGGTCGCCCAGCGTCGGCATTTGCCGTGGAGTCTGGTGCACGTCGACAACGGCAGCGTGCGTGACGAGCAATCGCGCCTGCGTCTGCAAAGCGCCCAGCAACTGGCCGAACGCCTCGGCGGCGAAGTGGTGCTGCTGCGGGCCGGTGAGGTGGCGAAAACCCTGATCCAGCATGCGGCTGAGCGTCGGGCGAGTCTGGTGCTGGTCGGCCAATCGCGACCACGTCTGCGCAGGCGCCTGTTCGGTGGTGGGCTGGCGGCGCGTTTGCTGCGTCAGGCCCATGGTCTGGAAATCAACGTGCTGGACAGTGATCAGGAACAGCATCAACCGCGCCCGCGTGTAGCGCCGACGCTGGTGTGGTTCGACTATGCGCTGGCGCTGGTCGCCACGCTGTTGGCCAGTGCGCTGGCGTGGGCGGTGTCCAGCGTGCTGCCGTTGCCGAACATCTCGCTGGTGTTCCTTGCAGCGGTGCTTCTGGTGGCGGTGCGCAGCAGTCTCGGCCCGGCGCTGGCCTGTGCGGCGTTGTCATTTTTGACCTATGACTTTCTGTTCATTCCGCCGAATTTTTCCTTCAGCATCCAGCGCGAAGAAGACGTGCTGACCTTGCTGTTCTTTCTGCTGATGGCGGCGCTCACCGGCAACCTCGCGGCGCGTCAGCGGCGGCAATTGCAGGCACTGCGCGATACCCAGGAAGAGACCACCGAACTGCTCGATCTGTCGCGCAAACTCACCGCCGCAACAGATCGCCAAGCCGTGGTCAGCGCCGCCGCGCAGCACCTCAATGGCTGGAGCGATCTGCAACTGTGCCTGCTCAATCGCGACGGACAGGGCGGCTGGAAAGTCGAAACCGGCGGGCCATTGCAGTTTACTGAATCCGAGCGCGCCGCCGCCGACTGGGCCTGGCAACACGATCAACCGGCGGGCATGGGCACCGGCACGTTGCCGTTCGGGCGCTGGTGGTGGTGGCCGCTATCGGTGGAAGACGGGCCGCTGGCGCTGCTCGGTGTGTGCGCCAAAGAGGGCCAAACCCTGAGCGGCCAACGTCGTCGTTTGCTGACCGCGTTGAGTCAGCCTCTGGCCCAGGCTCTGGCCCGTGCGCAATTGGCCGATGACCTGGAAGCCGCGCGTCTGCACGGCGAAACCGAACAACTGCGCAGCGCCTTGCTGGCCTCGGTGTCCCACGATCTGCGCACGCCGCTGACCTCGATGCGCGGCAGTATCGACAGCCTGCTGGCGCTCGGCGAAGCGATCCCGCTGGAGGATCGCCGCGAGCTGCTTGAAGGCACCCGTGATGAAGCCGAACGTCTCGACCGCTACATCCAGAACCTGCTGGACATGACCCGTCTCGGCCACGGCGCCCTGAAGCTGGCGCGGGACTGGGTGTCGCCGGCGGACATCGTCGGCAGTGCGCTCAATCGTCTGCGGGCGGTGTTGTCGTCATTGCAGGTCGCGACCGATGTGCCAGCGGAACTGCCGCTGTTGTTCGTGCATGCCGCGCTGATCGAGCAGGCGCTGGTGAACGTGCTGGAAAACGCCGCCCGATTCTCGCCGTCCCACGGCCGTCTGCAATTACGCGCCGGGGCGGATGACAGCGAAGTGTTTTTCTCGGTCAGTGACGAAGGGCCGGGGATACCGGTCGATGAGCGAGCGAAGATTTTCGACATGTTCTACACCGCCGCCCGGGGTGATCGGGGCGGGCAGGGCACGGGGCTGGGGCTGGCGATCTGTCAGGGCATGGTCGGCGCCCATGGCGGGCGGATCAGTGTCGGCGACGGCATCGACGGACGCGGCACCTGCATCACCCTGCACCTGCCGTTGCAGACGCAACCGGGGATGGACGGTGAAGCCTGATCCGCGCTGCGCTACTCTCTTGCCACTCTTTTGTGTTGATGTGAATTCATGAGCCAGACCGCGACCATTTTGGTCATCGATGACGAACCGCAGATCCGCAAGTTCCTGCGTATCAGCCTCGCTTCCCAGGGCTACAAAGTGCTGGAGGCCGGCACCGGCGCCGAGGGCCTGGCCCAGGCGGCGCTGAACAAACCGGATCTGCTGGTGCTCGACCTCGGCCTGCCGGACATGGACGGCCAGCAAGTGCTGCGCGAGTTTCGCGAGTGGGCCACGGCGCCGGTGCTGGTGCTGTCGGTGCGCGCCAGCGAAGGGCAGAAAGTCCAGGCGCTGGATGGCGGCGCCAATGACTACGTGACCAAGCCGTTCGGCATTCAGGAATTTCTCGCCCGGGTGCGCGCGTTGCTGCGTCAGGCACCGGCCGGAGAAGCACAGCAGGCCGCGTTGAATTTCGGCCCGTTGACCGTGGACCTGGCGTATCGCCGGGTGTTGCTCGACGGCGTCGAAGTCGCCCTGACCCGCAAGGAATACGCAGTGCTGGCGCAACTGGCGCGGCATCCGGGGCGGGTGATCACCCAGCAGCAATTGCTCAAGGACATCTGGGGCCCGACTCACACCGAGGACAGCCACTACCTGCGGATCGTGGTCGGGCATCTGCGGCAGAAACTGGCGGACGATCCGACCCGGCCACGGTTCATCGTGACCGAGGCGGGCGTCGGTTATCGCTTGTTGAGCGAGAGCAGCCTTTAGTTCTGCTCGCTCTCGTAGCGATCCAGCGTATCCCGGGCAATCTCGCGACCCAGCGCGATCAATTCCGGCGCCTTGTAGAACTCGAAGAACCGGCACACCCGCTTCGGCACGTTGATCAGGATGTCCGGCGGATACCCGGCGATCTTGTACTGCGCCAGTGAGGTCTGCATCACCTCGAAACTCTGGTTGATCAGGTCGAGCAATGACGCCGGCCCGACGTTATCGATGATGAACGAACCGGTGGCGGATTTCGGCGCGCCATCGCGTTCCGGGGCGGCGGCAGGTTGCTGGGTTTCCGGTTCTGCGCCTTCGACCCACGGATTGATGTCCGCCGCTTCGGCACGCAGCGCTTCCTGCTCCAGCAACAGCAATTGCTCGGCCTGTTTGCGGCGGAACGGCATCTTCGAGCCCAGCGAACTGATCAGGCTGTCGAAGCGCGTGCGGAACGCGGCGGGGCGCTGGATTACCGGCAGTTTGTAATGGCGCTGGTTGGTCGAGTTGAGATTGACCGCGATGATCAGATCGCAATGGCTCGACACCACCGGCACGATCGGCAACGGGTTGAGAATGCCGCCGTCCACCAGCATCCGGTTGCCCTGCATCACCGGGGTGAACAGGCTGGGAATCGCCGCCGAGGCCCGCATCGCCTGATGCAGGCAGCCTTCCTGGAACCAGATTTCCTGCTGGTTGGTGAGGTCGGCAGCCACCGCCGTGTAGGGGATGCGCAGGTCTTCGATGTTGATCTCGCCGACGATCTTGCGGATCTGGCCGAAGACCTTTTCGCCACGGATCGCGCCGAGACGGAAGCTGACGTCCACCAAGCGCAGCACGTCGAGGTAATCCAGGCTTTCGATCCAGTTGCGGTACTCGTCGAGCTTGCCGGCGGCGTAGATCCCGCCGACCACGGCCCCCATTGAACAGCCGGCAATACAACTGATGTCATAGCCCCGTCGTTCGATCTCTTCAATAACCCCGATATGGGCATAGCCCCGGGCGCCACCGGAGCCCAGCACCAGTGCGACACGCTTTTTCATCCGACTTCCTCCCGGCAAGGTTCCACAATGCACCCATCGAGGGCCGGGCGACAATCGCCGGGGTCGTTCGGGGCGGCGATGGCGTCGTTTTTTCGATACTTCATGACCCGTCGGCGTTATCTTCTGCAGTGCGGTGCAATTGCGGGACACAAGGCACTTTTTCGCTGCCGCACCGTCTTACCTGCACGACTGTTGACCTATCTTTGAGGTGTGAGTGATGAAAGCCTGGATCTGTGTGCCGTTGATGGCGCTGGCATTGGCCGGTTGCGCCGGCAAGACCGCTTACCGCGACAGCTGCGGCAGCCAGCTCGACGCGGCGTGGCATGAACTGGATCTGGCGAAAGCCGAAGGGTTTGCCGGCACCGTCAGTTATTCCAAGGCGCTGTCGTTGTTGACGGCGGCCAAGACCCAGCAGCAATTCGAAGGGTTCGAAGGCTGCACCAAAAAAGCCGAAAAAGCGCGTTTCTACATTCGCGAATCCCGCGCCGGGCGCTAAGCTGCTGACGTGGCGCAAGGGCAGGTGCCTTGCGCAGGTGCACACTCATGCAGCGCCATTGAATTCAGGAGCAAGTAATGTCTGCGTTGGTCGATCGGTTGGTGGCTCATGTCTTGAGCCTGGAAATCAGGCTGCTGGCCTGTCAGGCACGTTTGACCGCCCGGACTGATCCTGAGGCGCTGCACGATCTGCGCACCACCGTACGGCGTTTGCGCAGTCTGTTGCGACCGTTGCGCGGTTTGCCCGGTGTCGAGCAACTGGAAGATGCGGCCGCTGCGGTGGGGCAACTGACCACGCCATGGCGCGACCGCGAGGTGTTGGCGGCCTGGTTGATCAAGCATGATCAGCCGGAAGCCGCGCAGCGCCGCATGGCGCAGATGGCCGAAGCGTACCCGACGCTGGCGGCCAGCGCCGAAGTGGCGTCGCTGTTGATGATCCTCGATGCCTTTCCACGTTTTCTGCGCGCATCCCAGCGCCAGGGATTGCTCAAGCGTCTGGACAAACGCATCGAAAAACGTCTGGGCAAACAATGGAAAAACCTCGACGTGGCGCTGCACGATCCGGCCCACGACCGTCATCGCCTGCGCTTGCTGATCAAGCGCGTGCGCTACGGCATCGAGGCTTACCCGGAACTGGATCGTTTGCCGGAAGCCGCATTGCCCCGTTTGAAATCCGCACAAGGCGCCCTCGGTGACTGGCACGATTGCTGGCAATGGCTGGCCCGCGCCGAACTGGAGCCGGATTTGCAACCCTGTGTCGCCACCTGGCAGGCGACCATGGCCAAGGCCGAAATCAAGGCCGACCGGGTGCTGGAAAAACTCAGCGCGACCTGCTTCAAGTCCTGAATTTTCCACATGACCACATGTGGGAGCGAGCCTGCTCGCGATTACGGCTGCACGGTCACCAATGAAGTGACTGACACACCGCTATCGCGAGCAGGCTCGCTCCCACACTAAACGGCTTATCTGTCAGTCTCTTTGACCGGAATGGACGCTGCGCCGCTCTGCCGCGCTGGTTAAGATCCGGTCATTCCCTTTTTCGTGTCCGAGGTTTCCATGCGCTTTTGCGATCTGATCGATGCTGTCCGTCGTCAACCGGAGGTCACGATTCCGGCGGAGTGGGGCCAGGGCCGGGCGAGTTTTGGCGGCTTGGTGGCCGCGCTGCAATTTGAAGTGATGCGCACCAAGGTTCCGGCCGATCGACCAGTGCGTTCGCTGGCGATCACCTTCGTCGGCCCGGTCGAGCCCGAAGTGCCGGTGAGTTTTGAAGTCGAAGTGCTGCGCGAAGGCAAAGCAGTGAGCCAGGTGCTGGGGCGCGCCGTGCAGAACGGTCAGGTGGTGACGATGGTGCAAGGCAGCTTCGGGGCTTCGCGCCCTTCGGAAGTGGCGGTTGAAGCCTATCCCGCGCCGGAGATGAAGCATTGGGACGACTGCCAGGAATTGCCGTACATCAAAGGCGTAACCCCCGAGTTCATGCGTCATCTGGCGATGCGCTGGAGTGTCGGCGGCATGCCGTTCACCGGCACTCAATCGCGGCTGATGGGCGGCTGGGTGCGTTTGCGTGGGGATGTGAAAGAGGAGCCGGTCAACGAAGCGCACCTGCTGGCGCTGGTCGATGCCTGGCCTCCCGCGCTGTTGCCTTACCTGAAGAAACCGGCGCCGGGCAGCACGCTGACCTGGACCATTGAATTCGTTCAGCCGTTACGGGATTTGAGTACGCTGGATTTTTGCCAATACCTGGCGGACATCGAGTATGCCGCCGACGGTTACGGCCATGTCGCCGCCAAGCTGTGGAGCGCGAAGGGTGAACTGATTGCCATGAGTCGGCAGACGGTGACGATCTTCGCCTGACTCAATGGCGGCGATGGCGTTCACGCCAGGCGCGGAACCAGCCGCCACTGAGGAAGAACCGCGGAAACGTCAGGAACTGCTCGACCAGCAGACGCGAGACGGCGTCCTTGCGATCACTGAACGGCTCGGAGGCTTGCGCCTCCAGGCTGTGACCGTGACGCTGCAGACCCAGCGCCGCGATGATGCCGATCACGCCGATCGCCACGCTGGCCAGACTCAGGCTGAACACACCCGAGACGATCAACAGAAACGCGACAATGAACAGCGGCACGGCAATCAGGTGCAGCACCAGATTGGTCGGGTGCTGATGGTTGTTCGGGTACGCGCGCCATTGCCACGCGGGAAGGTTGGGGTGACGTTTGCCCATGTTGCTGCTCCTCGATCCATGTTTGGTACATGGTTGAAGAATAGGCCCGGGCAGCCAGGGCGGCGAATCAAGGTTGGCTATTGAAGTGATAGGCACAATGGCCATTCTTGATGTTGCCCCTAGAGCTTCAACTGACCGATCGCCTTGTTCAGTTCCCCGGCCAGCGTCGCCAACTCATTACTGGTGGTCGCCGAATCCACGGTCTGCTGCACAGTGTTCTCGGTGACATCGCGAATGCTCACCACGGCGCGGTTCATCTCTTCGGCAACCTGACTTTGCTGCTCCGCCGCCACCGCAATCTGCGTGTTGCTCTCGCGCATTTGCGCCACCGCTCCGGTGATTTCCGCCAGCGCTTCGCCAGCCTCCTGCGCCTGTTGCACGCAGTCATCGGCCTTGTACGAACTCTCCTGCATGAAGTCCACCGCGTCGCGGGTACCGGCCTGCAACGCCGAGACCATGGTGGTGATTTCATCGGTGGAGGTCTGCACGCGCTTGGCGAGGTTGCGCACCTCGTCGGCGACCACCGCGAACCCGCGACCCATTTCTCCGGCACGGGCTGCTTCGATGGCGGCGTTGAGTGCAAGCAGGTTGGTCTGTTCGGCGATGCTGTGGATCACGCTGACCACGCCGTTGATCTTCTGGCTGTCCTCGGCCAGTCGCTGGATCATTTCGGCAGTCTGCTGCACGCCGCTGGACAGCCCGGCAATCGAAGTCTGCACCCGGCTCACCACTTGCTGGCCGCTGCCGGCCAGGCCATCGGCGGTCTGCGACAGATCGCGCGTGGCGCCGGCGTGCTGGGCGATGTGGTAGACGGTCGCGGTCATTTCGTTGATCGCCGTGGCGGCCTGATCGGTTTCGCTCTGCTGGCCGAGCATGCCGTGACGCACTTCGTTCATGCTCGAAGCCAGTCGCGCGGCACCGACATCGAGTTGCCGCGCGGTGTTGGCCACGGTGGTCACCACTCGCTGATAACCGGCCTGCATCGCGTTGAATGCGTTGGCCATCTGCCCGACTTCATCCTTGCAGGCCAGCGGCACGCGGGCGGCGAGGTCGCCGGTTTTCTCCACGTGCAGCATCACGTCCTTGAGGGTGTTGAGCTGGCTGAGCAGAAAGCGGATCAGCAACTGCGAAGCACCGAGCATCGCCAGCATCAGGATGAACACCGCCACCGCGTAGTTGGCGAAGCGTTCGCTGAACACCTGGCTGAGGCTGGGGGCGTAGGCGATCACGGCGACCTGCTGGCCATCGGCACGGCTGAAGACCTCGGCGCCGAGCAGCGGATTTTCACCAAACAATGGCAGGTGACTGATCTCGATCCAGCCGCTGCTATCGGTGATCTCCAGCAGCGGCTGATCGTTGAGGCGCGGCGCTTCCCCGCGCTTGAAAGTCAGCACTTGATCGGATTTGGGCAGCGCTTGCCCGGCCGGCCAGGCCTTGAGCAATTGCGCCTGGGCCTGGGCCGAGGTTTGCGCGGCGTGGCTGCGGGCCTGTTGTTCGAGCTGCACGGCGTACAGCACCAACAACAAAGTGGTGACAAAGGCGACCGCGTTGACCGCCCAGAATTTGTATTTCAGCGAGATATTGCTAAGCCAGGCACCCATGGAGGTCTTCTCTGATAGCGGAAACAGTTTTGGCAAGGTGCCATTATTGTGCCGCTACGCAGGTGTCCGGATCTTGATGTGCATCAACAAGTGATGCATTGGCCTCGGCTAGGGCAGGGTAGGTAAACCGTAGAACGCACGCGCGCACGCAGTGGTGTGGGCCGCCAGATCTTCCTCGGTCTCACCTCGATGCAACGCGACTTCACGCAGCACTTCGGTCAGATACGCCGGTTCGTTGCGGCCGTTCTTCGGCTTCGGCCGCAAGGTGCGTGGCAGCAGATACGGCGCATCGCTTTCCAGCATCAGGCGACCGCGTTTGATCTCTTTCACCAGCGGATGCAAATGGGTGCCGCGACGCTCGTCGCAGATCCAGCCGGTGATGCCGATGTGCAGGTCCAGATCGAGGTAACTGAACAACGCCTTCTGCTCGCCGGTGAAGCAATGCACCACGGCGGCGGGCAATCGGTCGCGGAAGTCACGGAGGATTTCCAGCAGGCGCTGGCTCGCATCACGCTCGTGCAGGAACACCGGCAATTGCAGTTCGGCAGCCAGCGCCAGATGTTCTTCGAGGACTTTTTCCTGCTGCGGGCGCGGCGAGAAGTCACGGTTGAAATCCAGCCCGCATTCGCCCACCGCGACCACGTTCGATTCCTTCAGCAGGCTGCGCAGACGCCGCGCGCTATCGACGTTCCAGTCGCTGGCCGAATGCGGGTGAATGCCGGCGGTGGCGAACAGTCGCTGGCCGTCCGGATCCAGTTGCTGGCACAGCTCCAGCGCTTGTTCGCTGCCCTCGACGCTGGTGCCGGTCAGCACCAGTTGGCAGACCCCGGCAGCAAAGGCGCGGTCGAGCACGGCCTGGTGTTTGTCGGCGAAACTGGGGTTGGTCAGGTTGACGCCGATATCGATGAGTTGCATGGTGCTACCTCGGGCCGAAGGCCGGAAAGCATATCAGAGCTGTAGATTTATAAGAAAAGCCAAGAACTACAACGGCTTATGGCTGTCTGTTGAGGCCGCGAGGCAGGCTGGGGTGGCAGAGTTGCCATCACTGTGCCAGTCTCTCGCACTTTATCAGCGCTCCAGGCGCTCTGTTTTCGTCGGTGTTTTGCGACCGCTCAGCGGTAAAAGCGCCCCGTATTCTTTCCGGAGAGTGGATGGTTCGTCCCTCGGTTTTGCTCCTGCTGTGTGGTTCGCTGCTGCTGCCGATGACGGCGGTCGCGCGGCTGCCCGGACCGCTGCAAGCCGTGCCGGCCGCCAAGGTTCGCGACCTGACCGAAATCCGCAGCAGCCGCGTGTTGCGGGTGCTGGTCAACCAGAGCCGCAACAGCTCCGGCGAAGTCCAGGGCCAGGCCATCGGCATCGAATACCACCGGCTGCGCGCCTTTGAGCAATACCTCAATGGCCACGCTCGCGACGGCCAGGAAATCACCCTCAAGATCATCCCCAAAGCCAAGGATCAACTGCTCGGCGCGCTGCAGCGTGGCGAAGGTGATCTTGTTGCGCCGGGTGAACTGCTTGAGTTGCAACCGGGCTACGCGGTTGCCAGCAGCGAGCCGATCGCCAGCAACGTGCCGCTGGTGCTGGTCGGCATCAAGGGTGAAAAACGCTACACCAAGGTCGAGCAACTGGCCGGCAAAACCCTGGCGCTGCCCACCGGCAGTGCGGCGGGGGAGGCGGTCAGTCAGCTCAACCAGAAGCTGGCGCTGCACAAACTGGCGCCGATCAAGATCGAATGGGTCGATCCGACGCTGGCGGTCGAGGACGTACTGGAGATGGTCCAGGGCGGGATCTTCCATCTGACCATCGTCGAGCAACCGATTGCCGAGCGGTGGGGCAAGATCCTGCCCAAGCTGCGTTTCGACCGTCAGGTGATGATCAGCGAACCGGGCGAGGAATACTGGTTCGTGCGCCGTGATGCGTCGATGTTGCGGGCCAGCATCGACCGCTTCCTGACCGGCTACAAAAAACCGTCGAACGAAGATGCGGCGTTCCTGCGGATCTACCGCCGTCTCTATCAGGTGCACTATCCGTTGGCCAAGGCTGACCGTCAGCGCCTGGAAAAACTGCGCCCGACCCTGCAGAAACACGCCGAAGCGCAGAACATGGACTGGCTCAACCTGGCGGCGCTGGCCTTCAAGGAATCGGCGCTGCAGCCCAACGCGCGCAGCGGCAGCGGTCCGACCGGGTTGATGCAGATCACGCCGTCCGCCGCGCAGCGGGTCGGCGTCAACAATATCCAGAATCTCGATGCGAATGTGCAGGCCGGTGCCAAGTACCTGGCGATGATCCGCCGCAAGTTCTTCAACAGCCCCAAGCTCAACGAACGCGAGCGCATGGCGTTCACCCTGGCGGCCTACAACATCGGCCCGGAGCGGGTGCAGGGCATGCGTGCAGAAGCCCGGCGTCGCGGCCTGAATCCCAACCAGTGGTTCTTCCAGGTCGAGCGCATTGCCATGGAGCAGGTGGGAATGGGGGCCGTCAGCTATGTTAATAGCGTGAACAAGTATTACTTGGCGTTCGACCGGGAGCGGGAGTCGTTGGAGCCCCGGGGGCAGAAAGTGGTCTCACGCAAATGATCTAATAAGTTGATTGTTATGGCGGAATTTTTGCGCTTTTAACATGAAATTAACTGATTAATATAGCGGCCAACCAACAAGCACTTCTGACAACAAGGAAACGCAACATGAGCTCTCTGATCAACAAGGTTCTGTTCACCCGCGCCGGCTACGGTCTGACCATTCTGCGCATTGCCGTCGGCGTGATCTTCGCCGCCCACGGCTCGCAGAAACTCTTCGGCCTGTTCGGTGGCTATGGCCTGGCGGGCACTGCGCAATACATGGAAAGCATCGGCCTGACCCCGGGTTACCTGATGGCCACCCTGGCCGGCGGTACCGAGTTCTTCGCCGGTCTGGCGCTGATCATCGGCCTGCTGGTTCGCCCGGCGGCACTGGGTCTGACCTTCCTGTCGCTGGTGGCGATCTTCACCGTGCACATCAGCAACGGTCTGTTCATGGCCAACAACGGTTACGAGTTCGCTCTGGCCCTGCTCGGCGGCAGCCTCGCGGTGCTGATCGAAGGCGCCGGCAAGCTCTCGGTGGATCGCGCCATCGCCGGTTGAACGCTCTGGCTCAAGCAAAAGGCCCGCATTGCGCGGGCCTTTTTTGTTGCGGCTGATTCTTGACACTGGCTGGTCACGTTCTCTAGGATGCCGCTCATGCGCCGATTTAAACAGCTACTTGCGGGGCGCCAGGTGACTATTCTTCAGTTGCCGTCAGAAGCCGGAACAGGGCTTCGAAATACCGCTAAAGCGCTGGTTCGGTGTTGCCTCTCACCTGCCATGCAGACTTTTGAGGCAGAGACACGACACGATGAATGCACTACGCCCTCCAGCACGTCCCGCGCCGATCACGGCACACATCACCCAGCGCAATCCGAAAATCCTGCTTGGCGGCAAACATCAGCCGACGCTGTTGCGTTATCTCGATGGCTGGCCACGCCGTAGCGGCGGTCCTGCCGCCTTCCTGATCCAGTTCGTTGAAGACGGTGAGTCGCTGGCGCGTTTTGCCGATGACAGTTTCGATCTGGCCGTCATTCAGGCCCCGAGCCTTGAAGAGGCGCCGGAAATGATTCGCCAACTGACCCGCGTCGCACGCCAGGGCCTGATCACCCGGCGCTGAGCGTCAGGGATATTCGATCGCCACGATGTAGACGAACTGTTCACCGGTCGGCGTCTGTACCCGCACCTCAGCATCCAGCGCCTTGCCGATCAGGGCGCGGGCCAGCGGTGAGTCGATGCTGATCAGGCCGAGTTTCAGGTCCAGTTCGTCCGGGCCGACGATCCGGTAGCGCGACTGTTTGCCGTCCTCGTCTTCGATGGTCACCCAGGCGCCGAAGTAGACCTTGTTCGGGTCGCTCGGTTTTTCACTGACCACTTTCAACGCCTCAAGGCGTTTGGTGAGAAAGCGCACGCGGCTGTCGATCTCGCGCAGCATTTTCTTGCCGTAGGTGTACTCGGCATTTTCCGAACGATCACCCTGAGCCGCCGCTTCGCTGACCGATTGCGTCACCTGCGGGCGGCGCACGTGCCAAAGCTCATGGAATTCGGCGCGCATCCGCGCTTCACCTTCAGGGGTGATCAGCGCGGTGCCGGCGGTGCGGGGAGGGCGATAACGGCTCATGGCAACTTCTTTAGATGGAGACGGCTGGAGTCTATCAACCCTCGCGCAACACTGTCAGCGGGCTGGCGTTGAGCGCACGCCGCGTGCCGAACACGCCGGCGCCGCCAATCAGCGCCGCGCCGATCAACGGCAACAGCAGCAACCACGGATGGGGATGCCACGGCAGGTCGAAGGCGAAGCGATACAGCACCAGACTTACCACTTCCGAACCGATCGCCGCGAGCAACCCGCTGACCGCGCCGAGCAAGCCGAACTCGATCCGTCGTGCCTTGATCAACAACTGCCGCTCGGCACCCAGCGCGCGCAACAGCGCCCCTTGGCGAATGCGTTCATCCAGCGTTGCCTGCAACCCGGAAAACAGCACCGCCATTCCCGCCGCCAACACAAACAACAACACATACTCCACCGCCAGGGTGACCTGGGCGAGGATGCTGCGCAGCTGTTCGAGCAAGGCTTCGACCTGCAGGATGGTCACCGCCGGGAACGCTCGCGACAGCTCGACAATCTGCTGATCGTGACCGGGTGCCAGATAGAAGCTGGTCAGATAAGTCGCCGGCAGATCCTTCAGGGTGCCGGGCTGGAAGATCATGAAGAAGTTCGGCTGGAAGTTGTCCCAGTTGATCTCCCGCAGGCTGGTGACCTTCGCTTCACGATTGACCCCGCCCACGCTGAATACCATGTGATCGCCCAGCTTGAGCTTGAGGCTTTCGGCCACCTTGCCTTCCACCGAAACGCCCGGAACGTCATCCGAAGGTTGCCCGGTCCACCACGAACCGGCGGTGATCTTGTTGCCCGCCGGCAGATCGGCCGCCCAGGTCAGGCTCAGGTCGCGCTGGATTGCGCGGTCGCCGGCCGAGTCCTTGCTGACGATCTGCTGCACGGCTTCGCCATTGATGCTGATCAGCCTTCCCGGCACCACCGGATACAGCGGCGCGGCCTGGGCCGAGACGTTGATCAGGTGATCGGTGAAGGCTTGTTTGTCGGCCGGCAGGATGTTCAGGGCGAAATAGTTGGGGGCGTTTTTCGGCAACTGGTTCTGCCAGGTGTCGAGCAGTTCACCTCGCAGCAAGGCGATCAACGCCATGGACAGCAGAATCAGCCCGAAAGCCAATGACTGGCCGGCTGCCGCCAATGGGTGGCGCAACAACTGACCCAGCCCGAGACGCCACGGCAGGGAGGCGCGGGCGAGCAGGCGACGCAGGCTTTGCAGCAGCAACAGCAACAAACCGCCGAGCACCAGCGCGGCGACCACACCGCCGCCGAGCAGGGCGAACGTCAGCAGCAGGTCGAGGCTCAGTCGCCACATGATCAACCCGAGCGCGCCGAGTGCCGCGCCGTAGACCATCCAAGTGCTCGATGGAATCGGCAGCATGTCCCGCCGCAAAACCCGCAACGGCGGCACGCGGCCCAATGCGGCGAGCGGTGGCAGGGCGAAACCCGCCAGTGCCACCAGCCCGGTGCCGATTCCGGCCAGCGCCGGCAGCAAGCCACCCGGCGGTACGTCGGTCGGCAGCAGATCATGCAGCAGCGCAAACAATCCCAACTGTGCGAGCCAGCCGAGCAGGGCGCCGCTGAGGCTGGCGAGCAGGCCGAGCACCGTCAGTTGCAGACTGAACAGCACCAGGGTTTCCCGGCGCGACAGGCCCAGGCAACGGAGCAGGGCGCTGGCATCGAAACGGCGGCTGGCAAAGCGGTTGGCCGATAGCGCCACCGCGACACCGGCCAGAAGCACGGCGACCAGACTGGCCATGTTCAGATAACGTTCGGCCTTGCCCAGTGCGCCGCCGATTTGTCGGTTGCCGTCGCGGGCATCCTGAATCCGCTGGTTGGCGGCGAGGCCCGGTTTGATCAGTTGGCGATAGGTTTCCAGCGCTTGCGGCTCACCGCGCCACAGTTCGCGGTAGCTCACCCGGCTACCGGGTTGCACCACGCCGGTCGCAGCGAGGTCGTCGAGGTTGATCAGCACCCGTGGCGTCAGGCTGTAGAAGTTGCCGGCGCGATCCGGTTCGTAAGTCAGCACTCGAGTCAGTTTCAGCGTCTTCATGCCGACGTCGATGCTATCGCCGATCTTCAGGTCCAGCGCTGTCAGCAGGCGCGCTTCGACCCAGGCTTCACCGGGCTGCGGCTCGCCACCGGCTTCCTCTGTCGCGTAGGGAGCGGGGGCGCTTTTCAGTTCGCCGCGCAGCGGATAGGCGCGGTCGACGGCTTTGATACTGGAGAGCTGAATGCCGTTGTCCGTGGCGATGACGCTGGAAAACTCCACCACCTGCGCATGATCCAGACGCAGCTCGGTGCCGCTCCTGATCTGTTCCGGGCGAGCCGGCGAGCTGCCTTCGAGCGACAGGTCGGCGCCGAGAAATTCGGTAGCGCGCAGCATCATTGCGCCGTTTAGGCGGGCGCCGAAATAGCCGATCGCGGTACTCGCCGCCACCGCCACGACCAAGGCGAAAAACAGCACCCGCAGTTCACCGGCGCGGGCATCGCGCATCAGTTGGCGCAGGGCGAGACTGAACAGACGCAACAGCGGCAGACGTGCCATCAAGGCTCCAGAGGGGCGACCAACAGGCCGGCTTCAAGACGGATCAGGCGCCGGCAACGATGGGCCAGGCGTTCGTCGTGGGTCACCAGCACCAGGGTGGTGCCGCGTTCCTTGTTCAATTCGAACAGCAAGTCGCTGATGCGCTCGCCGGTGTGGCTGTCGAGGTTACCGGTGGGTTCGTCGGCGAACAGCACGTCCGGCTCGGCGGCGAACGCCCGGGCAATCGCCACGCGCTGTTGTTCGCCACCGGAGAGTTGGCGCGGCGAGTGAGTCAGGCGCTGGCCGAGGCCGACCCGTTGCAGCAGTTCGGTGGCGCGGCTTCGCGCGTCTTTGCGGCCGTCGAGCTCCAGCGGCAGCATGACGTTTTCCAGTGCGTTGAGGCTGTCGAGCAGCTGGAAAGATTGAAAGACGAAACCCACGTGTTCGGCGCGAATGCGCGCGCGCTGGTCTTCGTCAAGATTGCTCAGGCCTTGACCGGCGAGCGTCACTTCGCCGCTGCTTGGCAGATCGAGGCCGGCGAGCAGACCGAGCAGGGTGGATTTGCCGGAACCGGACGCGCCGACGATGGCCAGGCTGTCGCCCTTGTTCAGTTCCAGGCTGAGTTCGTGCAGGATGGTCAGTTCACCTTCCGCGCTGGGAACCACTTTGCTAAGGTTCTTCGCGGTGAGAATGCTTGCGCCCATGGAGAATCCGATGCGTGTGTGGTTTTTGAGTGCTGGCCTGGCCTTGATGTGCATGGCCCAGAACGCAGCGGCGGGTACAGTCCTGATCGTTGGCGATAGTATCAGCGCCGGTTTCGGACTGGATACCCGGCTGGGGTGGGTGTCGTTGCTCGAACAGCGGCTCAAGACCGAAGGTTTTGACGACAAAGTGGTCAATGCGTCCATCAGTGGCGACACCAGTGCCGGAGGCCAGGCGCGGCTGCCGGCGCTGCTTGCAGAGCACAAACCGGAACTGGTGATCCTCGAATTGGGCGGCAACGATGGCCTGCGCGGAATGCCGCCGACGCAATTGCAACAAAATCTTGCTTCGATGATCGACAGCTCCCGTCAAAGCGGTGCCAAGGTGCTGTTGCTCGGCATGCAATTGCCGCCCAATTACGGCAAGCGCTACACCGATGCCTTTGCCGAGGTCTACGGCAAACTCGCCGAGGAGAAAAAAATCCCGCTGGTCCCGTTTTTCCTCGACGGTGTGGGCGGGCATCCGGACTTGATGCAGGCCGACGGTCTGCACCCGGCGGCCGGGGCTCAGGGCAAGTTGCTGGAAAATGTCTGGCCGACGCTAAAACCGCTGCTATGAGGCTTTTCTAGCGGCAGGCTTTCGGCTAATGTGGCGCCCCCTAATTTGGAGCCCCCGATGCCGCGTTCTGCCTGGTCCCTGTTTGCCTACCAACTGATCGAGCCTGACGAACAGCTGGATCTGTTCGCCTGCCAGGAAGTGCGAGTGCATCTGGTGACCCGTCAACTGGAGCTCGGTGGTTCGGCGGACCGCACCCTGTGCGGCAGTCTTCTGCCGGCGCAACCGCGCTGGTCGAGCGTGGATCGCCGGGTGTTCCAGGATCAGCGCCTGTGCTCGCTGTGTCGGGCGATCCTCGAATCGCAGAAGCGCGGCACCTCGCCGATCTGGCCCGAGTTGCGTTTCGAGCTCTAAGCGCAACCGTTCTTTTGAATGCAGTTTGGGCGAGCGGCAGCTTCAATCATGAAGAGTGATGCCAGCCCATCGGCGCATCTCCCCGAATTCTCTGGGCGCGGTGTACAATCGCGTTCTTATTACCCTTGTCGATCTTGCGAAGGATTCTCCGGATGTTGCCGCGTTTTCCTGCCGTCACCCGCTGCCTGTCTCTTGCCGCCCTGTGTGTGGCCGGTCCCGTTGCCGCACTGGAGTTTCCACTGCCACCGCCTGGTGAGGACATCATCGGCCAGGTGCAGGTGATCAAGGCCAAGTACGAAGACACCTTTGCCGATCTGGGCACCACCTACGATCTGGGCTATTCGGAAATGGTCGCGGCCAACCCGGGCGTCGATGCCTGGCTGCCGGGCGCTGGCACCGAAATCGTTCTGCCGACCCGCTTCATCCTGCCGCCGGGCCCGCGTGAAGGCATCGTGATCAACCTGGCCGAATACCGTCTCTACTATTTCCCGAAAGGCCGGAACGTGGTGTACACCTTCCCGCTGGGTATCGGTCGTGAAGGCTGGGGCTCGCCGATCGCGCACACCACGATCACCGCCAAGACGCCGAATCCGACCTGGACGCCGCCGGCCTCGATCAAGGCCGAACACGCCGCCGACGGTGATCCGCTGCCGAACGTGGTGCCGGCCGGTCCTGACAACCCGCTGGGGCCGTTCAAGTTCACCCTGGGCACGCCGGGCTACCTGATCCACGGTTCGAACAAGAAGTTCGGTATCGGCATGCGCACCAGCCACGGCTGCTTCCGCATGTTCAACAACAACGTGCTGGAAATGGCCGGCATGGTACCGGTGGGGACTTCGGTGCGAATCCTCAACGACGCCTACAAGTTCGGTCGCAGTGGCGGCAAAATCTACCTGGAAGCGCACACGCCGATCGACGACAAGGGTAACCCGTCGGTGGTCGACAAGCACACCGCCGTGATCAACGCGATGCTCAAGCGTGAAGACATCACCAACAACCTGCGCATGGACTGGGATGTGGTGCGTGATGTGGTGGCGGCCGAAGATGGCCTGCCAACCGAAATCGGCACACCGAACACCTCGGCGCCGATGGTCTCCAGCACACCGATCGACCTGCAGCAATAAGCTGAAAGACAGAACCCGCCGAGGCTTGCGCAGCGGCGGGTTTTTTGTTGCCCGCAGAAAACTGCAGGCACAAAAAAGCCGACCCAAAAAATGGGTCGGCTTGATAACAATCCCGAAGGACTATTACTTGCGGCTAGCTTTTTCCAGCATGCGCAGAGCACGCTCGTTAGCTTCGTCAGCAGTCTGTTGTGCTTTTTGAGCAGCAGCCAGAGCTTCATCAGCTTTACGGTAAGCTTCGTCTGCACGAGCCTGGGAGCGAGCAGCTGCGTCTTCAGTAGCGGTCAGACGTGCTTCGGTTTCTTTCGATGCGCTGCTGCAACCGGTAGCCAGAACTGCGGCCAGAGCCAGAGCAGAGAATTTCAGAACGTTGTTCATCGTGTTCCCCTTCAAGGACTTTCAATTAAGTGGCTGTCTCCTCCGATTGAGGAAATAGCCGGCGTACATACTACCCATTACTTGTAGTAAGTAAACTGACGTGAGGCAAGAAGCAAAAAAAATTGTAGGCGTTGATTCTTTTTCGAGCAACTTTTAACTGCGCTGTATAAAAAATATCCAGCTGTAAGCCGCGAGATGAGCGAGTTAATGAGAAAAAGTTCCCGTTGCTGCGCGCTGTTTTGCAGGTAGTGGCTAAAGTCTGCCTATATGGATTCGTCCACACTTTTGTTGCGAATTTGCGCAGCGCCTCGCATATCTTTGTCCATGTTGAGGTGACTTTAAAACAGGGGGCTCGTCTTAAGTCTCAACATCCGGCGATGTTCAGCCTTTCGGCTCGGGAAGATCGTCTCCCGAACCGGCCCTGAGTCCACCGGAACTGCCCCGTCAATCTGCATGATGACGAGCGTACCTTGAGCATTTTCGCCAATGGTGCCTACTATTTGATACGTGCTCGGGTTGCGCGAGATCGGTGCAGTTCTTCTCGGTGTCCATCAGGCACGGGGTGGCGTAGATGTTCCTTCGCCGGGAAAACATCGGTAAGGTAGGGGTCAGAATTCGAGACCCGCGAGGAGTAGTGATGAGCGAGGCGTTGTCCATCCACCATGACCAGGCTGGTCATCAGTTCGAGACCAATGTGGACGGTCATCGTGCCTACCTGACCTATATGGATCTGGGGAAACAGACCCTGGATATCTACCGCACCTTCGTGCCCAACGCCTTGCGTGGCCGAGGCATCGCGGCAGCCCTGACCGAACGGGCGTTGCAGTACGCCGATGAAATGGGCTACACGGTCATTCCATCGTGCTCCTACGTGGAGCGCTACATGGAGCGTCATCAGCGGCGCACCGCCAAGATCTGACTGACCTCACCGCACACACAAAAACGCCGGGCAATGCCCGGCGTTTTTTTATGCCTGCGAAACGGCTGTCAGCTGCGCTGACGTTTCGGCAGGACATCCTTGAGCTTGGAGTGCATGCTGCGCAAGGTGTTTTCGGTAGCGGACCAGTCGATGCAGGCATCGGTGATCGACACGCCGTATTGCAGGTCGGCGAGGTCTTTGGGGATCGCCTGGCAGCCCCAGTTCAGGTGACTCTCGACCATCAGGCCGATGATCGACTGGTTGCCCTCGAGGATCTGGTTGGCGACGTTCTCCATCACCAGCGGTTGCAGGGCCGGATCCTTGTTGGAGTTGGCGTGGCTGCAATCGACCATGATGTTCGGCTTGATCTTGGCCTTGTTCAGCGCCTGTTCGCACAGGGCGACGCTGACCGAATCGTAGTTCGGCTTGCCGTTGCCGCCGCGCAGTACCACGTGACCGTAGGCGTTGCCTTTAGTGGTGACGATCGACACGCCACCTTCCTGGTTGATACCCAGGAAACGGTGCGGGCTGGAGACCGACTGCAAGGCGTTGATCGCCACGGTCAGGCCGCCATCGGTGCCGTTCTTGAAGCCGACCGCCGAGGACAGGCCGGAAGCCATCTCGCGGTGGGTCTGGGATTCGGTGGTCCGTGCGCCGATGGCCGACCAGCTGATCAGGTCCTGCAGATACTGCGGGGAGATCGGGTCGAGGGCTTCGGTAGCGGTCGGCAGGCCTTTCTCGGCCAGGTCCAGCAGCAACTGGCGACCAATGTGCAGACCGTCCTGGATCTTGAACGAGTCATCCAGGTACGGGTCGTTGATCAGGCCTTTCCAGCCGACGGTGGTCCGTGGCTTTTCGAAATACACGCGCATGACCAGATACAGGGTGTCCGAGACTTCTGCCGCCAGCACCTTCAGGCGATCGGCATATTCGTGGGCAGCCTTGATGTCGTGGATCGAGCAGGGGCCGATCACCACGAACAGACGATGGTCGGTGCCATCGAGAATGTTGCGGATGACCTCGCGACCCTTGGTGACGGTGCGCAGGGCAGCGTCGCTCAGAGGGATATCACGCTTGAGCTGATCGGGAGTGATCAGGGTCTCGTTGGAAGCGACGTTCAGGTCGTTGATCGGTAAATCAGCCATCGTTTACTCGTCAGGTCACGGGTGCCGGCCGCCAGCGATCCCCGCGCGGCGGAGCACAGCGGATTTAAGCGCGTCGGGGAGCCGAACCTTATCGCGTTAGACGCCTGCTAGACAATGGGCAAGTAACTGTTCAGTCCAGCTCTGGTTACGCAAAAGCCTTGCGAACGCTGTCGTGGGAGAACTCTTCGGCGTGTTGCTCGACCCATTGCAGGGCTCGCGCCTGGATATCCTGCAGATCATCGTGGGCATCGTTGATTCGGCAATAGCGCTCGATCTGACACACCTGCTCACCCATTCGCGCGCTGAACAGCGTCTGCTCATCCGTGAACGCAATGCCCACCAGATAACCTTTTTTACGACGCAGGCACCAGGCCACATAGCCCGGATAGGCGAAATCGGCATTGATGGTCGGCATGCGCACTTGCAGCGCGGTGCCATGGCGCCAGGCACGGTGGTAATTGCAAGCGATGCCGCCGAGGCTGATAGTGTGCAGCCGTTGACGCGAAATACACTCCGGTGTGAGCAAGGTCAATTCAACGGGCACATCATCCGGATGAGGAATAAACCGTCCCATGAGCACAGACTCCCTGTGTCGGCCATTTGACATTGTTTCCCCCAGTATAGTGGTCGAATCGCAGCTGACCGATTTTGACGCCGACCAACGGCTGCTGGCGATGAACGGCGTTTCGCTGGTGATCTTTACCAGCGTCGGCTGCGCCAGTTGCCGCTATGCCCGCGAAGTGTTGCCGGGGCTCGATCTGGCCGTCGATCGCGTGTGCTGGATCGATGCCGGCGACAATGGCGGACTGGTCGAGCGTTATCAGGTCTTTCATTTGCCGGCGCTGTTTGTGGTGCGCGACGGCGAGTTCTTTGGGGCAGTGCACACGCGCCTGAATGTCGATGAGCTGAACGCAGCCGTGGCGCAGGCGCTGGGTCGAATTGCAGAGGAGTTGCCGTGATGGGAGCAGTGAACAAACCGGTGGTGGGGATTATCGGCACCGGCGCCATCGGAGGGTTTTACGGGGTGATGCTGGCCCGGGCCGGGTTCGACGTGCACTTTTTGTTGCGCAGTGAATTTTCCGCGGTCGCCGAGCGCGGCTTGCAGGTGGACAGCGCCGTGCATGGCGCATTGACGCTGAATCCGGTGCAGGCTTATTCGTCGGCAGAAGACATGCCGCCCTGCGACTGGCTGCTGGTCGGCGCCAAGACCACCAGCAATGCCGGATTGGCACCGTCGATCATCCAGGCGGCGAAACCTGATGCGAAAGTGCTGGTGCTGCAAAACGGCCTCGACGTCGAAGACAGCTTGCGGGCGTTGCTGCCCGATTCCCTGCATCTGCTGGGCGGTTTGTGCCTGATCTGCGTCCACCGCGAAGGGCCGGGGCAGATCACCCACCAGGCGCTGGGAGCGGTGAACGTCGGTTATCACAGCGGCCCGGCACCGGATGACGCGGGGCGCATGGCAATCGTCGAGGAGGGCGCCAGCCTGTTCCGCGCCGCCGGTCTCGATTCGCAGGCGATGCCGAACCTGCATCAGGCGCGCTGGCAGAAACTGGTGTGGAACATTCCCTACAACGGGCTTTCGGTGTTGCTCGGTGCCAGCACCACGCCGTTGATGGCCGACACTGACAGCCGAGCATTGATTCAGGCGCTGATGGCCGAAGTGGTGCAGGGCGCCAAGGCCTGCGGTCACGACATGCCGCCCGGTTACGCCGAATACCTGTTCATGATGACCGAGAAAATGCCCGACTATTGGCCGAGCATGTACCACGACTTTTTGCACAAGCGACCGCTGGAACTCGAGGCGATCTACGCTCGTCCTTTGGCGGCGGCGAAAGCGGCAGGCTGCGAATTGCCGCGAATCGAATCGTTGTACCGCACATTGAGCTTTATCGACCGGCGTAACGTTTAAACCGGTCGCACTTGGGGGAAAGGCATGGCCAAGAACATCGATGACAAGCTGGTGCTGGCGATCTCGTCCCGTGCCCTGTTCGACCTGAGCGAAAGCCACAAGGTGTATGAGTCGAGTGGCGTCGAAGCCTACCGGCAATATCAGATCGATCACGAAGACGAAATTCTCGCGCCGGGCGATGCCTTTCCGCTGGTGGAAAAACTCCTCAACCTGAACAGTCGCCTCGGTCGCGCCCGGGTCGAGGTGATTCTGGTGTCGCGCAACAGTGCCGACACCGGCCTTCGCGTCTTCAACTCCATTGGTCATTACGGCCTGGCGATCTCCCGCGCGGCGTTCGTCGGCGGGCGCAGTCCTTATCCGTACCTGAAGGCTTTTGGTTGCGACCTGTTTCTTTCTACTCACGCTGAGGACGTGCGCGCCGCACTGGATGCCGGTTTCGCAGCGGCGACCATTCTGTCCGGCGGCGCCAGCCGTGCGGCCAGCGATGAATTGCGCATCGCCTTCGACGGTGACGCGGTGCTGTTTTCCGACGAATCGGAGCGGGTCTATCAATCCGGTGGCCTCGAAGCCTTCCAGGCCAAGGAGCGTGAATCCGCTCGCGAACCGTTGCGCGGCGGGCCGTTCAAGGGCTTTCTGGCGGCGCTCAATCTGTTGCAGCGCGAGTTCTCCGATGAGGAGTGCCCGATCCGCACCGCCCTGGTCACCGCGCGCTCGGCTCCGGCCCACGAGCGGGTGATCCGCACACTGCGCGAGTGGGACATTCGTCTGGACGAATCGCTGTTTCTCGGTGGCCTGACCAAATCGGCGTTCCTCGAAGCCTTCGCCGCCGACGTGTTTTTCGACGATCAGGCCGGTCACTGCGAGCTGGCCCGGGAAGTCGTGGCGACCGGTCACGTGCCCCACGGCATCAGCAACGAACCGGCGGTCTAAAGCCCACGTGGTTCAAGACGTTGCGTCGCACGTCGTACTCGCCAAGGCACTGCTAAGCTGAATCAAATCTCCGCCATGTTGGCACGCGAGGAGGTCATATGATTCGTTCGATGCTGTATGCCACTGACCTCGGTCTGTACGCACCGTTAGTGATGCAGCATGCCCTGGCAATGGCGCGAACGTTCAATGCCGATCTGTACGTGGTGCACGCGGTGGAACCCATGGGGCTGTTTGCCGAATCGGTGTTGCAGAGCTATCTCGACGAACAGGCGTTGAACGAATTTCACAGTCAGGGTCTGAAAACCGTCATCGCCAATATCGAGCAGCGGGTGCTCGACAGTTTTCGTGAAGAACTGGGGGACGAGGGCGAGCAGGATCTGCAGCGGATACGCGCGGTGCGGGTGCTGCAGGGCGATCCGTCACAGGTGATTCTCGATCAGGTGCAGAAACTCTCTGTCGATTTGCTGATCGTAGGAAGTCACAGCCACGGGGTCGGGGCGGAAACACCTTTGGGGCGAACGGCAGCCCGGCTGCTGCAATTGTCCAAGGTGCCGGTTTATCTGGTGCCGCTGGTGGAGCGTCGGCGTCGGGAGGATCGCTGAAGCAGGAATAATGGCACTTTGATAAAAAAGTTCTAGATTTATTCTTCAAACCATTAATATAGTTATATACCGTCGCTGATGCCCGTGGCGTCTACCTGCTTTGAGGGATTCATATGAAGCTTCAACAATTGCGCTACATCTGGGAAGTGGCGCACCACGACCTCAACGTTTCCGCTACAGCCCAAAGCCTCTACACCTCGCAACCGGGCATCAGTAAACAGATCCGCCTGCTGGAAGACGAACTGGGCGTTGAAGTGTTCGCCCGCAGCGGCAAGCACCTGACCCGCGTCACTCCGGCCGGCGAGCGCATCATCACCACCGCCGGTGAGATTCTGCGCAAGGTCGAAAGCATCAAGCAGATCGCCCAGGAATTCTCCAATGAGAAGAAAGGCACCCTGTCGATCGCCACCACCCACACCCAGGCGCGTTATGCACTGCCGCCGGTGATCAGCAACTTCATCAAGCAATACCCTGACGTAGCGCTGCACATGCACCAGGGTTCGCCGATGCAGATTGCCGAAATGGCCGCTGACGGCACCGTCGATTTCGCCATCGCCACCGAAGCGCTGGAGCTGTTCGGCGATCTGGTGATGATGCCGTGCTACCGCTGGAACCGTTGCGTGGTCGTGCCTCAGGGCCACCCGCTGACCAAACTGCCGAAGCTGACCCTCGAAGCGCTGGCCGAATACCCGATCGTGACTTACGTGTTCGGTTTCACCGGCCGTTCGAAACTCGACGAAGCCTTCAGCCATCGCGGCCTGACGCCGAAAGTGGTGTTCACCGCGGCCGACGCCGACGTGATCAAAACCTACGTGCGTCTGGGCCTGGGTGTTGGCATCGTGGCGAAAATGGCGGTCGACACCAAGCTGGATAACGATCTGGTGGTGCTCGATGCCAGCGAACTGTTCGAGTCCAGCGTGACCAAGATCGGTTTCCGTCGCGGCACCTTCCTGCGTGGTTTCATGTGCGACTTCATCGAGAAGTTCGCGCCGCACCTGACCCGCGAAGTCATGGCCAAGGCCATTCAGTGCCACAACAAGCAGGAACTGGAAGAGCTGTTCGAAGGCGTCGAACTGCCGGTTCACTAAGCCCCTGTCTACAGCACCTCGGTGACAGCAAACTGTTGCCGGGTGCCCGCCACCAGAATCTCCACCTCGTCACCTTCGAACTTGCCCAGCAAGCTTTTGCCCAGCGGCGAGCGCGGGGTGATGACGGTAATCGGCTGACCCACCACGTCGACTTTCAGGCCCGCCGCATCCGGCGCCAGAAACAGCCATTGTTCGCGACCCTTTTCGTCTTCCAGACCGAGCAGGGCGCCGATTTCAATCCCCCGCTGATCGTCATACGCGCGCAGCGTCAGGTTCTGGCACAGCGCCAGTGACTGACGAATTTCCTCGACCCGTTTTGCCTGGCCCGCCGCCAGGTACGACGCCTCGAGTCCCAGGGTGTCGTACTTGTTTTCGGCGATGTTCTCTTCGTGGGTCGCGGTTTCGTAAGCGGTTTGCGCCGCGCGTTCGGCGATGTCGAGATCGACGCGCAGCTTGTCGAGAATCAGTTGATGAACGATTTGTTTATTCATGATCAATCGCAGAATTGCAGGACGTTGGCGCGGCTCTTTTCGCTCGGGGCCGTCTGATCCTGTTGCAGCCAGAACTGGCATTTGGGGTTCGACAGATTACGTGTGCTGCCACGGGCCTGATCCAGGCGTGCCTGTTGCTCGTTTTTGCGCAGGTTTTCTTCGTACTGCTCGAACAACGGACTCTGCGGCGGAATGTCCGGCACCGCTCGCACGGTGGGTGGATTGGCCAGTTGCTGTACGGCCTGGGCAACCGGCGCCAATTGTTCATTGAAGAAAAAGCGTGAAGCGAGCCAGCACGTCAGCGCAATGGCCAGGAAACCCAGCCACAGACCCAGGGCAATGCTGCCGGTCAATTGCAGCGCGCTAAGCTGAACAGGCAAGGGGCGACGCGGGTTGGGACGATAGGGCATGGCTGCCTCCTGGCGGATGAATGCGGGCGAGTGGCGATTGTCGCACGAAGATTAATTGCCGTCGGCTCTTCTGCATGGAGACATTTATGCGGACAATCGGCCCTTTTGCCAACGGGAGTCTTGAATGCCGGAACTGAATACCCGCTGGGATATCTTTTGCACGGTCGTCGATAACTACGGTGACATCGGCGTGACCTGGCGCCTGGCCCGGCAACTGGTCAGCGAGCAGGCAATCGCGGTGCGGCTGTGGGTCGATGACCTGCGCGCCTTCGAACGCATCTGCCCCGAAGTAGACATCGGCCTCGATCAACAATGGCAGCAGGGCGTCGAAGTCCGGCACTGGCCAGCCGAGTGGCAGGAAGCGGAGGCGGCCGACGTGGTGATCGCCGCGTTTGCCTGTCAGTTGCCGAGTGTCTACATGGACGCCATGGCCGCACGGGGAAAGCCGCCGTTGTGGATGAACCTCGACTACCTCAGTGCCGAAGACTGGGTGGTCGGTTGCCACGGGTTGCCGTCGGTGAAGTACAAGTCGGTGCAGAAGTACTTTTTCTTTCCAGGGTTCCAGCCGGGCACCGGCGGCTTGTTGCGTGAAAGCGGTTTGCTGGAGCGGCGTCAGCAATTTCAGCAGGATCCCGAGGCGCAGCGACAATTCCTGCGTGGTCTGGGAATTGTTCCTGCGTCCGATGCGCAGTTGATTTCGCTGTTTGCCTACGAGAATGCCGGACTCGCCAGCTGGCTGGATGTGCTCGCCGCTGACTCGACGCCCACTCATCTGTTGGTGCCGGAAGGGCGGATTATCGGCGATGTCGCTCGTTGGCTTGGAGTGGAATCGCTGACGGTTGGCGCGACGCATGTTCGTCAGTCGCTGACCGTGCAGGTGCTGCCGTTCGTCCGTCAGGATCAATACGATCAATTGCTCTGGTGCTGCGATTTCAACGCGGTGCGCGGCGAGGACTCGTTTGTCCGGGCGCAATGGGCGGGGCGGCCGATGCTGTGGCACATCTATCAGCAGGACGAAGACATCCATCTGGACAAGCTCGACGCCTTCCTTGCGCTCTACACAAAACGCCTTTCGCCCGCTGCCGCCGAGGCGATGAACGGTCTCTGGCGTGCCTGGAGTGCCGGGCAGCCTATCGGCGACCACTGGCTCGAGGCCCGCAAACACTGGCTCGAACTGCAGGAAAATGCCCGCGCGTGGTGTCTGGAACAGGCCTTGCAGGCGGATCTTGCGACGGCGCTGGTACAGTTTTACCGAAATTGGATATGATACGCGGCCTAGATTTTTGTAAATCCCATCCAAATTCGGATATTCGCAATGAAAACTGGTAAAGAACTCAAACCCGGTACCGTGATCCGTATCGACAACGATCCTTGGCTGGTTCAGAAAGCTGAATTCACCAAATCGGGCCGTAACAGCGCGATCATGAAGACCAAGCTGAAGAACCTGCTGACCGGTTACAAGACCGAAACCGTTTACGGTGCGGACGACAAGCTGGACGACGTGATCCTGGATCGCAAAGAAGCGACCCTGTCCTTCATCAGCGGTGACTCCTACACGTTCATGGACACCACCGACTACACCATGTACGAGCTGAACGCCGAAGACATCGAAAGCGTTCTGCCATTCGTGGAAGAAGGCATGACCGACGTTTGCGAAGCCGTATTCTTCGAAGGCCGTCTGGTTTCCGTAGAGCTGCCGACCACCATCGTGCGTCAGGTTGACTACACCGAAGGTTCTGCTCGCGGCGACACTTCCGGCAAGGTGATGAAGCCTGCCAAACTGAAGAACGGTACCGAGCTGTCGGTTGCTGACTTCATCGAAATCGGCGACATGATCGAGATCGATACCCGCGAAGGCGGTTCCTACAAAGGCCGTGCCAAATAAGCACTGCTTTTTGCGGAAAGAAAAAGCCCGACCATTGAGTCGGGCTTTTTTGTGCCTGTTGAAAATTACTTCTTCAGGTGCTGCTTCAGTTCTTCCGAGGCCTGCAGCATCGCCGAGCGCACTGCCGGCACCTGGCTGACCACGTTGAGCAAACCGTAGTCGTGGATCATGCCGTTGTAGCGCACCGAGGTCACCGACACCCCGGCTTCGTCGAGTTTGCGGGCGTAGGCTTCACCTTCGTCACGCAGCACGTCGGCCCCGGCGGTCTGCACCAGTGCAGGCGGCAGACCTTTCAACTGCGCGGTCGTGGCCCGCAGCGGCGAGGCGTAGATCTCGTTCCGCTGGTTGGCGTCGGTGGTGTAGTTGTCCCAGAACCACTTCATCATGTTGCGGGTGAGGAAGTGCCCCTCGGCGTACTGGTCATACGAACCGGTGTCGAAACTGGCATCGGTCACCGGCCACAGCAGCACCTGGAATTTGATCGCCGGGGTGCCTTTGTCTTTGGCCATCAAGGCGACGACCGCCGCCATGTTGCCGCCAACGCTGTTGCCCGCCACCGCCAGACGCTTGCCGTCGACGTTGATCTCTTTGCCGTGTTCGGCCACCCATTTGGTCGCGGCGTAAGCCTGGTTGATCGCCACCGGGTAATGCGCTTCCGGCGAAGGGGTGTAGTTGACGAACACCGCCGCCGCACCCGAGCCGACCACCAGATCCCGCACCAGACGTTCGTGGGTCGGGAAATCCCCCAGCACCCAGCCGCCGCCGTGGAAGAACATGAACACCGGCAGCTCGCCCTTGACCCCGGCCGGCCGGACGATGGTCAGGCTCAACGGTTGGCCATCGACCTGGATGGTCTTCTCGCTGACGTCTGCCTTGGGCAGCGTCAGTTTGACCCCGGACTGTGCGCCCGTCAGCACGGCGCGGGCATCCTTGGGCGTCATCTGTTCCATCGGTTTGCCGGTGCCGGCATTCAGCACATCGAGAAACGCCTGGGTGTTGTGTTCAACCTCCCCGGCAAATGCGCTGTGGATGGACAGGGCGAGAAGGGTACCGGTCAAGACTTTGCTGAAAGTGTTCATGTTCATTTCCTGTACGGGCCTGAGTGTCAGTGATTACACGGTGACGTGCAGACGCACATCGACGTTGCCGCGAGTGGCGTTGGAGTACGGGCAGACCTGGTGGGCAGCGTCGACCAGGCTTTGTGCGTCAGCCTGTTCCAGGCCCGGCAGGCTGATGTGCAGGTCGATGTCCAGACCGAAACCGCCAGGAATCTGGCCGATGCCGACGTGAGCGGTGATCGAAGCGTCGTCCGGGATTTTGCGTTTGGTCTGGCTGGCAACGAATTTCAGGGCGCCGATGAAGCAGGCCGAGTAGCCGGCGGCAAACAGTTGCTCAGGGTTGGTAGCCGCGCCGCCGGCACCGCCGAGTTCTTTCGGAGTAGCCAGTTTGACGTCGAGGATGTTGTCGCTGGAGATCGCACGACCGTCACGGCCGCCGGTGGAGGTTGCGATTGCGGTGTAGAGAGTTTGCATGGTGTGAGCCTCATTAAGTGTGGTTTATTGCGCTAATTGTTTGCGCGCTAACTAGGTGCGAAGTAAATGTACTTCGCTAATATTTAGCGCGCAATATAAATTTTTGAAGAACGCGCGAATCGGCACCTGGATCGGGCAGGCTCGTGATCTCAAGCTTTTGATATAGAAGGTTTTTTTAATGTAAAACGAGAGGAAAAATTTTTTCGGGGATCAGCGGGGAAGGTGCGATTCGCCTGCAGGCGCAAGGCTGCGCCCACAGGGAAGGGGGGGGAATCTTAAGCGAGGCTGTCCTGCAAATGACCACGCAAGGCCTGCAATTCAGCTTGCAGGTTTTGCAGGCGCTCCAGCGTGAAGCCACTGGCACCGAGGATGCATTGCGGAACGGTTCGGGCCTTGTCTTTCAAGGCGCGGCCCTCTGCGGTCAATTCGACGATCACCACACGCTCATCCTCACGGCTGCGGGTTCGGCTGAGCAAGCCTTCACCTTCCAGACGTTTGAGCAGCGGGGTCAGCGAACCCGGATCCGTCAGCAGACGCGTGCTGATTTCTCCGACGGTCAAACCATCCTTCTCCCACAGCACCATCATCGCCAGGTATTGCGGATACGTCAGGCCAAGCGCTTGCAGCAGCGGCTTGTAGACCTTGGTCATCATCAGCGAAGTGGAGTGCAGGGCGAAGCAGGCCTGATTGTCGAGCAGCAGGTCTTCGCAGTGGTCGGTGGAGCGGTCGGTGGTCATGTCGGTGCCTTGAACGGTGATGCAGATGAATCTAGCGCTCGAATCTTTAATGCGCCAGACAATTGTGCCCGGTGGCGAATCGGTCAATGCCGGCCCAGTTCTCGTTGCAGGGCCAGATCCCATGGCGGCACGGGGCTGAAGCGGGTCTTGAGGTATTCCAGCAGCAGGCGGCTGCGTGAACTGGCCTGTTGCTCCAGTCGCAAAGCATAGATGCCGGTGCTCTCCGGTTTTGGCAGGCCGTTTTCACAGAACAGCGGCAACAACTCGCCACGCAACAGGTATTCGCTGGCCAGCCAGGTCGGCAGGTGCGCGATCCCGAGTCCCGCCAGCGCACCGCAAACCAGCGCCTCAGCGTTGTTGGCGCTCATGCGCACCCGCGCCGGACGATGCAATTGCATCTGCCCGTCCTGTTCGAAGCGCCAGGCGAAGGGCGGGGCGAGGCCGTCCCAATCCAGACCGTCATGTTCACTCAATTGCGCTGGCTCGCTCGGCACGCCCCGGCGCTTGAGATAATCGGGGCTGGCGCAGGCTATCCGCACCATGCTCGCCAGCGGTGTCGCCACCAGCCGGGTATCGGCCATCTGCCCGGCCCGCAACACCAGATCGACCTTGCCCAGGTTCGAACCGTCCATGTCGACGAAGCTGTCGATCAGATGCAGCTGCACGTCCAGCCCCGGATACAGCACCAGAAAGTCGGCAATCACCGGCGCCAGATGCCGACGCCCGAATGCCGCCGGCGCATCCACCCGAATCAGACCCTCCGGCGCGCTGCTCAGGGACACCGCTTCAGCCCGGGCCAGTTGCAACTCCGCCACGATCCGTCGCGCTCGTTCGGCAAACGCCAGGCCCGCCGGTGTTGCGCGTACCGCATGCGTGCTGCGGATAAACAATTGGCTGCCGACAGCACTTTCCAGACTGTCGATACGCCGGGCAACGGCGGAGGGCGTCAGCGGATGCCGGCGTGAAGCCGCAGAGAAACTGCCGCTTTCCAGCACATCGAGAAACAACCCGAGTTGTTCGGTCAATTGATTGGGATTCATGAGTTGGCTCAGTGCCTATGCGGATTTGGCATAGCCATTGTGCGTTGCTGTGCGTTTCCGTGCCAGCGTTGACTGCGTAGGATGAGTCGCCTGACGTATGAGGAATTCTGCTGTGATCGAGTTTTTGCTGTACCTGTTGTTTGGCGCCGCCCTTGGTACTTTGGGCGGGATCTTCGGCATCGGTGGTGGCTTGATCGCCATTCCGCTGCTGGGCGTGTGGTTCGGGCTCGATCAGCAGATCGCCCAAGGCACGGCGCTGGTGATGGTGGTGCCGAATGTGATGCTGGCGCTGTGGCGTTATCACCAGCGCAACCGCATCGAACTCCGCCATGCGTTGCCGCTGGCGGTGATGGGATTCTGTTTCGCGTGGATCGGCTCGATCTGGGCCGTGGGTATCGACGCGCAAACCATGCGCATCGGGTTTGTCGCGTTCCTCGTGGCGTTGTCGGCCTACAACCTGGTGCGCATGTTCGGCGCGCGTCCGGCGGCGACCTCCGAGATGCGTTATTCATGGCCGTGGCTGGGCGTGCTCGGCGCGGCGTCGGGCACCATGGGCGGTTTGTTCGGTGTCGGCGGGGCGGTGGTGGCGACGCCGGTGCTGACCAGTCTGTTCGGCACCACTCAGGTGGTCGCTCAGGGTCTTTCGCTGGCATTGGCGTTGCCGAGCACTGGCGTCACGCTGGTGACGTACGCGGTGCACCACGAAGTGGACTGGATGATCGGCCTGCCGCTGGCCATCGGTGGTCTGGCCAGCATCAGCTGGGGCGTGAAAGTGGCCCACGCGATGCCGGAAAAACTTCTGCGTGGGCTGTTCTGCGGGTTCCTGGTGCTGTGCGCGGTGATGCTCGCCTTTAAAGTTTAAAGCCTTCGACGATGTGTTCGGCCAGGCATTCGGTGATCGGCGAGGGATTGTTCAGGTTGCGGATCAACATGATGCTGGCCTCGGGCAACAGCGGCAGATCTTCGGCGGCGCCGAGAATCCGCAGATCCGGTGTGATCAGGCTTTCCAGTTGTGCGGTGATCGCCAGACCCGCGCTTACCACCGCCATCAACGCCGACAGGCTGGTGCTGTTGTAGGCAATCCGGTATTCGCGGCCCATCGCATCCAGCGCGTTGCAGGCCCACAGGCGACAGAAACAATCACTGTTAAACATCGCCAGCGGCAACGGCGTTTGTTCGTGGGCGCTGAAATTCTGCGCCTCGGCCCAGACGAAACGCTCCTTGCGCAGCAACTGGCCAATCTCGTTGCCCGGCTCGCGGGTGACGATCGACAGATCCAGGTCCGTGCGCTGCAGCAATTGTTTGGTCGACTCGCAATGCACTTCGATCTGAATCAGCGGATAAAACTGGGCGAAGCGCGACAGGATCCCCGGCAGAAACCGCATCACGTAATCGTCCGGCGTGCCGATCCGCACTGTGCCGACCATGTGCGGCTCGCGCAGGGTGTTGAACACTTCGCTGTGCAATTTCAGGATGCGCCGTGCGTAGCCAAGCAACACCTGGCCCTCGGCGGTGAGGCGCACCTGACGTCCGTCGCGCTCGAACAACTGGCGCTGCAACACGTCCTCTTCCAGACGCTTCATCTGCATGCTCACCGCCGATTGGGTGCGGTTGACCATTTCGCCAGCGCGGGTGAAACCGCCCTGATCGGCAATCGCGACAAAGGTACGCAGGACATCGGTATCGATACTGGGGTACGCCGACAATTGATGAATCTCCGTGATGCATGCCATCAGAAACATTCGTTGGATTGATCGTAGCGCCGGCGCGAGACTTGAGCCATCCCTAAAGGAGGGCAACACGATGAAAGGTCAAAAACTGTATGTGAGCGATGAAAGAGTGCCGGTCCATCTGATTTCCGATCTGCTGCACAAGTTTAGCCGCTGGTACGAACTTCACCGTGAACGCGAGTTGCTTGCCAGTCTGAGCGACGAAGCGTTGAAGGACATCGGGGTCAGCCGTGCCGATGTCGAACATGAGTCGGTGCGACCGTTCTGGGACGATCCGATGCATAAATGATGAGGCCATCGCTACACAAACCCCTTTGTAGTGAGGTAGGTTGCGAGCAGACATGGAGGTACACATGCCCGCGACATTGTCCTTTTCCCTTAAACAGGCTCGACGTCTGGCACTGGCTGCCCAAGGGTTTCACGGGCGCCAGCCGCCGGCTGTCAAGGCGATGCACCTCAACCGGCTGATCGAACGTCTCGGCCTGTTGCAGATCGACTCCGTCAACGCCGTGGTGCGCTCGCACTACCTGCCGCTGTTCTCCCGTCTCGGTTCCTATTCTGCTGACTTGCTCGACCAGGCTGCCTGGAGTTCGGGGCGACGTCGTTCGCTGTTCGAATACTGGGGCCATGAAGCGTCGTTGCTGCCGCTGTCGATGTACCCGCTGATGGGCTGGCGCATGCAGCGGGCCAGGCGCGGTGAAGACATTTATCAGCAACTGGCGCGGTTCGGCCGCGAGCAACAGGACACCATTCGCCGGGTGCTGGCGTCGGTCGAAGAGCAGGGCGCACTGGGCGCCGGCAGCCTGTCGACCCGCGAGGAAAAGGCCGGGCCGTGGTGGGACTGGAGCGCGGAAAAGCACGCACTGGAATGGCTGTTCGCCGCTGGCGAAGTCACCGTGGCCGGACGCCGTGGTTTCGAGCGTTTGTATGACTTGCCCGAGCGGGTGATTCCGGCTTCCGTGCTGCAACAGCCATTGCCCGACGAGGCCGAGGCGCAGCGCGGTTTGCTGCTGCATGCAGCGCAGGCACTGGGTGTCGGCACGGAAAAAGACCTGCGTGATTACTTCCGCCTGAATCCTTCCGATGCCCGCCCGCGTCTGGCCGAACTGGTGGAAGACGGGCAACTGCTGACCTGCGAAGTCGCCGGTTGGCGCCAGATCGCTTACTGCCTGCCCGAACCGAAAGTCCCGCGTAAAGTCGAGGCCAGTGCATTGCTGTCGCCGTTCGACTCACTGATCTGGGAACGCAGCCGGACCGAGCGTCTGTTCGACTTCCGCTATCGGCTGGAGATCTACACGCCGCAGGATAAACGCGTTTACGGCTATTACGTGCTGCCGTTCCTGCACAATGAACGGATTGCCGCGCGAGTCGACCTGCGCGCCGAACGAGCGGCGGGGCGCCTGGCCGTGCATGCGGTGCACGAGGAAGAAACCGGACTGGATGACGCGGGGATGCTGGCGCTGGCGCTGAATTTGCGGCGCATGGCGGACTGGTTGGGGCTTGAGCAGGTGCAGCTCAATTGCCAGCGGGAAAGTGCAGGGAGGTTGCGGATGGCGCTGGCTCAAATTGACTGAGCCAGCGCCCTCGCGATTTAGCGTTTGACCTGTTTCAGTGTTTCAGCGATCAAAAACGCCAGTTCCAGCGACTGATCGGCATTCATCCGTGGGTCGCAGTGGGTGTGATAGCGATCCGACAAGCCATCTTCAGTGATCGGCCGCGCGCCACCGATGCATTCGGTGACGTTCTGCCCGGTCATTTCGATGTGGATGCCGCCGGCGTAACTGCCTTCTGCCTCGTGAACCTGGAAGAACTGTTTCACCTCACCAAGGATCTGCGCGAAGTCGCGGGTCTTGTAGCCGCTGCTGGCCTTGATGGTGTTGCCGTGCATCGGGTCGGAGCTCCACAGCACCTGCTTGCCTTCGCGCTGTACCGCACGAATCAGTGCCGGCAGGTGATCGCCGACCTTGTTCGCACCCATTCGCGCAATCAGGTTGAGGCGGCCCGGATCGTTGTCCGGGTTGAGCACGTCTATCAGGCGGATCAGGTCGTCGGGGTTCATGCTCGGGCCGACTTTCACCCCGATCGGGTTGTTTACCCCGCGCAGGAACTCGACGTGGGCGCCGCCGAGCTGACGGGTGCGGTCGCCGATCCACAGCATGTGCGCCGAGCAATCGTAGTAATCGTTGGTCAGGCTGTCGCGGCGTACGAAGGCTTCTTCGTAGTTCAGCAGCAGCGCTTCGTGGGCGGTGAAGAAACTGGTCTCGCGCAGTTGCGGCGAGCTGTCCATGCCGCAGGCACGCATGAAGGCCAGGGTTTCATCGATGCGGTCGGCGAGGTGGCTGTACTTCTCCGCCAGCGCCGAGTTGGCGATGAAATCGAGGTTCCACTTGTGCACCTGATGCAGGTCGGCAAAACCGCCCTGGGCGAAGGCGCGCAGCAGGTTGAGGGTGGCGGTGGACTGGTGATACGACTGCAGCAGACGCTCCGGATCCGGTACGCGGCTGGCCGAGTCGAAACCGATGCCGTTGACGATGTCGCCCCGGTAGGCCGGCAGGGTCACGCCGTCGATGGTCTCGTCGTTGGCCGAACGCGGCTTGGCGAACTGGCCGGCCATGCGCCCGACTTTGACTACCGGGCAACCGGCGGCGAAGGTCATGACGATCGCCATTTGCAGCAACACTTTAAAGGTGTCGCGGATCTTCGCGGCAGAGAACTCGGCGAAGCTTTCCGCGCAGTCGCCGCCCTGCAGCAGGAATGCCCGGCCCTGGGTGACTTCGGCAAACTGACGGCGCAGCTCCCGCGCTTCACCGGCAAACACCAGCGGCGGATAGCTGGCCAGTGTCTGCTCGACCTGGCGCAGGTGCGCGGCGTCGGGGTATTGGGGTTGTTGCTGGATCGGCAGGGCGCGCCAGCTGTCAGGGCTCCAGGGTTGGCTCATCACGGTCTCTAAGGTTCTACGCACGGACGGCCATGTTAGCAGCAATTAGTGCGTGACCTGCTCCCGCCGCTTCGCCGACAATCGCCGCTTTGCCACGGCACCACAGCGGTGCCATCGCGTCACCGCGCCCGGTGACCACCAGGAGACGAAATGACTGAGGAGCGCGTCGAGCTGTTGCTCGCCGAGGTACAGGATGAGTTCGGCGTGATTCGCGTGCTGGAAGTGGCCGACTACCGCTTTCTGGAGTTCGGCGATGCGATCGAGCAAAGCTGCGTGTTTACCGCCGACCCGAGCTGGCTGGAGTACGACTACACCCGGGCGATGCTGATCGGCGCGTTGTGCCATGAGCAACCAGAGAGCGCGCTGTTCCTCGGGTTGGGCGCTGGGACGCTGACCCAGGCCTGCCTCAAGTTCCTGCCGCTGGAAGATGTCGAAGCCATCGAGCTGCGCCCCGACGTACCGCGTCTGGCCATCGAATACCTCGGGCTGGATGACGATCCACGGCTGTACATCCGCGTCGGCGATGCCCTCGAACTGCTGCCGACCGCCGAGCCGGCGGATCTGATCTTCGTCGACCTGTACACCGATGTCGGCCCCGGCGCCGGGCACCTTGCGTGGAATTTCCTCGGTGACTGTCAAAAACGTCTGAATCCCGGTGGCTGGCTGGTGATCAACCAATGGGCCACCGATGACGGCAAGCCCTTGGGCGCGGCGTTGCTGCGTGGCCTCTATCACCGGCATTACTGGGAACTGCCGGTGAAGGAGGGCAACGTGATTCTGATCGTGCCGGCAGATCTTGATCAGGTGCTGGACATGCAGGCGCTGACCGCCCGGGCTGAAGCGCTGGCGCCGAAGCTGGGTTACTCGTTGCAGACGTTGATCAACTGCATCCGTCCGGCGACCTGATCTTCAAAGACCTTTGAAAACACCGGGTCTGCGCTCCACCAGCGAGCGCACACCTTCCTTGGCATCTTCAGTAGCCAGCAACTTCTTCACCAGCGGCGGCAAGCTTTTAGCCGCCGCAGTCTCGCCTTCATAGCGCGCCTGGCGCGCCGACATCAGCGTCGCCTGCACGCCAAGTGGCGCCTGTCGGGCAATCCGTTCGGCCAGTTCGATGGCGCGCGGCAGCAGATCCTCACTGGCCATGACTTCCTGTACCAGACCCAGGCGCAAGGCGTCATGGGCATCGAACTCGTCACCGGTCAGCAGCCAGCGCATCGCGTTGCCCCAACCGGCGATCTGATGAAAGCGCAATGTCGCACCGCCGAACGGAAAGATCCCGCGCTGCACTTCCATCTGGGCGAAGCGGGTGTTGCTGGCGCACAGGTTGATGTCGGCAGCGAGCATCAATTCGATACCGATGGTCAGGCAATAACCCTGCGCCGCGACGATCACCGGTTTGCTGACCCGAGGCCCGACGAACACGCCCCAGGGATCGCAGCCGCCGGGCGGTACCTGCCAGCCCTGGGCGAGGGCGGAACTGGCATTCACCAGATCGAGCCCGGCGGTGAAATGCTCGCCATGCCCGAATACCACTGCCACCCGTGCGTCACTGTCGGCCTCGAATTCGCCGTAGGCCAGGGCCAGGTCGTTGAGCAGGTCGAGGTCGAAGGCATTGCGCTTGGCGGCGCGGTCCAGGCCGATCAAATGCACGTGGCCGTGACGCGCACGGCTCACGCGGCCGGGGCAGGGCTGATTCATGGGTGTTTCCTCGCAGGGGAAGAAAGGGTGCAGCGACCAGATGCCGCACGTCGGTGAATCGTTTAAGCGCCATCGCCCGCAGGGCCGGGGTCTTTGAAAAATAGACCTTTGCCCGATTATCCGCAAAACCCCGTTACACAGCGGTGACAACTGTATTTCGCCGATAAAAAAAGCTCCCTTTTTGGGCAAATTCCGGTATAGTGCGCGCCGGCCTTTAACCGGGCCGCGTTTAGGTAGCGCAATTCCCCGAAGTCAGCTTCGGCTGCACGTCCGCACTGCGGGCTCTTCCTTGACGATTCTTTTTCATTCATTCGTTTTCGCAAATCCCCGCCGACAAAGCTGCCAGGGCGACTCTTGAGTCTCAACACGGCATGTGCAGCTTTGGAGCATGGGTCTTTGCGGATGCACTTAGAGGCAGACCCATGACCCAGGAAATCGGCGGCTTCGCCGCTCTTGAACTTCATCCCAATATTGTCGCTGCAGTAGTCGCTACCGGCTATGAAGAGCCTTCGGCCATTCAGCAGCAGTCGATCCCGATCATCCTCGCCGGTCACGATATGATTGGTCAGGCGCAAACCGGTACCGGTAAAACCGCTGCCTTTGCCCTGCCTATCCTGCACCGCATTGATCCGTCCAAGCGCGAGCCGCAAGCTCTGATCCTGGCCCCAACTCGTGAGTTGGCGCTGCAAGTTGCAACCGCTTTCGAAACCTACGCCAAGCAAATGCCGGGCGTGACTGTTGTGGCTGTCTACGGCGGCGCGCCGATGGGCCCACAATTGAAAGCAATCCGTAATGGCGCACAGATCGTTGTCGCCACTCCGGGCCGTCTGTGCGACCACCTGCGTCGCGACGAAAAAGTACTGCAGACCGTGAACCACCTGGTTCTCGACGAAGCAGACGAAATGCTCAAACTGGGCTTCATGGACGACCTCGAAGTCATCTTCAAGGCCATGCCGGAAACCCGTCAGACCGTATTGTTCTCGGCGACCCTGCCGCAATCGATCCGTGCCATCGCCGAGCGTCACCTGCGCGATCCAAAGCACGTGAAGATCCAGAGCAAGACCCAGACCGTTACCGCGATCGAACAGGCTCACCTGTTGGTTCACGCTGACCAGAAGACTTCTGCCGTTCTCAGCTTGCTGGAAGTGGAAGATTTCGACGCTCTGATCATGTTCGTGCGCACCAAGCAAGCGACCCTGGATCTGGCCAGCGCCCTCGACGCCAAAGGCTACAAAGCCGCAGCGTTGAACGGCGACATCGCCCAGAACCAGCGTGAGCGCGTGATCGACTCGCTGAAAGATGGCCGTCTGGACATCGTTGTAGCGACCGACGTAGCCGCTCGTGGTCTGGACGTACCGCGCATCACCCACGTATTCAACGTGGACATGCCGTACGATCCGGAATCCTACGTGCACCGTATCGGCCGTACCGGCCGTGCCGGTCGCGAAGGCCGCGCGCTGCTGCTGGTGACACCACGTGAGCGCCGCATGCTGCAGGTAATCGAGCGTGTAACCGGTCAGAAAGTTGCCGAAGTGCGTCTGCCGGACGCCCAGGCCGTTCTCGATGCTCGCATAAAGAAACTGACCAACAGCCTGTCGCCGCTGGTGGCTGACGCCGAATCGACTCACGGTGATCTGCTGGATCGCCTGACCGCCGACATCGGTTGCACCCCGCGTGCCCTGGCTGCCGCTCTGCTGCGCAAGGCCACCAATGGTCAGGCGCTGAACCTGGCAGCGATCGAGAAGGAACGTCCACTGGTGCCGAACAGCGCGCCACGTGGCGACCGTCCTGAGCGTTCCGGTGATCGTCCGGACCGTGGTGACCGCGAGCGTCGTGCGCCAATGCCTTTGGGCGAAGGCCGTGCCCGTTGCCGTACCGCGCTGGGCGCGCGTGACGGTATCGCGGCGAAAAACCTGCTGGGCGCCATCCTCAACGAAGGTGGTCTGGCACGTGAAGCCATCGGTCGCATCCAGGTGCGTGACAGCTTCAGCCTCGTCGAGCTGCCGGAAGATGGTCTGGACAAACTCCTGACCAAACTGAAGGACACTCGCGTTGCCGGTAAGCAGCTGAAACTGCGTCGCTACCGCGAAGATTGATCCGCCCCTGGGCTGATTGATCGAACATAAAAATCCCCGACTGGTTCGGGGATTTTTTTTGCCTGCGATTGGGGCATCAGCCGAAACGGTAGATGTCCATGCCCAGTGCACCCATGGTGAAACCTTGATGCGCAATGCTGAAGTCGCCGCCAGCGCCGCGGGCGAAGTACAGCGGCAACAGGTGCTCGTCGCTTGGATGGCTGCGCACGGCGTTTGGTGCCTGCTGGCGATAATCGTGCAGGGCGGCTTCATCGTTGGCAGCGAGCTTGTCGACTATCCAGTCGCGGAAATCCCGGGCCCACGGCTCGACGCTTTCCGGGCCGGCGTGCCAGTCCAGTTCCCGCAGGTTGTGGGTGATGCTGCCAGAGCCGATCAGCAGAATGCCCTTTTCGCGCAGACTGGCCAGCGCCTGGCCGACGTGGTTCTGTAGGGCCGGGCCGCCACGGCTGGGCAGGGAAACCTGAACCACCGGGATATCGGCCTGCGGGTACATCAGCGACAGCGGCACCCAAACGCCGTGATCGAACGGTCGTTGCGGATCGAGACGCGCCGGCAGGTGGTTGGCGGTCAACAGGTCGGCAACCTCGCGGGCCAGTTGCGGATTTCCCGGTGCCGGGTACTGCACTTCAAACAGTGCACGGGGGAAACCGCCGAAATCGTGCCAGGTTTCCGGTTGCGCATGGCTGCTGACCAGCAGCTCATGGCTTTCCCAGTGGGCGGAAACGATGACAATGGCTTTCGGGCGCGGCAGTTCGGCCGCCAGCCGGGCCAGGGCCGGGCCACTGGCGCCGGGCTCCAGCGCCAGCATGGGCGAGCCGTGAGAGATAAACAGGCTGGGAAACATGGAAGGGTTCCTGAGCGTTAAGATGGTTCATCTTCAGTCAGTTCATTGATCTAATTCCAATATAAGTTTTAACGCCTTTTGATCGAATTCTTAGGAGGATGCATGCAGCCGGAGTTTTGGCACAAGAAGTGGGAATCGAACCAGATCGGCTTTCATCAGCCTGAGGTGAACCCGTATTTGCAGCGGTACTGGCCCGCTCTGGCAATCCCGGCGCAGGCGCGTGTGCTGGTGCCGTTGTGTGGAAAAAGCCTGGATCTGCTGTGGCTCGCCGGCCGTGGCCATCAGGTGCTTGGTGTCGAGCTATCGGAAAAGGCCGTGGAAGATTTCTTCCTCGAGCAGCAATTGCAGCCGCAGGTGAGCGAGCAGGGCGACTTCAAGGTTTATCGCGCTGGCGCGATCGAGTTGTGGTGCGGGGATTTTTTCTCGCTGACGGCGGCTGATGTGGCGGGTTGCACCGCGCTGTACGACCGGGCGGCAGTGATTGCCTTGCCACCGTCGATGCGCGAGCGTTATGCGGCGCACTTGCAGGGTCTTTTGCCGACATGCCGAGGGCTGTTGGTGACGCTGGATTACGATCAGTCGCAGATGCCAGGGCCGCCATTTTCCGTAGACGATGCCGAAGTGCAGCGTTTGCTGAGCAGTGACTGGCGTGTCGAGATGCTGGAGGAGCAGGATGTGCTCGGTGACAGCTGGAAGTTCGTGCAGGCCGGCGTAACTCGGCTGGAAGAGCGGGTGTACCGGATTTCCGGGGCGTAATCGACAGGCAAAAAAAGGCCCGCATCACTGCGGGCCTTTTCGTTGGTGCGCCGGTTTGATCAACCGCGACGACGCAGGGCGTCGATACGCTCTTCCAGCGGCGGGTGGCTCATGAACATGCGGGCGAACCCTTGTTTGATGCCACCGTTGATGCCGAAGGCGTTCAGGGTGTCAGGCATGTGCACCGGCAGGCCCTGTTCGGCGCGCAGGCGTTGCAAGGCGTTGATCATCGCGCCCGTGCCGGCCAGGCGGGCACCGGCATCGTCGGCACGGAACTCGCGTTTGCGCGAGAACCACATCACGATCGCGCTGGCCAGAATGCCCAGCACCAGTTCGGCGAAGATGGTCGCGATGTAGTAAGCCATGCCCTGGCCTTCTTCGTTCTTGAAGATCACCTTGTCGACGAAGTTGCCGATGATCCGTGCGAAGAACATCACGAAGGTGTTCACCACGCCCTGGATCAGCGCCAGGGTGACCATGTCGCCGTTGGCCACGTGACCGATCTCGTGGGCCAGCACGGCCCGCACTTCGTCTTCCTTGAAACGCTCGAGCAAGCCCTGGCTGACCGCGACCAGTGCGTCGTTCTTGTTCCAGCCGGTGGCGAAGGCGTTCGCCTCATAGGCCGGGAAAATCCCGACTTCGGGCATCTTGATCCCGGCTTCCCGAGACAGTTGCTCGACGGTTTGCAGCAGCCATTGTTCGTGGCGGGTGCGTGGCTGGGTGATGATCTGGGTGCTGGTGCTCATCTTCGCCATCCACTTGGAGATGAACAGCGAGAACAGGGAACCGGCGAAACCAAAGACTGCACAGAAGACCAGCAGCTGACTGAGGTTGAGATCAACCCCGTTGGCCGCCATGAACCCGTTGAAGCCGAAAAGGCTCAGGGTGATGCTGGCTATCAGCACGACCGCCAGGTTAGTGGCCAAAAACAGCAGGATGCGCATCATGGTTGTAGAAATCTCCTCAAGCTAAAGATGTAGCGTACTGCGGGGTATATAAGGTGCGGCACCTGGCGATTCAACCGAGTGACTATTTCAAACTGTGTCCTACACCGGATTCTCCGGGCATGGGAGATTTCCCACTGCCGAATCCGGTATGGATGACAGGCACGCGGCACCCGGTCTCATTGCGTCAGGCACGCATGATTCGTATGAGTCGAAAGTGTAGAAGGTGCTGGAGGAGGGGCGGAGCAGAAGTGTTGCTGAATCAGACAGTGCGCAACGTTCGGGCCGTTGCGCACTGAGCGCCGGTTACTGGCGATAAGACTTGAGGAAGTTGCCGATGCGACCGATGGCCATGTCCAGGTCATCGACCCGCGGCAGGGTGACCACGCGGAAGTGGTCAGGCCACGGCCAGTTGAACGCCGTACCTTGCACCACCAGCAGCTTCTCGGAGAGCAGCAGGTCGAGCACGAATTTCTCGTCGTTGTGGATCGGGCAGACTTTCGGGTCGATTTTCGGGAACGCGTACAGCGCGCCCATCGGTTTCACGCAGCTCACGCCGGGAATGTCGTTGAGCAGTTCCCAGGTACGGTTGCGCTGTTCCAGCAACCGGCCTTGCGGCAACACCAGATCGTTGATGCTCTGATAGCCACCCAGAGCGGTCTGGATCGCATGCTGGCTCGGCACGTTGGCGCACAGGCGCATGTTGGCCAGCATGTCGATGCCTTCGATGTAGCTGTGGGCGTTGTGTTTCGGCCCGGAAATGGCAATCCAGCCGGAGCGGAAGCCTGCCACGCGATACGACTTGGACAGACCGTTGAAGGTCAGGCACAGCAGATCCGGTGCCAGCGAAGCGGTGCAGATGTGCACGGCGTCGTCGTAGAGGATCTTGTCGTAGATTTCGTCGGAGAACACTACCAGGTTGTGCTGGCGGGCCAGCTCGAGCATGCCCAGCAGCACTTCCTTGGAATACACCGCGCCGGTCGGGTTGTTCGGGTTGATGATCACCATCGCCTTGGTGTTCGGGGTGATCTTGGCCTTGATGTCGGCCAGATCCGGGAACCAGTCCGCGCCCTCATCGCACAGGTAATGCACCGCGTTGCCGCCGGCCAGGCTCACGGCTGCGGTCCACAGCGGGTAGTCCGGCGCCGGCACCAGCACTTCGTCACCGTTGTTGAGCAGCGCCTGCAGCGACATCACGATCAGCTCGGATACGCCGTTGCCCAAGTAGATGTCTTCGATGCCGACACCTTCGACCTGCTTCTGCTGGTAGTACTGCATCACCGCCTTGCGCGCGCTGAACAGGCCTTTGGAGTCGCTGTAGCCTTGGGCGGTCGGCAGGTTGCGGATCACATCCTGAAGAATCTCGTCCGGCGCTTCGAAACCAAAAGGCGCCGGGTTGCCGATGTTCAGCTTGAGGATGCGATGGCCTTCCTCTTCCAGGCGTTTGGCGTGCTTGAGCACCGGGCCGCGAATGTCGTAGCAGACGTTGGCGAGCTTGTTCGATTTGCTGAACTGCATGGCGATGTGATCCCGAAAATGAACGATCCAGGCGGCGGGTGGACAACCGTGCTGGGAATCCTGCGTCTTCACACAGGCAAGTGTCTCGAGCGGCGGTTTCCAACAATCCGTTTGAATGCGCAGGAACCCGCTGCCAGACTGGCGTGTGACGAGGCGCAATCATACGTGCCGCCCGATCCGTGGAAAAGGTACAGATCGGGCTTTTTCAGCCGCTGAGGTGTGATGATGGAAAAGATTGAAAAGACCCTGGAAGAATGGCGGGCGATGCTCGACCCCGAGCAGTTCAACGTGTGCCGCCTGAGCGCCACCGAGCGGCCGTTCTCCGGCAAATACAACGCCACCAAGACCGATGGCGTTTACCACTGCATCTGCTGCAATGAGCCGCTGTTCGATTCCAAGACCAAATTCGACTCCGGCTGCGGCTGGCCGAGTTTCTACGCGCCGATCGGCGACAACGCCATGACCGAAATCCGTGATACCAGCCACGGCATGATCCGCACCGAAGTGAAATGCGCCAAGTGCGATGCGCACCTGGGCCACGTATTCCCTGACGGTCCGCCGCCGACCGGCCTGCGTTACTGCATCAACTCGGTGTGCCTGGACCTGGTGCCGCGCGAGTAACCGATACGGGCGATCTACGGGTCGCCTTTCGAATAATTAAATTGCACACAATTCAATTGCTCGCTATTTTTGCCGTCTACCCATTTTTCAAGAGTGCGCACCATGAGCGATAACCTGCTGAACATTCCGTGCACCACCATCAAAGGCGAGCAAAAGACCCTCGCCGATTTCGCCGGCAAAGCAGTGCTGGTGGTCAATACCGCCAGCAAATGCGGTTTCACGCCGCAGTACAAAGGCCTTGAGGAACTGTGGCAGACCTACAAGGATCAGGGCCTGGTGGTGCTGGGCTTCCCGTGCAACCAGTTCGGCAAGCAGGAGCCGGGCAACGAGGGCGCCATCAGCGAGTTTTGCGAGCTGAACTACGGTGTCAGCTTCCCGCTGTTCAAGAAGATCGAAGTCAACGGTACCGGTGCGCACCCACTGTTCGTGCAATTGAAGAAACGCGCGCCAGGCGTGCTGGGCTCCCAGGGCATCAAGTGGAATTTCACCAAGTTCCTGATCGGCAAGGACGGCCAGTTGGTCAAGCGCTTCGCCCCGGCCACCAAGCCGCAGGATCTGAGCCGCGAGATCGAAGCCCTGCTCAAATGAACAGCCTGTCCGCCGATTCGCTGAAGCTCGACAGTCAGCTGTGCTTCAAGTTGTATGCCGCATCGCGGGCGGTGATTCGTGCCTACAAACCGATGCTCGATCAGCTTGGGCTGACCTACCCGCAATACCTGGCGATGCTGGTGTTGTGGGAATGGCAGCAAACCGCGCCCGAGCAACCGACGGTCAAGGCGCTGGGTGAGCGTCTGGCACTGGATTCCGGCACACTGACGCCGCTGCTCAAGCGTCTGGAACAACTGCAACTGGTCCAGCGTCAGCGCTCGGCCCGGGACGAGCGCGAGGTTCATCTGAGCCTCACGCCGCAAGGGCTGGCGCTGCGCGAACAGGTGGGGCCATTGAAGGCGCGGCTGTTGTGCGACAGCGGGGTGGATCTGGACCGGCTCAATGACTTGCGTGACGGTCTCGATCACCTGCTGGGGCAGATCAAAGCACTGTCGTAGTCGGAATCCACTGGTCCAGCAGCGCCGCCAGCTCCTCACGGCGAAACGGCTTGGCCAGATAGTCGCTCATGCCCGCCGCCCGGCAACGTTCGCGCTCCTCGGACATGGCGTTGGCGGTCAGGGCGACAATCGGCAGATGCGGCCAGCGTCCGCTTTGACGAATCTGGCGGCTGGCTTCGTAGCCGTCCATCACCGGCATGTTGCAGTCCATCAGCACCAGATCGAACTCGTCGTGTTCCAGCTGATCCAGCGCCTCCACGCCATGGGCGGCGACCACCACGTCGCACCCGAGTTTGCCCAGCATGCCTTTGGCCACCAACTGGTTGACCGGGTTGTCCTCCACCAGCAGCACCCGACCGCGCCGCTGCGACGGCACGCTTTCGAGGCGTGCGCGGTCGATGGTGGTGAGGTCCGGCAACAGCGTCCGGCGCAGATTCTGATACAGCGCGTTGCGAGCCAGAGGGCGCGCCTGCTGCTGCAACGGGGCGAGGGCGGTGGCCTCCTCACCCGGCATGAAGCTGCCATAAGCGGTCACCAGCAGAATTGGCGCCGTCATCGCCGGGCGCAGGCCGAACAGGCATTCCGGGCAGTCGGTGATGATCACGTCAGGGGACAGGCCGAGCAGCGGGTCGTCGAGGGTTCGCTGCTCGTAGGTCAGCCCCCAGACCGGCAGCAGACTTTCCAACAGTTCCGCCAGCCCGCTGACCGCGTTGGTGATCGCCAGCACCTTGCCGTGCAACGGTGGCGGAATCACCGCGCGGGTGTGGCAGGGCAGTGGCAGTTCGGCGCAGAACTGACTGCCAAAGCCCACTTCGGAACTGATGGTCAGGCGCCCCTGCATCGCTTCGCACAGGTTGTAGGTCAATGCCAGCCCGAGCCCGGTGCCGCCGTATTGGCGGGTGATGCCGGCACCCGCCTGGGTGAACGGCTGGAAAATCTTCACCTGCGCTTCCTGGGCGATGCCGATGCCGGTGTCGCAGACTTCGATCCGGACGCCGTCCTTCCAGGTGGACAAGCGCACATCGACCCGACCGAAGCGGGTGAATTTCAGCGCATTGGACAGCAGGTTGCTGACGATCTGCCTGACCCGGGTCGGATCGCCGAGCACCAGCGCCGGGAAGTACGGATCGATCAGGCAGGTCAGTTCGACACTCGGCGCCGCGTTCTGCGACAGCAGGTTGGCGGTGTCTTCGATCAGCGAACCGAGATCGAACGGAATGTGTTCGAGCTCGAGTTGCCCGGCATCGAATTTCGACAGGTCGAGAATATCGTTGAGCAGCTCCACCAGCACTTTGCCCGAGTCGTGGGCGATCGACAGTTGTTGCTGTTGTTCGGCGTTGAGCGGGCCGTCGAGCGACAGGGCGATCATCCCGAGCAGGCCGTTGAGCGGGGTGCGGATCTCGTGGCTCATGTTGGCGAGAAACGCCGAGCGCGCTTCGGCCATGTCCAGTGCCGTGCTGCGGGCCACTTCCAGTTCCTGGTTGGACTGGCTGAGCCGCGCGTTGATCGCCTTGAGCTCGGCGGTTCGCGCGGACACGATGTCTTCGAGTTGCGCGAGATAGTCGGTGAGGCGGTTTTCCGCATTGCGCCGCTGCTGGATTTCCGTGGCGATGTTTTCGAACTGCTGGTTGGCGACCTTGACCAGCACGCCGATCTCGTCATTGGCGTGCCCGCCCGGACATTCCAGGGTGGTCGGCTCGGCACTGCGCGGGTCGCGGCCGCTGAGTTCGCGGATCACCCGCACCAGCGGTTTGGTCAGCATCACGTAGAACAGCGCGAGCAGGATCCCGGTGAGAATCAGGCTGCGGGCGAAACCGTTGAGTAGCGTGACCTCGGCCCGGCGCAGGAAACGGCTGCCGAACGCGTAGGTGTCGACTTCCAGGCTCAGGGTGCCGAGGGATTCGTTGGGCAAGTGATCGAGGTAGAGGCGGTCTTCGAACTGGCGTTTGGCGCCGAACAGGAAGTCGCTGATCATGCGGTAGCCGCTTTGCAGCTCCGGGCGTTTAACGCTGGCCAGCACTGTCTGATTGTTGTCGGTCAGTTGTGCGGAAATGATGGCCGGCGAACGCAACAGCCCCAGGGTCAGTTCCTGCGCCAGTTCGGCGTCGATGTTGTAGGCGATGCGCGAGGCCGGGTTATGGCTGATTTCCAGCAAAGACAGGATTTCACGGTTGATGGACGCGTCTTCACTGGCATAATCGATGCCGATTTGCAGCAGGCTGAGCAGCGTGCCCAGAATGAACCCGACCAGCACGGTAAGCCGGGCCTGTTTGTACGACAGCCGGTGGGTGAATTTGATATCCATGGGGTGTTGAACCACTTCCGTTTCCCTTCGCTGCTCAAGCATAGTCGATCATGCACGGATTCCGGGGTTCCCGAAGCGCCTTGTAACAAGGCCCGGGACAGGTTTCGAACGCTGTCTGTCGTCGCTGTACCGCCATCATCACTGTGAACGAGCCCGAGGAGAAGACGTGGATTCCCGATTGAATGCTTTTCTTGAACGCGCCGAGTCGGTTCTGGCGCGAATCGAACCACTGCTGCCGGCTCCACGCCCGGTCATCGACTGGGGCACCTGCCTCGCTGCACGCTGGCAGCGTGACGGCCGCAGCGGCTATCTGCTGCCGCTGGAAGTCAGCCTCGACATGCGCCTGTCGGACCTGATCGGCGTCGACCGCCAGCTGGAGCAACTGGGCCGCAACACTCAGCAATTCCTCGACGGCATGCCCGCCAACCATGCGCTGCTGTGGGGGTCGCGCGGTACCGGTAAATCGTCGCTGGTGCGCGCGCTGCTGGCAGAACATGCCAAGGCCGGTTTGCGTCTGATCGAAATCGAGCGCGATCACCTGGCGGACCTGCCACGGGTGGTGGAGCAGATCGCCAAGCTGCCGCAGCGCTTTGTGCTGTTCTGCGACGACCTGTCGTTCGAATCCGGCGAAGGCGATTATCGCGTACTGAAAAGTGTGCTGGACGGCTCGCTCGAACAGGCGCCGGACAACGTGTTGCTGTACGCCACCTCCAACCGTCGCCATCTGGTGCCGGAAAAGGAAAGCGACAACGAAAACTGGAAGCGCGTCGATGGCGAACTGCATCCGAGCGAAGCGGTAGAAGACAAGATCGCGCTGTCGGATCGCTTCGGCCTGTGGCTGTCGTTCTATCCGTTTACCCAGGAACATTTCCTCAACGTCGTCGAGCACTGGATCGGCCAGTTGGCCGCCAAGGCCGGCTTGAGCTGGGAACGCGACGAACAACTGGACATTCTCGCCGTGCGCTGGGCGACCGGCCGTGGCAACCGCAACGGACGTTGCGCGTACCAATTCGCCCGTTACTGGGTGGGACTGAAATTGTTGGAGCACAAGGCATGATTGATTTGCAACAGAGCGGCCAGGGCCTCGAAGGCTATGGCATGTTGGCCGCGCAACTGGAATCGCTGCTGGCGGACGAGCGCGATTTCATCGCCAACGCCGCGCAGTTTTCGGCGTTCCTGTTCAACCAGCTCGATGACCTGAACTGGGCCGGTTTCTACCTCAATCGCAACGAAGAGCTGGTGCTCGGCCCGTTCCAGGGCCAGATCGCCTGTGTGCGCATTCCGTTCGGTCGCGGTGTGTGCGGCGCGGCGGCTGCCAGCCTGCAGACGCAACGGGTCGAAGACGTTCACGCGTTTCCGGGCCATATCGCTTGCGACAGCGCGTCGAACAGCGAGCTGGTCGTGCCGTTGGTCAAGGACGGTCGCCTGATCGGCGTGCTTGACCTCGACAGCCCGAAGCTCGCGCGTTTCGGTGCTGACGATCAGGCCGGGATCGAACGACTGGCAGCGATCTTCCTGCGTCTGACCGACTGCTGATCACGCCGCCAGGCCTGCCTTGAGCAGCACGGCCGCCGGGTCCACGGCATCGATCTGCCGTGGATCGAGAAACCGCGTGGCGTACTGCAAATACACGCCATCGCGGATGAACAGTCCGAACAGCTCGGCATCGATGTGCGCCTCGCGGCACATGGTGGCCATGATCCCCAGCGCTTCACTGAGGGACTTGGCTTTTTTGTACGGGCGGTCGGCGGCGGTCAGGGCTTCGAAAATATCGGCAATCGCCATCATGCGCGCCGGAAGGCTCATGTCTTCGCGCTTCAGGCGCTTGGGATAGCCGGTGCCATCCATCTTTTCGTGATGCCCGCCGGCGATTTCCGCGACGCTGTTCAGATGCCCGGGGAAGGGCAGGTGGCTGAGCATCAGGATCGTCTGCACCATGTGGTGGTTGATGATGTAGCGTTCTTCGCGGGTCAGGGTGCCCCGGGGGATGCTCAGGTTGTACAGCTCGCCGCGATTGTATTTGTAGGGCGGAACGTCGAGCTTGAAACCCCACGGATTGTCCTCTGGAATCAACTCGCCTTCGGCGCGTTCCAGCAGATGCTCCGGCTTGTCTGCCAGCAACGGTTCGGTGACCGGCAAGGTCGGTGCCGGAGTGCGGGACTGACGCCGGTTCTCTTCCCATGACAGACCCAGTCGATCATCCAGCGTGCGCGTCCATGGGCGTTGGGCGATGCCTTGCAGTCGTTGCAGGTCGGCCTCGGCCATCGCTTCGCTGCCCAGATTGCAGTGGGCGACGAATGCAAAATCATCATCCAGTGCTGTCAGGGTTGCGTCGCGCAGCTCGGCCAGTTGCCGCTCTTGGCCGCCCATGGCCAGGGCTTGCCAGTAACTGACCCAGGCATCGCGCTTGAGCACTTCGAAGCGGGTGCGGATTTCGTGCAGGCGATCGTTTAGGGTTTCCAGTTTGGTGGCTTTGTCGACCACGTATTCCGGGGTCGTGACCTTGCCGCAATCGTGCAGCCAGGCGGCGATGTGCAGGGCCTCCCATTCGTCTTCGTTCGGCTGGTAATCGTTGAAGGCCGGCGCCTCACTGGCTGCGGCGGCATGGGCGAGCATCAGGGTCAGCTCCGGCACCCGCTGACAATGCCCGCCGGTATAAGGGCTTTTGGCATCGATGGCGCCGGCGAGCAGTTGAATGAACGCGTCCAGCAGTTGCTTCTGCCGGGCTTGCAGGCGCTGGCTCTCGATACTCACCGCCGCTGCCCCGGACACCGCTTGCAGGAAGGCGATGCGGTCGGGCCGCAGCTTTTCCAGATCACTCGCCGTGCCGCTGTCATTGATCAGCAGCACCAGCAGTCCGACGGTTTCGTTGTGCCGGTTATGCAGGCGGATACCGATCAGATGAACCCTCGGCGACTCCATGGCCAGCAGCACTTTCTGCAGGTCGGTGGCCTGTTCGAAACCCAGATTGCTCACCACCGTGTTGGCGTTCGCCAGTTGCCGGAACCATTCGGGGCTCTCAGTGGCGTCAAGGTTGCGCCCCTGGATATCGAACGCGGCCAGGGCTTGGGACGCGCCGTCGACCACCAGTCCGTAGGGCTCCATCCGATTGCCATCGTTTTCGCGCAGATAAATCAGGCCCGCCTGAGCCTGGGCGATCTGCACCGTCTCGAACAGCACCCGTTGCAGAAGTGGGGCGAAGCGGGTTTCGGCGGTCAGGCTGTCGGTGATCCGGAAGAAGCTGGCCAGGGTGTCTTTCATGCGGGCCATCGACAGACTCAACTGGTCGACCTCCAGCACCGGTGATCGACGGGTCACGGGAAAATTGAAATCGAAACTGCGGATCGCGTCGGCTTCCTTGACCAGCGCATGCAGCGGCTTGACCAGAATTCGCGAGATCAGCCACCCGAGCGGCAGGCACAACAGCAGGGTGGCCAAGGTGATCAGCGCGCCTTGCCAGCGCATGCGATAGGCGTCGACCAGCAACTCGTCCTCCGGTACCAGCAACGCCATTTGCAAACCCTTCGGCCCGCCTTCCTGCAACTGGCTGCGGGCGACGATCCATAGCCGGCCGTCGGCCTTGAGCCGATTGCCCTGATGGCCGGACAGCAAGGCGCCGAGGGCGGGGCTCAAGTCGGCAGCCTTGGCCAGACGCGCCGTACGGTCATCGACGATCAGCCGGCTGCTGTCGGGGTAGGCCACGGCGTTGCCTTCGGCGTCGAACAGGACGATTTCCGTGGCCGGTGTCACCACGTGTTTGATCAGGGTTGCGGAGAGTGCGTCGAGGGTCAGGTCGGCGCCGATCACGGCGTCTTCACCGCTGCGCCGGGCCAGTGTCGTACCGACGTTGTGGGTGGAGAAAAAGACGTAGGGTTCGGTGGTGATCTGTTCGGTCTGCTGCCGCGCGTTGATGTACCACGCCCGGCTGCGGGGATCATAGGGATCGGCGGGGTTGTCCTGTCGGCCGACCGGGGACAGGGCCTGGTCGAAGAACAGCGACTGCGAATGCGCCTGACCGCTGGCGTCATGTTCGATGCTCCAGACCTGAAACGCCGCTGCGTCAGGTGCCTTGAGCAGGGTTTTCAGCGCCGGCGTGCGCAAAGGACGAACCATGAAAAAATCGCCGTTGCCATAACCGAGGTACAGCGAGGCCAGATCCGGATTGTCCGTCAGGGACTGGCTGAACGGCTTGAGCAGCGCCAGGCGCGGTTCGAGGCCGGAAGAGCGGGCGGCGGGATTGTCCGCCAGCAGGCTCAGCAGGTGTCGGATCGGTGCATAAGTGGCCTGCAGATCGAGGCGCACATCCTGCTCGATGCGGTTGAACAGTTTTTCGCTGCTCGACAGGATGATCTGTGTGGTCTGCCGATAGTTGAACAGACCCAGCACCACCCCGGTGAGCAACAGCAGAAAGGTGAACATGACGCTGATGTGCACATGCAGCGGAAACCGGCGTTGTTCCGGGCGCAGTGGGCTGGGCATTGCGGACTCTCCGTGTAGGTAAGCACACTGCTCAGCGTCCAAGCATAGTTAAGCCCCGGTCACTTTGCTCTGGCTGATCCGGTTCAGTTGCTGTTCCAGCGCCTGCTCCAGTTCCAGGATGGCGAGACGGCTGGCCTGGCAACGACGCTCGATCTCGTCCCCCGGCAGCGCTTGCTGACAAGCCTGCTCAAGCGCATCGCAACTGTCGATCAGGCGCGAGGCCTGGGCAATGCGCGCCGCACCTTTGATCTTGTGGGCGATGACGGCCAGCGCGGGAGGATCCCGGGTGAGGGACAGGGCCTGCAATTCCTGCCGGTCAAGACGACTGCTGTTGAGCAGTTCTGCCAGCAAGCGGTGAGTCTGGGACGGATTGCCACCGGTCAGCAGCGTGAGCCCTTGCAGATTGAACACCGGCGCACGGAACAACGGCTGAACACTGTCGACCCATTGGCTCAGGCTGTTCAGGCTCAGGGGTTTGAACAGGCATTCATTCATGCCCGCCTGTTTGCAGCGCAGGATTTCCTCCGGCTGGGCATTGGCGGTGAACCCCAGCACCGTGCACGCCGGGCGACGGGTGAGTTTTTCGTGCTGACGAATCGCCCGGGTCAGCTCGTAACCGTTCATGACGGGCATGTTGCAATCGGCGATCACCAGATCGAATTCGCCGTTCTTCCATTGTTCCAGCCCGCGCTGGCCATCTTCGGCGATACAGAAACGATGGCCGAGGTATTCCAGTTGCTGGCACATCAGCAGACGATTGGCCGGATGGTCATCGACCACCAGAACCGTCAACGGAATGAGGGGGGCCTGAATCTGCGGTTCCTCTTCAGCTCTCGCCACTTGCGCCGGCAGGATGGCCACCGGCAGCGAAACACTGACCTGGGTGCCGATTCCGGGCAGGCTGCTCAACCGCAGTTTTCCACCCATCATCTCGCACAGGTTGCGGCTGATGACCAGCCCCAGGCCTGCGCCACTAACGGTTCGCTGTCCACCGTTGCCGGCCTGGGCGAAGGGTTCGAACAACCGCGACTGATCCTGTGTCGTGATCCCGATGCCGGTATCCTGTACGGTCAACTGCACCATCGAACGTTCCGGATCGTCCGTAGGTAGAACATCCAGCGTGATTCTGATGTGTCCTGCTTCGGTGAACTTGATGGCATTGCTGATCAGGTTCGACAGCACCTGCTTGAAGCGCAGCGGGTCGAGGTGCACATCGACATTCAGTTCAGGGGGAGAGACGGAAACTTCCAGTGACAGGTGTTTTTGTCGGGCGAGACCTTCGAAGATTCTGACCACCGCGCCCACGGTATCGATCAGGTTGATTCGCTCGGGGTTGAGGCTCAGCCGCCCGGATTCGATGCGAGCGATGTCCAGGATGTCGCCGATCAGGCCCAGCAGGTCCTTGGCCGAATGGTAGGCCGTTTCGATGCCGGAACGATCCGGGTGAGCCTGATCCAGGCGTTTGAGCGTCAACTCGAGCATGCCGATCACGGCGTTCATCGGGGTGCGGATCTCGTGGCTCATGGTCGCCAGAAACGTACTCTTGGCCCGGTTGGCATCGTCTGCCCGCTCCTTGGCCGCGCGAAGTTCGTCGAGCAGCTCGCGGCGTTCACTGATGTCGATCCAGCCGCCGATGATCCCCTGGACTTCACCGCTGGAATCCCGGTACGGCAGGATCCAGTGATAGATCGTCAGACGCCGGTCGCCGATCTGTAACGGCCGGTCAAGCACCAGCGGTCTGCCCTCTGCCACCACCCGCTGATAGTCGGCCTGATATGTCAGGGCCTCGAAAGCATTGTTCAATGCACCCTGCATCACGCTTTTGCCAATGACGTCTTCGCGCCGGGCATTGAACGCCCGGAGATAACTGTCATTGCAGCTTTGCAGAAGGCCCTGACGGTCACGCACGTAGATCGGGTGGGGCGTGCCGTTGACCAGTGTCCCCATGAATTCCAGCTGATCGTTCAACGCCCGTTCGGCCGCCTTGCGCTGTTTGATCTGGCGACGCATGTAGGCATTCCATAGCAGTGAAAGTAGCAACAGGAGGCAGGCGCCGCCGATCGCCTGATAGAAAAAGCGCTGGTATTGGCGCCAGGTGCCTTGCGAAACACTTGAGTAGCCACGCCAGCGCCCATTGATGATGCCCAGTTCTTCGGGCGTGATGCTCATCAGTGACTTGTCGATGATCGAGCTCAGTTCTGTGTTGTCCCGCGCAGTCGCCAGTGAGAACGCCGCCTGTCGAGTGCCGATGGTAGTGGTGATCTGCAGGGGGTGTTCGAAGGTTCGCGATGCAATGAAGTAGTTTGCGATGACCAGGGAGTTCACTGCGCCTTCGACCTGACCTTCGTCGAGCAACGCCACGGCACTGAAGGTATCCGGCGTTTCGATCAGTTGAATGCGTGGAAACTCGCTGCGCAGGTATTCGATCATCGGATTGCCCTGAGCGATCGCCAGACGCTTGCGTTTGAGTTGCCCAAGGTGCGTGGGACTGTCGGCGGCCTTTCGGGTCAACAGTACGTATGAATTTTCCAGGTAGGGGCGGCTGAAGTTCAGGGTTTCCTCGCGCTGGGCGGTAGGCAGAAGGGCTGCGATCAGGTCAGCCTGGTGATGCTCGACCTGCTTGATCATTTCGGCGTCACTGCGGCTGCGGCGGATTTCGAAGCGCAGTCCGGTGCGCAACCGGATGAGTTCGAGCAAGTCGGCGCTGATGCCGCGAAAGTTGCCGTCACTGTCAAAGAACGTCAGAGGTGCGAAAGCTTCGTTGACCACTACGCTCACGACTGAATTTTTTTTCAGCCATTGCTCTTCACGTTTGGTCAGTTGCAATTTCTGGTCGGTCAGAAGTGTGTCGCTGCCGACACTCCAGCGCTTGGCGATGTTTTCACGCTCGCTGCCCGGCACGGCCTTGAGCACGGTATCGATGATGGCGAGCAGCTGTGGATTGTTGCGATGCACGGCAAAGCTGAAACCGTGGGCCTCGTGTTTGCCGAAATTGGCCATGCGAATGTTGTTCAGGTATCCCTTGCTGATCATGTAGTGGGTGGAAATGGTGTCACCGAGAAACACGTCTGCCTGATCGAACGCTACCGCATTGATTGCGTTCTGATAGGACGGATAGGAGGTGATGAGGGCTTTGGGATACATTGCCTTGACATCGTCCAGCGGCAAGTAGTGATACAGCATGCTCAGCCGCATGCCGGCCAGGCCCTCGGTCAGCGTTCGGGTTTCGCCCTCGCGCGTCACCAGGACCGGTTGATCGATGGCGTAGGGCCTGGACAGCACGATATCGGCGTTCTCTGCTTCAAATCCGTTGGCGGTGCCGAGCATGTCGATGTGACCGTCGATCAATGCCCGTATGGCGGCTTCCCGCGAGGCGAAACGTTTGACTCTTATCGGCAGACCGATCGCCTGACCAACGAGTACGGCGTAATCCGCCGTGAAACCTTCGTAGTCGTGCCCGCTGGCTGTCATGTCGAAGGGAGGATAGTCGGGAGCGGAAGTCCCCAGAATCAACTCATTGCGACTGTGTGCCCACGCCACTTGCGATGGGTCGAACAAAGCCTGCACCGTCCGGTCGGCCGAGCGACCAAGCAGGGTGAAGTCTTGCGAGGCGGGTGATGCGGCGGTTGAAGAGGTGCAGAAACCCAGACATGCACTCCATGCAATCAGAAAACTCATTAAACGGCTGGACATGTTGACTCTCACACGAGTGCGTTACGTTTGGCCATTTCGATAAGTTCTACGAGAGACTTGGCTTTGAGTTTTTGCATCAGTCGTTTTTTGTAAGTGCTTACAGTTTTGTTACTGAGAAACATGCCTTTGGCAATTTCCTTGTTTGTGCGACCCTGGGCAAAAAGTTGCAAGACCATAAGTTCCCGATCATTGACGGATTTGAAGAGTTCCAGTTCTGCATAACGCACGTCATCGTGACGAACAGGGTTCAAGGCCTGGCTGGGAAAATAGTTGTAGCCCGAAAGGACAGCTTTGATCGCACTGACCAGTTCGCTCAGGTCTTCCTGTTTGCAGACATAACCCGATGCGCCTGACTGCATGCAGCGAATGCCAAACAGGGTCGGGCATTGCGCAGTCAATACCAGTGTCTTGAAAGGCGAACTCATGGCGTTGAAGCGGGCCAGGACTTCCAGACCATCGAGCTTGGGAATGCTTATGTCGAGAATGATCAGGTCGGGCATGCATTCACGAACCATCTGCATGGCATCGACACCGTTATCGGTTTCTCCAACGACTTTATAACCTTCATGTTCCAGCAGCATTCGAACGGCAAGGCGGATGACCGGGTGATCGTCAACAATAAAAACAGAGTTCATAATCAAATCCCATACGAGCGCAAATAAAGGGCGAACCTTAGCTCAGTTGAATGAACGCTCGCATGAACTGACGAGGGAGTGGCGGCAATCTAGGAGAGATCCTACAAATAAAGAGGAATCAGACTACGTGTTAACTGGGTTTGACGTAGGTAGAGGCGTGAGATGTTCAAAGTTTGTTCTTGAATAAGTTTATAGATGCAGGCGAGGTTTAAAGGGCTGAGGCTGAATTGAGTGTTGCTGCTTTTGACTTTGAGCTTCCTGAACAAGTACCAAAAGAGGGGTCTGTCGTTTCGCTTCCACCTCACCAGGCCCGACCGATCCACTTGCAGATCGGTCGGGCGGCAGGCATCAATGGCTGGAGCGTCCGGTCATTTCCAGCGCCATGTCACTGGCGTAGCTGTCGGTCATGCCGGCGATGAAGTCGATCATGCGCAGGAACGACGCGTGCAGAGGACCGTGCGGGTCCGGCGCGTTGTTGCCCAGCAGATCGAGAGTCCGGCGGCTCTTGAACGACGGCGTGCGACCGTTGTGCTGTTCCAAAGCCGCACCGCAGAAGGCGTTGAGCAAAATCTCCAGGGTCGTATAGGCGCCGATTTCATGCAGGGTCTTGCGCTTGTCCTGGAAGATTTTCTTGCGGGCGATGTCCTTGGCGTTCAGCACGCAACGCTTGGCCGGACCGTGCATGTGTTCCACCAGATCCCCGTGTAGCGTACCGGCCAGCAGTGCGTCCTGTTGTTCGACGAAGGCCCGGGCGGCAGCGTTGGTCAGGTGTTCGATGGCCTTGCCGCGCAGGATTGCCAGCTTGCGCCGACGTGAATCCTGGGGGCCGAGCTGGCGATAGGTTTCCGGCAGATCATCGCCGACCAGGCCGAGCAGCAGCGACTCGACTTCGGCGTACTCCAGCAACTCCATTTCCAGGCCATCTTCCAGATCGATCAAGGCGTAACAGATGTCGTCCGCCGCCTCCATCAGATACACCAGCGGGTGGCGCGCCCAGCGCTGTTCTTCGAGTTGCGGCAGACCCAGCTTGTGGGCGATCTGTTCGAGCAACGGCAGTTCGCTCTGGTAGCAACCGAATTTGTGCTTCTTGTAACCGAGGGAGTCGGCGTGACGGGCGGTCCACGGGTACTTCAGATAGGTGCCGAGGGTGGCGTAGGTCAGTCGGGTCCCACCGTCGAACTGGTGATACTCCAGTTGCGTGAGCACCCGGAAGCCCTGCGCATTACCTTCGAAGTTCAGGAAGTCACCGCGCTCGGCGTCACTCATCGCATCCAGCCAGCCGCGCCCCGCAGCCTGCTGGAACCAGTGACGGATCGCGTCTTCGCCGGAGTGGCCGAAGGGCGGGTTGCCGATGTCGTGCGCCAGGCAGGCCGACTGGACCACCATGCCCAGATCGCTCGGCTCGCACCATTCGGGCAGGGCGCGGCGCAGGGTTTCGCCGACACGCATGCCCAGCGAGCGACCGACGCAACTGACTTCCAGCGAGTGGGTCAGGCGCGTGTGAATGTGGTCGTTGCTCGACACCGGATGCACCTGGGTCTTGCGCCCCAGGCGGCGGAAGGCGCCGGAGAAGATGATGCGGTCATGGTCTTTATGGAACGGGCTGCGGCCAAGTTCCTGCGGGCTGTGCAACGGTTTGCCGAGACGTTCGCGGTTGAGCAGGGTATGCCAATCCAAGGCTGATTCTCTCCGTCTGGTGACTGATTCCCTAGCTTCCCGGTTCAGGCTGGCATCTGCAAGCGCAACTACAAGCCCGCCGCATCGATGTCGATCAGCAGCAGGCGCTCGCCGTTATCGAAAAACTGTCCGGCGGTCAGGCAATACTGGTTGCTGGTGGCGTCGCGATAGGTGTTGGAAAGAGTCAGGCGCCGTTCCTCCCAGCCTTCGGCCAGCAGGTGATAGAAGTACGGGCGCCACGACCAGTTGTGGCCAAGGTAGCGGTTGTCCGCCACCCAGCCGCTGGGTCGCCACTCCAGGTTTGGCGTCAGCTGAGTGCCGTGACGGTCGCATTGGTAAAAGCGCAGCAGCCAGGGGAAGGCGTCGAGCTGTGGCAGGGCGCTGAGCGGAGCGCGGGCCTGGGCCCAGGTTTGCAGGATGGTCATGAGTTCGCTGAGCTGCTGGCGCATGAACATCCATTTGCTGCGTTCGGCCAGCTTCTGGCGCACGTAGGACTGGCGCAGCTCGGCGAAGCGCTCGACGAAGTCATCCGTACCGAAAAACGCCTCCTGCGCCCGGGCGAACAGAAATCCCTGCACGTAACGCGATCCGCACTCCAGCGCAAAATTCAGTTGCGCCGCGGTTTCCACCCCTTCGGCAATGATCCAGCAGCCGGTTTTTTCGGCCATTTGCGCAAGGGCCTTGACCACGTCACTGCTCGGCCCGCCCAGTGCGGCGGCCTGGAACAGGCGCATGTCGAGTTTGAGAATGTCCGGTTGCAGCGCCAGCACGCGATCAAGCTGCGAATAACCGGCGCCGAAATCGTCGATGGCGATCCGTGCGCCGGCATCGCGATAGCGCGCCACGACTTCGGTCAGGCGCTGGCTGTTACCACCAAGCTCGGTGATTTCGAAAACAATCCGTTGCGGGTCGATACCGTGCCGCGCGAGTTGTTTCAGGCTCGGCAGTGCCTGGTCGGCACGCAAGCGACTGATCCAGCGCGGTGACATGTTCAGGCTGAGAAACCAGTCCGGTGGTGCTTCGTGCAGGCGGCTCAGCGCGTTGTCGCGAATCTGCCGGTCCATTCGGCGCAGCGCGATGGCCGGGGTGCGCGGATCGGCGAACAGCGGTCCGACTGACGCCAGTTGGCCATCGGCCTGGCGCAGACGACCTAGTGCCTCGACCCCTGCAATGCGTCCGGTGGCGGTATCGATGAAAGGTTGAAAGCAGGCGAGCGGTTGCCCGTCGATCACGGGGCCTCCTTGTCGTTCTTGTTCTGGTCGAATTCTGCCGGCCGGATAGGCAAGCGGGATTGAACCTCCGGATAAGAGATTCAATCCCGCCGGTATTGCAAGAATGCAGCCAGATGCGAGGGATCAGCGCTTGCTCGAACTCTGCATGACCAGCTTGATCAGCGGAGCGAGGCTGGTGCCCAGGCGGATCAGTCGGGTCAAGCCGCCGACGCCACCGCTCTTGGCCCCTTTGCCCGTGATGAAACCCAGCAGCGTCACGGCCGCTACGCCCCACAACGGCGCGTGCTTGATGCCGAAACCGCCCTGCAGGTTTTGCGTCATGCCGCGCATGCGTTGCAGCGGTTGCAGGACCTGGCCGGTTTCGTGGCGGATTTCCTGACGATGCATTTCCATGCGCAGACGGATCAGCGCCTTGCGCATTTCCCGGCGTGAGCTGTTGTGCGGAAGTTCAGGCAGGCTCATGGCAGCAGGCGCTCCCGGTCATTGGCCAGTTCTTCCAGCGTGCCGTGGAAGGGCGAGGATTCATCGAAGATCGCGGCCTTGAGACGCAGCGCGCAAAAGATCGCCGCCAGGGTGTAGAACACGCACAGACCAATGATTGCGGCCAGGCGATAGGTGTCCCAGAACACGATCAGCACGAGGGTCGACAGGCCGACCAGCAACAGCAGCGCAAACACCAGCGCTAGCCCTGCGAACAGCAACAGGCTGACGGTGCGCGCTTTCTGTTCCTGCAGTTCGATGCCGAACAGTTCGACGTGGCTGTGCAGCAGGCCGAGAACGGCAGCACCCAGACGACGCGTGGAGGAGGCGGTGCCCGAGTCCGGGCCGGATTCACCGATCGACATGATCAGCGCCGCGTGGCCAGCAGGCCGATCAGGAAGCCGACGCCGGCGGCGATGCCCACCGATTGCCAAGGGTTGGCCGAGACATATTCCTCGGTGGCGGTGACCGCAGCCTGACCGCGCTCGCGCAGGGTGTCCTCGGTCAGCTTCAGGGTTTCCCGTGCGCGCAGCAGGCTTTCGTGGATCTGTTCGCGCAGCTCGTCAGCCTGATCACCGGCCAGCGTGGCGGTGTGTTCCAGCAAGCGTTCAGTGTCGCTGACCAGAGTCTGGAAGTCGTTCATCAGGATTTCTTGAGCAGTCTTTGCCTTGATGCTGGCCATGGGGGATCTCCGTAAGTGGCGTTCTGAAGCGGTGTTCTGAAGCGTTCGAGTATGAGCCAAGTGTGAAGGTTCAGTGCAAATGGCTGGTACAACTTTTGCTGTGTCGTGGTGCGTCGATCGGTGGCAGTGCGCTGTTGCCGGGCGCGAAACCGGGCAGAGCAAGGCCCGGATGATGAAGGTTCATGTCAGCCCATCGACCTTGTGCGCCAAAGCGGTTCACCGGACCACCGGATCAGTGACCGCACAGTCGCAACTTGGTGCATGAAATGTGCGCATGAACCGCTTTGGTGCCTTTTTCAGCCTTGGGTCTGCCTCCTCATGGAAAATCTGCAAAGCGCTGTGGACACGCTGGTTCACAGTTCCAACACGTTGTTCATTCTGATCGGTGCGGTCATGGTGCTGGCCATGCACGCCGGGTTCGCGTTTCTGGAGGTCGGAACGGTTCGCCAGAAAAACCAGGTCAATGCGCTGTCGAAGATTCTCAGCGACTTTGCGGTGTCGACCCTGGCCTATTTCTTTATAGGCTACTGGCTTTCGTACGGGGTGACCTTCCTGCAACCGGCGGCGGTGCTCAGTGCCGATCATGGTTATGGACTGGTGAAGTTTTTCTTCCTGCTGACCTTTGCAGCGGCGATCCCGGCGATCATCTCCGGCGGCATCGCCGAACGGGCGCGGTTTGTGCCGCAACTGTGCGCCACGGCGCTGATCGTAGCGTTCATCTACCCATTTTTCGAAGGCATGATCTGGAACGGCAATTACGGTCTGCAAGCCTGGCTGACCGCGCAGTTCGGTGCCCCTTTCCATGATTTTGCCGGTTCGGTGGTAGTGCATGCCATGGGCGGCTGGCTGGCGCTGGCGGCGGTGTTGCTGCTCGGGCCGCGCAATGGGCGCTATCGCGATGGCAAGCTGGTGGCGTTCGCGCCGTCGAGCATTCCGTTTCTCGCCTTGGGTTCGTGGATCCTGATCGTCGGCTGGTTTGGCTTCAACGTGATGAGCGCGCAAACCCTGCAAGGGGTCAGCGGACTGGTCGCAGTTAACTCGCTGATGGCAATGGTTGGCGGCACGGTGGCGGCGTTGATCGTCGGGCGCAACGACCCGGGCTTTCTGCATAACGGTCCGCTGGCCGGGCTGGTGGCGGTGTGTGCCGGTTCTGATCTGATGCACCCGGTCGGCGCGCTGGTGACCGGCGCGGTTGCCGGCGCCCTGTTTGTCTGGTGCTTCACGGCGGCGCAGGTCAAATGGCGCATCGACGATGTGCTGGGTGTCTGGCCGTTGCACGGTCTGTGTGGCGTGTGGGGCGGCATCGCGTGCGGGATCTTCGGCTCGACCGCGTTGGGCGGACTCGGCGGCGTCAGCCTGATCAGCCAGTTGATCGGCACCGCCCTCGGTGTGGCGGTGGCGCTGATCGGCGGTTTCGCCGTCTACGGTTCGATCAAGGCGCTGCATGGTCTGCGCCTGAGCCAGGAACAGGAGTACTACGGCGCCGACCTGTCGTTGCACAAGATCGGCGCGGTGAGTCAGGACTAGGTCTCCTCATCGTCGGCTCCGGGGTAAAAGCCGTGAAGCAGGCGATAACGATCGATGCGCACCTGATCGACTTTCTCCTGCACCCGGTGCGCAGGAAACCCCAGCAGGATCAGGGCATGGGAACCGAGCATCAGGCTCGACTCCAGCAGTTCCGGCACCACTTCGCTGGCGCCGGCTGCTTTCAGCTCGGCCGACTGGCTGTCGTCCCGGGTGCGCACCAGGATCGGCACTGTCGGGTTGAGGCGTCGGGCCTCCTTGAGAACCCGCAAGGCTACATCGGCTTGATCCACGGCAATCACCAGCAGCCTGGCGCGCAGCAAACCGACGGCGGTCAACAGATCGCCGCGGGTTGAATCGCCGTAGTGGACGTCGCGTTCGGCGGTGGCGGCTTCCTGAATTCGCACCGGATCGTTGTCCAGCGCGACGTAGGATTGCCCGGCATTGCGCATGAAGCGTCCGATCGACTGACCAACTCGCCCGTAGCCACAGATCACCACATGCCCGTCGAACCCGGCATTGAGGGCGCTGATTTCCTCGATCTGCGCTTCCTGATTGGGCTTGCGGTGCAGGGCGGCGGCGATGCGCGGTGCGGCGCGTAACAGCAGGGGCGTCAGCAGCATCGAGCAGAAGGTGGCGGCGAGCAGCAGGGCACCGAGCTCGGCGGGGAGCAGCCGGTTTTGCTGCATCTGTGCCATCAGGGCGAAGCAGAATTCACCGCCCTGGGCGAGGGCGAGACCGCTGCGCCAGGCCGTTTCATTGTCGCTGCCGCGCCATTTCACCAATAGCGCCACCACCAGGCCTTTGATCACCAGTAAACCCAGGGTCATGCCGATAATCAGCAGGCTGTGGCTGGCGAACAGTTGCAGGTCGATCAGCATGCCGATGCTGACGAAAAACAGTCCCAGCAGAATGTCGCGAAACGGCCGGATATCGGCCTCGATCTGATGCCGGTAATGGCTCTCACCGAGCAGCATGCCCGCGAGGAATGCGCCGAGGGCCGGAGACAGGCCCAGCAAATGAGTGAGCCAGGCTGTCAGCAACACGATCACCAGTGCAAGCAGCACGAACAGCTCCGCCGAGCGCGACGCCGCGACTTCCTGAAACAGGCGGGGCAGCAGCCAGCGGCTGGCCAGCAACAAACCGAAGAACAGCAATACGGTCTTCAACAAGGTCAGGGGCAGCGCCCAGTACCAGGCCTGATCACTGCTGCCGGCGAACACCGGCACCAGCGTCAGCAGCAACACGGCTACCACGTCCTGGAACAACAGGACGCCTACCGCGTTCTGGCCGTGGCTGCTGAAGATTTCGCCGAGGCTGCCCAGCTCCTTGGTCACGATCGCCGTGGATGACAGCGACAGGCCAGCGCCCAGCAACAAGGCCGGCGTAGCGGGCATGCCCAGCAACATCAGCACGCCTCCCAGCAGGAATGTGGTGATCAGCACTTGCTGGCTGCCCAGACGGAAAACCACCTGGCGCAGGGCAATCATTTTCGACAGGGAAAACTCCAGCCCCAGGGAAAACAGCAGAAACACCACGCCCAGTTCGGCAAGATCCGGCAGATGTTCGCTTTCATTGATCCAGTCGAATGCCTTCGGGCCGACCATCAAACCCACGCACAGGTAGCCCAGCACAGGCGGCAGGCGCAGGCGACGGAACAGGGCAATCATCACCAGGGACGACGCCAGAATGATCAGCAGATTGGCAAACACAAGACACTCCGGGACAGGTCAGGCTCTTCAAGCGTAGAGGTAAAAAACACCGGAGCATCGCGTAAATGGCGATTTTGTGGGCTGATTTACATCAGGGTTTTACGAGGGGCGGGATCGAAGCCGGAGGGTGGGTCGACGGGCTTTGCGGGCAGGCCTAGAATGATCACTCGATTTTTGGGGTTGAGCGCACATGCTTCCTGAATGCCAGTTGTTCGGCACCCTGGGGTGCCATTTGTGTGAAGTCGCGGAGGCCGAACTGATGCCGTTTGTCGAGCATGGTCTGCTGGTGGAACTGGTGGATATTGCTGACGACGAATCGTGGTTCGAGGCCTACAGCCTGCGGATCCCGGTCTTGCGCAGGGTCGATACCGGCGCGGAACTGGGGTGGCCGTTCAGCGCCGATCAGGTGGTGGCATTCCTGCGTTAGCGGTCTTTTCCCTTCTGCGTTGATGGCGCTCGTCACCTTCGCTCAATCACGGCTTGGCACTTTTCGGGTTATTCGGTTACTGTATGCGCATACAGTAATTGAGTTGGCCTGCCATGCCGTTTCCGGGCATTCGTCAGGGCAAGCCGGATGTCAGAGGGAGCAACCGTGGTCAATGTCGAACAATTGAAAAGCAGCGTGAACGGGATGTCGGTTGACGTGGTGCGCGAGGCCGTCCACGAATTGCGCCTGGACGGTCTGGTCACGGAAGGCAAGACTCCCTTCAACAAGCTGCATTTCAATACGTGCTTTGCCGAGATCGAGGCCTTGTTCCAGCGCGCCGGCTATCACAAGCAACTGGATGTGGTCGGATATCAGGGGCTTTTGTACGCCTTGTACGATCCGGGCCGTTGGGACGCCGTGGATGTGTTGCGCTGGCTCAAGGAATTCACCGAGGCGGCGGCGCTCAAATCGATCCCCGCCTGATTCTGCGCTAGGTCTGCTGCGCCCGGTGTTGGATAATGCCGCTCTGCTTTGAAGGTTAGAGTTTCCGTATGTCCAGCACGTCAACGTTTTCTGCCGCACAAAATCAGGCCAGCACGCTGTATTTGCCCCCCGGTAGCTGGCGGACAGTGTTCGACTGCCTGTGTGAGCATTTCAGTGCCATCGGGCGCGATCAATGGCTGGATCGAATTGCCCGGGGCCGGGTGCTCGATGGCCAAGGTCAGCCGATTGCGTTGGATTTGCCCTACAAGGAAGGGCTACGCATTCACTACTTTCGTGAAGTGCCGGATGAAAAGCCGATCCCGGTGGTCGAGTCGATCCTGTATGCGGACGACCATCTGGTGGTGGCGGACAAGCCGCATTTCCTTCCGGTGACCCCGGCAGGCGAATACGTCGAACAGACGCTGCTTCGCCGATTGATCCGGCGTCTGGACAATCCCCATCTGGTGCCGCTGCACCGGATTGACCGGCACACAGCCGGGCTGGTGATTTTCTCTGCCAATCCACAGACGCGGTCGGCGTATCAGTCATTGTTCCCGACACGGCAGATCGAAAAGCGCTATGAAGCCATTGCTGCTGCGCTGCCCGGGCTGGACTTCCCGTTGGTGCATAAAAGCCGCATGGTCGACGGCGAGCCGTTTTTCCGCATGCAGGAAGGGCCGGGTGCAAGTAACACCGAAACGGCGGTGGAGGTTCGAGCAAAGAACGGCGAACTCTGGCGCTACGGCCTGTATCCGGTGACCGGCAAAAAGCATCAGCTACGGGTGCACATGACGGCGCTGGGGGCGAGCATCTGCAATGATCCGTTTTATCCCGAAGTGCTCAAAGACGTTGAAGATGACTACGCCAATCCGCTCAAACTCCTGGCGCAGGGGTTGCGATTCATCGATCCGGTAACGGGGCAGGCGAGAGAGTTTGAAAGCCGGATCACGCTGGACTGGTGATCCCGGGTATCGACCCTTTTCTGCCAGACACGAAAAAGCCCGCATGTTGCGGGCTTTTCTGTATCCGCTGTCGAACTGAAGACTTACAGCTCTTTGACAGTGCGGATCTGATCCTTGTTGATGCGGGTGTGCTTGCCGTCCAGTTGTTCGAACTCGTAGAAGCCCGAATCTTCATCATACTTAGGGGCGTCGACAGCCTGGATTTCGCGACCGTCATTCAAGGTGATCACTGTTGGCGAAGCGCAACCGGCGAGGGTGGCGAGGCCCAGTGCGAGCATGAAAGTGGCGAGGGTCCGTTGAGTCATGAGTGTGTCTCCGAAGGGAAATTCTTTTGGTTACTGAGCTTGAGACGTATACAAGGCGTGCAAGTTCCTTGAATGCTGTCAGTCTGACACAGTGTTGTGCGAACTCAACAGTTCAGGGGTGTTGAGATTGGCCAGGCGTGGATCGTTGTCAGGGCAAACCAGGGCCTGGGCATCAAGATTGCGCATCACCCGGCCGGGGCTACGTTCTCCAGCGTTCCAGGCGTTTTCGAATGCCGGCAGGAGTGCCACCGGAATCACGCAAAGCAGCGGTTCCCAGTGATCGTCATGTCTCAACATTAAAGGTTTTTCAGAATTCAGACTGGCCGCCTCACGCATGCTGTGCAGCAATGCAAGATCGATTCGCGGAACATCGCAGGGCAATACCAGCAGATGGGTGTGGCGCGCAGCTTTCAAGCCGGCACGAATACCGGCCAATGGTCCGGGAAAGTCCTCCTCGTCATCGCTCACCAACTGGTCGGCAAATGGCGCATAGCGATCACGATTGCGGTTGCAGGAGATGATCAGATCATCTGTCAACGGGCGAACCTTGCGATGCAGATGTGCGATCAGCGGTTCACCGTGCCATTCCACAAGTCCCTTGTCCTGACCGCCCATTCGCTGGCCGCGCCCACCGGCCAGCAACAGGATGGAGCAGGTTGGTAGTGGCGTGTTCGAAGTCATGGCAGCTCTCTGCAGGGGCGGCGAAAAAAGGGGGCGCTGTGATATAACACCGGGCTGTTTCTCCTACAACTGGACGAGCCTATGAAAGCCAAGGCTGATGTACCTTTCGTGCCGCTCAATATCGCGGTGCTGACGGTCAGCGACACCCGAACACTGGAAACCGATACCTCTGGCCAGGTCTTCGTCGACCGGCTGACGGCCGCGGGCCACCATCTGGCGCAGCGAGTGCTGCTCAAAGATGACTTGTACAAGATTCGTGCGCAAGTCGCCCACTGGATAGCCGAAGACGTCGTGCAAGTGGTGCTGATTACTGGCGGTACCGGTTTTACCGGCCGCGACAGCACCCCGGAAGCGGTCGCCTGCCTGCTGGACAAGCAGGTCGATGGTTTTGGTGAGCTGTTCCGCCAGATCTCGGTGGCCGACATCGGCACCTCCACCGTGCAATCCCGGGCTTTGGCGGGACTGGCCAATGGCACGCTGGTCTGCTGCCTGCCAGGCTCGACCAATGCAGTGCGCACCGGTTGGGATGGCATCCTCGCCGAGCAACTGGACTCACGCCATCGCCCGTGCAATTTCGTCACTCATTTGAAACAGGCGGCGCCTTGTGAATCCCGTGGGTAAGCCGGGCAAGACCGGTAGCCTGATGCCGGTTGAAGAGGCATTGGCGCGATTGCTGGAAATGGCCGAGAGCTCGCGGATTGCCGAGAGTGAGTTTTTGCCACTGGCGCAGGTTCAGGGGCGGGTGCTGGCGCAGGATCTGATTTCGACGCTGGATCTGCCGCCGTGGCCGAACAGCGCCATGGACGGTTATGCCTTGAATCTGGCTGACTGGACCGGCGAACCGTTGCCGGTCAGTCAGAAAATCTTCGCCGGGCAGGCACCGGAACCCTTGAAACCAGGCACCTGCGCACGGATCTTTACCGGTGCGCCGGTACCTGCCGGTGCTGATTGTGTCGAGATGCAGGAAAACGCCGAGATTCATGCCGATGAGCGCGTGAGCTTCATCGAGGCGATGGTGGCCGGGCAGAACATTCGCCCGCAAGGCCAGGAAACGACAGTCGGTGAGTTGGTCCTGGCCGCCGGAACCCGGCTCGGTCCGATCGAGCAGGGACTGGCCGCATCGCTGGGTTGTGCAGGGCTTGAGGTGATTCGCCGGGTTCGTGTGGCGGTGCTGTCCACGGGGGATGAACTGGTCGAGCCGGGAACAGCATTGGGACCGGGACAGATCTACAACAGCAACCGGGTGTTGTTGTGCAGCTGGTTACAGCGCCTCGGATGTGAAGTGGTGGATGCCGGTATTTTGCCTGATGACCTGCCCACCACCCGTGCGCGACTTGGGGAGCTTCAGGATGTAGACCTGATTCTTTCAACCGGTGGCGTATCGGTCGGGGAAGCGGATTTCCTCGGAATAGCTTTGAGGGAAGAAGGCGAGCTGACACTCTGGAAGCTGGCCATCAAACCCGGCAAGCCGCTGACGGTCGGGCATTTTCGCGGTGTCCCGGTGATTGGGTTACCGGGTAATCCTGCCTCGACACTGGTGACCTTTGCCTTGTTGACCCGACCTTATCTGTTGCGTCGCCAGGGCGTGCAGGATGTCGAGCCGCTGAAGTTTTCGGTGCCCGCAGGGTTTGTCTGGCCTCAGGCTGGTAACCGCCGTGAATTTCTGCGCGGACGTCTGGAGCAGGGGCAAGCGATTATCTACCGTAACCAGAGTTCGGGCGTTCTGCGCAGCGCTGCCTGGGCCGAGGGGCTGGTGGAAGTGCAGGAGGGGCGAGTCCTGGCCAAGGGTGATCAGGTGCCATTCATTCCGCTCAGCGAGCTGCTCGGTTGATTACAGGCATTTGAAAGGCAGGCATAGTCGCAAAACGATGCCTGCCTTTTCAGCGGTTCAACGGCTGAGCAGTGTGACGAGCTGATCGAACCGGCTGTTGGCAATCCAGCCCAACAGTCCCAGCACCATCGCTGTCGCCCCGGCCGAGTAGGCAAGGCGATGTTTGATGGCTTTGACGTCCCCTCTGACTTCGTCCATATCGCGTCGAATGTACTTGAGGTGAGTTTCCAGCTCGGTGACACGCGGTTCCATATCGTTTTCTCCAGTATTTCTGGCGCTGCATTTGAATTCGTCTTTAAGACTGGCGCGACTTTCGGAGAGAGAGGCAACCGGACTCACGGATAGTCTTGCTTCATGGCTTTGCATGGAAACGCCCACCTGCAGTCATGGGCGGCAGTTGGCAAATGCCGGAATGCAAAATATCGAAAGTCCTGAAACTGTATCCACTCATTACATGCACATCCTTGTGTAATTGAATTGAAGATCGCTAACGCCGACACACGTTGTACCAATGACCGGGCTGGGTCAATTGAGCCGATTCCTTACGTTCTGTACGAAAAAGTACCGGTATGTAGGATGAGGAGGGCAAGCTTCAGGAATTAATCCGAAGGCGTGCGACTTTTTTACCCGGGTTGAGGGTCAAGATGTCCCGTACTGATTCAATTCCGGGAGTGACCGCAATGAGTGAACGCAAGGCATTGTTGATTCTGCATGGCAAGCAGGCACTCAACGAGACGGTTCGTGCCGCTGTCGAGAACAAACGAAAGCAGGGCTGGGAACTGGCTGTGCGCCTGACCTGGGAAGCCGGCGATGCCCAGCGACTGGTGGAGGAGGCGCTGACGTCCGGATACCGTCATATCGTCGCCGGTGGTGGAGATGGCACCTTGCGCGACATCGCCGAAGCACTGGCGGCGCAGCCGGGCAAGGCCAGTCTGGTGCTGTTGCCGCTGGGAACCGCCAACGATTTTTCCCGCGCGGCGGCTATTCCGCTGGAGCCGGCCGAGGCGCTTGAGTTGCTTGAAGCGCCCGCCCATGACATTGATCTGGGTGAAGTCGGCGGGCAGATTTTCCTGAACATGGCCACCGGCGGATTCGGCAGCCAGGTAACAGCCAACACGTCGGAAGATCTGAAAAAAGTGCTGGGCGGTGCGGCCTATCTGTTCACCGGTTTATCGCGGTTCAGCGAGCTGCATGCCGCCTATGGCGAATTGCAGGGGCCCGATTTTCACTGGCGTGGTGAGCTGCTTGCGCTGGGGATCGGCAATGGCCGTCAGGCCGGTGGCGGACATGTATTGTGCCCGGAAGCGCTGGTGGACGATGGTCTTCTGGATATCAGCATCCTGCCGGCGCCACAGGAGCTGGTCGGTACGCTGAAAAATCTGCTCAGTGACGGGTTCGGCATCGACAACATGTTCGTGCGCACGCGTTTGCCGTGGGTTGAAATCAAGGTCGCCGAAGGGCTTTGCATCAATCTCGACGGTGAGCCACTGGAAGGCGACAGTCTGCGGTTTGCGGCGCGTCCGGGGGCGTTGCGCGTGCATTTGCCCAAGGACTCGCCGCTATTGGGTGCAACACCCCGGATCAGTCATCCAGACTGATGATCTGTTCGCGCACGGCAAACAGCACCAGGCCCGCCACATCGTAGATCTGCAGGCGTTTCATGATCTGCGAACGGTGGGTTTCGACCGTCTTGATGCTCAAGCCCAGGCCATTGGCGATTTCCCGTGTGGACTTGCCGCGCACGATCAAGCGCAGGATTTCCAGCTGGCGCGCCGTCAGGTTGTGCGACTCGGCGACTTCCGGCTGCTGCTTCAGGTTACGGGTCAGCGCCTGATTGATTACGGTATGGGCGATGGCTGGGCTCAGGTAGCGCTCGTTGTTGCGCAGCGCTTCGAGTGCATGTTCGAGCTCGGTGGCCGTGGTGTCCTTGAGCAAGTAACCGTGAGCGCCGGACTCAAGTGCCTGCATGATCAGTGCGGGGTCGGTGTGCATCGACAGAATCAGCACTTTGGCGTGCGGTCGCACGCGTCTGAGCCGCTGCAGGGCCTCCAGACCGCCGGTTTCTTTCATGGAAATGTCCAGCAATACGATATCGGGAGACAGCAGCTCGACCATCTCGAGCAGCTGCGAGCCGTCATTGGCCTCGCCGATGACCGCATAACCGGGAATATCCAGCACCAGGGCGCGCACGCCGGCCCTGATCAGCGAGTGGTCATCCACCAGAAGTAAGTTACAAGTCAACGCATAACCTTATTCGTACTGGCCCGCTCGAGTGCACGGGGCGCCCAGGGGAATAGTGCTTCGATTTGAGTACCTTTGCCCGGCTCGCTGGTCACGCTCAGTGTGCCGCCCAGTTGCTCGATGCGTTCGGCCATCCCGGCCATGCCCCGCTGTCCTTCGCGACCCGGATTCGCTGCCGGGGAAAAGCCCTGGCCATCATCGCTGATCAGCAGGGTCAGGCCCTGCGGCAGGCGTTGCACGCGAATCAACAGGTTTTTGGCCTGCGCATGGCGAAGAATGTTGGTTACCGCTTCCTGAGTGATACGAAAGGCAGCGACGGCCATTTCTTCGGGGATTCCATTCAGACGCTGCTGGCAATCCAGGCTCCAGTGCACCGAAGTATTGGTCAACACCTTCAGCAAATGTGCACGCAGGCTCGCTTCCAGCCCGAGGCTGGTCAATTGCCGCGGGTTGAGAATGGCCGAAACGTCGCGAACCTTGTTGAGGGTTTCTTCGAGAGTCTCGCAAAGTGCCGAACAGTGTTCCTGCATGTCCGCGGGCAAACGACGCTTGAGCCATTCGCTTTGCAGCTTGGCGGCGGTCAGCAGTTGGCCGATATCGTCATGCAGTTCACGGCTCAGGCGATGGCGCTCGTTTTCCTGGACTTCCAGCAAACGATCGGCCAGTTCCTGAGGCTGGAACTTGATGGATTTGCGCGACAGACGATGTTGTGTCCAGACGCAAACGGCAGCCGCCACGTTGATCAGCAGCAGACCGAACGACAATGGCGCAGAGACGCCATAGCTCAACAGACTGCCCAAGGCCGAAACCGTACACAGCAGGAGTGTGAACCTGCGGGCATTTTCTCGGGAGGGAGGCCATGTGGTGATTGACTTGAGGCTGGCGTACATAGCGGATGGAGCCAATGGATGTTCGCTGCGGGCAGACCGGTCAGAAGGGCTGGCGGTCTCTGTCTGGAAAACTGTCATTCAGGTTGTTGATTTCAAAACGGTTCAGTGATCGATAATTGAGCGCCAACTTCGCTGGAGATCGCTCATAGAAGTCACAATGCCATTAACTGAAACAACTAACGGGCGGCATAATACCACTTAACATACCGTTGGTCGCGTTTGCCCTATATGTCCAAAGAGTCAGGAAACAGTCCGTGTTGGACGAGAGTTCCATAATGGAAAAGTTGAAGTACCTGACTCGATAATTATAAGCAACCGCAAGTTTTCTTTTACACAGGAAAACCCTGACATCCGCAGAGGATTGTCTGCATTCATCGCTCGTAATTATTTATTGGAAGGTGTCGCAGGCAGGCATGAACTATTCAATTGCGACATTCGAAGGCGAGAACTGACGGGCCCGAACAGCCCACTGTGTGCCCGGTTACGCTTGGCGCTCCGACCAGGAGACGAGGGACATCGGCTTGCCATTGAGCGGCATTTGAAAGTGAGTCTGCCCGACCTGGCAGGCAAAGGCTTCGATCAGCGACACCTGCTCGCTTTCATCGAGGCCCAATTGGCCGGTGCTTGGGTCAACCAGCTCCAGTTGCCAGGCCATCAGGGTGAAGCAGTCTTTCAATGCTTCCAGGGCCTGCGCATGCAAATCCACGTGATCCTGAACCTGGGTGAGCAGGCCATGCAGGTGCAAGGAGAATTCGGACACCGCCCCCAGCGCCAGGGCATCGGCCTTGTTCGCCAGCTTGAGGAGGGTGCTGAGCATGCAGTCGATGGCGTCCTTGTCATTGCTGATCAGCTGCAAGTGACTGAGGCATTCTTCAGACTTGGCCAGGAGCGTTTCAGCCTCGACAAGAAATTCGGGGAACCGCTGCGCCCAGTCACTACGGTCGTTCGGCATGCTTATCTCCACCACGTCATGTCTGATGAGGGAATGCCGTGTGTGTCGACGATCATGAACCGTCGCGAGACCGCGCCCCGGTGTGCATTGGCACAGACCTGGGGTTTCAAGAGGATGTGTTTCCACTGAACTGCGATCGCACACAATAGCCTGACTCCGTTCATGCAATGAGAATGGCGTCACATTAATGGCTATTGGATATCGCGAATATCAGGTTGGGCCTGATTGCTGCTAGGGGATTCCCTTAGGCACGGGAACCTGTGGCGCAAATCGGGGTCGCGCCGAAGAGAATGTAGCAGATGATTTCACCGGGCCAGTAAAGCATGATGTTAATGTGACATCAATGCCTGCTCGTGGCATTTTGTGGGTGATTTGTGACGGGATCAAGATCCGTCACATTCAGCCGATAACCCCCAATAGTGAATTCATCAGAACAAGCCCAGGAGTCATTGATGGCCGGCATTCTCGACACGGTAGACCAACGCACGCAACTGGTGGGTGAGAATCGCCTGGAAATTCTCATGTTTCGACTGGCCGGGCGCCAATTGTTCGCGATCAACGTGTTCAAGGTTCAGGAAGTCCTGCAGCTGCCGAAACTGACCCTGATGCCCCAGCGTCACCCGTTTGTCTGCGGTGTGGTCAACCTGCGTGGCCAGACGCTGCCGGTGATCGACCTGTCCCAGGCGATCGGCATGCGGCCGTTGGTGCCGGGCCCGAACAGCACGATCATCGTCACCGAATACAACCGTTCGGTGCAGGCGTTCCTCGTCGGTGGCGTGGACCGCATCGTCAACATGAACTGGGAAGCCATCCTGCCGCCGCCGACCAGCGCCGGTCGCCAGCATTACCTGACGGCCATCAGCAAGGTCGACGACCAACTGGTGGAAATCATCGACGTTGAGAAAGTCCTCGCCGAAATCGTGCCTTACAACGCCAAGGTCTCCCGCGACAAACTGGACGATCCGGTGCTGGAACGCGCCCGTGGCCGCGAAGTGTTGCTGGTGGACGACTCCAACGTGGCGCTCTCGCAATTGCGCGACACCCTCGGCCAGTTGGGCGTGAAGATGCACATCGCCAGCGACGGCCTGAAAGCCCTGAACATGCTCAAGGCTTGGGCCGATACCGGGGTGAACATGACCGACAAACTGTTGATGGTGTTCACCGACGCGGAAATGCCGGAAATGGACGGCTATCGCCTGACCACCGAAATCCGCAACGACCCGCGCCTGCGCGGCCTGTACGTGGTGTTGCACACCTCGCTGTCCGGCAGTTTCAACGACTCGATGGTGAAGAAGGTCGGGTGTGACAACTTCCTCTCCAAGTTCCAGCCGGACAAACTGGTCGATGTGGTGCGCCAGCGTCTGATGCTCGACGAAGTGCCGGCCTGATCAACGTGTCGAGGCTGACCCTGCGTCAGCCTTTGATTCGCTGACAAAGCTCGTATAGGGTGGCGTTTTTGACCCACCAGGGAGCTGGCCATGCTGCGTCTGAGCGCGCTTTATCGTTACCCGTTGAAATCCGCCAAGGGCGAGGTCCTGCAAGGGATCGGCCTGGACAAACTGGGGCTTGAGGGTGACCGACGCTGGATGCTGGTGGACGAGGCCAGCGGGCGATTCCTGACCCAGCGTGCCGAAGCGAAGATGAGCCAGCTGTCGGCGCTGTGGAATGCCAGCGGCGGTCTGACGCTCAGCGCGCCGGGGCATTCGGCAATCGATGTCGCCTTGCCCGGCAGTGACGACGATCTGCGTGGTGTGACCATCTGGCGTGACACCCTGCGCGTGCCGGATGCCGGCGAAGAAGCGGCCCGCTGGGTCAGCGATTTCATTGGCAAGCCGACCCGACTGGTGCAAGTGCCGCTGGATCGTGCCCGGAAGACCCAGGCCGGGTACGGCAACGATGACGATCAAGTGGCATTCGCCGACGGCTTCCCTCTGCTGCTGATTGGTGAGGCATCACTGCAACACCTGTCGCAGGCAGTCGGGCGTCCGCTGGAAATGCTGCGGTTCCGGCCGAATCTGGTGATCGAAGGCAGTGATGCTTACGCCGAGGATGGCTGGAAGCGGATTCGTATCGGCGATGTCGAGTTCCGCGTGGTCAAGTCCTGCTCGCGGTGCATTCTCACCACGATCGATCCGCAGACCGGTGAACGCAGCGCTGACCGTGAACCACTGGCGACCCTGCAGAAGACCCGTGCCCAGGCCGACGACGCGATGTTTGGCCAGAACCTGGTCAACGACGGCAACGGCCGGCTTGAAGTCGGCATGCCGGTGGAAATCCTCGAATAACCCGCCCTGAAACGAAAGATGCCCGTGTCCTTGGACACGGGCATTTTTCATGACCGCAGGAAACCGGGGTTTCAGCCGCGGTATTCGCACAGGTAAGCGGTGTCGACGGCCACTTTCAGCTGGAACTTGCTGTTGGCTGGCACGTTGAACTGGCTGCCGGCGGCGAAGGTTTCCCAGTCGCTGCTGTCCGGCAGTTTGACGGTCAGTGCGCCCGAAACCACGTGCATGATTTCACGCTGGCTGGTGCCGAATTCGTATTCGCCCGGGGCCATGACGCCGATGGTCGCAGGGCCTTCAGCAGTGCCAAAAGCGATCGACTTGACGGTGCCGTCGAAGTACTCGTTGACTTTAAACATGGGCGATTCCTCTCGAAAAGGGCTTAAAAAGGGTCAAAAAGGTCGGCCAGTATGCACAAGGCTCATGGCGCCGTCACCTGCGCTAGAGCGGCAGCACCAACGGCAATAATCGAGCGGTATTGCGCGCATCCTCCAGCGCTCGATGCTGCTGGCCGGTGAACTGCATGCCCGCCAGTTGCAACGCGCCGTTGAGGCCCAGCGGACGTTCGAGACGTCGGGCCTTGGCAAAGCGCTGTTTGAGGTTCATGTGCGGCACCCGGCTCAGCGCGCTGTCGAGTTGCAGGCGCTGCCACTCCTGAATCAACTGCTTGCGGTCGTAATCGCCCCAGCTGGCCCAGCCTTCAAGGCGTGTCTGGTGCTGACCGAGCCAGCGCTCGAACGCAGGCCACACTTCACTCAACGGCTGCGCGGCGTCGATGTTGGCCTGGGTGATGTGCGTGAGTTCGCGGCAAAACGGCGTCAACAAGGGGCGCCGCGTCGGTTTGACGAAGCGCTGGAAGTGATCCTGCTCGCGACCGGCGCGATCCACCAGAGTGGCGCCGATCTCGATGATCTCCATTTCCGTAACTGGCCAGCCACCCTCATCGGTGGTGGCTTCCAGATCTATGACCAGCCAATGGGGCATCGCAGGGTTCCTGATTTCCGCGTCCTGATTATTCAGAGCGTAGTCAAACCTTGCGGATGCGCGCGGCGACTACTCGACCTGCAACAGAACCTGACGATTTTTTACCTGATCGCCGACCTTGACCTGCACCCGCTTGAGCACGCCGTCGATGCCGGCCTTGAGCGGGTGCTCCATTTTCATCGCCTCCAGCACCACCAGCAGCTGGCCCTTGCTGACCGGGCTGCCTTCGCTGACGAGCACATCGATGATGGCGCCATCCATCGGGGCTTTCAACGTGCCGGAACTGACGCTGGTCTGACTGTCGATCACCGCGTGAGTTCGATCCACCAGGTGCAGGCTGCCGGGGTGGGTGAACAGCCAGAGCTGGTCGTCGCGCAGGCGATAGGCATGGCGTTGGCGCAGGCCATCGATCTCCAATGTCACGGCTCCGGCGGTGTGTTCGATGAGTTTGAGTTCGATGACGCGTTCCGCGACCTGTACTTCAAACGTGTTGTCCGGGCTGGCGCGCAGTTGCACGTTCCATTCGCGGGCGTCGAGGCCTATGCGATAGAGCAACGGCGCACCGGCATTGTTGCGCCATCCGGACAACAGGGCGCGATATTGCTGCGCGGCGGATTGGTAAAACAGCACCGCCGCGATAGCCAGCTCTTCGGCACTGGGCGAATAGGCGCGAAGGCAGTCGTGATCAGTGAAGTACTGCGGGATGAAGCCAGTGCCGAACTCCCCGCTGATGAACTGCGGATGCTGCAACAGGCTGGCGAGCAGCCGCTGATTGCTCTGCACGCCAAGCAAGACGCTGTCCTGCACCGCGCACAACAGTTTGCGCCGGGCTTCTTCGCGGGTTGCGCCGTGGGCGATCAGTTTGCCGAGCATCGGGTCGTAGAACGGTGAGACCGACTGGCCTTCGATCAGCCCGTGATCAATCCGCGAACCGCGATCCAGTGCCGGTGCCCAGGCTTCGACACGCCCGGTCTGTGGAAGAAATCCTTGGGCCGGATCTTCGGCATAGAGGCGCACTTCCATGGCGTGGCCATTGAGTATTACCTGCGCCTGGGTCAGCGGTAGCGGCTGGCCCTCGGCGACCGACAGTTGCCACGCCACCAGATCCAGCCCGGTAATCAATTCAGTCACCGGGTGCTCGACCTGCAACCGGGTGTTCATCTCCAGAAAGTAGAACCGGCCATCGGCATCAAGCAAAAACTCCACGGTGCCGGCGCCGACATAGTTCACCGCACGCCCGGCCTTGAGCGCCGCTTCGCCCATCGCCTGGCGCAGTTCTTCGGTCATCACCGGGCACGGTGCTTCTTCGATGACTTTCTGGTGGCGGCGCTGAATCGAACAATCGCGCTCGCCGAGGTAGATCAGGTTGCCGTGGTGATCGCCGAACAGCTGCACTTCGACGTGGCGCGGTTCGATCAACGCCTGTTCGAGGATCAGTTCATCGCTGCCGAAACCGTTAAAGGCTTCGGAGCGCGCCGTGCGCAATTGCGCCGGCAGTTCCTCGGCGCTGTGCACCAGCCGCATGCCGCGCCCACCACCACCGGCGCTGGCCTTGATCATCAACGGATAGCCGATGCGTTCGGCTTCACGGGTCAGAGTCGCATCGTCCTGTTCGGCACCTTGATAGCCGGCGATGCACGGCACGCCGGCGGCGAGCATGGCGATTTTCGACTGACGTTTGCTGCCCATCAGTTCGATGGCTTCGACGCTGGGGCCGATGAAGGTCAGGCCGGCCTGTTCGCAGGCGCGGGCGAATTCGGCATTTTCCGAGAGGAAGCCGTAGCCGGGATGGATCGCGTCGGCACCGCTGCGCCGGGCGGCGTCGAGGATCGCCGGCATGTTCAGGTAGGACTGCTGCACAGGCGCCGGGCCGATGTTCACCGCTTGATCGGCCATTTGCACGTGCAGGGCGTCGGCATCGGCATCGCTGAACACCGCGACTGTGCGATAGCCGAGGGCCTGGGCGGTGCGCTGGATGCGGCAGGCGATTTCACCGCGGTTGGCGATCAGGATTTTGTGGAGGGCGGGCATGATGGTTTTCCTGAATGTTGGCGGTGGATTGAAGGGCCTCATCGCGGGCAAGCCCGCTCCCACAGGGTCAGGTGCTCCATCCGGGTTTGCGCTTCTGCACAAACGCCATCGTGCCTTCGATCCCTTCGGCGCCGGTCACCGCTGCGCTGAACCACTGCGCGGCTTCGTCCAGCAATTCACTCGACGGCTGGCCGGCGCTGGCCAGCAGCAGTTTTTTCGTCATGGCGTTCGCTTCGGGGGCGCAACACAAAACGTGATCGAGCACTTCATCCAGTCGCTCGGCGAGCGCCTGTGGATCCTGCTCGACAAAATGCACCAGCCCCAGGCGTCGGGCCTGATGGCCATCGAAGCGGGCGGCGGTCAGGGCCAGGCGTCGGGTCTCGGTCAGGCCGATGCGCTGCACCACAAACGGCGCGATCTGCGCCGGCAGCAGGCCGAGACTGGTTTCCGGCAAACCGAATTGCGCTTGATGATCGGCGATGGCGATATCGCTGACACAGGCCAGGCCGAAGCCGCCCCCCAGCACCGCGCCTTGCAACACCGTGATCAGCACTTGCGGCGTGTGCTGCGCTTCTTCCAGCAACGACCCGAAGGCACGGTTCAACTCGCGATAGGCATCGCTGCCCTGAGCGCGAGCATTGGCCATGTCCTTGATGTCGCCGCCGGCACAGAAATGCCCGTCGGCACCGCTGAGCACCAGCGCGCGAACGCTGCGGTCATCGCGCACGTTGGCCAGCACGGCGCGCAACTCGGCGACCATTTGCAGGCTCATGGCGTTGCGGCTTTCCGGGCGATTGAGGGTGATGTGCAACACGCCGTTGTGCCGTTCCAGCAGCAGCGTCTGGCAATCGGGCAGGGCGCTCATTTCTTTTTCCCCGGCAGGATGCCCATCAGTTTGCAGATGATCCCCAGCATGATTTCGTCGGCGCCGCCGCCAATCGACACCAGCCGTACGTCGCGATAGGCGCGGGCCACCGGGTTGTCCCACATGAAGCCCATGCCGCCCCAGTATTGCAGGCAGCTGTCACTGACTTCGCGGCCAAGACGCCCGGCCTTGAGCTTGGCCATCGAGGCCAGTCGGGTGACGTCCTGGCCTTTCACGTATTGCTCGGTGGCCTGATAGACCAGCGCCCGCAGGCATTCGATTTCGGTCTGCAGTTCGGCGAGGCGGAAGTGGATCACCTGATTGTCGATCAGCGCATTGCCGAAAGTCTTGCGCTCCTTGCAGTACTCGATGGTGCTGTCGACGCAGTATTCCAGGCCCTTGATCATGTTGGCCGCGCCGAACAGGCGTTCCTCCTGGAACTGCAGCATCTGCATCATGAACCCGGCGCCTTCGTGGCCGATGCGATTGCGTTGGGGCACGCGCACGTTGTCGAAAAACACCTGGGCGGTTTCCGAACTGCGCATGCCGAGCTTGTCGAGGTGAGAACTGAGGCTGATGCCCGGCGTGTTCATCGGCACCATGATCAGCGACTTGTTGACGTGCGGTTTGTCGTCCGAAGTGTTGGCCAGCAGGCAGATGAAGTCGGCGCTCGGCGAGTTGGTGATCCACATCTTGCTGCCGTTGATCACGTAGTCGTCGCCGTCCTTGCGCGCGGTGGTCTTGAGCCCGGCGACGTCCGAGCCAGCACCGACTTCGGAAACCCCGATGCAGCCGACCTGCTCGCCGGTGATGGCCGGGCGCAGAAACTCTTCGCGCAATTCATCGGAGCCGAAGCGGGCGAGGGCCGGGGTGCACATGTCGGTCTGCACGCCGATCGACATCGGAATGCCGCCGCAGTGGATGGTGCCGAACTCTTCGGCGGCGACGATCGAATAGCTGTAATCCAGGCCCATGCCGCCGAATTTTTCCGGCTTGGAAATCCCCAGCAGACCGAGGTCGCCGGCCTTGCGGAAAATCTCGTGGATCGGAAAACGCCCGGCCTTTTCCCACTCATCGACGTGCGGGTTGATCTCGTGCTCGACGAACTGGCGGACGGTACGGCGCAGGGCTTCGTGTTCCGGGGTGAAGATCATTTTTATTGTTCTCCTTTAATCCGTGGCGATCAGAACCGGCTGACGCCGAAGCTGTTGGGTTGCAACGTGCGGATGTCGGCTTCGTGGCAGATGTCCAGCAGGTAACCGAGCAGGGTGCGGGTGTCGCGCGGATCGATCAGCCCGTCGTCCCACAGGTTGGCGCTGCCGTAGAGGGCGGTGGACTGGCTGTCGAGTTTCTGCGCGGTGACCTGCTCCAGCATGTCGAGCATTTTCGGGTCGGGCACCAGGCCATCCTTGAGCTGTTTGGCTTCGGTGACGATGCGCAACACCTTGCCGGCCTGGGCGCCGCCCATCACGGCGGTGCGGCTGTTGGGCCAGGCAAAGATGAAACGCGGGTCGAGCCCGCGTCCGCACATCGCATAGTTGCCTGCGCCGTAGGAGCCGCCGACCACGATGGTCAGTTTCGGCACCCGCGCATTGGCCACGGCCTGGATCAATTTGGAGCCGTGCTTGATCACGCCGTGCTGTTCCGATTCGGTGCCGACCATGAACCCGGTGGTGTTGTGGAAAAACAGCAGCGGCGTCTGGCTTTGGTCGCACAGTTGAATGAACTGCGCCCCCTTGCTCGCGCCGTTGGGCGTGATCGGGCCGTTGTTGCCAATGAAACCGCAGGCGCGCCCCTGAATCTTCAGGTGGCCGCAAATGGTCTGCTGATCGAACTCGCCCTTGAACTCCAGGAAGCGTGATTCATCGGCGATCCGCGCAATGATTTCGCGCACGTCGTAGGGTTTTTTCGGGTCGTCCGGGATCAGCCCGAGCAGTTCGTCGATGGGGTACAGCGGCTCCTTGAATTGCGGCTCGGGCAGCCACGGTATTTGCTCGTTCCAGTTCAGCAGGCTGACGATTTCCCGCACCTGACGCACGCCGTCGGCATCGTTTTCGGCCAGGTATTCGGCGGTGCCAGCGACTTGCGCGTGCATCTCTGCACCGCCCAGTTCTTCGTCGGTTGCGACTTCACCGGTCGCTGCTTTAAGCAACGGCGGGCCGGCGAGAAACAGCTTGGCCTTGCCGCGCACCACCACCACGTAATCCGACAGCCCCGGCTGATAGGCGCCGCCGGCTGTGGCCGAACCGTGCACCACGGTGATCTGCGGCAAACCCATGGCCGACATCCGCGCCTGATTGGCAAAACTGCGTGCGCCTTCGACGAAAATCTCCGCCGCGTAATTGAGGTTGGCGCCGCCACTTTCGGCGAGGGTGATCACCGGCAGTTTGTTTTCCTGGGCGATCTGTTGCAGGCGCAGGGATTTTTTCAGACCCGACGGGGAAATCGTCCCGCCCTTGATCGCGCTGTTGTTCGCCACGATCAAGGCGCGCACGCCGGACACGTAACCGATGCCGGCGATCAAGCCGCCACCGGCCGAGCTGCCGTCCTTGTCGTCGTGGAGTTTGTAGCCGGCCAGGCTCGCCAGTTCGAGAAATGGCGCGCCGGGGTCGAGCAACAAATTCAGGCGTTCGCGGGGCAGCAATTGTCCGCGTTTGTCGAATTTCGGTTTGGCTTCGGCAGCCTTGTTCAGCAGGTTCTGTTCGAGTTGCTGGACTTGCTCGATGGCGGCGAGCATGGCCGCGCGGTTGCGGGCGAAGGCTTCGCTGTGCGGGTCGAGTTGGGATTGAATGACCGGCATGGCTTACTCCTTGTCCTTCAAGACGTCCGGCATGTAGGCCCGGTGAAAACCGTTGAAGGATTCGCTGTGGGTCGCCTTGTGCAGCGGCCAGGCGCGACTGCCCAGGCTGGCCGCGCCGTCGATGCGCAAGGTGCTGCCGCTGATGAACGCGGCAGCGGGGCTGAGCAGAAACACGATCGCTGCGCTGACCTCCGATTCGGTGCCGATGCGCTTGAGCGGCACGTGTTCGCGCAATGTCGGGATCACGGCTTTGAACGCGCCTTCGTAAGTGTCCATGCCGCTGGACGCGATCCAACCCGGCGCCACCGCATTCACTCGAACACCGGCATAACCCCATTCGAACGCCGCTGTTTTGGTGAAGTTGTCCATGCCCGAGCGCGCGGCGCCGGAGTGGCCCATGCCGGGCATGCCGCCCCACATGTCGGCGAGCATGTTGACGATGCTGCCGCCGTGTTTGCTCATCGACTGGTTGAACACTTCCCGGGCCATCAGGAAACCGCCGACCAGATTGGTCCGCAGTACGGTTTCGAAACCTTTCTGATTGATCGAGGCCAGGGGCGACGGGTACTGGCCGCCGGCATTGTTGACCAGCCCGTGGATCGGCCCGTGCTCGCGAATCAGTTCGCTGACGAGCGCCTTCACCGCTTCTTCGTCACGGATATCGCAGGCCTTCCAGTGCGCCCGACCGCCGTCTTCGGCAATTTCGGCGGCGACGGTTTGCAGCTTTTCCGGCTTGCGCCCGACCAGCACCACGGTAGCCCCGAGCGCCGCCAGCTCATGGGCGGTGCAACGCCCGATGCCACTGCCGCCTCCGGTGACGATGACGGTCTGGCCGCTGAACAGATCAGCCCTGAAAATCGATTCGAACGCCATGGTGCCAATCCTCTAGTCGAACTGTTCGGCGATGCTCTGCGGCACCGGGATCTGGATTTCCAGTAGTTGTTGGGCGAAGGCCTTGCCTTGCGGGTCGATGCGCAGGCTCGCCACGCCGCCGCCACCGAGGGCGTTTTCCAGCAGGAAGTTGAGGCTGTGGGTGCCGGGTAGATACCAGCGTTCGACCCGGCCGTGAATCGGATCGAGGACATGGCTCATCCAGTCGACGATCACCGCCGGGGTCAGCGCCTCGGCGATCCACGGCAGGTATTCCGGGCGGCGCGGCATGACGCCGATGTTGCTGTGGTTGCCCTTGTCGCCGGAGCGCGCCACCGCCAGTTTCACCAACGGCACGCTGGCATCGGCGCGGCCTTGGGGGTTGGGTGTTTCGTGGGGCAGGGGCAGATCCTGACTGTCGAGGGTGGCGGGGGCGGGCAGGGCGAAAGGGTGAGATTTGCCGGCGATGTCGATCTGCAAGGTGCAGGCGCTTTTGTCGATCAGGAACGAGAACAGCCGGATCAGCGGATACACCGTCGGCCGCCCCCCGACGATACCGGTCAGGCCCGGCGCCATGCCGGTGGCGGCCTGGGCGATCTCCCGGGAGAACAGGATCAGCGCCTGTTTGTTCGGGTGGCGCACGGCGAGTTTGATCACCACTTCGCGGCTGTCCCGGCGCTGGCCGTGAGGGCCGTAGGTGGCTTCGCTGCCGAGCAGTTCGACGTGGGTTTCGGTGTAGGGGCCGAGACCTTTCTGGTCGAGCATCTCCGAGGTTTTGTCGAGAATCGCCTGGCTGACGCGCCGGGCTTTTTCCACGGCATCGATGCCGGCGATCAGGCAACTGGCGGTGCAGCGGAAACCGTCCGGATACGTTGCGCTGACCTTGTATTGGTCGCTGGGCGGCAGGCCTTTGGCGCCGTGGACCCGAACGGCGTTTTTGCCTTGTTGCTGGAGTTTGACCTGGCTGAAATCGCAGACCACATCGGGCAACAGATAGGCCTGCGGGTCGCCGATTTCGTAGAGCATCTGCTCGCCGACCGTCAGCGGCGTGACCAGCCCACCGGAGCCTTCGGGTTTGCTGACGATGAACTGGCCGTCGGCGCTGACTTCGACGATCGGGAAACCAATGTGCTCGTAATCCGGCACGTCGCGCCAGTCGGTGAAGTTGCCGCCGGTGCACTGCGCGCCGCATTCGATGATGTGCCCGGCCAGGGCGGCTTGCGCGAGTTTGTCGTAGTCGTGCCACGACCAGCCGAACTCATGCACCAGCGCGGCACTGACCACTGCGCTGTCGACCACCCGGCCGGTGATCACGATGTCGGCACCCAGACGCAGTGCTTCGACGATGCCTGGTGCACCGAGGTAGGCGTTGGTCGACACGCACATCGGCGGCAGCGGGGCGCCGCTGAACATTTCCGTGATGCCTTGGGAGGCGAGTTGTTTGAAGTGCGGTTGCAGGTCATCGCCTGACAGCACGGCGATTTTCAGTGCCACGCCGGCCTTGTCGCAGGCCGCTTGCAGCGCGGCGGCGCAGGCCTTTGGATTGACCCCGCCGGCATTGCTGATGACGCGAATGTTCTGTTCGGCCAGTTGCGGTAGCAGGGGCACGAGAACTTCGATGAAGTCCCCGGCAAATCCCGCCTGCGGGTCCTTCATGCGTGCGCCGGCCATGATCGACATGGTGATTTCGGCCAAGTAGTCGAAGACCAGATAATCCAGCTGTCCTGCGGCCACAAGCTGCGCGGCGGCGGTCGAGGTGTCTCCCCAGAATGCGCTGGCGCATCCGATGCGAACCGTGGTGGGCATTTTGATCTCCGACTCAGGAACCTGTGACAGAAGTGCGTCGAGACTACCAAGCAAGCGCTTGGTTTGTAAACGCCTGGAATTATCTTCTGCCCAAGCGCTTGCTTGGTCACCGCCGGCGGCTTAAATTGCCCGCGCAACCCCGCCGTTTCCGCGGAGTACGGCGCATTTGACTGATCGACTGTAGGAGAGAACGGGTGGACGAGCAAAAAGCCCTGAGGGTCATGCGTGAACTGGTCGATGCCGGCCAGCTGACCGATCCGGACAGCGCTCGCGGCAAACTGCTGCAAGTGGCGGCCCACCTGTTCCGCAACAAAGGCTACGAGCGCACCACGGTGCGCGATCTGGCCGGTGCCGTGGGGATTCAGTCGGGCAGCATCTTTCATCACTTCAAGAGCAAGGATGAAATCCTGCGGGCGGTGATGGAGGAAACTATCCGCTACAACACCGCGCTGATGCGTGCGGCCCTTGCCGATGCCGCCGATGTCCGTGAGCGGGTGCTGGCGCTGATCCGCTGCGAACTGCAGTCGATCATGGGCGGCAGCGGCGAAGCGATGGCGGTGCTGGTGTATGAGTGGCGCTCGCTGTCCGAAGACGGTCAGGCCAAAGTGCTGGCGCTGCGCGACATCTACGAAGACCTCTGGCTGCAAGTGCTGGGCGAAGCCAAAGAGGCGGGGTTCATCCGTGGCGACGTGTTCATTACCCGACGTTTTCTCACGGGTGCGCTGTCCTGGACCACCACCTGGTTCCGTGCCGGCGGCAGTTTGAGCCTGGATCAACTGGCCGAAGAGGCGCTGATTCTGGTGCTAGAAGAGCGCTAGACGCTTTCTATCGGGCCGGGAAACTGGCTAACTGGGCGAAACCGCCTAGCTTGAATGCAATGATCGGTACTTTTTCGGGGAGTGGGGTGTTTTGAAGTCTTCGCCAATTCGGACGGCCGCTGGGCTGATGCTCGCAGCGCTGGCTGCATTATGGGTATTGCCTGCTCCGGCGGCGCAAGTGGTTCGGGTGGGCGCGGCGCATTTTCCGCCCTACACCATTCGCCCGGAAAACGGCGCCGACACCGGCCTGCTGCCGGAGCTGGTCGCGGCTTTGAACAGCGCCCAGAGCGACTATCGTTTCGAGCTGGTGCCCACCTCGATTCCTCGCCGGTTCGGCGATTTCAAGGATGGCCGCACCGACATGGCGATCTTTGAAAACCCGGAGTGGGGCTGGAAAGACATTCCCCACACCACCGTCGACATGGGCCTGGAGGACGCGGAGATTTTCGTCGCGCAGAACAAGCCCGGTCGCCAGCAGAATTACTTCGCCGATCTCAAGGGCAAACGACTGGCGTTGTACAGCGGCTATCACTACGAATTCGCCAACTTCAATGCCGATCCCAAGTACCTCGCCGAAACCTACAGCGCCACGCTGACTTATTCCCACGACAGCAACCTGCTGATGGTCTTGCGCGGGCGTGCGGACGTTGCGTTGGTGACCCGCTCGTACCTGTTCGATTACCTGCTGCGCAACGAAAAGGTGCGCGACGAATTGCTGGTGTCCCAGCGTATCGACCAGATCTACCACCATTACGCGATTCTCAGTCCGAAGGCGCCGATCACCGGCGAAGTGTTCGGCAAGTTGCTGCAAGGCCTGCGCGACAACGGTCAGATGCTGAAGATCTTCGATCCGTACAAGATTGCGGTGGTGCCGGTGCCGCATCAATGACCGGCGGTTTTTGCCGAATAGCCTAAATTTCCCGCCCCGGCTCACGTCCCATCGTTGAACTGTCGACGATTATCGTGAGCCCGACCCATGTCCAATCTGAATGACCTGACTGCCCTGGCCCTGCCTTCGGGCAGCCAACTGGTAGCCGATGCCACCGAAAGCCGTCTGAGCCTGAGCCTGGACGGGCAACCGCTGATTCGCCTGCGTCTTGATCGTGAAGGCCAGGGGCCGATCCAGATCGATGAACGCTATGCACTGCCGCCAGGCCAGGCGCTGTGGGCGGCCTGTTATTGGCTGTTTGCCCGGGATCCGGCGCGTCAGCAATTGATCTGGCAACTCGATCAGGCGCCAACCGAAGCCTTGCTCAGCGGTTTGCTGGTGGGCACTGAAGTGGCGGGTGAATATCGCTGTGAGCGCACGCTGTTCTGGCAACTGCCGCAACCGTGGCTGGGCAATTCGCTGACGGGCAGTTATCCGCAGCAAATGGTCATCAGCAACGGCAAGCGTCATCCGCTGCGACCGGTCAAACCGCGTGGGGAAGTCTATCGGCGTTTCGATGCGCGTCTCGGTGCCTGGATTTCCCTGCGAACGGTGGAGATCGAGCAGGATCTGGCGCGTTTCAATCGCTGGCAGAACAGCCCGCGCGTCGCCAGTTTCTGGCAGGAAGAGGGTAGCCTCGAACAGCATCGCGAGTACCTGAGCAAACTCGACGCCGATCCGCACACGCTGACCCTGATCGGTTGTTTCGATGACCAGCCGTTTGCCTATTTCGAAGCCTACTGGGCCAAGGAAGATCGTATTGCGCCGTTCTACGATGCCGACAATTACGATCGCGGCATTCACATGCTGGTCGGGGAAGAAGACCATCGCGGCCCGCACAAGGTGGCGAGCTGGCTATCGGCGCTGGTGCACTACCTGTTTCTGGACGATCCGCGTACTCAGCGAGTGGTCGCCGAACCGCGCGCCGACAACGCGAAGATGATCGGCCACATGCACAACCAGTGCTTCCACTGCGAAAAGGAATTCGACTTCCCGCACAAGCGCGCGGCGCTGATGATCCTCGGGCGCGAGCGGTTCTTCGACCGCTGCACGCTGGTGTGATTTTTCGCTGAAAACAAAAAAGATCGCAGCCCTTCAACGAAGGCTGCGATCTTTTTTTTGCGGTCGGTTTTTATCAGCGACGGTTTGCGGACACTGCATCGGCGCGGCTGCCGGATACCTTGCGGCAGTGCACCAGCGCATCGCGAATCATGAAGTTGACCAGCGTCGGCGAAACGCCGAGTTCCTTGGCGATGTCCTTCTGCGGCACGCCGTGCAGACGGTACATCTCGAACGCATAGCGGGTGCGGACCGGCAGCTCGGTCAGCGCGTCGGCGATGTGTTCAAGGGTCGAGAAGTTGATGTGCGAGGTTTCCGGCGATGCGCCCTGAATGACCACGTTCAACCCTTCCTCCTCGGGGCCGGCGTACTTCTGCTCCAGCGCCTGTTTGCGGTAGTGATCGATCGCCAGGTTGCGCACGATCTGGAACAGATAACTCAGCTGGGCCTTGATCGACGACGTGATCGGCGGTGCCGACTGCAGTCGGAAGAACGCATCCTGCACCACATCTTCGGCGCGTGACCGGCAGCCGGTAATGCGGGCTGCAATCTTGACCAGAATCAGTCGATTGTCGACGAATGCCTGAAGTAGCGGTGAATCGCACCTGCTTGTGGATACTTGTTCCGTCATGGAAATCACCTTGCTGCCAATAGGTTAGTGGGACGCCTGGGGGACGGGGCCGTCCTACACATCGAGCGACAAATTATGTTGAATGATAATGATTGTCAATTGAGAAAGAGAACTAATGATCCATAACAGTGCGATCTGAGAACTGCGACACGCCGCCGCACTCGCCCAAGCGCCCAGCCCCGTTGGCGATCCAGCCTGCCGACTAATTATTTCAAGACGTCATCCGTTCTCATTGGTGAATGGATCCGGGTACGCAGCCCCGGACCTACCGCATTCCAATGCCTTGCACGGTCGGCGAAGACCGTGTCCCGCATGCCTTGCACGGGCATGCCGCAGCCAACCCGATTCCACCAGCAAGCCGAATTCAGGCAGGAAACCTCATGACCGACGCGTTCGAACTCCCCAGCACCCTGGTCCAAGCCCTCCAGCGCCGCGCGGCCCTGACGCCGGATCGGCTGGCCTTGCGCTTTCTCGCCGAAACCGAGGAACAGGCTGTGGTGCTCAGTTATCGCGAACTCGATCAACGTGCGCGCACCATCGCGGCGGCGTTGCAGGCCGAGGCCGGATTCGGTGATCGCGCGGTATTGCTGTTCCCGAGCGGCCCGGATTACGTCGCGGCCTTTTTCGGTTGCCTGTACGCGGGCGTGATCGCGGTGCCGGCCTATCCGCCGGAATCGGCCAAGCGTCACCATCAGGAACGCCTGCTGTCGATCATTGCCGACGCCGAGCCGCGTCTGCTGCTGACCAGCGCCGACCTGCGTGACGCCCTGCAGCAAATCGAAGGCGCGCCGCCGCTGTTGTGCGTCGACACCCTCGACGCTGCACTGGCCGAACGCTGGGTCGAACCGACCTTGCCGCAAAACCATATCGCCTTCCTGCAATACACCTCCGGCTCCACCGCGTTGCCCAAAGGTGTGCAGGTCAGCCACGGCAACCTGGTGGCCAACGAACTGCTGATCCGCCACGGCTTCGGCATCGACGTAAACCCCGACGACGTGATCGTCAGCTGGCTGCCGCTGTACCACGACATGGGCCTGATCGGCGGCCTGCTGCAACCGATCTTCAGTGGTGTGCCGTGCATCCTGATGTCGCCGGCGTACTTCCTCGGCCGGCCGTTGCGCTGGCTCGAAGCGATCAGCCAATACGGCGGCACCATCAGCGGCGGGCCTGACTTCGCCTACCGTCTGTGCAGCGAGCGGGTCAGCGAATCGGCGCTGGAGCGCCTCGACCTGAGCCGTTGGCGCGTGGCCTATTCCGGCTCCGAGCCGATCCGTCTCGACACCCTTGAGCGCTTCGCCGAGAAGTTCACCGCGTGCGGTTTCAGCGAAAGCAGTTTCATGGCGTCCTACGGCCTGGCCGAAGCGACCCTGTTCGTCGCCGGTACACCGCGCGGCACAGGGATTCCTGCACTGCGCGTCGACGATCAGGCCCTCGCACAAAACCGCGCCGAAGCGGGCGAGGGCAGCCCGATCATGAGCTGCGGCATCAGCCAGCCCGATCATGCGGTGCTGATCGTCGAGCCGAATACCCTTGAAGAACTGGCCGACAATGCCGTCGGTGAAGTCTGGGCCACCGGCCCGAGCATCGCCCTCGGCTACTGGCGCAACCCCGAGGCCAGCGCCAAGACTTTCGTCCAGCACGCCGGCCAGACCTGGCTGCGCACCGGTGACCTGGGTTTCATCCGCGACGGTGAACTGTTCATCACCGGTCGCCTGAAAGACATGCTGATCGTGCGCGGTCACAACCTCTATCCGCAGGATCTCGAGAAAACGGTCGAGAACGAAGTTGAGGTGGTGCGCAAGGGCCGCGTCGCCGCGTTCGCGGTCAATCAGAATGGCGAAGAAGGCATCGGCATCGCGGCGGAAATCAGCCGCAGCGTGCAGAAAATTCTCCCGCCTGAAGCGCTGATCAAAGCCATTCGCCAGGCGGTGGCCGAGACTTATCAGGAAGCACCGAGCGTGGTGGTGCTGCTCAATCCGGGCGCGCTGCCGAAGACCTCCAGCGGCAAACTGCAGCGTTCGGCCTGCCGCAATCGCCTGGCCGACGGCAGCCTCGACAGCTACGCGGTGTTCCCGTCGGCTACCGCTGAAACCGCTCATGAGTCGACCGCGTGCGCCTCCGAACTGGAAGCGTTGATCGGAAACATCTGGGCCGAGCAACTCAACATCAAACAGGTCAACGCCGACGACCATTTCTTCCTGCTCGGCGGCAACTCGATTGCCGCCGCACAAGTGATTGCCAAGGTTCGAGAAGAGCTAAGCCTGGAGCTGAACCTGCGTCTGCTGTTCGAAGCCCCAACCCTGTCCGCATTCGCCGCCGCCATCGAGCAACAGCAACAGGACGGCGGCAGCGCCCAAGGTGAAATCACCGCCCTGTCGCGCACCGAAGCACTGCCGCAATCCCTGGCGCAAAACCGTCTGTGGATCACCTGGCAGCTCGACCCGCAGAGCAGCGCCTACAACATTCCCGGTGCCCTGCGCCTGCGTGGCGAACTGGACGAAGACGCCCTGCGCGTCAGTTTCCAGCAACTGATCGAGCGCCATGAATCCCTGCGTACGCGCTTCTTCGAACGCGACGGCGTGGCCCTGCAACAGGTCGAAGCGGCGGGTGAGTTCAACCTGCAACTGATCGACATCAGCGACCTGCCGGCCAGCGAGCGTGAAGCCCGCGCACAACAGATCCGCGAAGACGAAGCCCGCACCCAGTTCGATCTGGAGAAAGGCCCGCTGCTGTGGGTGACGCTGGTGCGCCTCGACGATGAAGATCACCAATTGCTGGTGACCCTGCACCACATCATCGCCGACGGCTGGTCGCTGAACGTGCTGATCGACGAGTTCTCGCGCCTGTACGCCGCCGCGTCCCAAGGCCAGCGCGCCGAACTCGCGCCGCTGCCAACCCAATATGCCGACTACGGCAGCTGGCAGCGTCAATGGCTGGCGCAAGGCGAGGGCGAGCGGCAACTGGCGTACTGGAAAGCGCAGTTGGGTGACGAGCATCCGACCCTGGAACTGGCGACTGACCATCCGCGTTCTGCCAAACAAATTCACAGCGCCGCACGCCACAGCGTTCGTCTGGGGATCAGCCTCAGCGACGCGATTCGCCAGACGGCACAGGCTTATCAATCCACCCCGTTCATGCTGCTGCTCTCGGCGTTCCAGAGCCTGTTGCATCGCTATAGCGGCCAGCGCGACATCCGCATCGGTGTTCCGAACGCCAACCGTCCGCGCCTGGAAACCCAGGGCCTGATCGGCTTCTTCATCAACACCCAGGTGCTGCGTGCCGACGTCGATTCGCGTCTGCCATTCACCGAACTGCTGGCGCAAACCCGTCAAGCCGCACTCGGTGCCCAGGCGAATCAGGACCTGCCATTCGAACAACTGCTGGAAGCCTTCCCGCAGGCCCGCGAACAAGGTCTGTTCCAGGTCATGTTCAACCACCAGCAGCGCGACTTGAGTGCGCTCAAACGCCTGCCGGGTGTGCTCGCCGAAGAACTGCCGTGGCACAGCCGTGAGGCCAAGTTCGATCTGCAACTGCACAGTGAAGAAGACCGTAACGGCCGCCTGACGCTGTCCTTCGATTACGCCGACGAGCTGTTCGACGTCGCGACCATCGAGCGCCTCGCCGAGCATTTCAGCAACCTGCTGCGAGCAGTTTGCGAACGTCCGGAACAAACCATCGGCGAGCTGCAACTGCTGACCGCCGCCGAGCACACTCAGCAAAATGCGTGGAGCATCGCCCCGTGCACACCGGCGCAACAATGGCTGCCGGAACTGCTCAACGAACAAGCGCGGCAAACCCCTGATCGCACCGCGCTGGTGTGGGACGGCGGCAGCCTCGACTTCGCCGAACTGCACACCCAGGCCAACCGACTCGCCCATTACCTGCGCGACAAAGGCGTCGGCCCGGACGTGTGCGTGGCCATCGCCGGCGAGCGTTCGCCGCAACTGCTGATCGGCCTGCTGGCGATCATCAAGGCCGGTGGCGCCTACGTGCCGCTGGACCCGGACTACCCGGCCGATCGCCTGGCCTACATGCTCAGCGACAGCGGCGTCGAACTGCTGCTGACTCAGACGGCATTGCTCGACCGCTTGCCGGCCAGCGAAGGCGTCAGCGTGATCGCCATGGACACCCTGCACCTGGAAAACTGGCCGAGCCAGGCACCGGGCCTGCACCTGCATGGCGACAATCTCGCCTACGTGATTTACACCTCCGGCTCCACCGGCCAGCCGAAAGGCGTGGGCAACACTCACGCGGCGTTGGCTGAACGCCTGCAATGGATGCAAAACACCTATCGCTTGAACGACACCGACGTGCTGATGCAAAAAGCGCCGATCAGTTTCGACGTGTCGGTGTGGGAATGCTTCTGGCCGCTGATCACCGGTGCGCGCCTGCTGATCGCCGGTCCCGGTGAACACCGCGATCCGCATCGCATTGCGCAGCTGGTTCAGCAGTACGGTGTGACCACGCTGCACTTCGTACCGCCGCTGCTTTCGCTGTTTATCGACGAACCGTTGAGCGCCGAATGCACAAGTCTGCGTCGCGTGTTCTCCGGTGGTGAAGCGCTGCCGGCGGAGCTGCGTAACCGCGTGCTGGCTCAACTGCCGGCGGTGCAGCTGCATAACCGTTATGGCCCGACGGAAACCGCGATCAACGTCACCCATTGGCATTGCAGCGTGGCGGATGGCGAGCGTTCGCCGATTGGCCGTCCGCTGGGCAACGTGGTCTGCCGTGTGCTCGACAGCGATCTGAATCCGGTGCCGGCCGGTGTGCCGGGTGAACTGTGCATCAGCGGCATCGGTCTGGCTCGTGGTTACCTCGGCCGTCCGGCGCTGACCGCCGAACGTTTCGTGGTCGATCCGCTGGGCGAGCAGGGCGCGCGTCTGTACCGCACCGGTGACCGCGCACGCTGGACGAATGATGGCGTGATCGAATACCTCGGCCGTCTCGATCAGCAGGTCAAACTGCGCGGCTTCCGCGTCGAACCGGAAGAAATCGAAGCCCGTTTGCTGGCTCAGGACGGTGTGGCCCAAGCCGCTGTGCTGGTGCGTGAAACCGTCGCCGGCCCGCAACTGATCGGCTACTTCACCGCCACCGACGCCAGTGAAGATCAGGACGCGCAGATCTTGCGCCTGAAGGCCGCACTGGCTGCCGAACTGCCGGAATACATGGTCCCCGCGCAACTGATGCGTCTGGACGCAATGCCCCTGAGCCCGAGCGGCAAACTCGACCGCCGTGCCTTGCCCGAACCGCAATGGCAGGTGCGCGAACACGTCGAGCCGGTTACCGAGCTGGAGCAACAGATCGCCGCGATCTGGCGCGAAGTGCTGGGCCTGCAACAGGTCGGCCTGCGCGACGACTTCTTCGCCCTCGGCGGTCACTCGCTGCTGGCCACCCAAATCATCTCCCGCACCCGTCAAGCCTGCGACGTCGAGCTGCCGTTGCGCGCCTTGTTCGAGCACAGCGAGCTCGGTGATTTTGCCGAGCAGATCCGCCAGATTCAGGCCAGCGGTCGCACCAATAAACAGCCGCCGATCGACATGGTTGATCGCAGCAAACCGGTGCCGCTGTCCTATTCGCAGCAGCGCATGTGGTTCCTCTGGCAGATGGAGCCGGACAGCCCGGCGTACAACGTCGGCGGCATGGCGCGCCTGCGTGGCGTGCTGGATGTCGGGCGTTTCGAGGCGGCGCTGCAAGCGCTGATCCTGCGCCACGAAACCCTGCGCACCACGTTCCCGAGCATCGACGGCGTGGCCCGTCAGCAGGTGCATGCCGAGACCGGCGTGCGCATGGACTGGAAGGATTTCTCGAAACTCGCCGCCGACGTGCGCGAGCAGAAAGTCCAGCAACTGGCCGACGACGAAGCGCACCTGCCGTTCGATCTGGAAACCGGCCCGCTGCTGCGCGCCTGTCTGGTCAAGACCGCCGAGCAGGAGCATTACTTCGTCCTGACCCTTCACCACATCGTCACCGAAGGCTGGGCGATGGACATCTTCGCCCGTGAGCTCAGCGCACTGTACGAAGCGTTCGTCGATGACCGCGAATCGCCGCTGGAACCGTTGCCGGTGCAGTACCTCGACTACAGCGTGTGGCAGCGCCACTGGCTGGAGTCCGGCGAGCGTCAGCGTCAGCTCGACTACTGGACTGCGCAACTGGGCCGCGAACATCCGCTGCTGGAACTGCCGGGTGACCGTCCGCGTCCGCCGGTGCAAAGTCATCAGGGCGAGCTGTTCCGTTTCGACCTGAGCGACGATCTTGCCGCACGGGTTCGGGCATTCAACGCGCAGAACGGTCTGACCCTGTTCATGACCATGACCGCCGCGCTCGCGACCTTGCTTTACCGCTACAGCGGCCAGACCGATCTGCGCATAGGTGCGCCGGTGGCCAACCGTATCCGTCCGGAAAGCGAAGGCCTGATCGGTGCGTTCCTCAACACCCAGGTGTTGCGTTGCCAGCTCGACGGCCAGATGTCGGTCGGCGAATTGTTCGAGCAAGTGCGCCACACCGTGATCGAAGGTCAATCCCATCAGGACCTGCCGTTCGACCATCTGGTGGAGGCGTTGCAGCCACCGCGCAGCGCCGCGTACAACCCGTTGTTCCAGGTGATGTGCAACGTGCAGCGCTGGGAATTCCAGCAGAGCCGCATGCTCGCCGGCATGACCGTCGAGTACCTGGCCAACGATGCGCGGGCGACCAAGTTCGACCTCAACCTGGAAGTCACCGACCTCGACCATCGCCTCGGTTGCTGCCTGACCTACAGCACTGACTTGTTCGATGAACCGACCATCGCGCGCATGGCTAGACATTGGCGCAACCTGCTGGAAGCGTTGATCGCCAACCCGCAGCAACGACTCAGCGAACTGCCGCTGCTCGATGCGCCTGAGCAACAGCAATTGCTCGACAGCCTCGGTGTCGAGCCGGGCGAGCGTCGTCTCGACCAGTGCATACATCACCTGTTCGCCGAGCAGGCACTGGCGCGCAAAGATGCGCCAGCCCTGACCTTCGCCGGGAAGACTCTGAGCTACGCCGAACTCGATGCCCGCGCCAACCGTCTGGCCTGGGCTCTGCGTGAACGCGGTGTCGGCCCGCAAGTGCGGGTCGGCCTGGCGCTGGAGCGTTCGCTGGAAATGGTCGTCGGCCTGCTGGCGATCCTCAAGGCCGGTGGCGCCTATGTGCCGCTGGATCCGGAATACCCGCTCGACCGCCTGCATTACATGATCGAAGACAGCGGCGTCGGTCTGCTGCTCAGCGACCGGGCGATGTTCAAAGCCCTCGGCGAACTGCCGTCGAACGTGGCGCGCTGGTGCCTGCAAGACGACAGCGTCGCGCTGGCCGATTACCCGGCCACCGAGCTGCCGTTTATCAGCCTGCCGCAGCATCAGGCGTACCTGATTTACACCTCGGGTTCCACCGGCAAGCCGAAAGGCGTGGTGGTGTCCCACGGTGAAATCGCCATGCATTGCCAGGCGGTGATCGAGCGCTTCGGCATGCGTCCGGACGACTGCGAGCTGCACTTCTATTCGATCAACTTCGACGCCGCCACCGAGCGTCTGCTGGTGCCGCTGCTCAGCGGCGCGCAGGTGGTGCTGCGTGCGCAGGGTCAGTGGGACGCGGAAGAAATCTGCGGCCTGATTCGCGAACATCGGATCAATATTCTCGGTTTCACCCCGAGCTACGGCAGCCAGTTGGCGCAGTTCCTGGCGACGCAAAACGACATTCTACCGGTGCGCATGATCATCACCGGTGGCGAAGCGCTGACCGGCGAACACCTGCAACGGATTCGCGCAGCGTTCAAACCGAGCCTGTTCTTCAATGCCTACGGCCCGACTGAAACCGTGGTCATGCCGCTGGCCAGCCTTGCGCCGGAAGTATTGGAAGAGGGCGCTGGCAGTGTGCCGATCGGCAGCGTGATCGGTGATCGCGTGGCCTACATTCTCGACGCCGATCTGGCGCTGGTGCCGCAAGGTGCGACCGGGGAATTGTTCGTCGGTGGCGCCGGTCTGGCCCAGGGTTATCACGACCGGGCCGGCATCAGCGCCGAGCGTTTTGTCGCCGACCCGTTTGCCGCCGATGGCGGTCGCATGTACCGCACCGGCGACCTGGTGCGCCAGCGTGCCGACGGTCTGGTGGAATACCTCGGGCGAATCGACCATCAGGTGAAGATTCGTGGTTTCCGTATCGAACTGGGCGAGATCGAAACCCGCCTGCTCGATCATGATTCGATCCGCGAAGCGGTGGTGCTGGCGCTGGATGCGCCGAGCGGCAAGCAACTGGTCGGCTATCTCGTGACCGAGGTCGCTTCGCGAAGCGAAGCCGAGCAGGCCGAACTGCGCGAAGCGCTGAAGGCGCACTTGAAGACGCAACTGCCGGACTACATGGTGCCGACGCATCTGATTCTGCTGGCGAGCATGCCGCTGACCGCCAACGGCAAGCTCGACCGCCGCGCCTTGCCGGCGCCGGACCCGGAGCTGAACCGTCAGGATTACGTGGCGCCAAGCAACGAGCTGGAGCAGACCTTGGCGCAGATCTGGTGCGAAGTACTCAACGTCGAGCAGGTCGGTCTCAACGACAACTTCTTCGAACTGGGCGGCGACTCGATCCTGTCGATTCAAGTGGTCAGCCGGGCGCGTCAGCAGGGCATTCATTTCAGCCCGCGTGATCTGTTCCAGCACCAGACCGTGCAGACGTTGGCCGCTGTCGCCAGCCGCAGTGAAGCCGTGACCGCCGAGCAAGGTCTGGTGACGGGCGAATCGCGTCTGACACCGATCCAGCACTGGTTCTTCGACACCGAGATTCCCGAGCGTCAGCACTGGAACCAGGCGTTGCTGCTGGAGCCGACTGCTGCGCTGGAACCGCATCGTCTGGAGCAAGCGTTGCTGGCGGTGATCGAGCAGCATGACGCCCTGCGTCTGCGCTTCACCGAGGTCAACGGCGCATGGCAAGCGACCCATCAACCGGTGACCGATGCCGCCGTGTTGTGGCAAGTCCGCGTGCCGTCGATGGATAAGTGCGCCGCACTGTTCGCCGATGCCCAGCGCAGTCTCGACCTCGCCCAGGGCCCGCTGCTTCGTGCAGTTTTGGTCGATGGGCCGGACGCTCAGCAACGGCTGTTCATCGCGATCCATCACCTGGTTGTGGACGGTGTGTCGTGGCGCGTGCTGCTCGACGATCTGCAAACCGTGTATCGCCAGCTCGACGCCGATCAGTCGGTGAAACTGCCGGCCAAAACCAGCGCCTTCAAGGACTGGGCAGCGCGCTTGCAGGCTTACGCCGGCAGCGAATCCCTGCGTGAAGAACTGAGCTGGTGGCAAGCGCAACTGGCCGGTCCGAATGCCGACTTGCTGTGCGAACGTCCTGAGGGCGGTCGCGAAAATCGTCACGCGCAAACCGTCAGCGTGCGTCTGGATGCCGAACGCACCAGGCAACTGCTGCAACAGGCGCCGAGCGCCTATCGCACGCAGGTCAACGACCTGTTGCTGACCGCACTGGCCCGCGTGCTGTGCCGCTGGAGCGGCCAAGCGTCGGCGTTGATTCAGCTGGAAGGCCACGGCCGCGAAACCCTGTTCGACGAGATCGACCTGACCCGCACCGTCGGCTGGTTCACCAGCGCCTATCCGCTGCGCCTGACTCCGCACAACATCGAAGAGGCCGCCGGGCAGGGCGCTTCGATCAAGGCGATCAAGGAGCAACTGCGCGCTGTACCGCACAAAGGTCTGGGCTATGGCGTGCTGCGTTATCTCGCCGATGATGCCAGCCGTCAGAGCATGGCGACGTTGCCGAATGCGCCGATCACCTTCAACTATCTCGGTCAGTTCGACCAGAGCTTTGGCAGCGATGCGCTGTTCCGTCCGCTGGATGAAACGGTCGGCGCCGCCCACGATCCGCACGCACCGTTGCCGAACGAGTTGAGCGTCGACAGTCAGGTGTACGGCGGGGAACTGCTGCTGCGCTGGACCTTCAGCGCCGAACGCTACGACGCGCAGACCATCAACGAGCTGGCCGATGCCTACGTCGGCGAGTTGCAGAGCCTGATCGAACATTGCCTGCAGGACGAGGCCGGTGGTCTGACGCCATCGGACTTCCCGCTGGCGAAACTGACCCAGGCGCAACTTGATGCACTGCCGGTGCCGGCGGCACACATCGAAGACGTGTACCCGCTGACCCCGATGCAGGAAGGCATGCTGCTGCACACCTTGCTCGAACCGGGCACCGGTCTGTACTACATGCAGGATCGCTATCGCATCAACAGTGAACTCGATCCCGAGCGTTTCGCCCAGGCGTGGCAAGCGGTGGTCGCCCGTCACGAAGCGTTGCGTGCGTCGTTCTGCTGGAACGTTGGCGAAGACATGCTGCAAGTGATTCATACGCCGGGTCGCACGCCGATCGAGTACCTGGACTGGAGCGCCATCGCTGACGCCGAGCAAGAGCCGAAGCTGCAAGCGCTGCTCCAGGCCGAGCGCGAAGCCGGGTTCGATCTGCTCAATCAGGCACCGTTCCACCTGCGCCTGATCAAGGTCGGCGCGGCGCGCTATTGGTTCATGATGAGCAACCACCACATCCTGATCGATGCCTGGTGCCGTTCGCTGCTGATGAACGATTTCTTCGAGATCTACACCGCTCTGGGCGAAGGTCGCGAAGCGCAACTGGCAGTGCCGCCGCGCTACCGCGATTACATCGGCTGGCTGCAACGCCAGAGCCTGGCCGAAGCGCGCCAGTGGTGGCAGCAGAACCTGCAAGGGTTCGAGCGCACCACGCCGATCCCGAGCGACCGTCCGTTCCTGCGTGAACACGCTGGCGAAAGCGGCGGCATGATCGTCGGTGACCGCTACACCCGACTGAATGTCGAGGACGGCGCCCGTCTGCGCGAACTGGCCCAGGCCCATCAACTGACCATCAACACCTTCGCCCAGGCGGCGTGGGCACTGGTGCTGCGCCGCATGAGCGGTGATCGCGACGTGCTGTTCGGTGTGACCGTGGCCGGGCGCCCGGTGGAAATGCCGGAGATGCAGCGCACCGTCGGCCTGTTCATCAACAGCATCGCGCTGCGGGTGCAGATCCCGGCGGACGATCAGCGCGCCAGCGTGCGTCAGTGGTTGAGCGGTCTGCTCGACAGCAACATGCAACTGCGTGAGTACGAATACCTGCCGCTGGTGAACATCCAGGAACAAAGCGAACTGCCGAAAGGCCAGCCGCTGTTCGACAGCCTGTTCGTGTTCGAAAACGCTCCGGTGGAAGTCTCGGTGCTGGACCGCGCGCAGAGCCTTAACGCGACCTCGGACTCGGGCCGTACTCACACCAACTTCCCGCTGACAGCGGTTTGCTATCCGGGCGACGACCTCGGTCTGCACCTGTCTTACGACCAGCGTTACTTCGACGAGTCGACCATCGAGCGCATGCTCGGCGAGTTCAAGCGTCTGTTGCTGGCGCTGGTCGACGGCTTCCATGGCGACATGGCCGACCTGCCGCTGCTTGGCCAAGAGGAACAGGACTTCCTGCTCCACGGCTGCAACCAGAGTGAGCACGACTATCCGCTGGAGCAGAGCTACGTCGAGCTGTTCGAAGCGCAGGTCGCGCAACATCCGCAACGCATTGCCGCCAGTTGCCTCGATCAGCAACTGAGCTACGCCGAGCTGAACCAGAACGCCAACCGTCTCGGCCATGCACTGGTCGCGGCCGGTGTGCAGATGGATCAACCGGTGGCGCTGCTGGGCGAACGTAATCTGGATCTGCTGGGCATGATCATCGGCAGCTTCAAGGCCGGTGCCGGTTACCTGCCGCTGGATCCGGGTCTGCCGAGCCAGCGTCTGCAACGGATCATTGAGCTCAGCCGCACGCCGGTGCTGGTGTGCACCGAGGCTTGTCGGGAACAGGCGACGACCTTGCTGGATGAATTCAGCTGCGCCAACCGTCCACGCTTGGTGGTGTGGGAAGAGGTTCAGGCCGGCGCGGTGTCGTCGGCGAATCCGGGCATCTTCAGCGGCCCGGACAATCTGGCCTATGTGATCTACACCTCGGGCTCCACCGGGTTGCCGAAAGGCGTGATGGTCGAGCAGCGCGGCATGCTCAACAACCAATTGAGCAAGGTGCCGTACCTGAACCTGAGCGACGCCGATGTGATCGCCCAGACCGCTTCGCAAAGCTTCGATATTTCGGTCTGGCAGTTCCTCGCCGCGCCGCTGTTCGGGGCGCGAGTGGACATCGTGCCGAACACCATCGCCCACGATCCGCAAGGTTTGCTGGTGCATGTGCAGCAGCAGGGCATCACCGTGCTGGAAAGCGTGCCGTCGCTGATTCAGGGCATGCTCGCTTCGGATCGTCTGAGCCTCGACGGTCTGCGCTGGATGCTGCCGACCGGTGAAGCGATGCCGCCAGAACTGGCGCACCAGTGGCTGCTGCGTTATCCGGAGATCGGTCTGGTCAACGCCTATGGCCCGGCGGAGTGCTCGGACGACGTGGCGTTCTTTCGCGTCGACCTGGCCTCGACTCGCGGCAGTTACCTGCCGATCGGTACGCCGACCGACAACAACTTGCTCTACCTGCTCGATGGCGCGCTGGATCTGGTGCCGTTGGGGGCGGTGGGTGAGTTGTGTGTGGCGGGCACCGGGGTCGGTCGAGGTTATGTCAGCGATCCGCTGCGCACCGCGCCGGTGTTCGTGCCGAATCCGTTCGGTGCGCCGGGCGAGCGTCTGTACCGCACCGGTGACCTGGCGCGCCGCCGCAGTGACGGTGTGCTGGAGTATGTCGGCCGGGTCGACCATCAGGTGAAGATTCGCGGTTACCGGATCGAGCTGGGTGAAATCGAGGCGCGTCTGCACGAGCAACCGGAAGTCCGCGACGGGGCCGTCGGCGTGCAGGAAGGCGTCAACGGCAAGCATCTGGTCGGTTACCTGGTCGCCGCAGATTCCGCACTGAATCAGAGCGAACGCCTGGAGCGGATCAAGCAGCGCTTGCGCGCCGAACTGCCGGAATACATGGTGCCGCTGCACTGGTTGTGGCTCGACCGGTTGCCGCTCAACGCCAACGGCAAACTCGACCGCAAGGCCTTGCCGGCGCTGGAGATCGGCCAGTTGCAGAGCCAGGATTACCTGGCGCCGCGCAGCGATCTGGAGCAGACCCTGGCCGATATATGGGCCGAGGTGCTGAAGGTCGAGAAGGTCGGGGTCCGCGACAACTTCTTCGAACTCGGTGGCCACTCGCTGCTCGCCACACAAATCGCCTCGCGAGTGCAGAAAACCTTGCAACGGGATGTGCCGCTGCGAGCGATGTTCGAGTGCAGCACGGTGGAGGAACTGGCCGAGTACATCGAAGGGCTGGCGGCCAGTGACATTACCGAGGAGAAGGTTGATCGACTGAATGACCTGATGGCGGAGCTGGAGGGGTTGTAGTCTTCAGCGTCTGTGATCTCAACATCGATCAACCGGCATATGGATGTACGTTTGTATAGTTGACGATCCCGAACCGGCAGCCCAGTCTGCCGGTTCTCTTTTTTGTCGCGGGGGTGATCGATGGCTTTCTTCGAAGTTGACGGACAGGCGCTTCACTACATTGATCAAGGCGCGGGCCCGGCGGTGTTGCTGGCCGGCAGCTACCTGTGGAACCAGGCCATGTGGGCGCCGCAGATCGCAGCGTTGTCGGCGCATTATCGGGTAATTGCGCTGGATCTGTGGGGCCATGGCGAATCCGGTCGTTTGCCTGAAGGCACCGCTTCGCTGGACGACATCGCCCGTCAGGCCCTGGCCTTGCTCGATCATCTGGATATCGATCGGGTGACGCTGGTCGGGCTGTCGGTCGGCGGCATGTGGGGCGTGCGCCTGGCGTTGTCGGCACCGCAGCGGCTCAACGGTCTGGTGCTGATGGACACTTACGTCGGCGTCGAGCCGGAACCGACGCGTCAGTATTATTTCTCGCTGTTCAAACAGATCGAGGAAAGCGGCGGGATTTCCGAGCCACTGTTGGATATCGTGGTGCCGATCTTCTTCCGTCCGGGCATCGATAAAGAGTCGGCGCTGTATCAGGATTTCCGCGCAAAACTCGCCGGCTATTCAGCTGAACGCCTGCGCGAGAGCATCGTGCCGATGGGGCGGATCACCTTTGGCCGTGACGATCTGTTGCCGCGTCTGGGCGAGTTGAATGCGGCCACCACGCTGGTGGTCTGCGGCGATCAGGACAAGCCACGCCCGCCGTCGGAAGCACGGGAAATGGCTGAGTTGATTGGCTGTCCGTGTGTGCTGGTGCCGGAGGCGGGGCATATCTCCAATCTGGAGAATCCAACCTTCGTGACCGACACGCTGCTGAAGTTTCTGGCTGAACTGAAGTAACGAAAACGCCCACGCATTGCGTGGGCGTTTTTTATTTCGGGCCGAGAATCTTCGCCAGTTTGTCCGGTGTCGGTGCGCCTTGCTGTTGTTGCAGTTCGCCCTTGTCGTCCATGTAGAAGATCGCCGGGGTGGCCTGCAAGTCCAGGTCTTCCATCAACTGCATGTTCGCCGCGAGTTTGGTCTGCACAGCAACCGGAATGTCCTTCAAGGCCTTGAGGGTGCTGGCCTTGCCGGCTTTCTCGTGATCTTCCAGGGCTTTGCTCGGGTCCTTGGCGGCGAGCAGGGCGGCGGATTTGGCCGGGCTGTCTTCGCGGATGATGCCGACCATGATGTGCCGCAACTGCACCTTGCCAGCCTTGACCCAAGGGCGGGCCTGTTCCCAGAACATGTTGCAGTACGGGCAGTTCGGGTCGCTGAACAGGTACACCGTGCGCGGCGCATCCTTGTTGCCGTCCTGAATCCAGTTGCTCGCTTCGAACTTGGCCCAGACTTCCTTGGCCATTGGCGCGTAAACCAGTTTTTGCAGCGGCTCGCTGCTCAGGTCCTTGCCGTCGGCGTCGTACAGATTGCCCAGCAGCACATGCTTGCCGTCCGGCGTCAGGTACAGCGCCATGCCACGGTTCTGGTATTGCGCGGCATAACCGCGCAAGCCGTCCGGCGCATCGAACTGGCCAACGATCTTGGCGCCTTTGGCTTCGATTTTCTTGATCGCTTCAGGCAGTTCTTCAGCGGCCTGGACCGACGGCAGGTGCAGCAGGGCTGCGCTCATGGTCAGCGTCAGCAGGTGGCGGAGGCGGGGCATGGCAGTTTCCTTGAAGAAGAGGTGGCCGGATTCGGGCTGGAAGCCGGGGTGTCGAAGTTTTCCAGGGCGCGGGCCAGGCTGGCGTTCGACAACTCGCCCAGATGGCTGCCCAGCAGGCGACCGTCCGGGCTATAGAACAGCGTAGTCGGCAGGGCCATGGAACCCACGGCCTGGCCGAGGCGTCCGCTGCGGTCGAACAGCACGTTGTTCAGGCTCAAGCCCTGGGTTTCGAGAAACGTGGCGACGCTTTGCATGCTTTCGGCCTGGTTGACGAACAGGAACGTCAGGTCCGGGCGTTGTTGCTGGGCGTTTTCCAGCACCGGCATTTCCCGGCGGCACGGCGGGCACCAGGTCGCCCACAGGTTGATCACCAGCGGTCCGCCCTGATAGTCGGTGAGTTTCACGGTTTCCCCGGCGGCATTGCGCAGGGTGATGTCCGGCAGGCGCGTGCCTTGTTCATAGATGTTCAGCGACAGGGTCGCCAGCACCCAGAACGCCACGCCGCTGACCACGCCGAAACCCAGCGGTCGACGCAAACCCGGCCGGCGCCAGCCGCGATACAGCGCCGCCAGCAGCAGCACGATCACCCCCGGCCAGGCGAGGAAACCGCCGTCGCGCAGGTCGATGATCTGCCACAGATCGTTGCGATAGTGCCCCCAGTACACAGCGACAAACGCAATGCGCGCCGCCAGCATGCCGAGCAGAAACAGGCTGAACAGCGCCGACTCGGGGTTGTCACCGCCGCGCTTGGCCACCCGCCAGCCGACGAAGGTCGCCAGCGCCAGCGCGCTGATCAGCAGCAGGTGGTTGAGTGCGATGGCAAAGGTGCCGAGGGTGAAGGTCAGCATTAACGGGCGTCTCGGGTGGTGGTCCAGCGTTGCAGGAAAGTATCGGCATCGACCTCGCCGGTGATGCGCTGGCTGCGGCGCTCTTCGCCGTCGGCGCCGATCCACACGAAACTCGGTGGCCCCGGCACTTTGTAACGGCCGAGCAGTTCGCGGCTGGCGGCATTGTCGGCGGTGACGTCGATTCGGAGCAAGCGCACATCGCTCAGGGCCTGCATCACCCGCGCCTGGCCGAACACCTGTTTCTCCATGACTTTGCACGACGTGCACCAGTCGGCGTAGTAATCGAGCAGCACCCACTGGCCCTGCGCTTTGGCGGCGTCGAGCTCGCGTTGCAGGGCGCCCGGATCCTTGATCGTCGTGAAGGCTTCGTGGCCGCTGGGCGCCGCAGATCCGACGCGGCCGGCGCTATACACCTGCAACGGCTGATACGGATCGTCACTGCCGCCCGCCGCACCGACCACCAGCAGACTGCCCCACAGACCCAGCAACAGCGAACCGGCACCGAACAACTGCGCCACGCGACCAAAGCCTTCGGACTGTTTCCAGGCACTGTAAGCGGCGATCAACAGCAGCGCGCCGCACAGGCCCAGCCACAGCGACGGATCCAGCACCGGTCGCAGCATCAGCAGCGCGGTCGCGAGGAACAGGAAACCAAACACGCCTTTGAGCAGATTCATCCATGCGCCGGGCTTGGGCAGGAAACGATTGCCGACGGTTACCAGCAACAGCAGCGGTACGCCGATGCCGATGCCCAGAGCAAACAGAATCAGACCGCCGTGCAGCGCGTTGCCACTTTGCGCGATGTAGAGCAGGGCGCCGGCCAGTGGTGCGGTCATGCACGGGCCGACCAGCAGACCGGACAACGCGCCCAATACACCCGCGCCGATCAGACTGCCGCCGCGTTGACTGCGCGAGGCATGTTCCAGTCGATCCCGCAGGGCCACCGGCAATTGCAGTTCAAAGAAGCCGAACATCGGCAGCGCCAGAACCACAAACACCGCCGCGAACGTCCCGAGCAGCCACGGGTTCTGCAACCACGCCTGCAGGTTCGCCCCCAGCAGCGCAGCGATGACGCCCATCGCCGCATAAATCAGTGCCATGCAAACCACATAACTGCCGGCCAGTGCGAAACCGCGACGCGGCGTGGCGCCGCTGCCGACCACCATGCCCGCCAGAATCGGCAGCATCGGCAACGAACACGGCGCAAACGCCAGCAGCAGACCAAGGCCGAAGAACACCAGCAGACTCCAGCCCAGCGAGTGCTGTTGCAGACCGCTGGCCAGTGCCTGATCCGGCGCTTCATCTGTCGTTGCTGCGGCTTTGCCGCCGAGGTCGATCACTCGGGTTTGTGGCGGATAGCAAAGGCCGGCGTCGGCGCAGCCCTGATAACTGACCCTGATCTGGCCCTGTGCGGCTGCCGGGATTTTCAGCTCGAGGCCCTGGCGATAAACCGGTTGTTCGCCGAAATACTCGTCGCTGTGGGATTCGCCTTCGGGCAGGGCCGGGACGTTTTGCGTCGCCAGCCCGTCGAACTTCAGGCGCTTCTGATACAGGTAATAGCCGTCGGCGATTTGCCAGAACAGCTGGGTCTCACCGGAATCCAGACGTTCCGAGGTCAGCACGAACGCCTTGTCGACCGGCAGGAACTCCGGTTTTGACGCAAAAGGATCATTCCCCGCCTGGGCCAGACTCGAAATCAACAGTGCAAACAATAGAAAAAAATGACGCATGGAGGAGCCTTGTCCCTGTGCAGTTGAGGGGCACAGTGGCGGGCGGCGATTAACCGCTGATTAACCGGGGGTATCAATGCGTCGAACCTGCGAGAAGCTGCGGCATTACAGAAAGATGAGACAGTCAGAGCTTTCAGGTTAACCCGGCGAATTGGCCACTGATATTTTTCGCACCTCCTTCGACTCGGCCCTTTTGCATGTTGTAAACCACGTACTGGTTGTCGGTCAGGAAGATGTACCAGAGGTTGTCGCTAAAAGTTGGATCAATTTGAGCAGCGGTGATGAGGCGGTTTTTATAAGGTGCAAGCCCGGTCAATACGGCTGTTGGATTGTGTTTCATCTGTTGCGTTACGGTGTCGAATGTCAGATGGGTTCCGTCACTCAACAGGAAACGAAACAGGTTCCCGAATCCGATTGCTTCCAGCCAGGTGCCGGCGACGATTCTGTCAAAGTAGGGCAGGATTGGCGTCCAGAGAGAATTGGAAAGATTGTAAAAGGCGTCAACCTTGTCTTTGTCCTGGTCATAGGCACAGACCCATGGGAGATCGCCGTTGTAAAAGAACAACCAGATAATGTCCTTGTCGCCCGCCAACGTTTGAGTGAATCCGAAGCGCAGGTGTTTGGCATGTTCATCGAACGCGCCCCACCTGCCCTTGATCGGTCGGGGATAATCACCGGGTATTTTTCCGTCGCCATTGTCGTAGCGAGAGTAGGTGTCGTTATCTTTGAAAAAGAAATAGATCCGGTCGAGGCCGGAGCGCCAGTCGATTGCAATAAAGTTTTTCAGGGTCGACATGTGGTCACCATTTTTAAAATAAGTCTGTTGTCGTGATGTCAATGAGAGCCTTCAATTCGAAAATTAAAAGCCGAGGTGTGTTCGGCAAGGAACTATCGTTCTTTGAACGGTGCCAGGGTGGAATCGATGTGTAAAATCCTTGTTACACTAACAGCCCCGGCCAATTTCCTTCATCTACTGGAAAGGGTCCCGTGACTTTTGTATTGCTTGTGTTATAGCGCAAGTACTCATTGCCGGTTAGAAATATATAAAAGTACGAGTTGGTCAAAGGGTGGTCATTGAGCACCGCTGTGATTATTCGGTCTTTGTATTTTTCGATATTGCTCCATGGCGAGCCGAGGAGCGGCAAGACCTGGAGTTTATGGGTGCTGGTGTTGTAGTTAATGTAATTGCCGTCGTTGAGTAACACCCAGAACAAATCTTTGAAACCAATGTCTTCCCTCCACATGACGCCGACAATCCGGTCAAAGTAAGGCGTCAGTGGCGCCCAGATGGACCTTGAGACAGGGATGAGCGAGTGAACTTTATCAGTGCGCTGAGAGTATTTGCAGACCATTGGCGTGCCGCCATCATCGTAAAACAACCAGAGTTGATCGCCATCGATCCCACTCCAGTCAATGGCTGTGGTGGTGAAGCCGAAACGCAGATTTTTGGCATGCTTGTTAAAACTTCCCCAGTTTCCGGTAATCGGTGAGGGGTAAACGCTTCTGTCTACACAGTTATCACCTATGTCGAAGCGACTATAAGTATTGGAGTCCTTGAAGAAAAAATAAATTCGATCCGCACCTTGGCGCCAGTCAACAGCAGTAAAGTTTTTCAAATGGCTCATGTTGATATGCTTCAAGTGGTTTGTTGGTTATGCCGTATTGGCATGGTTTTGAATGGTGAGATTATCTTGTTGAGTGGTTTGTTAGAATTGCAGAGTGCAATATCTCTGTTTCAGAGTGATTCTTCTTGCTCGTGTATGAAGTTTAAATCAGCTACTTGCCTGGTTCGGCTGGTCGGAGGGCAGGCAGATTTTTCATTGGTTGTGGTGTTTGCCATAATTACGGCTTAATCCTCAGTTGTTTTCCTTGCATTTTGCCGATGGAGTTCCCATGCACGTACTGGTTTGCGAAGACGACGAGTTGATCGCCAGCGGCATCGTCGCCGGGCTGACGGCGCAAGGCCTGACGGTCGAGCACGTCAACACCGCCTCCAAGGCGCGGGCGATCCTCAAGGTTGCCGAATTCGACGTGATGGTGCTCGATCTCGGGTTGCCGGACGAAGACGGCCTCAAACTGCTGCAACAACTGCGTCAGCAGGGGCTGGAAATTCCGGTGCTGATTCTCACCGCGCGGGATTCGGTCACCGACCGTGTCGATGGTTTGCAGTCTGGTGCCGACGACTACCTGCTCAAGCCGTTCGATTTGCGCGAGTTGTTCGCCCGTCTGCAAACCCTGTTGCGCCGGGTGGCCGGGCGCAGCGTCAACCTGATCGAACACGGTGCGCTGACCTATGATCCGAGCAGCCGCGAAACCACGTTGGCAGGCCGCTCGATTGACCTATCCCGGCGCGAACAGTCGTTGTTGCAGGCCTTGCTGCATAACCGTGGCCGGGTGCTGTCCACCGAGCAGTTGAAGGACAGCGTCTACGGTTTCAACGATGAACTGGAAAGCAATGCGCTCAACGTGCACATCCATCACCTGCGCAGCAAGCTGGGCAAGGGCATCGTCGAAACCGTGCGTGGCCTGGGCTATCGCCTGGGGCCGGCCGATGGTGGAGAACCTGACAAGTGATGAGTTTGCGCCTGCGTCTGAGCCTGACCCTCGGCGCCGCGTTCGCGCTGATCTGGGCACTGGCGGCCGCCTGGATGCTCAGCGATCTGCGCAACCAGATGATGTTTTCCCTCGACCAGCGCCTGGTGGCGTCGGCGCGGATGGTCGCCGGGTTGCTGGAGCAATTGCCCGCAATCCCGAGCAAAGGCGAAGGCACCCACTTCAGCGCCGAGCAGTTGAACATTCCCGGCGGCATGGCCTGTCAGGTCAGTTCGCTGCGCGGGGAAATCCTCGCCCGCAGCCACAATAATCCGGAACAGGCACTGGAAGCCCAGAAGATGGGCTTCCACGATCAGATGATCGATGGCGCGCCATGGCGCAGCTTCACCCTGGCCCGGGGCGATGTGCGGATCACCACCGCAGACCGGGTGATCGAACGCGAAGCCCTGAACATGTCGATCCTGCTGGCGGCCTCGGTGCCGGTCGGCGTGGCGCTGCTTGGCTGCCTGTGCCTGTTGTGGCTGGGGATCGGCCAGGGCCTGGCGCCGCTCAATCGCTTGCGTGAAGCCTTGATGCGCCGCAATGCCGACTCGCTCGAACCGTTGCAGTTGCAGTCATTCCCCAGCGAACTGAAACCGCTGCTCGAAACCCAGAACCAGCTGTTCCAGCGCATCGGTAAGACCATCGAACGCGAACGTCGCCTGACTGGCGATGCCGCCCATGAACTGCGAAGTCCGCTGACGGCGATCAAGACCCACCTGCAAGTGGCGCGCATGACCGAAGGCAACGCCCGCGATCAGTCTCTGGCCCGGGCCGAGGAGGGCGCCGATCGCCTGCACCGGACTCTTGAGCAATTGCTGTTGCTGGCGCGGGTCGAGGGCAGTCTGTCGTTCGACGACGGTGTGCAATGCAGTGCCGAACAGGTGGCGAAGCTGGCGATTCAGGACTCGGCCAGCGACCAGCGCCAGCGGATCAGGTTGCACCTGCCTGAACACTTGTCCGGTGCGCCCCTGCAAATGCCGGCGGTGTTGTCGATCGCAGCCCTGCGCAACCTGCTGGACAACGCCCTGCGGCATACCCCGACCGACGGCGCGGTGGAGCTGAGCCTGGAAACCTCCGCCACCCACGTGCGTTTCGTGGTGCGCGATCATGGGCCGGGGATTGCCCCAGACGATCTGCAACATCTGACCCAGCGCTTCTGGCGCAATGGCCAGAGCAACGGCTGCGGATTGGGTCTGGCGATTGTCCAGGCCATCGTTCAACGTTGCGCCTGCACCCTGCATTTCGACAGCCGCCCGGATGGTTTGCGGGTCGAGCTGACCATGCCGCTGCAACCGGTCTGATATTTTGCCAGGCACATCAAATGTAACCTCTCTCCATTAGTCATCCGCCGGCCGCGACGTTATTGTCGCCCCAGCCTTTGACTCAATGGATTGAGGGAAACAGCGCCATGGAAGCACCCGTCTACATTTGTCCCGCCACTCCCGCCGATGCCGGCATCATCAGCCGGATTCTCGAGCGTTCGATCCGCGTCGGTTGCGCGCTCGACCATCGCAACGATCCCCAACTGGTTGACCACTGGGTCCGCCGACAATCGGCGGAACACATCAGCGGCTGGCTCGCCGATCCGCATCTCTATCTGAATATCGCGCTTCTTCACGATAAGCCGGTCGGCGTCGGCATGGCGGCAGCCAATGGCGAGGTCACGTTCTGTCATGTGCAACCGGAGTGGTTTCGCCGAGGCGCGGGCCGCGCGCTGATGGGTGATCTCGAGGGTTGGCTGCGGGTTCGCGGTCGGCCTTGCGTCACGCTCGCCAGCACGCGCACCGGCGAGGCGTTCTACCGGCGTCTGGGGTATCGCGAAGCGGCGTCTGCCTTCACGCATCACGGCGTTTTGAGCCTGCCGATGCACAAGCCGCTGGGATTGTCGGCCTGACATTCGATCAAGGGTGTAAATCCTCGACACGCTGGTGCGTTTCCAGAACAGGAAAACCAGCATGTGCGCCCCGCGACCGGAACGCGCACCTGCCCGGTGTGCAGTTTTGGTCACTATCCATAGCGTATTGAGGGGTCGAGAGATGTCAGTCGCCACCAGCCTTATCGAAGAGTCGTCGGCCCGGATCGCCTCCGCGCCGGCTGAAACGCTGTATCAATTCAATGAGTCGCCGCTGCTGGCCCGTCAGAGCCAGCAGGAATCCAATGCCCGCAGCTATCCGCGACGGATTCCGCTGGCGCTGAAGCGCGCCAAGGGCCTGTACGTCGAAGACGTCGAAGGCCGTACCTTCATCGATTGCCTGGCGGGTGCCGGCACTCTGGCGCTGGGGCATAACCACCCGGTGGTGATCGAAGCGATTCAGCAGGTGCTGGCCGATGAGCTGCCGCTGCATACGCTGGACCTGACCACGCCGGTGAAAGACCAGTTTGTTCAGGACCTGTTCGGTCTGCTGCCGCCTGCACTGGCCAAGGAAGCGAAAATCCAGTTCTGCGGCCCGACCGGCACCGACGCGGTGGAAGCCGCGCTGAAACTGGTGCGCACCGCCACCGGGCGCAGCACCGTGCTGTCGTTCTCCGGCGGTTACCACGGCATGAGCCAGGGGGCCTTGAGCCTGATGGGCAGCCTCGGTCCGAAGAAACCGTTGGGCGCATTGCTCAGCAACGGCGTGCAATTCATGCCTTTCCCTTACGACTACCGCTGCCCGTTCGGGCTCGGTGGCGCGGCGGGCGTGAAGGCCAACCTGAGTTATCTGGAAAACCTGCTCAATGATCCCGAGGCCGGCGTGCAATTGCCGGCGGCAGTCATCGTTGAAGCGGTGCAGGGCGAGGGCGGTGTGATCCCGGCGGACATCGAGTGGCTGCGCGGTCTGCGCCGCATCACTGAAAAGGCCGGCGTGGCGCTGATCATCGACGAAATCCAGAGCGGTTTCGCCCGTACCGGCAAGATGTTTGCCTTCGAACACGCCGGCATCACCCCGGACGTGGTGGTGCTGTCAAAAGCCATCGGCGGCAGCCTGCCGCTGGCGGTGGTGGTTTATCGCGACTGGCTCGACACCTGGCAGCCGGGTGCCCACGCCGGTACGTTCCGTGGCAACCAGATGGCGATGGCTGCTGGCTCTGCGGTGATGCGTTATCTGGTTGAGCACAAGGTCTGCGAACACGCCGCCGCCATGGGCGAACGCCTGAGCGAGCACTTGCACATCCTGCAGCGTGATTTCCCGCAACTGGGCGACATTCGTGGTCGTGGCCTGATGCTCGGTGTCGAGCTGGTCGATCCGAACGGCACGCCGGACGCACTCGGCCATCCGCCGGCTTTTGCACGTCTGGCGCCGCTGGTTCAGCGTGAGTGCCTCAAGCGTGGGCTGATTCTGGAGTTGGGCGGGCGACACGGTGCGGTGGTGCGATTCCTGCCGCCGCTGGTGATCACCGCCGCCGAAATCGATTGCGTCGCCGAGATCTTCGGCCGTGCGTTGAGCGCCGCGACCGCCGGCCTGTAAATTTTTCGCCGCGTCGAACGTTCTTTCTACATACCCGGCTGCACCCGTCGTGCAGCCCACCCTTACAGCGATGGAGACACAGCATGACGTCAGTATTCGACCGCGAGGACATCCTCTTTCAAGTCGTGGTCAACCACGAAGAGCAGTACTCGATCTGGCCGGACTACAAGGCCGTGCCGGAAGGCTGGCGCACCGTCGGCAAGAGCGGCCTGAAAAAGGAATGCCTGGCTTACATCGAAGAAGTCTGGACCGACATGCGCCCGCTGAGCCTGCGTCAGAAGATGGAAGCGCAAGCGGCTGCACAGTAAGTCTTCAGGCAAAAAGAAACCCGCTGGACTGGAAACAGTCAGCGGGTTTTTTCATGTCGATCGTTCCCATCCAGACGGTGATCGTTCCCACGCTCTGCGTGGGAACGATCAAGACTGGTGTTACGCGCCGCTCAGGCCCTTGAGCAGCACATCCACATTCCCTTCCAGCTCTGCCACCGGATCCGCCGCATCGGTGCTCAGCACCAGCAGATGACTGCCCGATTCGGCAATTGCCGCTTTCACCGCGTCCGACGGTTGCCGATGGTGCAGCACCACCGCCACGTCATTGTCTTTCAGGGTGGCGGTGAGTTTTTTCAGATCCTCCGGCGTCCACTCGGCATCCGGCCGCGCATCCTGTCCGATCAATTCCAGATTGAGGCTACCGATCAGGTAACCGAAGTGATCGCTCAGGCTCATCACGCTCAGGTTGTCGGCACTGGCCAGACGCGCCTCGCTGTCGGCACTGAGTTTCAGCAGGCGCTGTTTCAGTGCGGCCAGGTTGGCTTCGATCTTCGGCTTGTCCTTCGGTGCCAGGCGCACCAGGTCCGCCGCCATCACGTCGGCCATGCGCCCCATGTTGTTGCTGGCCAGCCACGGCTGGCTGTTCAGGCCATCGACATTCAGCCCCGGTTGCACGGCGATGCCGGGCAGGGCGCCGTCCACCGGGCGGGCGGCATCGACTTCGATGATGCGGATGTTGCTGCGTCGGGCAATCGGGTACAGCGGATCATCGGCCCACAGCGAGCGCACGCCGATCACCGCATCGGCGCCGGTGGCCAGTTTGCTCAGCTCCGGAGCCCCGCGTCCGGTGAAGTACGCGGTCTGGCGGCTGCCCGGCAGATTCGCCGGCGCTGCGCGTTCGAGGCTGATGTCGGTGCCCTTGAGCAGCACTTCACCCAGACCGTAGGTGATTGGCAACGAGGCCAGCACCCGCAACGGTTTTTCGGCAGCCAGCAGAGGGCTCGAAACCGCGCCGCTGAGGGCGATGGCCAGGGTCAGTTGTCGCAATGAAAAAGCCATTTATCCAAGGTTCCCTTTCAGACTGGGGACGACGCCCCGGGCAATCGCGGCGAGGGCGAAGGCGATACCGGCGACCAGAATGATCGCGGCGCCGGACGGAATCGGCAGGTCGAACACGATCGGCGCGAGAATCCCGCACAGCGTACTGACCGTGGCGATCAGCACCGAACACCAGAAAAAGCCCTTGAGCGACTGGCTGAGCAGACGAGCCGCCGCCGCCGGAATCACCAGCAATGCACCGACCAGAATCGCGCCGATGACTTTCACTGCCGCAACGGTGATCAGCGTCACCAGAATCACGAACAGGTAATCCAGGGTCTTCACCGCGACGCCGCGCACCGCCGCCAGCTGCGGGTTGAAACTGGCCAGCATGATCCGGTTGTACAGCGGCAGGGCCAGCGCCATGACCAGCGAGCCGACAATCGCCAGCACCAGCAGGTCGTTACCGTTGACCGTCAGCACCGAGCCGAACAGTACGTTTTCCAGAATGTGCACGTTGATCTTGCCCGCCAGAATCAGCAGCAGGCTGGCACCCAGAGCGAGAGAGACCGACAGGAACACGCCAATCAATGTGTCCGGAGCCAGGCCGGTGCGGTTGCGCAGGTAGTTCAGCAAAATTCCGAACAGCAGGCAGTAGCCGAACAGGCTGCCGTACGGGCCGGTGTAGGGTTCGCCGAGCAGGATACCGATGGCTACGCCGGTCAACGCCGCGTGGCCCACCGCTTCGGAGAAAAACGCGAAGCGCTTGACCACCACCAGCGTTCCGAGGCCACCGAGGACCGGGCCGATCAGCAGGCCGGCGAGCAACGCATTGACCACAAACCCGTAGGCCAGCGCTTCCGGCAGGTAACCGGAGGAGGCCCAGCCTTGCACCATCAAACGAAAGGCTTCGTAACTCATCAGGCAGCGCTCCGTGGATGGGTCGAGAACAGGGTCAGCAGGCGTTCCGGGGTCAGGGCCTGTTGCGGCGTGGCGTCGAACAGCACCCGGCGGTTGAGGCCGGTGACACGATTGGCCAGTCGCCCGACCGCTTCCAGATCGTGCTCGATCCACAGCACGGTGATGCCCGCCGCGCGCCAGTCGCCAAGCAGGCGTTCGAACACCTGGATCCCGGCTTCGTCCAGGGCCGACATCGGTTCATCGAGCACCAGCAATTGCGGGGCGGGGATCAGGCCTTGAGCGAGCAGCACTCGCTGGCGCTCACCGCCGGACAACGCGCCCATCCGGCGCTTGCGTTTGTCCTGCATGCCGACCCGCTCCAGCGCCTCACCGATGGCGCCGGCGTAGCGTTTGCTCAGGCCGAGAAACGCTGGGCGGCGTTGGCACATGGCAGCCATGAAATCATCGACGGTCATTGGCAGGCCCCGATCGAACTCCAGCGCCTGCGGCACGTAGCCGATGGTGCCGGGTTCGCCGGGCCATTGCAGGCTGAGCCGGCCCTGATGGGGCATTTGCCCGAGCAGGGTTTTAATCAGCGAGCTCTTGCCGCCGCCGTTGGGGCCGACCAACGCATGCACGCTGCCGGGCTGAACTTGAAAGGTGACCTTGTCGAGGATGGTCGTGCGGCCGAGGGTCAGGCTGACGTCGGCGAAATCCAGGGTCGGGCCGTTATGGGTGATTGAGAGGTTTTCCTGAGCCGTCATGCGCCGGACTCCTGAATCGCCCGAACCACGGTGTTGAGGTTGCTGGTCATTTCCTTTTCGTACTTGTCGGCGGTGTATTCGCCGTAGGAAATGTGCGACAGCGGGTACAGCTTCACACCGGATTCACGCTGGATGGTTTCGACGTAGGTGGACGGGAAATCCATCTCGGAGAAGATCACTTTCACGTCCAGCTCGCGCAGTTGGTCGATGGTTTTCTTCAACTGGCTCGGACTCGGCTCGATGCCGTGCGCCGGCTCGACCACGGCGGTGACTTCCAGACCGAACTCGCGCAGCAGGTAGTCATAAGCGGCGTGCACCGTGGCCACCCGCAGTTCGGCGTTCGGCGCCTGGGTCAGTTTGGCCAAGGCGTCGGCGCGCATCTGCCGCAGGCGTTTGCCGTAGGCGCGTGCGTTCTGGGTGTAGGTCTTGGCGTTGTCCGGGTCCAGCTTGCCCAGCTCCCGGGCGATGTTGTTGACCTGGGCAATCGAGGCGCTGATCGACAGGAACGTGTGCGGGTTCACCACTTTGCCGGCACCGCGCGCGGCCACCCCGGTGGCGGCCAGCAACGGCACGTTTTCGTTGGCTTCGATGGTCTTGATGTTCGGCGTTTCGCTGGCGGCGATCATGCGGTCGGCGAAGTCGTCATGGCCGACGCCGTTGAGCACGATCACGTCCAGCCCGCTGATGCGCTTGATGTCTTCGGCTCGCGGCTCGTAGGCGTGCGGGTTGAAGCCGGCCGGAATCAGCGGCACGACCTCGGCCTTGTCGCCGACGATGTTCGCCACATAGCTGTAATACGGGTGCAGGGTGATGCCGATGCGCAGGCGCTTGGCCTGATCGGCGCTGGCCAGCGGGCTCAGCAGGCAGGCGCACAGGCCGACCAGCAGCAGGCGCAGGAAAGGACGGCGTTGAGATGAACTAGGCATGGGCAAGCGGTCTTCTCTCGAATGAAGGCGAGGGTTCAATGACGATGTTCGCGGGTCACCCCGGCATCGAATTGCGCGACGATCTGTTTCCAGCCGGCGGCGGACAGCGCTGCGTCGGACAGGTCTGTCGGCGCTTGCAGGTCGGTGGCGCGGTTGAGCCAGATATCCGGCGCTGCGTCGTTCAGGCGCATCAGAAACGAACCGGCCACAGCCGGTGCCTGGCTGTGGCCGAAGTAGGCGCGGTCGGCCAGCAACTGCCAGGCATGACCACCACGACTGACCGAGCTGGCGTCCTGGGCAAACGGGGCGAAACCTTCGTCCGCCAGGTTCTGCGGGGTCGGCAGCGTTTGCTGTTCTTCGCGCAGCAGGTGGATCTCATCGAGGGTCACGCGCAAGTCGGCATAGATGCCTTGCTCACTGGCGCCGAGATCGCGGCGGGCATCCAGCTGATGGCTGGAAACCGGCTCCGGTTCGTGGGAGACGCCGCGCCATGCGACTACCGATCCGGCGACCGCGAGGATCAGCAGGCACATCAGCAGCACATTGAGGGTTTCATGGCCGGCGCCGGCGGGGCGAACAACTTGAGTGGTCGGCGTGGTCATGGGGCTTCGATATCCGCTTGGTCGATTTCGACCACGTGGCCGGGGCCGGCGTCGAACAGCACGTAGAACTCGGCGCCGGGTTTCTTGAAGGTCAGGGTCGAATCGGCACCGAGCTTGCCCGGCACCAGAATGGTTTCGTCGTAGCCGATCACATCGAGGGTCACCCCCGGTGCGCCGCTGCCGTCGGAGAAGCCGCCAGTGCACTTGATCTGCTCGGCGTCGATGGCCTTGCACTCGCACATCGGGTTGTGGGCCAGGGCGCTGGCGCTGAAACCGGCGCACAGCGCCAGCAATGCAACGCTCATGTTCAAGCGGGAAGGGTGGCTCATGGTTTGGCTCCTTGTTTGTTCAGCCAGGCAACGGTGGCGGGGGAGGCCTGGCTCAGCGGAATCGAGGCTTGGTGCATGCTGCCGTCCCAGCCTTCCATGGTGATCCACAGTTCGGCGTCGGCTCTGGTTTTGTCCGGGACGGGCATCTGCGTACCCATGCTGTAAGGCGTGCCGAAGAAGATCGAACCCGCGGCGCGCAGACTGCGCGGCTTGCCGATACGCAGGTAGGTGGCCTTGACCTGTTCGACACAGGCCTCGCACAGCGCGGCGCTAAACCCTTTCAGATAGCCGGCTGCGCCGTCGGGAAGCGGTGCTTCGTTGCGAAACTCGGCCAGCCGCAGACTCCAGGGACCCACCTGGACTTCGCCGATCTCGCGTTCGCCCAGTCCGCTGTCGCCGCGAAACAGAGCCTGGTCGGCGAAATACCTGGGCATGAATCCCAGCGGAATCAGCAACAGCAGCACGTTGATGTGGAAGCGCCATTTGTGCCAGATCACGCTCAGTCGTGAAGGTTGAACCACGGTGGTGGACTTGCTCACAGGTTGGCCTCCGACGGTTCACGCTGCAGGGCCGGTTGTGCCCGAACGCGCTGTTTCTTGTGCTCGCGCTTGAGGGCGTTGGCGGTCGCCAGCGCGGTTCGCTTGGTCCAGATCAAGAGCCCGCTGAGGACCATCATGCTCAGCACCAGTCCGAAGAAGAACCAGATCAGCTTGATCCACAGTCCACCGAAGTCGCCGGTGTGCAGCGGACGCATGGATTCGGTGACGAACTCCAGGGAGGTCCGGTCGGAGAGCAGCCGCGAGGCTGCCACTTCACCGCTGTAAGGGTTGAGCGTGGCTGACTGGAACATCAGCGGATACCAGCCGCGCCCCCGGATATCGAGATGGCTGTAGGCGTTGCCGGGCAGGTTGATGGTGCTGGCTTCGAACCCGGGAATCCGTTGCCGGGCGATTTCGACGGCGCGGTCCAGACTGACCCGTGGCGGAGGCGAACCATCGGCAGACAACGGTACGCCTTCACGAGACATGGCTGCGATGACCGGTTCGCTGGAGATGGAGATGTGGTTGTCCGAAAGAATGGCTTCGATCAGAAACCACACGGCGGTGACGGAGATCACCGCGATAAACCAGATCGACCAGATGCCGCTGAGACGGTGGAAATCGCCCCAGAATATCCGCGCACCGTGACGCAGGCGCAGGGTCGGGCTGAAAAAGCCCTTCCAGAACCGTTTGTAGACCACCAGCCCGGTCACCAGCGAAGCCAGCATCGGCAGCGCCAGGAAGGACACCAGATACCAGCCCCAGCTGTAACCGTTGGTGAACGGCACCAGCCACCAGCCATGCAAGGCTCGGGTGAAGGCCCGGAAATTGAAGTCTGGCGCGGTGCCCTGGATCACACCGGTGTAAGGGTTGACGTAGACCGTCACCGAGCGCCCGTCAGGCTGACTGACGTTCACTTCCAGCGCGAAATGCGCTTCGTCGGGACGACTGATGCGTTCGACCAGCAACTGTGGTTCGGCGGTCTTGATCGCGCTGATGATCTGGTCATAACCCAGCAGCGGGGCATCGTCCGATGGTTGGGTGGCGCGCATTTGCGGATTCACCAGCCAGACAATTTCCTGGCTGACCACCGCCAGGGTGCCGGTGACGCAGACAATCAGGACAAAAAACCAGATTGGCAATGCCAGCCAGCTGTGTACCAGGAACCACAGTTTCGAGCGGGATTTCTTCGACATGATGAAGGTCTTGATTCGGTGAGAGGACTCGGCCGCTACGGGCTTCGCAGCGCGGGAGTCCCTGAAGGGCCCGTCGTGGCTTTTGCCTACGCGACCGGCCCGCATCTCTATAAGACGGATGACCGAAGCAAATCCCGATAAACGATATGAAAGTAAATGTTTCGCGATTGCAGGTTGCTGCCAGGTGGACAGATTTCTGCCGGGAAGGCTAAGCAGTCCGACGGCTCATGCCGTCGGATTGAAGGAGGGGAATCAGCGGAGAAAATCGAGTGCTTCGGCCAGCACCAATTCGGGCACTTCTTCGGCGAGGTAATGCCCGGCTGGCAGCGCGTTGCCCCGTACGTCGGTGGCAACCTGTTGCCATTCCCTCAGCGGATCGAAGCAGCGACCGACGGTGCCCTCGGCGCCCCACAGCACCAGTAACGGCAGGTTCAGGTGACGGTTGGCCGCGAGGTCGGCGCGGTCATGTTCCAGGTCGATGCCGGCACTGGCGCGGTAATCCTCGCAGATCCCCCGAGCACTGCCGGGACGTTCCAGGCAACGCCGGTATTCGCTGAATGCCTCGTCGGTAAAGGGCGCAAGTCCGGCGCTGCGGCTGCCCATGACGCTGCGCAGATAACCTTCGGGATCGGCTTCGATCAGGGTTTCCGGCAACGGCGCCGGGCGGATCAGGAAGAACCAGTGCCAGTAGGCTCGGGCGAAGGCTTCATTGGTCTGGCTGTACATCGCCAGCGTCGGCGCGATGTCGAGCAGGACCATGCGCTGCACGACGGCGGGATGATCGAGCGCCAGGCGATGGGCGACTCGCGCGCCACGGTCATGGGCAAGGATCGAGAACTGCTCGAAACCCAACGCCTTCATCAATTGCACGCCGTCGCGGGCCATCTCGCGCTTGGAGTAATTGAGGTGAGCCTCATCCGGCGGCGGGCGGCTGCTGTCGCCATAACCGCGCAGGTCGGCGGCGACCACGGTGAAATGCTCCGCCAGTTGTTCGGCGATCTTGTGCCAGATGACGTGGGTCTGCGGGTGCCCGTGCAACAGCAGCAGGCCCGGGCCGCTGCCTTTGATGCGGTAGCTGATGTCCACACCGTTGACGTGGCGCTGTTCTTTGACGAATCCGGCAAACATCGGGTGATCCTTTATTCAGGCGGGTGGCCTGCATCCTGAAATCGCCGGGCGTTCATGACAAGAGGTGAAGCGTGGTTCGACGGTTCATGAATCGTGTTCACCCATCCCCGCGGGTTGCGCGGGAATGGACACTCGGCGTTGCTAACCCTGCTGGAACATCTCCTTCGCCCGCTGCTCGATCTGCGCCTGGGTCAGGTCTTCCTTGCGTGTGGCCAGAAACCACAGATGCCCGTACGGATCTTTCAACGTCCCGCTGCGGTCGCCGTAGAACTGATCCTTGACCTCGGACACCGAGGTCGCACCAGCATCCAGTGCGCGCTGAAAGGATTTGTCGACATCGGTCACGTACAGATGCAAACCGACCGACACTGCTTTGTCCGGATTGCTCAACGGACCTTGATCGCATGGCGAGCCGAGCATGATTGCGCTGTCGCCGATGCGCAGTTCGGCGTGGCCGATGCCGCCGTCGGGCATGCTCAGGCGCATGACTTCGGTGGCACCGAACGCCTTTTTATAGAAGTCGATGGCTTCGGCAGCTTTGTGAATGCCGAGATACGGGGTAATGCTGTGATACCCCTCGGGAATGGGTTTGACGCTCATGGCGGTACTCCCTGTTTTTTGTTGCCTGGTTTTTATTAGAGGTTGAAGGTGTGCCTTCGCCGGGGTTGCCGGTCGCTCAACTATAGATCCGTGCCGCCGCCATGGCCGAGTAGCCGACGAGCAGCCACCGCACTGTTCAGCCATCGACAGTGAAGCAACAGAATGCGCGGGTTTTTCATCGTCAGATACCCTGAAAGTCCGCTGTAACCCCCGAAAGACAAGGCCTGTCAGTCAGGCACAGAAGCTGCAATGACCCGGTACAACACCGATACCGAGAGTCATCCATGTCTGAATCTGCCGTTTATCCGATCAACCCGCCGGCCGCCCACCGGATCGCCGACGACGCCGAAGCCTTGCGCGTGGCCGCACAGGTCGCCGCCGTCTTGCAGGAACATGCCGCCGAGCGTGACCGCAGTCGCGAAGTGCCCGCCGAGATCGTCGATCTGTATTCCAACAGTGGCCTGTGGGGCATCACAGTGCCGAAGGAATACGGCGGCGCGCAGGTGTCCTACGCGGTGCTGGCGCAGGTGATCGCGATCATTTCCGCCGCCGATCCGTCCCTCGGGCAGATCCCGCAAAACCATTACTGCCTGCTCGAAGACATCCGCCTGCAAGGCACGCCGACGCAGCAGGCGCATTTCTTTGAGTTGGCGCTGCAAGGTCATCGTTTCGCCAATGCGCTGTCGGAAACCGGCGGCAAGAACGTGCAGGACATTCAGGCGACCATCCGCCGTTATGGCGATGGCTTCGTGATCAACGGCCGCAAGGGCTACTGCACCGGTTCGCTCTACGCCCACTGGCTGGCGGTGCTGGCGCTGGATGAAGAACAGAAGGGCCAGTTGGCCTTTGTCGAGCGCGGCACGAAAGGGCTGGTGATCGTTGATGACTGGGACAGCATCGGTCAACGCACCACCTCCAGCGGCACGGTGTTGGCGGAAGATCTGCAAGTGGCGCCATTCAATCTGTTTCCGACGTACCGTTCCTACGAGAACCCGACCCTGGCCGGGCCGTTCGCCCAGTTGACCACCGCCGCCATCGACGCCGGCATCGCCCGGGCAGCCTTGCGCGATACCGTGGAATTCGTCCGCCAGTTCGCCCGACCGTGGATCGATGCGGGTGTGGACAAGGCCAGCGAAGATCCGCTGACGATCATTCAGATCGGCGCGCTGGAAATCCGTCTGGAAGCCGCCGAAGCCTTGCTCGAACGCGCGGGTTGGGCGCTCGACGCTGCACGTCCGGCACCGGATGAAGACAACGTCGCACTGGCGTCCCTGGCCGTGGCCAAGGCCAAAGTGCTGACCACCGAAATCGCCATCGAGGCCAGCAACAAACTGTTCGAGCTCGGTGGCACCCGCTCGACCCTGAAGAAGCACAACTTCGACCGCCACTGGCGCAACGCCCGGGTGCACACCCTGCATGACCCGGTGCGCTGGAAGTACCACGTGGTCGGCAACTGGCTGCTCAACGGCGTCAAACCGCCGCGTCACGACTGGTCCTGATCATGGCCCAGTGGTTCAAAAACATTTACTGGGCCGACATCGCCCAGGCCTGTCTCGACACCCTGAGCATGCTCGGCGCGGCGCTGCTGTTCACGGTGTTGCTGGGCCTGCCGCTGGGGCTGCTGCTGTTTCTCACCGGCAAGCGCCAGTTGCATGAAACGGTCGGCTTGTACCGGGTGCTGTCGGTGATCGTGAACATGCTGCGTTCGCTGCCGTTCATCATTCTGCTGATCGTGCTGATTCCGCTGACCACGTTGCTGGTGGGCACCTCGCTGGGCGTGCCCGGAACGATTCCGCCGCTGGTGGTCGGTTGCACTCCGTTCTTTGCGCGACTGGTGGAAACCGCGTTGCGCGAAGTCGATCGAGGCGTGGTCGAGGCGACCCAGGCGATGGGCGCCAACACCTGGCAGATCATTCGCCACACCCTGTTGCCGGAAGCCCGCGGCGGGTTGCTGGCGGCGGTGACGGTCACCGCCATCGTGCTGGTGGATTACACGGCGATGGCCGGCGTGATCGGTGGCGGCGGGCTCGGCGATCTGGCGATCCGCTACGGATACCAGCGCTTTCAGACCGACGTGATGGTGGTCACCGTGGTGTTGCTGCTGATTCTGGTGCAGGCCCTGCAAATGACCGGCGACCGCCTGGTGGCGCACTACAGCCGACGCTGACAAAACAGTTTCAACCCATAAAAGGCCCCACGTTCACCCCACGACGGCCACTCAAATCTGCCTTGGAGCACAGCATGAAAAAGACCCTGGCCGTACTGGCTGCCGTTCTGTCGTTCGGCGCCCATGCCAACGAAAAACTGATCGTCGGCGCCACCCCGGTGCCGCACGCGGAAATCCTCGAGTTCGTCAAACCGACCCTGGCCAAGGAAGGCGTGGATCTGGACATCAAGGTCTTCACCGACTTCATCCAGCCCAACCAGCAACTGGCGCTGAAAAACCTCGACGCCAACTATTACCAGTACCGGCCATTTCTCGATGATTTCAACAAGACCCGCCACACGGATCTGGTGCCGGTGGTCGGCGTGCACATCGAACCGTTCGGCGCTTACTCGACCAAGATCAAGAACATCTCGGAGCTGAAGGACGGCGCCAGCGTGTCGATCCCCAATGACCCGGTGAACACCGGTCGTGCCCTGGTGCTGCTGCACGAGGCGGGGCTGATCAAGCTCAAGGATCCGAGCAACACGCTGGCAACCCAGCGCGACATCGTCGAAAACCCCAAGCACCTGAAAATCCGTGAACTGGAAGGCGCTTTGCTGGCCCGTTCAGTGAGTCAGGTGGACCTGGCGTTCGTGTTCGCCAACTACGCGCTGGAAGCCGGGATCGACACCAACAGCGCGCTGATCGTCGAGAAGGGCAAGAGCCTGTACATCGAGTTTCTGGTCGCGCGTCCCGACAACATCAACGATCCGGGTCTGCAGAAACTGGCCAAGGCGTTGAATTCCGATGAAGTGCGTCAGTTCATTCTGACCCGTTACAAAGGGCAGATTGCGCCGGGCTTCTGATGGATCGAATTGGGGGTTCCCGTGGTACGGGAACCCTCACTTGGGAACGTCGAGAAAGTGCGCCCCCGGCCCTTGCTCGCCCAGCACATCGCCCTGATTGCGCAGCGGACAGGCTTCCATCGACAGGCATCCGCAACCGATGCAACCGGTCAGCCGATCCCGCAGCAGCATCAATTGTTCGATCCGCTCGTCCAGCTCTCGCCGCCACTGCTCCGACAACACTTTCCAGTCCGCTGCCGTTGGTGCGCGGTTGTCCGGTAGCTGTTTAAGTGCCTCGCCGATTTCCGCCAGCGGAATGCCCAGGCGTTGCGCCACCTTGATCAGCGCCACCCGCCGCAGCACTTCCCGTGGATAACGCCGCTGGTTGCCGGCATTGCGCTGGCTTTTGATCAAACCTTTGGATTCATAGAAATGCAGGGCGGTAACGGCGACACCACTGCGGGCCGCGACTTCGCCGACGGTCAGTTGCTTGTGCACATTTTCCGCAGTGATCATTTGCCAATTGCCCCTTGACCTCTAGTTAAGTCGAGGTTTTACCCTGCAGGCCTTCGAATCGCAAGATTCGTCTGACAGAGTGGGGATGTCATGCTAGCACCAGCGAAAAACCGCAGCTTTACCCAATTGATCGAATTTGAAATCGAACCCGGCCAGCAACCGGCGCTGGTCTCGGCGCTGGCGGTGCAGACCGAACGTCTGGCCCAGCGTTACGCCGGTTTCGTCAGCGCCAGCGTCCAGGCCAGCGACGATGGCCGGCGAGTGTTGAGTTTTCTGCAATGGCAGTCCCGCGAGGCGGGGGAGGCGGCGTTCCAGAGTTTCGAAACCGGCGAGCAAGATTTCTGGCAACTGATTCGTACCCATCAGGCGCGCACCGTGACCTTCGGTTCATTCCAGGTGCTGAGCAGCATCGCCCGCAGTCACGACGACGGTTTGCACTGCCAACTGGTCGGCTAGATCGACAGCTGGATCAAGCGCTCGCCTTGCAGGTTTTCCGTGGGCCGCCGCTTGTTCACCGCCAGTTCGCCGATCTTGATCAGTCGCGTGCGGGTGACGTTGCGGCTCAGGCCGAGCAGGGACGCGGTGTGCACCTGGTTGTAATGGCAGAAGCGATAGGCCGCGCGCAGTAACGCGTCTTCGACTTTTTCATGCAGGGCGCCGGCCTGCTGCTCGAAGAGTTTCTGGAAGGCGCGTTCCAGCAGCGCTTCCGGTGAGTCGTCGGTGGTCGCGTGCTGATCGTCGGGACGATCGATGCGCAGGTTCGACAGGCGCAGATCGTCGCGTTCGATCACGCCGTTACGGCAGATCAACAGCGTGTGATGGATGACGTTTTCCAGTTCGCGGATATTGCCCGGCCAACTGTAGCCGCGCAGTTTGTGCTCGGCGCCGGGGCTGATGGTGATGCGTCCGTAGCCCAGGCGCTGACTGTAGGCCTCGATGAAATGCCGGGTCAGCGGCAGGATGTCGCCGGGCCGCTCGCGCAACGGGCTCAGTTCCAGATTGACCACGTTCAGCCGGTAATACAGATCCTCGCGGAAATGCCCGGCGTTGATGGCTTTCTCCAGTTGCACGTTGGTTGCCGCCAGCACCCGCACATCGATGGGAATGCTCTTGCGCGAGCCCAGGCGCACCACTTCACGTTCCTGCAACACCCGCAGCAACTTGACCTGAATGGCCATCGGCAGATCGCCGATCTCATCGAGGAACAAGGTGCCGCCATCCGCCTCTTCAAACCATCCGGCCTTGGCGCTTAGGGCGCCGGTGAAGGCGCCTTTTTCGTGGCCGAACAATTCGGCTTCCACCAGCGATTCGGAAAACGCGCCGCAGTTCACCGCAATGAACGGCCGATTGCGCCGGTTGCTGAGGTTGTGGATGTGCCGCGCCACCAACTCTTTGCCGGTGCCGGTTTCGCCGATGATCAGCACGCTGGCTTCGCTCGGCGCGACCTGTTGCAGATGCGCGAGCAGGGCCTGGGATTTCGGGTCTTCGAACACTTGTGCAGTGGCGCGAATCGATGTGGCCAGGGCGGGTGAGGGCGGCAGGGTCAGCAGTTGCATGGGTCTCGCTCCACGAAAGGAAATCAGGAATAGAACGTCGGCACCGGCAGGGACTGGTTCAGCGCCCAGTCGCCCAGCTCGTGGAGTTTGTAATCCAGCGGGTCGTGCAGGGTTTGCGTGCGCAGGTTGCGCCAGTGTCGGTCGAGACGCAGCGAGGCGTGGGTCGAACGGGCGCCGGTGACTTCGAACAGTCGGCTACAAATCTCCAGGCCCTGGCGACTGGCGGCGACCTTGGCCGTGGCAATCGCCGTGGCCAGGTGACCGCGTTCTTCGGCGCTCAGGTTCGGGCCTTTGGCCCAGGCCTCGTCGAGCAACGCAGCGGCGCGTTCCACCAGCAATCGGATGCCTTCGAGGGCGACCCAGAACTCGCCGTAATGGGCCAGCACATAAGGGTCTTCACGCACTTCGCGCACCGAGGATTTGTGCCAGACACGGGTTTCGCTCAGGGTGTATTGCCGCGCCTCTTCAAAGGCCCCTTCGGCGATGCCGAGAAACATGTGGGTGAACGTCAGTTGTGCGATCAACGGGCGCAAGCAGGCGAACGGTGTGCTCAGCGGCCCCGGATCCAGCAGCAGTTCCGATTCTTCGACCCGCACCCGTTCGAACGTGGCGCTGCCGCTGTCGGTCTGGCGCTGGCCGATGTTGTTCCAGTCGTTGTGCAGGGTGATGCCGCTGCGACCGCTGGGGATCGCCGCGATCAGCAGTTTGCCGCCGTTGCTTTCGTCCACCGCCGAGGCGATCAGCATCTGCGAATCGCTGGCGCCGGAGCAGAAGCTTTTCTTGCCGGAAAACTCGCGCCAGCCGCCCAGATCCTTGACCACGGTACGGGTGTCCAGCGGATTGAGCGCGTTGCCCCAGAACCAGTTCTGCCGCGCGGTCTGTTCGAACCACGGCTGCCATTGTTCCGGGCGCGAAAACAGTCGCACGGTGGCGAGCATCAAATGATGAAAGCCGAAGACGTGGGCGATCGAGCTGTCGACCTTGGCGAACTCGCGCACGACTTCCAGGGTTTCGCTCCAGCGCGCGCCGAGGCCGCCGTAACGGGTGGGAATGCTCAGGGCCAGCAGACCGCTGTCGCGCAGGGCGTCGCGTTCGGCTTTCGGCGTACCGCCACGCTCGTCGCGCTCGACGGCGGTCAGGGCAAATTCGGCGGCCAGTTGGCGGGCGGTCTGCAACGGGGAGAGCAGGGTGCTTTGCGGTTTGGCAGTCACTCGGTCTTCCTCAGGCGTTGGCTTTGACGGGCAGTACATCGTTGGCGATCATTTCGCCGAACGGCCCGGTGAGGTTGGTGACGCCGCGTCCGGCCAGGCTTGCATACGGCTCGGGCAACAGCGGGAAGACCAACTCGGCAAAACGGTAGGCCTCTTCGAGATGCGGATAACCGGAGAAGATGAAACTCTCGATGCCCAGGTCTGCGTACTCCTTGATTCGCGCTGCCACTTGTTGCGGATCACCCACCAGCGCAGTGCCGGCACCGCCGCGCACCAGGCCGACGCCCGCCCACAGGTTGGGGGCGATTTCCAGATTGTCGCGGCGCCCGTCGTGCAGGGCGGCCATGCGTCGCTGGCCTTCGGAATCGAAGCGCGAGAAGGATTTCTGTGCGGCCTCGATGGTTTCGTCGCTGATGTGTTCAATCAGTTTGTCGGCGGCTTTCCAGGCTTCTTCGGCGGTCTCGCGCACGATCACGTGCAGGCGAATGCCGAACTTCACTTTGCGCCCGTGACGGGCGGCGCGTTCACGCACATCGGCGAGTTTTTCGGCGACGGCGGCCGGAGGTTCGCCCCAGGTCAGGTAGACGTCGACCTGCTCGGCGGCCAGATCATGGGCCGCGTCGGAGGAACCACCGAAATACAGTGGCGGATAGGGTTTCTGCACCGGCGGATACAGCGCCTTGGCGTTCTGTACTTTCAGATGTTTGCCTTCGAAATCCACCGCTTCGCCTTGCAACACGCGACGCCAGATCTGGAGGAATTCGTCGGTGACTTCGTAGCGTTCGCTGTGGCTGAGGAAGCTGCCGTCGCCACGGTTTTCGTCGGGGTCACCGCCGGTCACGACGTTGATCAGCAAGCGGCCGTTGGACAGTCGATCCAGGGTCGCGGCCATGCGCGCCGAGACGGTCGGCGAGATGATCCCCGGACGGATCGCCACCAGATAACGCAGGCGTTCGGTCAACGGCACCAGCGCCGAGGCGATCACCCACGAGTCCTCACAGGAACGGCCGGTGGGAATCAGCACACCGTGATAACCGAGGCTGTCGGCGGCTTGCGCCACCTGTTTCAGGTAATTGAGGGTGACCGGGCGCGCGCCTTGGGTGGTGCCCAGATAGTGACCGTCGCCGTGAGTCGGCAGGAACCAGAAAACATCCATGAACAGCTCCTTAAGCGATCTTCAGCAACGGTTTGATGTGAGTGCCGAACAGCGGCGCGGCGCGTTCGGCGGCCAGGCGGATACGCGCTTTGAGCGGTTCGCTGGTGATCTGGTAGTCGGCGAAATCGGCTTCGGTGGCGTATACGCCGATCGGCAGGGTCACGGCCTGGAAGAAACTGAACAGTGGGCGCAACTGGTGATCGAGGACCAACGCATGGCGTTCGCTGCCTCCGGTGGCGGCGAGCAGTACAGGGGTGTCGATCAGCGCATTCAGGTCGATCAGGTCGAACAAATGCTTGAGCAGCCCCGGATAGGAGCCGCGATACACCGGCGCGGCGACAATCAGCAGATCAGCCTGTTCGATTGCCTGCAGCTCGGCTTCGATCTCGGCCGGCAGTTCCTGACGGGACAGTGCGGCGCCCAGCGGGCGGGCGATGTCACCGAGTTCGATCAGATGGCTCTCGACCGGCAGGTGCCCGGACAATTCGGCCAGCAGGGCCTGGGTCAGCACCAGGGTGCGGGACGGACGCCAGGTTCCGCCGGACAGGGCGACGACTTTCAGTGGACGCGACATGGTCAGTTCCTTTTTCAACAGTTGCTCGGCGAGCAGTGAGTAGTCACTGGAGCAGAGCAAGCGCTGTACCAATTCCTGTAAGGCCCGTATTTCGGGGCTTTGAGCGTTTTCGGTGGCTGTGCTCATGTGACGTTCAGGCCGGTTTGTTGAACCGCTGTTGCCTGGGAAACAGTTGCTGGAGCAACAGTGCCGAACGCGATGAAGGATTTATAAAGGCTGACTGTTATTCCGTAAAAGACTGTTAATTGATATTGATAGGCCTTTTGAGAATATGCAGAGCGAATCCTGGCCGAATTCTGATAGCCACTATTGAGAGCGTTGATTTCTGCCAGAGCGTGCCCGGGCGTAGCCTTTCTCCATCGACCCACACTGCTCGCCAGGACGCTCCCATGAATCGTTTACTGACTGTTTCGCTGATGCTCGCTGTCTCCGTTCTCGCCGGTTGCGCGAGCCACGTTTCCCCGGAACTGCGCCCTTACACGGCGGAAGAAACCCGCGAACTGGCGCTCGAAACCTTGAGCCGTCGGGGCCTGTCCTTCGAGGAATATCATGCGAAAAAAGCCGAATTGCTCGGCCAGCCACAGAAGACTTTCGGTTTCGACAGCAAGGGTGAAATGAGCGCCGAGCGGGCCGTACAGCTGCACGGCCGTCCTAGCTGATCCGTAACTGTACTGCTCGAAGTTTTACCCAACTGTCCGTGGGTTTGCGCGGCGCCGTGGGATAGGGTCAACACCTGAATGACCCTGACGGACTGCCTGCCATGACCCTCTCGCTCGACCTGCTGCTGGGCTTTGCCCTGTTTGCCCTTGTCACCTCGATCACACCGGGGCCGAACAACACCATGTTGCTGGCATCGGGCGTGAACTTCGGATTTAACCGCACCATCCCCCATATGCTCGGCATTACCTGCGGCTTCTTCGTGCTGGTGGTGGCGGTGGGTTTTGGCCTGGGCGCGGTGTTCCAGACGTATCCGCTGCTTTATACGGTCCTGCGTTACGTCGGCGCGGCGTACTTGCTGTACCTGGCGTGGAAAATCGCTCACTCCGGCCCGGTCGGCGACAGCGAGCAGGGCGAGGCGAAACCGATCAGCTATCTCGGTGCGGCGGCTTTTCAGTGGGTTAATCCCAAGGCGTGGATCATGGCCATCGGTGCCATCAGCACGTACACGCCGATGCAGGGTTATTTCACCAACGTGATCGTGATTGCGGCGGTGTTCGCCATCATCAACCTGCCGAGCGTCGGCGTCTGGGCGGCGTGCGGGACCTTGCTGCGCAACGTGCTCAAGGATCGCCGCTGGTTGCGGGTGTTCAACTGGGGCATGGCGGCGCTGCTGGTGATTTCGCTGTATCCGTTACTCCTTGAAAGCTTTAGCTGACGCAGTGCTACAACCGCCGGCCCGATGCCTGTTAAAGTCGCGTTCAGGAGCGTTCCTACGCACTTTTAAATGAAGTTGTTCTTCTTTAACGGCATCCGATCAGGTATTGATGACGCTCTCGAACCCGGACGCAGCTCACAAGGCTGCGTCGTGCCGTTTGTAGACACGAGCTTCCTGATCCCGGAACACGCTCTGCGAGTCTTTTTATGAACACACGTCCGCTGTATTTCGATTACGCCGCCACCACCCCGGTGGACGAGCGGGTCATCCAGGTGATGATCGAGTGTCTGGGTTTCAACGGTAACTTCGGCAACCCGGCCTCCAGTTCCCACGCCTTCGGCCAGCAGGCCCGGCAAACGGTCGAGAACGCTCGCCGGCAAGTCGCCGAACTGGTCGGCGCCCAGGCGCAGCAGATCGTCTGGACCTCCGGCGCCACCGAATCCAACAACCTCGCCCTCAAAGGCGTGGCCCAGGCCCGTGGTGTGTCCGGCGGCCATATCATCACCAGTCAGATCGAACACAAGGCCATCCTCGACACCGCCCGGCAATTGCAGGACGCCGGTGTCGCCGTGACTTATCTGGTGCCGGACGCCGAAGGTCTGATCACCCCGCAAGCGGTCAGCGAAGCGATGCGCGATGACACCTTTCTGGTGTCGCTGATGCTGGTCAACAACGAACTCGGCACCGTCAACGACATCCCGGCCATCGGCGAAGTGGTGCGTGGGCGTGGGGCGTTGTTCCATGTCGATGCGGCGCAAGGCGCCGGCAAGGTCGCGATCGATCTGGCGCAATGGCCGGTGGACCTGATGTCGTTCTCGGCGCACAAGCTCTACGGCCCTAAAGGCATCGGCGCGCTGTACGTCGGCCCGCGTGCGCAGCAGCGTTTGCAGGCGCAGATTCACGGTGGTGGGCACGAGGGCGGGTTGCGTTCCGGTACGCTGGCGACTCACCAGATTGCTGCCATGGGCTCGGCCTTCGCCCTGGCCGCCGAGGCTTTTGATGACGAGAAGAAAACCATCGTCGCGCTGCGCGAGCGACTGCTCGAGCCACTCTTGAGCCTGCCCGGCGTACGCCTCAACGGCAGCTCCACCCAACGGATCCCGCACACCTTGAGCCTGACCTTCAGCGAAGGTGAGTTCAACCCGGCGGCGCTGAGCCATTCGATCGCGTTTTCCGCGACCTCGGCCTGCAATTCCGCGAGCAATGCGCCGTCCCACGTTTTGCTGGCATTGGGGCACGACGCGCACCTGGCGGGACGCACGATTCGCCTGAGCCTCGGCCGTTTCACCACCGCCCAAGACATCGACAAGGCTGTAGATCTGATCAAAACGGCCTGCGCCAGTGCTCCGGCATTCTGGGCGACAGGGCTTTAACGAGCCGGCTTCGAACGGCACCGAACAATAACGATGAAGTGATTGGCAGGAGACATGATGAGTACCCAGACTTTGACCGAAGGAACGGTTCCCCAGCGCCTCGCGCACACCCGTGAATTGATGCGTCGCGAAGGTATCCACGCGTTGCTGGTGCCGTCCGCCGACCCGCACCTGTCGGAATACCTGCCGGGTTACTGGCAGGGCCGGCAATGGCTGTCGGGGTTCCATGGCTCGGTCGGCACGTTGATTGTCACCACCGATTTCGCCGGGGTCTGGGCCGACAGCCGTTACTGGGAACAGGCGACCAAGGAACTCAAGGGCAGCGGCATCGAACTGGTGAAACTGCAACCGGGTCAACCTAGCCCGCTGGACTGGCTGGCCGAGCAGACGCCGGAAGGTGGCGTGGTCGCGGTCGACGGCGCGGTGATGGCCGTCGCATCGGCGCGTACGCTGGGCGGCAAGCTCGAAGCGCGGGGCGCCAGTCTGCGTACCGACATCGACTTGTTGAAAGAAGTCTGGAGCGATCGCCCGGCGCTGCCGAACGCGCCGATCTATCAGCACCTGCCACCGCAGGCGACTGTCAGCCGTGGCGAGAAACTCGGCAAACTGCGCGAAACCCTGCAGGAACGCGGCGCCGATTGGCATTTCATCGCCACCCTCGACGACATCGCCTGGCTGTTCAACCTGCGCGGCGGCGATGTGTCGTTCAACCCGGTATTCGTTTCCTTCGCCCTGATCAGCCAGCAGCAAGCCACGCTGTTTGTGGCCTTGAGCAAGGTCGATGCTGAGCTGCGTGCCGTGCTGGAAAAGGACGGCGTGACCCTGCGTGACTACAGCGAAGTCGCCGACGCGTTGCGTGCGATTCCGAATGGCGCGAGCCTGCTGGTGGATCCGGCGCGGGTCACCAGCGGTCTGCTGGATAACCTCGACACTGGCGTGAAACTGGTCGAAGGCCTGAACCCGACCACACTGGCCAAGTCGCAGAAGAGCCTGGCGGATGCCGGGCACATCCGTCAGGCGATGGAGCAGGATGGCGCGGCGCTGTGCGAGTTTTTCACCTGGCTGGAATCGGCCTGGGGTCGTGAGCGCATTACCGAGCTGACCATCGACGAAAAACTCACGGCGGCCCGTGAGCGTCGCCCGGATTATGTGTCGCTGAGTTTCAACACCATCGCCGCATTCAATGCCAACGGCGCGATGCCGCATTACCACGCCACCCCGGAAGAGCACGCGGTGATCGAGGGCGACGGCTTGTTGCTGATCGACTCCGGTGGTCAATACCTGGGCGGTACTACCGACATCACGCGCATGGTGGCTGTTGGTACGCCGAGCGAAGAGCAGAAACGTGACTGCACCCGAGTGTTGAAGGGCGTGATTGCATTGTCCCGCGCACATTTCCCGAAAGGCATTCTGTCGCCGCTGCTGGACGCAATTGCCCGCGCGCCGATCTGGGCTGAAAACGTGGATTACGGCCATGGCACCGGTCACGGCGTGGGTTACTTCCTCAATGTGCACGAAGGCCCGCAGGTGATTGCCTATCAGGCGGCGCCGGCGCCACAAACCGCCATGCAACCGGGAATGATCACTTCCATCGAACCGGGCACTTATCGTCCGGGCCGCTGGGGTGTGCGGATCGAGAACCTGGCGATGAACGTTGAAGCGGGAAGCAGCGAATTCGGCGAGTTCCTCAAATTCGAAACTCTGACCCTGTGCCCGATCGACACCCGATGCCTGGAGCCGTCGTTGCTGACGCAGGAAGAGAAGCAGTGGTTCAACGCCTATCACGCCGAAGTGCGCGAGCGTCTGAGCCCGCTGCTTGAAGGCGCGGCACTGGAGTGGCTGAAAACGCGTACTGCCGCTATCTGATCGGTTGAAGCTCGGGCGCTGCAGCCAGCGCCTGGGTCATGAAGTCGACAAACGCGTTGACCCTGGCGGACTGGCGACGGTTCGCCGGGGACACGGCGTGAATCGGCAATGATCGGGTCTGGTAGTCCTGCAACAGGGCGATCACTCGGCCCGCCTTCAAATCCTCGCTGAACAACCAGACCGGTGACAGCGAAATCCCCAATCCTCCCAAGACCATTTCGCGGATCGCTTCGGAGTTGTTGCTCTGGGCGTTGCCCCGGATGCGTACGTCGTGGTGTTGGCCATCCTTCTCGTAGGTCCACAGATTCTGAGTGCTGAGCAGGTTGAATTGCAGGCAGTTGTGCTGCGCAAGATCCTGAGGTGATTGTGGGTGACCGTGGCGTTGCAGGTAATCGGGCGTCGCCACCGTGAGCCGGTGGGTGGTGCCGATGCGTCGGGCGATCATGCCGCTGTCGTTCAGCTCGCCGATGCGCAGGCTGACGTCCAGGCCTTCGCTGACCAGATCCAGACTCTGATCGCTCAGTTGCAGGTCGACCTGCACCTGGGGGTAGCGCTGCAGAAAATCCGCCAGCCGCGAGGCGATCTGCAAGCGGCCGAAACTGACGGAGGAGCCGATTCGTAGAGGACCGGCCACGGTTTCCCTGCCGGACTGGAAACTGTGCTCGGCGGCATCCACGGCAGCGAGGATATTTCGACATTCGTTGTAGTACCGCAGACCTTCATCGGTCAGTGACAGCTTGCGTGTACTGCGGGCAATCAGCTTGCCGCCCAATTCATTCTCAAGGGCGCGCAGGACTTTGCTGATGGTCGGCTGGGTGGTGTGCAGTTCCCGGGCAACGGCTGAGAAACTGCCGCGTTCGACCACCCGGACGAAGATGGCCATTGCGTTGAGCTTGTCCATGAAGCGCCTCATTCATGCCGGTTTGGCATGCTCACTATAGTCATTTGGCGTCTTATCGGCATGGGTCTGCTGCGGGACCATAGCTTCACTTTCTCCCACAGGAATGACCGAAATGACTGACTCACTGAACATGAAAGCCCTGATAGTGGATACCGCTAACGGGCCGTTAAGCTTGGTTTCCCTGGAGCGCCCCGTGGCAGCGGCCGGACAGGTATTGGTGCGGATCAAGGCCAGCGGCGTGAATCCGCTGGATCTGAAAATCCGTGCAGGGCAGGCCGCCCATGCCCGGCAACCGTTGCCGGCGGTGTTGGGGCTGGATCTGGCGGGTACAGTCGAAGCGGTGGGTGAGGGCGTGCAGGATTGGACGCCGGGCGATGAGGTGTATGCGTTGGCCACGGGCATTGGTGGCGCGCAAGGTTCGTTGGCCCAGTTTGCAGTGGTGGACGCACGACTGCTGGCGCGTAAGCCTTTGAACCTGAGCCCGCGCGAAGCCGCGAGCCTGCCATTGATATTGATCACGGCGTGGGAAGGCCTGGTGGATCGGGCTCGGGTGAGCGCGGGGCAAAAAGTGTTGATTCACGGCGGCGCAGGTGGCGTCGGGCATGTGGCCGTTCAACTGGCCCGTGCGTTCGGTGCTGAAGTGTATGCAACGGGTTCTGCGGGACAACGCTCGATCATCGAGGGTTACGGCGCGACGTTCATTGATTATCGAGAGAGCTCGGTGGAGGACTATGTCGCCGAGTTCACGGCGGGGGAGGGGTTCGACATTGTCTATGACACGGTCGGGGGCGATACGCTGGACGCCTCGTTCAAAGCCGCACGGATCTACAGCGGGCATGTGCTCAGTTGCCTCGGTTGGGGGCAGCACAGTCTTGCGCCGTTGTCGTTTCGTGGGGCGACGTATTCGGGAGTCTTCACCTTGTTGCCGTTACTGACCGGCAAGGGCTGCGAGCATCATGGCGAGATTTTGCGACAGGCTGCCGCCCTGATTGAGTCTGGCCGGCTGCGACCGCTGCTCGATCCGCATCGGTTCACGCTGGAAACCGCCGGAGAAGCCTATGAGCTGCTGGCAACGAAAGCAGCTCAGGGGCGTGTGGTCGTGGAGATTTAGCGAAGGGCTTCTGCCACGAAGTCGAGCCGGTCCTGGCCGAAGAACAACTGGTTGTCGATGAACATGCTCGGCGCACCGAAGACGCCGCGTTTCACAGCGGTTTCGGTGTTGTCCTTGAGCGCAGCCTTGACTGCTTCATCGTTGGTCAATGCCAGTACCTCTTCAGGATTGAAGCCATGTTCAGTCAGCACGGCGGCAACTGTTGCCGGTTCATCAAGGGCGCGGCCTTCAACCCACAGCGCTTTGAACAGGCAATCGATAAATGTCAGGAAGCGATCGGGATGGCGCAGTTGAATGCCAGTGACCGCACGCATCAACATCAGGGTATTGATCGGGAAATGCGGGTTGAATTTCAGGGGCACGCCGTAGCGTTTGGCGTAGCGGTCCAGGTCCTGAAACATGTAACGACCCTTGGCCGGGATCATTGCCGGCGACGCGTTGCCGGTGGCTTTGAAGACGCCGCCCAGCAACATCGGAATGTAGATCAACTGGCTGCCGGTTTCGGCGCAGATTTTCGGTAGTTGGGTGTACGCCAGATAAGTGGCGGGGCTGCCGAGATCGAAATAGAACTCCACGGTTTTGCTCATGTTCGCTGCACTCTGTTTTTGTTATTGGGGGGATTACCAGCGTTCGTTCCACGGACGCAGATCCAGTTCGAACGTCCAGGCGTCCCGTGGCTGGCTATGCAGATACCAGTAGTTCTCGGCGATGTGCTCTGGATTGAGAATGCCGTCCTGGTCCTTGGTGGCGTATTTGTCAGGGAAATTGTCGCGGATGAAGTCGGTATCGATGGCGCCGTCGACCACAACGTGGGCAACGTGGATGTTCATCGGGCCAAGCTCTCTGGCCATGCTCTGTGCCAGAGCCCGGATACCGTGCTTGGCTCCGGCGAATGCGGCAAAGCCTGAGGCACCGCGCAATCCAGCAGTCGCGCCGGTGAACAGGATAGTGCCGCGGCTACGGGTCACCATCCGTTTGGCGACTTCGCGGGCATTGAGGAATCCGGAGAAACAGGCCATTTCCCAGATCTTGAAGTACTTGCGTGCGGTTTCTTCGAGGATGCTGCAGGGCACGTTGGCGCCGATGTTGAAAACGAATGCTTCAATCGGACCGAGGCGGGTTTCGATATCTTCGATCAGCGCTATCACGTCTTCTTCCTTGCGCGCGTCGCAGGCAAAACCGTGGGCTTCGCCGCCGTCCGCCTGAATCGCTTCCTCCAACGGCTGCAATTTGTCGGCGCTGCGCCGCGTAACACACGCGACGAAACCTTCCTTGGCGAACCGCTTGGCGATGGCACCGCCCGTGGCATCACCTGCACCGACAACCAATACGACCTTCTTGTTATTCATGGGTGGATCCCTTTAGTAAACGATCGTTAAGTGAACGAACGTTATGCTAGGATTTGCTTAGCGTCAAGGCACTCAATTTGAGGATAGTCACATGCGGTATTCCGCCGGTCACAAGCTGGAAACCAAAGAAAAGCTCCTGCAAAGCAGCTCGCTGTCTGCGAAAAAGACCGGGTTTTCTTCAATGGGCGTCGACGGCCTGATGAAGGCGATCGGCTTGAGCGGGGCGGCGTTCTACAGTCATTTCTCGTCCAAGGATGCCTTGTTCGCGGCTATCGTCGAGCGTGAGCTGTGCCAGAGTCTGGAACGTTTGGGCGGGCAGGGTACGCAGGATCGTGAACGGCTGGAGCGGTGCCTGAAACTGTATCTGAACATGGCCCATGTCGAGCAACCTGAACTGGGCTGCGCATTACCTGCGCTGGGCGCCGAGATAGCGCGGTCGGATATTGTTGTGCGGGAGCAGGCCGAGCTGTGGATTTGCAAGCTTCAGGAAAGTTGGGCGCAGATTCTGGAAAGCGACAGCCTGGCCTGGGCGATTCTGTCGCAATGTGTCGGGGCGCTGGTGGTGGCGCGTATGTTGGCGTCACCAAAAATTCAGCAGCGGGTGCTGAACTCCTGTCATGAAGAGATCGGACACCAGCTCGCCGCTTCGCGAGTGCAGTAGCGGCGATGGTTTATTTGCAGATGACGATCATGCTGCGGCTGGTATAGCCGGCGGGGTTGAGGCCGAAGGGGTAATCACCCGGTTCTTCCACGGTATCGCCTGATTTTGCGATGACCTTGTAGCCTTTCGGTGCGCAAGAGTTCGCAGCGCTGGCGTAGCACTTGTCCCAAGAGGAGGACAACCCCGAACAGTTGATGTGCAGCCCTTTCTTGCCATGCTTGACCTGGGTCTTCGACGTCGCCGCGCAGCCCGCAACGGCGAGTATGGCGATCAGTATCAAAATTCGTTTCATTACCGTCCTTATGGCTGCCTCGAGTCTGGCGCTCGGGGTCTGCCTGTATTCGCACTCGCTTGAAGCGTTCCGATATCCCTATCCGAAAAAATCCATGTCTGGCATTGGGTTGCGTGGCTAAACATGGCCTAAATGAGCGCCAAATGCCAGACCTTCGTTCAATCCCCTTTCAATCCGCTGCGATGGCGGGTTTGGCAGTGCTGCCCATCGTCATGGTTGCACCGACGGAGGCCAGAATAATGCACAGGATCGCCATCCATTGTGACAAAGAAAGGTATTCCTGAAGGAATAGCAGGCCCGACAGCGCCCCAAAGGCCGGTTCGATGCTCATCAGCGTGCCGAAGGTGCGGGCGGGCATGCGGGTGAGGGCGACCATTTCCAGTGTGTAGGGGAGGGCGGTAGACAGGATCGCGACGCCGATAGCGATCGGAATCAATGCGGGTGTCAGCAATGCGCTGCCGGCGTGGACGATACCGATGGGGGCGACGAACAGGGCCGCGATCATCACGCCAAGCGCTGCGGTGGTCACGCCGTTATCGGCGCCGGCCTTCTGGCCGAACAGAATGTATAGCGCCCAGCAAACGCCGGCTCCCAGCGCATAGCCTGCGCCGACCAAGTCGATACCCGCTGTCGTAGCGCCGGTCGGTATCAACAGCAACAAGCCGATGGCAGCCAGGGCAATCCAGAGAAAATCGATCGCGCGACGAGAGGCATAAATGGCCACCGCAAGCGGGCCGGTGAATTCCAGGGCGACCGCAATCCCGAGGGGGACAGTGCGCAACGACATATAGAAGAGGAAGTTCATGCCTCCTAGCGCCATCCCGTAGACAATCACTGTACGTAGGGATTTGGCTGTCAGCTTCGCTCTCCAGGGTTTGAGCAGTAACAGCATGATCACGCTGGCGAAGATAAGGCGCAGCGTTGTCGTGCCCTGAGCGCCAACGATGGGGAACATGCTTTTGGCCAGCGAAGCGCCGGACTGGATTGATGCCATGGCTATTAATAGAAGGCCAACCGGGAACAGGGTTGAGGCAAGACTGCGAGGCTGGTCGTTCATTGCGTGGCATCATCCGGGGAGGGAGCTGAGGTGTGTTGGGCAATATAGTGCGCATTCGCTACGTTCGCGTCTATATAGAAGCGGCCTTTTTCCCTCTCTTGATAGAAAACTCAAATTAAGGGTTGACGGCAGATTCTGAGTCTCTATAATTCGCCCCACTTCCGGCGCAGTCGAAACAGAAAACTCCTT
>NZ_JBXARR010000009.1:0-305555 GCF_058808435.1 Pseudomonas sp. GW821-FHT11D10 | reverse complement strand
TAGGTCATCGTCAAGATTAAATTCCGAAACCCCAATTGCGAAAGCAGTTGGGGTTTTGTTTTGCCCGCAGGAAAGTTTTTGCTCGCGTCAGCGAGCCCGTTGACGGTTACCATGAGCCTCCGTTCGGCAGGAGGCAGGCCATGCAACTCAAGTTCAGTCACGTCGATGTACTCGTCAATAATCTCGAAGAAGCCTGCGCGTACTACGCGCAAATATTAAAGGCGAGAATCTCCAGGACGCTGGTGTGGGAGCGGGGCGGTCTGCATGTGCGTTATGCGATTGCGTTGATCGGGCAGGAGCGTTTCATGCTGGTTCAGCCATTGGCCGGGAATCTGCGGGAGCTTCTGGATAGCGCAGGCGAGGGCATGATCTACCGTCACTGCTATTCGACCTCCGACATCGAAAAAGCCTACGACGAACTGGTCGCCGAAGGTGTGCAACCAGAAGATGAAAACGGTAAACCGTTGTCCCGCGAACACCTGCAATCGCCGGCAGGGGCACGCATCATCTGGCTGCCCAAACGCTTTGGGCACTTCTCGATTGAAATCCTCGAAGAAAAAACGCTGGAGGCGTTTATCGAGGAGGCGTTTGCCTGACGTTTTTCCGCTTGTGATACGCCACGACTACCCCGTATAAGAGCGACTTTCACTTCCGATATAAGAAAAGGGTGCACGCATGAGCAATGCCTGGAACGAGGGATATTTCACGGACGAAGGCTACACCTACGGGTATAGCCGGGAAATCAATCCGGTTTTCCAGCGTTATTGTCTGCTGCTGCGCGGTTTCGCCACGCTGGAGAGTCCCGACGGTTACCACTGTGAGCTGGGCTTTGGTCAGGGCGTTTCGATCAACATCCATGCCGCAGGCAATCCAGGTTCCTATGTCGGCACCGACTTTCACCCGGGTCAGGCGTCCCATGCCATCGCCCTGGCCAGAGACTGGGGCAGCGATGCGCGACTGTATGACGACAGCTTCGAGCAGTTGCTGGCCCGCCATGACTTACCTCAGTTCGACAGCATCAGCCTGCATGGTATCTGGACCTGGGTCAGCCGCGATAACCACAAGTTGATCGTCGAGTTCGTCCGCCGTCATCTCAAGCCTGGTGGTCTGCTCTACGTCAGCTACAACTGTTTCCCGGGCTGGTCGCCTCAGGCACCGTTGCGTCAACTGTTCAGCCTGCACGACCGTTTCGCCAGTCAGGCCTCTGCTCGTCCTGATCAACGTATCGACGCTGCGCTGCAATTTTCCGAAGCGCTGCTGGCTGCAAATCCTAAGTATGCCAACTCCGCACCGGGTCTTGACGCCAAGCTCCAGAGCATCAAGGGCCAGGACCGCCAGTACGTCGCCCACGAGTATTTCAACCGCGACTGGAACTGCATGTATTTCACCGACGTGGTTGATGCCCTGGCGCCCGCCAAGCTCGATTACGCCACGACAGCCGTGCCGCTGGACTCCGTCGACCCGCTCAACCTGAGCGCCGAAGGCATGGACTTTCTGGAAGGTATCGAGCATCCCGTCATGCGCGAGCAGGCGCGTGACTACTTTGTGAACCAGAGTTTCCGTCGGGACCTTTATGTGCGCGGCGCCAACAGGCTGTCCGCCTCCGAGCACCGCGAGCGCATGCTGAGCACGCGCTTCGTCCTGTTGCAGGCGGCTGAAAGCGTGCCGGCCAATGTCACCGGTCCGGCAGGCGCAGCCACGTTGCAGGCAGAGATCTATGGCCCGGTGCTTGCGGCGCTGGCGGATGACGCCTATGTGCCGAAGACTTTGCGGCACTTGCTGGATCTCGTGCCCTCGTTGACGTACGGCGACGTGGAGCAGGCCCTCAACGTGTTGATCGGCATGGCGGCCGTGGCGCCCTGTCAGAGCGAAGCGAATGAAAAGCTGGTGCAGGCCCGCTGCAATACCCTCAACCTGCAGCTGTGCAAGCGTTCGTTGTATGGCAACAAGATTCAGACCCTGGCGAGTCCGGTGACCGGTGGTGGCGTGACGGTCAGCCGCTTCCAGCAGCTGTTCCTGATATCGATCAAGCAAGGCAAAAAACACCCGGCTGAATGGGCGCAACTGGCATGGGGCATCATCGGCGGCCAGGGCGAAGGTCTCCTCAAGGATGGCAAGGCTCTGACCACCGCTGAAGAAAACCTTGCCGAATTGTCCTGGCAGGCTCAAGCGTTTGCCGAGAGCACGCTGATCATTCTCAAGGCGCTGAAAATCGTTTAGGCACGAGATTTGATGCAGAACAGGCGGCAGGACGGGATCCTGTCGCCTCTTGCTAATGACGGCGTTGCCATGGGCGGTGCCGATATGGGCTTTTGTCGGGTTTGTGTTGCAGTCAGGCTTGGATGGATCGAATGGAATTATCAGATCTTCGGCATGAGCAGGGCGCTTCGATCGACGAGCAGGTCAACACTGATCGATTGCATCAGTTGTTTCGCCAATCCGTTTCAGCCGTTATCGGCAGCTACCTGGCCGCGCTCATGCTCTGCGGGCTGTGTTGGGATCGTTTTGAACAAACCTGTATTTTCTGGTGGCTCGGCCTGCTGACGGCGTCTACGTTGTTGCGCGTTTCGATGTTTGTCGCCTGGTTTCGCAGCGACGAGAGCGAGCGGACACCCAAGCGCTGGGAGCGCAAATACTGGTCGACCCTGGTGCTGTCTGCCGGCATCTGGGGTGCGGGTGCGTTGATCATCATGCCGGCCGACGACCTGTTGGCGCAGGCATTGGTCATGCTCTTCACGGTCGGGATGTCGGTCAGCGCGGTGTCCTGTTATTCGGCCTATCGATACATGACACTGGTCTCCATGGCGCTGGTGTTGCTGCCGTGTACGTTCTGGCTGCTGTTTCAACCCTCCACGCTTCAAGTGGGCATGGCGTTGGCCGTCCTGGTCTTCGCTTCGTTCGTCGCCCGTGCTACACGCAAAATGTCCGAAGCGCTGGAGGCCGCCTTTCGCCTGACCCGGGAAATGGAGCGGGCACACAATATCTCAAGGCTTGCCGCGCGGACCGATGAGTTGACCGGCCTGAACAACCGGCGGGCATTTTTCGAGCGGGCGCAGCAACTGTTCGATGAATGCCGGCGGCGCCAGTCGAACCTGTGTGCCGTCATGCTGGACATGGACCACTTCAAACACATCAATGACACCTACGGCCATCAGGTCGGGGATCGTGTTCTGCAGCAGATGGGGAGCATCATCTGTACGTACTTTCGGGACACTGATGTGCATGGCCGGTTGGGTGGCGAAGAGTTCGCGATCCTGCTTCCGGACACCTCGATCGAGGTGGCGGTGGAGCTGCTGGAAAACCTGATCGTGACCATGCCCAGGATCATGACGGGCCCGGTTCATCGCATCACCGCGAGCCTGGGCGTCGCTTCGATGCAGAACGAAGACTCGGACCTGCACAGCCTGATGAACAATGCCGACAAGGCCTTGTATCGAGCCAAGGCCCTGGGCCGCAACCAGATCGCGGTGGCTGAACCGGCCTGGCAGTAGCGCTGCACGTTGGACAGGGCTAAAGACCGCGACTGCTCCGGATCAGCTCATACGCCCGCCGCACCAGCGGGTTTACGGTATTGGGTCTGATCCACAGGTGATACGTCACATCGGGCAGTCTGGGCAAACCATCGTTTTCTCCAAGGACGCGCATGTCCGGGCCGAGCATTTCCATGCTGCGCGGGGTGACGCCCAGCCCGGCGCGGGTGGCAGCCTTGATGCCGATCAGGTTCGACGCCAGGTAAGCCTGGCGCCAGGGAATGTTGGCGCGTTCCAGTGCTTCCAGTGCATAGCGTCGGTAGATGCTCGGTTCATCCACCAGAATCAGCGGCAACGGTTCGCCCGGCGTGTGGATGTATTGCGCCGAACAGATCCACCACACCGGCGACGTGCGCAGGGCGAAGCCTTCGAGACTGGCGTCATTGCGGGTGGATATCACCATGTCGACTTTCCCGCGGTGCAGATCTTCCATCAGAAACGGGCTGCGCCCGACGTCGATTTCCAGGCGCAGTCGCGGCGCCGAGCGGGCGATGTGGCTGAGGATCGGCGGCAGGATGGTGTCCGCAATGTCATGAGGCGAGCCAATCCGCAGCACGCCGCTCAGGCTGCTTTCGCGCAATGAACTCAAGGCATCGTCGTTGAGCGACAGCATCTGTCTGGCGTGGCGCAACAGCTGCAAGCCGGGCTCGGTGAGGTGTTTTTGCCGGCCGCGTTTTTCGAACAGACTCACGCCGACCTGTTGCTCCAGCCGTTGCATGTGTTGAGTGACGGAAGCTTGGGTGCGCGCCAGTTGCGCGCCGGCCTCGGCGAAGCTGTGGTGATCGACCACGGCAATGAAAGTGCGCAGCAGTTCGAGATCGAGTGTCGACATGGCTCGGTTCCGGGCGGGGTTTACATCAGCAGTGTAAACATAAACATAAAGCGATGTTATGTGTTGGCGGTGCGGATTTCGACTGGATGGTTTACAGGCCTAATAAAATAAGAGGTTCTGATGATTTTCTCCCATCGGCTGAGCTACAAGTTATAACGATATTAGATCTTTGCATTTCCGTTGCCTCATCGCGCTACCTACGATGCCCCCTGTCAGATCGGGAAACACCGATCATCCATGAGGGGGAAGTCCATGTTGCCCAAGCACACCTTTGTAAAACGCCTGTTGCCTGTGATGCTGGGCACCCTGGCTTGCATGGCCGCCGCCGGTGCCCGGGCGGATGCGACGCTGGACAAGATCGAGCAACGCCACGTGCTGGCCGTCGGCGTGCTGCTGTCGGGCGGACCATTTGGTGGCATCGATCCAGCCACGCAGAAACCACGCGGCCTCAACGTAGAGTTGGCTCAGGAACTGGGTCGTCAGTTGGGCGCAGAGGTTCAGCTGGTGCCGGTGCTGCCGGCCAACCGCGTGCAGTTCCTGCAGCAGGGCAAGGTTGATCTGCTGATCGCGAACATGGAATGGACCGCCGAGCGCGGTGAAATCCTTGGTTTCGTGCCGACGCCGTTCTACCGCGTCGGCGGCACCGCGGCGGTACTCAAGGACAGCAAGATCACTCGCTGGGAAGACCTCAAGGGCCAACCGGTCTGCACTTCCCAGGGCAGCAGCTACATCAAGCCGCTGACTGAACTGGGGGTCGAACTGAAGGCTTTCAAAAGCTCTTCCGAATCCTTGCTCGCGCTGCGCGGCAACAACTGCGTGGCAGCCGTGCATGACGCCACACTGGTCAATCCGCTGATTGCCGACAGTGCCGAATGGCAGGGCTATCGCACCATCACCCCGGAACTCAATCCGGCCCCGTCGGTGGTCTGGACCCGTCGCGGCGAAAGCGACACCCAGGCCCGGCTCGATCCGATCATCAAAGGCCTGCACCGCAGCGGCTGGCTGATCGACGCCCAGACCCGCAATCACATCACACCCGCGTCACCGGCGCTGGTCGAACTGCAAAAGCAGTTTCAAGCCAACGGGGCCTGATGTCCCTTCCTCAGCGTTCTCACCCGACCGTCGTGTCGCACGACGGTTGTCCAAGGTAGCCGTGCATGAAACGTCATTTTTCCGCTAAAGCCCTGACCACGTTTTGCCTCGGCGCGCTGGTTGCCTTGGGCGCCAGCGCTGTCCGGGCGGATGCCACGCTGGACAAGATCCGGCAACGCCACGAAATCAGCGTCGGGGTCATCCTCAGCGGCCCGCCGTTCGGCACGATTGATCCCAAGACCGGCGAGCATCTGGGCTACAACGTCGAACTGGCCAAGGGCGTGGCCAAGGCTTTGGGTGTGGAAGCGAAAACGGTGTCGGTGCTCGCGCCGAACCGGGTGCAGTTTCTGCAGCAGGGCAAGGTCGACATCCTGATCGCCAACATGCAGTTCACCGATGAGCGAGCAGAAATTCTCGACTACGTGCCGACGCCCTACGAGGAAGTGGGCGGGGCGGCACTGATCCGCAAAGGGGCAGGCATCACGCAGTGGGCCGACCTGAAAGACAAACCGGTGTGCGTGTCCCAGGGCAGCAACTTCATCAAACCGTTGCAGGAAACCTACGGTGCGCAGATCAAGGCGTTCCGCAGCCAGTCCGAATCGTTGCTGTCGCTGCGCGGCAACGGCTGTGTGGCGGCGGTGCACGTCAGCCCGACCATGCACGCCTTGCTCGGCGATGCCGAATGGGCCGGTTATGAAATCCCGCTGCCCAATGATCTGATTCCCTCCAACTCGGTGATCTGGCTGCGCAAGGGCGAGCACGACACTCAGGCGAAACTCGATGCCATCGTGCGCGACTGGCACCGCAGCGGCTGGCTGATTGCATTAGGTGAACGCACCGGCATGGCGCCGTCCCAGGCCTTGCGCGACTTGCACGAGCAATATCGCAACGCTCAGCCGCTGGCGGCGCAGCCATGAGTGAAGTTCTGTTTGCGCAGTTGCAGCAACTGCTCGGCGACCGTCACGTGCAGCGCAATGAAGAGGCGACGGCGTTCTTGACCGACAAGCAGGGGCGCTACGTGGGCTCGGTGATCGCGGCAGTGCACCCGGGCAATACCGAAGAGGTTGCGGCGGTGGTGCGGGCCTGTGTTGCGGCCGACGCACCGATCGTGGTCCAGGGCGGCAACACCGGTCTGATGGGGGCGGCGACGCCGGATGCCAGCGGGCGCGCGGTGTTGCTGTTGCTCGATCGCTTGAATCGAGTGCGCGCGGTGGACACCGACAACGACACGCTGACCGTCGAGGCCGGCTGCATTTTGCAACACGTGCAACAGGCCGCGCAGGAAGCAGGGCGGTTGTTTCCCCTGAGCCTGGGTGCCGAGGGCAGTTGCACGATTGGCGGCAACCTGGGCACCAACGCCGGCGGCACGGCTGTTCTGCGTTACGGCAACACCCGTGAGCTGACTCTCGGGCTGGAAGTGGTGACGGCCGAGGGCGAGATCTGGCATGGCCTGCGTGGATTGCGCAAGGACAATACCGGCTACGACTTGCGGGATTTGTACATCGGCAGCGAAGGCACCCTCGGCATCATCACCGCCGCAACCCTGAAACTGTTCCCGCTGCCCGAGGCACAAGCGACAGCTTTTCTTGCGTTCGATTCGCTGGCGCAAGCGGTGGAATTTCTTTCCCACGCCCGCGCCGGATTCGGCGCCGGGCTCACCGCATTCGAGTTGCTCAACGCCGATTGCCTGGCGTTGTTGCGCGAGCAGTTTCCCGAAGCGCCGCAACCTTTTCTCGGCGCTGTACAGCCTTGGTTTGCGCTGCTCGAACTCTCCGACAATCGCGGCGAAACGCAGGCCCGCGAAGCCTTTGAAAGCGTGCTGGGCGAGGCCTTCGAACAAGGCCTGCTGGCCAATGCACTGATTGCCGAAAGTCTGGCTCAGAGTCAGGCCCTGTGGCTATTGCGGGAGAACATGAGCGAGGCGCAGAAGCGCGCCGGGCGCAACATGAAGCACGACATCTCGGTACCCATTTCGAAAGTCGTGGATTTCGTCGCCCACACCGATGCGCTGTTGCAGACAGAATTTCCCGGCGTGCGGCACTTCACCTTCGGTCATCTGGGCGATGGCAACCTGCATTACAACGTCGCTCATCCGCTGCATTCGACCGTCGATGAACACATGGCCCATTACGCCGCGCTGAGTCTGCTTGTGCACGACAGCGCCCACGCCCATGGCGGCTCGATCAGCGCGGAGCACGGAATCGGCCAGCGCAAGCGCGACCTGCTGACGCGTTACAAAAGCCCGGTGGAGCTGGATCTGATGCGTCGGATCAAGCAGGCGCTGGACCCGAAGAACCTGCTCAATCCGGGCAAAGTCATCGAGGTGCACGGCTCATGACGCTCCGTCTCTCCAAACGCGTGCAGCGCGTCTCGCTGTCAGCCAACGCGGCAGCCAAATCCCGCGCGACCGAGCTGCGTGACAGCGGTCGCGACATTCTCGACCTGACCACTGGCGAGCCGGATTTCGACACGCCAGAACACATCAAGCAGGCCGCTTGCACAGCGATTGCCGCCGGCGCCACCAAATACACCCCGACGCCCGGCGTCAAAGCCCTGCGCCTGGCGGTGCAACGCAAGCTCGAACGGGAAAACCGCCTGAGCTATCCGCTGCCCTCGATCGTGATTGCCAACGGCGCCAAGCAGATCATCTTCAATGCCTTCGCCGCCACCCTCGACGACGGCGATCAAGTGCTGGTGCCAACTCCGTACTGGCCGTCGTTTCCGGACAGCGTACGGTTCAACGGTGGCGAGCCGGTGTTCATCGAATGCCCGCTGGAGCAGGGCTGCAAGCTGAGGGCTGCGCAGCTCGAACAACACATCGGCGAGCGTACCCGCTGGCTGATTCTCAACGGACCAGGCAATCCCAGCGGTGCGGTTTACACCGAGGCTGAATTGCAAGCGCTTGCCGAAGTGTTGAGGCGGCATCCGCAAGTGCTGATCCTGCTGGATGAGCTCTACGAACACATTCGTTTCGATGACCGATCGGCGCTGAATCTGCTCAACGTTGCGCCGGATCTGCAAGATCGTTGCCTTCTGGTCGGTGGCGTTTCGAAAACCTACGCCATGACCGGCTGGCGCGTCGGCTTCGGCGCCGGGCCGCAGGATCTGACAACGGCCATGACAGTGGTGCAATCGCAATCCACGTCCGGCGCGTCGTCGGTGGGCCAGGCCGCTGCACTGGCGGCGCTGGATGGCGGCCTGGGGTTCCTGCCGTCGCAGGTCGAGGCTTATCAATTGCGACGGGATCTGTTGCTCGACGCGCTGCGCCCGGTCGACGGTCTGCAGGTGCTGGAACCGCAGGGCGGCTTCTTCGTGTTTGTCCGTTGCGCCGGGTTGATCGGACGCTATCGCCCTGACGGGCAACGGCTGATCAGCGACGCCGATGTCGTCGACTATCTGCTGGAGGAGGGCGTTGCGGGTGTGGCGGGCAGTGCCTATGGCCTGTCGCCGTGGTTTCGCCTGTCCATCGCCACGGCCACCGACAGCGTCGTCGAAGCGGGGCGACGAATCGCTAATGCCTGCGCCCAGCTACGGAGCGAGCCATGACTCACTGGCTGGAACTTTTCGTTCACTGGACGGCGGGGCTGGGGCTGAACTACAGCTTTCTGCTGGATGCCTACCAACGTGGATCTCTCGGGCAAGGTGCGCTGACTACGGTGATGCTGTGCGCGTTCACCATCGTTGGCAGTTTGCTGGCCGGGGTCGGACTGGCAGCGATGCTCACGTCGGGCAAACCGTGGCTGGCGACACCGGCGCGAATCTTCGTCGAAGTCACCCGCAACACACCGACGCTGGTGCAGCTGTATTGCGCCTTCCTGGTGTTGAACATGCTGCTGACCCAGGCGGTAGGTGCGGCCAATCCGCTGACGCCGTTTGCCTGGGTGGTGATCGTGATCTCCCTGCACAAGGGCGCGTTCCATGCCGAAGCCTTGCGCGCCGGCATCGAGGCGGTGCCGGCGGTGACACTGGAAGCGGCCAGTTCACTGGCCTTCAGCAGTCGGCAGTTGTTGTGGAATGTGCAACTGCCGCTGGCCCTGCGTTTTTCCCTGCCGTCGCTGATCAACAACCTGATCGACCTGGTGAAGATGACGGCCGTGGCATCGGCCATCGCCGTGGGTGACATCACCTATGCGGCAATCATGATCTGGACCCAGAGCGACAACGTGCTGGAGCTGATGATCCTGATCCTGAGCTTTTTCGGCCTGCTGAGTTTTATCGTCAATTGCGTGGGGCGCTACCTCGAAGCGCGCCTGAGGATGCCCGGTTATGGCCATTGAATCGTCCGTCACTGCAATGACGAACCAGCCGCGCCGACACCTCGGCAAGCTGTTGATACTGGCAGGCGTCGCTCTGGCGCTGCTGTATTTCGGCGCGCAGAACCCGGTGCTCAAGGCCTTGCTGCAATGGTCGCCGGCACTGGCGGCGGGCTTCGCGCAGAACATTCTGATCAGCCTGGTGGCCATCGGGCTGGGCTCGCTGCTGGGGCTGCTGGTGGGGGCTCTGGCCTTGTCGCCGCTGCGCCTGATGCGTCTGCCGGCACAGATCTGGGTGCAGGTGTTTCGCAATGCGCCGTGGCTGGTGCTGATCTATTTCACCACCTATGTTTTTCCGTTCGAGGTCCGTATCGCCGGTACATACGTGTCGTTTCCGGACTGGGTCAAGGTCACCCTCGGCCTTGCGCTGCCAGCCAGCGCCAACGTCGCGGAAATCTTTCGCGGCGCCGTGGCGTCGATCCCGGCCACCCAGTGGGAAGCGGCCCGTTCGCTGGCCTTCACCCGAGGGCAGATCTTCCGTTCGATCATCCTGCCGCAGTGTTTCAAACGCATGCTGCCGCCGTGGATGAACCTGTACGCGGTGATCACCATGGGCACGGCGCTGGCTTCGCTGGTGGGCGTGCATGACGTGATCGACACCGCGCAGATCGCCAGCAACACGGTGAACATGACCGGTTTTACCGTGCTGATCTACCTCAGCCTGCTCGCGCTGTTCTTCGCCTATTGCTACCCGATTTCCCGACTCACCCGACGCCTGGAGCGACGTTATGCCTTCTATTGAAACCGTCGGCGAGCCGCTGGTCCGCCTGCGGGATTTGCACCTGTCGTTCAGTGGCAACCCGGTGCTCAAGGGCATCGATCTGGAGGTGCATCGCGGCCAGGCGGTGTCGATCATCGGCCCGTCGGGTTCCGGCAAGTCGACCATCCTGCGCTGCATCACCGGGTTGTTGCAGCCCCAGCGCGGCAGCATCCGTGTCGGCTCCACCGACGTTCACACCCTGAAGCAGGAAGCGCAGCGCATCGAACTGCGCAAGCGCGTGGGGTTCGTGTTCCAGCAGTACAACCTGTTCCCGCATCTGTCGGTGCTGGAAAACCTGGTGGTGGCGCCACGCAAAGTGTTGGGGCGCAATCGGGTCGACGCCGAGAAGGACGCGCGTGCCTTGCTGGCCAAAGTGCGTCTGGAGCACAAGGCCGATGCCTATCCCGGCCAGCTGTCCGGTGGCCAACAACAGCGCGTGGCAATTGCCCGGGCTCTGGCGATGCGTCCGGAACTGATTCTGTTCGATGAAGTGACCTCGGCCCTCGATCCGGAAACGGTCGGCGAGGTGCTGACGGTGATTCGCGAACTGACCGAAGAAGGCATGACCTGTGTGCTGGTGACCCACGAGATGCGCTTTGCCGAGGAAATCAGCGATGTCGTCTATTTCACCGAGAACGGGGTCATCGTCGAGCACGGCAGTGCCGCGCAGATTTTTCAGCACCCCGTCAGTGAACGGACCCAGACCTTTTTGCGCCACGCCCTGGGTGATCCGGGCCGGCGCCCGGCGCTTGCCAATGATCCTTATCTGTTGACCAACCTCAGCCGCTACAGCCTGTCCGTCTGACCCCGAGGAGATGTTTATGAGTACCGTGAACCGTGCCGACGTCATCGAGGACTTCCTGAAGAAAGTCCGCGTTATCCATCAACGGGGCGTCGACCGCGCTGCGCTGGGCGAAATCGTCAGCCTGCTGGAAGCGCTCGCCGAGCGCCGCGACCTGTTCAATTTCGATGAATTCCCGGCGCCGGTGCCGGGGCAGGGCAGCACCGCGTTCCGCTACCGTCTCAATGACGACGGCGACACACCGACGCTGTACCTGAACTCGCTGCTGCCGGGCAAAAGCACCATCCCCCACAACCACGAAACCTGGGCGATCATCAGCGCCATCGAAGGCCAGGAAATCAACTACGTCTACGCCCGCAGCGACGAGGGCCGCGAGCCCGGTTTCACCACCTTGCACCTGCAGCGGGAAGTCGTTGTGCAGCCCGGCACTTCGATCTCGTTCCTCGGTGAGGACTTGCACGGGATTCGTGTCGATGGCGAGCAGCCGACCCTGCATTTCCATCTCTACGGCTTGCCGCTGGAATCCCTCAACGGGCGCTACGGCGTCGAGGCCGACGGGCGCATTCTCAATTACAACGCCTCGCAAATGGCACCTTCGATCAAGGCCTACGCATGATCGACCTGTATTACTGGCCGACCGGCAACGGTTTGAAAATCGGCATTCTGCTGGAAGAACTGGGGCTGGAATACCGCGTGCTGCCGATCAACATCCGTGAGGGTGAACAGAAGCAGGCGGCGTTCCAGCGCATCAGCGCCAACGGGCGGATTCCGGCGATTGTCGATCATGCGCCTCACGGCTTGAGCGAGCCGCTGAGTCTGTTCGAGTCCGGTGCCATCCTCAATTATCTGGCCGACAAGGCGGGGCGGTTTCTGCCAGCGGCGGGCACTGCCGAGCGCCAGAAGGTTCAGGAATGGCTGTTCTGGCAAGTGGGGCACGTCACGCCGTACCTGAGTCAGTTGCAGCTGTTCAGGGAGAAGGCGCCGCAACCGCAGGTGTTTGCCCTGGATCTGCTGACTGGCGAGGCAACGCGTTTGTACGGCGTGCTGGAGCGGCGGTTGTCTGAAGTGCCGTACGTGGCCGGTGAGTACTCCATCGCCGACATGGCGATCTTCCCGTGGATTCAGCCGCAGCGCCAAGGCCAGGACCTGGCGCATTACCCGCAGATTCACGCCTGGCGCGAGCGCCTCAAACAACGCCCGGCGATCCGGCGCGCCTATGCCCAAGGCCGGGACATCGCAGCCAACGAGCGCTCCCTGGCGCTTCAATAATCGATTTTTAGACGGGACTCCCATGAGCCAGACCGTAACCCCGCAGCAGTTGCAGCAATGGCTGTTCGACGGGCAGGAAATTGCCCTGTTTGATGTGCGCGAGCACGGCCAGTATGGCGAAGCTCATCTGTTTTTCGGGGTGAGCCTGCCCTTCAGCCGACTGGAACTGGAGGTGGCGCGACTGGCGCCGAATCCGCGCGTGCGGCTGGTGATCTACGACCAGGATGGCGGCCCGCTGGCGGCCCGTTGCGCGCAGGTGCTGCAAGGGTTGGGCTATGACGACGTGCACTGGTTGGCGGGAGGCGCCGACGGTTGGCAAGCGGCGGGCTATCAACTGTTTGCCGGTGTGCACGTGCCGTCCAAGGCGTTCGGTGAACTCGTCGAGGAGGCCAGCCACACGCCGCATGTCACGGCGCAGCAACTGGCCGAATGGCAGGCCCGAGGCGTGCCGCTGGTGATGCTCGACGGCCGGCCGTTCGAGGAGTACCGCAAGATGACCATTCCCGGTGCCATCTGCTGCCCGAACGGTGAACTGGGCTATCGCGTTCATGACCTGATTCCCGATGACAGCACGCCGATCGTGGTCAACTGCGCCGGGCGTACCCGCAGCATCATCGGCGCCCAGACCCTGATCAATCTGGGCCTGAAGAACCCGGTGTATGCCCTGGAAAACGGCACGCAGGGCTGGTATCTGGAGGATCTGCGGCTGGAGCACGGCAGCGCCCGGCGCTATGCCGATGAAGTGTCCTCGCAGGGGCTGGAAGAGCGGCGTCTGGCGGCCACCCGTCTGGCGCAGCGGGTGGGGGTGAAAACCGTCACCGCCGCCGAGGTCGAGCGCTGGGCCGGGGAGGCCGGGCGCAGTCTGTTTTTATGCGATGTGCGCACCGCCGAAGAGTTTGCCCAGGGCAGTCTGCCGGGGGCGCAGCACACACCGGGCGGGCAACTGGTGCAATCCACCGATCTGTACATTGGCGTACGCCGGGCGCGGGTGGTGCTGTTCGACAGCGACGGCGTGCGTGCGCCGATCGTTGCCAGCTGGTTGCGGCAGTTGGGACACGAGGCCTATGTGCTGGCCGGCGGGACCGAGAGCGGTCTGGCGTTGACCGCAGATATCGTCGACACACCGGCGGCGTTGCCGCTGATCAGCGCACAGGCATTGGCCGATGCGCTGAAAGACGAGGCGGCGGTGCTGGTGGATCTGCGCCCTAGCATGGCGTATCGCAAGGGCCACGTGCCCGGATCGCGCTGGTCGATCCGTCCATTGCTCGCCGATGCCTTGGCCGGGGAGACGCGTCCTTTGGTGCTGCTGGCCGATGATCCGCTGCTGGCAGCGATCGCGACGCTGGAGTTGCCAGCGTCCCAGCGCGCCCAGGTCCGTTTGCTGGACGGCGGACTGCCGGCCTGGCAGGCGGCGGGCGGTGCGCTGCGGGAAGGTGCCGACACGCTGGCGGATCAGGATTGCATCGACTTTCTGTTCTTCACTCACGACCGCCACTCCGGCAACAAGGACGCGGCGCGCCAATACCTGGCCTGGGAAATCGGCCTGCTGGCGCAAATGAGCCACGAGGAAATCACCAGCCTGAAACCGCTGACAACAAACGACGATGGGCGCGTGCGCACCCGGCTGATTCATTCGGCGCGCACCGGGCACGGCAGCGGCGCCCGCTCGGTCAATGTTCCGGTCACGCGCCTGAGCACAGTGCTGTTCGACAATTTGGCGCAGATGCGCGACGCCCGCCAACGGCGCGATACGGAACGGGTCCTGAGTTACGGCGCTCGCGGCAATCCCACGGCGTTTGCCCTCGAGGATCTGGTCACGGAGCTGGAAGGCGGCTATCGCACGCGCCTGTTCAGCACCGGGCTGGCAGCCGTGGCGCAGACGTTCCTGGCGTATCTGCGTCCGGGCGATCATGTGCTGATCACCGAAGCGGTCTATGCACCCGTGCGGCGGCTGGCCCGGGATCTGCTGGAACCGTTCGGCATTCAGGTCGGCTATTTCGCAGCCGACGGTCACACGCTACCGGGGCTGCTGCAAGCCAATACCCGAATGGTCTACACCGAAGTCCCGGGATCTCTGCTCTATGAACTGTGCGACTTGCCGGCCATCGCGAGCCTGTGCAAATCCCGCGACATTCTGCTGGCCGTCGACAACACCTGGGGTTCTGGCTACCTGTACCGGCCACTGGCGCTGGGCGCGGACATTTCCATCATGGCGCTGACCAAATACCTGTGCGGTCACAGCGACGTGGTCATGGGCAGCGTCTGCACCCGCGAAGAAGTCTGGCAATCCCTGGCGGCGATGAGCGATACCACGGGCGCCACCGTCAGCCCTGACGATGCGTACCTGGTGCTGCGCGGCGCGCGAACGCTGGCATCGCGCATGGACGTTCACGAGCGTCAGGCGCTGCAGATCGCCCACTGGTTGCAGGCGCACCCGGCGGTGAAACGGGTCTTTCATCCGGCGCTGGCCGACCATCCAGGGCACGCGTTGTGGCAGCGTGACTTCAAGGGCAGCAATGGGCTGTTGTCGTTCGAGTTGAATCACGCCGGGGCTGACCGGCTGGAGCGCTTCATCGATTCACTCCAGCTGTTCGGGCTGGGCGCGTCGTGGGGCGGTTACGAGAGTCTGATCACGGTGGCCGACGGGCTGGAAAGTCGTGGTGCAGGTTCGGTACTGCGGCTGCACGTCGGGCTGGAGGATGTCGAGGCGTTGATCGAGGATCTGCAGCGCGGGTTCGACGCGCTGTGAACGCAGGCTGAAGGCGATCAGTGCGACGAAACATAAACCGAAGGCGAGGTCGGCGCAGGCAACGCATACGTTGCCTTCATCCACTCGATCTCCGCCTGCGGTGTCCTGCCAAAGAACCGTTTGAATTCGCGGCTGAATTGCGAAGCGCTTTCATAGCCAACACTGAACGCCGCTGCTGACGCCGTCATGGCGTGGCGCAACATCAAAAGTCGCGCCTGATGCAGTCGCGTCGACTTCAGGTATTGCATGGGTGATGCGTCCGTCACGCTGCGAAAGTGCAGGTGAAAACTGGGCACGCTCATGCTCGCTTCGCGGGCCAGTTGCTCGACGTCCAGGCGCTCCTGATAGCTGCTGTGGATCTTGCGGATCGCCCGCGTCACCTTGCCGAAGTGCCCTTGTCGATTGAGTGCGGCGCGCATCGAGCCGCCTTGTTCGCCAGTCAGAATGCGGTAGTAGATTTCCCGCAACAGCGCTGGCCCCAATATCTGCGCCTCACCCTCAATACTCATGGCTTTGAGAAAACGCAGTGTCGATGCGCGCAGGCGGTCGTCCATCGGCGAGGCGAACATGCCCTTGGGTGGCGCGTCACTCGGGCCGTGAACCTCATCCACCTGCTGCATCAACTCGCTGGCCACCTGGAAATCGAGCTGCATATAGATCGCGAGCATTGGCTCGTCTTCAGAGGCATCGGTCTCCATGGTGAAGGGGATCGGAACCGACACCACCAGGTAATGCTGGGCGTCATAGACGTAGACGTCATCGCCCAGATACCCGCGCTTCCGGCCCTGACAGAGAATCACGATGCCGGGGTCATACAGCACCGGTGTGCGGGTCAGTGGCCGGTTCGAGCGCAAAAAGCGCACGCCCTCCAGCGCGCTGAGGTTGTAGCCCTCGACCGGTGCCAGCTTTTCCATGAGCTGCACCATGCGCGAAGTGTTTGGGTCGGCCTGTTTCATTGCGTTCTCTCTGTGGGCCGTTCAATGGTCGGTGGAGCGGGTCAGCGCTTCCCATTGGTCGATCTCGCTGGCGGCGCGTTTCAGCTTGTCGCGCACCAGGCTCAATGCATCGCTGCCCAACAACAGATGTGCTGGCGGAGCAGGGCAGGCGATGATCTGCAACATCGCCTGCGCCGCTTTGCGCGGATCGCCGAGCTGCTTGCCGCTCTTGTCTTCGCGCGCCTTGCGCACCGGATCGAAGCTGGCGTCATAATCGCCAATGCTGCGGGGCGTGCGCTGCATCGAGCGACCGGCCCAGTCGGTCCGAAATGAACCTGGTGCGACGGCGGTCACGAAGATATTGAACGGCGCCATTTCCTTGCTCAGGGTATCGGAGATGCCTTCGAGCGCAAACTTGCTGCCGCAGTAGTACGCGATACCCGGCATCGTGATCGTGCCGCCCATCGACGTGATATTGAGAATATGGCCGGCCCGCCGCTGGCGAAAGAACGGCACAAACGCCTTGGTCACGGCGACCGCGCCAAACACATTCACGTCGAACTGGCGGCGCATGTCCTCCAGCGGCGATTCTTCGAAAATGCCTTCGTGCCCGTAGCCGGCGTTGTTGATCAGCACATCGACCGGGCCGTGGGTTGCTTCGACGGTCGCCACGACGCTCTCGATCCGATCGAAATCCGTGACATCCAGCAGCACGCCGTACGCGTTGTCGATAGACAGCGCCTGAAAGGCTTGCAGGTCGGCTTCGCTGCGCACGGTGCCGATGACGCGGTGACCGGCGGCCAGTGCTTCCTTGGCCAGCGCGTGACCGAAGCCGCTGCTGACGCCGGTGATGAAGAGGGTTTTGGTGGTGGTCATGACGGGCTCCACGAATCAGGTGTGACGTCATGGTAGCCAGCGAGAAATCGTTCACCTATGCCGGTTTGTCTTTGAGCCTTGCCTAATCCTCTCAGCGGCGATCAGCCCCGCAATCGTTATCGCGGGGCTGATCAAAGGACTCACGCCTGATCCATCGCCTCGGCCACGCCCTGATCCTCACCCAGAAACCCGCCACTCTGATGCTGCCACAGCCGCGCGTAGGTGCCGTTTTTCGCCAGCAGTTCGGAGTGGGTGCCTTGCTCGATGATCCGTCCCTCATCCATGACAATCAGTCGATCCATCGCCGCAATCGTCGACAGTCGATGGGCGATGGCGATCACAGTCTTGCCCTGCATCATTTCATCGAGGCTTTCCTGGATGGCGACTTCGACTTCGGAATCCAGCGCGCTGGTAGCTTCGTCCAGTAGAAGGATCGGAGCGTTCTTGAGCATCACCCGGGCGATGGCGATGCGTTGGCGCTGGCCACCGGAAAGCTTGATGCCGCGTTCGCCCACCAGCGTGTCGTAGCCGGTGTGGCCCTGACGGTCGCTGAGCTGGTTGATGAAACCGTCGGCCTGGGCGTTGGCCGCCGCGCGCTGGATCTGCGCGTCGGTCGCGTCCGGTCGGCCGTAGGCGATGTTGTCGCGAATGGAGCGGTGCAGCAGGGACGTGTCCTGAGTGACCATGCCGATCGCGCTGCGCAGGCTGTCCTGTGTTACATGCGCGATGTTTTGCCCGTCGATGCGAATCTCGCCGCGATCCACGTCATAGAAGCGCAGCAGCAGGTTGATTAGCGTGGATTTGCCGGCACCGGAGCGGCCCACCAGACCGATTTTCTCCCCCGGCTGGATGCTCAGGCTCAAGCCGTCGAGTACCTGACGTTCGCCGTTGTAATTGAAACTGACGTTGTCGAAAGTCACCGCACCGCCGGAAGGCACCAGCACGCCGGCGTCCGGCGCATCCTGCACCTTGGGGCCACGGGTCAGGGTGTCCATGCCGTCCTGCACGGTGCCGATGTTTTCGAACAGCGACGTCATCTGCCACATGATCCAGTGCGACATGCCATTGATGCGCAACGCCATGGCCGTTATCGCCGCTACCGCGCCGGTGCCGACTTCACCCTGATGCCACAGCCACAAGGCGTAGCCACCGGCGCCCATGATCAGCCCGACGACCAGCGCCTGATTGACGATTTCGAACTGGCTGACCAGTCGCATCTGGCGGAAACCGGTCTGCTTGAAATCCTCCATTGCCGCCCGCGCAAAATGCGCTTCACGTTTGGAGTGGGAGAACAGTTTCACCGTGGTGATGTTGGTGTAGGCGTCCGAAACCCGGCCTGTCATCGATGACCGTGCATGGGCCTGTTCCTGGCCGACCTGGCCCAGGCGTGGCACGAAATACAGCATCGCCAGCCCGAACAGCGCGACCCAGGCAATGAACGGCAGCATGAGTTTCAGGGCGAAACCGCCGGCCAGGGCGATGATCGCAATGAAATAAACGCCGATGCCCGGTGCGATCTCGATGACGGTGAACAGCACCTCGCGCACGGCCAGCGCCGTCTGCATCACCTTGGTCGTGACCCGGCCGGAGAACTCGTCGGAAAAGAACGAAAGGCTCTGCCGCAGCATCAGCCGATGGAAATCCCAGCGCAGGCGCAGCGGCAGATTGATCGCCAACACCTGGTGCTGAACCATAGTGCGCAGCGCCACCAGCCCGACGCTGGTCAGCAATACGATGCCGATGCCCCACAGCACGCGGCTCTCCTGGCCATTCACATCGCCGCCGGCCTGCCAGGTCGAGAGCAGGTCCACGACCTGACCGAGAAAGGAAAACAACCAGGCTTCGTAGATCGACACACCGGCACTGAGCAGCGCCAGCGCGAGGATATAACCGCGAGCACCGCGGGTGCAGGCCCACAGGAATCGCGCCAGACCGACCGGCGGTGGCGGCGCTTCGTCGGGCGGGAAGGGGTCGAGCCGTTGTTCAAACAGGCGAAGCATTGTGGGTCTCCGAAATGATCAATTGCGGGGATTCTGCCATTTAACGACGCTCTTGAGGGTTTGCAGGTTCCCGGGCATGTCCTCGTTGAGGGAAAACCCTCATTGCCGGAACACCGTCGCGTTACTAGCATGGGTCTCGGCAATCGACCCATTCGATGGAGAGCACCATGGCTACCACGCAGACTGACGACAAGCGCCCAACCCCCGATCCGGCCGAGGACAACGCGTTTTTCCCCTCGCCGTATTCCCTCAGCCAGTTCACTTCGCCCAAATCCGATCTCAGTGATGCCGAGTACCCCGATCGCTACAAGGGCGGGCGCTGGAAGGTCCTGATGATCGGCGCGGACGAGCGCTATCTGTTGACCGACAACGGCACGATGTTCTCCACGGGCAATCACCCGGTTGAAACCTTGCTGCCGATGTATCACCTGGACAAGGCCGGTTTCGGCTTCGACGTCGCGACGCTGTCGGGCAATCCGGTCAAGTTCGAATTCTGGGCCATGCCCTCCGAAGACGCCGAAGTGAAGGGCTTCTACGAGCAATACCGCGATCAGTTCAAGCGTCCGCTCAAGCTGTCTCAGGTGATCGAGGAAGCGCTGGGCGAGGACTCGGATTACATCGGCGTGTTCATTCCCGGCGGGCACGGCGCGCTGATCGGCCTGCCGGAAAGCGAGGATGTGAAAAAGGTCCTGCAATGGGCCGTCGCCAAGGACAAATTCGTCATCACCCTGTGCCACGGCCCGGCGGCGTTGCTGGCGGCCGGCCTCGGTGAAACAAAGGAATCGTGCATCTTCAATGGCTACCGGATCTGCGCGTTTCCCGATGCCCTGGACGCGACAACCCCTGACATCGGGTACATGCCCGGCCACCTGACCTGGAAGTTCGGCGAGCAGTTGCAGGCGCTCGGTGTGGAAATCACCAACCAGGGCATTTCCGGGGCGACGCTTCAGGATCGCAAACTGCTGACCGGTGACAGTCCGCTGGCGGGCAACGCGCTGGGCAAACTGGCGGCGGCCGCGCTCCTGAAAGAGGTCACCTCGGGGTGAGCCCCGGACCTGCCGAAGCACTCTTGCGTGCCGCCCTCGATATCGAGGCGGCGCCCACGCTGGTGGCAATCCAGAAGGCCGTCCGCAGTTTCGCGGGGGGCTATGGTTATGATCGATTCGTCCTGTTCTCCGCCACCTCGGTGTCGGAGGACGTGGTCGAGCGGATTTACTGGGTGGAAGGCGACTGGTTCGGCGACGGCATCGCTGTCGACGCCCAGACCTACGTTCAGCGCTGCCCCGTGACTCGCCACCTGCTGGACACCCGCGAATCCTTCTTCTGGAGCAAAGTGCAGGAGGAGAGCGGCGAACTCTATCGAGTCGTTCGCCTGCCAAGCGGCCCGGGCGTGCATGGCTTGCAGATTCCGGTCTTCGGCCCGCAGGGGCTTGAAGGCGCGATGAGTCTGGGTGGCGAACAGATCGATGCCTCGGCACGGGTTCGTCTGGCGCTGGGCATGCTTGCCTCGGTGGCGTTTCATTCCGCACGACGCTTGCTCGAAGCGCCGCTGGATGAGACGGCCGGAAAACTCTCGACCCGCGAGCGCGAAGTACTGGCGTGGGTCGCTGCCGGTCGCAGGCAGGCCGACATTGCCGCCACCCTCGGCTTGTCCGGGCGCACGGTGGAGAATCACCTGCGTTCGGCTCGCCGACATCTGGGCGTGGCCACCACCGCCCAGGCCATCAAAATTGCCATTCGCAAGGGTGAAATAAAGGGGTGAAAACCGGACGCACAGCGAACGCTTAAGGGCGTGGTGCATGGCCGGCGCGATGTTTTTCGGCTCCCGTCGTCTCAACGTGGCCGTGGCCTGCGTTTGCGCATTTTTGACATTCACGGCTCTTTGCCACCGTCACAATGACGTAGGAAACAGCTGATATTTATTTCACCGAATTCCTACATTTCGTTTGCCTCTCCAGCAAAAAACGTGGTTATTATCCGCCGGCGCTTCGGGTCACAAACCCGGCGCCAGAAGATTGCCGTGCGTCTACAGACCCGGCAGTCGCAGCCGATCGGGACCACCCTGGCGCTGTCATCCCCGCGCAGGTTGTTCCTCGTCGTTGACCCTCAAATGGAAGTCGAGGTTTCAATTGGTCACGCGGTTTGCAATCGACGATGCAATGAACGGTGCGACGGATGTCGCCAGTGATTCAGCCCACTTTCCCGCTGCCTGCGCCGACCGCGCGGCGGTGTTCTTCTCCAGCCTGTCTCCCCCCGGATTTCTGCGTGTGCCCGCGTTCAACGCGAGTCTGCACGCGCGCGCCGCGCCATCCTCCTGAATTCGAATGACCGTGCCGGCACCTGATGCCGGGGCCTGACTGGCAGGGCGCGTGCTGTCCCTGCCTGATCACAAAAATAATGTAGTCATGGACGGTAGCCTCCGATGCTCGACAACACTTCCTTGCGTGGGACGAATCCCGCGCAGCCCGACGTTTGCTCCCTGAAACCGTTCGATGCGGACCTGTGCGTGCACGGTCTGTTTGAAGCGCAGGTGCTGCGCAATCCCGAGGCCGTCGCCGCGCGCTGGCAGCAGGAGGCGCTCAGTTACCGTGAACTGAACACCCGCGCCAATCGGCTGGCCCATCACCTGCGCAACCTCGGGGTTGGGCCGGACGTGCGGGTCGGGCTGTGTCTGGAGCGTTCGCTGGAGATGTTGGTTGGCGTACTCGCGGTGCTCAAGGCCGGCGGCGCCTATGTGCCGCTGGATCCGGCCTATCCGCAGGCGCGGCTGGCGCACATGCTGGCCGACAGCGCACCGCCGGTGGTGCTGACTCATGGCCCGGCGCGCGATGTTTTGCGGGCGGCGCTCGAACAGTCGGCGACTGCACCGACAGTGCTGGATCTGGCCGACGCCCATGATTGGTCTTCGCTCCCGGCAGACAACCCCGACCCTCACGCAATCGGCCTGACACCCCGACATCTGGCTTACGTGATCTACACCTCCGGCTCCACCGGCACCCCGAAAGGCGTGATGGTCGAGCATCGCGGACTGGTCGCCGTGAGCGCCGACTGGGCGCAGATCTATGCTCTGGGCGAGCCAATCAACCACCTGCAGATGGCTGGTTTTTCCTTCGACGTGTTCAGCGCCGACCTGATCCGTGCGCTGGGTTTTGGCGGCACGCTGGTGCTCTGCCCACGGGACACCCTGATGGACCCACCGGCCCTGTATCGCCTGATGCGCGAGGCGCAGATTGGTTTTGCCGACTTCGTGCCGGCGCTGCTCAATCCGCTGCTGGCGTGGGTCGAAGAGACCGGCCACGACCTGTCGTTCCTGCGCACCGTGGTCTGCGGCTCCGACATCTGGACCGCCCACAGCGCGCGGCAATTGCGCAGGCTGTGCGGTGATCGCGTGCAGATCGTCCAGGCCTATGGCGTGACCGAAGCGAGCATCGACAGCACCTGTTTTGAGTTCACCGAAAACAGCCAGATCGACGCGGTGCTGCCCATCGGCCGGGCACTGCCCCATACCCGGATTTACCTGCTCGATGCTGACGGCAAACCGGTTGCCGAAGGTGTTGCGGGCGAGCTGTACATCGGCGGCGTCGGCGTGGCGCGCGGTTATCTGAACCTGCCACAACTGACCGCCGAACGTTTCCTCGACAGCCCGTTCGTGGCGGGCGAACGCCTTTACCGGACCGGGGATCTGGCGCGTTACCGGGCCGACGGTCAACTGGAATTCCTCGGCCGCAACGACTCCCAGGCCAAGTTGCGCGGCCTGCGTCTGGAACTGGGGGAAATCGAAACCCGGCTGGCGGACATCCCGGGCGTGCGGGAAAGCGTGGTGCTGTTGCGCCAGGACAGTCCGGGTGAAGCACGTCTGGTCGCCTACTACTGTGAAAAACCAGACACCACTTTGAGCCCGCGCTCACTGCGCGAACAGCTGCAAGTCAGCCTGCCGGATTACATGGTGCCGACCGCATTCGTGCGTCTCGACGCATTGCCGCTGACCGCTAACGGCAAGGTCGATCGGCCAAATCTGCCGGCGCCGGACGTCGAGGCGTTCGATCAGCAGGAATACCAGGCGCCACAAGGCTCGCTGGAAACCGCGCTCGCCTCGATCTGGGCCGACGTGCTCGGTGTCGAGCGGGTCGGGCGTCAGGATCAGTTCTTCGCCCTCGGCGGTCACTCGCTGCTGGTGATGCGGGTGCTGGCGCAGGTTCGCCATACGCTGGGGCTGGAAGTGGCGCCTTCGACGCTGTTTGCCGCGCCGGTTCTGGCGGAGTTCGCCGAACGGCTGCAAGCCAGTCAGGCTGCGGCTTGCCCAGCCATCACGGCCCTTGAACGCACGGGCGCGCAAACGTTGTCGTCTGCCCAGCAGCGCCAGTGGTTTCTGGCGCAAATAGAGGGGGGCAACGCGGCGTATCACATGCCGTTGAACCTGCGTTTGCGCGGTTCGCTGGATGTGCCGGCACTGGAACGCAGCTTCAACCAACTGGTGGCGCGCCATGCTGCACTGCGCACGACGTTCATCGCTGTTGAAGGGGAAGGGCGGCAGTTGGTTTCGCCGCCGGCGCACAGCATCCGGCTTACGGTGACTGACGTGCAGGGGCACGATGCGCAAGCGCGACTGAGCCGGTTGATCGACGAGGAGGGCGCCAGACCCTTCGACCTGAGCCGGGGCCCGCTGATGCGGGTCAGCCTGCTGCGGCTGGCGGCGGATGAGCATGTGTTGCTGCTGACCCAGCACCACATCATCTCCGACGGCTGGTCGATGGGCGTACTCACCCGCGAGCTCGGTCAGTTGTACGCAGCGGCGTTGCTGGATCGCGACGAGCCGCTGCCGCCCTTGCCCGTGCAGTACGTGGATTACGCGGTGTGGCAAAAGCAGTGGCTGACCGGCGACATACTGGAGCAGCAAAGCCGTTACTGGCGTGAAACCCTCACGGGCGCGCCGGTATTGCTGGAATTGCCGACCGATCACAAGCGTCCGCCCGTGCAGGATTACCTCGGCGGTTTTGTCCCGCTGGTCTTTGACGCCACCCTGACCACAGGCCTGAAAGCATTGGGCATGCAGCAAGGCACCACGCTGTTCATGAATTTGCTGGCCGGTTTTTCGCTGCTGCTGTCGCGCCTGTCGGGACAGAACGATGTGGTGATCGGCGTGCCATCGGCCAACCGTCCGCAGCAGGAACTGGAAGGGCTGATCGGATTCTTCGTCAACACCCTCGCGTTGCGCATGACTCAGTCCGGAACGCCGTCAGTGGCGCAATGGCTGCAACAGGCGCGGCAGGTGGCGCTGGACGCTCAGGAACATCAGGACCTGCCGTTCGAGCAAGTGGTGGAATTGCTCAACCCGCCGCGCAGTCTGGCCCACAGTCCGCTGTTCCAGGTGCTGTTTGCCTGGGAGCAGGATCAGGATTCCGACCTGCTGCTGACCGGGCTCGACGTTACGCCTGTCGAGAGCAGTCATCACGTGGCCAAGTTCGATCTGCAACTGGCGCTCCATGAGCGAGACGGGCAGATCGTCGGCGGTCTGGAATATGCCTCGGGCCTGTTCGAGCGCGGCACCGTCGAGCAGTTCGGCGAGTACCTGCGTCGGGTACTGACGCAGATGGTCGAGGACAGCCAGCAGTCGCTGGCGAGGATCAAGCTGCTGAGCGCCGAGCAACACCAGCAGATCGTTCATGACTGGAACCGCACCGCGCGGGATACCGCGTCGTTGCCCGGTTGCGTGGCGCGTTTTGAAACCCTTGCCCGGCAAACACCCGACGCCGTGGCGCTGCTCGCCGACCGTGAGCAACTGAGCTACAGCGACCTGAATCGCGCCGCCAACCGCCTCGCGCATTACCTGATCAAACAAGGCGTCGGCCCCGAACATCGCGTCGGCCTGTGCCTGGAACGTTCGCCGCAAATGGTCATCGGCCTGCTGGCGATTCTCAAGGCCGGCGCGGCGTACGTGCCGTTCGACCCGGCTTACCCGAGCGAACGTCTGGCGTTCATGTTCAGCGATGCCACGCCGACCCTGCTGCTGACCCAGTCGAGCCTGACGGCCGGGCTGCCGGCCAACGAGGCGAAGATCTGCTGCCTGGACACTGACGCAGCTCAATGGGCGCAACACCCGACTGATGATCCGCACGTCTCGGTGAGCCCGGAAAACCTCGGCTACGTGCTCTACACCTCCGGCTCCACCGGGCGCCCGAAAGGCGTGGCCCACAGCCGTCGTGCGCTGGACAACCTGATTGCCTGGCAGCTCGATCAAGCCACGGCACCGCAGCGCGTGCTGCAATTCGCCTCGCTGAACTTCGACGTCTCGTTCCAGGAAATCTGCAGCACGCTCTGCCAGGGCGGCAGCCTGTTGCTGATGACCGAGGACAGCCGCAAGGACCTCGCCGCGCTGCGCCCGACCCTGGTGGCCGAAGGCGTGCAGCGGGCGTTCCTGCCATTTGCCGTGTTGCAGCAACTCGCCGGCCTGACCGAGGTTGATGCACCGATGCCGTCCGGTGGCTGCGAGATCATCACCGCCGGTGAAGTCCTGCAAATCAATGACGAGCTGCGCGGTTTTGTCCGTGGGCTCGGGGGCGCGCAGTTGCATAACCAGTACGGGCCGACCGAAACCCATGTGGTCAGCCAGTTCAGCCTCGACTGCAACGAGGCCGAGTTCTGGCCGGACGCGCCGCCCATCGGTCGTCCCATCGCCAATGCGCGGCTGTACGTGCTGGACGAGCACTTGAATCCGGTCCCGGTCGGCGTGGCGGGCGAGTTGTACATCGCTGGCGCCTGCCTGGCCCGTGGGTATCTGAACCGCCCGGACCTGACCGCCGAACGCTTCCTGCCGGACCCGTTCAGCGCCGAACCGGGCGCGCGAATGTACCGCAGCGGCGACCTCGCGAAATTCCAGGCCGACGGCAACGTGCAGTACCTGGGACGCATCGACCAACAGGTGAAACTGCGCGGCTTTCGCATCGAACTCGGCGAGATCGACAGCCTGTTGCATCAACAACCCGGCGTGCAGGAAGCCGCCGTGTTGCTGCGTGAAGACGTGGCCGGGGACAAGCGTCTGGTGGCCTATGTGGTCGGCTCCGCGACCAGTGAATCCCTGCGCGCCGAACTGCAACGCCAGTTGCCCGAACACATGATCCCGAGCGCCTGGGTCCGTCTCTCGCAACTGCCGCTGACCCGCAACGGCAAGCTCGACCGACAGGCGCTGCCGGCACCGGAACGCAGCGCCGGGGCGACCTACGAGGCGCCGCGCAACGACACCGAACGGCAAATGGCCGAGATCTGGGCCGAAGTGCTCAAGTGCGAGCGGGTCGGCATCCACGACAACTTCTTCGACCTTGGCGGCCACTCGCTGCTGGCGACGCGGATGATCTACGCGATCAACCAGCGGATGGGCGCGCAGCTGTCCCTGAGCAGCCTGTTCCAGACTTCGGTGTTGCTGGATCTGGCGGCGCAGGTTTCGCGTGAAGATCAGAGCATCGAACCGGCGTTCATCCAGATCGAACCAGATCGCGGTAATCGGCATGAGCCATTCCCCCTGACCGATATCCAGCAAGCCTACTGGTTCGGTCGCGAGGCCACGGTCAGCCTCGGTGGCGTCAGCGCCCACGGCTACGAAGAACTGCGCATTCCCGACTTCGACGCCGAGCGTTTCGAACAAGCCTTGAACCGCATGATCCTGCGCCACGACATGCTGCGCGTGGTGTTCCTCAGCGACGGCACGCAACAGGTGCTGGCGCAGGTGCCGACCTATCGCATGCCCCGCAGCGATCTGCGCGGTTTGCCCGCCGATGTGGCGCAGCGCACGCTGGAAGCGACACGCGAGCGCCAGTCCCATCAGGTGCTGGACGCCAGTCGCTGGCCGCTGTTCGAGTTCAGCCTGTCGTTGCTCGATGACGGCATTACCCATCTGCATATCAGTCTCGATGCGCTGATCGTCGATGCCGCGAGCACGCAGATTCTCGCCCGCGAACTGATGGCGTTCTACGTCGATCCGACGCTGGAGATGACGGAACCGGGCCTGACTTTCCGCGACTACGTATTGGCCGAACAGCAACTGCGCAACGGTCGCCGCTACGAGCAGGCGCTGAGCTATTGGCGCGAACGAGTGACTACTTTGGCCCCGGCGCCAGACCTGCCATTGATGCGCCAACCCGAAAGCATCGCCAACCCGCACTTCACCCGTCGCGACCGCGACATGTCGGCCGCGCAGTGGACGCAGCTCAAATCCGTCGCCAAACAGTTTGCGGTGACGCCGTCGGTGATGCTGCTGACCGCGTTCAGCGAAGTGCTGGCGCTGTGGAGCCGCACGCCGCGGTTCACTCTGAGCCTGCCGCTGTTCAACCGCATGCCGCTGCACCCGGACGTCGATGAAATCATCGGCGACTTCACCTCGCTGGTGTTGCTGGAAGTCGGCATCGACGGAACAAAAACCTTTACCGACAAGGCCCGCGCCGTGCAGGCGCAACTGTGGCGCGACATCGACCATTCGGTGGTCAGCGGTGTGCGGGTGCTGCGCGAGTTGTCCCAGGCCCGGGGCGTGCAGCAGACAGCGATGCCGATCGTGTTCAACAGCACGTTGTCGGAAGCGGCGCCGGAGCTGGCCGAATTCAACCTCGCCGACGCGTTGAACGCCAGGCACATGCACAGCATCACCCAGACCCCGCAAGTGTGGCTCGACCACACGTTGCTGGAGCTGGAAGGACGCCTGCTGTTCAACTGGGACAGCATCGACGAACTGTTCCCGCAAGGGATGATCGAGCAGATGTTCGTCGCCTATAACGCGCTGCTCGACAGCCTTTGCGAACCGGCAGCCTGGGGCGCAAACACGTCACAACTGCTGCCGCAGGCACAGTTGCCGGCGCCGGTCGACCATCAGCAAACATTGCCGTTGATGCACGAACTGTTCGAGCGCCAGGCCCTCGCCACACCGGATGCATTGGCGGTGATCGGCACGCGACAGCTGACGTACGCCCAGCTGCGCGACGAGGCCCGGCAACTCGGCGCCCGACTACAAGCGCAGGGTGTACTGCCGAACCGGTTGGTCGCAGTGGTGATGGAGCGCGGCTGGGAACAAGTAGTCGCGACCCTGGCGATTCTGTACGCCGGCGGCGCTTACCTGCCCATCGAACCGACTCAGCCGGCGGAACGGCTGCGGCATATTCTGGAGCGGGCCGAGGCGAGTCTGGCCCTGACCCAACCGGCGCTGCTCGACAAACTCGAATGGCCGGCGCAGGTCACGACCATTGCGGTGAGCGATGAAGTCTCAAACGATGTCTTGCCACTGCAATCGGTGCAGGTGAACGAAAGCGACCTCGCGTACGTGATCTACACCTCCGGCTCCACCGGTCAGCCGAAAGGCGTGGTGATCGACCATCGCGGCGCAGTCAACACCTTGCTAGACATCAACCGGCGCTTTGCTGTCGGCCCGAACGACCATGTATTGGCGATCTCGTCGCTGAGCTTCGACCTGTCGGTCTATGACTTCTTCGGCACGTTGGCGGTGGGCGCGGCGGTGGTCATCCTCGACCCGCAACTGACCCTCGATCCGGCGCACTGGCTGGCGTTGATCGAACGTCATCACGTCAGCCTGTGGAACTCGGTGCCGGCGCTGCTCGGCATGCTGGTCGAGTACGTGGAGGGCGAGGGCGGTGTGCTGCCTGCCAGTCTGCGGGTGGCGATGCTGTCCGGCGACTGGATTCCGTTGACCCTGCCCGAGCGGGCCTGGGCTTTGCAGCCGGACTTGCAGTTGATCAGCCTGGGCGGCGCCACCGAAGCGTCGATCTGGTCGATCTCTTATCCGGTGACGCACGTCGACCCGACCTGGCGCAGCATTCCCTACGGCAAGGCCCTCGATCATCAACGTTTCTACGTGCTGGATGAAGCGCTGCAAGTGCGCCCGACCTGGGTCGCGGGGCAGCTGTACATCGGCGGCATCGGTCTGGCGAAAGGTTACTGGCGCGATGAAAAACTCAGCGCGGGCAGTTTCTTCGATCATCCAGTGACCGGCGAACGGCTTTATCGCACCGGCGACCTGGGGCGTTTGCTGCCGGACGGCAACATCGAATTCCTCGGTCGGGAAGACAATCAGGTCAAAGTCCAGGGCTATCGCATCGAGCTGGGCGAGATCGAAGCCGCGCTCAATCGCCATCCCGGCGTGCAGAGCGCGGTGGTGCGGATTCTTGGCAGCACGCTGGGCGAGAAGCGTCTGGCGGGCTACGTGCTCAAGGCCGACCCGGCGTTGCAGGCCAGTGATTTCAGCGCGTACCTGAGCGACAAACTGCCGGCCTACATGATTCCGTCGTCATTCACGTTCGTCGAGGCCTGGCCGTTGTCGTCCAACGGCAAGGTCGACAAGAAACGCCTGCCGGAACCGGAGCAAATCGAGGAGCAAGGTCCGGCGCTGGAAGTCGAGGGCCCGCAGGAACAGCGGCTGGTGGAGATCGTGCAGGACGTGCTCAAGCGCGAATCCATCGCCGCCAACGCCAACCTGCTGAACCTCGGCGCGACTTCGATCGATATCGTCCGGATCAGCAACGCCTTGTCCGGCGCCTTGCAGTTCCGCCCGCACGTGGCGCAACTGCTGGCCCAGCCGACGCTGCTGCACCTGCTCGGCATGTACCGCCGGAACCGGGCGCGTCAGGATCTGCTCGGCAACGTGCAGCAGGCACCGGAGCCCGTGCAGGACATCATCGAAGATCCGCAGCAGCGGGCGCAGTTCAAGGCCGAACAGCGTGGGCGCCGCGACTTCGCTCAAGCCTTGCCGGCAGTGGCACTGGATCTGCCGCAGGATCCGGCCTTCGCCCGGCGTTTGAGCGATTACCGCTCGGTGCGCCAATACGATCTGCAACCGATCGCTACCCAGGCCTTCGCGCACGTACTGGCGGCGCTGGCCCAGGGGCAGCTCGACGGCGAGGTGAAATACCAGTTTCCGTCGGCGGGCGGCCTATATCCGATTCAGGCGTACCTCTACGTCAAAGCGAATCGCGTGCTCGGCGTGCCCGGTGGCGCGTATTACTACGATCCCCGCCAGCATCGTTTGCTGGCGCTCCAGAGCGGATTGCTCGACCCGGACACCTACGACTATTTCGTCAATCGCCCGGTGTACGAGAACGCCGCGTTCTCGCTGTTTTTCATCGCCGACATGGCCGCGATCCGCCCGTTGTATGGCGAGCGCAGCCGCGATTTCTGCCACATCGAAAGCGGGGCCATGGCCCAGTTGCTGAGCATGACTGCCGTCGAGCACGGGCTGGGTCTGTGCGGCATCGGCTCGGTCGAGGAACAGCAACTGACGACGCTGTTCGACCTCGGGCCGAGCCATGAATTGATCTACTCGATGATCGGCGGGCTGCGCACGGCCGATGAACAACACCGCGCGCCGGTCGAGGCGTTTGCCAACGAGCCTGTGACCGCAAGCCTGGACGACGAAGACATGGAGGAGTTCGAAGTATGAATGCCGATCAATTGCTGGCGTTGTTCGCTCGCCATGGCGTGGTGCTCGAGGTGGACGGTGACAGGCTGCGCTGCAAGGCGCCGCGTGGGTTTCTCACCGAAGAGCTGACCCAGGCGCTCAAGCGTCATAAACAGGAACTGATTGCCTTGCTCGGCGGGCACGATGACGCGGTGATTCCCCGCCGTGTTGGCGCGCAGGAGTCCTGGCCGTTGTCGTTCTCGCAGCGTCAACTGTGGTTTCTCGATCAACTGGAGCCCGGCAACCCGTTCTACAACGTGCCCACCGCTGTGACGCTCAAAGGGCAGCTGGACGTAGCGCAGCTGGAACGGGCGATGAATCAACTGGTGGCCCGCCACGAAGTCCTGCGCACGACGTTTGGCAGTGTGGACGGTGAACCGCGTCAGGTGGTGCACCCGTCGATGGCGCTGTCGTTGTCGGTGACGGATCTGCGCCAATTGCCTGCCGACGAGCGTGAGCAGCAAGTGCGATTCGCCGTCGAACAGGATGCCCGGGCGCCGTTCGATCTGGCCACCGGCCCATTGCTGCGGGCGTCATTACTGCGCGTGGCCGACGACGAATTCCTATGGCTGTACAGCGTGCATCACATCATCGCCGACGGCTGGTCGATGGGCGTGATCCTGCATGAAGTCGCCACGTTGTACGGCGATTATCTGTGTGGTGAAAACCCGACGCTTGCGCCGCTGCCGGTGCAATACGCCGACTACGCCTGCTGGCAGCAACAGCGCGTCGGCGGTGCTGTGCTGGACGCTCAGCTCGATTACTGGCGTCGTACGCTGGCCGACGCACCACTGTTGTCGACCATGCCCGCCGACCGGCCGCGCCCGCTGGTGCAGCGTTATGTCGGCGCCACATTCAGTTCCTCCGTCGATGGCGGCACCTTGCGCGAACTCACGGCGCTGGCCCGTCAGACTCAAGGCACGCTGTTCAACGTGCTGCTGGGCGCATTGGCGGTGCTGCTGTGGCGCCACAGCGGTCAGCAGGATCTGTGCATCGGCACGCCGTTCGCCAACCGCAATCGTCCGGAAGTCGAGCCGCTGATCGGTCATTTCGTCAACACGCTGGTACTGCGTCAGCGCCTGAATCCGCAGCAGACCTTCGCCGAACTGCTGCGTGAAGTGCGCGGCCAGATGCTCGACGTCCACGCCCACCAGGACGTGCCGTTCGACCGTGTGGTCGAAGCCGTCAACCCGCAGCGCGATCCCGGTCATTCGCCGTTGTTCCAGGTGATGCTGGTGCTGCAGAACACGCCGGGCAACATAGTGCAGATGCCCGGTCTGGAGCTGGCGCCGTACGGTACCAGCAGCGCCACGGCCAAGTTCGATCTGGCGTTCGAATGGGTCGAGCGGGCAGGGCGGCTGGACTTGCTGGTGGAATACAACACCGACCTCTACGACCTCGCGACGATCCAACGCCTGAGCGGACACTACCGCCACTTGCTCGAACAGATCGCCGCCGACGCCAAGCAACCGATCAATGCCTTGCCGTTGATGGACGAAGCTGAGCGTCAGCAGGTGCTGGTCGACTTCAACCGCACCGCACCACTGACGCAAGCGGCGCCCTGCGTGCATCAACTGGTCGAAGCGCAGGCTGCGAGCAACCCTCAGGCCTGCGCAGTGGTCTTCGAGGGCGAATCCCTGAGCTACACCGAACTCAATGCCCGGGCCAACCGACTGGCGCGGCATTTGCGCACCTTGGGCGTCGGCCCGGACGTGCGCGTCGCGGTGTGCATCGAGCGTTCGCTGGAATTGCCGGTGGCGCTGCTGGCAGTGCTCAAGGCCGGCGGCGCCTACGTGCCGCTGGATCCGGATTACCCGCTGGGACGCCTGAGCCATATGCTCGGCGACAGCACGCCGGCGGTGCTGCTGACCCTCGGTTCGGCGCACGGAATCTTGCGTCAGGCCGTGCAAGGCTCGAACTGGGAAGCGCCGATTCTCGACCTCGAAAAAGATGCTGCGAGCTGGGCGTCGTTGCCGGCGGACAATCTCGATCCACGCAATGTCGGCGTCACCTCTGACCATCTCGCCTACGTGATCTACACCTCCGGCACCACCGGATTGCCCAAGGGCGCGATGGTCGCCCACCGTGGCTTGAGCAATCTGCTGCTGTGGTGTTTGCAGGTCTGCGGCGAAGCGGGGGCGATGCTGCACAAGATCCCGTTCGGTTTCGACGCCTCGGCGTGGGAGACGTTCTGGCCGCTGGCAACCGGCGGACGGCTGGTGATCGCGCGGCCCGGCGGGCATTACGAACCGGCGTATCTGGCCCGCGAGGTGCGCGAGCAAAAGGTCACGGCGCTGGTGTTCGTGCCGGCGATGTTGCAGCTGTTTCTGGAGGTCGACGAGGTCAGCCAGTGTGCGTCGCTGACCGATGTGTTCAGCGGCGGCGGTGAACTGCCGCCAGCGCTGGCGCGGCGTTTTCAGGAGCGTCTGCCCCATGCGCGGCTGCACAACGTCTACGGCCCGACCGAAACCACGGTGATCAACAGCATCTGGACCCTTGAGCCGGGCGCCGACGTGCCGGCCCGGCAACTGCCGATCGGCCGGCCGATTTCCAACAACCGCTTTTATGTTCTCGATGACCGCGATGAGCCGGTGCCGGTGGGCGTGACCGGGCATCTGCACATTGGCGGCGTGGGCGTGGCCCGAGGGTATCTGGGGCTGGCGCAGCTGAGTGCCGAGCGCTTTATCGACAATCCGTTCGTGGCAGGTGATCGGCTCTATCGCAGCGGCGATCTGGCGCGTTACCGCCCGGACGGTCAGCTGGAATTTCTCGGGCGCAACGACTTTCAGGTCAAGTTGCGCGGCGTTCGCCTGGAGCTGGGCGAGATCGAAGCCCGGCTCGAAGCGTTTCCCGGTATCCGCAGCGCCGTGGTGTTGATGGTCGGTGAAGCGGCGCAGGATCAGCGGCTGGTGGCCTGTTGCGTGGTGGCAGAGCCCGTGGACGAAGCAGCGGTGCACGCCCATCTGGCGACGACGTTGCCCAGAGCGGTGATCCCCGGCAGCTATCTGTGGCTCGACGCCTTGCCGCTGACCACCAACGGCAAGGTTGATCGCGCCGCGCTGACCGCGTTGGCGGACGAAGAAATGGTCAACCGTCAGGTCAACCTGAGCAGCCCGCGCGATCACATCGAACTGGCGCTGTACCAGATCTGGAAAAGCCTGTTGCTGGCGCCACAGATTGGCATTCGCGACAACTTCTTCAATGTCGGCGGCACCTCCATCGCCGCGATCAAGATGGCCCATGAAATCAGCCAGCAGTTTGCGGTCGAAGTGCCGGTGCGCGTGGTGCTCAGTTACCCGACCATCGAAGCCTTGGGCGGCTGGCTGCGGGTCGGGGCCAATCCGGCGCTGGCCCAGAGCAACCTGATCGAATTCCGTCGCGGCAGCGGTCCGCACAACGTGGTGTGCATTCACCCGGCGGGCGGCACGGCGTTCTGTTACCTGTCGCTGGCCAAGGTGCTGCCGGATGAAACCGGCGTTTACGGGGTGCAATCGCCGGGGCTGAATCCGGGGGAGCGCACCGAGCCGACGGTCGAAGCGATGGCCGAGGCTTACTTGCGCCAGATCGAACCGCTGACGCAGCAACCGCTGATTCTTACCGGACTGTCGTTCGGCGGTCTGGTGGCCTATGAAATGGCGCGGCGGTTGACGGCGGCGGGGCATCGTCAGGTGACGGTGGTGCTGCTCGACACCCAAGGCAGCGACGATCCGGGTTTCCGCGAGCAGATCGGCACCGTGGACATGGCCGAGTTCCGCGACAAACTGGTGCGTTTCAACGGCATGTACCCCGGCATCGAAGACGCCCAGGTCGAACGCTACTTCAACATCTACAACCACAACCGCCTGGCCATGGCCGCCTATGAGTGCGCGCCGCGCGCTTGTCGCGTGGTGCTGATTCAGGCGCGGGAAGATTTCAGTCGCCATCAGTTGCATGAACTGCGCGGTTTCTGGCGTCGCCGTGCGGGCCGCGGTTATCTGGCGAAACTGGTCAGCGGCGGGCACTGGGACATGCTCGAAAGCGCGGAAATCCATCGGGTCTCGCAAATCATCCGTCAGGAGCTGCAACGCTTCGACGCGCAGGAGGCGAAATGATGAGTGCGTCCAAAGACATGCCGTTGCTAGTGCGTTTCGCCGAGCAAGTGCGGGGTAATCCGCAAGCTCCGGCGGTGATCGATCAGTCGGTCACGCTGTCTTACGCGGAACTGGCCAGCGCCAGCGAACGTATCGCCCGAGGGTTGCTGGCGCGCGGTGTCGAACCCGGCCAGTCGCTGGCGTTGTGTATGCCGCGTTGTTGGCAATGGCTGGCGGCGATTCTCGGCGCGTTGAAGGTCGGTGCAGTGGTGGTGCCGCTGGACCGGGCGAGCCCGCGTAAACGCCGGGAATTGATGCTGGCGGATGCGGCGTGTGTCGGCCGGATTACCCTGGATGAAGAACCGCTGTGGGCAGCGTCGTTGTGGCAAACCAGCGTCGAGGCCTTGCTCGATCAGCCGGACGCTCCGCCGCAAGCGTTGGCCGCAGACTTCGCCGAGGTGATGTTCCTGTTCTACACCTCGGGCACCACCGGCACGCCGAAAGCGGTCGAGGTGGGCGAGCGCGGCCTGCTGCGGCTGGCGCATACCGACGGCTATATCGAGATTCGCCCGACAGACCGCTTCGCCTGCCTGTCCAACCCGGCGTTCGATGCGTGCAGTTTCGAGCTCTGGGCGCCGCTGCTCAACGGCGGTTGCTGCGTGATGATTGCCGACGAGGACGTGCTGGATGCGCGACGTCTGGCCGAAGTGCTGGAGCGAACGCAGGTCGACAATCTGTTCATGACGGTGTCGCTGTTCAACACCTTGATTGCCGAGTGGCCGTCGTGCTTTTCCAGCGTGCGGCAGGTGCTGATCGGCGGTGAGCAGATCAGTGCCGCCGCTGTTCGTGGTTGGTATCGGGCCAATCCTGAGAGCCGCTGCCGGATTTTCAACGTCTATGGCCCCACCGAATGCACCACGTTTGCCCTGTGCTGGCCGATCAGCCGCGACTTTGCCGGTGACTCGGCGCCCATTGGCCGACCGCTGCCGGACACTGGCGTGCAGGTGCTGGATGACCGGCAACGGCCGGTGCCGGCGGGCGAGGTCGGCGAGCTGTATTTGAGTGGCAGCGGTGTCGCCCGTGGCTATCGCAACCGGCCCGAAGAAACCGCCCGCCAGTTCGTTCGTTTGCCCGACCTCGACGGCGGTGCGCAGGTGCATTACCGCACGGGAGATCTGGTGCGGTGCAATGCCGAAGGCTTGATCGAGTACCTGGGGCGGGTTGATCGGCAGGTGAAGATTCGTGGCTTCCGGATCGAGCCGGGGGAGGTGGAGCAACGGATGCTGGAGTATCCGGGCGTGGCGCAGGTGTATGTCTGCACCCGGCGTCAGGCGGCTGAAGATCATCAGTTGCTGGCGTTCATCGTGCCTCGCGGGGATCTGGACTATCACGCCTTCGAAACCCATCTGCGGGCACAACTGGCGCCGTATATGCGGCCGCATCAGTTGTTTCTTCTGGAACGTCTGCCGCTGACGGCCAATGGCAAGATTGATCGTGATGGGTTGCTGGCCCAAGGTTTGAGTCCGTGGCATCCAGTCCTGGCGGCTACGGATAACGAAAGCGTTTCACCGGCGCTGGACTGGTTGCTGAGTCAGGCCCGCTCGCTGCTCGGTCAAGCGGCCCTGAATGCGCAGGATGACTGGTTGGGCAGCGGCGGCGATTCGCTCAAGGCCATGCGCCTGCGTTCGGCAATTCGTGTTCGTTGGCAGTGCGAGATCGCGCTCGACACGTTGCTCAACGAGCCTTTCTCTTCATTGGCCGAACAACTCACCGGTGAAACGAACTTCGATTCGATCTACCCACCTGCGCCTCGGATCAGCAGCGCCAAACGCCTGCCAGCCACAGCCGAACAGCGCCGCCTGTGGCTGTTGCAGCAACGTTCACCGACCTCGACTGCCTACAGCGTGCCACTGATTCTGCACGTGGCGGCGGGTGTAGATGTTGCGGCATTGGCCGAGGCCGTAGGGCGACTGGTGCAGCGTCATCCTGGGTTGCGCACGGCTTTTGCACCCGGTGCCGATGGACTCGATCAGGTAATCGCCGAGCAGGGTCCGACCTGTCGCACCTTCGCGGTCGGGCATTTCACCGAGGACAATTGGCAGGCCTTCGCCGAACTGGTGTTCACCGCGCCGTTCGACCTGACCACGTCGAACCTGTTTCAGGCCTGGCTGTTGCCGTTTGCTGATGGCAGCTGCCGGTTGTTGCTGAATCTGCATCACATCATCGTCGATGGCTGGTCGGTGAACCTGCTATTCGACGACCTGACGCAGCTTTACACCGATGTCCTGCAAGGCCGCGACTGCCCGCAACCGGCAGCCCGATTGACGACACTGGAGTTTGGCCAGTGGCAGCGCCAGTGGAGCGTTGATCCGCATTATCGCGACCAGCGCCGCACACTCGCCGAGCTGCATCGCCGTCAGGAAGAACCGTCGTCTGCATTGATGCCGATGCGCGAAATCAGCCCGGACGCCCGGTTGCACCGGGAACCCTTGGGCGCTATCCGTAGCGCGGCCCTCGAACGCTTTTGCACCCAACAACGACTGACCCGTTTCGAAGTGCTGTTCAGTGTCTTCGCCTGGAGCCTGTACGCCCTGACCGGCTGCGAGCGGCCACGGATCGCCAGCCCGGTGTCCAACCGGCCGATGGCGGAGTTCGAAGACACGGTCGGCATGTTTGCCAACACCGTGCTGATCCCCACCGCCGTTGAAAACGCATTGCCCCTGAGCGAGCAGTTGCGCAAACAGACCGCTACTGTGCGCGAAGTGCTGGCGTTGCAGGACGTGGCGCTGGCGGATCTGGTGGAAGACCTGCGGCTGTCGTCGAGCCCGTTGCTGTTCGATTTCATGTTCGTGCTGGAGAACACCGATTACGCGGCGCTGACCGATTCGAGCCTGCGCGCTACGCTGGAATTCAACGAGCAGTTGCACGCCAAGTGCCCGCTGACGTTGTTGATGGTGGGCAGCGGTTCGCAGTTGGAATGCTGGTGGGAATATCAGTGCAGCTATTTCGATGCCGAACAGATGCGGGCGGTGAACGGGTTGTTTCGCCGAGGCTTGGACCTGTTGCTGGAAAGCCCGGCGGCCAAGCTTGATGATTTGCTCGGTCCGTATCGACATGGTTTGCCCCCGGCCAGCGAAGGTCCGCAGATTGCGCTGCCGTTCAACACACTGGCGGACGGGTTCGAGCATCAAGTGCATTGCACGCCGGAGGCGGTCGCGCTGGTTCAAGGCCAGCAGCGCCTCAGCTACAGCGAACTGAATACGCGGGCCGATGCTCTGGCGGCAAACCTGATCGAGCGCCATCCGTTGCCGACCGGGAACGCGCCGCTGCATGTCGTGCTGTTCCTCGATGCCTCGGTGGAGCACATCGTCGCCTTGCTGGCGCTGGCCAAACTCAACCTGACCGCCGTGCCGCTGGATCCTGCTTATCCGGTGGCGATCCAGCGTCAGGTACTGGAGCAGGCGCAACCGCATTGTGTGCTGTTCAGCGACGCGACGGCGGCCGCACTGGATGACCTGAACGCCGGACGATTCGCCACGCATCGGGTCGATCTGCACGCCGATTCGGGATCATTCGAACGTCCGCGCCACGCCGGTGAGCGGCCGCTCTACACGCTGTTCACCTCAGGATCGACCGGCACGCCCAAAGGAGTGCAGGTGTCGGAACGCACCCTGTGCAACCTGCTGCAATGGCAGCGCACCGAAGGACAGTTGCCGGCGAAAGCGGTAACGCTGCAGTTCTCGATGCTGTCGTTCGATGTGTCGTTCCAGGAGATTTTCAGCACCCTGTGCGGGGGCGGCTGTTATCACCTGATCACGCCGCGCTGGCGTCAGGATGCCGAGGCGTTGCTGGATTACATGGTCGAGGCGCGGATCGAGCGGCTGTTCCTGCCGTACGTGGCCTTGCAGCATCTGGCGCAAACCGCCGTGGCCCGGGGCATTTACCCGTCGGCGTTGCGTGAGGTGATCACGGCCGGCGAGCAATTGCTCTGCACCGATGCGCTGCGCAACTGGTTCGGCGACATGCCGCAGGCCTCGCTATTCAACCACTATGGCCCGACCGAAACCCACGTGGTCAGCGCCTTGCGCTTGCCGTCCGTGGCGCGGGACTGGCCATTGCGCGCGCCGATCGGCCATGCCGTCGGCAATGCGCGGTTGCTGCTGGTGGATGAGCACGACCGCCCGGTGCCAAACGGCAGTCGCGGCTATCTGCTGGTGGCCGGGCCGATGGTTGCCCGTTGCTATCTGGCTGACGCTGATCTGAATGCCGCGCGGTTTGTCGAGCTGGCAGACGGCTGTTTGTACTACCGCACCGGCGATTTGGCGTGGGCCGATGCCCAGGGCTGCCTGCATTATCTGGGGCGTGACGATCAGCAGATCAAACTCAGCGGCCATCGCCTGGAACTGGGGCAGATCGAGGCGGCGCTGATGCAAGTGCCGGAAGTGGTCAACGCGGTGGTGGCGGTGCAGGCCGATCCGCCACGGCTGATTGCCTGGTTGCAACTCGATGGCCAACCTGCAACCTCGCAATTGCTAGATCGTCAGGTCGCGCGGCGGCTGCCGGCCCATGTGCGAATCGATGAATACCGACGGATCGACCACTGGCCACGCACCCCCAGCGGCAAGATCGACCGCAAGGCCTTGCCGAATCTGGGCGAGGCTTTGGAGCGGCGCAGCACGCCACAACCGGTTGTTCAATTGAATGCGCTGGAGCGGCAACTGAGCGAGTTGTTCCAGGCCGTGATCGGGCGGGACATCGAGCCGGAACAAACCTTCTTCGAGGCCGGCGCCACCAGCCTCGGCCTGATGCGATTGCATGGCCGTTACGCCGAAGAGCTGCCGCACAAGGTGACGATGGCCGATCTGTTCGAACACGTCACGGTGCGGAGTCTGGCGGCGCATCTGTCGACCGCGCCGGTGACAGCGGCGCAGCGTGTACGGCAAACCGATGCAGGTCATCAGCCGATGGCGATCATCGGCATGTCGGTGAATGTGGCCGGGGCGCAGAACCTGTCCGAGTTCTGGGCGATGGTGCAAGGCAATGAGCTGGGCATCGAGCACTTTGCTGCCGAAGAAGGGCTGGTCGGCGCCCGCAGTCAGCTGGCGGGCATGCTCGATTTCGATCCCGAGTACTTCGGCATCAGCCGCCAGGAAGCGCGCCTGATGGACCCGCAACAGCGGCATCTGCTGATGGCGTGTGTGCAGGCCCTGCAACACGCGGCCATCGTTCCGTCGGCGGACGGCCCGCGCATCGGCCTGATCGCCAGTTGCGGCGAAACCACGTACTACCAGCAAATGTTGCGCGAAACTGCGGAAGGCGATTTGCCGGACGGCTTCCAGTTGGCGTTGCACCACGACAAGGATTTTCTGGCGACCAAAGCCGCGTATCACCTGGACCTCAACGGCCCGGCCCTCAGCGTGCAAGCTGCGTGCGGCAGTTCGCTGATCGCGGTGCACCTGGCCAGTTCGATGCTGCGTCAGGGCGACAGTGACTTGATGCTCGCGGCCGGGGTGCTGATCGACCCGACCCTGACCGAGGGCTATCGGCATCGCTCGCAGCACATCTTTTCCGCCGACGGTTTGTGCCGTCCGTTCAGCGACGACGCCAGCGGCACGCTCGGCGCCAGTGGTTACGGCGTCGTGGTGCTCAAACCGTTGGCCAAGGCGCGAGCCGATGGCGACCGAATCTATGCGCTGCTCGAAGGCTCGGCGTTGAACAACGATGGCCGGGCCAAGATGAGTTACACCGCGCCGTCGGTGGCAGGGCAGAGCGCGGTCATCCGCGACGCCTTGAGCCGGGCCGGATTGACCGGTGCCGACATCGGCTACATCGAGGCCCACGGCACCGGCACCTTGCTGGGCGATCCGATCGAGGTCGCGGCGTTGACCAAAGCTTTCGGCGATGCGCCGGCCGGTCATTGCGCGTTGGCCTCGGTGAAAAGCCAGATCGGTCATCTGGGCGCAGCGGCGGGGGTGGTCGGGCTGATTCGCGCCAGCCTCGCGGTGTTCCATGGCGTGCTGCCGCCGAACCTCGGTTTTGGCCGGATCAACCCGCAGATCGATCTGGAGCATTCGCCGTTCTACGTGCCGACCACGTCCCGGCCATGGCCGCAAGGGCGGCGGCGACTGGCCGGTGTCAGCAGTTTCGGGATCGGCGGGACCAATGCGCATGTCATCGTCGGTGCTGCTCCCACGGCGCAGGAAAGTGTCGAGGAAACGTTGCCGCTGCTGATGATCTCGGCCAACAGTCGGGCGGAGTTGCTGCGCGATATCGCGTTGATTCGTGAATATCTGCAAACGAATCCTGAGCAGCAGACCGCGTTGTTGCGGCACTTGCAGTCGGGTCGTCGGCAACTGCGCTGGCGCTTCGCGATGGTCTGCCGGCCGAGTGACGACATTCCGTTGCAGCCAACCTCGATCAAGGAAATCACCGCTTCGGGCGCGCAACTTAAAGTCGTTGATCAATCGCCGCAGGAGCTGCTGGACGCCTGGTACGAAGGCGCGACTATCCAGTGGCCGCAGCGCTCGGCACCGCCGCCCTGGGATTTGCCGCCGTCGTCGTTCGATCTTCAGACGTATCGTTTCCAGGCGCCCGTGGCCACCCAACCTGATGCGCCGGCCCTCGAGCGACAACCGCTGGCGGACTGGTTTCACCAGCGGCAGTGGGTACGCACTCGGCGCTTGAGCGCGGCAGCGACGGCCGGATCCCGAGAAGTGCTGATCCTGTGCAGTCATGAGGTGCCGGAATCGACCTTGCTGGCGAGTCTGAACGCTGTGTACCGACGCGTGATTCAAGTGCGCGCCGGCAATGGCTTCAAGCGCTTGAGCCCGAACCGTTTCGAGCTGGATCCGCTGGACACCGAAGCCTTGAACCGGCTGCTCGCCGAGGTCGCAGAACCTGAACTCGGCGAACTCGACTGGCTGCATGCCTTGCCGCTGGCGGTGTCGGGCGCGGTCAACGAGCAAAGTCTGGATCTGGCGCAGTGGGCCTGTCTGGACACGGTCAGTGCGCTGATGCAGGCCTGGGGGCAAACCCCGCGCACGGCACGTCTGCGGTTGTGGTTGATGTCATGGCAGGCGTGCCCGGTGGACGGCGCGGTTCAGCGTCCCGAGCTGGCAGCGCTGGCCGGCATCACCGAAGTGGTGCCGCAGGAATACCCGGTGCGTTGCCATTGGCTGGATTTGCCGTCGTCACGCCTAGAAACGCAGGCCGCAGTGTTGGCGGTATTGCTGGCCGATCCTCCGTCGTTGCCTCGGCGAATGGCGGTGCGCGACGGTTACCTCTGGCAGCCACGCTTGATGCCTCAGCCATTGACCGGCCCAACAACCACATCAGGGCTTCTGCCGGAAGACTGCACGTTTCTGGTGCTGGGCGGCAGCGGCGGCATCGGCCGCACCTTGTGCGAACACTTGCTACAGGCACCCGCGCGCCGTGTGGTGCTGATCTCGCGCCAAGGGCAGTTACCTGAGTCACTGGCGGCGTACGCGTCGCGGATCGAGTGCATTCAAGCAGACATCGCCGACCTGCCGCGCTGGCCGCAGATCCTCGATCAACTGGCCGTTCGTTACGGTCGCCTGAGCGGGGTGATTCATGCGGCGGGTGTCGGTGCGGGCAGCCTGATTCGCCACCGCGATGCCCGGCAAATGGCCGAGGCGATGGCCGCTAAAACTCGCGGCATGCTGGCGGTCGAAGCCTTGATCGAGCACCTGAAACCGGGTTTTGTCCTGTACTGCTCGTCGATGTCGGCGCTGTTCGGCGGCGCGGGGCATCTGGATTACGCGGCGGCCAGCGGGGTGCTCGATGGCTTCACCCACTATCGTCCGAATCCGGCCGACACCTGCCTGCGTTTGGGGATCAACTGGGACATCTGGCGCGACATCGGCATGGCCACCACCAGCAACGGTGGAGACGCCGCGCATCTGGAGCATCTGACGGTCGGTCTCTCGGCGGAAGAGGGCTGTCGGGTGTTCGATCTGGCGATGGCGACGCAGTTGCCGCAACTGCTGATCTCCACCACGGGCATCGACATGGCGCGGCGGTTTTATCCGGTTCGCCATGGTGCTGTGACCGCGCCGGTCGAGGCGCCGAAGGGCGTGGATCTGTCGGCGCGCTTGCGTGAGTGCCTGTGCAAGTGGCTCGGTGTGGCCGAGCTGGCAGACGACGATTCGCTGTACGACCTGGGCGCGGATTCGCTGACACTGCTCGACCTGATCGACGAACTGCAAGCGGCCACCGGCGAGTTGTTCCAGCTGTCGCAATTCAGCCACAAGGTCAGCTTGAACGAGGTGCTGGGGCTGGTCTCGACTGCCACGGTTGAAGAGGCTCCCCTCGGTTGGCACGACGCTGTGCGGATCGATCAATGGCATGCCGGTGCCGGCCGCGATTGGCTGTACCTGATCCACCCGGTGGGCGGCGATGTTCAGGCCTATCGGGAGCTGGTCTCGGCGCTGCCGGCGGAGTTGGGCGTATGCGTGATCGCCGACCCGACGCTGCGTCTGCCGCAGTTGCCGAACATCAGCGTGGAGGAACGTGCACTCTGGTATCTGGCGGCGATCAAGGCCCACCTTCCGCACGGCTGCGCGTGGCGGCTGGCAGGCTGGTCCTTCGGCGCATGGGTGGCGCAGGCGCTGTGTCATCAGGCCCAGGCTGACGGTTTCAGGCAGCCGTCGTTGTACCTGATCGACCCGCCCGCGCCGGATGCCGGTGCGGAACTGGCCGGCATCGACGAGCAGACCATCGAGCAGGTGTTCCAGCGCGAGTTTGCCCAGCGCTGGCCGGCGGTCGAAGGGCAGGGCATGGTTGAGGAACGTCAGGCGTATCTGCAACGGCTGACGGTGTGCTGCCGCAACAACATGACCAGCATGCTCGACTTCCAGCCGCCGGCGCTGGCGACCACAGCGGTGCGACTGTTCATCGCCGGGCACGCCAATCCTTACGGGCTCGGCAACGCCTGGAACCCGGATGACCTGCAACGCAACTGGCAGGCCTTGCTGCCGCAACTGCGCAGCTGGCAAACCGTGGACACCGATCACTACGGCATTGTGGCGGGCCGCTGGGCGCGGTTGCTGGCCGAAGTCATCGGTACGGATGAGCCTTCGCCATGAATGAACCGATCTTGATGCCGCGATGGTGGCTGACCTTGACTCAGGTGTTGTGTGAAGGCGAACCGGACGAGGCTTTGCGTCTGCGTTTGAGCCGATTCCACGGGCAGGTGCCGTTTCAGCTGTTTCATCTCTGGCAGGCCGACGTGGTCATGCCGATGCTGTGCGAAGCCTTGCCGGAACACCAGCAGGCCCTGTTCGCTCTGCAAAGTCTGCATCAGCGAGCGGCGCTCGGCGTGATCGGGCGTCAGGGCGAATGGCGGGCCGCGCTCAAACCGGTGTTGCTGGCGCTGTACCGCAAGGCTTATGCCTACGATGCGGCGTACGCCAAGGCCCACGCCAGTGCGCTGACCTACGGCCTTGCGCCAGCCAACAGCGCCATGATTGCCGAGCACTTTGGCGATGCCGAGGCGTTCGCCGAGTACTACGCGCAACTGAATACCGAGGCCGCTGCCACCGCATTTGCCCAGGCTCATGCCAGCGCCAACGCCGAAGTGTCGGCCCGGGCCTTCGCGGCCGACGACGCAGAAACCTGCGGGCAGATTTGCGCGGCATCCGTACGGGTTTACGTCGGGGCCTGCACGCAGAGCGACGAACAGCGGCATGCTGCATTCAACCATCTCGCCACCGGGCTCGAGCGAAGCCTGGCCACGCTGCAATCCCGTTCAACAGGAGAACGACATGAATGACGCACAACTGCAATTCGATGTGGTGATCAACGCCCAGGGTCAGTATTCCCTGTGGCCGGCGGGCAAGCCGATGGCCAGCGGCTGGAGCGAAGCGGGGATGCGTGGCGAACGCCAAATCTGTCTCGATTACATCAACGAACACTGGATCGACATGCGCCCGCGTTCGCTACGCGAGCAGTCATCAGCGTCGTTCCAATAAGAAAGGTGAGGGAACATGGATCAGTTGGCACTCAAGGCAATCGAGCGCATCGCCGCAGAACGGCGCGCGCCGTATCAGCACATCACGGTCGAGCGGATCACGCCGATCATCGGCGCCGAGATCGGCGGCGTCGACCTGTCGCAACCGCTGAGCGACGAGCAGCTCGCGGAAGTCCGCCGGGCCTTTCTGGAGAACCACGTGGTGGTGTTCCGCGATCAGCATCTGACGGTGGACGAGCACAAGGCGTTTGGCCGGCTGTTCGGTGAGCTGCGGGCGCTACCGGTGGAAGACATCGACGGCGATGATCCGGAACTGGTGGTGATCCGCGCCAACGCGCAATCGCGCTACGTGGCCGGCGAAACCTGGCACACCGACGGCACCGCCGATCTGGCGCCGTCCATGGGCTCGATGCTGTACGTCAAGGAAACCCCGGCCATCGGCACGGGAGGCGATACGCTGTTCGCCAGCATGCACCTGGCGCTGGAAATGCTGTCGCCGACGTTGCAACAGTTTCTTGGCGAACTGACGGCGATCCACGACGGCGCAATTCCATGGAAGGGCTATGAGGCGCCGGCCAACCTGCCGAAAACCGAACACCCGGTGGTGGTTCGCCACCCGGAAACCGGGCGAAAATCGCTGTTCGTCAATTCCGGGTTTACGTCGCACATCGTCCAGTTGTCCGGCGGGGAAAGCCAGGTGCTGTTGAACATGCTGTTCGATCTGGTGGCGCGGGAGCCGTCCCTCAGCTGTCGTGTGCGCTGGGCGCCGAATACGCTGGTGTTCTGGGACAACCGCTGCACCCAGCACCATGCGGTCTGGGATTATTTCCCGCATTCGCGGTATGGCGAGCGGGTGACGATTCTGGGGACGCAGCCCAAGGCTTGAGCTGTAAAAAAACGGTGGGCGCGGCGATGCCGTTCCCACCGGTCATTCACAGACCTTGTTTGAGCAGTTGCTCGACGATCAGCTCGCCGAACGCCAGATTCCCGTGCAGCGGGTCATCCACTTCGCAGTACGCCGAACGCTGAAAACCCTGCTCATCATTCGCTGCAGCGCGCACGTCGATCAGCTCGATGCCGAGTCCTTGCAGGCGCTCGATCAGCAGCGTCTGCGCGGCCATGAACACTCGCGAGTCGGACAACTCCGGCACCCGCTGCGGCGGCAATACGGCGAACACCTTGAGGTTCATCGCCCGAGCTTGCTCATAGAACGCCAGTGCAGGCCGGGACAGGGTGTCGACAATGGATTCGAACAGGGGACCTGCGAGAAAACCTTCGTCGAACTCGCCGTCCGGAGTCTGGTAGCACGTCCAGTTCGGCGCGGTGGCGAGGTAGTGCAGGCTCAGGCCGATGGTGCTGACCAGCGGCACGCCGACCTTCGCCAGTTGCGGCACTTCGAACGGCTCAAGGGCCTGGCGATACAGGCGCTCCAACTCGGCCTCGCGAAACACCACGTCATGGCGGGTCAGGCTGAAAAAATCGACCGCAAAATCCCGGCCAGTGCCCAGCGGACCGCCGCTGAACGGCAACTCACGGGCCTGCGCCGCCTTGCCAATGACCCCGGCATGGGAGTCGCCCAGCAGCAGAAACCTAGGCGTAGTAATCGAGCACGGCGTCTTCACAGACAAGCTCCTCGCTGGACACGCAGGTGGAGGGCACGCTGGCCGGCGTGTGCACCGGTTGAACCGCATCGAGCCCGGCGAAAAACTGCTGCATGACGAACGCCACGCCTTCGGGCGTGACTTCCCGCTGGTTGGGCTGATAGAACGCGCCCTTGAACGGTGTGCCAGTGATGATTTCGTAAGAAGGGAAATAATCGACGTCGTGCAGGTCTTCACACAGCTGCCCAGCGACGGCGCGCAGGACCGATTTGGAATAGGTGGTGGCGCTCAGCACATGCTCGCCCGTGGCGGTCGCCGTCAGGGGCACCGGTGACACGGTGAGCAGCAGGCGCAATTGCGGGTTGATCGAACGCATCAACTCCAGCGCCCGGACCATGTCGCCATAGGTGTCCATGAAGCCGAAATTGCAGAAGCGGTGCAGCAGCGGATCGAAGGTGCCGCGCACGGTGCCGGGGCACACGGGATAGACCAGACCAGTCTGGCGGTTTTGCCAGGCTTCGGTCAGGCCGAGAGTAAACACGAACACTTTGGCCCGGCGCAGGGCGGTGCGAATCGCGTCGAGAGTGGCTTCGCGCGATGCGAACAGTGCGTCCTCGCTGGCAAAACCTTCGGGCTCCACGGCGGGGCGGAACGGGTCGAAGAAACGCCCGTCATGGGTCCAGGTTTCGTCGGGTGGCAGGCTCACGCCCAGTGCCCATTCGAGCCATTGGCACAGCATCGCCGGGGTGTACAGATTGCCGGTGCGGAACGAGAACACCCCGTAGTTGTGGGCCCTCCAGTCGGCCTCGGGCAGTTCGGCCGGGGCCGGTTCCGCATCCAGCCAGTTCATGCCGCGTTCGCCCAGCGCACGACCGATGTGCTGGGCGAAACACGAACCGGCAGTGACGATGGCGTCCTTGTTGCCGATCTCGAACTGTGGCGTCCACAGTTGATCGATGTGCAGCGCGGGCTTGTCAGCCACGGCGGTGCGCCAGAAAGCGCGGGGTGGCAGGCATTGATAAGGATTCACGACGAGGGCCTCCTTGGCGGTCGCTGATAAAACGGGGTCAGCTGATTTGATAGCGGTAGATCAGGTCGTCAAACCACCGATCTCCAATCTGATAGGCCTGCGGCACGCGGCGCTCGAATACAAAACCGCATTTCTCCAACACCTTGCAGGACGCGATATTACCGTCGGTCACGGTCGACTCCAACGAGTCCAGGCCGATGGCGGCCGCATAGTCGATGATCGCTTGCCGCGACTCGGTGCCAAAGCCTTTGCCCTGATGTTCCGGCAACAGCAGGCAACCCACCTCGGCATGCCCCGGCGACAGGATGCGGAATCCGGTCACGCCCAGTTCCTGCCCGCTGGCCCTGTCGGTCACCACCAGACACAACCAGTGATCCGACTGCGGCCCCCAGGCCGGAAGCCGATGTTCGAAGCCTTTGCGCACCTGGTCCTCGGCGATTTCACCGAACACGTACTGCATGGTTTGCGGCTCGGAATGCAGCCTGAGGAACAGCGGCCAGTCGGATTCGACCATCGTGCGCAGGTCCAGGCGTTGCGTGGTGAGGTCGAGCATCCGCTGCTCCTTGCAAGAATGGAAAAAGGAGAGGGTTTTTTACTTGGTGTGGGGGGAAAGATCAATGAGCGGCACTGCTCGCGGTTTCAATGGTTTTACTGAGCCTGGGTGTTTATTTTTTTAGCGATGATCGTGACGCCTTCGGTATAGCTGTAACCATATCCATAGCCGTATCCCCAGCCGCCCTGGGGCATTTCTTTGTATTTGTAATCGTAGCTGTACGCACCGGAAAGGATCGGGAGGATGGATTGAACTTCGTATCCTTCTTCGTTGAGGCGCTTCACCGCATCATTGATGTCCTCGTTCAAGCGTTGGCCATCGATCTGGGAGTCAGACCAGCCTGTCTGCTTCCACTCGATGACCTTCTCCATCTCCTCTTTTTCGCCAAAAAGCCCTTTCTTCATCCGGCCAGTGGGTACTTTGACTTCTACGTTTTCGCCGATCGGGCAAAAGTGGGCTTTTACGTAAACTGCTTTGTTCATGAAATTCCTTTCCGCAAAAAACTCGGGTCTGAAGACTTCGAAGACGATTTGATATCCTTTTGATATCAAAAAGGCTACTTCAATCGAGGTGATTTTGGAAAGGAATACCTGAGAGGTTCAGCCAGCCAGCGTCGCGTTATCGATCACAAACCGATACTTCACATCGCCCTGCAGCATCCGCTCGTAAGACGCATTGATCTGATCGGCGCGAATCAGCTCGATGTCGGAAACGATGCCGTGCTCGGCACAGAAATCCAGCATCTCCTGAGTCTCCGGAATACCGCCGATCATCGAACCGGCGATGGTCCGGCGCTTCATGATCAGGTTGAACACGTTCGGTGACGGATGCGGCGAGGCGGGCGCACCCACCAGCGTCAGGGCGCCGTCGCGTTTGAGCAGCACCAGGAACGCGTCGAGATCGTGAGGCGCGGCGACGGTGTTGAGGATCAAGTCGAAGCTCTTGGTGTGCGCGGCCATTTCCTCGACGTTGCGCGATACCACGACCTCATCGGCCCCCAACGCCTTGGCGGCTTCACGCTTGGACTCGGAGGTGGTGAACGCCACGACATGCGCGCCCATCGCATGGGCCAGTTTGATCCCCATGTGGCCCAGGCCACCGATACCGACCACACCGACTTTTTTGCCCGGCCCGGCATTCCACTGGCGCAGTGGCGAGTAAGTGGTGATGCCCGCACACAGCAGCGGCGCGACGGCGGCCAGTTGAGCTTCAGGATGGCGGATACGCAGCACGTAACGCTCATGCACCACGATGTTTTGCGAGTAGCCGCCAAGGGTCCAGCCCGGTGCATCCGGGGTCGGGAAGTTGTAGGTGCCGATCATGCCGTCACAGTAGTTTTCCAGGCCGGTTTCGCAGTCGTCGCAGTGTTTGCAGCTGTCGACGATGCAGCCGACACCCACCAGATCACCGACCTTGTAGTCGGACACATGGGCGCCGACTGCCGAAACGCGGCCGACAATCTCGTGCCCGGGCACGCAGGGGAATTGCGTCCCGGCCCATTCTGCGCGCACCTGGTGCAGGTCGGAGTGGCAAATGCCGCAGAAGGCGATATCGATCTGCACATCATGGGCCGCCGGCGCGCGGCGATTGATCTGCATCGGCTCAAGGGGTTGGTCGCCGGCGTGGGCACCGTAGGCGTGTACAAGCATGGGAACGTCCTCGAAGGATCAGTCGGACAGTCATCTTCACGTTCCGTGTCCCCGTTCTGTTAGCGCATTTCTCCGGATTGATTGCCTGATTCTGCTCGCAGTCGTGCGCATTTGCCCGACCGGCTGCACCAGCAGGTCGGGCGTGAGCAGGCTAGCGCAGCGGCACGTAGATATCCGTCTGCCACTGATCCTTCGGGGTTTCGGGGTTGATGCTCAAGTATTCGAAAAACAGAGGGTGATCACGCAGTTCTTCGCCGCTGGCCGGTAACCAGTCGCGGTAAATCGGGTAGATGGTTTCGCCGATGTGATCGGTGGAGCCCACATGACGGACGACGGCGCAGCGACCGGCGGGAATGATCAGCTCGCCGACATTGAATGCATTGGGCGCCACGGCGTCGTGAATCTCGCCGCAAATCGCGAAGTGAAAGTCTTGCGGTGGTGTCGTGTCGGGATTGCTATAGGGAATCCCGAATGTGCGGCTCGACGCCACCGGTGACTGGCCACTTTGCTGGCGCCACTGGATGAACGTTTGCACGCTTTGATTGAGAAGCCCCGGGGGGCCGCGGTGTTCGAGCGCGGCGACGCGAACTTCGGGGAAGTCGACAGTTCGTACCTGCATGGCAATGCTCCTTGAGAAATGAGGAATGGCAAAGACCGAATGCCAGACCTTCCAGTCCGGTGCCTTGCGAAAGGCCCCGGGCGAGAGGCCGAGGGCTCGCTTGAATGCCCTCGAAAACGCCTCGGGACTATCGAAGCCCGTATCCAGCGCGGCGTCCATCACCGAGAGGTCAGGCAGGGCAATCAAGCGGTGTGCCGCACGACGCAGGCGCATCAACTGCACATAACGAGAAACGGGCACGCCGACGAATACCGTAAATTGCCTGTGAAAGTGGAACTCGGAAAAGTTCGCAACCTGACTTAACGCCTTCACCGACAGGTCGCCTTCAAGGTTGGCGTCGATGTAGGCGAGTACCGCCGTGAAGCGTCTGGCGTAGGCAATTTGAGTCGGAGTGTCGGGCACGGTGTGGAAGTCCTGGAAATTCGGTCGGCCTTAGAATCGACGATAGCGGCCTGAATGCGCCTAGCCGTATTTGCTCAAGGCAGAAAGTCGGTGCTGACACACTGCACCGACTTGCCGAATCATTACACTCGCTCGGTGCGTTGTGAATCAGTCACGCGCCTGGGCAACGATTGCAAAATTCCCCGGCGCCTTTTCCAGCAGGCCCAGGAATCTCACGAGATCGACCTTGCTGCCTTCCACTTTCAGATCATCGGAAGTGAGCGTTTCCTTCAGCCCGGCGGTGCCGCCCAGCAGCTGGACGAACAGGTCCTTGGTGACGGTCAGCGTTGCGTTGGCGTTCGCCGCCGTCGGGCCTTTTCGATAGTGCAGCACGGCGTTCTCGATCCACAGCACGAACGATTCATTCGTATCGGTCAGCACCAGATTGAACGTCCAGTTCTTGCCATCCGCCGCCGGCCCGTCGAGGCTCGCGGCCATGGCTTCGAGGAAGCGTTCGGTGGGCGTCTGTTTCATCAGCTCGATCAGGTCAGAGCGTCTGACGCCCTTGGCCGGCGGGCCGTTGCGCAGCTCCATGGCCGCCGTCAGGTAGCTGTTGCGCCAGGTCGCCGATTCCGCCTGATAGCCCATCTGTTCGTACGCGCGGGCCAGCAGTTCCTTGGCGGCCGTGTCGTCGGGTTTGGCGAGCACGGCCTGATCCAGCAGTTCGGCGACCCAGCGGTATTCGCCCTTGTCATAGGCCACGCGGGCGGCTTCGACCACTTTGGCGTTACCTCCCATCAGTTCGACATAGCGCTTTGCCGATTCTTTGGGCTCCAGCGGATTCAAGTGTGCGGGGTTGCCGTCGTAGGCGCCCAGGTACATCTGGTAGATCGCCTTGACGTTGTGGCGCAGGTCGCCGTAATAGCCGCGGGTGCCGAAGTACGAGGCCAGCGAATCCGGCAGCTGGATCTTGTCGGCGATCTCGTTGGGGGTATAGCCGGCGTTCATCAGGCGCACGGTCTGGTCGTGCAGGTATTTGTAGACATCGCGGTGCTTGGTGATGAATTCGCGGATCCGCTCGTTGCCCCAGATCGGCCAGTTGTGCTGACCGAAATAGACCTCGGTGTCTCCCAGTTCGTCGAGGGCGATTTGCGTGTAGTCGGACCAGCGCAGCGCATCACGTACCTTGGCGCCACGGATCGGCAAGAGGTTGTGCATGGTCTGCGCCAACAGCTCCGCACCGCCGTATGCCTTGAGCGCGGGGATCGAAAAAGTCAGCTCGGCCGGGGCTTCCGCGCCGGGCATGTTGTGGAACACGAAGCTGACGCCGTCGAGCACCAGCGGCTGGATCGGCTGGTCGATGATCTGCGTCGGCGGCAGGATACCCATGCTGCCGTAGGCGACGTTCTTGCCCAGCCCGGTGTCGACGATGCCGGTGGCGCCCGGCGTCAGATTCTTGCCGAACTGATACATCGAACGCCGTGCCATCGCCGGGCCCGCCAGGATGTTTTCGCTGGTGGCTTCCTCCATGAACCCGGCTGGCGCAACGATGGGAATGTTGCGCTGGGCCACTTCGCTGCTCGAGGTGATGCCCAGCACACCGCCGAAATGGTCGGCATGGTCATGGGTGAAAATGATCGCGGTGACGGGTTTGTTGCCCAGATGCTCGCGGGCAAATGCCAGCGCTGCGGCGGCGGATTCCCGGGAGGTCAGCGGGTCGACCACGATCCAGCCGGTTTGCCCGTCGATCAGCGTCATGTTGGCGATGTCGAAACCGCGCAACTGGTAAATCCCGTCGCGGACCTTGAACAGACCGATCTGCGCGTTGAGCATCGCGTGGCGCCACAGGCTCGGATTGACGGTGGCCGGCGCCTGGCCTTCGACGAAGCGGTACGCATCGAAATCGATCAGGACATTGCCGTCAGCGCCGAGGATCTTGCCGGTGGGGCGGGCGATGAACCCGCGCTGGGCATCTTCCATGTCGCGGTTGTCGCTGAGGTCCTGGCCCTTGATCGACGCCTGGATCACCGCTGCCGTGGCGGGCGTGGCGTCGCCGGCTGCGACGTTGGGCTTGTTGTCACAGCCGCCGAGGGACACCAGCGTCAGGGCGATGATCGTGTAGAGGGTCGGTTTCATTCTTGTTGTTCTCCGAGGGTCGAATGCGCTCCAGCCTAGGGGCCGGGCGGCGATGTATCCAATGCATTGTTTACATCCGGATAATGCGTCGCTAGCATCGGGCGAATGGACCTCAAACGACTCTCACACCTTCTCGCGCTGGCCGATGAACGCCATTTCGGTCGCGCGGCCGAGCGCGTTCACCTCAGCCAGCCGGCCCTGAGCCGCAGCATTCAGGCGCTGGAGAGCGAAACCGGGCAGCGCCTGTTCGATCGCGACACCGGCGACGTCCGCCCGACGCCGGCGGGGGAGTTCCTGATCGAGCGGGCGCGGCGGCTGCTGTTCGATGCCCGGTCGCTGGAGCGGGACATGGCGCTCTACAGCGATCGCCAACTGGGCAGCCTCGCGTTCGGCGTCGGGCCGTTCCCGGCGGCCATGTTGATGCATCAGGTGGTGCCGCGACTGCGCCTGGATCACCCGGCCGTCACGCTGCGGGTGGAAGTGAACAACTGGCAGATTCTCGAGGCGCGGCTGCGCGCTGAAGCGATCGAATTCTTCGTTGCCGATATCCGCAATTTCACGGCGGAATCTGATCTTTTGATCCGTTCGCTGGGCCAGGTATCGGCAGGCTTCTTCGTGCGACCGGAGCACCCGCTGGCCGGGCGTAAAGTGGCGATGGGCGAACTGGAAGGCTACGGCATCGCCACGACGCGCCTGCCCGAAGTGGTGAAACTCGAGACCGCCCGAACACTTGGCATCTCCACCCGCCAGGCGCTACCGATCGTGCTGGAGTGTGATGATGTGGCGTTGCTCAAGACCGTAGCCGGCTCAACCGATACGATCCTCGGCGTCATCCATGGCGCTGTGGCTGAAGATATTCGGGTGGGGCGTTTGATTGAGCTTCATGTTGTGGACAGGCCGGGATTTCACTCTGAAATTGGTGTGGTGAGCTTGCAGGGCAGGAGCTTGTCGCCGACGGCTTTGTGTGTGATCGAGGCGGTCGTTGCTGAGATGCAATCCGTTCACGTCGAACAATCCCCACGTTTTTAGAGACGCGTCCTACAGCCACGATTTTCCTGCTTCGTTAACGTCGTGCAGCCCCTTGCGAGGGGCTGTCGATGCATGAACGAAAGGACAATCAGTGGCTGGTCAAAAGGACATTCCCCGGGTTCCCAACCCACCGGCGGGCGACGGGCATCACGTTACCTACCGCTATATGACGGCCACCGAACTGGCCGATCAGCAAGAACGACAAGACAAGTACGACGCCATGCTGGCGAGGCAGGATGCATTCGAGCGTAGCCGTGAGGTCGCGGCGAACAAGCCTGAGCCGGTGCGCGCCGGCTGCGTGTTTGCCAAGTCCTGCAAGTTGCCGGACGCGATCATCGATTACTCGAACCCTTCGGGGATGGTGCCGACTGACAGCCTGAAGGATTACGGCGAGCTGATTTTGCTCGGTGGCCGTGAGGCCGATGACAGCGGTGGGGTTGAGCTCAAGAAAATCAGCGGCACCGCAATCCCTGCGGGGCTGGGCACTTTTGCCCTTGCCGGTGAGGCGTTCAAGGCATTACCCGCGTTGGCCTCTGCTGCCGTCATCAGCCCGTTGCTCGGTTTGGTGACGATGTTCATGCCATCGAACCTGGGCGACAGCGCGCTCTATACCGAAGACCAGTTGCTCGCCCTCAAACAGGCCCGAACTCGCGTACGCCTGCGTGTCGAACAGCAGGCCGATGGCAGCCTCAAGGGTTACGGCTTCTACACGGGCAAGAATCGCGATTGGGAGATGGTTGATGTCGTGCAGTTTGCTGCACGTGGTAGCCGGTTTATTGCAGACCTTGGCGAAGGTGTTGAGCTGATCTGGACGCCCGCCGTGGACGGCTCCGACATCCTCGGCATCCCTGCGCTGGAGGCTGCTCCGCAAGCGCCGCATATCTGGGTGTACCCGCCGACGAAAGCGGCGGACGGGATTCTGGTGAATCCGGTTTATCCGCCGGAGTATCGGGATTTCATTCTGGTGTTTCCGGTGAATTCCGGGGTTAAGCCGATTTATATTGTTTTAAATGTACGCGGCCATGGCACAGCCAAGGCTGGTCACACCTACCACCCGGCCCCTGAGACAGACGAAATCACAGCGTTTCCAGGATTGAGAAGAGCGAAAAAGAAAACCCCGTACTCGGGTGGCCTCCGGGATCGCTGGATAGACGCAAAAGGGAGGACGATATATGAATGGGACTTTCTTCACGGAGAGCTTGAGGCCTATCGCGCGAGTGACGGTACTCATTTGGGGTCGTACGACCATAGAACCGGTAAGCAACTAGATCCCCCTAAAGGGAAAAAGCGAAGCATCAAAAAGTACTTGTGAGGGATTTATGGGATTGAAAGCCAGACTTGAGTGGTATGACAAGGAAACCGAACTCGGTATGGGAGAGGAATTATCGAAAGATTTCGGTGACGACGGTGCTTTAATCGAATCACTCGGCATACCAATTGAAAACAATATAAACAATGGCGGATTCGACGTGCTCTCAAACTGGGTGAGCATTCTTCAACCGAATTTCAACCATGTCATTGATCCATCTTCTTACGACTACCAAATTTCGTTCGTTTACCGTGATCAATGGTAAGCACCAAAACAATACCCCCGATCAGTCATCTGATCGGGGGCTAAACCTGCGAACGGGATTAGTCAGCCTTGCTGACCCCGCCCCGCATAATTGAGCACAAATTGCACATGCGCCTTCACCCCGGTGGCCAGTGTCGCGTCATCGGCGGTGAAGTAGGGGCTGTGGTTGTTCGGCGCCTTGCTCAAGTCCTGGCCTTCCGGCGTTGCGCCGAGGAACACGAACAGCCCCGGCACTTCGCGTGCGTAGTAGGAGAAGTCCTCGCTCGGCGACAGCGAGGCTGGCAGGCGCTCGACCTTGCCCGGCGCTGCCAGCTCGAGGGCCGGGATCATGGCTTCGGTCAGGGCCGGATCGTTGGTGGTTACCGGTGCATTGTTTACCAGCAGCAGATTGGCCTGGGTTTCGTAGGCGCTGGCGATGCTGTTCACCAGCGGCGGCATCTTTTTCAGGATCGTGTCGCGGATGTCGGCGTTGTTGGTGCGGATGGTCCCGGTCATTTCCACGGTCTCGGGAATGATGTTGGCCGCCGAACCGCCATTGATCGTACCGACGCTGATCACGCCCATGCCCTGGGTCAGGTCGACGCGCCGACTGACCAGCGTCTGCAATCCGCTGATGATGCCTTGACTGGCGACAATCGGATCAACACCGCTCCAGGGCGCCGAGCCATGAGTCTGCTGGCCCTTGACCGTGACGCGGAACGAGTCGCTGCTGTTGAGCACGGTTCCGGATTTGTAGAACAGGTGCCCGGTCGGATAACCCGCCATCACATGCACCCCGAACACCGCCTCGACCTTGGGCGAATCGAGCGCGCCATCGCGGATCATCGCTTGCGCGCCAATCAAAGTGTCGGTCTGGAACTCATCGACATCGGCCGCGCCTTCTTCAGCCGGCTGAAACAGAAACACCACCGTCCCGCGAACTTGATCCCGATGTTCGGCCAGCACCTTCGCGGCGCCCAGCAACATCGCGGTGTGGGTGTCGTGCCCGCAGGCATGCATCACCGGCACGCTCTTGCCCAGTCGCGTGCTGGTGGCCTGACTGGCGAACGGCAGGTTCGTCATCTCCTTGACCGGCAAGGCGTCCATGTCGGCGCGCAACGCCACAACCGGCCCCGGTAATCCGCCTTTCAACACCCCCACAACACCCGTCTTGCCGACCCCGGTGCGCACTTCAATGTTCGACGCCTTCAGCCGCTCGGCCACCAGTGCGGCGGTCTTGAACTCGAGATTGCCCAGCTCTGGATGCTGATGAATCGTGTGGCGCAGATCGATGACATCCTGATTGACCGCGCTCACGGCGCCATCGACCCAGGGCGCATCGGCGGCATGGCTGGCAGTGGCAACGAACGAGGACAGAACGGCGAGGCAGAGTGTGGTTTTGCAGAAACGGATCAAGGCGGAACTCTCTCTTATGGTTTTTATTGGCGTCAGAGGGTATGCCGCGATGCAAGGCGGGACAAACGAGTCTGGCCGGTAATCGCACGGCTTTTGGTTTTTCGCGTTTTTGCCAGAGCGCGGCTTTCAGCGGATTGTTTTCCATCGCCTGATCCGCTTCACTGTGGCTCTTTTGCCTGAGCGGAAATCAATCATGGAACGATGCGAAGCACTGGTCATCGGCCTCGGCGCCATGGGCGCGGCCACCGTGTATCAACTGGCGAAAGCCGGGGTCAACGTGGTCGGCATCGACCGCCACAATCCGCCGCACACATTCGGCTCCAGCCATGGCGACACCCGCATCACCCGACTGTCCGTGGGCGAGGGCGCGCAATACGTGCCCATCGTGCGCAACTCCCACCGCATTTGGCGCGAGCTGGAAGCGCTGTCAGGCGAGTCCCTGTTCGAACAGTCCGGCCTGCTGGTGCTGACCTCCAACCCCGGCTTCGATCCCGCCGACGAAACCGACTTCACCCTGCGCACCATCGCCCTGGCACAGACCTATGGCATCGAACACGAAGTCCTCGACGCCGCCCAGATCCGCCAGCGCTTCCCGCAGTTCGCCCAGGTGCGCGACGACGCCATTGGTTACTTCGAACCCGAAGGCGGTTTCGTAAGGCCCGAACGCTGCATCGACGTGCAACTGAGATTGGCCGAACAACACGGCGCCACGCTCTATAAGGGCGAGACCGTGACCCACATCAGCTCGGACGAACAGGGCGTCACCGTCACCACCGACCAGCGCACCGTGCGGGCGAACAAACTGGTGGTCACCGCCGGCAACTGGGCGGGCGGCTTGTTGGGCGCACCGTTCGACAGGCTGCTCAGCGTCTATCGGCAAAAACTGTTCTGGTTCGAAACCGAGCCCGACGCAGGACTGGTCGGCCACTCACCCACGTTCATCTTCACTCACGGCCCGGACGACGATTTCTATGGCTTTCCCGCGTTGCCGGGGGAGGGCAGTTTGAAGGTGGCTACGGCGCAATATCACAGCACGTCCACGCCCGAGACTCTGGATCACACAGTCTCGGCCGAGGAAGAACGCGAGATGTACGAACAGCAGGTGCAGGGGCGCATTGCCGGGCTGACGGATCGGGTAGTGAAGTCAGCGGTTTGCGCCTACACCGTTACACCGGATCGGCATTTCATCATTGATGAGCATCCACGGTTGCAGCATACGTTGGTGGTGTCGGCATGCTCCGGGCATGGGTTCAAACACTCGGCGGCACTGGGGGAGGCGTTTGCGCAGTGGTGTTTGCGGGGGGAGAGTGAGCTGGATCTTTCGTTGTTTTCGGTGGGGCGGTTTGAGGGGGCGTGACAACATTCGTGAGGGACTGCTATCGGCCAAAAGCAGACGTTGTTAAGCGACTGCTACCGGCCAAGAGGGGGCACCTTGGTGTGTTTAAGCAATTCGGGGGCTTCAATACTTAGGTTTCGTCTGCCGCGAAATCGTAACCAGATGAACATTACACACTATGCACGAGTTTACTTTTGAGTCACGATGGATTTTTGTGATCAATGTGGAACACAGACAGAGCGGAATCAATTTTCTGGTCAATTTTGTATTTAAGATTAGAATGATATTAGGCAAGTCCGGAGCGTTCAGCATCAAGAAACTTTCTGAGTGCTGAGTGATAAATAGCCACCAAGTTTTTGTTGATCGCAAGATTAACAAGAATTTGAAATCGATGATTATTAAAAATCATGATAAATCTAAAAAACATACTTGCGCAATCAGACACGATTATATTTATTGGATCTGGGGTGTCGTTATGGTCTGGACTGCCAACTTGGTCGGGGATGATTGAGGATCTAGCAAAGTTTCTGGAGCGAGGGACGGGCGGCGCGGATTTAGTTAGGGCAGAGGCGAAAAAGGGCGATTTGTTGCAGGCGGCAAGCTATGGCTTCGACAAATTGACAAAGCAACAAATTGGTGAGTTTATACGAGAGACTTGCCGATATGGCCGAGCGAGACCTCATGAAATTCACCGTAAAATTGTATCGCTAGGTCCACGATGCTTTATCACTACGAATTATGATGATCTAATTGAGCAAAGCTTAAGAGAATGGCAGCCGAATAGGTTTTATCGTCCGCCCGTCACAAATAGACAGCTGACTGAAACAGCGGAAATTGTACATGCCAGGGCGATAGATTTTATATTTAAGCCGCATGGTGATGCTGCAGACAGTGAAAGTATAATTTTAACAAGAGAACAATATAGGCGATTGTTGCCTCAGGGTGAAAATCAATCTGCTTTGGAATCTGTAAAGCTACTTCTCGCAAGCAGACCTGTCTTGTATTTAGGATTTGGTCTTCGCGATCCTGACTTTATATATGTAAGAGATTTGCTGGCTAATACTTATAAGGGAGGGGTTCGTGATCATTATGCAATCATGGCGGATGTGCAGGATCAAGAAGTTGACTATTGGAGAAGGAACTACGGGATTCATCTTATTGGCTATAACACCGTAGCGCGAGCGGACGGATCAAGAGACCATACTCAACTGCTTTCCTTGCTAGACACGTTCTTAGAAGTTCCTGATACGCAAATTAGTTCAACATTTAACCCCAACTCTGCCGATGTGCTGCTTGCTTTAGCTCGACATGCAGCAGTGTTGGGTAGGTATTCTGAATGTGTTCCTGAGTTTCCAATTCGTGTAAATATTGATGGTGGTCGAAGAAAACTGGCTGCGACTGCGGCTCAGCGTTTTGATCATGGTTTGGTTGAAAAACTTCTTGATGCTGGACCAGAACGTTTGGTGCTGACGGGATTGCCTGGTGCTGGAAAAACGTACTCTATTCGTCGGGCCGCGGCTAGGTTAGCAGATCAGCTCAATGAGATGTGTCTTTCAAATTCATTCAAGAAAGAAAACATCCTTGTGCCAATTGTTGTCGACTTAAAACTTTATAAAGGTGATCTTGGCGCTTTGGTTAGTCAGGTTCTGCCAGAGAGCTTGCCTTTTCAAGATTTAATTAAGTCATACAGAGTGAAGATATTTATCGACTCCTTTAACGAAATGCCTCGGGAGTATCTGGAGAACGGTTCTTATGAGGCTGATTTTTTGGCGTTCATTACAGAGATCGGCCAGTCTTCGCTAGTAATCGGTTCAAGAACTACCGATGGACTGTCTCGTTTAGAGCTCCCATGCTTCCGACTAAATTATATAGAAAGGAAGGCTGTAGACAGAGAACTCCTACGTTTAGGGATTAATTTTGAAGGAAGATTTAGTAATGAAGTACTTCGATTAATTCAAAGGCCGTTCTACTTCCAGCACATTCTTTCCGGGCAAATAGACTTACCTGACGAGGCGCACCCAAGGGATTTCTATAAGTGCTTGTTTGAAAATGTCAATCGTTCATTTTTGCTTAAGTTTAAATTTAACTTCGATATTGAACACGCACTCTCAAGCGCAGCCTATGCTGCGCTCGACAACGGTACAGAAGCATTCGCGATCTCGATTTTGGTAAGTGAATTGAGCTCGTTTCTTCCAACGGGTAGCAATGTAACCCCATTGGAGGTAATCAATTGGCTTGTATCGGAGACTATATTAATTCCCTATTCGAAAGGTAGAATTGGCTTTATTCATCAATCTGTCACTGAGTATTTGGCTGCCACGGAACTAGCTAGACGTTATTTGGCGGACTCCCGAGAGTTGAAAGAAAAACTAGCCCTAAGAAGATGGGATCAGGGGCTGTTTCTGGCATTGAGCTTCCTTCCTGGCCCCCAAGCGAAAGAATTTATAGAAGACGTTGTGAAAGCCGATATGTCTCTTGCAATTAACGCTTCGAAATACATAGAAACCGGGCGTGACGAAGTTGTTTTGGCGATGCTTGGAGAACTATATAATTTAAAAAATAGTGGAAATGAGTTAAGTTATAAAATTGAGCACGCACTTGACTTCGTAGTTCATGTTTCGGAAGTGCACGAGTCTATAATTCGAGACTTTATTGACTTTGGAGATGTGTTGGGAGGCTCTGCCGTTTGTTTACTACTCTCAATAAGAGGGGCGGATGTAAAGCAGGAAGTTCTGCAAATGCTGTACGACCGGAAAGAAGATTTTAATTTTTGCATGAGGGCGGCAGACGCCCTTGCTCCGTATATTACTGAAGAAGATTTTTTAGTAATAAGTGGTTTTTCTGACTCAATACAACACGAGATTGAATTAAATCCTGAAATTGATGAGGAAGTCTTCGGTGGATTTAACATGGCAGTTGGGGATATTTTGGCAAAGTTAGATATGCCAACTTTGCTGCGTTCTTTTTCTATCGGGGGCGAAAATTTAGTAGGAGGTCAGCATCGGATGAAACTACTATGTAGTGCGCTCGGTGAACATATTTCTACAGAAGCCTTATTGGTCGCAGGAGACTTATTGCTGAAAGGTATTGATGATGCTGCTTCGGTCATAGCTAAAATTGCAGTGTTTGCTGACGACGATGACTGCATTCGCTGGGACGAATTTAACTGTCATCATGCTGCTCGCCTTCAAGAGTTGATAGAAGAATTTTGGGTCGTTGACGCTATAAAAGCACTCTGCTTCGCGCGCCCGGATATTGCGGAATTTTATAAAGAAGAAGCACTGAGTAAGGAAGGATTATTAAAAGCCACGTTGCTCCATTGCGCTAAATTAGGTGATATGGATGCTGTTTTTTTTGAACTGGAGAGGATCGCGACTCTTGATAGTACAGAGCGCGAGGCGATGTCTTTTTCTCTTATCGCAAGAATCGATATAGATTGGCTTGGGCGTGAATTACTGTTTGTTAAGCTTCTTCAGCTGAAGGATGCACGATTAACCAACGCGCTACTTGGCGATTCTATTCCCGTGCATACAAATAATCTAGGCGTTCTTGAGCTTGGGGACGTCACTTGGTGGTTGGAGTGGATGCGAGATTTATTTAATGAGGGGGACAATTATTGGCTTTTGACTAAACTAGGTGACGTTTTAGGTAGCCATATTGACAGTCAGGCTAAAACTGATTTTTTGAAAGAGTTTAATTGCGGATCTGATTTTCGCCCGTTGATCTTTAAGTTTATTATTCAAAGGATGGACGTGACAACCGATGATTTTGATAGCGAGGCTATCTCATTCTTGCTGGCAGAATTGTCTCGAGAAAAAAGTGATCGTTGGACAGGCAGCAATCTACTTGGATCGGTAGCTACCGAGAGCTTCATTACAGAACGATTATTACCACTACTAGTAAATTCACGGGAACCACTAAGAGGAAATATTCTTGGCGTTTTGGAATATGCAGGTGCGAGGCATGGGCGTCGTTATCTCATAGAGAACTCAATTGTGAGAAATATATAGGAATAATAAGATTCTCCGGAATCGAGAGATCTTAATCTTTGCCTGTCGTGATCCTTTGTTTGTGGAAAAAGGGGACTGATTTATTTTCCTGAAATGAATCAGGCCCCTTTTATTACTCCTTACTGAAAATGGGCTTCTCTTCAGGCACCACTATATTCGACTCGATCTTCTTCCCCATGCTGATGCGGGGTTCGGTCGAGTAGCCCAGAGACTCATAAAAGGCTTTGACACTTTCATTTGAGCTGACGATTTGCAGATTGATTTTCATGCAGCCTCGCGCCGTCAAAGCCCCCTCTGCATGACGGACCAGATTCATCCCTATGCCTTTTCTGCGGTGCGACGGGTGCACCGCCACCGAATACAACCATCCACGATGGCCGTCGTATCCGGCGAGAACGGTGCCAACAACTTCATTTCCTGACAGGGCAACAAAGAAAAGGCCATCCTCTGCGGCCAGTTTTTTGTCGATGGCAAGGCTGGGAGTGTTGTGCGCGGTTTCGTAGCCGAAAACGGTTTGCCAGAGTTGCACGACGCAACGGCGATGGTGTTCATTTGAGTAGATCGGCAATAGCGTCCATGTTGTAGCCCTCACATTGAAGGGGCTGACGCTAGCGCCTTGGCGTGGGTAATGTCCACTGTCTCTTTTTGGCCAATAGCTGCCATTTACCATGGCAGCTATTGGCAACGCTCATTCCCTCTGTCGATGCGTACTATCCAGTCGCAGAGGGCTAGCGTTTAGGTCTTCACCTCAACATGATCCAACGCCTGATTCACCGCCAACTCACTCAACATCACCAACTGCGCAATCCCGATCGCAGTCTTGCGATGGGCAGGCTCCAGCGTCGCAGCGAAGTTGTTGAGCATTTCGCTGGCCGAGCCCAGTGATTCGCTGGCGTTGGCCAAGAGGGATTCAGTGTTGTAGGCCGGATTTGCCATGTACATGGGATCGTGTTTGTGGTGACTGCCCATGATCCGTTGCTGCGGTGTGAGGTAATGATCAAGCGCGCGCTCGGCCGCTTCATTAAGGGTTCGGGAGTCGGGAAATTTGTAGGGAGAAACCGGATCGGTTTCGGGAGGGTTCGGTGTTGGTTTGAACATAGATGAATCTCCAGCACTTATTAAAGGGGAGTCATCCACTCTCGCTACCAAACGAGGGGTGGCGACCATACGCAGGTTGGTAGACCGGAGCACTGGAACCGGCGCTTCCGAAGAAGCCCTGAGCATGGCCACCATAAATCCAGTCGCATGAATGCAACTGCATGAGGTGACGCGATGCGTCAGCGCTGCGGGCTACCAAACCCGATCACTGTTTTTCAGTGACTCGGAAACGATAAAACCCGCACCCCAGACGCACAAGCCGGCGGATTCTGGCGTAGTCGTAGGCAATGACGCAAGACGCTGTAGCCGTGAGGAAGTAATGCCGGGCGTTTCTAAACACCATTCGAAAAACGCTTAAACACGCCGCTTGCCATGTCGAAATCAGACGTCCATGCCGCTCCTGAAAAAAGCGGACTCCCGTCTGAGGGATAACGCGATCACATCAATTTCAATTTTCCTGTCCATCCCCATTCTTTCTTGGCGCCTACCAGCACATGCCGCTTTTTAAGCTTGATGAAACGTTTCAGCAGGTTTATAAAAAAGGCACAACTCCAAGAAAGGCTGCTCCCATGACCCCGCTCAAACTCGTTGTTGCCCTCAGCGCACTGTCCGCTGCCTCCCACGCCATGGCCTGGGATTACGTTCTGCTCGACACCGACAAAGCCGCTCAGAACTGGCAGATCACCAGCCAGCAACTCGGCGTGAAAACCGACAAACCCTTCAGCGTCAGCCTGCGCACCTTGCATGGCGGTCGGCAGGAGGGCGTCAGCATTGTCGACATCGATAACGGCACGATGAAACTCTCGGTGGTGCCGACGCGGGGAATGAACGTCTTGCAGGCCTCGGTCGGCGATGTGCGTATGGGCTGGGATTCGCCGGTCAAGGAAGTGGTCAATCCGTCCTTCATCGAACTCAATGGCCGCGGTGGTCTGGGCTGGCTGGAGGGGTTCAACGAGCTGGTGACCCGCTGCGGATACGAATGGGTCGGCCACCCCGGCGTCGACAACGGCGAACTGCTGACCCTGCATGGCCGGGCCGCCAACATTCCTGCGAACAAAGTCACCCTGCACATCGATGAAACGCCACCGTACGCCATCACCCTGCGCGGTGAACTGAAAGAGCAGGCGTTCAAGAAAGTCGACTTCTCCGTCGCCACCGAACTGGTCACCGAGCCCGGCAGCGTAGTGTTCGCCCTTAACGACACCCTGACCAACAACGGTGACTATCCGAAGGAATACCAGGCGCTGTACCACAGCAACTTCAGCACCCCGTTCCTGGAGCAAGGCGCTCGTTTCGCTGCGCCGGTGAAACAGGTGTCGCCGTTCAACGACAAGGCCAAGGGCGATTTGGCTGAATGGCAAACCTACCGCGCACCGACCAAGGACTACGACGAAACGGTTTACAACGTGGTGCCGTATGCCGATGCCAAGGGCGATACGTTGACCGTGTTGCATAACAAGGCGGGCAGTCTGGGTGTTTCGGTCGGCTTCAATACGCAGACATTGCCGGTGTTTTCCCTGTGGAAGAACACCGATACCCAAGGCCAGGGTTATGTCACCGGGCTGGAACCTGGGACGAGTTTTTCCTACAACCGCCGTTATCAGCGGCCACTGAACCTGGTGCCCACCATCGGGCCGAAGGAACACAAGCAGTTCCGCATCAGCTACAGCTTGTTGGCGGATAAGGCGGCGGTGGATAAGGCCTTGAAGCAGGTGAGCGATATTCAGGGCGGGCGGGAGACCGAGGTGCGGCAGACACCGTTGGTTGATCTGACCAAGGGGTGATACCGGCCAGAAAAAGGGGACTGATCTATTTTTCCTAAATAAATCAGTCCCCTTTTTTAATTTTGTGAAGGCGCTCTCGAACGGGCCCGAACGCTATTCGCCATGTCGAAATCAGACGCCCCCATGCCGCTCCCAGGCTATTTGCGATCAACGCCGGGCACGTAAGGTGACGCATCATTTCATCGCCCTGCGTCGTCGTCCGACCGATTTGTAACGCTGCAGCGCTTGAGGTGCGCCGCTCTGGAGCAGGGCAAGAGGAAGAAATGATGATCGCCTGACACGTCGTCAGTACGCCCAAACGTCGATCACCAGAGAACAACAAAAACAATGAATAGCCTGAACTCGAAGGACTCGAACGGTCAGTTGGCGCAGGGCTTCAAGCCGCGTCATGTCACCATGCTTTCCATTGCCGGCATCATCGGTGCGGGGCTGTTTGTCGGCTCCGGTCACGCCATTGCCGCCGCCGGCCCGGCCGTCTTGCTCGCTTATCTCTTCTCCGGTCTGCTGGTCGTGCTGGTCATGCGCATGCTCGGTGAAATGGCCGTGGCCCATCCGGACACGGGATCGTTTTCCACCTATGCCGATCAGGCCATCGGGCGCTGGGCGGGGTTCACCATCGGTTGGTTGTATTGGTGGTTTTGGGTGCTGGTCATTCCGATCGAAGCGCTGGCCGCCGGGCATGTCTTGAATCAGTGGTTTCCTCAGGTCGATGCGTGGTTGTTCGCACTGTTGTCGATCATTTTGCTGGTGGTGACCAACCTGTTCAGCGTGTCCAAGTACGGCGAGTTCGAGTTCTGGTTTGCGATGGCCAAGGTGGTGGCGATCATCGGGTTTATCGGGCTGGGTTTTGCGGTGTTGATGGGCTGGATTCCGGAACGTGAGGCCAGCGGTTTGAGCCGGTTGATGGAAGAGCACGGCGGGTTCGCTCCGAATGGTTTGTCTGCCGTGGTCGGGGCTTTCATCACCATCATGTTCAGTTTTATCGGGACGGAAGCGGTGACCATCGCGGCCGCCGAATCGAGCAACCCGGCGCAGAACATCGCCAAGGCCACGCGCTCGGTGATCTGGCGCATCGGCGTGTTTTATCTGCTGTCGATTTTCGTGGTCATTTCTGTGGTGCCCTGGAACGATCCGCTGCTGGCGTCCGTCGGCTCTTACCAGCGCGCGCTGGAGCTGATGAACGTTCCCAACGCCAAATTCCTGGTCGATGTGGTCGTGCTGATCGCGGTGGCCAGTTGCATGAACTCCTCGATCTACATTTCCTCGCGGATGCTGTTCTCGCTGGGTCGTCGCGGCGACGCTCCGCAACCGCTGAAGGTGACCTCCGCTGCGGGCGTGCCGAGGGCGGCGGTGATTGCCAGCACCGTGATCGGTGCCGGGGTGACGCTGTTCAGCTATTTCATGCCCGCCGGGCTGTTCCAGTTTCTGCTCGCCAGTTCCGGCGCGATTGCGTTGCTGGTGTATCTGGTGATCGCGGTTTCGCAATTGCGCATGCGCCGGATGTTGCGTCGGCAGAACGTCGAGCTGACGTTTCGCATGTGGCTGTTTCCGTGGCTGACGTGGTTGGTGATCGTCTTCATCTGCGCCGCGCTCGCGGTGATGATGGTGACGCCCGAGCATCGTCTGGAAGTGACGTCGACTATTGGGCTGGCGCTGGCGATTTCCTTTATCGGGCTGGTGACCACGCGGCAGCATGGGCAGGCGAGGGCGGCGGTTTCGGTGGGCAAGGCGTAGGTGTGTCGCAGGCGTGAACTGTGGGACTATCGGCGGCATGCCTGACATTCGATCGGAGCCCCATCGTGCAGACCATCCGCCGCGCTGAACCTCAGGATGCCGAGTGCATCACCGCACTCGTCACTGACGCCTACACGCCCTACATCGCCAGAATCGGCAGAAAACCTGCGCCGATGCTGGAGGATTACCGACAGGTGCTGCAGGACAATGAGACGTTTGTCCTGACCGACAACGACGAGGTTGTCGGCGTGCTGGTCATGAGCCCTGAAGACACCGAGCTGCTTCTGGTCAACGTCGCCGTTTCAGCTGGGCACAAGGGCAAGGGTCTGGGGAAGGTGCTGATGGCGTTCTGCGAAAAACACGCGCGTGGCAAAGGGCTGGCGGCGGTGCGGTTGTACACCCACGAACGGATGACCGAAAACATCGAGATCTACAAAAAGCTCGGCTATCTCGAAACCCATCGCGCCACGGAAGATGGCTTTGCTCGGGTGTTCATGCGCAAGGCGCTTTGACCGGAGAATGCTCGATCACTCAGCGCCTGCTCGTAACCATCGTCTGACCTCGCCCTGAATCGCATAGGCCGGCGCCTCGACCGCATTGAAATCCTGCGTGTAGCGCTGAGCAAAACCGTCGACTCCCCATTCCTGGAACTGCTGCACGTGCTTCAGTTCGTGCGCCCAGAGCGCAATGTTCTGCTCTGCGGTTTCAGCATCGCGAAACAGGATGATGTCGATCAGCGTCACTGCGCCGACATCCGGGTTTTGCAGGATGGCCGTGGCGGCGTTGTATTGGCCGTCGTTGGTGACTTTGTAGTGCACGGCATCGAGGACACCGGCGTCATACCAGCGCAGCAGTTGCTCCCGAATGTGCGGCGGAATCGGTTTGATGTCGGTGCTGGCGGCTTCGGCGTGGGCCTGGGTCAAGCCCATTGCCAGAGCGGGTGCGGCGATCTGGAAGAGGTCTTCAGACAGACGCCCCGGGTCCGGCAGGCAAATGCAGCTGTCGAGGCACACTTGTTTTTCGCCGGCAGGGCAGGTGTCAGCCTGGGCAGGCGTTACAAGGGCAAGCCAGGTTAGGAGGCTGATGAGAGTGGAGGGCATGGGCGCTATTCGATCGCGGGACCGCACCAGAGAAAGAAGGCAGGCGCAACGCGACGAAGTTGCACCTGCCTCCGCTTGGCCTCAACCGCGTTTCGGCAGCTTCCAGTTCGGGCGAATGAAGTGGCAGGTGTAGCCATTCGGAATGCGCTCGAGATAGTCCTGATGCTCCGGTTCCGCTTCCCAGAAAGGTCCCGCTGGTTCGATTTCAGTGACCACCCGGCCTGGCCACAGGCCTGACGCGTCGACATCAGCCGCAGTGTCTTCGGCGATATCGCGTTGCTGCTCGTTCAGGTAATAGATCGCCGAACGATAGCTCGGGCCGAGGTCGTTGCCCTGACGGTTGGGCGTGCTCGGATCGTGGATCTGAAAGAAAAACTCGAGGATCTGCCGATAGCTGATCACGGCAGGATCGAAGACGATTTCGATGGCTTCGGCGTGATTGCCATGGTTGCGGTAAGTGGCGTTCGGCACATCGCCGCCGGAATAACCGACCCGCGTCTGCAGCACGCCGGGGTAGCGGCGCAGCAGATCCTGCATGCCCCAGAAGCAGCCGCCGGCGAGAATGGCAGTTTCGGTTTGAGTGGTCATGGCATGTCCTTCCTCTCTAATGGGTCGCAGATGTTCCTTGATATGAGGGAGTGTGGGCCGATTCCAAGGTTGAGCCGGTAAATAAATCGTGAAGCGCGGGCTCGCTCAGCGATCCGTACGCGGCATCGCCGCAATCGGCTGGATTTGCCGGGATGCCTGCGCCGAGCACCAGCGATTCCGCCCTTGCTGCTTGGCCTGATACAGACAAGTATCGGCCGCCTTGAGCAAAGTGGCCGGGGTCACCGCATCGTCAACCGGATAACGCGTGGTGATCCCGGCACTCGCAGTGACATACCCCAGCGGATGCCCGGCATGTTCAAGCTCCAGCGAACGAATGGTCTGCAGAATATCTTCGGCCACCTGAATTGCCCCGGCGCTGTCGGTGTTGGGCAGCAGCACGGTGAACTCTTCGCCACCGTAGCGCACGGCCAGATCCGAAGGCCGCTTGACCGCTTTCCGGATGCCGTCGCCGACCGCGATCAGGCAGTCATCGCCGGCGGCATGGCCGTACTGGTCGTTGTAGCGCTTGAAGTAGTCGACATCGAGCATGATCAACGACAGCGACGAGCCCTGACGTCGGGCCAGACGAATCTCATCCGCCAGTGCGGCGTCCAAGCGCCGACGGTTGCCCAGACCGGTGAGGCTGTCGGTCAGCGCCATGTCGCGCATCGTTTTGTGCGCGGAGCGGATCTCCCGTTCCATCGCGATCCGCTGGCGCAACTGGCTCAGCACGATGAGCCCGAAACAGGCTAGCACCAGAATCAGGAACACCAGCACGAAGCCGTTTTTCAGCAGGTCCTGGCGCCAAGGTGCAATGATGGAATCCCGGGACAAACCCGCCTCGACCACCAGCGGGTAAGTGGTCAGGGCGCGATAGCCGTAAAGGCGCTCAGTGTCGTCGACCACGGCCCTGATCTGGGCGATGCCCTGGTTGGAGCTGGGCAGGTAGGTCTTGAAGATCTCGCTGTTCGCCAGGCTTTTGCCGACCACCGAGGCAATGAACGGCCGGCGCACAAGGATCGTGCCGTCGCGCATCGCCAGCACCAGCGCACCTTTGTCATCGATGCGGAAATCACCGTAGTAGTCGACGAAATAACTGACCTTGACCGTCCCCAGCAGTACGCCGGCGAACGAGCCGTCGGGGTTATTCAAACGCCGCGAAATCGGAATGATCAGGTCATGGGTGGAACGACTTTCCACCACCTGACCGATGCGCACGCGCCGGTCTTCATGGGTGCGGTGGTACTGGAAATAATCACGGTCGGCGTTGTTGGCCGTCTCGGGCGTGACCTCCTTGTCGGTCACGATCCAATGGCCGTCCGGGCCGTAGATGAACAGGCCGTGCAGTTGCGGCATGATTTTCGATTGCTGGATGAGCAGCTTGTGAATCCGCGCCACATCGAGGTTTTGCAAACCATCACCTTCGACCCGCTCGGCCAGCCCGGCGGTCAGCACATCGACCTGGCGGATGGTGTCCTCGGCGTGTTGCGCAGTGGCGCGGGCGAGGTTGGTCACCGAATCACGCGCGGCAGCAAACACCGAACGATAGTCACGCCACGTCCGCCAGCTCTCGACCGCCAGAAAGGCCACGACCACCATCAGCATGAAACTGACGGTCAGCCGAAAGGTCGAGCCGGCCTTCACGCCTTTGCGGGGCGCGCGCGGTGCTTCATCTGGTGTGGGCGCTTGCGTGTTGCGTCCGGGCATCAACATTTCCCTGGAGGTCGTTCTGAGCGGGTGAGCATTATGACAAGGATAGGCGCGAAGGTCGGGCTGGCTGTGTGAACTGCCTGGCAGTTTGAGTGGATTGTCCCTTTTGGGTTGACGGTGAAACGCTTTTCAGACGATTTATCGCTTTCAGGCGAGTCAGTAATCTGTGCCCATCTTGAACGCAAACGCACTTCCACAACTAAAAAGGGATTCACACATGAGCACTCCAACCTACAACCGCCTGAACAAAGACGACGCCGTGGTTCTGCTGGTCGACCACCAGACCGGTCTGATTTCTCTGGTTCAGGACTTCTCGCCAAACGAGTTCAAGAACAACGTATTGGCGCTGGCTGATCTGGCCAAGTTCTTCGAGTTGCCGACCATCCTCACCACCAGCTTCGAACAAGGCCCGAACGGCCCGCTGGTGCCGGAACTCAAGGAAATGTTCCCGGACGCGCCGTACATCGCCCGCCCAGGCCAGATCAACGCCTGGGACAACGAAGACTTCGTCAAGGCGATCAAGGCCACCGGCCGCAAGCAGATCATCATTGCCGGTGTCGTGACCGATGTGTGCGTAGCGTTCCCGACCCTGTCGGCGCTGGCGGAAGGGTTTGATGTGTTCGTGGTGACCGACGCTTCCGGCACCTTCAACACCACCGTGCAGCAAGCCGCGTGGAACCGCATGACGCAGGCCGGCGCACAGATGATGAACTGGTTCTCGGTCGCCTGCGAACTGCATCGCGACTGGCGCAACGACATTGAAGGCCTGGGTAACCTGCTGTCCCAGCGCATCCCGAACTACCGCAACTTGATGAATGGTTATGCGGCGCTGACGGCGCATCAGAAATAACCGGATGCCGGATAGACGAAAGCCTGCTTTGAAAAAAGCAGGCTTTCGTCGTTTCTACCGCAAACAGCAGAGCAGGGGGGCTCGTCACCTCAAACCGTGACGACAATCTTCCCGACCTGCTGATTGGCTTCAAGAAAGCGATGCGCTTCCTGAATGTCATCCAGGGCAAATGTCCTGGCAATGATCGGTTGCAGCGCACCCGATGCCAGCCCGTCGTCGATGAAAGCCTTGGCGCGCGCCAGGATGGCCGGGTCGGAGACGATCTCTGTGTAGAGGTAACCCTTGAGCGTCAGGCATTTGCCCAGCACGGTGAACAGCGGGAACGGCGTCGGTTCCGGGCTCAGTGCGCCGTATTCCAGCAGGATGCCGCCGCGCGCCATGCTTTGGGTCAGCGGTTCGAACGACGGGCCGCCCACCGGATCGAACACCACTCGCGCGCCTTTGCCGTCGGTCAGCGCCATGACCGCTGCAACCATGTCTTCTTCGTCGCTGACGATCACATGTGCGGCGCCGGCGTCGAGCAAGGCCTGTTTCTTGGCGCGGGTCCGGGTGACGGCAATCGAGGTGGCGCCGACCATTTTGGCGATCTGGAAAGCTGCCAGCCCAACGCTGCTGGAGGCGGCGGTGACGATCACGAAATCGTCCTTTTGCAATTTGGCCTGTTCGACCAGTGCACCCCACGCGGTGACGTATTGCATCCAGGACGCCGCCGCTTGTTCAAACGACAGGTTCTGTGGATGTTTGACGGTGAGGTGGGCGGGCACGTTGGCCAGCTCGCCGTAAGTGCCCCAGCGCGCGATGTCCAGCGGCGGAATCAGGCTGACGGCATCGCCGATCTTGAATTCGCTGGCGTTGGCGCCGACCGCCACCACCACACCGGCAGCCTCGTAGCCGAGACGGCTGGGAAACTCTGCTTCCTGCAAATAGGCGTGATTGCGGAACATCACTTCGGCGCGATTCAGACCAAAGGCTTTGACCTCGATTTGCACTTCGTCCGCTGCGGGTGCCGCGACGTCGACGTTTTCCAGTTTCAGGACGCTCGCGTCACCGTATTCATGAATCCTGACAATGCGTGCCATCTGTACTTCCTCGGTTATCAATGGAATTGCACCGGCGTGATCTGGTGCCATGGACGCCAATTTAGGCTTTGGCCTGCTCCGGATAAAGGCCTAGGATGGCGCAACACTAGAAACAACGAGTTTCCAATGGATCGCCTCACACTCATGGCCACCTTCGTCAAAGCGGTGGAGCTAGGCTCCTTCAGCGCTGTGGCGGACGAACTCAACCTGTCCCCGCAAATGGTCGGCAAGCAGGTGAAAATGCTAGAGCAGCATCTGGGCGTTTCGCTGCTCAACCGTACCACCCGCAAGCAAAGCCTCACCGATTTCAGCCGCACGTTCTATCAGCGGGCGAAGCTGATTCTGGCCGACATGGACGCCGCCGAAGAAATGGCCGCCGTGACCCGAGGCGTACCGAGCGGCCGACTACGGATCAACGCGCCCGTCACGTTCGGCGTCAGTTCACTGTCGCCGAAGCTGCTTGAGTACATGGTTCGCTATCCGCAAGTGTCGGTGGACCTGACGCTGTCGAACGAACTGGTCGACCTGGTGGACGGCGGGTACGACGCGGTGTTCCGCATCGGCGAACTCGCCGACTGCGGCCTGAAGGCACTGCCGCTGATGCCCTATCAAATGGTGCTGTGCGCAGCGCCGTCCTACCTCGCACGCCGCCCACCGATCACCACGCCTTGGGACCTTCAGGAACATGAATGCCTGGCGTTCGCCTATTCGGACGGCCGCTCACACCTGCGATTCGAAGGCCCGGAAGGCTGCATCGACGTGCCGATTAAAAGCCGATTGACGATTAATCAGGGCGATCCGTTACTGTCCGGAGCAGTGGCGGGTCTGGGGGTGGTGATGTTGCCGCTGGAGCTGGTCAAGGATTCGCTGAGGAGCGGAACGCTGGTGAGTCTGCTGCCGCAGTACAAGGTGCCGGTTTCGCCGATGAATCTGTTGTATGCGCCGGATCCGAGGCTGACACCCAAACTGCGGAGCTTTATCGATTTTGTGCGGGGGGTGTTGGGTTAGGCGTTAGCTGTTGTGAGGGGAAGGAGTCAGGAATGTTTGCTGTAGAGATTCAAACTACCTCACTGTTTCTCAATATGTTGGTTTCTCTTTCGGAAAGAGGTAGTTATGGCGTTGTAGAAAGGGAATTTGCTGCTAGAGTTGATGAATGATCTTTATGTCAATCAGCTTGCAGGGAACAAAATTTGAATATCACAATTGCTATAAATTTGACCCCGGCCGAGGAAGTAGAAGTTGCTGCTATCCTTGGGTGTGAAATTGAAAATCTTAATGCACGACTAAATGCATGTTCGTTGGCTGCGATGGCTGAGTACCTCGCGATGTTTCGTGGCCAGAAAATTTTCAAGCGCGGAAGCGATATGCTGGAGTTTCGACTACTCTTGCTAATTGAAAATGCTTTCGATGGTGAAATTCCGGATGAGCGTACGGTAAGTAGTCTGTTTCAAACTACATTGACCGAAAGTAGGTCGTTAATTCGATCAGTCATGTCAAAGTACCAATATCAGTTGAGGAATCATGTAGAGCGTACATTGCGTACGTGTCTTTCTAACGCCAGGCGCCCAGACGACACTCAGAGTTATACCGTCGTCATCAAAAGCCAGAGTGTGGTTGATGAGCTGAATAAGGCGCTGGCGGATATTGACGGAAATTTGACTTCGGTAATTAAAAAGAAAGGGAGTGTGTCAACTTTTGAAATAGCTCCTGCTTCCTATGCGCGGTTGCGTGAAAAATACGCGGTGACTAACCCATGAGTGACTTGCTTTCGGCTTCGAGCTTGCTTTTGGCAATTGCGGCGATACTGTTTAGCCTGTGGTATCCAGATATAATCAGTGCGCTCAATGAGAAAGATACGGGCTATTGGGAAAATAACGTTGCACCCCGCTCCAGGGTGGTCAGAGTTATTTTTGGAAAAGCATTGCCCGTGGCGCTTATTTCGCTTTTGGTTGCTGTGATTTTTCTCCCCGATGCGGTGAAAATAACCTTTGATTCTATAAGCACTTACCGTAGAACTGGGCTTTCAATTGACGGCTATGATGCGGTGCGGACCGCGTACTGCTTTGTGACTGTGTTGTCTGTGGTTTTGACGATTTATATGTGGGTGCTGGTAGTCAAGTTGTTTGTTTTGCAGGGTGTGCTGGGGCATAGAGGAAAATGATTTGTTGGCGGTTTGATTAAGGGGTTGTTGGATTCAATGACTTCCGTATTTAATTACAAGTGCTTCTTTTGGGCATATTCCCGTCTGAAAAATAGCCTCGGCTGGAGATATGTTTCTAATCTCTCCCTGATGGCACTCGCATATTTCTCCAAGTATATATGATATGTTATAGAAATCTCGATGCAGCCATTGTAAGAGCTGCGAGCTTTGCCATGGTTTGTCTCGAGGTCTGTTATGGGAAGCAGGATGTACGCTTGAGTGCCAGGCACATGCAGATCCTTCTCCTGGCATAAAAGCTGGTTGCTGTTGGAAGGCATGTTCAAGATAAAACATTTCCCATATTGCAAAATCGTCGGCTCTACTCACTTGCCGACAAAGCTGGTTATGGAAGTGTGATTCTCCATCATTCTGCATGTAATCCCAATCGTAGTTCATTCGAGTGAGTCTTGGCCATTTCGCCTCGAAGATTCCTACCTTCATCGTGTTGTCAATTATGTTTTGAAGTATGATGCATCCATCTGCACCTAGTGCTCTTTCACGAGACGGGCTCAGTTTTTGAATGGATGAGGTCAGATCATTTATCTGAAGTGTATTGATTGCAAAGTCGAATAGACAAGTAAAGTTGGAGGTGTAGTCGTTTTCGTCGACAATTTTTCCATTGTTGAGCTTGTCTCTGCATAGTTTGTCTGCGCGAGTGGCACAGTCTTGAATATTTGCAGTAACGGCTCGTGGAAACAACATAGGCATCTTGGTTCACCTTGAAGGTGAATAGTCAAGTTTGCAAATATAGATAGAAATAACTTTCATGGTGAAGAAGGATTCTAGATTTTTAGCTCATAGGGTCAATGTCCTTTTGAAATATATTGCCCAAGCTGAGGAGTTTTAATGGTTTTGTGCGTGCAGCGTTTGGCTAGCTGTCGTCCACAGTGTTGTTCCCCTCCATACCAAACAAGAACGGGCCTTGAAGAATACTTGCTCGTGGCCGGAGCGACGCATTTATCCGAGTTATCAGGCGGCCATTAACAAACTGCAAAGCCAGATGTCGAGTATTCACCTCCGTTGTCTGTCATCTGTTTACAAAACCATTCGTTGGTCCCTCAAAAGCGATCCAGCCGATAGGGCTCGCTCGATGGAAGAATACGAGCCGTTTCCTGCGCCGTCGGCAAAACCATCCCCCCAACCATCTCCGCCGTCACCGCCGCCTGCGTCAGCCCCAAATGCTGATGCCCGAACGCAAGCAGCACTTTCCCGCCACACACCCGATCGATCACCGGCAACGAATCCGGCAGCGACGGCCGAAAACCCATCCACGGTGTGGCTGCCTCGACACTCAACTCCTCACGAAACAACCCCTTGCTCAACCGATGCAACTGCCACGCACGGGCCATGGTGGGTGGGGCTTCGAGGCCGGCGAATTCGACGGTGCCGGCCAGGCGCAGGCCTTCGGACATCGGGGTAATGATGAATTTGCGTTCCAGCGAGGTGACGGGGAAGGGCAGTCGGTTGTGTTCGTGAGGCAGCATCAGGTGGTAGCCGCGCTCGGTGTCCAGCGGGACTTTTTTGCCGGTCAGTGCGGCGGTGAGTTTTGCCGAATGAGCGCCGCAGGCGATCAGTACCTGGCGAGCGGACAGGGCGCCGGTTCCGGTCATCAGGCTGACGCCATGTTCGTGCAGTTGCCCGCCCTGAACCGCCTGCTTCACAAACTGCACGCCGCTGGCTTTCGCCGCTTCCACCAACTCACGAACGACGCCGTAGGGGTCGATGAAGTGCCCGGTGCTCGGGAAAAACAGTCCGCCCTGAATCTGTTCGCTGAGTTGCGGCGCGGTCTCGCGTACCGCCCCGGCTTGCCACCAATCGACTGGCACCTGTTGCTGTTGCATGCGTCGCTGCAATGCTTCGAGGGCCGGGCGCGAGTCGGGGCGTTCGAACACCAGTAGCGAACCTTCCATCTTCAAGAGGTCGGGGCGCTGAATGTCATTGAGCAAGCGGTGCCAGGCATCGAGCGAGCTTTCATTGAGCGCCCGTAACCCGGCGACGGTGCGCTGGAACGGCGCCGAGCGCAGGTTCAGCAACAGCCGCGTAAACCAGGGCAGGGCGCGGGGCAGGTATTTCCAGTCCAGGCGCAGCGGCCCCATCGGGTCCATGAGCATGGCCGGCAGGCGTTTGAGGATCGAGCTGTCGGCAATCGGAAACACTTGTTCGGTCGCCAGGTGTCCGGCGTTGCCGAACGAGGCGCCGTGGCCGGGTTCCTGCGGGTCGATCACCACCACCCGCAAGCCTTGACGGGCCAGGCGCAGGGCGCTCGCGACGCCGATAATGCCGGCGCCGACCACGGCGATATCGTGCGGGTTATTCGGCATTTTTCGCGGTTTCCCTTTGGCCATCGAGCAAGCGACGCAGCGACAGTGGATTGGCGTGTTTGAGCGCGGTGGGCAGCAGGCTGTCGGGGAAATCCTGATAGCAGACCGGGCGCAGGAAACGCAGGATCGCCGCGGTGCCCACTGACGTGGTGCGCGAATCGGAAGTCGCCGGGAACGGCCCGCCATGCACCATCGCATCGCAGACTTCAACGCCGGTCGGCCAGCCGTTGACCAGCAGCCGTCCGGCCTTGCGCTCCAGGGTCGGCAGCAATGCGCGGACCTGTTGCAGATCCTCGTCATCGAAATGCAGCGTGGCGGTCAGTTGGCCTTCCAGCTGTTCGAGCATCTGACGAATTTCAGCGTCGCTGGCGCATTGCACGATCAAGGACGTGGCGCCGAATGCTTCGGCCTGCAACGAATGATCAGCGAGGACGTCGGCGGCGTCGGTGACGAACACATGGGCCTGGCCCTGATTCGGCTCCGTTGCTCGCTGGCCGACGGCGGCAATGCGCGCCCGGGCATTTTCCGCGAGGGCATTCACGCTGGACTCATAGGCATTGAAAATCCCCGGCGTCAGCATGGTCTGCGCGGGGCTGCGCTGGATCAGTTCGGTGGTGGCGCCAATGAAAGCGTCCAGCGCTGGACTCTTACGGGCGATGACCAGACCGGGATTGGTGCAGAACTGGCCGGCACCCAATGTCAGCGAAGCCACAAAACCTTGGGCCAATGCCTCGGCGCGATTCTGCAGCGCTGCCGGAAACAACAAAACCGGGTTGATTGAGCTCATTTCCGCATACACCGGAATCGGCTCGGGCCGAGCCTGAGCCGCCTTAATCAACGCGAGCCCGCCACTGCGCGAACCGGTGAAGCCCACAGCCTTGATCCGAGTATCGCCGACCAGCGCAATCCCCACTTCACGGCCGGAGCCGTACAACAACGAGAACACACCTTCCGGCAAACCACAGGCCTTGACCGCCCGCGCTACTGCACGTCCGACCAACTCGCTAGTGCCGGGGTGGGCGCCGTGTGCCTTGACGATCACCGGGCAGCCGGCGGCCAGCGCCGAAGCGGTATCGCCACCGGCCACCGAGAACGCCAGTGGAAAGTTGCTCGCGCCAAACACCGCCACCGGGCCCAGTGGAATCTGCCGCTGACGCAGGTCCGAACGCGGCATTGGCTGGCGCTGTGGTTGCGCGCTGTCGACTCGCACATCCAGCCATTCACCTGCTCGCACGGTGCGGGCAAACAGACGCAGTTGCTGGCAGGTGCGGCCCCGTTCACCCACAAGGCGCGGGCGCGGCAGGCCGGTTTCGGCCATGGCGCGGTCGATCAGTTCATCACCGAGCGCTTCGATTTCGCCCGCGATGGTTTCAATGAATTCGGCCCGTGCCTCGAGCGATGTCTCGCGATAACGGTCGAGCGCCGCCCAGGCCAGTGCACAGGCCTGCTCGACATGCTCGGCAGAGCCGCCGGCGTAGGCCGGTTCCAACGGGGTGTTGGTGGCGGGGTTGATTCCGTGGATGACGTCGCGGTCGCCGGTGAGGGTTTGCTGACCGATCAGCAGTTGGCCCGTCAGAGTCATGGCGCATTCCTTATCAATAAAGCAGGTCACGTATAAGGCCCGCCGCCGTGGGAGGTGGCGGGCTTGAGCGCAGCGGCAGGTCAGGCGAAGTTCTGTTCCGCCGACCAGTTTTCGTACCAGTGACGGAACAGCGCGTACTGGGCTTCCGCGTAACGGCGTTGCGAGTCGCTGAGCGCATCGGTTTCGTTGAAATGCAGGGTGTATTCCTTGTCGCCGTTGAGCACCATCAGGTGTTTGTAATACAGCACCAGATCCGCGCCTTCGTCGAAGGACGACAGCACCGCCAGCGCCGATTCCAGCTCGCGCGCCTGACGCCGGGCCTTGGCGTCACCCTTGGCGGCCTGCTTGCTCAGGGCCACCAGTTGCAGCACTTCGCGGGGCAGGGCGTTGCCGATCCCGGTGATGGCGCCGGTGGCGTTGCAGTTGACGAAGCCATGCACCACTTGAGTATCGACACCGACCATCAGGGTCACGGCATCGTCCTTGGAGGTGATGTTTTCAGCGGCGTAGCGCAGGTCGGCGCCACCGCCGAATTCCTTGAAGCCGATCAGGTTCGGGTATTCGCGGCGCAGTTCGAAGAACAGGTCGGCGCGGGTGGCGAAGCCGTAGTAAGGGCTGTTGTAGATCACCGCCGGCAGGTTCGGCGCGGCTTGCAGAATCGCCGCGAAGTGGGCTTTTTGCGCCGCCGCCGAAGCGCCACGGGACAGCACCCGAGGAATCACCATCAAGCCCTGCGCGCCGACTTTGGCTGCGTGGGCCGCGTGGGACACCGCTTCACGGGTGTTGACCGCGCCGGTGCCGACGATGGTCGGAATGCCGGCCGCCACCAGGCGCGCCACGCCTTCCTGACGCTCGGCTTCGGTGAGCAACGGCCAGTCGCCCATGGAGCCGCAGTACACGACCGCGCTCATGCCGATGTCGATCAGCTCGCGACCCTTGGCCACCAAGGCATCGAAGTCCGGTTTGCGCGCGGCGGTGCACGGGGTCATCAGGGCGGGCATGCAGCCGGTAAAGATGTTGTCGCTCATTATTGTTCTCCTTGGAACGGTCATTCAGAGGGGTTTGAAAATGCAGCGCAGCGGCTCAGATGCCCCACGCGAACGGATCGGTTTCGTCGATCAGCAACGTGCTGTCGGCGGTCATGTGGGCGCGGCCGGTAATGAATGGGCGGATGCGCTCGCCTTCCCATTCGAAGCGGCCTTCGAACTGGCTGCCGGTGATGCTCGCCTGCACCCAGCGCTCGCCCGGCGCGAGTTTTTCGTCGGCGGCCAGGCACGCCAGTTTGGCGCTGGTGCCGGTGCCGCAAGGGGAGCGGTCGTAGGCTTTGCCGGGGCACATGACGAAGTTGCGGCTGTCGGCCTCGGTGTCATCGGCGAACAGTTCGATGTGGTCGATGACCGCGCCGTCCTCGCCATGGATGCCTTGGTCTTCGAGGGCCTTGAGCATTTTCCAGGTGAGGTCGGTCAGGGTTTCGACGTTGTCCATCTTCAGCGTCTGGCCGTGTTCGGAGACCAGGAAAAACCAGTTGCCGCCGTAGGCGACGTCACCGAGGAAGCGGCCGTATCCCGACACTTCCACCGCCACCTGCTTGTGTGAGCGATAGGCGGGCACGTTGCCCAGAGTCACGGCGCCGTCTTCATGCAGCGTTGCACTGACCGGGCCGACCGGCGTGTCGATCTTGTGCACGCCCGGTGCGATCAGACCAAGGTGTTGCAGCGATGCAACGAGGCCGATGGTGCCGTGGCCGCACATGCCGAGGTAACCGGCGTTGTTGAAGAAGATCACCCCGCAGATGGCGTCCGGCGACACCGGTTCGCAATACAGTGCACCCACCAGCACATCGTTGCCGCGCGGTTCCAGCAGACAGGCGCGGCGCCATTGGTCGTGCTGGTTGCGCAGGGCGTCGCGTTTCTCGGCCATGGTACGGCCGGGCAAGTCGGGAAAACCTTTCATCACCAGACGCGTGGGCTCGCCGCCGGTGTGGGAATCAATGACGTGTACTCGTTTCATGGACAGGTCCCGTTGAGTGATTTCAGTAAGCGCCGGCAGCGCGCGGGTTGGCAGCGGAGGCAGGGGACGGCGAAGCGACTTCGCTCTCATCCTCTTCCGACTCCAGGCGCAGCAGGTGTGCCGGTACGCCGGTGGCGGCGCCCCAGTAATAAATGCCCATCGCACAGGCTGCGACGACCAGGGTGTCGAACGGATGGGTGAGGATGCCCAGGCCGCCGAAGGTGCCGAGTTTCGAGAGGACGATGGTCACCGCGTAGAAGGCGATCAGCCACGCCGACGAGCGCACTTGCCGGGACAGGCTGAGGTGGGCGGTCGGCACGAAGCGGCCGCAGAGCAGGTAGACGACGAACATCAGGATTTGCAGGCCGAGCAGCCAGGACACGGTGTTCCAGCCCGACCAGTAAACGATCAGCGCAGCGATGATGAACGACACCGGCCCCAGCACGCCCATGCACTTGACCCGGAACGGGCGCGGCATGTCGGGCGCATTGCGACGCAGCGCGGCGACGGTCACCGGGGCGACGGCGTAGCTCAACACCAGCGCGGCGGACACCACGTTGATCAGTGCTTCCCACGATGGGAACGGCAGGGTCCAGAACACCGACAGGGCGAAGGTCAGCCACAGCGCCGGACGCGGGATGCCGGACTTCGCGTCGATGTGGGTGAAGACCTTGAAGAACGTGCCGGTCTGCGCCCAGCCGTAGATCACCCGAGGCGTGGCGTTCATGTAGATGTTGCCGCAGCCACTGGGCGAGATCACCGCGTCCGCCACCACCAGATACGCCAGCCAGCCCACGCCCAGCGCCAGGGCGATGTCGCGGTACGGCAGGGCGAACTCCTTGGAAACCCCGGCCCAGCCATTGGCGAGCAATTCGGTCGGGATGCCGCCTAGGAAGGCGGTTTGCAGCAGGACGTAGATCGCGGTGGAGAGCAGCACTGACAGGATCAGCGCAATAGGGATGGTGCGCTGGGGATTTTTCACTTCGCTGGCCACCGAGATGATCGGGGTCAGGCCGAGGTAGGCGAAGATCACGCCGCCGGCGGAGACGGCCATCTCGATGCCCGAGAGTCCGAAAGGCGCGAAGCCTTGGACCTGAAAGTTTTCCGGTTTGAAGAAGGTGAACAGCACGCCGATCACCAGCAGCGGCACGATGAACTTGAACACGCTGACCAGGTTGTTGGCCTTGGCGAAGGTCTTCACGCTGCGGTAGTTGAGCAGGAAGAACACGCACAGCAGGCCGAACTGCACCAGCCAGCCGAGCAGGGTCGGATCACCGCTGCCGGCCTTGGTCAGGCTGGGAAACCAGGCCGCCGCGTATTGGCGAGAGGCAACCACCTCGATCGCCACGAGGCTGGAAAACGCGATCAGCGTGATGAAACCCATCAGGTAACCGAGCAGCGGCCCGTGGCTGTAAACCGGGTAGCGCACTACACCGCCAGCGCGGGGCAACGCCGCGCCCAGTTCGCAGTAGACGATGCCCAGCAGCAACACGGCGAACCCGCCCAGCAACCAGGAAAAAATCCCCGCCGGCCCAGCAATCGCCGACACGTGACTGGCCGCGAACAACCAGCCGGAACCGAAGATCGCCCCCAGTCCGATAAAGGTGAGGTCGATCAATGAAAGTTGTTTTTTGAACTTGCCTTGGCCTGACATGGCATCGCCTTCTTGTGAGTTATTGGATAGGCAGGTGTGAGTCACTGGAACGGCTAAACAGTGAACTCATCAGGCGTCGGGCGATTGATGTTTTGCGCAGCTGCGGATGACGAAATCGGCACAGTTGCGAAGAAAGACAGCGGCGCTCGACACGCCGCAAACGTTGCTGCAATCTGCACGCGAACGCCTCAGGGCGGGCACGTTTTCAGGCCGATCCACTCACCGGGGAAGACCTTCACATGCAGAACGCGTTTGCGATCCTCTGTCAGGGCGATGAGCGCCATCGGCCGCATACCCTCGACGCACTGCTGGGCGGCGTGGCACCGCTGTTGCCGATGCTGGACGCGATTCCGAACGCGGCGATCTTCATCAAGGACGTGCAGGCGCGGTACGTCCTGGCCAATCGCACGCTGGTGCAACGCTGCGGCCTGAAAGACCTGAAACCGTTGCTCGGCAAGACCAGTGCGCAGGTGTTTCCGGCGCAACTGGGGCCGGGTTACACCGAGCAGGATCGGCGGGTGCTGGAAGAAGGCTTTGTGCTGGAGGATCAGCTGGAACTGCACCTGTACGGCAGTCGCGAACCGGGCTGGTGCCTGACACACAAGCGTCCGCTGTACAACCGTGGCGGCGAGATCATCGGCCTCGCGGGGATTTCGGTGGACCTGCAATCGGCCAGCGAAACCCACCCGGCGTTTCAGCGCCTGGCGGCGGTCGACGAACACATCCGCGCGCATTTCAATCGGCGTGTCACCTTGGGCGAACTGACCCGGATCGCCGGTATTTCGGTGGCGCAACTGGAGCGCTACTGCAAACGGGTCTTTCACCTGACGCCGAGGCAGGTGATTCAGAAAGTGCGGCTGGAACATGCCCATCGCTTGTTGCACACCGAGCTGCCGATCACCGAGGTGGCGCTGCAATGCGGCTACACCGATCACAGCGCATTCACTCGCCAGTTCAAGGCGTCGACCGGTTTTACCCCGCGCCAGTACCGGCAGGCGACCACTCAGTGATTGTCCGGCAGCAGCGACTAGACTCCATGGATCACGGTTGTCTTTCGAGGGGTGAAGCGGAATGAGCAGAACAGTCGCGCTTCACTGCTCGTCGTGGCTCTTGATCGCCTTCAGCGTGATGCTGGCTTCGGGTTGCTCGAACAGAACGCACTACCCGCCATCAGGCGTTGGCGACAGCTGTTACGCCAAGGCGTTGCCGACGGTCGGGGAGGGTGGCCTGGCCTGGGGCTCCAGCCTGAACATGGCCCGGCAAAAATCCATGGCCAATTGCATGCGTTACGCCGGGCGCTCGGGGGGGACGCCGGACACCTGTCAGGTGGTGTTGGCCAAGTGCAAGAATTGACGAAGGGAGGGCACGAAGCTCAAAAGGACAAATCAGCCGCATAAGTACCTGACAAAAAACAAAATCGCCATGTGTTTCCTTCGTTCTTTCATACGTCGCAGTTGTCACTGTCCGTTCCCGCCTGTCTGGAGTTCACCCGATGCCTTCGCTCAAAACCCTGCCCGCTGCCTTGCTGGGGCTGGCCCTTGTCTGTCCGGTCAAGGCGCAATCCCAGGGGCTGGAATTGGGGCAAGTGCTGATCGGGGCCGAAGATCAGAGCGGTGACGATGTGTCGGTGGAAGAGGCGAAGGCTCGTCTGGCCCAGGTGCCGGGTGGCAGCAATGTGGTCGATATGCGCCAGCCATTGCAGGGCCGGGTCGCCAGCAATCAGGACGTGCTGGCGTATCAGCCCGGTGTCTATGCCCAGTCGGCGGGCAACGAAGGGACGAAGATTTCGATCCGTGGTTCGGGCATCAACCGTGCCCCCGGCGCCCACGCGTCGGGGCTGTACACGATGCTCGACGGTCTGCCGCTGACCGGCCCCGGCGGCACGCCTTATGAATTATTGGAGCCGCTGTGGCTCGACCATGTGGAAGTGTTGCGCGGTGCCAACGGTTTTGATCGCGGTGCGCTGGCCCTTGGCGGCGCCGTCGATTACGTCAGCCACACGGGCTACAACGCGCCGCTGCTGAATGTGCGTTATGTCATGGGCAGCCACGGTTATGCCCAGCGGCAAGTCAGCTCCGGTCAGGTGCTGGGTGACTTCGATTACTACCTGTCGATGACCGACGCGCATTCCGACGGTTATCAGGATCACACCGCCAGCAAGAGCCAGGGCGTGATCGCCAACTTCGGTTATCGCTTCAATCCGAATCTGGAAACCCGCTTCTACATCCGTCACCGCGAGACCGACAACGACCTCGCCGGCCGGGTGACCAAACATTCCATCGAACACGATCCGCGCGCGGCCAACCCGGCCTATGTGACGCGCAACGACAGCCGCGATCAGCCCGGCAGCACCTTCATCGGCAACAAGACCACGTACTACATCGACGACGATTCGAGCATTCAGACCGGTCTGGTTTATCACGATTACCCGATGGACCTGCGCGAAGGCCCCAACCGCCTGAAGGTCGCTTACACCGATGTCAGCGGCACGTTCGACTACAAGCGCCGCGACACGCTCTGGGGAATGGAGAGCAACAGCACCGTGGGCCTGCGAGTCACCAAACACCTGCCCAATGACGGTGCCAGCGAACGGGTGCGGATTCCCACCGGCAACACCGCCCGCTACGCGCCGGGCACCCACATGCGCAACTTCACTTATCAGGGATCGGATTCTGTCCTGCACGTGGGCAACGATCTGGAAATCGCCGACGACCTGTGGCTGACCACCGGCCTCGCCGCGATCTACACCCGCCGCGAAAGCGCGGTGACCTACCCGGAAGGTGGCGGCAAGACCAGCCTCGGCGACTGGGATTACGCGCCACGCCTGGGCCTGCGCTATCAGGTGACGCCGGACCTGCAACTGTTCGGCAACCTCAGCCGCTCGGTCGAAGCGCCGCATCCGTGGTCGCTGATCTACAGCTCCAATGTACGCTTCCCGGCCGGCAGCGGCGCCGCCACCGGCACTCAGCGTGATCCGGTCAAGCTGCAGAACCAGACCGCGACCACTCTGGAACTCGGCGGTCGTGGCGACAGCGCACTCGGCGAGTGGAGCCTGGCCTGGTACTACGCCCAGGTGCGCCACGAATTGCTTTCGGTGTTGCCGGACGCCAACGCCACCACGCCTTACGAACTCAACGCCAGCCCGACCGTGCACCAAGGTATTGAAGCCAGCCTCAATAGCAACCTGTGGTCAGCAAACGATGGCGGCAAGTTGAGCCTGCGCCAGGCCTACACCTTCAGCGACTTCCATTACCGCGACGATGACCGCTTCGGTGACAACCGCTTGCCGGGCCTGCCGATGCATTACTACCAGGGCGAACTGCGCTACGACTTCCCGCAGGGTTTCTTCGCGGCGGTCAACACGCAACTGGTCTCGAAAACCGCAGTGGATTACGCCAACAGCTATTACGCCGATCCTTACGCCACCTTCGGTGCCACCCTGGGTTACAAAGCCCCCAAAGGCGACTGGCAGACCTGGCTGGACATGCGCAACCTGACCGACAAGCACTATGCCGCTACCGTTACGCCGGGTTATGACGATAAAGGGCTGGACGCCGCACGCTCCACGCCGGGTGAGGGCATGGCGATGTATGTCGGGGTGTCGTGGAGCCTGCTCTGAGGGCCAGACCTCAAACAATATCGTCGATCAGAATATGGTGCTGCCCACGACTGCATTGCTCGATCCGTGCCTCGACCTTGTAGACCGTACGCAGCATCGGCTCGGTGATGACTTCATGGCTGGGCCCGCTGCCATGCGCCGTGCCACCCGCGATGACCAGCACCTGATCGGCAAAACGCAGTGCCTGATTCAAGTCGTGGATGGCGATGAACACGATCACCTCGCGACGGCGTGCCAGGGCCTTCATGAAGTTCAGCACCTGAACCTGCCGGTGCATGTCTAGTGCGCTGGTGGGTTCGTCCATCAGCAGTATTTCCGGTTCGCGCACCAGGGTCTGGGCGATTGAGACCAATTGCTGCTGACCGCCGCTCAATTCCCCGAGGTTGCGGAATGACAGTTCGGTGATCCCGAGTGCATCGAGAATCTCGTCCACCAGTTTCAGTTCATCGTCGTGAACCGACCAGTTGGGCGTCAGCTGCTTGCGCGCCAGCAGCACCGATTCGTACACCGTCAACCGGGCGCTGGCGTTCAGGCCTTGCGGCATGTAACTGATGCCCTGCGTGCCTTTTTTCGAACCTTCCAGAATCACTTCGCCCGGGCCGTCGATCAGCCCGGCCATGCGTTTGAACAACGTCGATTTGCCCGCCGCGTTGGGCCCGACCACCGCCACGACCTGGCCGCCGGTAAACGTCGCGGTGCTGACACCGGAAATGATCTCGCGCTGCCCGTAGCGGGCGCCGAGGTTGTCGAGCCGGATCTTCACCATGAGTTTTTCTTACCGTTGAGAATCAGAGAAATGAAGAACGGCACGCCGATCAGTGACGTGACCACGCCGATGGGGAATATCGCCCCCGGGATCAGGGTCTTGCTGACCACCGAACTGGCGGACAGGATCAGCGCGCCAGTCAGCAACGAGGCCGGCAGGAAAAACCGCTGATCCTCGCCGATCAGCATCCGCGCAATGTGCGGCCCGACCAGCCCGATAAAACCGATGGTGCCGACGAACGCCACCGGGAACGACGCGAGCAGGCTGACCATGATCAGCGTCTGGAAACGCAGGCTGCGCACGTTGATACCGAAGCTGGCAGCCTTGTCATCACCCAGGCGCAGGGCGGTCATTGCCCACGCGCGTTTGGCGAAGATCGGCAGGGTGATGAGGATCACCACGCAGATCACGCCGAGTTTCGGCCAGGTGGCTTTGGTCAGGCTGCCCATGGTCCAGAACACCACGGCCGCCACGGCTTGTTCGGTGGCGAAGAACTGCACCAGCGCCAGCAGCGCATTGAAGGTAAACACCAGCGCAATGCCGAGCAGCACGATGGTTTCGGCAGTGACGCCACGGCGCATGCTCATGAAGTGAATCAGCAGCGCCGAAAGCATCGCCATGATGAACGCGTTGAGCGGCACCATGTATTGCGCCGCCAGCGGAAACAGCGCCACGCCGAAGGCCAGCCCCAGCGCTGCGCCGAAACCGGCCGCCGCAGAAATGCCGAGGGTGAAAGGGCTGGCGAGCGGATTGTTGAGGATGGTCTGCATCTGCGCCCCGGCCAGTGAAAGCGCCGCGCCGACAGCGACCGCCATCAACGCCACCGGCAGACGGATGTCCCACATCACCACCCGAACCTGGGCCGATGCGGTGTCCGGCGAGAACAACGCACCGAGCACTTCGCTGAGGCTGTAGCGAGCCGGGCCGAGTGCCAGATCAAGCAGCACGCTGAAGATCAGCAGCACGGACAGCCAGAGCAGAATCAGCCGTTTACGCAGCACCAGCCGCCGGTAGGTGACGCTCTGCACAATCGGTGCTTCGCCCAGCGAACTCATGGTTTGGCCTCGCTTTTTTGCAGGCTGACGAAATAGCCGGGCTCGTAGGGCACCGGCAGAAAGCGTTCGTGCATCTCGCGAAATGCCGCGTCCGGATCAAGATCGGCGAACAGTTCCGGGTGGAACCATTTGGCCAATTGCTGAATGGCCACGAACTGGTAAGGGCTGTTGTAGAACTGATGCCAGATCGCATGAAACGCCTGAGTGTCCTGCGCCTTGATGCCGGCGTAGGCCGGGCGTTGGGTGTACCAGGCCAGTTTGCGTCGGGCTTCGGTGAGATCCGCGCCCGGGCCGACGCCGACCCAATGGCCGCCCGGCGCAAAGGCTTCCCAGTCGGCGCTGGTGACTACGACATGGTCGGGGTTGGCGACGATCACTTGCTCAGGGTTCAGCTGTCCGAAGGTGCTCGGAATGATTCGTCGGGCGATGTTGTTGCCGCCGGCCATGTCGACGAACAGACCGAAGTTCTCGTTGCCGAAACTCAGGCAGCAATCGTCGGTGTAGCCACCGATGCGTTCGATGAACACGCTGGGGCGGGCAGGGTGGCGCTTCTCGATCACGTCGGTGACGCGGTGGATCTGCTGGTTACGAAAATCGATGAAGGCTTCGGCGCGTTCTTCCTTGCCGAACAACTTGCCGAACAGGCGCATGGTCGGCTCGGTGTTTTGCATGGGGTTGTTGCGAAAATCGACGTACACCACCGGAATGCCCAGGGCGTCGAGTTTCTCAATGTAGCGGGCATCCTCGGTCGCGTGCTGCGCTTCGATGTTGAGGATGATCACGTCAGGCTTCTGCGAGATCGCCTGCTCGATGTCGAAGGTGCCGCTCTCGAAACCGCCGAAGGTCGGGATCTTGGCAATGTCGGGAAATTTGCGCAGGTAGGCGTTATAGGTGTCCGGGTCGGACTGGATCAGGTCCTTGCGCCAGCCGACGATGCGTTCGATGGGGTTCTGCGTATCCAGCGCGGCCACCAGATACAACTGGCGACCTTCACCCAGGATCACCCGGCGCACCGGCAGGTGAACCTTGACCGTGCGGCCCTGCAAATCGGTCACGGTGCCCAGCGCCGGATCCGCTTCGGCAGCTTGAGCGCGGCCCGGCATCAAGGAAGAAATCGACAGACCCAGCAGCCCGGCGAACAGCAGGGCGGCGAAGGTCTGGCGGCGGCGAAAAACATTAACCATGGTGTATGCCTTTGCAAAAGCCGGATCGGACCACGACGCCAGGCGCCGCACCGGGCCGGACGTTTCAGAAATCGACAGTGGCCGAGAGCAACAAGGTACGAGGCGCGCCCTGGGAGAACGCGCCGTAAGAGGCGACGCCGGACCAGTATTCACGGTCGAACACGTTCTGCACGGTGGCCCGGAAAGTGGTCGGTCGTTCGGCGATGCGCGTGGCGTAGCGGGCGCCCACATCGAAGCGGGTCCAGGCGTCCAGTTGTTGGGTGTTGGCCTGATTGACGTACTGGCTACCGGTGTAGATCGCGCCGCTGGTCAACGTCAGGCCTTCGACCTGCGGGACGTCCCACTCGGCCCAGAGGTTGGCTTGCACCTCGGGAACCCCGACCGGTTTGTTGCCACGGTTGGCAGCGACGCCGGTGCGGGTCAGTTCGCCGTCGAGCAGTGTCACGCCACCGATCAGGCGCGTGCCCGTTGCGATCTCGCCCGCCATGTTCAGTTCGACGCCACGGTTGCGCTGTTCGCCATTGACCGAGAAAACTCCGGACGCCAGTTCACCGCTGGGCTTTTCCAGCTGAAACAGGGCGATGGTGGACATGAAACTTCCGTAGTCGAGCTTGACCCCGACTTCCTGCTGGCGGGACACATAAGGGGAAAAGATCTCGCCGGCGTTGGAGGCGGCGGACGGCGCGATGTCACCCTTGCTCAGGCCTTCGACGTAGTTGTAGTAGAACGAGACATGATCCCAGGGTTTGACGACGACCCCGAACAGCGGGGTGGATTTGCTTTTGTCGTAAGACGTGGTGACGAAGCCGGCCGCGTTGTAGTTATCCGACTTGATGTTCTGCTGACGCACGCCGAGTGTGACTTGCAGGCGTTCGTCGAGCACCGACAGGGTGTCGGCAAGGGCCACGCCCGACAGTTCGCTTTCGGAAACCTTCGGTGTATCCGGTTTGGCGATCGCAGGTTTCGGGCGGTCGGCCGGGTGATAGATGTTCGACAGGATCGCCGGCCCGGAAATAATCCCCCGGGACAAATGATCGCGGTAGCGGGTGACTTGCAGCGCGGTGCTGTGGCTGATCGGGCCGGTGTCGAAACGCAGGCGCGCCCCTGCATCGACGGTGTAGCGCTGGACTTCGAACTTGTAATAGCCGGGGATCGACGAGGTGTCGCCCGCTTCGTTGATGATGGTCGGGGTCTGGTCGGACATGCGCGCGACATCCGACTTTCCTCCACCCGCGTGGGCGAACACGGTCAGGTTGTCGTTGAGGTCGTACTCGCCGCCGAGCAACGCCGATTTGTCGCGGGTTTCCGACCAGCCCCATTCCTGGCTGACGCTGGTGCGGCCGTTGGCTGCGGATGGAATCTCCACGCCGGAGGCGATCAGGAAGGGGCGGGATGCGGCGTCGAAACTTTCTTTCTGATTGATCAGATCCAGAGTGGTGCGCAGGCGCTCGCCCTGATAGTCGAGGGCAATCGCGCCGATGCCGACTTCTCTCGATTGCTTGTCGATGGCGGTATCGCCTTGCTGGACGCTGCCATTGACCCGCACGCCGAAGCGGCGTTCTTCACCAAAGCGGCGGCTGACATCAAGGTGTCCGCCGAGCTGGGTATTCAAGGCGTAACTGGTGGTGAAGCGGGTCAGGTCTTCGTCCAGCGAACGCTTGGGCACCACGTTGATCACGCCGCCGACGCCGCTGTTGGGCGACATGCCGTAGAGCAAAGCGCCGGGGCCTTTGACCAGTTCGATCCGTTCGGCGTATTCGGTGAACACCCGGTAATTGGAGGCCACGCCGTACACGCCGTCGAAGGCCAGTTCGCCGAGATTGCCTTCACCGACGGGAAAGCCGCGAATGAAGAACGAGTCGACAATCCCGCCTGTCTGCCCGGTGGAGCGCACCGAAGAGTCGCGTTCCAGCAAGTCGCCAACCGTGACAGCCTGCTGGTCCTTGATCAGCGTCGAGGTGTAGCTGCTGACACTGAACGGCGCGTCCATCGCATCGCGGTTGCCCAGAATGCCGAGGCGTCCACCACGCGCGACCTGACCGCCCGTCAGCACCGGCGGCAAGCTGTCGGCGCGCTTGTCGATGCCTTCGACCGTGGTGTCCGACAACGTGACCCGGCGCACCACCAGCGTCCACGTTCCGTCGCTGCGGGCGACCATTTCCAGACCGCTGCCTTCTAGCAGTCGGGACACCGCTTCCTGCACCGAGTAGCTACCGGACAATCCCGGGCTGACGAGGCCTTCGGTGATCGACGGCTGAAACGACAGGGCAATGCCGGCGTCCACGGCGAAGCTCGACAGCGTCACGCCCAGAGGGCCGGGCGCAATGTTGTAGGCTCGAACAGTGACCGCGTCCAGTTGCGCCGGCCCGGCTGCCTCGGCGAGCGCGCTGCTGGCCAGGCCCAGCACAACGCTGAGCAGCACACTGCGCATAACGGGCTTTAGCAGACGATCCGCAAACAAGGGTCGTGCAACGAGCATGAAGGGGTGACCCTATGGACGAGGTGGAATGGTTGTTCCTTTCATTGCCAGCCGAGATCAAAAAAAGTATCACCTGCGCGGTGATTTTTTTTTGCTCAGGCGGGTGAGAGCGTCACCCAGTAACCGCTCAAGTGCCCGGAAACGAGCACGGGATAGGTCTGCGCCAGCATGTTCAGCGAGCGTTGGGTATCGCTGATGGGAAAGGCCCCGGAAATGCGCAGGTCGGCAATGGCTGGATCGCAGCGCACAAAGCCCCGGCGATAGCGCGCCAGTTCGACGACGAAATCCGCCAGCCGCATTTTGTCGGCCATCAGCATGCCTTGGGTCCAGGCGCCGACGTTGCGGTCGGTCGGGTTCATTGCGCCAAAGGCTTGAGATGAAAAGTCGGTACGTTGCCCGGCGTTGACGATGATCGGTGCGCTCTGGGGACTGTCGGCCAGCTCGACCTGCACGGCTCCTTCAAGCACTGCGAGTTGGGTGCGCGGTTGCCATTCGCGAACGGTGAATCGCGTGCCCAGCGCCTGCATCAGGCCCTGACGGGTGCTGATCAGAAAAGGTCGAGGTTGCGCGGCGTTGTCCGGCGCGGTCTGCACCAGGATTTCGCCTTCGCGTAAATGGATCAGCCGCTGCCGGGTGTCGAACAGCACGTCGATGGCCGTGTCGGTGTTCAGGGTGATTTGCGAGCCGTCGGCCAGGGTCAGTTCGCGGCGCTGGCCGACGGCCGTGTGGTAATCGGCGGACCATTGCTGCGATTGCGCGAGTTTCCAGCTGCCCCAACCGGCGGGCACCGCTGCCAGCAACAAGGCCAGTTTGCCAAGGGCTGCGCGGCGTTCCGGGTTGCTCGGGCGATCCAGCGCCGACATCGCCAGCGACGGTGGCAGGCCACCAAATTTGCTTTGCAGCAACTGCGCGCGGGCCCACGCCCGGTTGCGCTCGGGGCTGCTGACTTTCCAGTATTCCCACTCTGCACGCTCGGTTTCGCTGAGGTCGTTTTCACTCAGGCGCATCAGCCACTCGGCGGCTTCTTCGAGGATTTTCGGATCGAGCGGCGGATCACTGCGGCGCGTGAGCATTCATTCCACCAGCATCAGGCACTGCACGAAAGCCTGTTTCATGTAGCGCTTGACGGTGATCAGCGAGACGTCCAGCTGCTCGGCGATGTCGGCGTATTTCAAACCGCCGATCTGCGACAGCAGGAATGCGCGTTTGACCAGCGGTGGCAGGGTGTCGAGCATCGCGTCGATTTCGTGCAGGGTTTCCAGTACCACGAAACGCAGCTCGGGGGAGGGCACTTCCGGCGCGGGCAAATGCGCGAGGGCATCTAGGTAGGCGCGTTCCAGTGCCTTGCGCTGATACCAGTTGATGAGGATGCCCTTCGCCACGCAACTCAGGTACGCCCGGGGCTGCTCGATGGTCGTGACCTGGGAGGCGAGGATCCGGGTGAAGGTATCCTGCGCCAGATCCGCCGCATCCATGGCGTTACCCAGTTTTTTCTTCAGCGTGGCGTACAGCCAGCCGTGATGGCCGCTGTACAGCGCTTCGATCACGCGCAGATGGTTGTCGTTGTTCGCGGGAAGGGTTTCGCTCATGGCTGCAGTGTTTTGCAATTGAGAAGTATTCCCAATGCTAGTGTACAAAGAGCCCGCGACGCAAGCGCGAATCAGCATCCGTTTTCAGGCGCGGGGCATTCTCAACAATGTGTTTACCATGGCATCAATTTCAGCCTCGGTGTTGTAGGCGTGCAGTGATGCGCGGCTGACTTCCAGCAGGTCCCGTTGCTGCATGTCGAGCATCGTCGAGCGGAAAGTCGAGGTGGTGACGTTGATGCGTTTTTCCTGCTTCGCCAGCCATGCCTGGACTTGCGCGGCACTGGCGTCCTGACAGGTGAAGGTGACGATGCCTGACTTGACCGCGCCCCGATCCTGCGACGTAACACCCGGCACATCGGCCAGGCGATTGCGCAGATGCGCTGACAATCGTTGAATGCGCTGCCACATCGGTTCGATGCCTTGCGCCAGGGCATAACGGGCCGCCGCGCCCATGCCGAGTTTCGCAGCGACGTTGCATTCCCAGTTTTCGAAGCGCCGGGCATCTCCGCGAATTTTGAAGGTGTCGGGTGTCAGCAATGAAGCCGCATGCAGGTCGAGAAACGCTGGTTCAAGGTTTTCGCACAAGGTCTTTTCGACATAGAGAAACCCCATGCCCCGAGGGCCGCGAAGGTATTTGCGGCTGGTGGCCGCCAGCATGTGGCAGCCGATTTTCTGCACATCGATCGGCATCTGCCCGACGCCCTGACAGGCATCCAGCAGAAACAGAACCCCGGCAGCGCGGGCGAGGGCGCCGATCTGCTCGATGGGCTGCACCGGGCCGCCGTTGGTGGCGATTACCGGCAGCGACACCAGGGCAACCCGGTCATCGCCGAGCATGTCCCGCAGCGCCGGCAATGACACCTGGCCCTGTTCATCATTGGGAATGACCCTGATCTCGATCCCGCGCTGCTGCTTGAGTTGCAGATAGGGAATGTAGTTGCCGGCGTATTCGGTGTTCGACGTCAGCACCACATCACCGGGCCGCAGCGGCAATGAATAGAAGGCCATGTCCCAGGCGCGGGTCGCGTTTTCGATCACCGCGATCTCTTCCGGACGCGCGTTGATCAGTTGGCCGATGGCGTCGTAAACGTCCTCCACTTCCTGGGCCTGTTGGCCGGCGGCTTCGTACCCGCCGATCCGGGCCTCAAGTTGAAGATGACGGGTCATCACTTCGATCGCCGGATCGGGCATCAGCGCCGCGCCGGCATTGTTGAAGTGAATGAGTTGTTCGACACCCGGGGTGTCGGCGCGCAGTTGTTCAATGTTCAAAGCAGACTCCTTGATCAGTCGCCCGGCGGGATCTGGCTCGGTTGCATGACCATCGGCCGGTAGCGCAACGCAACGATGGGAATCAGCGCGAGGATGTAGGCGAGGCAGACAAACAGGTAGGTGTACTGCAAGCCATAGACCTGGCTAAGCAGACCACCGGCCGAAATACCGGCGATGGACGCGAACTGCGCGGTGCTTTGGGCAATGCCCAGCACATAGCCCTGGCGCGAGCTGTCGGCGGTCTTGGAAATCAGCGCCATCAATACCGGCGTCGTGGCACCCAGTAACACGCCCCAGATGAAGTAGGCGCCGACGAACACGATCGGGTTACGCGTGACGCCCGCGAGTGCCGTCAGCGCGATACAGCCGATCACGACATAAGTGATGCGTTGCAAGGTGTCCTGCTGGGAACGGTGCTCGAAGTAACGCGACCACGCGGTTGCCGACAGAATGAAACCCAGCGCCAGCAAGCCATAGCACAACCCGACCACCGAGTTGCTGACCTCGAACACCGAGCTGACGTACAGCGAGAACGATGTCTGCGGCAGCATCCGCGCCATCAGCAAAATGCCCATCACGCCCAACAGCGAAAGAAGAGGCGTGCCTTGCCAGACACTGGTGTTGTGACTGGTCGGAGCAGTGTTATCCGCGACCGGTGCTTTCTTCACCGGCGGCACATCCGGCAACGTTACGGCCGCGACCACGGTGCAGATCGCGCACAACACTGCAGCGATCATGTTGATCCAGAAGAACGTCGCGTAATCGAGGATCAACCCGCCAACCACTGCGCCGAGCAACGAGCCGACGTTGGTGGAAATCTGCAGGATCGCGAACAGTCGCGCCCGGCGTGAAGGGGCCTCGATACTCACGCCGTAGGCCTGGGCCGGGGCGATGTAGCCGGCGAAGGCGCCTTGCAGGAAGCGCAGGATCAGGATCACCCAGATGTCACTGCACAGGGCCAGCCCAAGCTGAGTCAATGACAGGCCGGCGAGGGCGCGGATCATCATCAACTTGTGGCCGTAGCGGTCACCGATACGGCCCCAGAATGCACTGGTCAGAATAATGCCCAGCATCGGCCCGACGTACACGGCGATGCTGGCGAAACTGAATAGCGAGTCTGACGAGGTCAGCCCCCGCAGGTGGACGGGCCAGAACGGCCCGCTCATTTCCATCGCGCCCATCGAAATGAGCTGGATCGCGAACAGAAGATAAATCAGGACTCTTACGCGCGAACCCGCGATGGCACCTGCTTGGGTCATGAGTCAGCCTCGGTTATTGAACAACATTGAGCGGGTTGGTCAGCGTGTGCTGAATCCGGTAGTTGGAGTACTGCATCATGTGCATGCGCAGCAACGAACGGGTCGGCCACGGATCATTGAGGAATGCCTTGCGTTCGACTTCCCACAACTCCGGCGCGACACGCTCGCGTACCGCCGCGAACGCCTGCTCGGTCTCCTCACGCAGAATGTCCCACATCCGGTTGTTGTCCAGCGCGTACTCCTTGGTCAGCCACAGGGCCATTTCATGCAGGTGCGTGAGGAACGCCGCGTCGAGCACAAACATGCGCACCGGCTCGATATCGCCCTCGAACACCGTTGGCAGAATGCCCGGCTGCACGTGCGGTTGCAGGGTGTAGCCGCGTCCCTCCAGCAATGGAGCGTAGGTCCTGCCGTCGCCGAAATCGCGGATCAGCAGACTACGTGCTTTGCCATCCGGGGAAAACAGCACCATCGTGTTCTGCTGGTGCGCTTCGAGTCCGATCCCGTACATCAGATAGATCGCCATCACCGGGTGGGTGACCACTTTGGCGTACTGACGGAACCAGTCCTCGACCTGCGTGGCATTCGCCCGAACGCCATCGCGCTCGATCAACTCGGTGAACAACGGTCGACCACTGCCCGGCAAGCGAGTGAACAGTGACGCCACGGTGATCGGCAGACACTCGTCGGTGCGCTCGAACGCTTGCTGGCTGGCGCGGAACACCACCGACAGATGCCGGCCGGGGTGGTCGTCTTGAGTGATCGCGTTCTTGTAGCGCACACCGATCTCTTCCGGGAAGATTTCCAGGCGCTGCCCGAAACCGTTTTCGACCTCGAGGATTTTGGTGATGACGGTGCTGATGCGCGGCCCCATGTGAATCGACTTGGCTTGCAGGCTGCGCAGCTCGCTGGTCATCCACACGGCAATCGGCAATTTGATCAGCGGTGCGCTTTCCTTGAGCACCGGCATCATCGTGCGGTACGACATGGTCGGCAGGGTCTGGATGTCCGGGCCGTCGGTGATCAGGATGCCTTCTGCAATTTCTGCCGCGAAGTTTTTCAGCACGTAGGCCTGCAAATGCCACGCGTGAATCGGCAGTGGCAACCACTGGGATTCGTCGAGACCCTTGTCGTTCAGCGACGCTTTCCATTGCTCCCATTGAGTCGGGAAGTTGCCGGCAAACCAGCTGCGGTAATCGGTGATGTGGGGCATGCTTTCGCTTTTCGCCATGTCGGCACGCAGCGCGGCAATGCGCAGCGGCACCTGGGCGTTGAACTCCGGCGACAGTTGCTCGACTTCCTCATCGCTCAGGCCGGGCCGGGCTTTCCAGGTCGGATAGTAGGGGTGACCTTCCAGCGAGCCCCACTGGTCAAGAAGGATCGCGGCGTCCTTGGTGCTGGCGTGCTGGCGCAGATAGTCGGTCAGGCTTTCGAGGCCCTGTTCCCGGGCGGCGGCGGCCAGGCGTGCGTTCCATTGCTGGCGATGCTGACGCGCGTGGGCATCGTTCATCAGGCTGTTTTCCATGTCCGTCTTGAGCCCGTCGATGCCTTCATCGGTCGGTTCGAAATCGAAGCTGTCGCGCAGCACATCCAGCAGGTCCTGATGGGTGTAGATCACCTGGCGCACGCCTTCATCGGTCATCAGGATCACGTCGCCGTCATTGACCACGGTGTCCGCCGGGCCCTTGGCGATGTTGGAAAAGAACACCTGGGAACGGCCGTCTTTCAGCGCGTACGTGGCTTCGTTACCGGCTTCGGAGAAGCGCAGCCCCGAGCGATCCAGAATGTTTTCGGCAAACAGGCAACGGATCATCCGTCGCAGGGCGTTCTTACGGGAGTAGGCGATGAGTGTCTTGAAGTCATCCATATCAGCTATCTGCTCGTCGAGAAATTAATGAAAAGTTGAATCCGCTCACGCCGTGCGCGGCCAATGGCGGGGGAAGTAGTCGAGCGCCGAGTCGCGCAAGCCCTGCATATAGGAAACGCTCCATTGCAGGACTTCTTCGATGTAGGGGACTTTCAGTTCGAAGCGCCGGGCCATTTCCACCAGCAGCACCAGGCCGTAGGCAACGTCTTCGTTGAAGGCGCGGCTTTCGCGTTCGATCACGTAACCGGCGCGGTTGTCGTCGGCCGGAATCATCGGGGCGAGGATGTCGTTGTAGGCCTGGTTGGTGCGCAGGATCGACAGCATGCTGCTCTGATCGCGGATCTGCTCGCCGTAGGCTTCGACGATTTCCTGCTTGAGGGATTTCACCGACGACAGGTCGATACCCATGCGCTGGCTGATCACGCTGCACAGCTCCTGACTTTCCTGATCCATGCGCTCAAGGAAATACGCCCCCAGCTCGGGGCACTCGGTCCACCAGCACATGCGCTGCGGGAAAATCTTGCGGTGCCATTGGCCGTAAGGACCGATCAAGCCGTAGATCACCGAGCTGTGCATGATCGGGTTGCCCGGTGTCAGGGTGATTTCCAGGTAGTGGTCGAGCATCGTCACGCAGGGGCCGTACAGCGTGGTGAGGATTTGTTCCAGGTGTTGCCGTGATTGCGCTGATTCCCGGTCGTGCAACGCGACATACAACTGGCTCTTGCCGCCGCCCATCTTGACCGACACGCCCGGCTTCAGATCGAACGCGGTGTGCGGCACATCCTTCATGCCCCAGATCACCACGTTCGAGCGTTCGCCCAGCGAAGCTTCCGCCAGCCAGTCGAAGCCGCAGAAACCCGGGATCGCGCCGACGTACACCGGTTTGCTCGAACTCAAATGCGGCGCGATGGCTTGCAGGGTTTGCGGGCGGGCATGGGCCGGCACCGTGATGATCACGATGTCGGCGTCGGCAACCACGACGCTGGCATCGGTGCTGACCTGATCCGGCCGTGCGCTCAGCGTCGAGCCGTCCGGCATCAGCGCCTGCATCGGCTGGTTGGCGAGGTGCCGGTCGACCACCTCTTGGTTGTTGGTGAGCATCGAAACCTGAACATTGGGCAGCTGTTTAAACAGGATGGCATTCAGATGCCCGGTCCGGCCTGCGCCGCAGATGGCGACTTTCAGCGGTTTCATACAGAGACTTTCCTGTGTGGGAGACGCGTCAGGCGACGCTCAATTGCAGGGGAGTGGCGTCGGATTCCAGCCAGCGGGTCTTGCCCAGCCAGCGGTCCAGTTGCGGGGCGACGCCCGGGTCCAGCAAGTCGCGCTCTTCCAGCCATTTGTCGTCGAACACGGTGTGCAGGTACTTCTCGCCACCGTCGGCAATCGGCACCACAACGTTGCCGGTCAGCGTGCCTTTGTGGATCAGCTCCAGCGCCTTGAAGATCGCACCGCCGGTCGAGCCACCGACCAGCAGGGCCAGGTTGCGTGCGACGTAGCGGGCGGTTTCGAACGCCTGTGAGTCGGTGACCTGCAAGCCCAGGTCGATGCAGCTGTAGTCGAGTACCAGGCCAACGGTGTCGCCGGCCGGAGTGCCGGTTCCCGACTGGTAATACGGATAGCCAGGATGGCCGAAGACGATGGAGCCGGCCGGTTCGACGGCGACGGTGACGATGTCCGGGTTGTGCAGTTTCAGGCCGCGGGCGATGCCGGTCATCGAACCGCCGGTGCCGACACAGCCAACGTACGCGCCGATGTGGCCACCGGCCTGGGCGATGGTTTCACGCACGAAGTCGCTGTAGCCGCCGGCGTTGGCCGCGTTGTCGGACTGGTTCATGAACACTGCGCCGGGGATCTGCGAGGCGAGTTCGGCAGCCAGCCGTTGACGCTCGACCACAGCCACTTCGTCTTCCCGGTACGTGCCGGCGACGAAGCGGATCTCGGCGCCCAGTGCCTTCATCACCGCGATCTTGTCCTGCGCCGCATGGTGGTCGACCACGGCAATGAAATGCAGGTCGAACTCCACGGCTGCCATGGCCAGACCGATACCGGTATTGCCGGAGGACGATTCCACGACCACGCCACCGGGTTTCAACTTTCCGGACTTGAGCGCCGCCAATACCATGTTTCGCGCCATACGGTCTTTAATACTGCCGCCGGGATTGTTCTTCTCTATCTTCAGCAAAAGCCGGGCGTTGGTATCCGGAACATCGATGCCCAACATTGGTGTATTGCCAATAAGATCCGAAACTTTATTCAGTATCATCTGGACGTCTTCCCTTAATAGTCAGGTGTGAATGCGTAGTTGCCTTCCGTACAACAAATTGCCGTCAGTCGCCGTGGCAACGGGTGGCGATGAAATTCGTTTTCCAGCAAGTCCATCTGATAACCGGCGGTGTTGGCGTAGATCAATAAATCGCCGGTTTGTGGTGTTGTTTCGAAGTGGATCAGTCGATGAGTGATCACATCGTCGTCCAGGCAACTATGACCGGCGATATAGGCTTGCATCGGAACTTGTCTTGAATTTTTCGAAGTGATCAGGAGTGGATCGACAAGGTATTCAGACGAGAACCAGGTTTCGCACGCGCTGAAACTGCTGCCTTCGGCAAAGATCACAACTTTGTTGTCGGCAAGTTGTTTGGTGCGGGTTACGCGAAATACAGTAAGGGCTGCTTGATCCACCAGGCTTCGACCGGGCTCCAGTGCCAGTTTTATATTCTGGGTCTTCAAATAGCCGGCAATGGTTTTTCCCGCGGAATGCTCTGACTCCAGGAATAAGTCCAGCCACTGACAAGCCGTCAGACTGCTGCCATAAGGATAAAAAGAATTGGGCACTCGACGATTCTGATAATGACCAGGGTTGTTGTCGTTCTGCAAAAAACTGTCGTACTCCTGCGGGTCGACATAGCGCATCGGCAGGCCACCACCGATGTCGATCATGACCGGGTCGAGGCCCATTTCCCTGGCTGCATCGATGAAACCGGTGACTTCACGGAAAGCCTGCACCCGGGTTTCGTAGCCGTAGCCGCCGAGGTGGAAATGGAATCCTTCGAAGTGCAACGACTCACGAGATTCCGTCAGCCATTGCAGGCACTGAAACACGTCATTGGCGCCCATGCCGAAACGGCTCGCCGGGCAACTTGTCGGCCTGTAACGCAGCAGGACTCGGGCTTTGGCCGGTGCCGGCGCAGTGTCGAGCAGTGCTTTGAGCTGGCTGAACTCTTCCCGTGAATCCACACAAATCAGCGAACCGCCTTGCACCAGCGCTTGATGAAAGGCAGTCGTTTTGGCTGGCCCGGTTGCACACAAATGTTCCGCTTTTGTCCCAGCGCGCAGCGCGGCTTGCAGCTCAAACAGACTCGATACGTCAGTGCCGATGCCTGACGACGCAGCCGCAGCCAGCAGGCACTGGGACTTGTTGGCTTTGGCGCCGTAGAAAATCGCGTAGTCAACCGCGTGCTTTTTCAGCACCGATTGCAGCGCCTGGGCGTTGGCTTCAAAAGCATGTGGCCACACCAGATTCAGCGGCGATCCGTATTGTTTAACAAGTTCAACAAGTTTTCCCGGTGAGTGTTGAAGAAAGTTTTCGATAACAGGATCAAGTAACGGTTTCAGCACTTTTGGGTAATAAACTTCAGTTGTTTCTTTAATGAGCGGCGCAATTAATTCAGGCATAGGAAACCTCTGGCGTAAATAATCGCCATATGTATGTTGCGTGTTCTTGCTGCTCGTCAGGTACGAGTGTTTAAAGAGGTGGAGGCGGATGACAGATCCGCTCTTGAATTAAACAAGGGGCATGTTCTTTCATAAAATTTTCACAAATCTGTTTCATGAGAACCCCACTCCTTAAGGCTCAGGCAGGCAAGGAGAAGGCCAATAAAATATGGCCTTGTCGCTTTTGAAGTGCCATTACCTGACATGTAAATGACATCATTGCGCCGAACTTTCCGTGAACAAAATCGCAGGTCTTGATTTGAGTCTCGACCCTGTCAGCGGCTCGAACAATATTGCGAACAGGAACGATTATCAAGTAAGGTTTTCAAATATTTTTGAATGAACACACGCAACAGGGGAGTGCGAAGCCGTTTGTTCGCCTGCTCAAGTAAGCGCTCGCGTATTGATTAAAAAATCCCTTAACGCCTTGTTATTCAAGGTGTTGACGGTTGATTCAATACGCCTGGAATCAACCCGGTTTTTCCCCTGTAACAGGTGTTCGAATTTTTTTGAAAACCCACGACTGAAGCACGCTCAGGAGAGTCCCGATGACTGTTCGTCACAGCACCAATGCCACGCTTCCCATCAGCTACCTGTTCGTTCCCGGCAACCGGCCGGAGCGCTTTTGCAAAGCGGTCGAAGCCGGGCCGGACGCGATCATTCTCGACCTCGAAGACGCCGTTCATCCGAACAGCAAAGCCGTGGCCCGGGCGTCGATCTGGGCCTGGCAGCAGAGCACGCCCGAAACCGCCTGCCAGCGTTACATCCGGCTGAACAGCGTCGGCAGCTCGCTGTTTCGCCAGGACATGACGTGGCTGGGCGACATGCGCTACCCCGAGCGTTGCGCGGGGATTTTCCTGCCCAAGGCCGAATGCCCGGAGAGCCTGTCGCGCGTGGTCGAGCGCCTGCTGGCATGGAACCCCGAGCTGCAAATCGTCGCCATCATCGAGACCGCCAAGGGCCTGCATCAGGTCGAGGCGATTGCGGCGATTCCCGGGTTGGCGCGGCTGGCATTCGGCTCGCTGGATTTCTCCCTGGACATCAACTGCAGCCAGATTCCCGAGGCGTTTCTGTTCGCCCGCAATCGCATCGTGCTGGCTTCGCGGGTGGCCGGTTTGCCGGCGCCGATCGATGGCGTGACCCCGGCCATCAGCGACATGGCGGTGGTCGAGCGCGACTCGCGTTATGCCCGGTCGCTGGGGTTCGGCGCCAAGCTGTGTATCCATCCTTCGCAAATCGCCACGGTGCAGAAAGCCTTCCTGCCCAACGCCCGCCAACTGGCTTGGGCGGACCGGGTCCTGAACGCGGTGGCGGGGGGCAGTCACGCGGTGCAAGTCGACGGCGAAATGGTCGATCTGCCACTCATCGAACAGGCCCAGCGCCTGCGCGACATGGCCAGTCATTACGCGCTGGTCGCCAACGCGGATGCCTGCTGAAACCGGGGGTGAATCATGGGACATGGTTACCAGATTGCCCTGCGTGCGCTGTGCGATGTGCGGCAATCCGAGCAGGTCGATCCGCTCAACGTGCAGCGCCTGCGCGAGGCGATCATCCAGGCCGGGCACTGGCTGGAACCGATCATCGTCGAGCGCTCCCGAGGCATCGTGATGGACGGCAATCACCGGTTCAACGCGGCGCGGGCACTGGGGTTGAAACGGGTGCCGTGCATCCAGCTCGACTACGCCGACCCACGGGTTTGTGTGCGGCACTGGCAGACCGGGCAAGCGTTCGAAGTGGCACAGATTTTCACCACCATCGAGCGCGGCGAGCTGTTCCCGTACAAGACCACCCGGCACGCGTTCGACCCTGCGCTGCCGGTGGTCTCCATCCCGTTGCAATGCCTGTATGACTGACCCGCGTCGGAGGGTGGGTTTCGCAAACTCATCCTCCGGCGTTTTCCCCTCCGGGCGATCCGCTCAAAAAAAATATCCGGCCACGCTGATACTTTTTCGATTGTCGACTGGCAAATAGGAGTCATTACCATTTTCAGCCACTCGAGAAGGACCCAATCGTCATGTCTGTTGCAAGCCGACCCTGCAGTGAACGCGCACTCACACTGGCCATTCGCACCGCGATGCTGAGTTCCATTCTGGCCGCAGGAAGCGCCACTGCCTGGGCAGCAGACCCCAAGCAACCCGAGCAACAGGACGCCGTCGCCACCGAAGGGCTGACGCTGGACACCACCAACGTCAACGCCCGTTACAACGGCGCGACCGCATTGCCGGAAGTCCTCGCCGGGGGCCAGGTCGCCCGTGGTGCGCGGCTCGGGATGATGGGCAACAAGGACGTGATGGACACGCCTTTCAGCGTGACCAGCTACACCGCCAAGACCCTCGCGGATCTGCAAACCGTCACCGTGGCCGATGCGCTGGAACGCGACCCATCGGTGCGCTCCACCGGGCAGACCGGCGGGATCGTCGATTCGTTTTTCATCCGTGGATTTGCGATAGGCGAGGGCAACCTCGGCGAGCTGGCCTATGACGGTGTCTACGGCGTTGCGCCCAACTATCGGGTGTTCACCGAATACGCCGAGCGCGTCGAAGTGCTCAAAGGGCCGGGCGCGCTGATGTACGGGATTTCGCCCAACAGCGGCGTCGGCGGTGTGATCAACATCGTGCCCAAGCGCCCGCTGGCCGAAGACCTGACCCGCTTCACCGGCAGTTACGCTTCGGACTCGCAAGTAGGCGGGCATCTGGATATCAGTCGGCGTTTCGGTGACGAAAACCAGTTTGGCGTGCGTTTCAATGGCAGCCTTCAGGGCGGCGACACTGCGGTGGATGATCAGCAAAGGGATCTCAACATTGGCGCCATTGCCCTCGACTACCAGGGCGAGCGCTTGCGCCTGAACCTGGATTTCATCAGCCAGAAAGAGAGCTTCGATGCGGCCTCGCGCCCATTCACCATCGCGCCGGGCGTCGAGGTTCCATCGGCGCCGAACGGCCGCACCAACCTGCCGCAGGACTGGGGCTGGTCGGACACCAAGGAGCAGTCGGCCTTGCTCGGCGGCGAGTATGACCTCAACGATAACCTGACGGTGTTCGCCCACGCCGGCGGCGGTCGCTCGGACGTCAAGCGCATGTCCGACCAGGTGCCGCGAATCCTCAACGACGCCGGCGACACCAGCAACATTCCCGGCTACTACAAATTCAACGTCGACCGTTCGACGGCGGACGTGGGGATGCGAGCGCTGTTCGCCACCGGTCCGGTCACCCACACGACCACGGTCATGGCGACCCGTTATCAGGACGAGTTGTCCCGGGGCATCAACAACGGCACGGAAATCCGCTCGAACATCTACCACCCGGTGGACGTGCCCAAGCAGTACATCAACTCGCCGAAAGTGCTGCGCATTTCCGAATCGGAGCTGTCCGGCATCGCGTTGACCGACACCCTGGGCTTCCTCGATGACCGGATTCAGTTGACCCTCGGCGTGCGCCGTCAGGACATCGAGTCGCGTAACTACAACGCTTCGGGTGCGGTCAGCTCGCGTTACGACGACAACGCGACGACGCCGCTGGCGGGCGTGGTGGTCAAACCGTGGGACGACGTTTCGCTGTACTACAACTACGTCGAAGGCCTGAGCAAAGGTGACATCGCTCCGGGCACGGCTGCCAACTCCGGCGAAACCTTCGCACCCTACAAGTCCAAGCAGCACGAAATCGGCGTGAAGTACGAACACGGCACGTTCATGACGACTCTGGCGCTGTTCCAGATCGAGAAGCCGAGCGGCGAAATTGGCGCCGGCAATGTGTTCTCGGTGCAAGCCGAACAGCGCAACCGTGGCGTCGAGTTGAGCATGTTCGGTGAAGTGGCGCCGGGTACGCGCCTGATGGGCGGCGTGACCGTGCTTGATGGCGAACTGACGGACTCGGCCACCTCCGCCAACCGTGGCAACAAACCGGTCGGCGTGCCGGATGTCCAGGCCAACCTCTGGGCCGAGTGGGATACACCGTGGGTCGAAGGTTTCACCCTGACCGGCGGCGCGATCTACACCGACAGCCAATACGTCAATCAGGCCAACACCCAGGAGCTGCCTTCCTGGACCCGCGTCGACGCTGGCGCTCGCTACGCCACCAAGATCGAAGGTCGGCCGACGACGTTCCGTGCCACGGTGCAGAACGTGTTTGATCGTGAGTACTGGTCCGGTGTGGCGTCCTACGGCGCGTTCTCCCCGGGCTATCCACGTACGTTGCAGTTGTCGGCGACCGTCGACTTCTGATCGGGGGGCGCACTTGATGGCAGGACAGTCGAGTGCGCCTTCTTCTATATAGCTACGCACAGCGGTTGAGCACAGAGCCTTCAAGGAAAAGGAGTATTCGAATGTTAACCAGCCCGGCATCGACTTCCTCTGGTACGCCATTGCCGATCCCGAAAGGCCAGCGGGCCTTCGATTTCGAGCGCAGCACCAATGAGCATATCCGTGAGCTGCTGCATTATTACGGGCTGCGCACCAGCCTGATCCGGATCAAGGTGATCGATGCCTTGCTGGTTGCCGCACGGGAAGGGCGCGCCGTTGGCGGGCGCGGGGTACATGGGTATCTGCAGGCGTTTGTCAGCGGCATTCAATTCATCAGCGTCAGGGAAGTGCTCAAGCGTTTGTGCGAGGAGGGCGTCATCGTGTTTCAGCCCGACAAAAGCTACCGTTTCACCGGCGAGGCCTACGCGATGCTGGAGCAGCATACCGATCGCTGAGTGACCGCGTTTGCCGTTTTGATCAAAACCACCTGTTCTCAGGTGGTTTTTTCGTTGGGGCCGTCAATCCTGATTCGCTGAAAGCGTTCGATCACCGGACAGCCAAACCTTCGTCCAATTGCCCGATCCGGCACGCCGGCGTACTGTGACCGGTGATGGCGTAAACCGTGACCATCACCATAACGACAAGATCGAGTGCCTTGCCCATGGACAGCCGCCTGCTGAGCGACCGCAGCAGCGTGTTTCGCCACGCTGACCCGTATGCCGTCTCCGACTATGTGAACCAGCATGTCGGCCAGCATTTCATCGGCCTGTCCAAAACCACCCACCCGCAAGCCAGCCTCAATCACCGCAAGCTCGCCGACCTCGATCTGTGCCGCATCAGCTATGGCGGCAGCGTTCGCGTCACGTCGCTGGCGCTGGAAACCGTGTATCACCTGCAAGTCCTGCTGCAAGGCAACTGCCTGTGGCGCGGGCATAAGCGCGAGCATCACCTGGTGCCGGGCGAATTGCTGTTGATCAACCCGGACGATCCGGTCGACCTGACCTATTCCGACGATTGCGAGAAATTCATCCTCAAAGTACCGGTCAGCGTGCTGGAGTCGGTTTGCGACGAACAGCGCTGGCTGCATCCTGCCGGGGGCATCCGTTTTCTGCGCAATCATTACCGGCTCGACGAGCTGGAAGGGTTTACCAACCTGTTGGGCATGATCTGCCAGGAAGCCGAAGCCAGCGACCCTTTGCTGCGGGTGCAGGAGCATTACGCGCAGATCGTCGGCAGCAAACTGATCTCGCTGATGAACACCAACGTCAGCCGTGAATGCCTGAGTTCGCCGAGCGTCAGTTTCGAGCGGATCCTCGACTATATAGAGCGCAACCTGAAGCTGGATCTGCCCGCCGAACACCTCGCGGCCCAGGCGAACATGAGCCCGCGTTCACTTTACGCGCTGTTCGAACGCCAGCTCGGCGTGACCCCGATGCAATACATCCGCCAGCGCAAGCTGGAACGCATTCATGCCTGCCTCAACGACCCGAGCTGTCCGGTGCGCAACCTCACCGAACTGGCGCTCGACTACGGCTTCCTGCACCTCGGGCGTTTCTCCGAAAGCTATCGCCAGCAGTTCGGCGAATTGCCGTCCGTGACCTTCAAACGCCGCCACTGAATTCCCGCCCCGAAACAATCTGAAGCACCTGCCGCGCCGTCCTGCACAAAACGGATAGCGCTCTGCAGGATTCGGATATTGCCGCCCGCGTTGCCTCCCTAATCTGACCTGGCCTGAACAATAACAATGGAGGCCCCGGCCATGTCCCTGGGAATCGACTACCTCAATGCCATGCTTGAAGAGGCCCCCGAGAAGGGGGCCTACCGCTGCAAGCGGGAGATGTTCACCGATCCGCGGCTGTTCGAACTGGAGATGGCGCACATCTTCGAAGGCAACTGGATCTACCTCGCCCACGAAAGCCAGATCCCCAACGTCAACGATTTTCTGACCCTCACCATGGGTCGCCAGCCCGTGTTCATCGCCCGCAACAAGGCCGGTGAACTCAATGCCTTTCTCAATGCGTGCAGCCATCGCGGCGCCATGCTTTGCCGGCACAAGTCCGGCAACCGTTCCAGCTATACCTGCCCGTTCCACGGCTGGACGTTCAACAACAGCGGCAAACTGCTCAAGGTCAAAGACCCGAGCGAAGCCGGCTATCCCGAAGGTTTCAACTGCGAAGGCTCCCACGACCTGACCAAAGTCGCGCGTTTCGAGTCCTATCGCGGCTTTCTGTTCGGCAGCCTGAACGCCGATGTGAAATCCCTCGCCGAGCATCTGGGCGAGTCGGCCAAGATCATCGACATGATCGTCGATCAGTCCCCCGAGGGCCTGGAAGTGCTGCGCGGTTCCAGCTCCTACATCTATGAAGGCAACTGGAAACTCACCGCCGAAAACGGTGCCGACGGTTATCACGTCAGCTCCGTGCACTGGAACTACGCCGCCACCCAGAACCAGCGTCAGCAGCGCGACGCCGGCGAAGAAATCAAGACCATGAGCGCCGGCAGCTGGGCGAAGAAGGGCGGCGGTTTCTACTCGTTCGACCACGGCCACTTGCTGCTCTGGACCCGCTGGGCCAATCCCGAGGATCGTCCGGCCTACGAGCGCCGCAATGAACTGGCCCGGGACTTCGGCCAGGCCCGTGCCGACTGGATGATCGAGAACTCGCGCAACCTGTGCCTGTACCCCAACGTGTACCTGATGGATCAATTCAGCTCGCAGATCCGCATCGCCCGGCCGATCTCTGTCGACAAGACCGAGATCACCATCTATTGCATCGCCCCCAAAGGCGAAAGCGCCGAGGCCCGGGCCAAGCGCATTCGCCAATACGAAGACTTCTTCAACGTCAGCGGCATGGCCACCCCGGATGACCTCGAAGAATTCCGCTCATGCCAGACCGGCTACGGCGCCGGGCGCGGCTGGAACGACATGTCCCGTGGCGCGACCCATTGGGTCGAAGGCGCGGACGCGGCGGCCGAGGAAATCGACCTCAAACCCTTGTTGTCCGGCATGCGTACCGAAGACGAAGGCCTGTTCGTGCTGCAACACAAGTACTGGCAGGAAACCATGCTCAAGGCCGCTTCCACCGATAAAAACCTGATTCCCGTGGAGGCTGTGTGATGAGCAACCTCTACGACACCGTGCGCGATTTTCTCTACCGCGAAGCACGCTACCTCGACGACGGCCAGTGGGATCAATGGCTGGAACTCTACGCCGCCGACGCCAGTTTCTGGATGCCGGCCTGGGACGACCACGACACCCTGACCGAAGACCCGCAAAGCGAAATCTCGCTGATCTGGTACGGCAACCGTGGCGGCCTCGAAGACCGGGTGTTCCGGATCAAGACCGAGCGCTCCAGCGCGACCATTCCCGACACCCGCACCTCGCACAACCTCAGCAACATCGAGATCGTCGAGCAGGGCGAAGGGCAATGCCGGGTGCGCTTCAACTGGCACACCCTGAGCTTTCGCTATCAGGTCACCGACAGTTATTTCGGCACCAGCTTCTACACCCTCGACCTGCGCGGCGAACAGCCGTTGATCAAGGCCAAGAAAGTCGTGCTGAAGAACGATTATGTCCGTCAGGTCATCGACATCTACCACATCTGATCGAGACGGCGGCGAGCCGGGCTCGACGCTGTGAGCGAGGTGCACCATGAGTTTCCAGATCGCACTGAATTTCGAAGACGGGGTCACCCGTTTCATCGAGGCCTCGGGCCACGAAACCGTTGCCGACGCGGCGTATCGCCAAGGCATCAACATCCCGCTGGACTGTCGCGACGGCGCTTGCGGCACCTGCAAATGTTTCGCCGAGGCCGGGCGTTACGACATGGGCGACAACTTCATTGAAGACGCCCTGAGTGAAGACGAACTGGCCCAGGGTTACGTCCTGACCTGCCAGATGCGCGCCGAAAGCGACTGCGTGGTGCGGGTGCCGGTGGGCTCGCAGGTGTGCAAGACCGAACAGGCGAGTTATCAGGCGTCGATCAGCGATGTCCGGCAGCTTTCCGAAAGCACCATCGCGCTGTCGCTCAAGGGTGAATCCCTGAGCAAACTGGCGTTCCTGCCGGGGCAATACGTCAATCTGCAAGTGCCGGGCAGCGAGCAATCCCGCGCCTATTCCTTCAGCTCGCTGCAGAAGAACGGTGAGGTCAGTTTCCTGATCCGCAACGTCCCCGGCGGCCTGATGAGCAGCTTCCTCACCGGGTTGGCCAAGGCTGGCGACAGCCTGAATCTGGCCGGACCGCTGGGCAGTTTTTACCTGCGCGAGATCAAGCGGCCGCTGCTGTTGTTGGCTGGCGGCACCGGGCTGGCGCCGTTCACGGCGATGCTGGAGAAAATCGCCGAGCAGGGCAGCGAGCACCCGGTTCACCTGATCTACGGCGTGACCAACGATTTCGATCTGGTCGAACTCGACCGCCTCGCAGCCTTCGCCGCGCGCATCCCGAATTTCAGCTTTGGTGCCTGCGTGGCCAATCCGCAGAGTCAGCACCCGCTCAAGGGCTACGTCACCCAGCACATCGAGCCGCGCCACCTCAACGAAGGCGATGTCGACGTGTACCTGTGCGGTCCGCCGCCGATGGTCGAGGCAGTCAGCCAGTACATCCGCGAGCAGGGCATCACGCCGGCGAACTTCTACTACGAGAAATTCGCGGCGGCCTGAGTCTTCTTTTTGAATTGCGAGGTTGTCATGAACAACAGATTCGCCAACAAGGTCGCGCTGGTCACCGGCGCGGCGCAGGGCATCGGTCGCCGGGTATGCGAGCGATTGCTGGAGGAGGGCGCGCAGGTCATTGCCGTCGACCGCTCCGAACTGGTTCACGAACTGCAAGGCGAGGGCGTGCTGTCGCTGACCGCCGACCTTGAGCAATACGCCGATTGCGCCCGGGTGATGAGCGCCGCCGTCGATACGTTCGGGCGTCTGGATGTGCTGGTCAACAACGTCGGCGGCACCATCTGGGCCAAGCCTTTCGAACATTACGACGTCGAGCAGATCGAGGCCGAAGTGCGCCGTTCGCTGTTCCCGACGCTGTGGTGCTGTCACGCCGCATTGCCGTACATGCTCAAGCAGGGGCGCGGCGCGATCGTCAATGTGTCGTCGATTGCGACCCGCAGCCTGAACCGCGTTCCCTACGGCGCGGCCAAGGGCGGAATCAATGCGCTGACTGCCTGCCTGGCCTTTGAAAATGCCGAGCGCGGGATCCGGGTCAACGCCACCGCGCCCGGCGGCACCGAAGCGCCGCCCCGGCGCATTCCGCGCAACACCGCCGAACAGTCCGCGCAGGAGCAGGCCTGGTATCAGGAAATCGTCGCGCAAACCCTCGATAGCAGCCTGATGAAACGCTACGGAACCATTGATGAACAGGTCGGCGCGATCCTGTTTCTCGCCTCGGACGACGCCTCCTACATCACCGGCGTGACCCTGCCGGTCGGTGGCGGTGACCTCGGTTGATCACGCTTGAATGGACACTGAAATGAACCGGATCCTGATTGAAAACCTGTCGGCGATCATCGTTGACCTGCCGACCATCCGCCCGCACAAACTGGCGATGCACACGATGCAGAACCAGACACTGGTGATCCTGCGCCTGCGTTGCAGCGACGGTATCGAAGGCATCGGCGAAGCGACCACCATCGGCGGCCTGGCCTACGGCTACGAAAGCCCGGAAAGCATCAAGGCCAACATCGACGCGCACCTGGCGCCGGCGCTGATCGGCCTGGACGCGGACAACATCAACGCCGCGATGCACAAGCTCGACAAGATCGCCAAGGGCAACACCTTCGCCAAGTCCGGCATCGAGAGCGCATTGCTCGACGCCCAAGGCAAACGCCTCGGCCTGCCCGTGAGCGAACTGCTCGGCGGTCGAGTCCGCGACAGCCTCGAAGTGGCCTGGACCCTGGCCAGCGGCGACACCGCCCGCGACATCGCCGAAGCCGAACAAATGCTGGAAGCGCGGCGGCACCGGATCTTCAAATTGAAGATCGGCGCCAACCCGCTGGAGCAGGATCTGAAACACGTGGTGGCGATCAAGAAAGCCCTGGGCGAGCGCGCCAGTGTGCGGGTCGACGTCAACCAGTACTGGGACGAATCCCAGGCGATTCGCGGCTGTCAGGTACTCGGCGACAACGGTATCGACCTGATCGAGCAGCCGATCTCGCGGGTCAATCGCTCCGGGCAGATTCGCCTGAACCAGCGCAGCCCGGCGCCGATCATGGCCGACGAATCCATTGAAAGCGTCGAGGACGCGTTCAGCCTCGCCGCCGACGGCGCCGCCAGCGTCTTCGCCCTGAAGATCGCCAAGAACGGCGGCCCGCGTGCCGTGTTGCGCACCGCACAAATCGCCGAAGCCGCCGGCATCGCCCTGTACGGCGGCACCATGCTCGAAGGTTCCGTCGGTACGCTGGCCTCGGCCCATGCGTTCCTCACACTTAAGCAACTGACCTGGGACACCGAGCTGTTCGGTCCGCTGTTGCTGACCGAAGACATCGTCACCGAGCGCCCGCAGTACCGCGACTTTCACCTGCACATTCCACGCACCCCGGGCCTGGGCCTGACGCTGGATGAAGAGAGTCTGGCGCGCTTTCGCCGGCACTGATTCCCCAAGGAGAACGCCATGCTGTTCCACGTAAAAATGACCGTGAAATTGCCCGCCGACATGGACCCGGCCGTTGCCACAAAGCTCAAGGCCGACGAAAAGGAACTCGCCCAGCGCCTGCAACGCGAGGGCCAGTGGCGCCACCTCTGGCGCATCGCCGGGCACTACGCCAATTACAGCGTGTTCGACGTGCCCAGCGTCGAAGCGCTGCACGACACCCTGATGCTGTTGCCGCTGTTTCCCTACATGGAGATCGAGATCGACGGCCTCTGCCGCCACCCCTCGTCGATCCACGCCGACGACCGCTGAGCCCGGACCGACCCCACAACAACAAGATGAGGTGAACACCATGACCGTGAAGATTGCCCACACTGCCGAACTGCAAAAGTTCTTCGAAGAAGCCGCCGGTTTTGCCAACGATGGCGGCAGCATGCGTCTGAAAACCATCGTCCTGCGGGTGTTGCAGGACACCGCCCGGATCATCGAAGACCTTGAGATCAGCGAAGACGAATTCTGGAAAGCCGTCGATTACCTCAACCGTCTGGGCGGCCGCTCGGAAGCCGGGTTGCTGGTGGCCGGCCTCGGCCTCGAACATTTCCTCGACCTGTTGCAGGACGCCAAGGATGCGCAGATCGGCTTGACCGGCGGCACGCCGCGCACCATCGAAGGCCCGTTGTACGTGGCCGGCGCGCCATTGTACGAAGGTGAATGCCGGATGGACGACGGCAGCGAGGAGAGCGTCGCAACCGTGATGCTGCTCGAAGGCCAGGTGTTCGATCCGCAAGGCCAGCCGCTGGCCGGCGCCACGGTCGACCTGTGGCACGCCAACACCAAGGGCACTTACTCGTTCTTCGATCAGAGTCAGTCCGAGTACAACCTGCGTCGGCGGATCATCACCGACGCCGAAGGCCGCTACCGCGCCCGCAGCATCGTGCCCTCCGGTTATGGCTGCGACCCGCAAGGCCCGACCCAGGAATGCCTCGACCTGCTCGGCCGCCACGGCCAGCGCCCGGCTCATATTCACTTCTTCATTTCTGCACCGGGGAATCGACACCTGACCACGCAGATCAATCTGTCGGGGGACAAATACCTGTGGGATGACTTTGCGTACGCGACGCGTGAAGGGTTGGTCGGGGAGGTCGAGTTTCTGGAGGATGCAGCGGGACGTCGAGCCGAATTGAAGTTCGACTTCCAGTTGCAGCAGGCGCCGGACGCGGCGGCGCAGCAGCGCAGTCAACGGCCACGGGCGTTGCAGGACGCGTGACAGCAAGAGAGGGAGCCCATGGCTCCCTCTCTTCTGGAAAATGTTGGACCTAAGCTAATGCAAAAAAGATATTTGTCCGGTGTTTTTAATATCGTTTAGTTTTGTTTCATAGACGAATCAAAAGCATCAAACCGATAGACCTCCCGATTGCCATGACGGCACACGCTGAATCGATCACGGACTCTTCAGGTTTGATTCACACGGGAGTGAATCATGCCGCACACCTCAGACATCACCGCATTACCCATCCTCGACCTGTCCCTGCTCGACGGTACGCCGTCGCAACGCCAGGCCTTTCTCGATGACTTGCGCCATGCCGCCCGCGATGTGGGCTTTTTCTACCTGACCGGCCATGGCATCGACGCCAGCCTGCTCGAGCAAGTGCAGGACTATGCCCGCCAGTTCTTCACCTTGCCTGACAGCGAGAAAACCGCCGTCGGCATGATCAATTCGCCGCACTTTCGCGGTTATAACCGCGCCGCTTCCGAGATCACTCGAGGCCAGCCCGATCAACGTGAACAGTTCGATCTGGGCGCCGAGCGCGAGGTCTTGCCGTTGAACGCCGACAGTCCGTTGTGGGCGCGGCTGCAAGGGCCGAATCAATGGCCCGAAGCGTTGCCGCAACTCAAGCCGTTGCTGCTCGACTGGCAGCAGGCGATGACCCAAATGTCGCTGCGTCTGCTGCGCGCATTCGCCCAGTCACTGTCGCTGCCTGAAGACGCTTTCGACCGGTTGTACGGCGACAAACCCAACGAACACATCAAGCTGATGCGCTATCCGGGGCAAGCCTCGACGGCGAGCAAGCAGGGCGTCGGCGCGCACAAGGATTCGGGTTTTCTCAGCTTCCTGCTGCAAGACCGGCAGGCCGGCCTGCAAGTGGAAATCGAAGAGGGGCGCTGGATCGATGCGCTGCCTCGGGACAACACCCTGGTGGTGAATATCGGCGAGTTGCTGGAGCTGGCCACCAACGGTTATCTGCGCGCCACGGTGCATCGGGTGGTGTCGCCACCGGTGGGCAGCGAGCGCTTGTCCATCGCGTTTTTCCTCGGCGCGCAACTGGATGCAGTGGTGCCGCTTTATCCCTTGCCGACGGCATTGCTGCGTGAGGCTCGCGGCCCGGCCAGTGATCCGCTCAATCCGTTGTTTCGTGATGTCGGCTGGAATTATCTGAAGGGCCGACTGCGCTCCCATCCCGATGTTGCTCAGCGCTTCTACGCCGATGCGTCGAATACCCAGACACCGCTTCGCAAGACCGCCAACGCCTGATCCATCACTCGCAAAAGGATTTTTCCCATGTTGAAAAAAGCAGTGTTGAAAAAAGCAGGCCTGACCCTGGCCGTCCTCGGCGCGCTGGTGACTTCGTTCAGTGCTCAGGCGCTGGAGCCATTGCGCGTTGCCGCCGACCCGGTGCCCCACGCGCAGATCCTGGCGTACATCCAGAAACTCGATCCGCAGCTCAACCTCAAGGTGATCGAAATCCCGCAGGGCGTGAACTCCAACGAACTGCTGGTACACGGCGATGTGGACGCCAACTACTTCCAGCATCTGCCGTACCTGCAATCCCAGGAAAAGGCCCTCGGCGAAAAACTCGCGGTGGCCGCCACGGTGCACATCGAACCGCTGGGCATCTATTCCCATCGCCACAAAACCTTTGCCCAGGTGCCGGACAAAGGCACGGTTGCGGTGCCGAACAACGTCACCAACCTGAGCCGCGCGCTGTACCTGTTGCAGGACAACGGCCTGATCAAACTCAAAGCCGGTTTCAATGACCCGGCGGCCGATCAGGCGACACCGAAGGACATCGCCGAAAACCCGAAACACCTGAAGATCCTCGAAATCGAATCGCCGCAACTGCCCCGCGCACTGGACGACGTGGACCTGGCGGTGATCAACGGCAACTACGCGCTGGAAGCCGGGCTGGTGCCGGCCAAGGATGCGCTGGGTCTGGAGAAGGCCGAACACAACCCGTACGCCAACATTCTGGTGACCACGCCGAAACTGGAGAACGATCCGCGCATTCAGCAACTGGCCAAGGACCTGACCTCGCCGCAAGTCGCCAAGTACATCGCCGAGAACTTCAAGGGTTCGGTGATTCCGGTGGCGGATGCCAAGCCATGATCGTCGTCGAGCAGTTGAGCAAGACCTATCCGTCAGCGTCGACCCCGGCGCTGGATCAGGTGTCGCTGAGCATTCCCGATGGCGCGATCTACGGGATTCTCGGGCGCAGCGGCGCGGGTAAATCGACGCTGCTGCGTTGCCTCAATCTGCTCGAACGCCCGGATGCCGGGCGGATTCTGCTGGACGGCGAAGACCTCACGGTGCTGTCCGATAGCGAACTGCGTCGCCAGCGTCAGCGCATCGGCATGATCTTTCAGGGCTTCAACCTGCTGCATTCGCGCAACGTGTTCGACAACGTCGCGGTGCCGCTGGAAATCGCCAAAGTCGCCAAACCACAGCGCCAGGAACGGGTTCGGGAACTGCTGGAGCTGGTGGGGCTGGGCGACAAGGCCGAAGCCTTTCCATCCCAACTGTCCGGCGGACAGAAGCAGCGGGTCGGGATCGCCCGGGCCTTGGCGGCGCGGCCGGCGTATCTGCTGTCGGACGAAGCCACCAGCGCCCTCGACCCGGAAACCACCGCATCGATTCTGGAGCTGTTGCGTGACATCAACCGGCAGCTCGGTTTGACCATCGTCCTGATCACCCACGAGCTGGACGTGGTCAAGTCGATCTGCGATCACGCCGCGTCCATGGCCAATGGAAAACTGGTGGAAGCGGGGCCGGTCGCTCGACTGCTGGCCGATCCGCAGTCCGCCCTCGGCGCCTCACTGCGGCCCAGTTGCGGCTTGCCGCTGGGGCATGACGCGCCCGGTTTGAGTTTTCTGCGGCAGTACGGTGTACGGGCGGCCCACTCATGAACCGCGTGATCGACTGGAATGAAATCCTGCAACTGGTGCTCAACGCTACCGGCGAAACCCTGTACATGGTGCTGCTCGCCGGGCTGTTCACCTTGCTGATCGGCCTGCCGCTGGGGGTGTTGCTGTTCATCAGCCGTCGTCAAGGTCTGTACCCGTTGCCGAGGCTCAATCAAGCCTTGGGCGCGATCATCAATCTAGGGCGTTCGCTGCCGTTCGTGGTGATGCTGATTGCCCTGATCCCGCTGACCCGGCTGGTGGTCGGCACCACCCTGGGCAGCACCGCCGCCGTGGTGCCGATCACCATCGGCGCCTTTCCTTTTTTTGCGCGGATCGTCGAGAACGCCCTCGACGAAGTCGAAAAGGGCCGGATCGAAGCGATCCTCGCCATGGGCGGTGACATCCGCCATGTGATTTTCAAAGTGCTGTTGCCCGAAGCGCTGCCGGCCTTGCTGGCGGGCATCACCCTGACGCTGGTGATGCTGATCGGTTTTTCTTCCATGGCCGGAGTGATCGGTGGCGGGGGACTGGGCGATCTGGCGATCCGCTACGGTTATCAACGGTTCAACAATGAAGTGATGGTCGCCACCGTCGTGGTGTTGGTCATCCTCGTCCAGGGCGTGCAAAGCCTGGGCGATCGACTGGTGCGTTCGCTGGCTCATCGACGTTAAGGAATTTTATGGGTGCGCCTGTCGCCGTGGTCTCCGAACCACTGATTCGTGTACGTGAACTGAGTAAGACCTTTGGCTCGAACCGGGCGCTGGACCGGGTCAGCCTGGATATTTTTCCCGCCGAAGTGGTGGCGCTGCTCGGCGCCAACGGTGCGGGCAAATCGACGCTGGTGAAGATCCTCGCCGGGAGTCAATCCCACGACGGCGGCGAGATCTGGATCGATGGCCAGCCCCGGCATTTCAGTTCGCCGCTGTCGGCGCGCCGCTTCGGCATCGTCGCGGTTCATCAGCAGATCAATGAAGGCATCGCGCCCGGATTGAGCGTGGCGGAAAACCTGCTGCTCGATGAACTGTGCCGCCCCGACGCCGACTTCTGGCTCAATCGCAAACGCCTGCTGGAGCGTGCCGCGAGCATCGCTGCCGGCCTCGGTCTGGTGCTGCCGCTGGAACAACCGATCGAACACCTCGGCCAGGCCGAACGGCAACTGGTGGTGCTGGCCCGCGCCTTTGCCCTGCAACCGCGACTGCTGATTCTCGACGAGCCCACGGCAGCGCTGTCGGATGCCGAAGCGCAGCGCCTGTTCGGTCTGATCGACACCTTGCGCAGTCGCGGTGTGGCGATTCTGTATATCTCCCATCGGCTGTCCGATCTGCAACGTGTGGCCGACCGCGCCGTGGTCTTGCGTGACGGGCAACTGGCCGGTGAGTTCAGTGCCAAGCAACTGCCCGAAGCGCTGGAAGCGATGCTTGGTCAGGCGCTGGAAGCTCACATCTACACACCGCGAGCGGCGGGGCGCGAAGTGCTGAAACTGCGCGACGTGAAAATCCTGCCGCGCACCCAGGCTTTCGATCTGACCCTGCACGAAAACGAAGTGGTGGTGCTGACCGGATTGCTCGGCGCCGGCAAAAGCGAGATCGCCGAAGTGCTGTTCGGGCTGCGCAAACCGTTGTCCGGCTCACTGCAACTGGACGGCATCGACTGGCAACCGGGCTCGCCCCGGCAGGCGATCCAGAGCGGTGTGTTCTTCGCCGCCGAGGATCGCGCCAGCCAATCGTTGGTGCCGGACTTTTCATTGCGCCGCACCCTGACCTTGCCGTTCCTCGAACGCTTCACCCGTGGTGGTTTCATCCGCAACCGTGCCGAAGCAGCAGCGGTCGAGGCGCAAGTCTCGGCGTTGGGAATCAAGACCGCCGGCATCGATGTGCCGATGAGTGCGTTGTCCGGCGGTAATCAGCAAAAAGTCGTGCTCGGTCGCTGGCTGCTCGGCGAGGGCCGGGTGCTGATCCTCGACGAGCCGTTTCAGGGCGTTGATGTGCGTGCCCGACGCGAGATCGGCCAGTTGTTGCGCGATAGCGCCGCTGGCCGCGCCACGCTGGTGATCTGCTCGGATGTCGATGAGGCGCTGGAGATCGCCGACCGGATTCTGCTGGTGCGCGATCACGCGGTAGTGGCCGAGTACCCGCGTACCGGGCTGGATCGCGCCATCTTGGTCGCGGCGCTGGCCGGCAGCGATCCGCAAAATTCTATTGTTCACGCCGCGCCAAGGAGTAGAGCGAGTGCCTGATTCGAGTTCCCTGTTGTCATCCGCCCCGGCGCCGACCGAGCGCTTCGTGCAAGCGCTGATCCGCTACGGCCTGCTGTGGGTGCTGGCGTTGATCGTGGTGTTTTTCAGTGTGGCGGAACCGGCGTTCCTGCGCGTTGGCAATCTGTTCAGCATTCTGCAGTCGGTGTCGATTGTCGCGCTGCTGGCGTTGGGCGTGACGCTGACCATGGCCGTCGGCGGGCTGGATCTGTCCATCGGCGCGGTGGCGGCCATGAGCCTGATGATCGCCAGTTACGTGATGGTGGTGCTCGGCTGGGGCGCGGTGCCGGCGGTGCTGATCAGTCTCGCGGGCGGCGCGCTGGTCGGGCTGCTCAACGGCTGGCTGATCGTGAAGATGCGCGTGCCGGACATTCTCGCCACGCTCGGCAGCATGTTCCTGGTGATCGGCGTGCAACTGATTCCCACGGGCGGGCGCTCGATTGCGGTGGGCATGACTTTGCCCAATGGCGACGAAGCCGAGGGTTCGTTCAGTGCACTGTTTCTGGCGCTGGGCCGCGGACGGTTGTGGGACATCGTGCCGGTTCCGGTGTTGATCACGGCGGTGGTCGCGATGGCGGTGTGGCTGTTTCTCGAACGCACGCGCATCGGCCGGTTGTTCTATGCGATTGGCGGCAACGAGCAGGCGGCGCGATTGGCCGGTGCGCCGGTGCAGCGCTTCAAGTTGCTGGCTTACGTGCTGTCGGCGCTGTTGGCATCGCTGGGCGGATTGTTGTTGGCGGCGCGGTTGGGGCGCGGTGATGTCAGCTCCGGTAACGGTCTGGTGCTCGATGCGCTGGGCGCTGCGCTGATCGGTTTTGCCGTGCTCGGGGCGAAGAAGCCCAACGCGTTCGGCACGCTGGTCGGCGCGTTGCTGGTGGCTTCGTTGCTCAACGGCCTGACCATGCTCAACGCGCCGTATTACGCGCAGGATTTCGTCAAGGGACTGGTGCTGGTGCTGGCCCTGATGTTCACCTTCGGCCTCGCGCATCGGGCGCGCTGAGCCGGTTCATTGATGCTTCAAGGAAAGATCCATGCACGGTTCAATCAAGCAGTTCGCACGTCATTGCCTTGCCGGGGCATTGCTCTCGGCGCTGGCCCTCAACGCCCAGGCCAAGGCCTTGCCCGGCGCACCGGCGCCGTTCGATAAAGGTCAGGTACAGATCGCGCTGGTGGGCTATCTGTTTTCCGGGGATTTCCCTGAAGCCTATCTGCGCGGTGTCGAGAAACAGACCGAAGCGCTGGGCGCCAACCTTCGGGTGTTCGACGCGCGGCAACAGGCGGCGAGCCAGGGCGAAATGATCGATCAGGCCGCCGACCTCGGTGTCGACGGCATCATCGTGCAACTGGGACTGGCGGAAACCCTCAAAGGCCCGATTGACCGGGCGCTCGCCAAAGGCATCAAGGTCGTCGCGTTCGACGTTGATCTGAACACGCCGCAAGTGACCCAGGTCGAACAGGACCACCACGCACTGGCGCGTCTGGCCCTAGATCAAGCGGTGAAGGACAACGGCACCCGCTTCGACGCCGGTTACGTCTACATCAGCGGCTTCACGCCGATGGAGCGCCGCGACGAGATCTGGAGCCAGGTCAAGGCGAGCAATCCGGGGATTGTCGAGAAGGCGCGCTTCGGCACGCTCAATCCGCCGATTGCCAACTCGGTGGCCGATCAGGCCAGCGCCGTGCTGCGGGCCAACCCGGGGATCAGTGTGATCTTCGCGCCGTTCGACGAATTCGCCAAGGGGGCGAAAATCGCGGTGGACGAGGCCGGTCTGAGCCGCAAGGTGAAGATCTACAGCGCCGACATTTCCACCGCCGACATCCAGATCATGAAAGAGGCGGACAGCGCCTGGGCCGCCACCGCTGCGGTCAATCCGCAAGTGGCCGGGGCGATCAGCGTGCGCAGTCTGGCGATGCTGATTGCCGGGGAAAACCCGGGGCACAAGGTGCTGGTGCCGCCGACCCTGATCACCCGTCAGCAATTGCTGGATCTGGACGTGAAAAACGTACGGGACCTGGGGCAGAAACTGCCGGCCTTCGGTGACACCGCCAATGTCGCGCGGGCACCGTGGATTCCCGTGGCGAACTGAGGAATCGACATGCACAACAAGGCTGCGCGCCTGCGCAAGAGCCGTTCGCCGAAAGCCGATGTGGCGCTGGGCGAACGGCTGCCACCGGGGCAGGTGCTGACGGAGCGTTTCCCGATCCTGCACGAAGGCGAGGTGCCGGCCTATGACCTGTCGACGTGGTCGCTGCGCCTGTTCGGCATCTTGGCCAACCCGGTCGAGCTGACCTACGCCGATCTGCAAGCGCTGCCGCAACGCTCGTTGCAATGCGACATTCATTGCGTGACACGCTGGTCGAAGTTCGACACCCGCTGGAGCGGGGTGCACCTGCAAGACCTGTTGCAGGCCCTGGACGTCCGGCCGACGTCGTCCTTCGTCATGGCCCACGCCGATCACGATTACCAGACCAACCTGCGCCTCGACGACCTGCTGCACCCGGACAGCCTGCTGGCCACCCATTACGACGGTCAGCCGCTGACCGCGCAACATGGCTGGCCGCTGCGTCTGGTGGTGGCGGGGCGGTACTTCTGGAAGAGCGCGAAATGGCTGCGCGGGCTCGAGTTCACCGATCAGGAACAACTGGGCTTCTGGGAGCGCAACGGCTTTCATTTGCACGCCGATCCGTTCATTGAACAGCGCTTCAGCGGCGAAGCGCTGGACATTGCCGAAGATGCCTGGCGGGAAAAGGACTTCGACTGACAGCATCTAACTTCGCGCCGAAAAAACACAGATTAATAACGCTCTCTACAACAACGTGGAGTGCGTTTTGGTGCGTGATTAGTTTTTGGTTAGTTGGGTATTCATGTTGTTGCGCAAACACAAGTGTTGCTCAGGCAACACTCCGTTCGTCAGGCATAACCTAAGCGTTATTGGTTCTTTTGCGGCAGGCGACCGCTCGTCTAGCATCGGTAAACAGGGGTTTCTACTAACTTTGGGGTTCTTGCGCTCTAACAGTCGATAGTTGCTCAACGCACTTCGCTGCCTTTCTGAATATCAAAACTACAGCAGAAATTGCCGTGCACTGATTGCCGACACTTCATGATTCGGCAGCGGCCGGTTATTAACTGCGATTCAAGGAGCTGTCGCATGATTCACCGTTCGCGTTCATTACTCGCCATCGCTGTTGTCAGTGCAATCTGGCAACTTCCTGCGCAAGCTGAAGAGACTTCCGCGCGCGTCGACGATGACACACGGCTGGGTACCGTGCTGGTCACCGGCACCCGGGGCACCGCTCGCACGGTGCTGGACTCGCCGGTGCCGGTGGATGTGCTGACCGCCGAGGACCTGAAGACCGCCGGCGCCAGTGGCGGCGAGCTGGGCCAGGCGTTGCAGACGCTGTTGCCGTCGTTCAGTTTTCCGCGCCAGTCCAACTCCGGTGGCGCCGACCACGTGCGCGCTGCGCAGCTGCGTGGCATGAGCCCGGATCAGGTGCTGGTGCTGGTCAACGGCAAGCGTCGCCACACGTCGGCAGTGGTCAATGACTCGTCGAAAATCGGTCGCGGCACGGCGCCGGTGGATTTCAACTCGATCCCGATCAGCGCGATCAAGCGCATCGAAGTGCTGCGTGACGGCGCGGGCGCGCAGTACGGCTCCGATGCGATTGCCGGGGTGATCAATATCATCCTCGACGATGCGCCCGAGGGCGGAGAAGTGTCCACCAGCTACGGCGCCTACCACACCCATCAGGACGCCATCGGCAAAACCACCACCGACGGCCAGAACAGCGTGACCACCGCCAAGATCGGCACGCGGCTGGGCGAGGAGGGCGGTTTCATTCGCGGCGGTACCGAGTACAAGGATCGCAACCCGACCAACCGCGCCGGCTACGACGGTTTCGCCGACACCCCGGGCCAGCGTAACTACGTAATGGGCGACGGCGTGGCGCGGGACGTCAACGCCTGGTTCAACGGCGAATTGCCGTTGGCCGGCGGCAAAGCCTACAGCTTCGGCACCTACAACGAACGCCACACCACCGGCGCCGAGTTCTATCGCTACCCGTCCGAGCAGCCGCAGTTCTACCCCAACGGCTACCTGCCGCAATCGCTGGGCGACAACACCGACATCTCCGCCACCGCCGGCTACAAAGGCCTGATTGGCGACGACTGGGATTTCGACAGCAGCGTCACCCATGGTCGCAACCGTTTTGAATCGGCGACCCGTCGCACCCTCAACGTCAGCCTCGGCGCAGACTCGCCGACCCGCTTCGACACCGGCGATTATGAGTTGCGCCAGACCACCACCAACCTGGATTTCAGCCGCGAATTGCGCCTCGGTGGCCGCTCGTTCGTGCTGGCGGTGGGCGGTGAATATCGCTATGAAAACTACCTGACATTTGCCGGGGACGAGGCCTCCTACATCGGTTCCGGGGCCGATGGCGCCAACGGTCTGCGCCCGAGTGAAGAGTCGGATCTGGATCGCAACGTGTTCGGCACCTACGCCGAATTGTCCGGTGATCTCACCGACCGCTTCTTCGTCGACGCCGCCACGCGCTGGGAACATTACGATGATGCCGGCAGCAAACTCACCGGCAAGCTCAGCGGTCGCTACAAGCTGACCGATCAGTGGGCGTTGCGCGGTGCGGTGTCGAACAACTTCCGCGCGCCGTCGCTGGCCCAGAGTGGCTTCCAGAACACCACCAGCAACTTCGGTGACGGCGGCACGCTCACCGATATCCGCGTGCTGTCGGTCAACGACCCGATTGCCCGTGCCCTGGGCGCGGAAAAACTCGATCCGGAAACCTCGAAGAACTTCAGCCTCGGCCTGACGTTCCAGTTGAACGAGCGCTTCGATGCGTCGCTGGACGTGTTCCGCATCGACGTCAAAGACCGCATCACCCTGTCCCAACGAATCGGCAGCGATGCGCTGGAAAGCTACATCAACGACAACTTCGGCGTGGCGGGCGTGCACGACGTCAACTTCTTCACCAACGCCGCCGACACCAGCACCGACGGCGCCGAACTGGTGCTCAACTACCATCAGCCGTTCTACGACGGGCAACTGGGCCTGACCACCGCGTACACCTACAACCACACCAAGGTCACCAGCACCAAGGGCACGCCGTCGCAGCTGACCGCCTTAGGGATCGGCAATGACGCGCTGGTCGGCGTCGAGGAACGCAACACCCTGACCGACGCCGCACCCAAGGATCGCTTCGTGTTTTCCGCCAACTGGACCAGCGAACACTGGGGCCTGCTCGGGCGTCTGACCCGTCAGGGCGAGACCACTCGGGTGTTCGATTTCGGCGACTCGCAGCCTGAGCAAACCTACGGCGCGGTGTGGCAGCTGGACGCCGAGGTGACCTACAAATTCACCCCGAAATTCAGCATCGCCCTGGGTGGCAACAACCTGACCGACAACTACCCGGAACGCTCCGGCTCGGCGATCAACTACGGCGGCAACCTGCCGTACGACGTGCTCTCGCCGATCGGCACCAACGGCGCTTACTACTACGCCACCGCCACTTACGGCTTCTGAGTCTTTTCCGCCATGGATGGCGGATCATCAGTGGGAACCTTCATGACTCAAACCAATGGCCCCAAGCGGCACCTGCCGGTGTTCCAGGCATTGCTGATCACGCTGGGCATGGTCATCACCACCGATATTCTCAAAACCGCGCCGACCGTTGCCTTGAACGTCGGGCCGGAACATTTCTATTGGGTCTGGGTGCTCGGCGGACTGGCGTCGATGGCCGGGGCCTTGTGCTTTGCCGAGATGGCCACCGCGTTCCCGCATCCGGGCGGTGACTATCATTTCCTGCGCACCGCTTATGGCGAGCGCATGGGTTTCCTGTTTGCCTGGTCGCGATTCTCGGTGATGCACACCGGGTGGATCGCGTTGTCGGCGTTCATGTTTGCCGACTACTTCAATGCGGTCGTGCCGTTGGGGCATTACGGATCGGGGGTGTTTGCCGGTGCGATCATTGCCGCTTTGGTGCTGCTGAATCTGACGGGCAAGCACATTGGATTCATTACTCAGACGGTGCTGGTCGGGCTGCTTGCTCTCGGGTTCGTGAGTATTGCCAGCGCCGGAGTCTGGCTGGCGTGGCAAGGGATCGAACCCGCGCTGCCCAGCGATCCGGTCGTGCCTGAGCACACTGGCGCGGCAGGGTTTTCTGCGGCGATGATCTTCGTGTTTCTGGCCTTCGGCGGCTGGAGCGATGCGGCGACCTTATCGGCTGAAGTGCGCGACGGACGACGTGGAATTTTCATCGCCATGCTCGGTGCGCTGACGGTGTTGATGGCGATCTATCTGGCGCTGAACTGGGCGTTCGTCCAAGGGCTGGGATTCGAAGGCCTGGCGGCGAGCAACGCGCCGGCGGTGGAACTGTTGAACCGCGCCTTCGGCGCCCCCGGCGTGCTGCTGATTCTGTTGATGGTCGGCATCGCGGCCATCGCCACCATCAACTCGACCTTGCTGGTCGGCGCCCGCACCACTTACGCCGCCGCCCGCGATGTGCCGCAACTGCGTCGCTTCGGGGAATGGGACGAACGCGACGGCGTACCGCGCAAGGCGTTGCTGGCCGAGGGGGCGGTGGCGTTGTTGCTGGTGTTGTTTGGCAGTTTTACCCAGAGTGGTTTCAACACCATGGTTGAGTATCTGACGCCGGTGTACTGGTTGTTTTTGAGTTTGAGTAGCGTGGCGTTGATTATTCTTCGGCGGCGTTTTCCCGAGGTGACTCGGCCGGTGAGGGTGCCGCTGTATCCGGTTTTGCCGCTGCTGTTTTTCGGGTTGTGCGTTTACATGCTGTATTCCAGCGTGACGGTAGTGGGGTTGGGGGCGTTTTTGGGGATCGGGGTGTTGGTGGTTGGCGCGTTGTTGCTGGCCGGGTTGAGCCGCCTGGTGTCGACACCTCGGCAGGCTCTGCAACGGAGCGTAGATTAAAAGGACACCGCGGCCGGCTGAGACAAACGAAGCACCGACAAATCCCCCGTAATCCGCTTGTAAGCCAAACGAATCGCCTCGATGTCACTCTCACGTTTCGCGCTGCTTTCGTGCAGGATCACGATCACCTTGGTCGCCAGTCGCTCGGGCACTTTCGCGTCGTGGTCCTTCCACTGCCCATACGCATCGAACACGCTGAACCCGTCCGGGAACCGTGTCGTCACTTCCTGATCGAGAAACTCGCGCCAGCGCGCCGGGCTCACCACACCTTCCTTGCCTTCCAGCGGCCCCACCGAGAAGTACAACTCGGTGCGCACCCACTGCGCCTGCGCCGGCCGTGTGGCATCGCCTTGCAGGGTCGAACTGGCGGGGTCCTTGGTATGCACGGAAACCGGAGGAGGGCTGGCACACCCGGCGACCGCCAGGAACAGTGCTGCCAGTAGAAAACGTTGCGGCATGGAACTTCCTTATTGTTAAGAACTGTCCCGAATTATAGAGGGGACGGCTAATAGCAATAAAAGATTAAAAAGTGGATCGTCGCTGAACTAATGGAATAAGCAAACAACGTGAAAATAATGCCCGCTGGTTAGAACGAATATTTCTTTAAGTTATTTGCTTGGTGTTGGATCGCATATCCATGACGTTTAAAAACCTGCTCCCGCATTTGCCGGATCTGTCATGGCGTCTACTCTGCTGCTGCAACGGTTCAAGTCGCACGGAACGCTGCACTTGAAGCGTTTGAACAGCACTTTTTGCTGCTCGATGAACAGCTTGTTGCGGATTTCCCAATCCTTAGAATCCGCTCCATCAACTTCTCATCCAGTTCTTAATCCTCAGGGAGCTACACCATGATGAACGCCATGCAGATGCAAATGCCGATGAACGCCAACATGCCGATGATGCCGATGACGGGCATGCCGATGATGATGGCTACCATGAGCTGCGACATGATGGACGACGGCATGATGTGCAAGATGATGCCGGCCGTTGGCATGGACATGGCCATGTTCAAGAACAGCGCTGAAATGATGCAGATGATGATGGACTGCGGCATGCCGATGATGATGCATTGCGGCAACATGAGCATGATGTGCATGTCCCCGGCGGCCATGGCCATGCCGATGATGAACATGATGATGCCGATGCCGATGATGGGCATGCCGATGCCATCGATGAAGTGCGTGATGGAATGCACCATGATGGCCGACTGCATGATGTGCAAAATCATGCCGATGCCGGGCATGAACATGGACATGATGAAAAACTGCTGCGCCCTGATGATGAAGATGATGAACGACTGCAGCATGCCGATGATGATGAGCTGCAACGGCATGCCGATGATGTGCTGCACCTGCTAAGTCTTCAGGCATGAAAAAGCCCGACCGGGAGATTTCCGGTCGGGCTTTTTGTTGTCTGTCTGTCAGTCCAGGCGTTCGGGGTAGGTCACCACCAGATACGCCACCGCTTCACTGTCGGCGGGGTTGCGGTATCGATGGGGCTGGTCGGCGTAGAACAGGATCGAGTCGCCTGTCGACAGCAGATAGCGCTCGTCGTTGACGCTGATCTCCAGCACGCCCTGAGCCACCACCAGATTTTCCTGTACGCCCGGGCCGTGGCCCTCGGATTGATCCTCGCCCAGCGGGCTCAGGCGCAGTTCATAAAATTCTGACTGGCGCGCTACATCAAAGGGAAACAGCGCACGGCTGACAAAGGCACCGCTGGCGCTGACCAGCCGCTTGCTCTGGCTCGCCGACAACACGGCCACGCCTTCAAACGCGCGATGTTCGAGAAACGCCGCCACCGACACCTTCAAACCCTTGGCGATTTTGCACAGCACCTTGATCGACGGCACGCTGCGCCCGGATTCGATCTGCGCCAGCATCGCACGGCTCACGCCGCACTGGCGGGCGAGGGCATCGAGCGACAGGTGCCGCTTGCCGCGCAGGCGTTGCAGGTTCTGCGCGACGCGTTCACAGATCGGGTCTTCTTCGAGGGATTCGAGGTTGTTCAGGTCCAGCACAGGTTCATCGGCGCTCGCTAGAAAGCGCGAGGGTTCACGGGCGTTCACGCTTGACGCGTCTCGCTGGAACGAGCGGCCTGCACCCACTGGTAAGCCTGATAACCGGCATTGCGCGCATACATTTCCCACATCAGCCGGGCCTGTTGCTGGGCGTGGCGGCGTTTGCGGTAGGCGGCGAAGTCGATCAGGTTGTCAGTCGGTTTCATGGCGCACTTCACTGTGTTCAATGACGGGATGAAGTGAGAGTACGCCGAGATTTTTATAACGATAAATACTGATTGTTTATTTATTAATGCTTTCTGGTTATTTGCTGGTTTGTCACATCGGGGCGAATGCATTCAACAGATAGTCCCGCACATACACCCGGCTCGGACTCTGCAACGCGCTCTTGCGCCACACCAGATACAGCACGTTGACGGGGGCCTCGGCGGGCACGGTCGGGGAAATCAGGCGGCCATCGGCAATCGCATCGGCACACTGATAATCCGGCAGGACCGTCCAGCCGTGGCCGCCGATGGCGAGGTCCTTGATGATCCGCAGATCCGGAATGGTCAGCGACGCTTGCAGTTGCGGGGCGATCTGGAACATCGACGACCACAGCGGGCGCACCAGCGCGAGGTCTTCGTCGAAGGCAATCAGCGGGACTTGAGTCAGTTGCTCCTGCGTCGGGTGTTGGCCCAAGCGATCAAGCAGGCTCGGCGCGTAGACCAGCAGCATGCGTTCGGTCAGCAGATGGGCGAAACCATGGGTCTGTTCGTCAGGCAGGGAGGCGGTGATCGCGAAATCGATCTGCTTTGATTCGAGCATCTCGTAGATGCGTTTTTTCGTGCCGGTGTGAAAGCGCAGGAAGAAACCTTCGTCCATCAATGGTGCCAATCGAGCGGCGACTTGCGAGTGAATGAAGTCCGAAGGACCGACCAGATGAATCGTGCCGCCCTTGAGCAGGCCGGGGCGCAATGACGCAATCTTGTTTTCCAGACCGTCCAGATAAGGCGCGACCGAGCGGGCCAGCTCATCGGCGGCTTCGGTCGGCTCGACGCCCCTCGGCAGTCGATGAAACAGTGGTTTGCCCACCAGCGCTTCCACAGCCTGAACATGCATCGAAGCCGCCGGCTGGGTGATGCCCAGATGCTCGGCGGCTTTGGAAAACGACCTGGCGCGGTAGGCTTCGAGGAAGGTTCGCAGGTGAGTGAGGTGGCTCATGGGTTGGCGACGTCCGGGGGCTGAATCTGGTTTTTACCATGGCGGGTGGCAGGCGTGCTCGCCTCGGGAAAACGCCGTTGCAGCGTTTCCCGAAGCAAGGTTCGTCAGGCGTTGTCAGCCGGGCGATAACGCGGCGCGGAGCTCGCCGACATCTGCCCGAGAATCAGCAGCAGACCCAGTGCCGAAACCACTGCGCCGGTGAGGCCGACGTAGCTCAGGCCAATCTGGCTGATGGTCACGCCCCCGGCCACCGAGCCGAGGGCAATTCCGGAGTTGAACCCGGCAATGTTCAGGCCGGCGGCGACGCCGTGGGCGTGAGGCGCATGCTGTTCGGCAATCCCGATCAGTCTCGCCTGCAAGGCCGGCACGGCGGCGAAGCTGAACATTCCGAGCAACGCCACCAGCACGCCCATCAACAACGACGAATCGGAGAACGCCCACATGCCCGCGGTGACCAGTGCGATGCCGGCAATCAGCGTGGCACTGGCGCGGTCGACGCCCCATGCATCGGTGAGTTTGCCGCCGAGCACGTTGCCGATGGCAGCCATCACGCCGTAAAGCAGCATGAACACGCCGACGGTGGCGGCGGTGGTGCCGGTGACATCTGTCAGCACCGGAGCGATGTAGGTGTAGGCCACAAACGAGCCGGCGTAACCGAGCACTGTGACCAGCGCACCGGCCAACAGTTTGCGGTTCAACAATGACTTGAGACTGTCGAGGGCCGAACCGCTGCCGGCGGCGGTCGGCAGTGGATCGCGCATGCCGAACAGCAAGCCGAAGAAACCGATCGCACCGAACACTGCAATGGCGGCCAGCACCAGACGCCACGACATCACGCTGCCCAGATAGGTGCTGATCGGCACGCCGATGGCCATGGCCAGGGTGAAACCACCAAACACCACGGCGACCGCGCTGCCTGCCCGGCCGGGACCCGCCAGTCGTGCGGCGGTACTCGACGCCACGGCCAGGAACAGACCATGGCCCATGCCGGCGATGAAGCGGGCGATCAGCATCAGCGTCAGGGTGCTGGAAAACGCCGCCGCCAGGCTGCCGGCGCTGAACACCAGCGCCGTCGCCAGCATCACATTCTTGCGTGACCAACTGGCGGTCAGCGCGCTGAAGACCGGCGCGGCAACGGTAGCGCCCAAAGCATAGGCAGTGATGGTCGCGCCGGTGGCCTCGACATTGACGCCGAGACTTTGCGCCATGACCTCGGTCAGGCCGATCGGCACGAATTCAGCGAGCCCGAGGGCGAAGGCGCTGAGGGTGAAGATGTAAATGACAAATGGCATGGGAGCCTCTCGCAAGTGGAAGATGGCGAGAGGCTAGGGATTGCGTATCTATAAATGAAATTCTGTTTTTGGCGTGCAGGTATAAAAATATTGATAGGTCTTCAGCAAGCGCAAAAAAGGCGCGTGAGTTTTTGACTCACGCGCCTTTGGGTTCATTTGCTGGCGTTCAACACAATCCGGTACCGCGCCTTGCCGCTGCGCAGATGGTCGACAGCCTCATTGACCTTGCTCATCGGAAACTCCTCCACCTGCGGCAGGATCTGATGCCGCGCGCAGAACTCCAGCATGGTCGCCGCCGTGGCGGGCGAGCCGACCGGGGAGGCTGACAGGGATTTCTGTTGCGGGATGAGGTTGAACACGTGCACCGGAATCGCGTCGGGCACGATGCCGACGAAGTGCAGCCGGCCCTTGCCGCGCAGGGTGGCGAGCATGGCCGTCCAGTCGAGGTTGGCGTTGGCGGTGATCAGCAGAAAGTCGAGGGTGCCGGCAATCGCTTTCAGCGCTTCGCTGTCGGTGGAGGCGACGACCTTGTGGGCGCCGAGGCGTTTGGCTTCGTCCTGTTTGCTCAGTGAAGAGGTGAAGGCCGTGACGTCGCATCCCCAGGCATTGAGAAAGCGCAGGGCCAGGTGACCGAGGCCGCCGATGCCCACCACGCCGACCCGGTCGGTCGGCTTGATGCCGAATTCCACCAGCGGATTGAAGACCGTGGAGCCGGCGCAGAACAACGGGCCGGCGAGGGCCGGGTCGAGGTTGTCCGGGAGTTTCAGCGCCCAGGCCCAATGGGTGCGCAGCCGATCGGCGAATCCGCCATGGCTGCCGATGATCGTCGGTTTGGCGGTGGCGCAAAGATGATGGGAACCACCGATGCAGGACGAGCAATGCATGCAGCTGCCCTTGTACCAGCCGATCCCCACGCGCTGGCCGACTTCCAGACCGCGCACCTGCGGGCCTGTGCGCACGATGCGGCCGACCACTTCATGGCCGGGAATGAACGGGTATTGGCTGATGCCCCAGTCGTTGTCGATCAGCGACTGGTCGGAGTGACAGACGCCGCAGTACTCCACGGCGACTTCGACTTCCTCATCGCCCAGCGGGCCGGGGTCGTAACTGAAGCGCTCCAGCGGCGCGCCGGCCGAGGTGGCGGCCCAGCCGGTGAATGTCGTAGGTTCGGTGTTATTGCTCATGGGACACCTCCAGGTCTGGCGCTGCGGGCGCAGCCTGAAGAGTCTAGCGTGTCATCGAGCGGGCGCTAGCCAGGTGTTCAGCACGCGCCGATCGAGTTCTTCCCAGTCCGCCATGCCCAGCACTCGGGTGGTATTGAGGCCGCGAAGATAACCGCGCAACTGATTGGCCGCGGCCCGCACTGATTCCGAATTGTCCGCTGACTTGCCCAGCACGGTTTCGTATTCGACCAGGTATTCGGCCACCCGGTCGCGGAATTCGGGCAGGACGGCATCGCGGATCAGATCAAAGGTTCGCACGGGTAATCCTCATCTGTTTTCGTTGTGATTGAGTGTGCAGCAGTCTGCACGCCGCGCAACTATTGGTTCAAGTAATAGTGACCATCAAGAAACGCAAGTTCTGCTTTGGCGCCAATGGGCGGAAAATCGCCTCCATCGAACACGCCGCTGAAGGAATTGCGCGATGAAGACTTTGACCCGACTGGCTGTAGTCGCCCTGCTGATGGGCGGGGTGGCCGCCACCGTAGCCCCGGCTTACGCAGACGACGCCCGGTCGTGCCATTTTCTGCCCATCGCAGGAACCAGCAGCGGGCTGCAGCACTCGCAAACCGTCGGTGTGCTGTACAGCGAAAACACCCTGGACAACCTGCAATACCTCGAGCGTTACCACGATGTGGCGGTGAACGGTGCCAAGGATGCGCTCGATGCACGGATCCGTGATGCCTTCGTCGACAGCTCCGATCCGGAGCTGGCCATCGACTGGCTGATGAGTTCGCTGCAACAACAGTTTCTCTCGGTGACCGTCTACGACAGCCTCGATGCGCTGGTGCAGGCCCATCCGGACGTGGTGGTGATGCTCGACACCCACAACCGGCTGCTGACCCAACGCAACAGTCAGGTCGAAGCGCGGTTCGCTGCACGCTTCTACGACGCCAACCTGCAATACATCGGCAAGGCCGAAGGCGCGGTGGAGAAGCAACTGCCTTCGGTGTGGGTTCACAACAAGGCAGCGCCCGAAATCGCTGCCGGGATCGAACAGCAGCGCGATCTGCAACTGAGTGCCTTGAAACAGTTCGATGACTCGCTCAAAGCCCTGGTGAGTGCAGGCTGAACACCCTAATCAAAAACGGCAACGGCAGTGCCCGTGACACTGAACGTTGCCGAAGAACCAAACCTTTTATTTTCAGGATTTTATCCATGCGTGCCTTTTTTATCCCTGCCATGGCTTCTGCCGCTTTACTGCTGACCGCTTGCGCCTCCGCGCCGAACGACCCGACGCTGACCTTGCAGACGCACAAGACGCCCGCCCAGTACGCCGAATGCGTTGTGCCGAAACTGCAGGGCAGTGCGCTGAACCCGACCGTGTCGCAAACCCAGCGCAGCTACCGGATCGTGGTGCCGAGCAAGGTGTCGGCAGACAACGTCCTGGAAGCCTACAAGGCACAGGATGGCGGCAAGGTCTTTTTATATGAACGCCACTTGCTGGCGTCGAGTTTCATGCCGTCGAGTTTTGAACGGGCTGCCCAGGAGTGCCTGTAACGCCTGACGGTTAACGCTTTTGACGATGCTCCTTTGGTTGGCCGCAACCAACCAATTCTTTGCCCCGCACCTTGCGGGGCTTTTTTTGCCCGGCGTTTGGCGCAGTCGGCGCTACGCTGGATAGCGGAAAAGGTATTCGGGAGAACAAGGAAATGAAGAAGGACAGCAGCGGCGCGGCGACCGAGAATCCCTCTGCGTTGATCGACGCAAGAATCAAGGAACTGAACGACTGGCGCGGCCAGAAGCTGGCCGAGATCCGCGCGATCATTCATGAGGCGGATCCGGAGGTCGTCGAGGAGTGGAAGTGGCGGGGTGTTCCGGTCTGGTCACACAACGGCATCATCTGCACTGGGGAAACCTACAAGGCCGTGGTGAAAATGACTTTTGCCAAAGGCGCGGCGCTGGAGGATCCGTCAGGACTGTTCAATGCCAGCCTGGAGGGCAATACCCGGCGGGCGATCGATGTTCACGAAGACGATAAAATAGATGCAAAGGCTCTGAAAGCGCTGGTGCGTTCGGCGATTACGTTGAATGCAAAGAAGTGATTTGCCGTTGAGGCAGAGGTGAAGCGGAGGAGGGTGAAACGAGGAAAAAATGGCAGGGGCGGCTGGATTCGAACCAACGCATGGCAGGATCAAAACCTGCTGCCTTACCGCTTGGCGACGCCCCTGTAGCTATTGGTTTCAGTCCCGGGAGGACCTCTGCAACAGTGGGCGGCACTTTACCAGCGCTCTTGCGTTCTGTGAACCCCTGAAGCCAATAAATTTCAGGGAAAACAGCTACTTATTTCCCGGACGGCATCGCCGGTCAGGTTTTTCGGGCTTTTCAGCGATCGCCATGCAAACCGGCGCGACCGCTGCAGCCCGAAAACCTGGCAAAGACCTGCCTCGACGAACCGATCAGTTGCCGTCTGCAACCTTGCGTTCGATTTCGTCGACCTTGCGTTGCAACTCTTCAGCGTCCTGCTCCTTGGTGCGGGTCGACGAGGGCGTGATGACCTCATCCACGCCGCGGGTGTCGTCGTCCGGGTCCTCAAGATCGCGTTTGACCACATTGACCGGTTTGCCGGACGTATCGGTGGGTGGAGCTTTGCTGTCGTTGTTCATGGCGCTGACCTCCGTTGGCTTAAACGTTGGATGCAGCGCTGTGGCGCGAGTTCGAGATTTTTAGCGGCAACCGGGCGGATGCTTGCAGAGCCGGGTCGATGAACCCGGCCCTTCCCACGTGGATCCGGCCTCAGAAGGTGTATTTGAACCCGGACATGATGTTGCGCGGTGCGCCGTACATGCCGTGGTCGCCGGCGTAGCTCAGGTACTCGCGGTCGAACACGTTGTTCAGGTTGACCGAGGCACTGAGGTTCTTGTTGATGTCGTAACGCGCCAGCAGGTTGGTGACGGCGTAGCTGCCCTGCTGGAAGGTGTGCAGATCGGCACCGGTCTTGCTCTGCCAGTTCACGCCACCGCCAATCGTGACCTTGTCCAGAATGCCGGGCAGGCGATAGCTGGTAAAGGTTTTCAGGCTGTGCCGGGGCAGCGTGGTGACGATGCGCTGGTCATCGGCATCGGTGCTGACCGCGTAGGCATAACCGGCGGACGCTTGCCAGCCGTCGGCCAGTTCGCCGTCGAGGGTGAATTCGGCGCCCTTGGTGGTGGTGCCTTGTTCGGACTTGTAGGTGTTGCCGCCCGGAGTGTCGATCCAGATCGCCAGGTTATCCTGCTCGATTTTGAACAGGGCGAAGCTGGAATTGAGCTTGCCGTCGAAGTGGCTGCCTTTCACGCCGACTTCGTAGCCGGTGCCTTCCATCGGGTCCAGAGGTTTGTTGTTGATGTCGCGCACCCACGATGACTGCGGGTTGAAGATCTTGGTGTAGCTGGCGTACAGCGACCAGGTGTCGTCGAGGTCATAGACCACGCCCGCATACGGGATGTAGACGCCGGTTTCCGATTCCTTGGTCTTGGTGTGCGCAGCGCCGTAGGGCTTGTCTTCGATGTCGCGATGCCAGTCGAGCACACGGCTGCCGAGCAGCACGCTCAAATCATCCGTGACGTGCAGGCGCGATGCGAGGTAGGCGGCGTACTGGGTTTCTTCAGTGGTGGACTTACCGGTGGCATTGAACTCCGGTTTGAGCGAGTCACCGTTCCAGTTCAGCAGGTTGTCGATGGCGCCGGCGGGGGAGCCGGAGTAGTCATACTTCCAGCCACCGTAATTCGGTACGTTTTCGTAGTAGTTGGACAGCGTCACACCGGCGATCAATTCATGCTCGCGGCCCAGCAGGTCGAAAGGCCCGGTCAGGTAGGCGTCGATGTTGTTCTGGCGCGGTGTGCCGGAGAAACGCACCGGCAACTGCGTGGTGCCACTGCCGTCCGGGTTGAGGCCACCGTTGACGTAGTTGAAGACCTCGTCGAACTTGTTCTCGGAGTGGGTGAGTTCGACCTTGCCGCTCCAGCCGTTGGCGAACTGCTGTTCGATCGAGGTGAAGAAACTGGTCTGCTCGTGATCGTTGTAGGACCAGGTCTGCGCCGAGTTCAGCGAGCGCTTGAGGTGGGTGCGCGAGCCGTCGGTGAAGCGGGTCGGCAGGCCGGAGCGCATCGGCGAATCGACGTCGGTACGTTGATAGCTGAAGCCCATGGTCAGCAGGGTGTCTTCGCTCAGGTCGAACTCGGTGATGCCGTAAATCAGTTGCGAGTCCTGTTTATAGCGTTCGACCCAGGATTGCTCGGTCTTGAAATCGGCCACCAGCCGGCCGCGAATGTTGCCGGTTTCGGTCAACGGGCCTGACACATCAAAGCCGGTGCCATAGCGATCCCAGTTGCCGGCCTCGGCGGTGACGCTGGCCTGGGCTTCGGCGGTCGGCCGCTTGCGGATCAGGTTGATGGTCGCCGAGGGGCTGCCCAGTCCGCTGATCAGGCCGGTGGCGCCGCGCACCACTTCCACGCGGTCGTACATCGCCATGCTCTGGGTGTAATTGTCCATGCGCTTGACGGTCGGCACGCCGTCGATTTCGAAGTTCTGGATCTCGAAGCCGCGAGAGAAATAACCATCGGATTCTGCGCCCAGACCGTCACGCAACACGATGATGCCCGGCGTGGCGTCGAGGGTGTCGCTGAGGTTGGTCAGGCGCTGGTCGTCCAGGCGCTGGCGGGTCATGACGGTCAGCGACTGCGGGGTTTCCTTGGGTGTGAGGTTCAGGCGTGTCGAGCTGCTGGACGAGTACGTGGTGTAGAGCCCGGTGCCTTCGGTGGTGGAGCCCGGCGCCTTGCCGGAGATGGAAATGCTCTGCAATTCCAGGCTGGACGACGCGGGTGCCGGTTGCAGCGTGTAGCGTCCGTCGGGCTGACGCACGGCCATCAACTGACTGCCTTCGAGCAACGTCTGCAAGCCGGCTTCTACCGTGTAATCGCCATTCAGGCCCAGGCTGCGCTGACCAACGACCAGACCCTCGGGAAACGACAACAACAAATGGGCCTGTTGCCCGAACTGGTTGAGGGCGGTGCCCAGCGAAGCCGGTGCGATGTCGTAGTGACGCAGGTTGGTCTCGGCAACCGCCCAGGACGGCCATGCGCAAGCGGCGGACAAGGCACAGGCACAAGCCAGTGAACTCAGCGGTGAGGGCGCGAGGTGTGAAGAGAGACTGCGGCGATGCATGGACGACTTCCCGAAGATTGATTGATGGCTTATGAGTCTCGCCAGAAATCAAAACGGCTCATCGCGGCGCAAAAAAATGTCAGACCGTGTTCGGTGGCGGACGCAGATTGACCCATAACCGGGTGAAACGCTGCACATCGAGCTTGAGCGTCTGGGCGACGGCGTCGATGATCCGGTCACTGTCGGCCAGCGGATAAGTGCCCCAAACGCGCAAATTGGCCAGGGCCGGGTCACAACCCAGATGCCCACGGCGATAACGGGCCAGTTCATCGAGAAAAATGCCGAGCGGCTGCCCGTCGGCGACGATCATGCCTTCGGTCCAGGCGGCCGCGGAGGCGTTCAAGACGCCTTGATCCAGAAGGGCGCGAGCACTGAACCGCGCGAGGTTTCCGGACTGCAGAACCGTGACGGTGCCGCTGGTTCGCGGCGTGACTTGAAGTGTTCCGCGATAGACCGCCAACAGCGTCGAGTCATTGTCGAGCCGGCGCACCGTGAAGCGTGCATTGGAGGCCCGGGCTTGCAGCTGGGCGGTTTGCAGGGTCAGCGCCGTGGTCTTGAATGTGCTGTCGATCAGGGCTTCGCCCTCGAGCAAGTCGAGCTGCCATTGCTGGTCATTCAGGCGGGCGTCGAGCGCACTGCGGGTGTTGAGTTGCAACGACAGGTCGCGGCTCAGTACCTGCCGTTGCTGTTGATTGACCCCGGTGGCGAAGTCGGCGCCGACCCGCGAGACCAGCCCACTGTCGCGGGCTGCCCAGGCACTGGCGCCGCTGGCCAGCAACAGGGCCAGCCCCTTGATTGCCCCGCGCCGGCTCAGCCCGTTGCTGGCCGGCAGCAGCAAGGCTTGCCGGGCGAGGCGTGGTTGACCTTGACGGCGCAGGGCTTCGAGCTTTCCGCCCAATACCACGGCTCTTTGCCAGGCCACTTCATGCAGCGGGTCCTGATTGCGCCACGCAGTGAGCGCCGCCTGTGCAGAGGCATCGGGGTGGGCGTCGTGCAGGTCCAGCCACCATTCCATCGCTTCTTCGCACAACTGCAAGGACAGGGAGGGTTCCTGAAGCGAGGGGGCAGGCACGGTGCTCATGAGTGGGCCTGCGCCACCAGCATGCAGCACGCACCGGCCTTGATGATGTGGCGCTTGACCGTGGCGATCGAGATGCCCAGTCGCGCGGCGATCTCGGCATGGCTCAGACCGTCCAGCTGCGACCAGAGAAAGGCTTTTTTCACGGCGATATCAAGGGCGGACAGCGCTTCATCCAGTCGCACCAGCGTCTCGAAAAGAATCAATTGGGTGGCCAGGTCCGGCAGGGTTTCCTCGGCCTCGCACTGCAACGCCTCCAGATAAGCCTTCTCCAGGCGCGCGCGACGAAAATGGTTGGACAACACGCTGCGCGCCACTTTCGCCAGGAACGGCCGGGGCTGGCGGATTTCCAGTGCTTCATTGCTGACCAGCAGGCGCATGAAGGTGTCCTGCATCAGGTCGGCGGCGCGCTGTGAACAGCTCAACTGCCGATACAGCCAGTTGCGCAACCAGCGGTGCTGCTGTTCGTAAAGAACGGTGAGCGGATTCGTATCGACCGATGCCATTGAGCTGCCACGCATGCCATGCAAATGAGATCGAATATCATATGCGAGCGCTTCCACCTCCACAAGGACGTGAATTCGGGCACCGTCTCTGGCTCCGCATGACCGGAGCCAGGTGTATCAGCTCATCGAACCCGGCACTCCCGCCAGCAACCCGGTCAGCGTCTTCATGATCGCCTGCTGCCGCGCCCGGTCGGTCAGGTGCCGGGCCTCGGCGGCGGCGACATCGGCGTGGCAGTGCGGGCAGATCGATTCGTGCGGCTGAATGTATTGCAGGCAGTCGCGGCACAGAGCCAGTTGCGTCGGCAGGCGTCCTTCCTCGGGGGAGGACTGGCCCTGATTGATCCAGGCCAGTTTGATCACTTGGCCGCTGTCGCTGACGCTGCTGACTTTTTCGCCGGTGTCGATGCGTTCGGTGATCAGGTCAAAACGTCCGACGGCGAAGGAGCGCTGGGCGGCGTCTTCGACTTTGACGATACGCTCGCGCAAACCCTGTTTTTGCAATTCCAGGGTTCGGTAATGGCAGTAAGGATTGTTGCCGGGTTTGCCCAGCAGCGAGTGCGACGTCCAGGTGCAGCCGCCCCGGCAGACGTCGTTGTAATAGCAGCTTCGGCAGTAGCCCCACAGGTCATCGACCGAGCGCAGGCGGCCGAAGTGCATGCCTTCGCTGTAATGCCAGATGTCGTGCAGGCTCATGTTGCGCACGTTGCCGCCGGAAAAACCGACGGTCGCCAGTGACGGGCAACCTTTCACCGTGCCGTCTGCTTCCAGCGCCAGCACGGTCTGGCCGGCCGCGCAGCCGCTCCAGTGCACGCGCTCGTCACCGAAGCCGCGCCATAGATGTTCGTAAGGGCCGTAATAACCGATGTTGTTGCCGACGTTCATCAGCAATCCGCGATCCAGCCCGTCGCGGTACAACCGGGCGAGCAGCGGCATCACTTCCAGCAGCTTATAAGGCTGGAGCAACAGCTCCGGATGGTCGACGGCGTTGCCCATGGCCACCGTGATCTGGATCTGCCAATGGGTGGCGCCGAGCTCGATGATGGTGTTCATCAGCTCCGGCAAATCGGGCAACGTGGCCGCGCCGATCTGGGTGTTGACGCTCACCGCCAATCCCGACGCCTTGGCCCGGCGCAGGGTGTCGACGGCCTTGTCGAACGAACCGGGCACGTTGCGCACCTTGTCGTGCAGCGGCGCGAGTCCGTCCAGGGAAATCCCGACCCCGTTGAGCCCCGCATCGACCGCTGCCTGCATCTTCGCCGGGGTCAGATTGCGTCCGCCAGTCTGGATCGCGCAGTACATGCCGTGGTCGTGGATGGCGCGGATCAGTTGCGTCCAGTCCTTGCGCAAATAGGCTTCGCCGCCGATCAGGGTGATCTCGCGGGTGCCGAGGGCGGCGAGGGAATCGATCACGTCGAGGCATTCGCGGGTGTTGAGTTCATTGGGACGCCGATGCCCCGCGCGGGAGCCGCAATGCAGACACTTGAGGTCGCAGGCGAGGGTGATTTCCCAGACCACGTGCACCGGCACGTAGCGTTTGAGATCGGTATCGCTGAGGTAGCGGGCAGGGCGGTTGTCTGTCATGGGAGATCCTTGCGCACGGGCCTGTGCGCGGCACGAGTGGACTGACCTCGATTGGCTGGAAGACCGGGCGCGGTCACCCATGACCGCGCCCGGGCCGTACCGCTTAGCGCGCTTCCAGTCGCGCGATTTCCGCATTCAGCTGCGCAAGGGCACTGCGCAAGGCGTCCTCGTGGGCCAGCTGTTGTTCGCCCTGCTGCACGGCGACTTTCAACTGCGCCAGATCACCGCTGGCCTGAGCCGTTTGCACGGCCACCGCATACAGCGGATGGACATGATGCTCGGGCGGCAGTGGCTCGACGCTCGGCGCCTGATGCACGGCGACGTGCCGTACGTCCTGCCACTGGCCGCCTTCGTTGTAGCGGTAATCGACAAAACCGCTGGTCCAGTCGCCCAGAATGCCCTTGAGGTGGAAGGTCTGGGCGATCTGGCTCAGCGGGCCGCTCGGGTTACCGCCGAGGGTGAGAATGAGGTAGGTCTCGGTGGATGGCGTAAGCCTGGCCTCGGAATAATCGCCCCAGACCCGGGCATGGAAATTCACCGGTGGCCAGGTGCTTTGAAACACGCTGGCGGTTCCGCTGACTTTCTTGCGGACGGTATCGACCACGATATCGAGGGTCAGAACCGGTGCGCCCAGCAGTGAGTTACTGGCGATGAGGCGGGTGTGAAAAAGTCCGATCGACATGATGCTGCTCCCTTGTGAAAGTTATGGTTCCAATTGCCGATCAGCGACTTTGTACGCGGCTGATTTCCTTGTTGGCGTCGTCCACTGCTTTGCGCAGCAGCGGCAGTTGCTCCAGCTGCTGTCTGGCTTGTGCGGACAGGCTTTTCATCTGGGCCAGATCACCGCTGGCAATGGCGCCCTGAATCGGCGCGGCATACAGCGGCAGAACCGGTTTGTGCGGCTCGATCACCGGGCCGGGATTGAAAGCCTGGAGCACGTTCGAAGGCACCTCCACCAGATGCGCCGGCACGTTGTTCAGTTCATGCCAGCGCTGGCCGTCGAAGTATTCATAGTTGGCCACGCCTTCGCGCCAGTCGGTGCCGACCACCAGGTGGATCTTGAAGTTGATGATGGAATTGGAGCCGGGACCGCCATGGTTGCCCTGGGCGGTGATCAGGATCTTGCTGACACCGGGCTTCATCACCGTCATGTAGGTGTATTCGCCCCAGACATCCGAGTCGATGTCGAGCGGCGGATTGGTTGCCTGAGTCACGGCGGCGTTGCCGGTGACATGCTGCTGTGGCGTGGACACCAGCAGGTTCAGCGCAAGATTCTGCGCCCCTGGCTGGCCCGTACCGATCCGGTAGCTCACCGGGAACAAGCCGACATTTTGCTGAGTTGCTGACATGTTGATTGCCTCCATTGCAATGTGGGAAATGGCCTTAGGGTTTTTCCAGTCGAGAAACTTCTTTGGCCAGTTTTTCGTACGCGGTTTGTAGCTCCTTCGCTTCCGGCTTCGTTGAATCGCGCTGCTTCAACAAAGTCTTCATCTGCTGCAGATCGCCGCCGGTGATCGCGCTCTGGATGGCGACGCCGTAGGGCGGGATGTTGTGGTTTGAACCGGTCATATCGAGGCCTTCCTTGTGGGTGTGTGCCGCTCGACCCCTTGCGCAGAAGGGGCGCCTTTCCTGACAGGCAGGCGAACGACATCGGCCAGAACTACCGGCAACCGGGATTCTCGGCGACGTGACAGCCTGATCCGTCGGGATCTGATCAATCCGCAAACAGGGTTCGCGCAGGGGCGACGCCGCAGCGCCGGCTCACGCGCAAGCGTTGTCAGCCAAAACCGTCGGGCCTGGCCTCGGGCGTCAATGAAGGGGTTTGCCGAAAGGGCAAATGGGGGAAACTCACCTGTACGTTGGTCATCTTTCTGTCCTTGATAGAAAGCAACGAAACACAGGGATAGGTCGTTCACTCTTCAAGAGTGCAATACCCGCGCAAGCACAAAAACCATCCCTGATTTTTCTTCCAGTGCCGCTGATGGCGCTCGTCGAGCGACGTTTGCCAAGTGGCCAGCATTTTGCCAGCCACGCAACCCTAGACCCGTTTGTGCAGGGCTGCCAGAAAAAGCGCCGAACGGTCATGTCTGTCCAATGCAGGGATTTTGGCGCACGCACAACCGACCTTTCGGCAGCGTTTTTAAGCGATTGAATCGAGATCGCGATGGGCGCTGAGGCGCGTTCGAAAATGAAAAATGTACGCCGATGTACATTGCGTGTACGCCCCGTGTAAAGTCCGGTCACAGTCTCAAAGACAGGTGCATTGCAATGACGCAGGCAGGACGGACAAAAAACAAGGCTCAGGATTCAGGATGGCGCGGTTCTGTGGACGTCTGGCTGGACGCCGCGTATGAGGCTTTGAAGGAATCCGGAGTCGATGCGGTCAGGGTGATGCCGCTGGCCAAGCGCCTGAACCTGTCGCGCACCAGCTTCTACTGGTTCTACGAAGACCGGGAGCAACTGCTCGCGGCGCTGCTGGCCCGCTGGCGGGACAAGAACACCGGTGGGCTGGTGGGGCAGTGCGAGCGTTATGCCGAAAGCGTGTCCGAGGCGATCCTCAATGTTTTCGAATGCTGGCTGAACCCCGCGTTGTTCGATTCGCAGTTTGAATTCGCCGTGCGCAGCTGGGCGTTGCAATCGGATGAAGTCGCCGGGCAAATCGCGCTCGCCGACGATGCGCGGATCAATGCGCTGGCCGCGATGTTTCGCCGTTTCGGTTACGAGCCGGGGGCGGCTGATGCCCGCGCCCGGACGATCTATCTCACGCAGATCGGCTACATCTCGATGAAAACCACCGAAGACGTGATCGTGCGGTTCCGGCGAATCCCGCAGTACGTCACCGTGTTCACCGGAAAGTCCCCCAAGCGGCGCGAGCTGGACCGGTTTTTCGGTCAGTTCGGTTATGCCGAGACGGAGCCGGGGGTGTTTGTTCCACTGGTGGAAACCTTCGAAGAGGCGCTGCCCGATGACCAATAGAACGCTGGGAATCATCGGCGGCACGGGCTGGCTGGGAAAGGCGATTGCCGAATCGTTGCTGGATCTGGAATTCATCAGGCCGAGTGATCTGCTGATCTCGAACCGCTCGGGCAGTGCTGATGTTGCGCCGGGAGTGCGCGTGTTGAGTGACAACCAGTCGCTGGTCGACAGCAGCGATATCGTCGTGCTCTCGGTCCGGCCCGAGCAGTTTCGGGCGTTGCAGATCGATGCCCGGGGCAAAACGCTGGTATCGCTGATGGCCGGCATTTCAGCGTCCACTCTCAGTGCCGCGACAGGCGCGCGAGTGGTGGTGCGGGCCATGCCGAACGCGGCGGTGGAGATCCGCCAATCCTATACGCCGTGGTTCGTGGCCGGCCCCATGGCCGATGAAGAGCGCGACTGGCTGCAGCGATTGTTCGAGTGCGTGGGCACGGCGGACGAGGTGCCCGATGAAGACTGCATCGATTATCTGAGCGCGTTGTCCGGCACCGGGCCGGCATTTCCGGCGCTGTTGTGCGCTGCGCTCGCCAGTCAGGCCGAAGCGGCGGGTATTCCCGCGCGGATTGCGCAGCGGGCGGCACGGGCGGTGGTGGTGGGCGGCGGTCAACTGCTGGCGACGCGGGAACCGCAAGCTCTGCTGGATGCCTTGATGGCTTATCGCGGGGTCACGGCGGCTGCGTTGCAGTCGATGACCGGGCAGAACCTCGAAGACATCGTGGGGCGAGCCGTACAGGCCGGCGCCCAGGTTGCCCGGCGCGGCCTGTAGTTGGCAGATTCAGCGACTTCCCTCCCGACACAGAAGGGAAGGCCAGGTTCAGAGGTCTTTCATCAGCCGTAACGCATCGTAAATGGCCGCATGGGTGTTGCGTGCGGCCACGGCGTCACCAATCCTGAACAGCTGAAAACGTCCCTGCGGGTCGGTGACGATGTCCTGCGTCTTGCCGGCAATCAGGTTGTGTTGTTCCACCGCGCCGCCATTGCTCGAATGGGCGCGCAGGTCGAAATACAGGTCATCCAGCGGAATCGTGCCGTGATTGACCACCACCTGATCCACCACCCGCTGCTTGTGCACCGTTCCGTAATCACTGCCGAGCGTTGCCACCAGTCGCCCGTCGCGGCGCTCGACCGAATCGACGCGATAGGTGACGGTAAAGGTGACATCCAGATCCTGCAGGCTGCGCATGTAGGGCACCAGATTCATCGCCATGACTTCCGGAGCAAAACTGCGGTCGGGGGTGACGATTTCGACACTCGCACCGCTGGCCGCGATGACCTCGGCAGCCTGTAGCGCAGCGTGGTCGCCGGCATCGTCATAGATCAGGACATGCCGGCCTGGCTTGATGTCACCGGCAATGATGTCCCAGGTCGAAACCACCAGGTCGTTGCCTGCACTGAGCACGTCCGTGTGGGGCAGGCCGCCGGTGGCGACAATCACCACATCCGGTTCATGCTGCAGCACCGTGTCGGTTTCGGCCCAGGTGTTGAAATGAAACTTCACGCCCAGACGTTCGCACTGCGCCATGCGCCAGTCGATGATGCTGATCATCTCCCGCCGACGTTCGCTGAGGGCGGTCAAACGGATCTGCCCGCCGGGGCGATCCGCCGCTTCCAGCACAGTCACGTCATGACCGCGTTCGCCCGCTACCCGCGCGGCCTCAAGTCCCGCAGGACCGGTGCCGATCACCAGCACTTTGCGTTTGCGTGCGGCCTTGGGAATTTCGTGGGGCATGGTGGTTTCCCGGCCGGTCGCCGGGTTGTGGATGCAGTAAGCGGCGCCACCCTGGTAGATGCGGTCCAGACAATAGTTGGCGCCGACGCAGGGACGGATATCTTCCTCACGTTTTTCGATGATCTTGCGCACGATATGCGGATCGGTCATGTGCGCCCGGGTCATGCCGACCATATCGACCTTGCCTGAGGCGATGGCATGGCGAGCGGTGGCGACGTCAGGAATTTTGGCCGCATGGAAGGTCGGGAATCCGGTGGCCGCACGGATTTCACCGGCAAAATCCAGATGCGGCGAATTGCGCATGCCCTGGATCGGAATGACATCGGTCAGACCCGCATCAGTGTCGATGTGGCCGCGTACGACATTGAGGAAATCCACCAGCCCGCTGTCTTTCAGCAGGTGGGAAATCTGCAAGCCTTCGCTGGCATCGAAGCCACCGGGCAAACCTTCATCGCCGGTGTAGCGCACGCCCAGCAGGAAGTCCTCGCCGACCCGCTGGCGGATCCCGCGCAGGATGTCGAAAGTGAAGCGCATGCGGTTTTCCAGCGAACCGCCGTACGGGCCGTCGAGTTCGTTGGTCAACGGTGACCAGAACTGGTCCATCAAGTGCCCGTAGGCTTGCAGCTCCAGACCGTCCATGCCGGCGGCGTGCATCCGCTCGGCAGCGTCCACATAGTCCTTGATGATGCGCTGGATATCCCAGTCTTCCATTTTCTTCGGGAAGGAGCGGTGCGCCGCTTCGCGATGGTGCGACGGCGAAACCACCGGCAGCCAGTCGGCCTTGTCCCAGCGGGTGCGGCGACCCAGATGCGTCAACTGGATCATCACCGCCGCGCCGTGCTCGTGGCATTCGTCGGTCAGGTCCTTCAGCCACTTCACCACCTCATCCTGGTAGGCGAGCACGTTGTTGAACACCGGCGGGCTGTCTCTGGAAACGGCGGCGGAGCCGGCCGTCATGGTCAGCGCGACACCGGCTTTGGCGCGTTCGACGTGGTAGGCGCGATACAAATCCTTGGGCATGCCGTCAACCGGGTAGGCCGGTTCGTGAGCGGTGGTCATGATCCGGTTTCTGAGCGTCAGGTTCTTGATTTTGTAAGGCTGCAACAGGGGATCGCTGGACATGGTGGTGCGCTCCGGGGTGGGCTTCATCAGGCTCGGCGACTTGAAATTAGGTCAACTGTACAGGCGTGTCAATCATCGCTGACACAGGTGTACATTTTGCTTGCGCGGTGCTTCGCCCAGGCATAGGATTGCGCCAGACGCCTCAACCGCAAGGCCGTCCAGATTGAGACATACCTGCCGATCCCACCTCCCCAGGAAGACGCTTGATGAACGCTCATTCGCCTTATCGAAATACGCTTTTCGCTCTGATTCTGGCCACGCTCGCTGCACAGGCCCAGGCCGCCGAACCTGCCCCCGTGCGCATTGGCTGGGTCAACTGGTCGGACACCGAAATCACCGTCAAACTCGCCAGCGCCGCGCTCCAGGATCACCTCAAACAACCGGTGAAACTGGTGATGGCCGATATCGGCATTCAGTTCCAGGCCCTGGCCAACGGCAACATCGACCTGATCCCGATGGTCTGGCTGCCGAGTACCCACAAGGCGTTCTACGACAAATACAAGGATCGCCTCGAAGACCTCGGCGTGCTGTACGAAGGGCGGATCGGCATGGCCGTCCCGACCTCGGTGCCGATCAGTGAAGTGGCCAGTGTCGAGGATCTGAACAAGCCGCAAGTGAAGGAAAAACTCGAAGGCAAGATCCTCACCTCGGAGGTGGGCAACGGCCAGTACAAGCTCACGGTCAAGGCGATCGAGGAATACAGGCTTGATGGCTACAAACTGGTGGCGTCTTCGGAAAGCGGCATGCTCAATGAACTGGATCGCAACCTGAAACGGGACAAATGGTCACTGGTCAATGCCTGGAGCCCGCACTGGATGTTCTCCAAATGGTCGCTGCGCTATCTGGATGATCCGAAGCAGATTTTCGGTGGCGCCGAGCAGATCCATGCGATGGCTCGCAAGGGGTTCAGTCAGGAATACCCGCAGGTGGCGTACTTTTTCGCCCACTACTCGATCCCGCAGGCAGATCTGGAAAGCTTGATGATGCAGGCTCGCCAGACCTCATCGGATCAGGCGGTCGCGGCCTATTACGCGGCCAACAAATCGCGGTTCGAGGCGATGTTTGAACCGGGCACGCAAACCGCCAGCAATCGACAACCCTGATCACGGCGCCGGGGTTCCGACAAGCGCCAGACCCCGGCATTCATCCAGCATTCAGGCGACCAAACCCAGCAACAGCGTCGCCAGAATCACCGTCGAGGCGCCGCCGATCCGGGTGGAAATCTGCGCAAAGGGCATCAGTGACATCCGGTTCGACGCCGACAGGATCGCGACGTCGCCGGTGCCGCCCAGACCGCTGTGGCAGCAAGTCACGATGGCCGATTCGATGGGGTACATCTTCATCAGGTTGCCAATGAAAAAACCGGCGACGGTCATCGACACCACCACGCTGAGGCACACCAGCACATAGCCGATAGAGAACACCTTCACCACGCTGTCGAGCGGCACGTACAGCATGCCCAGGCCAATCATGACCGGCCAGATGAAGGCGGCCGACACCAGTTTGTAGAAAGACTGCGCGCCTTTTTCCAGTTTCTCCGGTAGCACGCGCACGTATTTGAACAGCACCGCCGCGAGAATCATCATCACCGGCCCCGGAATCCCGACGACCTTTTCCAGCAGGCCACCGAGCACGAAGAACGCACAGATGACCAGCACGCCAGCGCCCATGAGTCGCAGGTCGATGGCGGTGGCGGTGGCGGACTCATCCTTGACCTTGAATTTATCGTTTTCGGCTTTCGCCCGGATCAGCGCCCCTTCACCGTTGATGGCTGGGCGTTTCAGTGCCAGTCGTGCCAGGTAACCGGCGCAGATGATCGCTGCAATGTTGCCGACCACGGCCGCCGGGACCAGTTGCGCGACATAGATGTCCGGCGTGCCGCCAAGGATCGCCGAATAGGCCAGGGACAGCGGCAGGATGCCTTCGCCGATGCCGCCGCCAATGATCGGCACGATGATGAAAAAGAACGTGTGGTAGACGCTGTAGCCGGCAAGCTTGCCGACGATCAGCCCGCTCGCGACGGCGGCCAGAGTGCCGGCCAGCAAGGGGATGAACATGCGGATCATGCCCTGGACCAGAATGAACCGGCTCATGCCCAGGATGCTGCCGACCACCAGGCTGGCGATCACGAAGTACAGGAAGTTGGCTTCCTTCATCAGCATTTTGGTCGCGTCGATCGTCGGCGCGCCGAAGAAGCCGTAGAACACCAGCACCGACGGCAACATCAGGCACAGGATGGCGCCGCCACCGATTTCCCGCAGGATCGGCAGACGCGAGCCCATCTGGCCGAAGAACACACCCATGGTCATGATCACGGCCAGTCCGCCGATCATGTTCTTCGGCAGAAAACCGAGGTGGGCCGACAGAAACACGATCACGGCGATGCCGAGGAAGATCGGCAGCGGGATCACGCCGATCTCATAGGTGCGCAGGCGCTGGATGAAGCCGCCGGCGCGTGGGCCGTCGACGTTCAGGGATTGCTCAAGGGAGTCGCTCATGACGCATGTCCTCATGTTTGTTTTTATCGAGGATGGACGGGAAACCACGGTGCACCGGGCTCGGGTGGCGAGGCGGTGATTCGATGGTATCCTTCGCAAAATGCGTGATAAACAGCGGAAGCATGCGGCCTATGAACACGAATCGTGACCAATTTCCCTTGCCCGAAGACCTCAAGGTGTTCCTCACCGTCATCCGCAAGAACAGCTTTGCCAGCGCCGCTGACGAGTTGGGCTTCTCACCGGCCTACGTCAGCAAACGCATCTCGGTGCTGGAAACCACGCTGGCGACCAAGCTGCTGCACCGCACCACCCGGCGCATCGCGCTGACCGACGACGGCGAGCGGGTGCGGATCTGGGCGGAGAAGCTGCTCGGGGATTTCGATCAGTTTCTCGGCGAGATTTCCCAGGCCCGGCACCAGCCGGCGGGGTCGCTGCACATTTGCAGCAGCTTCGGTTTCGGCCGCAATCATGTGGCGCCGGCGATCAGCCAGCTGTCCCGGTCGTGCCCGAAACTCGATATCCGGCTGGACGTGTTCGACCGGGTGGTCGATCTGGTGGGCGAGGGCTTCGATCTGGAGATCCTCGTCGGCGATGACCTGCCGGGCCAGCATCTGGCGCGCAAACTGGTGAGCAACCGGCGCGTGCTGTGCGCCACGCCGGAATACCTTGAACGCCGGGGCACGCCGCAATCCCTCGAAGACCTGAAAGACCATGATTGTCTGGTGCTCAAGGAGCGCAACAACGCGTTCGGTATCTGGACCCTGAGCAAGGACGGACAGGAAGAAACGGTGCGAGTGAATGGCCCGTTGTCCTCCAACAGCGGCGAGATCGTGCTGGAGTGGGCCTTGAGCGGCGGCGGAATCCTGTTGCGCTCGATGTGGGACGTCAAACCGATGCTCGAGCAGGGCAGGCTGGTGCAGGTGCTGGACGGCTACACCCAGAGCGCCAACGTCTGGGCGGTCTATCCGACCCGGCTCAGCGAGTCGGCGAAATTGCGGGTGTGTGTGGAGTTTCTGGAAGAGTACTTCCGCGATTTGTCCGTGGAATGAAAACGGGCGGTTCAATGAACCGCCCGTTTTTTTTGCCATCAACCCAGCCAGGGATTGTCCGCCAGATGCCGCGCTTCAAAGGCGCGGATCTGCTCGGTGCGTTGCAGCGTGGTGCCGATGGCGTCCAGTCCCAGCAGCAACGACTGTTTGCGCAACTGATCGATCTCGAACTCGATCAGCGTGCCGTCTGCCAGCTCGAGGGTCTGCTGCGCCAGGTTCACGCTGATCCGTGCGGTCGCCGGAACGCTGATCGCCTCGGCCACACGCTTGAACTGCGCGTCGTCCAGTTGAATCGCCAACACGCCATTGCGCTGGCAGTTGTCGTAGAAAATCCCGGCGAACGTGGTGCCGATCAAGGCTCGAATCCCCACTTGCTTCAAGCCCCACACCGCGTGCTCGCGGCTGGAACCGCAACCGAAGTTGGGGCCGGTCACCAGAAACGCCGCGTCCTGCCAGGCCGGCTGGTTGAGCACGAATTCAGGGTTGGGTTCGCCGGAGGCGAGAAAGCGCAGATCGAAGAACAGCCCGCGATCCAGCCCCTGGCGATCGATGCCCTTGAGAAACTGTTTGGGCATGATCACGTCGGTGTCGATGTTGGACGCGAGAAACGGCGCGGCGCTGCCGCTGACAGTGTCGAAAGGTTGCATGGTTCAAGCCTCCAGCGCGACGGTGCGCACGTCAGTCAAATGGCCGGTGATGGCGGCGGCTGCGACCATCGCCGGGCTCATCAGGTGGGTGCGCGCACCGGCGCCCTGACGGCCTTCGAAGTTGCGATTGGTGCTGGACGCACAGCGATCACCCGGCGCGAGCACGTCGTCGTTCATCGCCAGGCACATCGAGCAGCCCGATTGCCGCCATTCGAAACCGGCGTCGAGAAAAATCTGCGCCAGCCCTTCGTCCTCGGCCTGATTGCGCACCAGCGTCGAGCCGGGAACGATCATCGCCCGCACATGGGCCGCCACACGCTTGCCACGCACCACGCGAGCGACATCGCGCAAATCTTCGATCCGCGCATTGGTGCAGGAACCGATGAAGGCATGGCTGATCGTCACTTCGTTCAGCGGCATGCCGGGTGTCAGGCCCATGTAATCGAGGGCGCGCTGCAGTCCTTGACGCAGGATTGGATCGGGCTGGGCGGCCGGGTCCGGCACGTGCCCTTTGATCGGCGCGGCCTGATCGGGGCTGGTGCCCCAGGTCACCATCGGCTCCAGCGCGGCGACATCGAGGATGACTTCGCGATCGAACACCGCGCCCTCGTCGCTGTGCAGGGTTTTCCAGCGCTCGACGGCTTGCTCCCAGACCTTGCCCTTGGGCGCACGCGGCTTGCGTTGCAGGTAGGCGAATACCTTGTCGTCCGGTGCCATGAAGGCACCCCGGGCACCGGCCTCGACGGCCATGTTGCAGATGGTCATGCGCGCTTCGACGCTGAGGGCGCTGATGGCCGGGCCGGTGAACTCGATGGCGTAACCGGTGGCGCCGGACGCGCCGATCCTTTCGATCAGCGCCATGATGATGTCCTTCGAGGTGACGCCTGCGCCCAGTTCGCCGTTGACCGTCACTCGCAGGGTTTTCAGGCGCTTGTAGACCAGCGTCTGGGTTGCCAGCAGGTGCTCGATTTCCGAAGTACCGATACCAAAGCCGAACGCGCCCAGTGCGCCGTAAGTGGTGGTGTGGCTGTCACCGGCCGCGACCACCATGCCCGGCAAAATGAAACCCTGTTCCGGCGCCACGACGTGTTCGATGCCCTGGCGTTTATCCAGCACATCGAACAGCTCGATGCCGAAGTCGCGGCAGTTTTCTTCGAAGTACGACACCTGCCGCGCGCCCCCGGCGTCGGGCATGGTCGCGATGCGTTTCGGTGCGGTGGGGTTCACATGATCGACCACCGCCAGCGTCGCCGCAGGCCGCCATACCGCGCGCCCGGCATCACGCAGGCCGCTGAAGGCTTGCGGGCTGGTGTATTCGTTGGCGACCTGGCGGTCGATGTAAAGCAGCACGTGGCCCTGATCGTCGAGGGTGCAGACGGTGTGACTGTCGATGTGCTTCTGGTACAGCGTTCTCGGGCTGGGCATGGCTTGCGCTCTTTTCTGTCCGGGGCAAAAACAACATGAGGACAGAATATTGATCGCAGAAATGCCATCAAGAGCGCTTTGGTGAAGCGGTTGAACACGAACTGTGAGTAATAGCCTCAGGCCTTTGTGCGCATTCCGCGCAGCGGATCGTCCAGCAACTCGAACTGCTCGGCCATGAAATCGATCAGCATCCGCAGCGATGGCAGCATGCCCTGACGGCTGGCGAACACTGCGTAGATCATCTCCGTGCGCGGCGCCCATTCCGGCAGCACCACCGCCAATTGGCCGCGCTCGATGAAGTCATGCACCAGCGACATTGGCATCTGCGCAACGCCCACGCTGTCGATGGCCGCGCAGCGCAGCATCGGCAGGCCTTTGGTGATCAATTGCGGGCGATGCTGCAGGGTGAATTCGGAGCCGTCCTGATGGAACAACGTCCAGCTGTAAACCTGCTGCGGGCTGCCGTGGTGAGCGCTGGGGAAGCGCGACAGGTCTTCCGGTTCGCTCGGTTCACCCAGCCGGCTCAAGAGTGCAGGGCTGGCGACCAGGCATTGCGGTCGCTGCGACAACACCCGGCTGACCAGCTCGGAATCCTGCAAGGGCGGCGGCCGCACCCGCAACGCCAGATCGACGCCTTCGGCCACCACGTCGACCTGCCGGTCGCTGGCCTCCAGATGCACCTCGACACGCGGGTGCATGGCCATGAATCGCGTGATGATCCCGCCGACGCATTCTTCCAGCAGCGTCGTCGGGCAGGTCACGCGCAACACGCCGCCCGGCTCGGCGCGGGTCATGGCAATCGCGGCTTCGGCAGCCTCGGCCTGTTTCAGCATCGCCCGGCAATGGTCGTAGTAGGTCTGGCCCAACTCCGTCACCGAAAAGTGCCGGGTGTTGCGGATGATCAGCCGCACGCCCAGACGCTCCTCAAGCAAGGCAATGCGCCGGCTCAGGTTCGACTTGGGAATCCCCAGCGCCCGCGCCGTCGGCGCAAAGCCGCCGTGGTCCACCACCATCACGAAATACTGCAGGTCATTGAGGTCTAGCACGGGGCGGGATTCGCTGGAAAAGGGACGCCAACTATACAAGCCCGATTGTCCATTGTGTGGGAAGCAGCGGCCCGTTTTCGGTACTGGTGGCCGAAGCCGGGCGAGCCGTAGATTGCGCCGTCTGAACCTTGCACACACTGGATGTAGAACTTGAACAAGCTTTGCGAGATGCAATCGTTCGTCATGGTGGTCGACACCGGCAGTATCACCGAGGCAGCCCGGCAACTGGGCACCGCCAAATCCATGGTCAGCCAGCGGATTGCGCAACTGGAAAAACGCCTCGGCAGCATCGTCCTCGAACGTGGGCGGCAGGCGCGGCTGACCGAGGCCGGGGAAGTGTTTTATCGTTATTGCGTGCGGATTCTGTCGGAGGTCGAGGAGGCCGAAGACGCGGTGCTGGCCTTTCAATCGAGCCTGCGCGGCAGTCTGCGGCTGGCAGCGCCGATGGCGTTCAGCATTCGTTACCTGACGCCGATCCTGTCGTCGTTCGCGGTGCGCTATCCCGAGTTGCGGCTGGACATCGAATTCGACGACCGCCACGTCAACCTGCACGAAGAACGTTACGACGCGGCGATCCGTATCGGCGAGTTGCCGGACTCCTCGCTGGTGGCGAAAACCATCACCGCCAATCGCCACATCATCTGCGCCAGTCCCGATTACCTGGCCGCCCATGGCACACCGCAAACCCCGCAGGAACTGTCCGAGCATTTCGCCATGCTCTACGTGAACCGCGAACCCCACGGCATGTGGACGTTGCCGGTGAACAATGGGCTGGAATCGTTTCGGGTGCGCTGCCGGATGCGCACCAATAACGGCCATCAACTGATGGAAGCGGCGAAGGCCGGCATGGGGCTGGCGATCCTGCCGACGTTTCTGGCGGCGCAAGCTATCGTGGACGGTGAACTTCAAGAGGTGCTGGCGCCTTACGCGCCCCGGGGCGGGAATATTTCGGCGGTGTACCGGCGCTCTCAGCGGGCCTCGCCCAAGTTGCAGGCGTTGACCGATTTTCTCTGCGAACAGATCGGCAGTCCGCCGGTGTGGGAGCAATTGCTCGCGGCCCATTCGTCGGGTTAATCCGTTCGGGAAAAGCGAAACCGCGATTCGTTTTTTCCCGGCTTATGAGCCCTCGAACCCTTCAATAAGCTCTTCCTCAACAGGCGCGCTTTGACGCCTGACAGGGAAGAAACCGATGAACGATACCCTTGTAAATTCTGCCCGGCGTGCCCCGGTCGATGTGATCGTGGTCGGCGGCGGTTCCGCCGGCGCGGTGCTGGCCCGTCGCTTGAGTGAAAACGTCCGGCGCCAGGTGCTGTTGCTGGAGGCGGGCCAGAGTTTTGCCCCGGGCGAGTATCCCGAAATCGTCGCCAGCAGCGACGTGGTCGGTGCCAATGGCAATCGCCAGTTCGAGTGGGGTTACACCTCTCGGCCAGGCTACGTCGAACACGCGATCGGCGCGCTGCGCGGCAAAGTGCTGGGCGGCAGTTCGGCCATCAACGGCGCGGTGGCGATTCGCGCCCGAGCCACGGACTTCCAGCGCTGGAATCTGCCGGGCTGGAGCTACGAAGAGTTGCTGCCCTCATTCAAGAAACTGGAAAACCACAGCGGCGGCGCCAGCGCATTGCATGGCCACGACGGGCCGCTGCCGGTGCGTCAGCTCGGCAGCGCCGACGTCACGCCGATGCAGAAAGCCTTCATCTACGCCACGGTCGCCAACGGTTACCGGATGATCGACGACTTCGACGGCGCGAATGCCAACGGCGTCGGCCCGTACCCGATGAACATCGTCGACGGCGTGCGGGTCAACACCGGCATGGCCTACCTCACGGATGAGGTGCGCGCCCGCGATAACTTGCAGATTCGCGCCGACAGCCTGGTGGACAAGGTGCTGTTCGACGGCAAACGTGCGGTGGGTGTGCAACTGGCGAATGGCGAGCAATTACGCGCCAACGAAGTGATTCTTTCGGCCGGTAGTTACGGCAGCGCGGCGATCCTGCTGCGTTCAGGCATCGGCCCTGGCGACGATCTGCGCGCACTGGACATTGAGCCGGTCGCCGAATTGCCGGTCGGGCAACACCTGGCGGATCACCCGTTCTACTACAACGCCTACGCCGCCAAACCTGACTTGATCGGCCGCCAGTCACCGGCCATCGGCGCCAAGCTCTGGACCCACAGCCGCAGCGCCGAACACGGCGATCTGGACATTCACATCACCGCGACCCACCTGTTTCCTCACGATCAGAGCCCGACCCAGGTCGGCTTCGTGCTCGCGGTGGCGCTGACCCGGCCGCTGTCCCGGGGCAAGGTTACGCTGGCCAGTCGCGATCCTTTAGTGGCGCCGAATATCGATCTGAACTTCCTCGCCGAGCCGATGGATCGCCAGCGTCTGCTGGACGGTATTCGTCTGGCGCGGCGGATCGGGGCGACGGCGCCGCTCAAGGGTCTGATTCATTCGGAGCTGAATCCGGGGCAGGGCAACGATTCCGACGACGCCTTGCTGGCCAGCGTCAAGGCCACGCTCGACACCTATCACCACCCGACCTCGACCGCGCCGATGGGCCGGCCGGGAGATGCGCATGCGGTGGTCGACCTCGAAGCCCGAGTGATCGGCGTGCAGGGCCTGCGGGTGGTCGACGCCTCGATCTTCCCGGACGTGCCGTCGGTTGCCACCAACCTCACCGTGATCGCCACCGCCGAAAAAATCGCCGGTCTCTACGCCTGAATCCAAGGAAGTTTTCGCCATGAACAACACCAAGGTTTTGAACTGGATCGACGGCCTGTGGCTGGATTCCGGTGACTACAAAGATTCCATCGACCCGGCGACTTATGAGCTGATCGGTCGCTACGCCGAAGGCGGGCTGGCCGAAGCGCAGCAAGGCATCGACGCCGCGCAGCGGGCCTTCACGCACACCCCATGGAAAGAAGACAGCCAGCTGCGTGCGCAGGTGCTGCTGGAACTGGCGGACGTCTTTGAGCTCAACGCCGCCGAGCTGATCGACACCCTGGCGCTGGAGAACGGCAAGATCCGTCCCGAGGCCGCATTCGAAGTCGGCATGGTGCCGTCCAAATTGCGCTATTACGCCGCGCTGGCCCGCACCGAATATGGCCGCGCCGCGCAACCCCGGCCGGGCAAGATCTCTCTGGTGATCCGTCAGGCCGTCGGTGTCGCGGGCATCATCGTGCCGTGGAATTCGCCGGTGGTGCTGATGATCCGCTCGCTGGCGCCGGCCCTGGCCGCCGGTTGCACCACGGTGATCAAGATGCCGGGGCAGACCGCGCAGACCAACGCGCTGGTGGCGCGGATCATGAGTGAAGCGCCGTCGCTGCCGCGCGGCGTGATCAACCTGTTCAGCGAGCAGGGCGCGGCCGGTTCGATCCATCTGGTGGAGTCGCCGAAGGTGCCGGTCATCAGCTTCACCGGCAGCACCGGCACCGGTCGGGCGATCTCGGCGGCGGGGGCGCAACACCTCAAGCGCTTCGGTCTGGAACTGGGTGGCAAGACGCCGATGCTGGTGTTCAACGACGCTGACCTCGACGCCGTGGTGCCGACGCTGGTCAAGGCGCTCACGGTGTTTTCGGGGCAGTTCTGCATGACCGGTTCGCGCCTGCTGGTGCAGCGCGACATCGCCCACGTGTTGACTGAACGCCTGGCCGCTCGACTTGAAGCGGTGCGGGTCGGGCCGGCGGCGGATCCGGCCAGCGACATGGGGCCACTGATCGACAAGGCCAACGTGCAGCGGGTCAATCAGGTGGTGGAAGAGGCGATTGCTGCCGGTGCGCAAGTCATCGTGCGGGGTGGGCCGGTGACTGACGGGCCGCTGGCCAAAGGCGCGTTCTATCGGCCGACACTGCTGCGGGTCAGCGATCCGGAGATGGCCATCGTCCAGCGCGAAACCTTCGGCCCGGTGCTGACCCTGCAGGTATTCGACAGCGAAGCCGAAGCCATCGAGCTGGCCAACAACAGCGAATTCGGTCTGGCGGCCAGTGTCTGGACCCGCGACATCGACCGCTCGCTGCGGGTCGCCCGTGAACTGGAAGCCGGCACGGTGTGGGTCAATGACTGGGCGGTGGTCTACGACGAGTTCGAGGAGGGCGGCTTCAAACAGTCGGGGCAGGGGCGTCTGAACGGCGTGGCGGCGATGGATGATTTTGTCGAGTACAAACACATCGCGCTCAATCCCGGTCGGCGTCAGGAATGACCCCGATGCGATTATCCCGACCGTGGATCGTCGCGTTGCTGGCGGGGGCGCTGAGCGCGTCCCCGGCCTATGCAGCGGGCGAACAACCGCTGACTTTCACAAGGACTGATCCGGTGTCACAGGACAAACTCTACGACGCGCTGCTGGATGCGCTTTACGCCACGTTCGGCAAGCATCCGGGCTTTCGCGCGACCCACGCCAAAGGTCTGTTGGTGAACGGGACTTTCACGGCTTCACCGTCGGCGGCGAGTCTCAGCCGTGCAGCCCATTTGCAGGGGAAACCGGTGCCGGTGGTGCTGCGGTTCTCCAACTTCAGTGGCGTGCCGGCCACGGTGGACGGCGATCCGCTGGCCAGTCCGCGCGGGCTTGCTGTGCGTTTCAAACTGCCGAACGGCGAGTTCACCGACATTGTCGGCCACTCGTTCGACGGTTTTCCGGTGGCCACGCCCCTGGAGTTTCTCGGCTTCCTGAAAGGCATCGCTGCAACGGTCGCCACACCGCCGGATCCGCAGCCGTTGCAGGCTTTTCTGGCAGAGCATCCGAGGGCCAGACACTTTCTGGAAACGCCGAAACCGGCGCCGTCTAGCTATACCAGCATCGAATACTTCGGCGTGAATTCGCTGGTTTTCAGTAACCGGGAAAATCAGGAACAGGTCGTTCGCTATCGCATCGAACCGTTGACCGGCCAATCGCTTATCAACGACCAGCAAGCCGCCCGCATGCCAGCCCATTATTTGCAGGATGAACTGACGGCACGACTGGCGAAGGGCCCCGCGCAGATGCGTTTGATCGCGCAACTGGCAGCGCCGGGCGACGTGGTCGAAGACGGCTCGATCCCATGGCCAAGAAACCGCCGCGAAGTCGAGCTGGGCCTCTTCACCCTCGATTCGCTGGTGCCCGCCGAAGATCAGCAAACCGCCCAGCAACGCCTCGACTTCAGCCCCGGCCGATTGCTCGACGGCATCGCCCTGAGCCGCGACCCGATGACCCTGGCCCGCGACCGCATCTACCAGCGCGCCGTGCTGCGGCGCCAGCAACCATGACCACCGAGGCCGGCGCCCGCTGGAAGCAATGGCTGGTGTCATGGCTGGTGGTGTGGCCGCTGTCGGTGTCCATGCCGTGGGCACTGGCGGCGCTGCTGGAACTGGCGGACCTGCGATTGCCGGGGTGGTTGTTCAAGATGCTGGTGGCCGGGTTGATCTCGTTCAACATGGTGTATTGGCTGATGCCGCAGAGTTCGCGGTTGATGGCGCGGTGGCTGGTACGGTGATATTGGCGCTCGCCCTTTTTGCTGAGTGAAGGAGGAGGGCGGGCGCTGCATCCGGGCTGTGCTCTATCGGACGATCCCATTCGTTGGGGCGCCATTGTCGGGATCACCTTCAGCCAGCATCAGTGAAAGAATCTCCCGTTCGTTTGCGCCTGGCACCAACCCACGAGTCGTTCCCTCCATAACCACGACGCCACCCTCATTGACCAGCTTCACCACGGCGGTTCCGTGCCCCTTGTCATCCAGTTCAGTGATCAGCCATTCGCACGTCACCGTATCTCCCGGATAAACCGGACGTTTGAACTCGAATGTCATCGTCGCGGCCAGCCAGCCGATCTGTCCGCCGATTTCAGTAACCAGGCTGGCCGTCAGCAATCCGTGCGAAACGGGTGCCTTGAAGCGACGTGCCTCAGCGAAACGCTGGTCGAAATGCACAGGATTGTAATCGCGGGAAATCTGCGCAAAACGCTGGATGTCTTCGCCTGAAAAGCAGCGGGAGAGGGTGAAGCGGCCGCCGATTTTCAGGCCTTCGGCCGCGCGTTGCCTGAAGCTTTTCATCGATGGTTTTTCTCCTGCGCATTCTCTAAGGGGAATGAATGCTCGGGCCCCGGAAACCTCGACATCTGCACGTCGTCAATGAAGTCTTGAGCTGCGCCGAGCAATACGCCACGAAGGTCGGCGTATTGTTTGACGAATCGGGGCAGGTGTCCGGTTCGCAACCCCGCCATGTCCTGCCAGACCAACACCTGTGCATCGCAACCCACACCGGCGCCGATGCCAACTGTGGGGATGGAAACGGCGGCGCTGATTTGCGTCGCGACTTCGTCGGGCACCATTTCGATCAATAAAGCAAAGGCACCCGCTGCTTCGAAGGCGCGGGCGCTCTCGATCAGCCGTTGGGCATCCTGCCCCCGTCCCTGAACACGATAGCCGCCAAGTTGATGTTCAGCCTGCGGTGTAAAACCGATGTGGGCCATCACGGGAATGCCTGATCTTGCGAGTTTTTCAACCTGCGGCAGCATTTCAACGCCGCCTTCGATCTTGACCGCGTGTGCACCTGCTTCTTTCATGAAACGCACGGCGGTATGGAAGCACTGATCTGGCGACGCCTGATACGAGCCAAACGGGAGATCAGCAATCACCAGCGGTCTGCGGGTTGTCCGGCTGACGGCACGCACCAGCGGAATCAGCTCGTCAACTGTCACTGGCAACGTTGATTCGTGGCCGAAAACGTTGTTCGAAGCCGAGTCGCCCACCAGCAAAACAGGAATTCCGGCCTCTTCAAAAATACTCGCGACGTACATGTCGTAGGCCGTAAGCATTGCCCATTTCTGCCCGAGCGCCTTCATTCGCTGAAGATGCGGAATACGGATGCGGGACTGCTGTTCCGGGCTTTGGTTATTGCCGTAAAGCGAAGTTGTGTCACTCATGGTGGTTCCTTTGGCGAGCGCCAGGTTTCAGTTCGGGAGCTGTTCAGCCAACAGAATCGCAGCGATCAAAATCATGATTGCGCCCGACAGGCGACTGACGAATCGCGCCGCCACCGGTCGTGCCTGTAAAACAGAACGCGAGCCGAACCCGACCAACAGATAAATCACCCCACAGCTGAACGCGTGCAAAAGCCCCAGCGCCATGATCTGCATCGGCACCGGCCATGCCGCTGTCGGGTCGGTGAATTGCGGCAGCAGTGCCAGGAACAACAGAAACACCTTGGGGTTGAGGCCGCTGACGCAGGCGCCCTTGATCGTCCAGCGCGACCAGGATCCGGATGCCTGGCTCTCTGCCGCTTCGGGTGTGGAGGGGTTTCGCAACATGTTGATGCCCAGCCACAGCAGATAAAGGCTGCCGCCAATCGTCAACACCGAGAGGGCGAGGGGATTGCTCGCCACCAGACCGCCGACGCCGGCGGCAACCACCAGCGTTGCGAGCAAGTGACCGATCAGCAAACCGGCCACGGCGGGCAGCACCACGCGACCGAACAGCCCTGCCGAGATGGCATAGGCCCAATCCGCGCCGGGGGTGATGACGAACAGAAAAGAAACCGCCCAAAAGGCGGCAAAAACACTCAGGGACATTTTGATCTCGCAAACAATCGGCTCAAGGCATGCAACGTTCACGAAAAAGAATAGAGATATCGGGCTAGAATCTTTTCTCAAATATTCCAGCGATGAGCGCCTGAAGTGGGAGAAAAATGCTGATGGACAGGATTGACCAGAAGATTCTTGCCGAACTGCAAGCCGACGGTCGTCTTTCGATCACCGAGCTGGCCGATCGGGTCGGGCTCAGCCTGTCTCCCTGTCATCGTCGGGTTCGGGCGCTCGAAGAGAGCGGAGTGATCGTCGGCTATCGCGCGCAACTGGCCCCGGCAGCGCTGGGGCTGAATTTTTCGGCGATGGTGTTTGTGACGCTGCGCGAGGGCAATCGCCAGGCGGTGGAGGCTTTCGAGGATTCAGTGATGCAGATCCCGCAGGTCGTTGAGGCGCAGCGACTGTTCGGCGAACCCGATTACTTGCTGCACGTCGTTGCGCGGGATCTGCCGGCGTTTCAGCAGCTCTATGACGAGCGCCTGTCCAGCCTGCCCAACGTCCAGCGACTGACATCCACGCTGGTGATGAAACGGGTGATTCAGGATCGCTCGCTGCCGCTTTGAATGGCAGCGAGCGATTACGCGGTAGCGTCAAAAGCCTCGTGGTAGCTGACGACACCGACCGGCAACTCACCTTCAAACACCAGCGCCTGAAAGTATTCCGCCGGAATCCCTGGCAACTCCAGACCGGCATGGGCCTTGAAGCCAAAACGCCCGTAGTAGCCCGGATCACCAAGCACCACGCAACCCACCCCGCCAATGCGCTGCAATTGCGCAAGCGAGGCTTTCATCAGCGCCGAGCCGATGCCTTGCTGCTGGCGCGTCGGGCACACCGAGATCGGGCCGAGGCCGTACCAGCCTTGAGTGCCGGAGGAGATCGTCACGGGGGAAATGGCGACATGGCCGACCACCGTGTCGTTTTCCACCGCCACCAGCGAAACGCTGAGCTGGCCAGCGCGGCGCAGGGCGTTGACGATGAATTGTTCGGTGTGGCTGGAGTGTTCTTCGTGCTGGAACGCGGCCTCGGTGATTCGGGCGATGGTGTCGATGTCTTCGGGGCGTTCGTTGCGGATTGTGATGTTTGTGTTCATGCGTTCTCGGGTGTCCCGGTCGATCAGGGTTCGAAGGGTTTCGAACAGCGGATCGGCGTTGGTGTATTGCTTGCCGTAGGCCAGGTTGAAGCCATAGTCGAAGTCTGGCGGATTCTTCCCTTGAGTGTGTTGTAAAAGTGTTTCCAGCTTGTCGAGGGCCTTCACGGCTTTGGCTTCGGGGGAGTGGGCGTTTTCGTAGTCGTCCCAGAGCGCGAGGATTTCGTTTCTCAACGCGTCGTCCAGGGAGCGGGTGAGCAGCAGCAAGTCATTGCGCTCCTGTTCGCCCTTGTCGGGTAACCCGGCTTGATCGACCGCGGGAATGTCACCATTGATGGCTTCGCCGAGGTCGTGGATGACGCACATCTTCAGGACTTTCAGCACGTCCAGCCCGGCCAGATCATCGGCGAACACGATCGCCATCAGGCACAGGCGCCAGCTGTGTTCGGCGGTGCTTTCGCTGCGTCCGGAGGAGGTGTGGGCGCTTCTGAGGACGTCCTTGAGCCGTTCCGCTTCACGCAGGAAGTCGAGGCGTCCCTTGATTTTTTCGAGGTTCATACAGTGGCCGGGATAAAGAGAGCAGGGCTCAAAGCCTAGGCCCGGCCTCGATCATCGTCCACGCATAAAATATGCGGCGCGCGGCCTACAGCGTTTCCACCAGCCGTGCGGCGGTGCCGTCCGACAGCGCGATCCGCGTCCAGCGGCACAGGCTTTCGCGGATGGGCACGAGGGTTGAGTCATTGTGGCCGGTGACGAATTCCAGTGCCGGCGGCGCCGGGACTTCGCGCCAACCGGTGTCATCCAGCAAGGATTCCTTGTGCTGGATTTGCGCCGTCGCAAAGCGCCACAGCGATTGCCCCAGCAGATCGTTCAGCGGACTGCTGAACTGTGCGGCGCGAGCCGGCGAACAGGCCAGCAGGCGATGGGTCAGGTCGCAGACCAGGTGGACCGGGCGCGCGCTGTCCGTGACCAGTCGCGCGAGGGCCTGATCGGCGGCGCTGTCGAGTCGTGCCGCGAGCAGCCGTTCGAGCTGAAGATGCGCGTCCGGATCCATCGCCTGCACGCCGCTTTCCCAGCGGGAAATGGTCGACTGGGTGACCTTGAACAACTCGGCGGCATGGCTCTGCTTGACGCGGTGCAGCACGCGCCAGCGGCGCAGGGCGATGCCGGGCAGGCTGGGCTTCAACAAGGTGTCGGACATGGCGATGGATCGCAAAAGGAATGCGGGCCGACAGTCTGAAGACTGTCGGCCCGTGCTGCAAATCGACGCGATATCAGGTCATTCCGGCAACTTGGCAATCACCTTGATCTCGAACTGAAAGCCATACAGCCAGGTCACGCCGACCGCCGTAATCGTCGGGTGTGGCGCCTCGCCCCAGAATTCCGGCACCACTTCCCAGATGGTTTCGAAGGTCGATTGCGGATCGACCATGAACACCGTCACGTCCACCACGTCATCGAAGCTGGCGCCGGCCGCACCGAGGGTCGCATTGAGGTTGGTGAAGGCCAGTCGCACCTGTTGCTTGAGATCCGGTTCCGGCGAGCCGTCCTCAAGGCTGCCGACCTGGCCTGAGACAAACAGAAAACCGTTGGAACGAACCGCCGGGGAATAACGGTTGCGCTCGTAAAGGGCATGGCGTCCGGGAGGGAAAACCACGTCGCGTTTTGGCTGGGCATTAGTCATGGGGGTGTCTCCTTCAAGGGGTTGAAAACCGGTGATGGAGCAACTGTAGGGACTTGCCTCGGCGCGATAAACGCGCAACCTTGGCGATCACTGTTTGCAAATCCCAAATAATCAAGCCCCTGTCAGAGGTGGGATATGGACCGTTTTGACGCGATGCAAGCCTTCGCCCGGGTGGTGGAGGCCGGCAGTTTCACCAAGGCCGCCGAAACCCTGCACATGAGCAAGACCACCGTGACCCAGCTCATTCAGCAACTGGAGGCGCGGTTGCGAGTGAAGTTGCTCAACCGCACCACGCGCAAGGTCAATGCCACGGCGGACGGCGCGGCCTATTACGAGCGGGTGATCAAGTTGCTGGCCGACATGGACGATGCCGAAACCAGCCTTCCCGGCGCGGCGGCCCAGCCCAAGGGGCGCTTGCGGGTCGATGTGCCCAGCCCCTTGGCCAACCTGATTCTGGTGCCGGCGCTGCCCGAGTTTTGCGCGCGGTATCCGGAAATCCAGATCGACATGGGCGTCAGCGACCGGATCGTCGACATCATCGATGAAAACGTCGATTGCGTGGTGCGTGGCGGAGAGCTGCGGGATCAGTCGCTGATGGCCCGGCGGGTCGCCGATCTGCAATTGGGCGTGTATGCCGCGCCCGGTTACCTGGCCCGCGCCGGCACCCCGATGCATCCCCTTGAGCTGGAAGACAGTCATCACCGCGTTGTCGGCTTCCTCTGGGCGCGCACCGGCAGGCCGGTGCCTTACGCCTTGCGCAATGCCACGGAGAACCTGCTGATCAAGGGCCGGCATATCCTGGCGGTCGATGATGGCAACGCTTATCTGGCGGCAGGCCTTGCCGGTCTGGGTGTGCTTTGGCTACCGCGTTACATGTCGGCGGTGCACGAGGCCCGGGGTGAGCTGGTGGCGCTGTTCGAGGGCTGGGCGCTTGACCCGATGCCGCTGTACGTTGCGTACCCGCCGAACCGGCATATCAGTCAAAAGCTGCGGGTATTTATCGATTGGATCGTGGAATTGATGGCCACGCATGCCAATGGCGCGGAACTTGCTGGACGCGCTTTCGAACTGTCAAAAAAATAGCGAATAACGGCAATCACAAAAGTCGACAGTCTGGATGCACCGCTATTCACCCCAGGAGCTTCACTCGCAATGAATATGTACATCGATATTGTCGGCGCCTGCAATTTGAGCTGCCCTTCGTGTCCGATGGGCAACTCGGAAAACGCCAATTTCAAGAAAGCCATGCAAGTCGACATGTTCAGAAAGATCGTCGAGAAGGCCCGAAGCGAAGGGGTCAAGGCGATTTTTCTTTTTAACTGGACCGAGCCGTTGATCCACCCGCGAATCGGCGAGTTTGTCGAAATCATCAACGCGGCCGGTTTGCACAGCGGTATCAGTTCCAATTTGAATCTGGCGAAAAACATGGAGAAGGCCATGCTCGCCAATCCATCGTTCTTCCGTATCTCGTTGTCCGGGTTTTATCAGCAGACATACAAACAGGGACACGTGGGTGGTGACATCGAAGTCGTCAAGGCCAACATGATCAAACTGCATGAGCTCAAGCAGCAGCATGGCTTGAACACGCAGATCGAGGTCTACTACCACCGCTACCTGGACAACATGGAAGAAGAAGGGCTGATGCGCGAGTTCAGCCAGCGTCTGGGGTTCGACTTTTCGACCGGCTATTCAGTGATGATGCCGCTGGAGAAAACGCTGGCGCTGATCGAGCGCGACCCGTCGGTGACCGATACCGACCGCGAGACGCTGCAGCGACTCGCGCTGCCGCCCTATGACGACCTGGTCAATCTGGTCCGCCAGTACCCGCAGCAGTCCTGCACGCTCAAGGATGACTGGCTGGTGCTCGACTGCAATGGCAACACCATCTTGTGTTGTACCATTTTCAATCAGGCCGAATTTCAGGTCGGCAAATATCTTGACATGCCGCTGGCGCAACTGATCCAACGCAAGTCCACTCAGCAGACCTGCATCGACATGTGCAATCGCTGCGCGAACAACGGATTGCACATTTACTCGACGCAATCCAATCGGGGACCGCTGGAAAGTCACGCCGTCAACCGGATCATCGATTTCCAGCGGCGCACGATCGTAGGCTTGCCGGTCCACAGCGACAGGCTTGGGCGTGATGGCGAAGTCAGTGTCGAGAACTTCGACGAAGCGCAATATCTGCATATGAATCAGGACGTCAAAAACGCGGTTTTCAACGGGGCGTTTACCAGCGGTTATCAGCATTACGTACTGTTCGGTCGGCTGGAAGGGCGGCTCGGCGCAGGTCAACTCTCAGTCGTCTGAGCCAGCGGCTCGGGTTCTGCCAGTTGAGTTGACAACCACTGACTGAAGCATCGCGCCATCGGGTCGTTCTCGCTGTCGCGGTGCGTCAGTATCGCCCAGTTCGGGCCGCGAATGGTTTGCTCCACCAGGGGCTGCAACAGCCCGTTTTCCTGTGCCTGGCGGCTGAGTAACCGGCTGACCAGCGCAATCCCGAGACCTGAACACGCCGCGTCCAGCAGCAGCCCCGGATCAGAGAAATTCAAGCCCTGATCCTGCTGCCCTATATCGATTCCAGCCTCTACGGCCCAATGGCTCCAGTCCATTTCCCGCTCGCCGTGCAGCGTCGTGCGTTGCGCGACGGGCTGCGCCAACACGCTCGGGTGGCAGGCCGGATAGAGGCGGTCGGCATGCAGAACCTTGAAGCTGCATTCAGCCTGCGAACTAATGTCGTCGCGCACGGCGATGTCGATGGTTTGTGTCGCCATGTCCGGCACTTCATCGGTGCTGAAAATCCACAGATCCACATTTGGATGTTGACGGCGGAAATCCCCCAGACGCGGCAGCAACCAATGCCGGGCAAACGCCGGCGTGGTGTTGAGCACCAGTTGATTGGGCTTCTGGTATTGCCCCAGTCGGCGGATGCCCACCGACAATTGCTGCAGCATGGCCTGAGTGGTGCTGAGCAGGTCATGGCCGGCGTCGGTCAGGCTGACGCTGCGCCCGCTACGAAAAAACAGCGGCTGCTCCAGGTACGCCTCAAGGCTGCGGATCTGCTGGCTGATGGCCGATTGCGTGAGGCTCAGCTCCTCGGCGGCCTTGTGAAAACTGCCCAGTCTTGCAGCGGCTTCGAAGCCGCGCAACGAGCTGAGGGGTGGCCAGTGTTTCAGCATGATCGATAAGCTCCTCTAATCAGTTTTCCGCTAAATCCATCGTTTGTTTGCCCTTAAGGCCGCCATTAGCATGCACGTCAACGCCGCCAAGGCTGTTTTCATTGAACACAATGGCTTAACTCAAAGGGCTTTTTACCATGCAGCAGAACAAAAACAACAACAGCGGTTGGATGATGCCGGCAGAGTGGGTGAAGCACGCGGCGACCTGGATGGTCTGGCCACACAATCAGGCTCTGTGGGAATCGGGTTGGGGCGTCACCTTGCCGTTGGTGCAGGAAGATTTCGCCCGCGTCGCCAATGCCATCGCCCGGTTCGAACCGGTGAAAATGGTCGTCGATCCGTCGGCCATCGCCCGTGCCAAAGCCTTGTGCGGACCGAACATCGAACTGATCCCGCTGGCGGTCAACGACAGCTGGTGCCGCGACTCCGGCCCGAGTTTCGTGGTTCACCCGGAGCAAGGTCTGGCCGGTGTGAGCTGGCGCTTCAACGCCTGGGGCGGCAAGTCGGCTCACGACCTGGACGAAAGCCTGGCCCGCCGCGTGCTCAATCACCTGGGCGGCGAATGCTTCGGCACGGCGCTGAGCAACGAGGGCGGCGCGATCCATGTCGACGGCGAGGGCACGTTGATCACCACCGAATCGGTGCTGCTCAACCCCAACCGCAACCCCGGCGTGAGCAAGGCCGAGATGGAAGAAATCTTCAGCCGTCTGCTCGGCGTGAAGAAAACCATCTGGCTGCCGGGCGATCCGGATTACGTCACCGGCGACATGACCGACGGCCACGTCGATGGCGTGTGCGCCTTTGCTCGTCCCGGTGTTTTGCTGGTGGACGCGACTCACGATCGCAGTTCGGTGTATGCCGAAGTGGTGCGGGAAAACCGTCGCGCACTGGAATTGGCCACCGATGCCCAGGGCCGCAAGTTCGAGCTGATCGAGCTGTATGAAGCCACCGATGCGGTGGACACAGAAGCCGAAGTGTTCTGCGCCTCGTACACCAACTTCTACATCGCCAACGGCGCGATCATCATGCCGGCGTACGGCATCGAGGCCGACCATGTCGCGGCAGAAACCCTGGCCAAGGCATTCCCGGGACGTGAAGTGGTGCCGGTGCAGATCAATCATCTGGCCCATGGCGGCGGAGGTGTGCATTGCATCACCCAGCAACAGCCAGCCTGGCCGGTGGAGGGTTGATCGATGACGCTGCTCAAAGTCGCCACCACCCAGATGCCGTGCATTTGGGACCTGAAAAGCAACCTCGACCGCGCCGAGCAGTTGGTGCGTGAAGCGGCCGCGCAGGGCGCGCAAGTGATCCTGTTGCAGGAGCTGTTCGCCACGCCGTATTTCTGCATCGAGCAGAGCCATCAGCATATGGCGCTGGCCGAGGAGTACCGCGACAGTCAGGTGCTGTCGCGTTTCGCCGCGCTGGCCCGTGAACTCGGTGTGGTGCTGCCGCTGAGCTGGTACGAGAAGGCCGGCAACGCCTACTTCAACTCCCTGAGCGTGGCCGATGCCGACGGGCGTTTGCTGGGCGTGTACCGCAAGACCCACATCCCCAACGCCATCGGCTATCAGGAGAAGGAATACTTCAGCCCCGGCGACACCGGTTTCAAAGTCTGGGACACCGCGTTCGGCCGCCTCGGCGTGGGCATCTGTTGGGATCAGTGGTTCCCGGAAACCGCGCGTTGCCTGGCGTTGATGGGCGCTGAAGTGCTGCTGTTCCCGACCGCCATCGGCTCTGAACCGGGCTGCGCGGATCTGGATTCGCGCGACCACTGGCAGATGACCATGCGTGGCCACGCGGCTGCCAACCTGCTGCCGGTGATCGCTTCCAACCGGGTTGGCCGCGAAGTGGCGGGCACCGATGCGGCGCTGCAAATGAATTTCTACGGCTCGTCGTTCATCTGCAACCACAAGGGGAAAATGCTCGCCGAAGCTGACCGCGCCAGCACCGGCGTGTTGGTGCAAAGCCTGGATCTGGCAGCCATGCGTGAAGATCGCTTGAGTTGGGGCATCTACCGCGACCGTCGTCCGGAAATGTATGGCGCATTGTTGAGCCAGGACGGCCGTCACCTTAACGCCCGCTGGAATCCTCAAGGAGTCTGATATGCATACCCCGAACAAGTGGTTGCTCGGCGCTCTGGGCCTGGCGCTGGCCGGTCTGATGCCTGCCGTGCACGCCGAAGACAAGACCCTGCGGCTGTACAACTGGGCGGATTATTTCGCTGAAGACACGCTGACCAAATTCACCGCCGAAACCGGGATCAAGGTGATCTACGACGTGATGGACGGCAGCGAAACCCTGGAAGCCAAGATGCTGTCCGGCGGCAGCGGCTACGACCTGATCTTCCCCGGCGACACTGTGGCCGAACGGCTGATGCGTGCCGGCAGCCTGTTGCCGCTGGATCCTTCGAAAATCACGGCGATGAACGACATCGAGCCGGGCCTGCAAAAGCTGCGCAGCCATTATGAGCATTCGAACAAGGCCACGGTGCCGTACACCTGGGGCACCATCGGCCTGACCTACAACGCCGAGCAGATCAAACAGCGCATGGGCGACGCGCCGGTCAACAGTTTGGACATGCTGTTCAAACCGGAGCTGGCGGCCAAATTCGCCGATTGCGGGATTTCGATGATCGACTCGCCGGACGAAGTGCTGGCCGTGGTGCTCAATTATCTGGGCCGCGACCCGCGCAGCGCCAAGCCTGCGGATCTGGCAGCGGCCAGTGATCTGCTGATGAAGCTGCGGCCATACATTCGCAAGTTTCAGTCGCAGCCGGTGACCGACCTGGTCAACGGCAACCTGTGCCTGTCCCTCGGTTACAGCGGCGACATGACCCAGGCCCAGCGTACCTCGGACAGCGCCGGCAAGCAGACCCGCTTCCAATACCGCGTGCCGCGCGAAGGCACCACGGTGTGGATGGACACCATGGCCATTCCGGTCGATGCCAAACATCCGGAATACGCCTACGAATTCATCAACTTCGTGATGCGCCCGGAGAACATGGCCGCGATCAGCAATTTCACCGGTTACCCGACCTCCAACGCCAAGGCCCGGCCAAACGTGGACGAGGCGATGCGCAACAACCCGGACATCTACCTCGACGAAGCGACCTATGCTCGTCTGATACCGGGCAAGGATATTCCCCAGGCCGACATGCGCGCCCGCATGCGCACCTGGACCAAGTTCAAGACCGCCACTGCAAAGTGATTTTTCCGGGCTGCTTCGGCAGCCCCTTACACATCAGGAAGTTACACATGCCAACTCGTCGCGAGTTCATCAAACAGGTTTCAGTCGCCGCCGGCGTAGGCGCTGCCGTCATGGGCCTCGGCCTGTCACCGGCGCGGGTACTGGCGGCCAGCGAAGGTCGCTGGTTCATGCCCGACGAGGGCGACAAGCACGAACGCGCTTACATGGCCTTCGGCGCGCAGGACGCGATCTGGGAAGACTTCACCGAAGACGTCCAGGAAGCCCTCGGCCGGATCGCCCGCGCCATCGCCCGTTACGAACCGCTGACCATTTACTGCCGCAGCGGCGAACGCAGCCTGGCCGAAGAGATCTGCGGCACCTCCAACATCACCTACCAGATCGCCAACCTCGACGACATCTGGATGCGCGACATCAGTGCCAACTTCGTTATCGACGACAAGAACGGCCTGGGCGCGGTGGACTTCAACTTCAGCGGCTGGGGCAACAAGCAGCAGCACTCGAAAGACGCGAAGATCGCCAAGCGCGTGGCGGCCGATGCGCAGGCGACCTACCAGCGCAGCGAGCTGGTGGGCGAGGGCGGCGGTATCGAAGTCGACGGCCACGGCACCGCGATCATGACTGAAAGCTGCTGGGTCAACGAAAACCGCAACCCCGGCTGGAGCAAGGCCGATGTTGAGGCCGAGTTGAAAGCACGCCTCGGTCTGCGCAAGATCATCTGGCTGCCGGGCATCAAGGGCAAGGACATCACCGACGCCCACGTCGATTTCTACGCGCGCTTCGTCACGCCCGGCGTGGTGATCGCCAACCTCGACACCGACCCGCGCTCCTACGACAACAAGGTCACCCTGGCGCACCTGGAAATCCTGAAAAAGGCCACCGACGCCGACGGTCGTCCGCTGCAGATCCACACCGTGTCGCCACCGCTGAAACCGCGCAAGACCAAATTCAACAAGGACAACGACGACTTCGCCGCCGGTTACATCAACTACTTCGTGATCAACGGCGCGGTGATCGCCCCGGAATTCGGCGACAAGGACGCCGACAAAAAGGCCTTCGACCTGCTGAAAAAGCTCTATCCGAACCGCGATGTGGTGCAGATCAACATCGACGCCATCGCGGCCGGTGGTGGCGGCATTCACTGCGTGACCAGTCACCAGCCGGCGTGAGCCTGAGCCTCAGCGGAAACGTTGGGGCAGGGCCTCGGCAAAGGGATAGAAGTCGAACCACGGTTTGGCTTCTTCGATGACTTGGCTGAACGACGGGCGCTGCACCAGCCGTTCGAAGTAGGCGCTCAGGCGCGGTTGTTCGGCGGCAAACGGCACCAGCGTGCTGGCGTAGAACAGGGCCGGTGCGGCGGAGCAATCGGCCAGGCTGAAATCCGCGCTGGCAATCCATTCGCGGTCCGTCAGTTGCTGTTCGAGCATGCCGTACGCCGTGGCCAGCAGCGCCCGCTGACTGCTCAGGTCGCCATTGGCGGACTGGATGCGGTCGGCGACGATCTGCTGCATCGGCGTCATCACGTAATGGTCGAAAAACCGGTCCCACAGGCGCACGTCCAGCGCGGTCTCCCAGTTTGCAGGAATCAGTCGCTTCGGCTGCCCCGGTTGATGATCCAGGTACTCGATGATCACGCTCGATTCCGGCACCGTGCGCTGACGGGCGTGATCGCGCAGCACCGGGAATTTGACCAGCGGCCACAACGCCTGAAGCTCGGCCCGTTCGGCTTCGCTGGACAGGTCGATCAGGCGTTTCTCGAAGGCGACGCCGTGTTCGTAGAGGGCGATCAGCGCTTTGTGGCAGTAGGACGACAACGGGTGGTAATAGAGGGTCAAGTCCATCGTTCAACACCTCGATGAGGGGGAATGGCGTTACTCAGGTATAGCGCGCCTGCGCACCGCCACGCATTTGATTTCCACCAGCAACCCCGGATGGGCCAGTTCGCTGACGCCGATGCAGGTCCAGGCGCAGAAGCCTTTGGGGAATACGCGGTTTTTCACTTCGCGAAACACCGGCATGTGTTGGCTCATGTCGACGTGATAGGTGGTCATTTCCACCACATCGTCGAAGGTGCAACCTCCGGCCTTCAGCACTTCGTCGAGGTTCTCCCAGGCACGGATGAACTGTTGCTCGGGGTCTTCGATGACTTTCAAATCAGCAGTGCGGCCCACCTGGCCGGCGCAGTAAAGCGTGTCGCCGACCAGAACCGCCGGGGCGTAACCGGCGCGTTCTACGATGGGTTTCATGGATTCGGGGATGATGATTTTGCGATCGGGCATCGTGTTTTCCTTCAGTGACGGATTTCAGCGACCGTGCGCGGCCGCCGCCAACTGCTCGGTATCCACCCGCACAAACACTGAATCACCCACTGCCGTCAGCACATCCCCGGCGTACACCTCGCAGATCACCCGGCTCTTGCGCCCGACCTCTCCTTCGACTTTCGCCTTCAATGTCAGCGGTACGCCCATCGGCGTCGGTTTGATGAACTTGATGCCGAGGTTGCCGGTGACGCAGTTGATGCGCGGCAGGCTTTCGGCTTCACGTCCTTCAGCGCGGTAGTGATACGCCATCGCCGTCCAGTTGGAATGGCAGTCCACCAGCATCGCGATCAAACCGCCGTAGACCAGCTCCGGCCAGCCGCAGTATTTGGCTTCGGGCACGTGCTCGGCCATGACGTGCACGCCGTCCTCGTGCCAGAAACTCTTGATGTGCAAACCGTGCGGATTGCTGCTGCCGCAGCCGAAGCAGACGCCCTCGGGGGCGGCGGTGTCTTGCAGGGAGGTGTCGTGGGACATGCCGGGATCATCCTTAAACTGTTAGCCGAACCGGGCGGATTCTAACCCTGAATAAAGGACGCAGCTCGAGCAATGCGATTGTTCGCTCAAAAGGCGCGGGGCCGGCCAGGGGGTGTTGCAGCTAACAACCCCAGCGTGTCGCGGCGCACTAGGTGCGCTGCGCCAGGTTGCGTTGAAACTCTTCGAAGCTGCAAGGCAGCGTCGTGGCTTTGCGTTTTTTCGACTTGTCGCGCTCGTCCGGCAGTTGATCGCTCAATTCCCAGACCTCAAGCATCTTTGCGTATTCGAAAGCATGGCGCGGGTCGATCTGAATCCATTGCTGGAACGCCTGGCGTTCGTCGGGCGTGCAGGTTTCGTCTTGCAGGCGCAGGCACCAGTGCGCCGCTTGCGTCAGGATTTCATCATCTGCGTCGTTCATTGACGGGTTCCAGAAGGGTCGAAGACTGCAGTTTACGTGGGTGCTTGCAAAAAAAACGTCAAAGCACGGAACGGATTTAGTCGGCAACCACGGACAGAACGCGCGCGCGCCGGACAGAACGCGCGCGCGCCGGACAGATCGCGCCGCCATTTACGGTTTTCGAAGATTTGCCATATTCAGTCACATTTCATTGTAGATAGTGGGCAGCCCAACCGGTTTCCAATGAGGCTGCATCGTGTTTCCACGTCTTCTGTGTTCGCTGTCCGTGTTGAGTCTGTCCATCGCTGCCGCCCACGCGGCCGACCTTGATACCCCGCGCCTGAAGGGCATCGACAACTTTCGCGATGTCGCCGGTATCACCACCGCTTATTCCACGGCGCACGACGGCACCATGCGCGCCGGTGTGTTCTACCGCTCCAACGCGCTGACGCCGACCGCGTCGGACCTGGCGACCCTCAACGGTCTGGGGATCAAGGCCGTTTACGACCTGCGCACCCCCAGCGAAATCGCGGCCACGCCGGACACGATGATCAGCGGGGCAACCTACCAGAACATCGACATCATCGGCGCCACCACGTCGGGCGCAAACATCACCACGGTCTCGTTCAAAAGCGCGGCCGATGCGACTGCGATGATGCAGGAGACCAACCGCGCATTTGTCAGCGACGTCGGCATGCGCGGGCAGCTGGGTGTGCTGTTCAACGAACTGGCCGGTGTCGACGGCGCCGCGCTGTTCCATTGCACCGCCGGCAAGGACCGCACCGGCTGGACCGCCGCCGTGCTGCAAAGCATCGCCGGGGTCGACAACGCGACGATCATGAGCAACTACCTGGCGACCAACGACTACACCGCCGACCGCGTGGCCAAGACCCTGGCGATGATGCCGCCGAGCATGGCCGCGATCTACGCGCCGCTGCTGGGCGTCGAGGCAAGTTACCTGCAAGCGGGGCTGGATCAGGTGACCGCGCAATACGGCAGCATGGACAACTACCTCAAACAGGGGTTGGGTCTGTCCCAGGAAACCATTTATGTACTGCGCGGCAAAATGGTCGAGTACAACAGCTTGCCCGGTCAGGCAGGGCTGATCGGCAACGCCGCCGCCGGTGCGCAACTGTTGCAGGAATTGCAGAACAGCAAACTCTCGGGCACTTACAGCGCCTACAACTACTACCTGCAATCGGCCATCGACGCCGGCACCCTTAGTGGCGTCGAGTCCACGGTCGGCGGTCAGGTGCACGCCGATGCGGCCAGTTATCTGCTGCGTCAGAATGCGATGATCGAACAGGCCGCCGCGCCATTCGCCAGCGGCACTGACCTCAAGGTCGGTCAATACCGCTTGTGGAGCACCGCACTCGCCGGTTACCTCGGCACCGACGGCTCGGCCCATGCGCAAAGCAGCAACGAACACAGTCAGGGCCTGATGGTTGGCGTCACCCAGCGTTTCTCCGAACAACTCAGCGCTCGCGGCGGCATCGGTTACAGCAAAGGTTCGGTGGGCGGCGCAGGCGGCGAGGCCGACACCGATTTCACCTTCCTCGACCTTGGCGCCCGTTATGGCTTCACCAGCCTGGAACGTGGCCTGTTTGTCGATGCCAATATCAGCGCCGGTTACGTCGACTACGACAGCAAGCGCGACCTCGGTGGTGGCCTCGGCTCGGCGAAGGGCGACACCCACGGCAATCTCAGTGGTGCCACGTTGGCACTCGGTTATCGCATGCCGCTGAACACTGTGATTCTGGAACCGAGCCTCGGCGTGCGCGTCAGCCGTCTGGACCTATCGGGCTTCCAGGAGAAGGGCAGCGAACTGGCTCTCGACGTTGACGACATTCAGGAAACCCGCCGCAGTGCGGTGGCCAATCTCGACGTTTCGTTCGCCCCGATGCCGATGGGCGCGTGGCAACTGGTGCCGGGCGTGCGGGTCGGTTATGAGCGTGTGCTGGGCGATCATCAGGTCGACAGCGAAGGGCAGCTGCTGGGGCTGGATATCGAACAGCGCGCGGCGTTCGATAACCGTGATCAGTTCAACGGCGGCGTCAACCTGATGGCCAACCTCGGCGCCCTGAGCCTGGGTGCCGAAGTCGGTGCCAGCGGTGGCGGCGACAGCCACGGTTTCAGCGGCGGGCTCAAGGCCAGTTATCAGTTCTGACCAACCTGAAGGTGAAGAAAAAGGACTGCCTCAGCGCAGTCCTTTTCGCATTTCTGCGGGGCTCACGCCGTAGGCGTCCTGAAAGTACTGGCAGAACCGGCCGACGTTGCTGAACCCGAATTGCAGGGCTACGTCGGTCACCGATGACGATTGGCCTTGCTTCAATGCATCACAGGCGCGCTCCAGCCTGACCTGACGCTGGTACGCGACAATCGAGGTGCCGACGAACCGCCGGAAGCCTTCCTGCAAGGCCCGCAGACTGACGTTCACCAAACCCGCCAGATCCGTCCCGCTGACCATCTGCTCGGGATGCGCCTGAATGTATTCGATGGCCTGTTTCACATGCCGCGGTGCGATCTGCGCCTCGGGGCGGCGCAAGGCCTCGCTGAAGTTGTGCGGCCAGGCTTCCAGCACCGCGTCCACCAGCATCTCCCGCAGGCGTGACGGCATCAGCGAACCGGCGTTCAGCAACAGATCGAATTCGGTGCCGGTGGCCAGATCGATCAGCGCACGAATGCCCTGAAACGCCGGGCTGTTCAGATCCACCCTCGGCTCGAAATGCAGCTTGTGCACGATCGGTCGGCCCAGCAGTGACGACAACCGTTCAGTGAGCGCCGCGCGGCTGATCGACATGCCGTGCTGGGCGTGATTGTCGACGAAGCGCATCGAACGCAGATCCGCCTTGTCGATGGCCAGCCCGATGTGCGGCAGGCCCAGGGATTCGGCGGAATCGTTGAAGATGATCCGGCCGGCGGTGGGAATCACGAAGGTGATTTCGTCGTAGGGCTCGGGGAACGCCACGGTGAAATCGCCCCGGTAATGCATGCGCCGGAAACTCACGCCTTCATACCGTCCATAAACGCCGCCGATGATGATGTCCTTGGGCGGCGGCGGGGTGTCGCCATAACGGTTGCCGAACATGCGGGAGAACAGCGCACCGAAGTCGTCGCAGGACATATCGGCGGATCGGAGGATGATGGTCTGGCGCGTCGGACTTGAGTACACCGGGAAGGTCACCTTGGCAATCGGGGCAAAGAGGCGCGAGGACGTTAGCAACCGAGAATGACAGCGACATGACACAAACGGATTACGTCGCTTGCCAGTGAGCCTTCAGGAAATCGATAAACACCTTCACCTTGCGCGTATTGCGCCGATGGGCCTGATACAGCACGTAGATCCACGGGCCGAAGGCGCTGGGCTCACGCCAGTATTCGGGCATCAATTCCACCAGTTCGCCCCGGGCGAGATACGGCGCGGCGCTCCACTGCGGGAGAAATTGCAGGCCTTGTCCGTCCAGCAGGCAGGCCAGCAGGAAATCGTAATTGTCGCTGGCAATGCGCGGGGTCGGCTGGGTCATGCGCAGGCGTCGCTCGCCTTGTTTGACCCACCAGAAATGCCGGTTGAGCAGCGGATGGCGGAAGATCAGCCAGTCATGCTGGTGATAGTTGTCCAGTGACACATCGCTGCCCTTGCGCGCCAGATAGGCCGGGCTGGCGCAAAGCTGCACACGGTTTTCCACCAGCGGTTGAGCGATCACCCCCGGCAGGTCGATCGGCCCGTCACGCAGCGCCAGGTCGTAGCTGCCATCGACCGGGTCGTCGTAGTTGTCGCTCAGATCCACTTCCAGATTGACCTGCGGGTGTTCGTTCAGAAAGCGGCAGCACACCTGATTGAGAAAGGCCGGGGCAAAGGAGGGCGGGGCGATGATGCGCAACTCGCCGCGCAATTCGTGCTTGAGCTGTTCGACGCCTTCGCTGGCCAGTTGCAGTTGCAACAGCGCCTGACGCGCGCCTTCCAGATAGATCCGCCCGGCCTCGGTCAGCGCCATGCGTCGAGTGGTGCGGTCGAACAAGCGGCTGCCGAGTTCTTCTTCCAGTTGCGCCACGGCCTTGGTCAGGGCCGACGGCGTGTTGCCGAGCACCTCGGCGGCACGGCTGAAGTTACCGTGCTCGGCGGTGGCGACGAACATGGTCAGGGCGCTCATTTTGTCCATTGATCTATTCCTGGCGGGCACAGAAGTTGTGCGTGAGACGGCATTCAGTTATCCGGCGGGCTTGGCTAATCTGGCCTCAGCCTAACAAAAATAACGAGAACGCTCATGAAGCAGCTCCTGACCCTGATGGTGTCGACCGCACTGGCCTGTGCCTCGCTGGAAAGTCTGGCGGCCACCGATGTGATCCTGCACAACGCGAAGGTTTACACCGCCGAACCCGGCCAGCCGTTGCAGCAGGCCATCGCCATTGAGGGCGACAAGGTCGTCGCGGTCGGTTCGGATGCGCAGGTGCTGCGCCTGAAGTCCGCCGACACCCGGTTGATCGATCTGGGCGGCAAAGTGGTGATGCCCGGTTTCATCGACTCTCACTCGCACACCCTCAAGGGTGGCCTGCAGATGCTGCAGGCCAATCTCGACGGGCAGCTGCTGCCGCTCGATGAACTGGAGTCGCGCTTGCGTCAATGGCGCGAGGACGGCAAGGCCCTGCGCGGTGAGTTCCTCAGCGTCGGCGGATTGCCCTCGACCTACTGGAGCCAGACTGACGCACTGGAGCAGCGTTTCAATCAGGGCGAGTGGGCCGATCAGCCGCTGTTGCTGTTGGGCTGGGACCTGCACACCGGTTGGGCCAATCAGGCGATGCTCAAACGCGCCGGTATCGATGCGGCGCGGATCCAGGCTCTCAAACCTGAGGAAAAAGACACCCTCGGTCATCACCCGGACGGACAGCCAAACGGTTTTATGGTGGACGCCGGGCTCTATCCGGTGCAGGCCCTGTTGCCGCCGCCGACCGATGACGCGCTGCTGGCGGGTGGGCGCGCCGCGCTGAATTACTACAAAAGCCTCGGAATTACCGGGTGGATGGACCCGCTGGCGAACGAACTGCCCGGGGCCGACGTGAAAAACGACTCGCTCGGCGTGCTGCCGACGTACAAGAAGCTTTCGGAAACCGGCGAACTCACCGCTCACGTCGCCGCATTGCTGATGGCCGATTCGAAGGCTACACCCGCTGATCTCGATGAACTGGACAAGGTCCGCCAGCAGTTCCTCGGCGTGCACAACCTGACGCTGCCGGGCATCAAGGTGTTCGCCGACGGCGTGGCCGAATCGCCCGCGCAGAGCGCAGCGATGCTTGAGCCTTACAAGAACTCGAAAAAATCCGGTGAGCTGCTGATCGACCCGGCGCACTTTGGCGAGCTGGTCAGCGCCGCCGACGCCCGTGGCTGGCTCGTCCACATCCACGCCATCGGCGACCGCGCGGTCCGCGAATCACTCAACGGCATCGAGCAGGCGCGCAAGGATCGCCAGAGCGGTATCGCCCATTCGATCACCCACCTGCAGATGGTCAACCCGAAAGAATTCGCCCGGTTCAAGGCGCTGAACGTCATCGCCTCGATGCAGATGTACTGGGCCAGCGCCGATGAATCGAGCATGGATCTGGTCAAACCGTACGTCAGCGCCATGGCGTTCATGTACACCTATCCGGCGCGCTCGCTGCTCAAGCAGGGCGCGACCATCGCCGGCGCCAGCGACTGGCCGATCACCACACCCGAGCCGTGGAAAGCCATTTACCAGGCCGTCAGCCGCAAGGGCCCGAAAGGCGTGCTCAACGCCGCTGAAGACATCGATCGCCAGGTCATGTTTCAGGCCTACACCCTCAATGCGGCCAAGGTCCTGCGACTGGAAGACCAGATCGGCTCGCTCAAAACCGGCAAACAGGCCGACCTGATCGTCCTCGACCGCGACGTGTTCACGGTCGCCCCCGAAGCCCTGCGCGACACCCAGGTCCTCAGCACCTGGTTCGCCGGCCGCGAAATCTATCGCCGCCAGCCGTAAGCCGCACTCCGATTACAACGCCAAAAAAAGGAAAACCTTTCGTGAACCTTCATTGCTTCGTCACCGACACCCGTAACCCGCAAACCCGTGGGCATCAGATCGGTGACGCCTTCAGCGCGCAGATTCGCCAGACCGTTGCGCTGTACCTGGACTTCTTCAACCAGCTCGACATCCCGCCGCAGCAAGTGCGCGCCATCGGCGAAGCCAGCCTGCAAGCGCTGGAAGACTGGAGCCCGGCGCTGGCCGAGGAGATCGTCGCCACGGCCGAAGGCGCGGATCTGCCGCTGTGGCAACTCGCAGCCCTGAATGCCCGCACCGAAATCCTCGCGGTAATGCCGTCCACCGAAGGCGAATGCTCGACCGCCATCTTCGCGCCTCATGGCCCGCAGGCACCAAAAACCATCCAGACCTGGGACTGGCACGACACGCTGGTGCCCAACGGTCTGATCCTGCAACTGACCACCGACGCCGGGATGACCGTCAAGCTGTTCACCGAGTTCGGCATGCTCGGCAAGATCGGCGTGAACAGCGCCGGCCTCGGGCTGCACTTCAACATTCTTCACCATGCCAGCGACAACGGCGCCGCCGGCGTGCCGGTGCATGCGATTGCGCGGCGGATTCTGGAGCAGGCGCGCAATGTCGAAGAGGCCATCGAGTTGGCGCGTTCGGCGCGGGTCAGTGCGTCTACGGTGCTGACCGTGTCCTCTCGCGAGGACTCGAAAATCCGCGCCTGCAGCATCGAAATGTCGCCTGCCGCCACCGCCGTGGTGCTGCCGAACGCCGAAGGCTGGATCACCCACACCAACCATTTCCTCGACCCGAACCTGAGCGCTGGCGAACGCACGCCGGACGCCTCGACCACCTACGCCCGCATCGACCATGTGAACGCTTTGCTGAGCGGCATGACCGAGGGCGACCTGATACGCCGAGCCGATGCCATGTGCGGCGCCGCCGGCGAAGAGGCACCGATCTGCTTCCACCCCGACCTGAGCATGCCGGCCACCGAGCGCTGGGAAACCTTGCTGACCATCGGCATCGACACCGAGCAGTGCGTGCTCGAATACGCCGCCGGCAACCCGAAACAGCTGGCTCGCAACGGTTACCAGCGTTTCTGAAACCCTGAAGCAACGCCCCGAAAAACAACAACAAGAGGAGCACCCCACATGGCCAGTCACCCTGCACGCACGGCGGGTTCACCGTCGGCACTGAGAACCTTCTTCGTCTCCGGCATGGGCACCGCCCTGGAGTTTTATGACTTCGTGATTTACGGGATCGCCGCCGCGCTGGTGTTCCCGAAGGTGTTTTTCCCGCAGATGGACCCGCTCACCGCCACCCTCGTAGCCTTCGGTGCGTTCGGCGCGGGGTTCTTTGCCCGGCCGTTGGGCGGTGTGGTGTTCGGGCATTACGGCGACAAACTCGGGCGCCAGAAAATGCTGGTCATCACCTTGTTGTTGATGGGGCTCAGCACCTTTCTGATCGGCTGCTTGCCGGGTTACGCCACCCTCGGCGCGGGTGCGCCAGCGTTGCTGGTGCTGTTGCGACTGGTGCAGGGTTTTGCCGCCGGGGGCGAGTGGGGCGGGGCCGCGTTGTTCGGCATCGAATCCGCGCCCGTGGGGCGTCGAGGGCTGTGGGGCAGTTTCACCAGCATGGGCATCGGCATCGGCGGGGTTCTCGGCTCGGCGGTGTTTGCCGTGGTCAGCGTGGCGGCCAACGATGACCTCGCCGGTTTTGCCTGGCGCATTCCGTTCTGGCTGGGCGGCGTGCTGGTGCTGATCGGGCTCTATGCGCGGTTACAGAAACCACCGCAGTCGCTCAGCGAGCCGAACGTCCACGGACGCATGCCGTTGATTGAAGCATTGCGTGCGCGACCTCGGGCCATGTTGTTGTGCACGGGCATCGCGTTTGGCTACGTGACCATCGCCTATATCGGCAGCACGTTCTTTCTGTCCTACGCCACACAACTGGGCTATGGCAGCACCGATGCGCTGATTTTCGACATCGCGCTGTCCGTCGCCATCGTCATCACCGCGCCGTTGTTTGCCTTGCTTTCCGACCGGATCGGTCGGCGCAAGGTGATGATCCTCGGGGCGTTCATCATGGCGGTCGGATTCTTTGTTTTCTTTCCGTTGGTGGGTTTGAAAAGTTTGCTGGTGTCCACATTCGCTTACATCGTGATCGGTGCCTTCATGGGCGCAACGCAAGGGCCGATCCCGGCGTTTCTCGCCGAGCAGTTTCCAAGGGACATGCGTTATTCAGGGATGTCGGCGGCGTACCAGATCGGTGCTGCGCTGGGTGGCGGGACGGCGTCGAGTGCGGCCACGGCCATCCTGATCGCCAACAACCACGATGCGTTTGGCGTTGCCGTTTACGGGGCGGTGGCGCTGGGGATCGTGGCGGTCTGCTCATTCTTCCTCAAGGAAACCGCGCACTTGAGCCTGGAGGAAATCGACGCGCCGGTGACGGTTGCTCCAACCATCCCGCCTGCGGTGCAACGCTGGGAAACGCGGTGAGGCTGGCGCCGCCCCTTCTTTGCAGAAGCGGACGGCGCTCAATCCTCAGGTGTGATGGATGTCGCGATCCTTGGTTTCAGGCATGAAGAAGATCCCGAGAATCGCCGTCATCACCGCAATCACGATCGGGTACCACAAGCCGTAGTAGATATCCCCGGTGGCCGCGACCATCGCGAACGCCACGGTCGGCAGGAACCCGCCGAACCAGCCGTTGCCGATGTGGTACGGCAGCGACATCGAGGTGTAGCGGATGCGCGCCGGGAACAGCTCGACCAGCCACGCAGCGATCGGGCCGTAGACCATGGTCACGTAGATCACGAGGATGGTCAGCAGCAGCAAGACCATCGGGTAATTGGTCTTGGCCGGGTCGGCTTTTTCCGGGTAGCCGGCTTCTTTCAGCGCGGTCGTGAGGCTGGCGGTGAAGGCGTCGTTGCGGGTCTTGAAGTCGGCGGCCGGCAGGGTCGTGCCTTCGAAACTTTCGATGACCTTGTCGCCGATACGCACCTGGGCCACGGTGCCCGGTTCTGCCACCACGTTTTCGTACGGGATCGCCCGTTTGGCCAGGATGGTTTTCGCCAGGTCGCAGGAGCTGGTGAATTTGGCCTTGCCCACCGGATCGAACTGGAACGAGCACTGGTCGGGGTTGGCGATCACCTTGACCGGGTTTTTCTCCTGGGCGACGAACACGTCGGGGTTACCGTACTGGGTCAGGGCATGGAAGATCGGGAAGTAGGTCACCGCCGCCAGAATGCACCCGGCCATGATGATGCCCTTGCGCCCGATGCGGTCGGACAGGCTGCCGAAAATCACGAAGAACGGCGTACCGATCAGCAGCGAACCGGCAATCAGCAGGTTGGCGGTCTGCGGGTCGATCTTCAGGGTTTGCAGCAGGAAAAACAGCGCGTAGAACTGCCCGGTGTACCAGACCACCGCTTGGCCGGCGGTGCCGCCGAGCAGGGCCATGATCACGATTTTCAGGTTATCCCAACGGGCGAAGGATTCGGTCAGCGGTGCCTTCGACGCCTTGCCTTCGGCTTTCATCTTCATGAACACCGGCGACTCGCTCAGTTGCAGGCGGATGTACACCGACACGATCAGCAGCAGGATCGACAGCAGGAACGGAATCCGCCAGCCCCAGGCCTCGAACGCCTCGGTGCCCAGTGCCGTGCGGCAGGCCAGAATCACCAGCAGCGACAGAAACAGCCCCAGCGTCGCGGTGGTCTGAATCCACGAGGTGAAGAACCCGCGTTTGCCCTTCGGCGCATGCTCGGCCACATACGTCGCCGCGCCGCCGTACTCACCGCCCAGCGCCAGACCTTGCAGCAGTCGCAGGGTAATCAGAATGATCGGCGCCGCGACCCCGATGGTCGCGTAACCGGGCAGGAACCCGACAATCGCCGTCGACACACCCATGATCACAATCGTGATCAGAAACGTGTGCTTGCGCCCGATCATGTCACCCAGCCGCCCGAACACAATCGCCCCGAACGGCCGCACCGCGAAGCCTGCGGCGAAGGCGAGCAGGGCGAAGATGAACGCCGTGGTCTCGTTCACCCCGGCAAAGAAGTGCTTGGCGATGATCGCGGCGAGTGAGCCGTAAAGGTAGAAGTCATACCACTCGAACACTGTGCCGAGGGACGACGCAAAAATCACCTTGCGCTCCTCGCGGCTGATGCTGTGGTTGGTGGGCGGCGCGCTGCCGGTGGACATGCTGTCGAGTACTGCCATGGGTGTTCTCCGTCGTGCTTGTTTTTGTAGGCCGGAGCACTTCATCAACGTCGCGTACCCGAGGCCTGTGGCGGATGCCGTATCAGGTGTTTCGTGGAGCGTGCACAGAATCACCGCCCCGCGGGGGAGGGCGGGGTTTCATTGAGCATAATTGGGATTGGGGGGATATCCAGTGGTGGCGGTGGACGGGGGCAGTGACGGAGAGGGTTTGGCTGGGTCGGGGAGGGAATGAGTTAAATGAGTTTGCGGCCGTAGTTTCTTATGGTTATTCAGAATTTTGGTTGTTCTGAATAAGTATTAAAAACTGTTATTTCTATCAGGTGTAATAGTGGATGTTTGTGTTGATACTTTGCCTGGTAAAGGGAGATAGAATAAATCTGTTCCCTTTGTTTGAAATGGTTTCAACACATAGCAAGGACGATTGTCATGATCCCAGAAGAAGCTCTAAGGTTTTACGATGAACTTGTACATCTAACGCCTCAACCGACCGTCAAATTGTCTATTTTGTTTCGGGGCGGCCTCCACGAGGATTACTATCCTGTCAGCATAGACGCCGGACGCCATGAGATGAGATATAGACGCACCGACGGAGTAATAGACTTTATTGGGTTGCTTGATGCGGTCCGGATCGATGCGCAGGTTACATACCCGAACGGCCTGGTCAAGTCAGATATCGCATTAGAAGGGGTGCCTTACAAAAGTCAGGCGCGTTACCCAGGAAAGGGCATCGTGTTAGAAGATACTATATTACTACTACCGGACAGATTTATAGTAGATGATTAAAAGGGGATGGATTTATTTAATGAATCAAAAGCGGCAGATTTATTTAATCGTCCCCTTTTGGCATTAATCAGTTGTTTCTGGCCTTCCGAGGAGTGGGCTCATGCATTCCATACAGCGGGAAATTGCTGAACAGCTCAACGTTCAGCCGCCATTCGCGGATCATCAGGCGCTTGAAACGGAGATTGTTAGACGCATCGCATTCATCAAAGAATGTTTGATCAATTCCGGCATGAAGACACTTGTGCTGGGCGTCAGTGGCGGTGTTGATTCACTCGCCGCCGGCCTGATGGCGCAACGGGCAGTTCGTGAGCTACGCGAGAGTACGGGCGACGGGCGTTACAGATTAGTTGCCTTGCGTTTGCCTTTTTGTAGCCAGAAAGATGAACACGATGCCCAGGCCTCGATGAAATGCATCAATCCGGACGAGCGCCACACCGTCAATATCGGCCCGGCGGTGAAGGCTCTGACGGCTGAGGTCGCGGCGCTCGAAAGCCAGCATCCAGTTTTGAGAGATTTTGTGGTGGGCAACAGCAAGGCGCGGATGCGCATGGTCGCCCAGTACATCTTCGCGGGTGCGTTTCAAGGTCTGGTGATTGGCACCGGCCACGCGGCGGAGGCCGTCATGGGCTTTTTCACGAAGTTTGGCGACGGCGCCTGTGACCTGGCACCGCTAAGTGGTTTGCTGAAAAGCCAGGTGCGGGCGATTGCGCAAAGTTTCGGCGCACCGGCATCACTGGTAAACAAACCGCCGACAGCAGATCTGGAAGACCTGGCACCGGGCAGACACGACGAAGCCTTTTTCGGTATGAGCTATGACGAGATCGATCGTTTCCTGCGTGGTGAGCCTGTGCGTCAAAAAGCGTTCGACACCATCTACAGGGCCTACAAAAAGGCTTATCACAAGCGAATGATGCCTTTTGTTCCCTGAAATTTCTTCCAAAAGGGGACAGATTTATTTAATCGTCCCCTTTTACGTTAAGCACTTTTCTCTGGTCTTCCTCAGTCTCTGAGTGGAATGCGTCTCCCGGTAATTTTTTCAATTTCGTCGACGAATCTCATGTTTCCAGTCAGTTGGCCCCGTGGCTGAGGGGGTATTAATTAAGTCTGTGTCCGTTGCCTCTTATGGTTGTTCAGAATTTTGGTTGTTCTGAATAAGTATTAAAAACTGTCATTTCTATCAGGTGTGGTTTTAGGTTTTTATGTGGATATTTTTCTGGTGGAGGGTCGGAAAATAAATCTGTCCCCTTTTGAGTTTTTTTCTTGTTTATGGAGCTTGGTTATGGATGCTTTTGAAGGGAAAGTTACGGGCGTGCAGGATTGTAAGTGCACGTTTTCTCAGTTGATTAAGCAGGTCGAGATAGCGTGCAGGGTGGAGTTGGTTAGTGCAAATATGATGGATAATGAACTCCGAATAAATTTTTTGCGTGGGAAACGATTTCCGACGCTGCATGTAAGTGTGGTGGAGTTGTCGTCGCTCTCTGGAAATACAGTGAGTTATGAAAGAATAAGGGAAACTATTAAAGCTAATCAAGAAAAGGGTATTGAAGGGTATTCGGAGGCGGAGCTTGGTTGGTTATTTTAATTGAAGTTGATTTAAGTTGATAAATCAAAAGCAATCAAAGGGGGGGCGGATTTATTTCAAACAAAAGGGGACCAATCAAAAGGGGACAGATTTATTTAATCGTCCCCTTTTGATGTTAAGCACTTTTCTCAGGCCGCCCTCGGTCTCTGAATTGAATGCGTCTCCCGGTAATTTTTTCAATTTCGTCGACGAATCTCATGTTTCCAGTCAGTTGGCCCCGCTGAAGTGCATCTCTTATGAGTTGCAATTCATTGGTGGGTGACGCCATCTCAACAAACGACTTATAGCGTTCACGCCGTTTGGCATCCGTAGGCCCTAGCTCCAGAAAGCAGGGATCTTTGTCCAGCCATGTGGATTCAGAAAAATCGCACAGGCGCAGAGCAAAACTTGACCAACGATAATCTTCTGCTCGCGCCACCATGCGGGCTCGCACTGGGTTTAACTCGATGTAGCGGCTGCAAGCCAATAGATAATTGTCGGATTGAACGACGCTGGATTTGTAGCGACTTTCCCACAGCGTGCCGGTTCTCCCCTCAACCTTGTTGCGATACCGCGTCATCCGCCCGGCGAGGGCTTTCATGAGTTGTCCAAGGCTGGACGTTGATTCCCCTGGGGCGAGCAGCAAGTGGACATGGTTTGTCATCAAGCAGTAGGCATAAACTTTTATACCTAATGCTTCCTTGAGCTCGCGCAGGTCAGAGAGATAGCGCTCAAAATCTGCTGGCCCTGCGAAAACGACCTGTCTGTTGTGGCCGCGCTGCACGATATGGTGCGGATAGTGCGGTAGCACGATGCGTCCCGTTCTGGGCATGAGTCTTCCTACGTCCTTGTTTTGATGGATGAAGCTTAGAAGGTGGCGACGTATAGACAGGCAGGATGTGTCAGAGAATGTATCTGCCTAGGCTGATGGGATGAATTAAAGGAATCTGCGTCCGATCTTTCTTATGGCTGTTCAGAATTTTGGTTGTTCTGAATAAGTATTAAAAACTGTCATTTCTGTCAGGTGCGGCCGCGGATGGTTACGTTGATACTTTTGGTAAGTGGGGTTGGAAAATAAATCTGTCCCCTTTGATTGCAAGGAGGATGATATGTGTAGGGTGATGATCAGGGGAATCCCAAAAAGTAAGCTATCGGATGTGGCGCGAACTACTATTGAGATTGATAGCTTGCTTGAGGGGGTTGACTTTAAGAGTGCAATTTATAATATTGAAAAGAGTGAGGTTTTGTTGGTTGTTGAAAGTTACGATCAGTTTAGATCTTATCCTCTTATTGCCGGCGAAGATGGTGTTTTTTGGATAGATTATGAAAGCTTAATTCCTGAGGCTCGTATGGGAGGTCATAAATTACTTCTTGGTGGAGAGGACTAATTAAGAGAGCAAAAGGGGGCGGATTTATTTAATCGTCCCCTTTTGATGTTAGTTGGTAACTGGCGGAAATTCTGCCAATGGGTTATTCCGTCGGCACAACGTTATCCAGCACCTGATTCACCGCCAGTTCCGCCAGCATCACGATCTGCGCGATGCCTTGCGCGGTCTTGCGGTGGGGGCCTTCGAGGAGGTCGACGAAGTTGTTGAGCATGACGTTGGCCGAGCCGAGGGTTTCGACGGCGTCGGCGAGCAGGGATTCGTTGTTGCTGGCCGGGTTGGCCTGGTAGAGGCGGTTGGGGTAGTAGGGCGCGGCCATCATGTGGGCTGAGATCGGGCCGAGGTGGTAGTCGAGGGCGCGGTTGGCGGCTTCGTTGAATCTCTTGGAGTCAGGGCATTCGTAGGGGGACGTTGGGTCGGTGATGCTGGCCGGTTCCGTGACCGGGGGATTTGGCGTTATTTTGAACATGGGATGTCATCCTTCTATAAGGCCGCATCCATTTCGCTGCTAAACGAAGGGGGTGGCGGCTGTGTGCGAGTTAGCAGACCGGTAGACATCCCCAAAACCCGGCGCACCCGAAGGTGCCAAGCACACAGCCACCATCAAGTGCAGGCGACCGCCTGACTGATGAGACTCGTACAACCGGGGAATATCTGCCGGGCTGCTAAACCCGATCACTGCGAATCAGTGACCCGATCCAAGTTACCGGCCGACCCCAAGGCGCACAAGCCGGCGGATTCTGGCGTAGCCGTAGGCTCTGGCGCAAGGATTTGTGGGCAATTGCGCGTAACTTCGAGTGTCTTTAAACACCCGCGGCGAAACGTGTTTACGGGCCCTTAAAACACGCCGAAACATCCGCCCGAAACCGCCCCGAAATCCGCCATGACTTCAAACCCGCCGCCGTGTCTGTAAACTGGCCGCCCGAAACGGCGCGCGATGGCGCCGTCCTCACTGCCAGCGAAGGACTTTCCCATGGCCAACCAAGACATCACCTACACCCCGGATCCGGATGCAGACTCGATCTCTTCGGACGTGACCGAATTCAACGGCATCCTGATGTCGACCCAGATTCCGACCCGCGCCGACGGAAGTCTGGAACTGGGCGACGTCACCGCGCAAAGCGAATGCACGTTGCAGGCGCTGAAAGTGGCGCTGGAAAAGGCCGGCAGCTCGATGGAGCGCGTGCTGCACCTGACCATCTACCTGACCGACATGGCTGATCGCGCCGCGTTCAACGAGGTGTACAAGCGCTTCTTCGCCAAGCCATGGCCGGTGCGTGCGGCGGTTGGCGTGGCGGCGCTGGCGGTTGAAGGGATGAAGGTGGAAGTGACTGCGATGGCCGCCAAGGCCTGAGTTTGCGGTTCGGTAGGGCAGCTCAGCACTGAGCAGGGCTGCCACCCGGCAGCACAGGCGTGCCGCCCACGCGTTTCGCGGCTACAATGCGCGCCTCAACCGTGACAGCCTGACTAAAAAAACATATGTCCTTGCCCAAACATCACCTGGAACTGCTCAGCCCCGCCCGTGACGTGGCCATCGCCCGCGAGGCCATCCTGCATGGCGCCGACGCGGTGTACATCGGCGGCCCGAGCTTCGGTGCGCGCCATAACGCGTGCAACGAGGTGAGCGAAATCGCCGAACTGGTGGAATTTGCCCGTCGCTATCACGCGCGCATCTTCACCACCATCAACACCATCCTGCACGACAACGAACTGGAGCCGGCGCGCAAGCTGATCCATCAGTTGTACGACGCCGGCGTCGATGCGCTGATCGTCCAGGACCTGGGCGTGATGGAGCTGGACATTCCACCCATCGAGCTGCACGCCAGCACCCAGACCGACATCCGCACCCTTGAGCGGGCCAAGTTCCTCGATCAGGCCGGTTTCTCGCAACTGGTACTGGCCCGTGAACTGAACCTCAAGGAAATCCGCGCGATCGCCGATGAAACCGATGCCGCCATCGAGTTCTTCATTCACGGCGCGTTGTGCGTGGCGTTTTCCGGTCAGTGCAACATTTCCCACGCGCAGACCGGGCGCAGCGCCAACCGGGGCGACTGCTCCCAGGCCTGCCGTCTGCCGTACACCCTGAAAGACGAAAAGGGCGGCGTGATCGCCTACGAAAAACACCTGCTGTCGATGAAGGACAACAACCAGAGCGCCAACATCCGCGCGCTGGTCGAGGCCGGTGTGCGTTCGTTCAAGATCGAAGGTCGCTACAAGGACATGGGCTATGTGAAGAACATCACCGCCTATTACCGCCAGCGCCTCGACGACGTGCTCAACGACCGTCCGGACCTGGCCCGCGCCTCCAGCGGCCGCACCGCGCATTTCTTCATGCCGGACCCGGAAAAGACCTTCCACCGTGGCAGCACCGACTACTTCGTCAGCGAGCGCAAGATCGACATCGGCGCCTTCGATTCGCCGACCTTCACCGGTCTGGCGGTGGGTACGGTCGAGAAAGTCGGCAAGCGTGACATGCAGGTGATCACCCACGAACCGCTGTCCAACGGCGACGGCCTCAACGTGCTGGTCAAGCGCGAAGTGGTCGGTTTCCGCGCCAACATCGCCGAAGCCAAGGGCGAGTTCGAGGAAGAAGGCGAGAAGCGCTACCGCTACCGCGTCGAGCCGAACGAAATGCCGGAAGGTCTGTACAAGCTGCGCCCGAACCATCCGCTGAACCGCAACCTCGACCACAACTGGCAGCAGGCCTTGCTCAAGACCTCCGCCGAGCGTCGTATCGGCGTGAGCTGGCTGGCGAAGCTGCGTGAAGAGCGTCTGGAACTGACCGTGACCAGCGAAGAGGGCATCAGCGCCAGCGTTGCTTTGGAAGGCCCGTTCGGCGTCGCCAACAAACCGGAACAGGCGCTGGAGACCTTGCACGATCTGCTCGGCCAGCTCGGCACCACCGAGTACCACGCGACCTCGATCAAGCTGGATGCGCCGCAAGCGTTCTTCATCCCGAACTCGCAGCTCAAGTCGTTGCGCCGTGAAGTGATCGAAGCGCTGACCGCCGCCCGCGTTGCCGCCCACCCGCGCGGTTCGCGCAAGGCCGAGACCACGCCACCGCCGGTGTACCCGGAAGCGCATCTGTCGTTCCTGGCCAACGTTTACAACCAGAAGGCTCGCGACTTCTACCACCGTCACGGCGTGAAGCTGATCGACGCGGCGTACGAGGCCCACGAAGAGGCGGGCGAAGTGCCGGTGATGATCACCAAGCACTGCCTGCGGTTCTCCTTCAACCTGTGCCCGAAACAGGCCAAAGGCGTGACCGGCGTGAAAACCAAAGTCGCGCCGATGCAGCTGATTCACGGCGATGAAGTGCTGACCCTGAAGTTCGACTGCAAACCGTGCGAGATGCACGTGATCGGCAAGATGAAGGGCCACATCCTGAATCTGCCGCAGCCGGGCAGTGTGGTGGGGCATATCAGCCCTGAGGATCTGATGAAGACGATCCCGCGCGCGCCGCACTGATTCAGAGGCTGCTGTGCGATAAATAAAAAAAACCGGTGACGAAAGTCACCGGTTTTTTTATGCCTGCCAGAAACTCAATGGGTTTCGAAGCGCGATCCCGTTGGCGGCGCCGCTTCGCCACTCAACGCATCGACCATCGGCGGATGCTCTTGCGCGGCTTGACGCAGATCCTCGGTCACCCGCAGCTCGGCGCCGGTTGGCGAGAAGGTCGCTGCCGCCGCAAACGGCGCCGGATTGGCTGGCACCGGACGCTTGCCGCGACGCCAGAAGAAGAACGTCACCATGGCCAGGTTGACCAGCGCGAAGGCCCAGAACAGGCCGGTTTCGCCGTGGGCGTTCATCGCCGGCGAGATCAGCAGCGGGCTCATCGCCGAGCCCAGCGAGTTGATCAGCAACATGCCCTGAATCATCGGCACCAGGGTTTCGACCGGCGCACGGTCGGCAGCGTGGCTGACCGCAACCGGATACAACGCGAACACGCCACCGCCCAGCAGGAACAGCATCGCCGCGAGCATGGCCGAGGACAGCGGCACCAGCACGATCACCAGCGACAGCACGGTGCACGCGGCGCAGAGCACGGTCAGCACCTGCAGGCGATCCTTGCGGTCGGACCAGCGCCCGACCGGGTATTGCAGCAGCATTGCGCCGAGGATCGTCCAGGCCATCATGCTGCCGACTTCGCCGACGTTCAGGCCGATGCGTTGCAGGTACAGCGGCAGCAGGGTGTAGATCGCCGCGATGGTCACGCCGGAGCCGAAGCAGCCGACCAGTCCGGTGGGCGACACGCCGAGCAAGGCCCGTGGTTTGAGCGGTTCGACCTGTTCCAGCAGCGGCGATACGCGCGGCAGGATCACGATCGGCAGCACCGACAAGGTCGCGAGCATGCCGGCGACCATGAACGGCGCCGTGTCGCCCAGCCCGGTGATTTTTCCCAAAAACGCCTGACCCAGCACGCCGGCGCCGTAGAGGACGATCATGTACAGCGCCAGCAGACGGCCGCGAATCTTCGCGTCACCGGCCAGCAGCAGCCAGCTCTCGATCACCAGAAACACGCCGACCGTGGCCCAGCCGTTGATCAGGCGCAGGACGACCCAGCCCCAGGTGTCATAAAACAGCCCTTGCAGCAGGATGGTCGCGGCGATCAGCGAGGCGAAGCTGCTGTAGGCGCGGATATGGCCGATGCGCAGGATCAGCCGGTCGTTGAAGATCGCGCCGAGCGTCAGACCGGCGAAATAGGCCGAGGACACGATGCCGATCATCGTCGCCGATTCGCCGGCAGCGCCCAGGCGCAGGGTGGTCAAAGAAGACAGAAAGCCGTTGCCCAGGGCAACAATGAAGAGCCCGAGCAGGGGCGCCAGCGCCATGGCCAGCAAACGCGGTGTCATAAAAACCTCAAGTGATCGAACAGCGGAACGTGCGCCTCTGCGCATGCGAGTGCCAAGCCGAAGTGTGTTGAAGACAAACGACCGCCGAACGGGCAGGACGATTGAGCCTGGCGCACTGTGTGAAAGTGGCCGGCTGTTCAAACCTGAGGGTTGTCATGGCTGCGGGCAGGCGCCGTTCGGGCGACTGCAAGAGGAGGCGCGATTTTAAGCCTTGTGTGGCGTTTGCCAAGGTGCCGGGCCTGCGACGTTGAGACGCAGCCCGGATTGATAAAGACAGGATCGATAACCCCAGCGCATTCATTGCCCAGATGAAAAGTCGCTGTATCGATCCGGTTTCCCTCGTTAGCCTGTGCGGTCGAATCGCGATGTTGATCCAGAGGCAATGATGCAGATAAGAGGCGAGCGTGCCGCCACGGCGTGCGGGCTGTTGGCGATTGTGTTGTGGAGCACCGCCGCCGGGTTGATCCGGGGCGTCAGTGAACATTTCGGCCCTCTGGGCGGGGCCGCGATGATTTACACCCTGGGGGCGATCCTGCTGGTGATGTTTCTCGGGCGACCGCGTCTTCGTTCCACGTCAACACTCTATCTCCTGCTCGGCAGTGGGTTGTTCGTTGCGTATGAGGTGTGCCTGTCTTTGGCGCTGGGGTTTGCCAGTGACCGGCAACAGGCGATCGAACTGGGCGTGGTCAATTACCTGTGGCCGTGCCTGACGGTGGTGCTGGCGATCTTCATGAACGGGCAGAAAACCCGCTGGTTCATCGTTCCCGGCAGTGCGCTCGCGCTGTTCGGCATCCTCTGGGTGGTCAGCGGTCAGGGCCTGTCGCTGCCGGGGATCATCGCCAACGTCAATTCCAACCCGCTGAGTTACAGCCTGGCGCTGGCCTGTGCGATCACGTTCGCGCTGTATTGCAACGTCACGCGCCGCTACGCCAACGGGCAGAGTCTGGTGGTGCTGTTTTTCGTGCTGACGGCCATTGTGCTGTGGGTGAAATGGGGCTTCAGCAGTGAACGGATTTCTGCCTTCACGCTGGGCAGCTCCCTCGAACTGATCGCCACCGGCATCGCCATGGCCGGCGGTTATGCGCTGTGGAACATCGGCATCCTGCGCGGCAACCTGACCTTGCTGGCGACCGCGTCCTACGGCGCGCCGGTGCTGTCCTCGGCCTTCGCCGCGTTGTGGCTGGGGGTCAGTTTGCAGATGCAGTTCTGGCAGGGCGCGGTGCTGGTGACCGCCGGATCGCTGCTTTGCTGGTACGCGACCCGGCAACGTCAGTTCTCCTGAAAAACCGGCGTTGTCGCGCATGCCGGTCAGCCCACGGACTTCAACGGAATCGGCCCCTTGAGCCGGTCCAGCATCGTGGCGCAATACCAGTCATCGAACTGGCAGACGCCGGTTTCCGCCGTTTCCGAGTACGGCCCCGGTTCGTAGGACGGGGACGTCACGCCACGCTGGGTGCCTTCGACCAGCGTGCGGTCCTGATCGTTGGTGGCGATCCAGACTTTGGTCAGGCGTTCGAGGTCGTAATCCACGCCTTCCACCGCCGTGTCCGGCACCAGCCATTTGGTGGTGACCATGGTTTGCGTGGCGCTGATCGGCAGAACCCGGAAGCTCAGGGCATGGTCGCCGAGGAAGTGGTTCCAGGTGGACGGGTAATGGAAATAGAGCAGGGCGCCGATGTCCGGTTCAGCGGTTTTGTCCAGGCGCCCGTTCACCGCAGGCTTGCCGTCCATGGTGTAGCTGACCGCCCCGGACGACAGCGGGATGCGGGTCATGCGGTACTGGCCGTTGATGTCCATCACCAGACGGCTCGGTAGCCCGGCTTTCTCGCAGGTGTTCCAGTAGGCCGTCAGGTGCGGATCATCCTCGCCACCGGCGCCGCCCACGGACGGGTTGTCGACGTAGGACTTCAGCAGTTCCGGGTGGGAGCCGTCGCAGTGGTAGCACTCGCGGTTGTTCTCGAACACCAGTTTCCAGTTGCCTTGTTCGATGATGGTCGACTCGAACGCCACTTTGCAGTTGTCCAGATAATGCGGGGCGATGAACGGGCTGACGGCCTTGCGAAAGCCTTCGAAGTCCGGCGCCTTGGCGGCGACGCAGACAAAGATATAGCTGTGCACGATCTCGCAGTGCACGGACTTGAGGTTGTACTGGGCCTTGTCGAAATCCTGGCCCATGTTGCCGGCGTACAGCAGGTTGCCGTCCAGCTCGTAGGTCCACTTGTGATAGGGGCAGACCATTTTCGCGACCTTGCCGTGCTCGTGTTCGCAGATCTTGGCGCCGCGATGGCGGCAGGCGTTGTGAAACGCCCGGACTTCGCCATCCTTGCCGCGCACTACCGCGACCGGGTAATCACCGATCTGCAGGGTGAAGTACTGGCCGGGTTTGGAAATTTCGAAGGTGTGCCCGGCGAAAATCCAGTCCTTGTGCCAGATCTGTTCGAGGTCCTGGCGATAGACGTTTTCATCCTTGTAGAGGGCGCCCGGCAGCGAGTGCCAGGGTTTGCGCTGGGCGATCAGGTCAACCACGGTGTCTTTATTGTTCATTGTTATCCTCGTCATGCGCGTTATGGCCGTACCCGCTCGGGGGCGACGATAGTCAGCAGCCTAGCCGCGCCGGGAATGCCGTCACAAACGACATTTCCTGCGGGCAATCGATGCGTTGCGGTTATGGGTGAACCCGTTCGAAGATCGGCGCGAGCGTGGCGATGGCGGACGCAGACTGGCCCAGATTGCCAATCGCCTGTTTCACCGCGAGGCTGCGTTCGCTGCCGAGGCTTGAGGCGAACAGATCGAACTTCTGCTCCAGTTCTTCGCGGCTCAGGGCCGTTTCGGGATCGCCGCGCGCGGCGGTGATCGGGCTGACGAGGACGTTGCCGTTTTTCAGGGTGACGGTGACGCGCGAAAGGATTTCATTGGGGAAACGCGCGGAAATGTCGGCGGCTTCGACGATCTCGATGCGTGCGCTCAAGGCGCGGATGTCGGCGGCGTGGATCGATTCGCCGGTGACTTCGTCCGGGCCGAGTTTGCCCCTGACGATCAGTGCCGCCAGCGGAAAGGCCAGGGCGTATTGCGCCTGATCGGCATCCGCCGGGGTGTGGCCTTGCAGACACATCGACTCGTAGAAGGTCTCGACGCGGATTGTCTCGATCCCCTCAGCATTGAGCGCAGGATGCTCCTGTTGCAGTTGCAGCATCGCGGTCAGCGCCGGTTGCGCCCAGCGGCACACCGGCCAGGGTTTGAAATACTGGCTGTCGATTTCCCAGCGCTGACCAAGGTCGAGCCAGTGCTCGGCGACCGAGGCGTCCTCGACGGTTTCCGCCGGCGCACCGGTCACACCTTCCTTGGCCATCAGCAGCGCATTCAAACCGACAAAGGCGCCGCTGCCGTGGGCGTCACGCAACATGGTTGGAAAAGCGATCAGACGCATCATCGGGCAACGGGCGCTGAAGTATTCGGCGATGCCCAAGGCATGGCGAAAGGTCGGCTCGTCAAAACCGAGCAAGCGGGCCCCGGCGCAGACCACGCCAATCGCCGAAAAGCCGCCGGACGCGTGGTAGGTCGGAGAGGTCGCCATCAGGGCTGTTCCAGCGCGCAGTCCAGTTTCATAACCGAGGCACAGCGCGCTCAAAAGCTCATGCCCGCTGACTTCCTTGCCTTGGTGATGCAGCGCATCGGCGAGGGCGAGCAGGGCCGGCACCACGGTCGCGCCGGCATGCCCCTTGGATCGGAAATGGCCTTCGTGGGCATCGAGGCTGTCGGCGGAAAAGCCGCCGGCCCAACCCGCGCCCAGCAGGCTCACACGCTGACCGTCGAACAGCAGACGACTGCCGTACTCGCCGGCGGGATAGTGGGAGACGGCAAAACGGCGCAGCGCCACACTCGTGTCATTGGACGCGGCACCGGCCATGACGCCGACGATATCCAGCAGGCTGTTTTGCAAAATCTCCCGGGTCTTGGCCGGGGCCTGGATGAAGTCAAAGTCGCGGCAGAATTCGTAGAGTGACATTAAACAATTCCTTCCTGTGAGGGGGACCGGCCAGATCCCGGCCGGCGCCGCTCCACAATGAGTCAGGAAGGTTGTGCGGCTCCAACGACATTTTCGTCGGGCAATTGATAACCAAATCGATGGCTAGCGACGGGGGAACTTCGACAGGATCCACTCGCGAAACCGCCGTAGCGCGTCTTCGTTGTCGGCGTTTTCGCGGCAGCTCAGGTAATGCCAGCTGTTGCGCAGCTGCACTTCCTGCTCGATCGGGCGCACCAGCAAACCGCGTTGCAACAGCGGCGCAACCAGATGATTCCAGCCCAGCGCGATACCCTGATGGGTCAGCACCATGCTGATCAGCAGGTTGTAGTCGTTGGCGTTGAAAATCTGCGGGCTGGTCGCGGGGCGGTCGTCGATGTCGATGGACTGAAACGCCAGCCACACGCCCCAATCGACATGCTCGGCGACTTGCGAGCGACCGTAAGGGCTGAGGTTGAGCAGGGCGGAATCGCGCACGCCTTCGATGGTGGCGATTTCCGGGTGCTGCTCCAGATACTGCGGCGTGCACACCGGGTAGATCAGGTCGTGGCACAGCGGGTAGCTGCGATAGCCCTCGCGAATGCGCGAAATCTTGGTGATGAACACGTCGGGCTGCACGCCCGGTTCCATGGTCAGGAAGTTCTGGGTGGTGATCAGGTTCAGCTCGATGCCTTCGCTCTGGGCGAAAAACTCCGGCAGGTGATTCGACAGCCACAGTGCAGAGAACGCCGGGGAGCAACAGATGGTCAGCACCTTCTTGACCGACTGACTGCTGCGGATGCGCTCGGCGGCCTGGGCGATGTTGACGAAAGACAGCTGCGCGGCATCGAAGAACAGCGCGCCCGCCGAAGTGAGTTCAACGGCCCGCCCGACGCGGGTGAACAACTGCGCCCCGAGGTAGCTTTCCAGCTCGCGGATCTGCCGGCTGATCGCGGCTTGGGAAACGCACAATGCTTCGGCGGCACGGGTGAAACTCTGGTACTTCGCGGCCGCGACAAATGCCTTTACGGCCCTCAAGGACGGCATCTTCAGCAAGATGGTGTCTGGGTCGACATGCTTGGTCATCTGTACGGCCTCCTCACGATACGGCTCCCGGGCGAAGCGCGACGAGGGTAGCCCAAGCCTGCGCGCAGGGATACGCCGGCGTCGCAGCAAGGATAGTCGCGGTCGCTGGCAGGCGATGCCTGCTTCAAACGGGGGAGAGCGGCGGAATCGATAACCCGACGTTATCAACATGTCCCTGTAAATGTCGTTGGATTAAGCAGGGGGATGCTAATAAATTTGAAACGTCCCTCGTTCCTGGGGTCCCAAAAATAATAAAAGGAAACCCGTCGTGACGACATATAACTATTACCGCTGCCGCTCAAAACCAGTTTCGCTCGATTGCATATTGTTTGAACCCGAATATGCACTACGCGATGGAGGCAAGGTATGACTCGCTCCGACGAAATAATTTGCGTAAAGAATGTTTATAAAGTCTTCGGTACTCAGCCAGCCCTGGCCATGAAGTTGATCGAAGAAGGCGCATCGAAAGCGGAAGTATTCAAAAAGACCGGCCAGGCCATCGGTGTATTCGATGCCAACTTCTCGGTCAAACGAGGCGAGATCTTTGTCATCATGGGTTTGTCCGGTTCCGGCAAATCGACCATGGTCCGACTGTTCAATCGCCTGATCGAACCGACCTCCGGCAGCATCTTTCTGAATGGCCGGGAAATCACCGGCCTGGGCGACAAGGACCTGTTGCAGGTGCGCCGCAAAGACATGGGCATGGTGTTCCAGTCGTTTGCCCTGATGCCGCACATGAGCGTCATCGACAACGTCAGCTTCGGCCTGGAAATCAGCGGTGTCAGCGAAAAGGAACGCTACTGCCGGGCCATGGGCGCCCTTGAGCAAGTCGGGCTTTCCGGTCAGGAAATGTGCTTTCCTCATCAGCTCTCCGGAGGCATGCAACAGCGGGTCGGCCTGGCCCGCGCCTTGGCTAACGATCCGGCCATCCTGCTGATGGACGAAGCGTTCTCCGCGCTTGATCCGATGATCCGCAGCGAAATGCAGGGCGAGCTGATCAAGCTTCAGGCCGAGCAGGATCGCACCATCATTTTCATCTCCCACGACATTGAAGAAGCCGTGCGCATCGGTCACCGCATCGCGATCATGGAGGGCGGGCGCGTGGTGCAGATCGGCACGCCCCGAGAGCTGCTGTGCAACCCGGTGAACCAATATGTCCGGGACTTTTTCAACGGTTTCGACACCAGCCGGATATTGCGCGCCGGCGATATCGCACAAACCGATTCGGGCATTGTTTATGAACCGGGTCGTCAAACTCCGATAAAGGCCGACGCTTCCTTGCGCGAGATCTTTCACCTTGTTGCGGCTTCATCTACGCCAATGCCGGTAGTCGATGAAGTTGGACTTTATAAAGGTTCGATCTCGCAGGGGCATCTTTTAAGTTGCCTGGGTAATAGCTGAGCTTCTGTTAAACAAGAATGATCACGCAGTACGCAAGTGCGAGGTAGCGTCATGTCCGACTTTAACTTTCTGGATACCTTCCAGAGTTTGAATATTCCGCTGGGGTCGTGGGTTGAAACGGCTCTTAAATATCTGGTGCATAACTTCCGGGATGTCTTCCGCTCGATTCGCTGGCCGGTCGATCAGGTGCTCGACGGCGTCCAGTGGGGGCTGCTTTCCCTTCCGCCGACGGTGTTCATCATCATCGCCGGGCTGATCAGCTGGCAGATCGGCGGCAAACGCATCGCGATCTTCAGCGTGGCGACCCTGACCGGGCTCGGGCTGATCGGCGTATGGAACGACGCCATGGTCACCCTGGCACTGGTGCTGACCTCGCTGTTGTTCTGCGCGGTAATCGGGATTCCGCTGGGCATTCTGTGCGCTCGCAGCGACCGCACGGAAATGGTCATCCGCCCGGTGCTCGACGCCATGCAGACCCTGCCGGCGTTCGTCTACCTGGTGCCGGTGGTGATGCTGTTCGGCATCGGCAACGTGCCCGGCGTGATTGTCACGATCATCTTCTCCGTCGCGCCGTTGGTGCGGCTGACCAACCTCGGCATCCGTCAGGTGCCGGCGGACAAGGTCGAGGCGGCGCGGGCCTTTGGCTGCACACCGATGCAGATGCTGATGAAGGTTCAATTGCCACTCGCCGCGCCAACCATGATGGCCGGCTTGAACCAGACCTTGATGCTGTCGCTGTCGATGGTGGTAGTCGCTTCGATGATTTCGGTCGGCGGGCTGGGGCTGATGGTGCTCAGCGGCATCGGTCGTCTCGACATGGGCCTGGCCAGTGTCGGCGGAGCAGGGCTGGTGTTGCTGGCGGTGTTCCTCGATCGCCTGACCCAGGCCATGGGTGAACGCAGCAGCGATCTGGCCACCGGACAGCGCTGGTATGAGAGCGGGCCGGTCGGCCTGGTCATGAAGTTGAAGAACAAGAAGAACGTTGCTCGTGCGGTTATTAACTGAACCTTTCTGCTCACCGATTAAAACTCCAAAGCGTGGTGAAACATGAAACTGGCAAATCTCAAGAAAAGCGTTGTGGCGGGTGTGGTTGCTTCAGTCATGGGCACGATCCTGTGCTCGGCGGCGTTCGCGGCTGACGCCAACAAGCCCGGCGCCGGTGTGTCGATCACGCCGATTTTCCCGACCATCGCCGAAGAGCGCTTTCGCGGTGAAGTGGTTGTGGCCGGGCTCAAGGAACTGGGCTACGACGTCAAGCAGCCAAAGGAGACCGATTACCCGGCGATGTTCCTGGCGCTGTCGTACGGCGATGCGGATTTCACCGTGCATGAGTGGGAGCACCTGCACGAAGCGTTTTATGAAAAGGCTGGCGGCGATGACGTGATGGTCAAGGTCGGGCAGATCATGAAAGGCGTGTTGCAGGGTTACCTGATCGACAAGAAAACCGCAGACGCCTATCACATCAAGGATCTGTCGGATTTGAAGAAGCCGGAGATCGCCAAGCTGTTCGATAGCAACGGTGACGGCAAGGCCGACCTGACCGGTTGCAACCCGGGCTGGGGCTGCGAAGTCATGGTCGAGCACCACATGAAGGCCTACGGCCTGGAACCGACCGTCGTCGACAACCGTGGCTCGTACTTCGCATTGATGGCCGACACCATTGCCCGTTACCAGCAAGGCAAACCGGTGCTGTTCTTCACTTGGGTGCCGCAGTGGATTTCCAGCGTGCTGGTCGAAGGGCGCGACGTGGTCTGGCTGCCGGTGCCGTACACCGATCTGCCTGACGGCAAGGAAAGCAAGGACACCTTCTACGAAGGCAAGAACCTCGGTTTCCCGGTGGACACGGTCAACGTTGTCATGAACAAGGAGTTCGCCGAGAAGAACCCGGTGGCCCGCAAGTTCCTCTCCGAAGTCAGCATCAGCACCGCCGACGAAAGTGCGCAGAACCTGAAGATGCAGCAGGGCGAGAAGTCCCTGGCCGACATCAAGCGCCACGCCGCCGAGTGGATCAAGGCCCACCAGCAAAGTTACGACAGCTGGCTGAGCGATGCGCGGGCTGCGGCCAAGTAAGCAGGTTGTTCGCTGGTTCGAGTGACGGTTATCCAGTGGCGCAAAACGCCGGGCGAAAAGCCGTCATTCAACCCCATTTGATTACGCAACTTCGATGACTGTTTTCATTCAACGCGATTCCGCGCGTTTGCTTCGTGTCGGGTTCGATTTGTCATTTCAACAATAAACGGTTCAACACTATGAAAGTCAGTTCGCTGCCCGCCGATGATGACAGCTGTGGCTGGTTCCACCTGAGCCGGCCGCGCAGCCCCGAGCCTGGCCATCGCGGCCACCGTTCGGCGCGTTGGATGGTCGTGGGTGCCGGCTTCACCGGGCTGGCGGCGGCACGCCAGCTCGCGCTGAACTTCCCCGACGATGAAGTGGTGCTGATCGAAGCGCAGGAAGTGGGATTGGGACCGTCCGGTCGCAATGCCGGTTTTGCGATCGATCTGCCCCACGACATCGGGGCCGAGGACTATATCGGCGATATCGACCTGGCCCGGATCAGTCTGAAGCTGAACCTGGAAGGCCAGTCGATCCTGCGCAATCTGGTCGATCAGTTCGGTATCGATTGCCAGATGAAAGCCTGCGGCAAGTATCAGGCCGCCGTGGAAGAGCGCGGCATCGCGGTGCTTGAGGCTTATCGCCGGGGTCTCGACAAGCTCGGTCAGCCGTATCAGATGATCGAGGCCGAAGAATTGCCCGAGCATCTGGGCACCCGTTTCTATCGCAAGGCGTTGTTCACCCCCGGCGCGGTGCTGGTTCAGCCGTCGGCGCTGGTAAAGGGCCTGGCGGACAGTTTGCCGGCGAACGTCACCCTCTACGAACGCACGCCGATTCTGGAAGTGGAGTACGTCGCCAAGACGTTGCTCAAGCACGCTCACGGCAGCATCACCGCCGACAAACTGATCCTGGCCAACAACTCGTTCGGCATGCGCTTCGGTTTTCTCCAGGGCCGCATGCTGCCGATCTACACCTACGCCAGCATCACCCGCCCGCTGACCGAAGAGGAGCAGGCGCGTCTGGGCGGCAAACCGTTCTGGGGCGCGATTCCGGCCGACCCGTTCGGCACCACCGTGCGGCGCACTCCCGACAACCGCTTGCTGATCCGCAACAGCTTCAGCTTCAACCCCGATGGCCGCAGCAACAGCAAATACAACGAGCGCTTCGTGCGCCGGCACCGCGCCTCGTTCGATCAGCGCTTCCCGATGCTGCCGGGGGTGAAGTTCGAATACACCTGGGGTGGGGCGCTGGCCATGTCGAGGAACCACAACGGCTTCTTCGGCGAACTGGCGCCGAACGTGTACGGCGCGCTGGGATGCAATGGCCTGGGCGTCACCCGTGGCACGGTCACCGGCAAATTGCTGGCCGACTGGCTGGCCGGGGAGCGCGACGGCTTGATCGATTTTCTGTTGCAGGCCCCGGGGCCGACGGGCAACCCGCCCGAACCGTTTCTGTCGCTGGGCGTGAACATGAACCTGAAGTGGGGGCAATACCGCGCCGGCCGCGAAAGTTGAACGCTCATCGCCCGACCTGCGCGATGAACTGAAGTAGCGATGCACTGAATACATGGACAAGAAATGAACAACGTTGCTGTATCAATCGAGGACGTACCGCTCAATGGCTTTCATCGTCTGCTGACGATCCGTTCGGCCGGTGGCTCCTTTGTCGACGGGTATGTTCTGAGCATCATCGGTGTGGCGCTGGTGCACATGTCCAGGTCTCTGGCACTGGACGATTTCTGGGAAGGCATGATCGCCGCCTCGGCGCTGATCGGCATTTTCTTCGGCGGTTTTCTTGGCGGCTGGCTGACCGATGTGCTGGGGCGCAAGCGTCTGCTGTTTGTCGGGCCGACCCTGTTCATCGTGGCCTCGCTGGCGCAGCTGTGGGTCGATTCGGCGGTGGCGTTGTTTTTTCTGCGGCTGCTGCTGGGAGTGGCGGTCGGTATCGAGTACCCGGTGGCGACTTCGCTGCTGGTCGAGTTCATGCCACGCAAATATCGCGGCCCGCGTCTGGCGACGCTGACGATCATGTGGTTCGCCGGGGCTGCAACGGCGTATGTCGTGGGCGAGCTGATGTTCAAGCTGTGGGGCTCCGATGCCTGGCGGCTGGTGCTGGCCAGCGCGGCGATCATCGGCGCCATGCTGTTTCTGGTGCGCATCGGCACCCCCGAGTCGCCGCGCTGGCTGCTGAGCAAGGGCCGCGCCGCTGAAGCCGAAGCGATCATCAAACAGGTCTACGGCAACGACTTCTCCCTGGCCAATCTCCCCGAACATCGCGTGGGCGAGAAGCTGACGATCTTCAACCTGCTGCACTCTGGCTACGGCAAACGCATGTTGTTTGTGGTGGTGTTCTGGACCTGTTCGGTGGTGCCGCTGTTTGCCGTGTATGCCTTCGCACCGAAGGTGCTGGCCGCGCTGAATCTGCAGGGCGACTGGTCGTCCCTGGGATCGGTGGCGATTACCTTGTTCTTTGTCATTGGCTGCGTGATTTCGACCCGGATCATCAACCGTGTGGGCCGACGCAATCTGTTGATCTACAGCTTTCTCTGCTCCGGCCTTGCGCTGCTCGGGCTGGCCGTCGGTCACGCCGGGCCCAATGCGCTGGTGCTCGCCTTCTTTGCCGTTTACGCCTTGTTCATCGGTGGCGCCCAGGTGCTGACGCTGGTGTACCCCAATGAACTGTTTCCCACGGAAATCCGCGCCTTTGCCGTTGGTGTCGGCACGTCACTGTCGCGCATCGGCGCGGCAGCGGGGACTTATCTGGTGCCGGTTTCCCTGAGCACGCTGGGCATCGCCCAGACCATGTACATCGCGGCGGCCGTCACCTTGGTCGGCCTGGTGCTGTCGTGGGTGCTCGCGCCGGAAACCCGCTCGCTCAACCTGCAACAGGCTGCTTCGCTGAACTGAATTTTGTCCGAGCCTTAACGGCTTCGAGCCAATGAATTGAACACTGCAACCACTGGAGAAAAACCTATGAACTTTGACGGCATCTTTACCCCTGCCATTACGCCTTTGTCCGCCGATGGCCAGATCGATTATTCGGCCTTCGCCGAAGTGGTCGAATACCTGATCGAGTCGCGGGTTCACGGCATCGTCATCGGTGGTTCGACCGGCGAGTACTACGCCCACACCACCGCCGAGCGGCTGAAAGTGGCCGAGCGCGCCAAGGAAGTGATCAACGGCCGCATTCCGCTGGTGATCGGCACGGGCGGGATCCGCACCGAAGATGCGGTGGCCTTCGCCGAGCACGCCAAGTCGATCGAGGCCGACGCCATTCTGGTGGGCTCGCCGCCGTATGCCTTGCCGACGCAAAAGGAAATCGCCGCCCACGTACTGGCCGTGGACAAGGCCGCCGGCCTGCCGATCATGCTTTACAACTATCCGGCGCGGATGGGCGTAGCGATGGGCCCGGAATTCTTCGAGGCGATTGCCGGCTGCAAGAACATCGTCGCGATCAAGGAAAGCTCCGGCGACACCGCCCAGTTGCATCGTCTGGCGCATTCGCACCCTTCGATTCAGCTGTCCTGCGGCTGGGACGACATGGCCCTGGAGTTTTTCGCCTGGGGCGCGCGCAGCTGGGTCTGCGCCGGTTCGAACTTCATTCCGGCCGAGCACATCGCGCTGTACGAAGCCTGCGTTCTGGAGAAGAACTTCGACAAGGGCCGGCGGATCATGTCGGCGCTGTTGCCGCTGATGGATGTGCTGGAGAGCGGCAAGTTCGTGCAGTCGATCAAGCACGGCAGCGAACTGGTCGGCCTGCGTGCCGGCGGCGTGCGCAAGCCGATGCAGCCGCTGGAGGCGTCCGAGAAGGAAGTGCTGGAAAGCGTGATCAAAACCCTCAAGCAGAATGTGGCGCGCATCGTCGCGGAGGTTTGAAATGGCCGATCTTCTGAGTCAAGCGCAATACCGCGAACTGGCGGCGAAGCTCGAGTTTCGCAATCAGGCGTTCATCAACGGCGAGTTCCGCAGCGCGCTGTCCGGCAAGACTTTCACCACGACCAACCCGGCCACTGAAGCGGTGTTGACCGAGATTACTGCGTGCGGTGCCCAGGACGTGGACGTCGCTGTCGCCGCCGCCAAGGCTGCGTTCGAGGACGGACGCTGGCAGGGGCTGGCACCGTCAGCACGCAAATCGGTGTTGCTGCGGTTCGCCCAATTGCTGGAAGACCACTCCCATGAACTGGCGGTGCTGGAAAGCCTCGACAGCGGTAAACCGATCCGCGAATGCCAGAACATCGACGTGCCCGAGACGATTCATACCCTGCGCTGGCACGCCGAACTGATCGACAAGATCTACGACTCGACCGCACCGACCGGTAACGGCGCGGTGACCATGGTCGTGCGCGAACCGATTGGCGTGGTCGGTCTGGTGTTGCCGTGGAATTTCCCGCTGCTGATGCTCGCGTGGAAGATCGGCCCGTCGCTGGCCGCCGGCTGCTCGATCGTGGTCAAACCGGCCAAGGAAACCACCCTGAGCACCCTGCGCGTAGCCGAGCTGGCGCATCAGGCGGGGATTCCCTCCGGTGTGTTCAACGTGGTGCCCGGCGGCGGCAAGGAGGCGGGCGAACCGCTGGGCCGTCACCCGGACGTCGCCATGGTCAGCTTCACCGGCTCGACCGATACCGGGCGGTTGTTCCTCAAGTACTCCAGCGAAACCAACCTGAAACGCATCGTGCTGGAGTGCGGTGGCAAGAACCCGGCGGTGGTGATGAACGATGTCGAAGACGTCGATCTGGTCGCCCAGCACGTGGTCAACGGCGCGTTCTGGAACATGGGCGAAAACTGCTCGGCCTCGTCGCGGTTGATCGTGCATTCGGACATCAAGGAGCAACTGCTCCAGCGCGTGCAGGTGCATCTGGCCGACTGGAAAATGGGCGATCCGCTGGACCCGGAAAACCGTCTGGGCTCGATGATCAGCAAGGCGCATTTCGAGAAGGTCCGTTCGTACCTCGACCATGCCCGGGACGAAAACCTTTCGGTGCTGGTGGGGGGCAACACGGCCGACAACATCTTCGTCGAGCCGACCATCGTCGATGGCGTCAGCCGTGACAGTCGTCTGTTCCAGGAAGAAATCTTCGGCCCGGTGCTGAGCGTGACTACGTTCACCTCAGTCGACGAAGCGATCAGCCTGGCCAACGACACGGCTTATGGCCTGGCCGCCTCGGCGTACACCGGCAGCCTGCGCCATGCGCTGAAACTCTCGCGGGGGATTCGTGCCGGCATCGTCACCGTGAACTGCTTCGGCGAGGGCGATGCGTCGACGCCTTTCGGCGGGTACAAGGAGTCGGGTTTTGGTGGGCGTGACAAGTCGATCTGGGCCCATGACCAGTACACCGAGCTGAAAACCATCTGGATCGACGCGTCCTGATTCATCGCGTTTTTTCGCAGGTCACTTTCGCCCCGATCGGTACGCGCGTACCGGTTGGGGCGAATTGCGTTCATTCCCGAGTATTTTGCCGCCCCGGCGGTTAGCATGGCGCTACAACAATGAAACCGATGGACCACACCTTGATCGAACGACGCCAATTCAGCGGTGGCATGAAGGGCAAGAACCTTCGCTACCTGAACGAGCCCGCCAGCGGGCCGGGACGCATGACCCGCACCGGGTTTGTGCTGCTGGAGCATTTTTCCCTGCCGGCCTTCACCCAGGCGCTGGACACCCTTGTCACCGCCAATCTGCTGCGCCCCGGTCTGTTTTCCACGCGCACTTTCGGCTTGAGCGACGGAGAAGTGATCAGCGACCTGGGGCTGGTAATCCGCCCGGACTCGCGTCTGGAAACCAGCGTGTTGCAGGAGCTCGACCTGCTGGTGATCTGCGGCGGTTACCGCACGGAATTGAAGGCGAGCGACGAGTTCATCACCCTGCTGAAAATGGCCGCCGAGGCCGGCGTGATCCTGGCCGGGTTGTGGAACGGCGCGTGGTTCCTGGGCCGGGCAGGGGTGCTGGAAGGCTATCGCTGTGCGATTCACCCGGAGCATCGACCGGCGCTGGCGGAGATTTCCAAGGCGACCCAGGTCAGCAGCGAACCCTACGTGATCGACCGCGACCGCTTGACCGCGTCCAGTCCGTCCGGCGCGTTCCACATGGCGCTGGACTGGATCAAGGGCCTGCACGACAAAGCGCTGGTCGAAGGCATCGAAGACATTCTGGCGTTCGAGGAATCGCGTTACCGGCGGATCAAACCGACCGAGAACATCTGCGTCAGCGCGCCGTTGCGTGAAGTGGTGAAGCTGATGGACGCCAATCTGGAGGAGCCGCTGGAGCTGGAACAACTGGCGGTGTATGCCGGCCGATCCCGGCGTCAACTGGAGCGACTGTTCAAGGAACAACTGGGCACCACGCCGCAGCGTTATTACATGGAACTGCGCATCACCGAGGCCCGGCGTCTGCTGCAACACACCGAGCTCTCTCAGGTGGACGTGCTGGTGGCGTGCGGGTTTGTGTCGCCGAGTCATTTCAGCAAATGCTACAGCGCTTACTTCGGTTATCGCCCGTCCAAGGAAAAACGGCTCGTCAAATGATAAGAACAAGGCGCCTGTCGTCGGCGCCCGAAGTCGTAGCGCACACGCTGCCGGAGCTCCACCCGATACAGCTCAGAGACCGGCCCACCGCTGCGTGGGCGGTAAGCCGGCCATGTTGCACGGTTCAACGCTTGAGCAGATCCAGCGCGACGTCGACGATCATGTCTTCCTGCCCGCCGACCATGCGCCGCTTGCCCAGCTCGACAAGAATGTCGAGGGTCTTGAGGCCATATCTGGCGGCGGCAATTTCGGCATGCCGCAAGAAGCTTGAATAGACGCCGGCATAACCCAGTGCCAACGTTTCACGGTCGACCCGCACTGGCCGGTCCTGCAGCGGGCGGACGATGTCGTCGGCGGCGTCGAGCAGCGTGTAGAGGTCGGTGCCGTGGTTCCAGCCGAGACGTTCGGCGGCGGCAATAAAAACCTCCAGCGGCGCGTTGCCGGCGCCAGCCCCCATTCCGGCCAGACTTGCATCGATCCGGTCGCAGCCTTCCTCGACAGCGGTTATCGAGTTGGCGACGCCCAGCGACAGGTTGTGGTGGGCGTGCATGCCGGTTTCGGTTTCCGGTTTCAGAACGGCTTTGAAAGCCCGGAAGCGATCGCGAACGTCCTGCATGTTCATCGCGCCACCGGAGTCGGCCATGTACACGCAGGTCGCGCCATAGCTTTCCATCAGCCTGGCCTGAGCCGCCAGATGCTCAGGGGCGATCATGTGGCTCATCATCAGGAAACCGACGGTGTCCATGCCCAGTTCGCGAGCGTATTCGATGTGCTGTTTCGAAACGTCGGCCTCGGTACAGTGCGTGGCGATGCGCACCACCCGTGCGCCGGCGTCATAGGCGGCCTTGAGGTCGTGCACCGTGCCGATCCCCGGCAGCAGCAGGGTGGTGATTTTGGCGTGCTTGAGGACATCGGCCGCCGCTTCGATCCATTCCAGATCGGTATGGGCGGCAAAGCCATAGTTGAAGCTCGAACCCTGCAGGCCGTCGCCGTGAGCGATTTCGATCGAATCGACTCTGGCCTTGTCCAGTGCGCGCGCAATGTCTTGCACATTCTGCAGTGAGTACTGATGTCGGATGGCATGGCTGCCGTCGCGCAGGGTCACGTCGGAGATGTAGATTTTCTTGCCGGGATTGAATGTCATGTCGGGCCCCTCAGGCGTTGAGCATCGACTGCGCCATGCGCTCGGCGGTGGCCAAGGCAGCGGAGGTCATGATATCGAGATTGCCGGCGTAGGCTGGCAGGTAATGGGCGGCGCCTTCGACCTCGAGGAATACCGAGGTTTTGAGGCCGCTGAAGCGTCCCAGCCCCGGAATGTTCAGGGGGGCCGATTCGGCAATGACGTCGAACTGAACCTTCTGTTTCAGGCGATAGCCCGGCACATAGGCCTGGACTGCCGCCACCATCTCCTCGACGGAAGCCTCGATCTGCGCCTGATCGGCGGTTTCGGACAGCACGAACACCGTGTCACGCATCATCAGCGGCGGTTCGGCGGGGTTCATGATGATGATCGCCTTGCCTTTGGACGCCCCACCCACCATTTCGATGGCTCTGGAAGTAGTTTCCGTAAACTCGTCGATGTTGGCGCGGGTGCCGGGGCCGGCGGATTTGCTGGCGATCGAGGCGACGATTTCGGCGTAGTGAACCCGGGCAACACGCGATACGGCGGCGACCACTGGAATGGTCGCCTGACCACCACAGGTGACCATGTTGACGTTGAGTCGATCCAGATTTTGCTCCAGGTTGACCACTGGAATGCAGTAAGGGCCGATAGCCGCCGGAGTGAGGTCGATCAGGCGGATACCCGGCTTGATCGCGCGCAGGAGCTTTTCGTTCTCCAGATGGGCACCCGCCGAGGTGGCATCGAAGACGAAGTCGATGTCCTTGAACGCGTTCAGGCGGGTCAGGCCTTCAACGCCCTCGTGGGTGGTCGCGACGCCCATGCGTTCGGCACGGGCGAGACCGTCGGATGCAGGGTCGATCCCGACCATCACCGCCATTTCCAGGTGTCTGGCGTTGCGCAGAATCTTGATCATCAGGTCGGTGCCGATGTTGCCGGAACCAATGATGGCGACCTTGAGTTTGGTTTGACTCATGGGAGCAATCTCTCAGAAGGGCCAGGCCACGGCAGCCTGGCGCAGAAGGACGGGCAGGTCAGATGAAGCGGCAACGGATCTGGCCAAGTCGGGTCAGGTGCAAGTGCAGACTGTCCCCGGCCACGACCGGCGTCATCGGCCCCAGGGCGCCGGAGAGCAGCACGTCGCCGGCCTGCAAGGGCCGGCCCATCCGGGCCATGGTGCGAGCCAGCCACAGGCAGGCGTCCACCGGATTGCCGAGACACGCGGCACCGACACCGATCGAGGCCGTGGCGGCATTCTTTTCCAGCAGCATGCCTTCCAGCCGAAGGTCCAGCGAGGCGAGTGGAGTCGGCTGTTTACCCAGCACATACAGCCCTGATGAAGCGTTGTCCGCCACCGTGTCCACCAGCGATATGTTCCAGTTCTCGATGGCCGAGTCGACGATTTCCAGCGCGGGGACCACGTACTCCACCGCCCGCAGCAGTTCCGCGAGGGTCGTATCTTCATATGGAAGATCGCGGCCCAGAACGAACGCAATCTCGCCTTCGGCCTTGGGCTGGATCAACTGACTGATCTGGATTTCACCGCCATCGGCGATTTCCATATCGGCGAACAGCATGCCGAAATCCGGTTGATCGACGCCCAGTTGCTGTTGCACGGTAGCCGAGGTCAGTCCGATTTTACGGCCGACCAGGAGTCGCCCCTGGGCCAGGGCCCGTTGGGTGTTGATCTCCTGTACGGCATAGGCGCCGGTCAACGAATCGATACCGAAAGTGGACGAGATCCGTGCACAGGGTTGGCGTTGCTCCCGTGCTCTGGCCAGGGCCGCGGCGGCGTCTTGCAGAGGCTGCAAAGGGAACTGGCTCATGCGATTTTCCTCAGCAGCCGGGGTTCGTCCGCAACGACGTCAGAACCAGGGCTCCATTGCAGCTGGAACTTGAGTTCGTTGATGGCCCGATCCAGATCCGCGGCCTCGACCATGGCGAAGGTGAATTTGTCCGGGCGCACCACAGCTACGGCTCCGCTGGAGAACCCCGAGCGCTTGAACCAGGCGACCATCTCACCCTGCACATCCTCCAGTTCGAGCAGTTCACTGGTATTGGAACGACCGGTATCGGCGCCCTGTGGACGGGTACCGAACGGAAAGAGGGTGGCGAAACGCGTGTGCTGGATATCCAGCAGTTTCCGGGACGCCTGACTCAGGTGGGCGCGTGGATCGACCTCAAGTCCTATCAAGGCAAAACCGTCGCCCAACAGGTCGTCAAGCAATACGCGCTGGCCCTTGAAGGTGCGGACTTCGGGTTGCGGAATCATCCGGCCTTCCGGGGAGCGCCGATGGCGGCGAGGCATGCCCAGATAACTGTCAGGGGCATAGGTCGGGGCCGGTTTGAAACGGCCTTCACGAACATAGCGGCCAAGAAATGGTGTCGCCAGGACGGTCTTGACCAGCAGGTTGCGCATCAGGCTGGAAACGGGGCTGGACATCGAGACGAAGTCTTTCATCTGCACCGAAATATCAATCATCGCCTTGGCATGGTGGAAGCGTTCGCTGCCATAGGTATCAAGCAGCGGCTCACCGGCTTGGCCCTTGATCACGGCGTCGATTTTCCAGGCCAGATTGTAGGCGTCACGCACGCCGGAGCTCATGCCCTGGCCCATGAACTGCGGCGTCATGTGGGCAGCATCGCCGGCAATCAATACCCGACCCTTGCGCCAATCCTTCGCCACCAGGGCGTTGAAGGTGTAGACCAGCTTGCGTTTGACCTCGAACTTGTCCGGGTCGACGTAACGGCTGATCAGGTTGCGCACCACGGTCGGATCTTCCATCTGTTCGCGAGTCTGGCCAGGCATCAGCATGAATTCGAAGCGATGGAAACGACCGGGCTGAGGACAGCAGACCGTCGGGCAATCCGGGTCGCAGATGAAACTGAAATAGGGCAGATGACGCAAGGCATCCTCGCCTTCCTTCATCTCCAGGTCGACCACCAGCCAGGGTTCGGGAAAGTTCTTGCCGCTCATGCCAATGCCCAAGGCCTCACGGACCGTACTGCGGCCGCCGTCAGCCCCCACCAGATAGCGCCCGCGAATGGTTTGCGGGTCCGGATCGACTTCGCAGGCCTGGCGGGCATCCGTCGCATCACTGAAGCGGAAGGTGCTGGTGGCCTGATGGGTCACGGTCACCCCATGCTCATCCTGTGTGAACTGCGTGAGCTCACGACCACGGGCAACCCGCACATTGGGATAGCGCTCGAGCAGATCGCTCAGCGTGGTTTCCAGCCAGGGCTGGTAAAGGAAGTTGATGATCGGCCAGCCATAGGGGCGATCGAGGCGCCAGTACTGGCCGAGGATCTTGCCATTGGCCAGCACCCACTGAGCGGGCGTATCGACTTGCATGTTGGCTGAAAGCTCGGCGGCAACGCCGGCAGCCTGCATGACGCGCATGCATTCGTCGTCCGTATAGACCGCCCGGGCGTTGCCATAAAACAGTGGCTCGCGTTCCAGCACAAGCACCGACAGACCACGCTTGCCCAGCAGATGCGCGAGCGTGGCGCCCGTCGGGCCAAGCCCGGAAATAATCACATCGACGCTCGTTACAGACTCGTTTTTGTTATTCATGACGATATCTCTCTTACAGCGGTGAATATTCGGGCTTGAGCAACGAACGTGTGCCGCGGGCGAAGTTGGCCAGGTTGGTGGTCAGCGTGTGCCAGGCACCGCTTTTCTGCGGGCGATGCCCCCACAGGCTGATGCCTTGATAGGAGGTTGTGCGCCAATGCGCCTCATCGACCACCCTGGCATTGCAACCCAGTTCCAGCTCGAAACCGCTGGGGCTCATCACGTAGAACGATTGCTCACGGTCGTTGGGATGCTCACCGATTTCGTGGGCCATTTCGAAACCGAGCGTGCGGCAGCGCAAATAGGCGTTGGTCAGTTCGCTGACCGAGGTGGTCAGCATGTTCATGTGCTGTACACGGGTACGAATCGGATCCATCGGCAGGCCACGCAAGCGGGCGATGGCAATCGAGTGGTGACGTTCGTTGACCCGGAAGAAATCAATGTCCAGGGTCACTCCGGCAATCCGCTCGACGATGTGGTCGCTGGCTCTTGCATCAAATATTTCCTGCCAGAAACGTTGCATCTGCTGTGGTTTGCGCGAGGTGATCGCCAAGTGGCCCATCCCGGCGGAACCGGTGATGAAACCTGCACTGAGCATGTTCAGTGGCTTGTCGGTCAGCAGCGGCTCCCAGAACAGCTCGACGGCCATGCGTTTGGGACCGAGCACCCGCCAGAACCTTTTCACGCCGCGTTTTTCGGCTTCCTCCGGTTGGCTGGGCTGCGCTTGGATACCGAGGCGTTGCAGGCGCTTGAGGACTTCGTCGAGCGTGGCCTGGTCGCGTAACTGCCAGCCGACGGCAAGAAAATCTTCCTGCGGACCGCGCTGGATAATGATCCGCCGCTGGTGCTGATCCATACGGAAAGCCAGGGTTTGTTCGTCCGAGCTGGCCAGGTGCAGGCCGATGCCGTGCTGGAGCAGCTCACGCCAACGCGCCAGATGGCTGGACTCGATCAACGCATAGCCCATGCTGCTGGCGCCGAAGATGTCCGGCGTTGTTCGACTGATCATTGCTTGATTGTTCATGGCGACAACTCAGCGCGCTGTGCGACTGGCGAGGAACGCCAGGGTCACGGAATTGAATTCGTCCGCACGTTCCCACTGCACCCAATGACCGGTCCGGCTGAACAGGTAGAGGTTGCAATCCGGCATGCGACTGCGCAGCGCCTCGCCACCGCTGGGACGGTTGACCTTGTCGTCCGCGCCCCAGAGCACCAGGGTCGGAACCTGGCAGTGCTGGAGACGCGAATCGCGGGTGAAATCCCAGCGCGAGAAACGGGGAATGCCCGTTGGCCGGCGCAGGGGAGGGGCCGCAATCACCTGCGGGTCGATACTCGCCTCGAAACGCTCGCGGATCATCTCGTCACTGACCTGGCTGCCGTCATACACCAGGTAGTCGCGGATAAAACGCGTGATCTTGGCCAGCGTCGGGCCTTCACCGTTGTAGTAGTCGAGCAGCAGCTTGAGACCCGGTGTCGGCAGGCTGCGAGTGGTATTGACGCCACCGGGGCCCATCAGCACCAGAGCCGATACCCGGCCGGGTGCATCCAGCGCCATGCGCAAGGCACAGGCCCCCCCCAAAGAATTGCCCACCACGTGGGCGCTGCTGATGTTCAGGGTGTCGAGCAGGCCGAGCATCGCCCCCGCGAGATCGCCGAAGGGGTCCTTGCGATCCACACCTTTGGTGGATCGGCCGTAACCGGGCATGTCGACCACGATGACGCGGAACTGCCGGGCAAGCGATTCGATATTGCGCGAGTAGTTGGAAAGCCCCGAGGCTCCCGCTCCGCCACCGTGAAGCATCAGCAGAGGATGGCCGACGCCCGTTTCGCTGATGAAAATCTGCCGACGACCCACTTGCACCGTTCGTGAGGTCAGGGCAGGAAGAGGTTCTTTATTGTTCATTGTCAGTTCCTGGCGTAAGGCACTTCGACCCAGGCGGTGGGTACGTGCTTTCGGCAGACTCTAACACTCAAGATTAGAATTGAACAACAGTGTTCAAATATCTTTTTTATGGACAATAAAAAAGCCAGACTCCCAAGGGATCTGGCTCAAGAAAAATCAGCGTAGGACTTCAGGCTGCGAGAAGGGGCAGATCCTGAGTAGCGATGCTGCGCGCGTCATCGGCTGGCACGCCGAGCGCCCTGAGAACGAATTCGGCCATATCGGAACCCGCGTCGCGCCAGGTCTTGTGACCCTGAAGTACCAGCATCGTGGCCCCCAGCACGCCGCCACCGATCATCGCCATCACCGAAGGCAGTTGCTCCTGTCGAAAGCTGTATTGCTCACTGCTCAGGCCGCTGAGCACATCGTGCATGGGCGGACCGCTCCACATCTGTTGCAGCGTCTCATTGCTGGCCCCGTAGCGCACGATAAACGCCCCCCAGTGCGGCTCTTCATGGGCGCGGCGGATATACAGGCGGATACCGGTGGCCAGGCGGACGGCAGGGGACGCATGGGGATCTGTACTGCGCGCGGCCCTGTCATTCATTTCGGCACTGAGCTGGCTGGCGACATCTTCGAACAGCGTCTCCACCGAGTTGAGGTTGTTGTAGATCGTACCGCGCGCTACCCCGGCGATCTGTGCCAGTTCGCTGACATTGACCTCTTCGACACGTTTTTCGACAAACAGCCGGATCGCAGCCTCATGGATACGCTTCTGCACGGGACTGAGTTTCAAAGCAATGAGCTCCAACGGAGAGATTCCGGACATTGAACAAGCGCGTTCAAAATAAAGCAAATCAGCGTTTGCCGATCATTGACATAATTGAACACAAATGTTCAATATTGATCTCGAAAGTTGTACGCCATCGAGCACAGTTCTTTACCCAGTGGCCGCAGGCGCTCGGTCGAAGCCCAAACAAGAGAGTCAGCATGTCAATCAAGCAAGGCCGTATCGATGTCCACCATCACATCATTCCACCCGCATTCGTCGACGCGATGAATGCCAGAGGACTGCACGCTGTCGCGGGGGCGCCGCTGCCAGCCTGGACGCCGGAAAAATCCATTGAGGTGATGGATGCGAACGGCATCGAACGGGCAATCACCTCGCTGTCTGCGCCCGGCGTCCACTTCGGGGACGGGGTCCAACAAGCCAGCGAGCTGGCGCGCCGTTGCAACGAATTCGCCGCGCAGATGCGTACGCGCTACCCGAGCCGCTTCGGCAACTTCGCGGTGCTGCCGATGCCGTTCACCGAGGCCGCCTGCCGTGAAGCCGTTCATGCGCTGGACGTGCTCAAGGCTGAGGGCATTGTTTTGCTGGGCAGCACCGACGGGGTATTCCTGGGGGATCCACGCTTCGACGAACTGATGGCCGAACTCGACCGCCGAAAAACCGTGGTATTCATCCATCCCAACATGCACCAGACCAGCGAAAGCATCGGTCTGCAGACCCCGGGATTTCTCATTGAGTTTCTCTGCGACACCACGCGCGCGGCGGTCAATCTGATCCTTGGCGGGACCATGGAGCGCTATCCCGGCATTCGCTGGATTCTGTCCCACTCCGGTGGCTTCCTGCCGTTTGTGGCCTGGCGTGTCTCGCTGGCCAACATGTTGCCGGAATTTCAGCAGCACGCGCCGCAAGGCGTCATGACCTACATCCGTCGCTTTTACTTCGACACGGCGTTGTCACCATCACCTTATTCCATGGCGGCGCTCAAGGAACTGGTGGAACCGTCACACATTCTTTTCGGCAGTGACTATCCCTTCGCCCCGGCTCCCGCCACGGCGCTGCAGTGCCGGACGCTGGAAAGCCTGGAGATGTGGTCGCCGGCGATCATGCACGGCATCAACCGGGCCCATGCACTCAGTCTTTTTCCTCAGTACCGCCAGCCGAATGAAGTGGTCACTCCGGCGCCGATCTATGAGGGCGAATCCTTCTCTCAACGCTTGCGACGCAGCATGACCCGACCGATCGGTGCGCTGGCAGAGCGGATGCGCAAACGCTGAATCAACCCGTCGCCAAGGATGGGCGGCGACGTTTCACATCATTGAATCCAAAGATCCACCCGCGTGCCTCGGGTGTTCGCGCCCGCCAAAAAAATAACAAGAGCCAGATCATGACAATAAGAAATCAGCTTTGCGTGCTGGGGCTTTGCCTCACCTCCACTCAACTCCTGGCCAACGGCCTGCAAATCAACGAACAGAGCATAAGCTCCGCAGGCAAGGCTTATTCCGGTCGGGCTTCTGATGTGCAGGACGCCTCGATCGTTTACGGCAACCCCGCCGGTATGTCCCGCCTGGCGGGTGAACACGTCAGTGGCGGTCTCAGTTTCATCGATGTCAGTTCGCGCATCAGCAAGGTCAATACCACGGTGTCGGGCACTTCGCACGGCGATATGGTGCCTGATCCGATCGTCGTGCCATCGGGCTTCTACACGCTGCAACTCAACGATGACTGGCACGTGGGCTTCGGGGTTTACGCCCCTTTTGGCGGGAGCACAGACTATGAGAGCAACTTCCAGGGACGCTACCGCAGTTCGCAGACTCAGGTGAAGGTCGTCACCTTGCAGCCGACGGTCAGTTACCGGGTAAATGATCGACTGTCTGTGGGGTTTGGGCCGACGATCAACCGTATCGACGGGCTGCTCGAAAGCAAGATCGCCAACAGCGCGGTGGGCGGGCAGGGCGACGGGACTGTCAAAGTCACCGGCGACGACACGGCCATGGGCTTCAGTCTGGGCATCCTGTTCGACCCGCTCGACGACCTGACCCTGGGGCTCACCTATCACTCCAGAGTCGACTACAAACTGAGCGGAAACACCAAGGTCTCCGGTGCCAATGGATTGCTGGCACCGATCCCGGGGCTGGGGCTGCCGGGGCTCAACGGCAAATATGACGCGAGCCTGGATTTCACCTCACCGGAAACGGTCGATGCCTCGGCGACCTGGCGCATCAATGATCGCCTGGATATCTCCGCTGGGGCGTTGTGGAGTCGCTGGAGCCGCGTGCAGGAGTTGAGGGTGCTGAATTCCGGCGTGCCACAGGCCTATGGCCCTTTCGATACGATCCTCGAAACCCTGAAGTGGCGTGACACCTGGTCGTTCTCCACAGGCATGTCCTATCGCCTGAACAAGCAATGGAAGGTTCGCGCGGGCATCGCCTATGAGCCGACGCCGATGCCCAATCAGTACACGTCCACCCGTGCGCCAACGGGAGACCGGAAGATTTTCACGGTGGGCCTGAACTGGCAGATGACCGATCAGACCTCTCTGGATCTGGGATACGGCTACATCCATGAAGACCCGGTGAAGGTTTCACAGGACACGACGCAGGGTGGCCTGCGCCCGGGTTATAGCGCCACCTACCAGAACACGGTCAATGGCGCTGGGCTGCAGTTGAATCACAGCTTCTGATCAGTCTTGCTCGACGACAAGAGGTGATCGGCGTCGATGATCGCTTGAGCGAAGGCTTTCGGGTCTTCCTGTGGCAGGTTGTGACCGATGCCGCCGTTGATCAGGCGGAACTGGTATTTGCCGGTGAAGCGCTTGGCGTAGTCCTCGGGCGCCGGGTGCGGCGCGCCGTTGGCATCGCCTTCCATGGTGATGGTCGGCACGCTGATCGACGGCGCGGTGGCGAGTTTCTGCTCCAGCGCATCGTACTGGCTTTCACCCTGCACCAGGCCCAGACGCCAGCGGTAGTTGAACACGGTGATCGCCACGTGATCCGGGTTCTGCAACGCCTTGGCGCTGCGGTCGAAGGTGGCGTCGTCGAAGGCCCATTTCGGTGACGCCAGTTGCCAGATCAGCTTGGCGAAATCATGGGTGTTCTTGGTGTAACCGGCCTCACCACGGTCGGTGGCGAAGTAGAACTGATACCACCACTGCAACTCGGCCTTGGGCGGCAGCGGATTCTTGCCGGCGGCCTGATTGCCGATCAGGTAACCGCTGACTGAAACCAGCGCCTTGACCCGCTCCGGCCACAGCGCCGAAACGATGCCCGCCGAACGCGCGCCCCAGTCGTAGCCGCCGAGCACGGCTTGCTTGATTTTCAGGGCATCCATGAAATCGATCACGTCACTGGCCAGCGCCGCCGGCTGGCCGTTGCGCACGGTCTTGTCGGACAGGAAATGCGTGTCGCCATAACCCCGGGCATACGGCATCAGCACCCGATAACCCTTGGCCGCCAGCAGCGGCGCGACGTCGTCGTAGCTGTGAATGTCATACGGCCAGCCGTGCAGCAGAATCACCACCGGACCATTGGCCGGGCCGGTTTCGGCGTAGGCCACGTCCAGCAGGCCGGCCTTCACGTGTTTCAGCGGGCCGAAGGGCAGGTCGGCTTTGACGCTGGCAGCTTCGGTCTTGACCGGCTCGGGTGCTGCGGTTTGTGCCTGGGCGAAGGCGCCAAACTGCAACAGCGCGGTGGCGAGCAGCGACAGGCCCAGCAGGCGGCGACGGTTTTTCCCGGTGGTGACGGTGGCGTGTGGTGCGTGCTTCATGGCAAGTCTCCTTATGATCGGCGAGGGCCGGGTTCTGGCTGAACCCTTCGTATCTGGCGTTCATTAAAGACTGGCCACGTATCTGCGCTGTTTCCGTTTTCGTGGGCTGATGCGCGGGGATGTATCCGGGAGGCGTTCGTACACACTGCGATACAAACCTGCGGCCAACAAAAAGCCCCGAATGTTCGGGGCTCTTGCTTGCCTTGGGTTTCAGGCCTGAGTGACGTGCTTGGGCCCGGCCAGCGCCCAGGCGATCAACCCGAACAGCGGCACAAACACGATCAATACGATCCAGACGCCTTTGTTGCTGGCTTTCCCCTCACTCTTGCGCACCCTGTTGATCGCCCACAATTCGATGAGCAAAAGAACGACGGCCAGTACGATCCACGTGGTTTCAAGTTGCATGGGCTACCTCCTGATGGTCATTGGTTTAGGCGGGGCATGCCACTCAGGGTTCATTAAATTTGCTGGGTGGCTTGCCTGGTGCACCTGCACAAATGTTCTAAACGCCTCGGCAAAGTCGCGGTAACGTAGACGTCCTCAACGACCAACACTGTCTTCGGAGCCTTGCGTGGACAAACGCAACTGGATCGAACTGTCTCAGGATGCCGACACCGGGATCGAGTCGATTCGTGCCCATTTCCAGGGCCATGCCTACGATCCGCACTGGCATGACAGCTTTCTGGTGGGCGTCACCGAGCAGGGCGTGCAGCAATTTCATTGCCGGCGTGTGCGCCATCTGAGTACGCCGGGCAAGATCTTCATGCTGGAACCGGGTGAGATCCACGACGGGCACGCGCCGACGGAGGAGGGCTTCACCTATTCCATGCTCTACCTCGACCCGCACTGGCTGGAGCGCGAATTGCGCGTGCTGTTCGAGCATGCGCCCGACAATAGCCAGCTCGGATTCACCGATACCCTGAGCCAGGATTCGCGCCTGTCCACCGCCATCAATCAGGCCTTCAACGCCCTGCATCAAGGCGACTTGCGCATCGTGCGCCAGACCGCGATCGACACCTTGCTCGGTTCGCTGACGTCCCACCTCGACTGGCGTAAACGGCAACCGTTCGATCCGCGCCTGCCACGAGTAGCCCAAGTGGCGCGGGATTATCTGCATGCGCACGCCTTCGAGGACATCGGGCTGGACGATGTGGCCCAGGCTTGCGGGGTCGATCGTTTTCGTCTGACCCGTGCGTTCAAGGCGGCTTTCGGCTTGGCGCCACATGCCTATCTGATCCAGCTGCGCCTGGCCCGCGCCCGGCAATTACTGGCGCGCGGCGAAACACCCGCCACCGTCGCCAGCGCCCTCGGTTTCGCAGATCAGAGCCATCTCGGGCGCTGGTTCCGCCGTGCCTATCACCTGACGCCAGCGGATTACCGCAAGCGCTGCTCAAACCTTCCAGACTGAACCCCGCACAACCGCGACCATGACTTCCTGTTCTGATTCGGGAGTCCTGTCATGGAATCGTTGTTGCCATTTCTGCTGTTTTCCTTCGTCGCCTCGATCACCCCGGGGCCGACCAATATTCTGGTGATGAGCCACAGCTCGCGGCGCGGCCTGACGGCCACCGTGCCGATCATCTTCGGCGCGTGTGTGTCGGCGGCGCTGGTGGTGTTGGTGGTCGGACTCGGCGTGGGGGAAACCTTGCTGCGCTATCCCCGTGTGCAGCAGGCGATGGCCTGGGCCGGCGTGTTGTGGCTGAGCTGGCTGGCGTGGCAGATCTTTCGCAGCACGCCGCCATGTTTGGAGTCCTCAACGTCGAATGATGACGGCTTCAACGTATTCGGCGCCGCCGGCCTGCAATTGATCAACCCCAAGGTCTGGATGATGGCCGTGGCGGTGGTGAGCGTGTTTGCCGGTGGCAGCGAAGACACCGCACGGATGGCGTTGTTGTCGCTGGCGTTTCTGCTGGTCAGTCTGCCGTGCATGACGGCGTGGGCGCTGCTGGGCGTGGGTAGTGCGCGGTTCTTCGGGTCGCCAAGGGCGTTAAGGCGCATGAATGCCGGGCTGGCGTTTTTGTTGTTGCTGTCGGCTTGGTTGACGGTGTTGGTCTAGGCATCGGCACCTTCCGCATTCCTGCCAGGAATGCACCGCATAAAATCAATGAATTTCTATTATCGATCCTCGTGACGTAGTGTGATTCAAGGACACGGAGAAACGCCCTTGAACGCTTCCTCTACTGAAAAATTCGACACTTCCCGCGCCAATGAATATGGCAAGCAAAGCCGCATTGCGCTGGCGGGCTATGACGCTTGCCATGACCTTGCCGCGTGCATGCTGGCCGCCAGTCTCGGTAACGCAGGTTCGGCGCGGATTCTGGCGGTTGGCGCAGGCGGGACCGCCCAGGAAATCGTCGCGATGGGAAATCTGGAGCCAGGCTGGCGCTTCATGGCGGTTGACCCGTCCGAGCCGATGCTGGCGGCGGCGACCGAGCAATTGCGGGCGCATGACTTGTTGGCGCGTACGGATCTGCATCTCGGGCCGGTCGATGACTTGCCCGCAGATGAGTCATACGACGCCGCAACGGTGATCGGCGTTCTGCATCATCTGGAAGGCGATGAGGCCAAGCGAGCGCTTCTGCAATCCATTCGGGCGCGTTTGAAGCCGGGTGCTCCGCTGATCGTGGCCGGCAATCACTACGCGTATGCCAGCCAGCCGTTGCTACTGGAAGCGTGGGGACATCGCTGGCGCCAGAACGGTGCCAGCGCCGATGAGGTGAAAGCCAAACTGGGAAAAATTCTTCAGGGCGCCGATCCTCCCCATTCCGAGGCGGCGGTTCAAAAGCTGTTGCATGAGGCCGGATTCGGTGACGCCACCCGGTTTTTCAGCAGTCTGTTCTGGGGCGCATGGTTGACGCGTAGAACGGGTCGATTCGGGGCTGAGTGACGAATCCGACCACACGCATTTGAAATCCCCGCCGTTGCCCTCCAGAATCGCGCCCCGATCCGGCCACCAGTGCCGGGCGTTCAAAGCGAAAGGGGTTGCGGTTGAACGAACAGACATTGTCCATGCGCCTGGAACGGGTGGCGGCGCACGTGCCCGCCGGTGCTCGGCTGGCCGATATCGGCTCGGATCACGGCTACCTGCCAGTGGCCCTGATGCGCCGTGGCGCGATCGCGGCGGCGGTGGCGGGCGAGATGGCCGAGACGCCGTTCCGTTCGGCGCAACGTACCGTGCGCGAAAACGATCTTGAGCAGCAAATCACCGTGCGCCTGGCCAATGGCTTGATGGCCGTCGAACCGGCAGACGGGATCACGGCGATTACTGTGTGCGGCATGGGCGGTGAAACCATCCGCGACATTCTCGAAGCCGGCAAGGCGCGCCTGAGCGGCCGCGAACGTTTAATCCTGCAACCCAACGGCGGCGAACAGCCGCTGCGCCAATGGCTGATGGACAACGGTTACCGAATCCTTTGCGAGGAAATTCTGCGGGAGAATCACTTCGACTACGAAATCATCGTGGCTGAGCGGGGCGAGCCGGTGACGTATACCGCCGAGGAGCTGTACTTCGGGCCGCTGCAATTGCAGTCGCGCAGTCCTGCGTTTGTCAGCAAGTGGCAGCATCGGTTGCGGCATAAGCAGCAGACGCTGGCTCATTTTGGACGGGCGCGGCATGGGGTATGCGAGCAAAAGGTGCAGGATCTGAAGCAGCAGGTGCGGTGGATTACTGATGTGCTGGGGTGAAAACTCTCGGGGATGTTAATGAGGGGATCCTGTCCGAAGTCGGGTTTGCCCGGTGCTGCGCCTGCCAGCCCCACGCCGGGCAATGATTCCAGCGCTATCAGCTACCAAAAGACTCCATCAACACCTGCACCAATTCACCGCCCTGAGGCGTCGCCCAGCTACCGGCCAGTTCGGCAATCAACTGGTTGGTGCTGGTCAGCGTGACACCAGCCTTGTCCATGCGGCGCAATGCGATGTCATCGGCTGCCTTGGTCGGTGAAGCGCCGGCATCGGCGACGACCTGGACTTCATAGCCATCACGCACCAGCGAGAGTGCCGGGTAAACGGTGCAGACGTCGTTGGTGACGCCGGCGATGATCAGTTTGCGTCGGCCTGTCGCCTTCACCGCGGCGGCGAAGTGTTCGTCGTCCATGGCGTTGACGATGCCAAGGCGTTTGATGCGGCTCGCAAACTCAGCCGGAAGGATCTGCTCAAGCTCATTCAGGAGCGGGCCTTGTGCGTGCTCTTCCATGCTGGAGGTCAACACGACGGGCATTTTCAGAATGCGCGCGGCCTTGGCGAGCATCAGGGCGTTGCGTTTGAGTTCTTCGAAAGCCATCGATTTGGCCCAGCCCATGGTCCCGACCTGGTGATCGATCAGCAGAAGGGCAGCATTGTCGGCACTGAAGTTTTCGTACGTCATGGTGGTTCTCCTGGCATTTGAAATGGGGGGAATGCCCCCGGTGGTGGAGTCAGCGAATATTCAGATTTCCAAAATCACCCCGTTGATAGCGGGCCACGGCGGCGGTCAGGGCTTCTGAAGAAGCGAGCGCCATTGGGCCCTGCCAATGCACCGACTGGTTCAAGGGCGTGCCTGAGAAAACGACGGCCTTGGTGTTGCCGGTCGGCGCACTCAAGGTGACTCTACGATCCGCCCCTTGCGGGAGATTGACCGGTACTTTCGGATCGGACAGATCGAAGGGGTGGCCGTCGACAGACACTTCGCCGTCTATGGGCATGACGAACGCCACATGACCTTCGGGAATCGAGACACTCAGTTCGCGCCCAGCCTCCAGGGATATGTCCAGCAGTCGCACGTCGGTTGGCAGCGACAGAGGAGACACAACGTTGCGGAAGCTGCCAAGAGGCACTCGAACCTTCACGCCCGGCGAATGAACGACCGGCACCTCCTGAGATTCAACGCTGAAGGCAAACGGTGCTTGCGACTGTTTGTCTTCCGGCAAATTGATGAAAATCTGCAGCATGTGAACGGTCTTGCCGGGCTCGGCCGGAACTTCTTCGTGCACGACGCCATTGCCCGCCGCCGTCCAGTGCAGACCTCCGGGCTGGATCAGGTTGCGATTGCCCAGTGAGTCCTGGTTATCGATACCGGTTTGCGAATCCATAAACAGGTAAGACACCGCCGAGAACCCTGCATGAGGGTGAGCCGGAAACGTCGGTCCGCTGATCCAGGCGTGATCGACGCCCAAAAACGGGTCGATCGGTTTCGCATGTCGATCGCCTCGCAGGGTGAACGCCCTGAATCGGCTGCCGTGGTTCATGCGCTGCAAACGTGCGGTGGTGAGCATGGCTGCGTTCCTCAAGCCTCTGCGGACAGGGTCGGGTAGTCGATGTAGCCTTCAGGGCCCGGGGCGTAAAAGGTGTTTTTGTCCGCAGCGTTCAGTTCGGCACCGCTGCGCAAACGCTCGGGCAAGTCAGGGTTAGCGAGAAACGCACTTCCAAATACCACCGCGTCGGCCTTGCCACTGGAAATCAGGGATTCGGCGGTGTCTTTGTCGAGACCGCTGCCGATCAGGTAGCGCCCGGTAAAGAGAGGTCGCAGCGCTGCGTGGTAGTCGAACGTGGCGCCGAACAGCGCGACATGCAGGTAAGCGAGATTGAAAGCGCGCAGTTGTTCGACCAGGTGCGTGTAGGTTTCCTGCGGGTTGGCATCGATGATGTCGTTGAAGTTCATTTCGGGCGAAATCTTGATGCCGACGCGGTCACCGCCAATCTCATCCACCATGGCGGCGAGCACTTCCAGCACGAAGCGGACGCGGTTTTCAACCGGTCCGCCATATTCGTCATCTCGCTGGTTACTGCCAGTGGACAGGAATTGCTCCGGTAGATAACCCGATGCCGCATGCAGCTCGACACCATCGAAACCCGCCTCGATCGCGCGGCGTGCAGCCTGGCGATAGCCTTCGACGACGGCGGCGATTTCGACGATGGTCAGGGCGTGTGGGATGACGAAATCCTGCAAACCGTTGGCGGTGTAGGTCTGTCCCGCTGCCTTGATGGCAGAGGGCGCCTGCGGCTGAGCGCCGTTGGCGAGCAATGAAGGGTGGGACACCCGTCCGCAGTGCATCAGTTGCATGAAGATGCGACCGCCACGGGCATGCACTGCGTCCGTGACCTGCTTCCAGGCCGCCACCTGTTCGGCGGTTTCGATACCCGGCGTTCGTGTGTAGCCCTTGCCGAGTGCAACGGGAAACACGCCTTCGGAAATGATCAGCCCGGCACTGGCGCGCTGACCGTAGTAAGTCGCGACCAGATCCGTCGGTACACCGTCATCATCGGCGCGCGAACGCGTCATGGGTGCCATGACGATACGGTTGGAGAGGGTGTAGCGGCCTACCTGGATTTCAGAAAAAAGTGGGTTCATCGCGGTGCTCCTCAGCAGTGATGGAGCTATCATCAGTTAATTCAAATTCGGGATAAATCCGTCAAAATTGAAATGACTGATCCACTGGTGGAGCAATCTTTTGGAATACCTGAACGACATGGCGTTGTTTGTGGAAGTTGTGAAAATGCGCGGCTTTCGTGGGGCGGCGGAGTCGCTGGGCATGCCCAACTCAACGCTTTCCCGGCGCATCAGTGGCCTGGAGAAGGCCATCGGCTTGCGTCTGTTGCACCGCACGACACGCCGGATCGAGTTGACGGAGGCCGGGCAACTTTATTTCGAGCGCTGCAAACGTATCGTGGAAGAGGCGAGGCTGGCCCATGAGCAATTGGGCGAAATGCTTGCCCGGCCCAGTGGTTTGCTGCGGGTTTCGATGCCGGTGGACTTTGCCACTATCTATCTGGCGCCGTTGATTGCCGAGTTTGCCCGTGAATATCCGGGTATCAGCTTCGATCTCGACCTCACACCACGGCAGGTGGATTTGGTCAGCGACCCGGTCGACATCGTCATTCGGATGGGAGAACCGCCGAACTCCAACCTGATTGCCCGCAAGTTGGCGAGTATGAAGCGTGGTTTTTACGCATCGCCCCGGTATCTCGAACGGTTCGGGGAGCCGGAGCAACCTGCCCAACTCATCAATCATGAATGTCTCAGGATGCGCGGCCCGGGTTCTGTCTGCTGGACACTCTCCAGTGAGACAGGGAGCCAGCAGGTGGAGGTCGGTGGACGATTTGAACTCAACAGTGTGGGCATGCTCCGGCGTATGGCGTCTCTGGATCTGGGGATCGCGCTGCTACCGGAAGGTATCGCCGTCCAGGATGTGGCGAGCGGAACATTGCGCAGAGTGCTGGCGCAATGGCAGGCACCACCGGTTTCGGTCTACGCCCTGACCGAGACGCGACTGCTCCCGGCCAAGACGCAACGTTTCATCGAGTTTCTGCGTGACAGGCTCGATTGCGCGTAAGGGGCACTCTGGGATCAGTAACGGATTGAAGCTGATATCATTCAACAACTTTCAAGCAGGCCAAATCACCATGAACCGTCAGAAAAAACTGCAACAGCTCTTCAAGGAAAAATCCAGAAAGGCCAACGCCAAACTGGCGCCCAAAAGCAACAAGCCGAAGTACATCAGCAAGGCGGATCGCTTGAAACAGGCGGCGGAAGCCACACCCGAGACAACGACTTGCGTCGAGTCTTGATCAAGCAGAGCGCAGTGCTTTCGCCTACGTGCCCAAGGGCGGTTCAATGATCTGTCCCGCTCAGTCAATTTTGTCAGTTGCCTGTTCAGGTGCCGGCAGCGGGACGTCGGTAAGCGGATAGGGCATCACTTGTTTGATATCGGGGTAGTCAGTCTTCAAGCGCTCGATCAGTTCGTTCTCTTTTTGAAGACGAATCAACTGGGGATGTCCGGGGTCATTGCCGAAAAAGTCTTCCCAGTGACCAAAGAGCAGTAGCCGTGGCTTGATCAGATCCAGCAAGGCGTCGGGATACAACTCCACTTCATCCGTCGATGCCGCGCAGATGATCGCCACGTCTATGTTCTTGCCGTCCTGCAGAATGGGCGGAAATCCGTAGGGCGGATTGCTGGCCGAGTCCTGATAGTGAATGCGATAAACCGGCCTGCCTTGTTCATCCAGCAGGTCCACCAGCCAGGCGAGGGTCTGGCCCCCTGGCCATCGGCGCACATATTTCGGTAATTCGGTCAAATCCTGCTCGTAATCAATACCCTCCAAAAGGTTGATGCCGGCAATGTGCGGTGCATGTTCGCTTTCAATGGCCAGAAACCGGAATGGACCATCGTGTTTCCATTTGTTCTCGGGCCAGATGAGAGGCTTTGCGCGATTGTGGCGTTTGACCGTAACCATTTCCGGTTCCATGTCCACGAACCTGGATTTCAAGCCGGCAGCCGCCAGGATATGCCCCGTCGTGGTGGAGCCATAGGCTCTGGCCTTCGGGGCAAATTGCTGCATGATTCTTGGTACATCGAGCAGATGATCGTAGTGAGCGTGGCCGATCAACAGCACTGTAACGTCGGCCGCGGGGGGCATGTACTTGTCGATCCGTTCTTGATTGGGCGACACGAAGAGAGGCGGAAAGGCTGGATTACTGAAAGAGGGCGCAAACAGCAGCGCCTGGCCCTTCCACCGCACCAGCCAGCCCCCGACGCCCAGGTAAGTGATCTTCGGTTCCGGCAGATTGCACTCCCGGCTGGTTGGTTCAGTGCCGTTAAGGTCTTTGGCACAGCCTGCCAGGCACAACAGCACAAGCAAAATGGCGACGCGCATGAGGACTCCCCGCCATGAGTAATGGCCTTTATGTTAGTCCAGCATTCGACGGCACGTTCTCCGTCAGCTCCCCGGCTGCGCCGGCTTCGCCAGTTCTATCCCCGCCGCCCCCAACCGCTTGAGGATCTCGAACAACAAATCACTCTTGGTCGTCCCGACAATCCTCGGGCTCGCAACATACCCGGTCACCGTCAACGTAATCCCGTCCGGCGTCAGCTTGCTGAAACGCACGAACGGCGCCGGTTTTTCGAGGATGGTTTCGTGTTCCTTGTAGGTGTCGAACAGCAGGTTCTGCACTTGTTCGGGGTCGATATCCAGCGGGAACATCAGCTCGAGCGTCGCCACGCCCTGGGCGCTGCCGCCGAGGGTGACGTTGCGCAGGTTCTGCGAGATCAGTTGCGAGTTGGGCACGATCACGATCGAGCGGTCGCTGAGCTGGATTTCGGTGGCGCGCACGTTGATCCGGCGGATGTCGCCCTCGACGCCGCTGATGCTGATCAGGTCGCCGACCTTGACCGGGCGTTCGGTGAGCAGGATCAGCCCGGAGACGAAGTTCTTCACGATCTCCTGCAAGCCGAAGCCGATGCCCACCGACAGGGCGCTGACGATCCACGCCAGGTTGGTCCATTGCACACCCAGCGAGGACAGGGTCAGCAGGATCACCACCGCATAACCGATGTTGGAAAACAGCGTGCTGAGCGAGGCGCACATGCCCGGGTCCATGTCGGTCTTGGGCAGGAACTCGTTGTCGAGCCAACGGCGCAGGGCGCGGATCAGGTAGATGCCGATCAGCAGCGCGAGCATCGCATTGAGCAAATGGCCGGGGACGATGTTCAGTTTGCGCAGGCCCGCTCCGCCGAGGATCGTGCCGATGTTGTTGGCCAACTGGCCCAGAGTGGTGCCGATCCCTCCGACAAACAGCGTGATGACCGCCAACAGCAACAGTGCAGCGCGACCGAAACCGGCCAACAGGGTCGAAGCCTGTTCGAGACGCCGATCACCCACGCCGAGCAGCTGTTTCAGCGCCTTGCCGCTTGAATGGCGGGGTGAGAAGAAATACTCGCAGCTGTCCTTGAGCAACTGCATCAGCAGGTAAAACCCGGAAAACACGATAAACGCCCACACCAGTTCGTAGGTGATGAACCGCGCCAGCGAAACATACCCCGTCAGCAGGGCGCCGAACGACAGCACCATCGCCAGGGTGGCGACGGTGTAAATCACGCCGGCGAAGGTGTTGCCCGTCACCTGCGTATCCCCGGCCGCCACCAAGACCTTGCGCACTCTGCCGACACGCATCAGCAACGTCGTGACGATACCCAGCACCACCAGCGCAATGATGCCTCTGCCTGCGATCACGATCTGGCTGCTCATGCCCGAGGCATTGCTGACCTGCACCGCCGTGACCAGTACCAACAGCGTCGCAGCCAGGATCCGGGCAAACGGCTGCAGCGTATCGGCGACCTCGTCGGCCACCCCCGGCAGCCGCCACGACGGGTGCTCGGTGGACAGCAACGCGCGGCTCAGGCCGGTGATCAGCACGCAGGCGTAAACGACTTTCTCGAACTCATCGGAAAACGTCGCCAGCATCGGCGGCAACGGCACGTGACGGGTGCAGGCGTAATACAACAACTCCAGGGCGATGGCGGTGGTCGCGAGTGTCGCCAGGGCCGAGGCAAACGCCAGTGAACTGCGACGCAGCCGACCCTCCGGCATGCGATGAATACACACCCAGGCCATCCAGCGGCCAGCGAGCCGCCGTCCAAACGTCCAGACGATGAACGCCAATATCACCAGCAGCGCGGTGTAAAAACGCTGGCCGGGTTGCCAGGCCTCGGTGCCGGTCTGTTGCACCTGTTCGACGAAAAACCGCAGGCGCTGGCGGTCATCCGCCGATGGATTGAAAAGGGGCGTCCAGAAGCCGGGATTCAGAATGCTGTGGGTGCTGAGCGTCAGTTCGCTTTCGAGCAAGGTGCGGCGGATGCCGGCGATCTGGGTGATCAGATCCGTGGCGCTTTGCTTGAGGGTGGCGAGGTTCTTGAGTGCGGTATCGACTTTGGTTTTCTGCTCGATCAGCGTCGCCCGTTGCGCCGCGATATCGGCTTGTTCGGCAGCGACCGCTTCGGCCGGTGCGGCACCGAGCACGCCCAGTTGCACGGTCAGTTGCGCTTGCTGCGGCAACAGCGAGGCCGACAGCCGATCGATGTCCAGAATGAACGTCTGCACCCGGTCCTGCGGGCCTTCGAGCTGGTTGTAATTGTTGGCGGACGAAATCTGCTGCTTGAGGCCGTCGAGGCGCAGTTGCAAGGCTTGCAGATCGCTTTGCGTGACGCCGGGGAGCGGGGCGCCGGTGCTGACATCGGGAGTGCCGGGCGAGTCGGCGGCCGACACCGCCACGAACCCCGAACCGAGCACCAGCAGGGCGATGAACATCAATGACTTCAATGCATTACGCATGGGACTGGCCGATTCCGGTTGATCACACAAACATTGAGGTTAGGTGATCGGGCGCCTGCTGCATCATTTTCTGCTGCTAATCCTGGCTTAATGCGTGTCCGGTGAGATCGCCGGGCAGCCGATTGTAGGCGCCCGTTTTCACGACTAGACTCCCGGCCATGAAACGCTATCTGCGGTTTTGTCTCGTTTTCCTGATCAGCCTGGCGCTTCCCCTCAGCGGGATGGCGGGCGTGCAGGCACCGACAGAACCCTGCCCGATGCAAGCCATGGGCATGGCGATGATGGACGGCATGAACATGGATTGCTGCCAGGACATGAAAAGTCCTGTCGACCATGGTTCCCCCTGCAAACCCGGCCAGGAGTGCAAGACCGGCGGCCTGCTGCAAGTCGCGATCCTCAAGCCGCCCGTTACCGTATTCAGCCCTGTCACGCATTCGTTCTTCAGTGATTCCCTGCCCGTAGCGGCCCCGTCCGGGGTCTGGCGACCGCCCCGCACCTGATTCCTGTCTCCCCTTGAAGCTCATTCCGCCCAGGCGGAGTGATTTGGCTGTGCGCGTGTTTTTCGCCGCGCGCAGTGGACGATCACAGGAATCGTAAACATGACATTCAAGTGCAATTGCACGGGTTGGCCTCTGGTGGCCGGCCTTGCGGCAAGCGTGCTCGCGTGGCCGGGTTTCGCCACCGCGCTGACGCTCGATCAAGCGCTGCGGCTGGCCGAAAACAATGCGCCGTCGCTGACCGCACAAGATCAGAAAATCCAGGCCGCCAGCAGCGCGGCGATTCCGGCCGGCGAGTTGCCCGATCCCAAGCTTGTGCTCGGTTTGCAGAACTACCCCGTGGGCGGACCGGATCGCTGGAGCGTCGATCAGGACTTCATGACCATGCAGATGGTCGGTTACCGGCAGGAGATGCCCAACGCAGACAAGCGCAAGGCGCGCATCGAGGTTGCCGACGCAGCCATTGAACGCGCGGCGGCCGAGCGCCGCGTCGAGCGTTTGAAGGTGCGTCAGGCGACGGCGCTGGCGTGGATCAGCGGCTATTCGGTCGAGCGCAAGGAAGCGTTGCTCCAGGCCTTGTTCAAGGAAAACCGTCTGCTGAGCGAGACCGTCCGGGCGCAGATCGCCGGTGGCCGCGCGCAACCTGCCGACGCAGTGACGCCGAAGCAGGAAGCGGCCCGACTCGCCGAGCAACAGGACAACCTGACCCTCGAGCGCACCCAGGCCCGAGCCGCGCTCAAACGCTGGATCGGCGTAGCTGCCAACGACAAGCCCGAAGGCGGTTTGCCCGTGTGGCCGGTCGATGCCTCGACCTTCAATCATCAACTGCAACACCACCCCGAACTGGCCGCTTTCGCCCCCATCACCCGCGAAGCCCAGGCCAGGGTGCAAGAGGCGGTGTCCGAGAAAAAGTCCGACTGGAGCTGGGAAGTGGATTACCAGCATCGGGGTAGGGAGTTTGGCGACATGGTCAGCGTGCAGTTTTCCTGGGATCTGCCGCTGTTTCCCGAGACGCGGCAGAACCCGAAAATCGCCGCCAGACAGGCCGAGGTCAGCCAGTTGCAAGCCGAGCGCGAAGCCCTGTCCCGCGAGCACGCCGAGCAGCTTGAAAACCAGTTGGCCGACTACCAGCGCCTTGATCGTGCCGTGCGCCGCACCGAGGACAGCCTGGTGCCGCTGGCCAGAGAGAAAGTCGATCTGAGCCTGGCCAGTTATCGCGCCGGCCAAGGCGATTTGAACGCGGTGGTCAGCGCCCGTCGCGAACTCATCGAGGCCCGCCTCAAACAGATCGACATGGAAGAACAACGCGCGCTGACCGCTGCGCGTCTGCATTTCGCTTATGGGGAGACCAGCCTGTGAACCTTAAACAATGGAACGGCGTGTGGCTGGCCGGCCTCGCGCTGGCGGTGGGCGTGGGTGGCGGTTACGGATTGGCCTATGAGCGAATGAACGGAGTAACGGCTTCAGCCTCCGCGCCGAGCACTGAGCCCAAGGCCTTGTACTGGTATGACCCGATGTACCCGCAGCAGAAGTTCGACAAACCGGGCAAGTCTCCCTTCATGGACATGCAACTGGTGCCGCGATACGCCAGCGGCGCGGAGGGCAGTGCGACCGTCAGCATTGATCCGGGATTGAGTCAGAACCTCGGTCTGCGTGTGGCGCCGGTCAGTCGCGGCGCCTTCACTTCGAGCCTCGATGTGAGCGGTGTGCTGGCGTTCAACGAGCGCGATGTCGCGGTGATTCAGGCGCGCACCAACGGGTTTGTCGAGCGTGTCTACGCCCGTGCGCCGGGAGACGTGCTCACGGCTGGCGCGGCGTTGGCCGACATCCTCGTGCCGGAATGGACGGCGGCCCAGAGCGAGTTTCTGGCGCTCAGGCGCAGCGGCGATGCCGACCTGATCGCGGCGGCGCGCCAGCGGTTGCGGCTGACCGGGATGCCGTCGAGTCTGATCGCTCAGGTGGAGCGCAGCGGCAAGGTGCAGTCCGAACTGACGGTCACCAGCCCTTTGGGCGGCGTGTTGCAAGAACTCGATGTGCGGGCTGGCATGACCGTGGCGAGCGGTGACACCCTGGCGCGGGTCAACGGGCTGAACAGTGTCTGGCTCGCTGTGGTGGTGCCGGAATCAGAGACCGGTTCGGTTGCCGTGGGCCAGGCCGTCGAAGCGCGCCTGCCGGCCTTTCCCGGTGGCGTGTTCAACGGAACGGTCAGCGCGATTCTGCCGGATACAAACTCGGACAGCCGCACACTGCGCGTGCGGGTCGAACTGGCGAATGTCGATGGCCGCTTGCGGCCGGGGATGACGGCGCAAGTGCGGTTGAACCGATCGACCGGGCAAGACAATCTGTGGGTGCCGAGTGAAGCCGTCATCCGCACCGGCAAGCGCGCCCTGGTCATGCTCGCCGAAGACGCGGGGCACTATCGCCCGGTGGAGGTGCGGCTCGGTCAGGAAAGCGCCGGCAGAACGGTGATCCTCGACGGCCTGGCAGAAGGGCAGAGCGTCGTGACGTCCGGCCAGTTCCTGCTCGATTCCGAGGCCAGTCTCAAGGGCATCGTCGCCGAGCCGCTTGAAACGAGCGGGAACGTTTCGGGGAGCCAGCCATGATCGCCGCGCTGATTCGCTGGTCCGTCGCCAATCGTTTTCTGGTGCTGCTGGCGACGCTGTTTGTCACGGGCTGGGGCGTGTGGTCGGTGCAGAGCACGCCGATCGATGCGTTGCCGGATCTGTCCGATGTGCAAGTGATCATCCGCACGCCGTACCCCGGACAGGCGCCACAGATTGTCGAGAATCAGGTGACCTATCCGCTGACCACCACCATGCTCTCGGTGCCGGGGGCGAAAACCGTACGCGGTTATTCGTTCTTCGGTGACAGCTTCGTGTACGTGCTGTTCGAGGACGGCACCGATCAATACTGGGCGCGCTCGCGGGTGCTGGAGTACCTGAGCCAGATCCAGAGTCGCCTGCCGGCCAGCGCCAAACCGGCGCTGGGTCCGGATGCCACCGGGGTGGGCTGGATCTATCAGTACGCGCTGGTGGATCGCAGCGGCGGGCATGATCTGGCGCAGCTTCGGGCGTTGCAGGACTGGTTCCTCAAGTTCGAGCTCAAGACCCTGCCCAACGTCGCCGAGGTCGCCACCGTCGGCGGCATGGTCAAGCAGTATCAGGTGCAGCCCGATCCGGTGCGGCTGGCCAGTTTGGGTATCACCCTGGCGCAGGTGCGCGAAGCCATCGGCAAGGCCAATCAGGAAACCGGTGGCGCGGTGCTGGAAATGGCCGAAACCGAATTCATCGTGCGCGCTTCCGGCTACCTCAAGACGCTTGATGACTTTCGGGCGATCCCGCTCAAACTTGGTGCTGGCGGGGTGCCGGTGACCCTCGGTGATGTCGCAACGGTTCAGACCGGGCCGGACATGCGCCGGGGCATCACCGAGCTGGACGGCCAGGGCGAAACCGTCGGCGGCGTGGTAATCCTGCGCAGCGGCAAGAACGCCCGCGAGACCATCGCGGCGGTCAAGACCAAGCTCGATGACATGAAAAGCAGCCTGCCGCCCGGCGTGGAGATCGTCACCACTTACGATCGCAGCAAGTTGATCGATCGCGCCGTGGAAAACCTCAGCCACAAACTGCTCGAAGAGTTCATCGTCGTCGCGCTGGTGTGCGGGATCTTCCTTTGGCATTTGCGCTCTTCGCTGGTGGCGATCATCTCGCTTCCGGTGGGCGTGTTGATCGCTTTTATCGTGATGCGTTATCAGGGGCTGAACGCCAATATCATGTCGCTGGGTGGGATCGCCATAGCCATTGGTGCGATGGTGGATGCGGCGGTGGTGATGATCGAGAACGCCCACAAGAAGATCGAGGCGTGGCACGCGGCCAATCCGGGGCAGGCACTCAAGGGCGAGCGCCATTGGCAGGTGATGACCGACGCGGCAGCGGAGGTGGGGCCGGCGCTGTTTTTCTGTTTGCTGATCATCACGCTGTCGTTCATTCCGGTGTTCACCTTGCAGGCCCAGGAAGGGCGGCTGTTCGGCCCGCTGGCGTTTACCAAGACTTACGCCATGGCGGCGGCAGCGGGACTTTCGGTGACGCTGGTGCCGGTGCTGATGGGGTACTGGATTCGCGGGCGGATTCCGGATGAACGCCACAACCCGCTCAACCGCTGGTTGATCCGGATCTATCAGCCGGCGCTCGACGTGGTGTTGCGCCGGCCGAAATTCACCTTGCTGGTAGCGCTGTTGGTGTTTGTCAGCGCGGCCTGGCCGATTTCGCGGCTCGGTGGTGAATTCCTCCCGCCGCTGGACGAGGGTGATCTGCTGTACATGCCTTCGGCCTTGCCGGGTTTGTCGGCGCAAAAAGCCGCGCAGCTGTTGCAGCAGACCGATCGGCTGATCAGGACCGTGCCCGAGGTCGAGCACGTGTTCGGCAAGGCTGGCCGCGCGGAAACCGCTACCGACCCGGCACCGCTGGAGATGTTCGAAACCACCATCCAGTTCAAGCCTCATGAGCAATGGCGCCCGGGCATGACCCCGGAAAAACTCGTGGAAGAGCTGGATCGCGTAGTGCGAGTGCCGGGCTTGACCAACATCTGGATTCCACCGATCCGCAACCGCATCGACATGCTCGCCACCGGGATCAAAAGCCCGATCGGCGTTAAGGTCGCCGGCAATGATCTGGCCCAGATCGACGCCGCGACCCAGGCCGTCGAACGGGTGGCCAAAGGTGTGCCCGGCGTCAGTTCGGCACTGGCCGAGCGCCTGACCGGTGGCCGCTACATCGACGTGGATATCGACCGCAACGCCGCTGGCCGCTACGGGCTGAACATCAGCGATGTGCAATCCATCGTCGCCGGTGCCATTGGCGGGGAAAACGTCGGGGAAACCATCGAAGGGCTGGCGCGGTTTCCGATCAACATCCGATACCCGCGAGAGTGGCGTGATTCGCCCGGCGCGCTGGAGCAATTGCCGATCTACACGCCTTCCGGCAGCCAGATCACCCTTGGCATGCTGGCGAAGATCAAGGTCACGGACGGCCCGCCGATGCTCAAGAGCGAGAACGCCCGGCCGTCCGGTTGGGTGTACATCGACGTGCGGGGGCGGGATATCGCTTCGGTGGTGGCCGATCTGCGTCGCGCCGTCAGTGAACAGGTTAAATTGCAGCCCGGCATGAGCCTGAACTATTCGGGGCAGTTCGAGTTTCTGGAACGGGCCAACGCGCGGCTGAAACTGGTAGTGCCGGCGACGTTGCTGATCATCTTCGTGCTGCTCTACCTGACGTTCGCCCGCTTCGATGAGGCGCTGCTGATCATGGCCACGTTGCCGTTCGCATTGAGCGGCGGTGCGTGGTTCCTGTATCTGCTGGGCTACAACATGTCGGTCGCGACCGGGGTTGGCTTTATTGCGCTGGCCGGGGTGTCGGCCGAGTTCGGCGTGATCATGCTGCTCTACCTGAAAAACGCCTGGGCCGAGCGCGAAGACCTCGGTGACCACTCCGAACGCGGGCTGGTCGCGGCGATTCGCGAAGGCGCCGTGCAACGCGTGCGTCCCAAGGCGATGACCGTAGCCGTGATCATCGCCGGCCTGTTGCCGATTCTGCTCGGCAGCGGCACCGGCAGCGAAGTCATGAGCCGCATCGCCGCGCCCATGGTGGGCGGTATGGTCACGGCGCCGCTGTTGTCCCTGTTTGTCATTCCGGCGGCGTATCGCCTGATGCGCCGCCGGCAGTTGCCCGTTGAAAACAAGTCACCTGAAAGCGGCGGTGCTGCCATCCAGTCGTAGCCAGCTGACGAAAAAAAACCGGTGCGAACGTTCGCACCGGTTTTTTTATTGTGAGGGTTGGTCATCAGATCGACCGCTGATTGACCCGCTGCATCAATTCCTCCGCCGATTCCTTGCGCTCGGAATAGCGATCCACCAGATCCGGGCGATCACGCAGCAACAGCGTGAATTTCACCAACTCATCCATCACGTCCACCACCCGGTCATACAGCGCCGAGGGTTTCATGCGATTGCCTTCGTCGAATTCCAGATAAGCCTTGGGCACCGACGACTGATTGGGGATGGTGAACATGCGCATCCAGCGGCCCAGCACGCGCAGTTGATTGACCACGTTGAACGACTGCGAACCGCCACAGACCTGCATCACCGCCAGGGTTTTGCCCTGAGTCGGACGCACCGCGCCGAGGGCCAGCGGCACCCAGTCAATCTGCGCCTTGAACACCGCCGACATCGCGCCGTGACGTTCCGGTGAGCACCAGACCTGGCCTTCGGACCATTGCATCAGTTCGAGCAGTTCCTGGACTTTCGGGTGATCGCCCGGCGCATCGTCCGGCAGCGGTAGGCCCGAAGGGTTGAAGATTCGCGTCTCTGCACCGAAGTGCTCCAGCAACCGCGCGGCTTCTTCGACCAGCAAACGGCTGAAGGAGCGCGGGCGGGTCGAGCCGTACAGCAACAGGATGCGCGGCTTGTGGGCGCCTTCGTCACGCGTGGTTGTTTGAACCAGTGAAGGATCGAGGTTGGGCAGGTCAGTCATGTCGGCTCCGGTTACAGCGTGCTGATGCGGTCGAGCTCGCGCTTGAGGGCATCACGGTCAAGTTCGGCGAATGGCAGGGCGAGGAAGGCCCGGCAGCGAGTTTCGATTCGGGCGAGGGTGCTGCGGAAAGCGGCGTCGATGGTGCGTTCATCGCCGTGCACATCCGATGGATCTTCCAGCCCCCAATGGGCTTTTAGGGCGGGGCCGAAATACACGGGGCAGGCTTCACCGGCGGCCTTGTCGCACACGGTGATGACGATGTCCGGTGGGTTGTCCTCGAAGGCCTCGTTACCCTTGCTGCTCAACCCGGCGATGGAAATGCCGGCCGCCTGCAACGTGCTCAGGCTGCGCGGCAGCACCTGGCCCTTGGGGAAACTGCCGGCACTGACTGCTTCGAAACCGGCTGGCGCCAAATGGTTGAACATCGCCTCCGACAGGATGCTGCGGCAGCTGTTGGCGGTGCACATGAATAGAACACGCATGATGATTCCTCTTTCCAGACAGGCGTTAAACGCTCAGGCGCAAGGCCAGGGCAGACAAGGTGATGAACAGAATCGGCAGGGTCAGCACCACGCCGGTCTTGAAGTAATAACCCCAGGTGATGCGGATCCCTTTGCGCTCCAGCACGTGCAGCCAGAGCAGCGTCGCCAGACTGCCGATGGGGGTGATTTTCGGGCCCAGGTCGGAGCCGATGACGTTGGCGTAGATCATCGCTTCGCGTATCACGCCGACGGCATCACTGGCCTGGATCGACAACGCGCCCACCAACACCGTCGGCATGTTGTTCATCGCGGACGACAGCAGGGCGGTTAGAAGTCCCGTACCCAGCGCCGCGCCCCAGAGCCCGGTGCCAGCCAGATAATTCAGTGCCGCCGCCAGGTAATCCGTCAGCCCGGCGTTCTTCAGCCCGTACACCACCAGGTACATGCCGAGCGAGAAAATCACGATCTGCCAAGGGGCTTCGCGCAATACACGCCGGGTCGAAATCACATGACCCCGCGCCGCCACCGCGAACAGCAGCGCCGCGCAGACTGCGGCAATCGCACTGATCGGAATGCCCAGCGGTTCCAGGGCAAACAGACCGATCAGCAGCAGCCCCAACACGATCCAGCCGACCCGGAAAGTCAGCCGATCGCGGATGGCCAGTCGCGGATCCTGCAAGTCATCCAGTGAGTAATGTTTGGGTATGTCACGCCGGAAAAACCAGTACAGCACCGCCAGTGTGGAGGCCACGGCAACCGCGTTGACCGGCACCATCACCGAGGCGTATTCGCTGAAACCCAGGCCGAAATAATCGGCGGAAACGATGTTGACCAGGTTGGACACCACCAGCGGCAGGCTCGCGGTATCGGCGATGAAACCGGCAGCCATGACGAACGCCAAAGTGGAAGCCGCCGAGAAGCGCAGGGCGAGCAGTATCGAAATCACAATCGGCGTCAGGATCAGCGCCGCACCATCGTTGGCAAACAACGCAGAAACGGCCGCGCCCAACAACACCGTAAAGGCGAACAGACGCCGGCCATCACCCTTTGCCCAGCGGGCGACGTGCAATGCGGCCCATTGGAAAAAACCGGCTTCGTCGAGCAACAGGCTAATGATGATGACGGCAATGAACGTCGCGGTCGCGTTCCAGACAATGCCCCACACCGTGGGAATATCGCCCAGGGTCACAACCCCGCTCAGCAACGCCAGCACCGCGCCGAGCGTCGCACTCCAGCCGACACCCAGCCCCTTCGGCTGCCAGATGACCAGCACGATCGTGAACAGAAAAATGGCAAAAGCGAAAAACATGGGAATCCCGAAAGCCTGAGGCTTAGCAGCAAGCGGAGGTGTTGAGCGGGCGATCGCCCATGACCGCCAGCCGCGCGCTGTTTTCTTCCAGCCAGGCGGTGTTGGCGGCGAGCGTGGTTTCAAGCAGCGTGCGAATCCATGCCGGCAAATCAGGGTTGAGCCGGTAATAAACCCACTGGCCCTGACGACGATCCAGCAACAGACCGCAGGTGCGCAGTTGCGCGAGATGGCGGGAGATTTTCGGCTGACTGTCGTCCAGCGCGCAGACCAGTTCGCAGACACACAGCTCACCCTCACGGGTGATCAACAGCGTGGCCCGGGCGCGGGTTTCGTCGGCGAGGCATTTGAAAACGGAGGCGGGGTTGAACATGACGATGCCTTCAGTACATATGGTTGTCCGAATATACGGATATCCATATGTGCTGGGCAAGTCTTCTGTTTGATGTCTTTTGCGCGAGTGGTGTCAGAGAGGATCAAGCAAGGTAATGGGCCCGCGTGTCCTGCAGTGGGCGGGCAGTGGCGAGCGTCCGTTTGACTGCTGCCAGTTCCGAATCGGCCAGACGCGTGCCGCCCAGTTTGCAGAAAACACCGCCCGGATCGATGTGCAGCGAAAACAGGCCGATGATCTCGTTCCCGATGACTTTGACGATCAACTCCATGAACGCTTCATGCGGTGTGAGGGCGGTCAGATAGGTGAACTCCTCAACGGTAGCGCTGCCAGCCCAATGAATTTCATCCCAGGCCAGACGATCCAGGTGTACGAAGCTTTGCTGCCCCTGCAAATCCTCCGCAAGCGTTCGCAATACACTCACAAACTGCTCGCTGTTCAGGATTTCGAGTTCGTATCGATCACGACCTGAGGGAGCAATGCCGACGACTCTGGCAGTCAGGAGATAGCTCTGCGTAATCTCAGATGGCTGCTCATCCCAGCCATTCAGATCGGAAATGGGCGGGCACCAAATGACCTGGAGGGTTTCACCAACGGTGATCGTCTCGTGGTTATAAAACCGGGCCAGTGCGCGCTGACCGACACCTGGCACGAGGTCGTTCAGGTCAAGAATCGGGGCGCTGTAATCGATGCCGGAGTCTTTTGACCAGAACGTCGGGAAACAGATTTTCATGGATTGATAGTGATCCTTCAGGCCTTCAGCGCTTGCTGAACGCCAACCGCGCGGCAAACAGTACGAAAATCATCCCGGTGGTGCGATCCATCCAACGAATTACCTTCTCCCGGCGCAGAAAACCGGACAGCGGCTGCGTCGCGCCAATCAACACCAGCGACCAGATCAGCCCGAGCACCACATGAATGCTCACCAGCCCGAATGTCCACGGCACCAGCGGCTGACCTTGCGGAATGAACTGCGGCAGGAACGACACGTAGAAAATCCCGATCTTCGGATTCAACACATTCCCCAGCATGCCCTTGAAAAACCAGTTCGCATCCGGCTTGCCGTCGGCCTCGGCCGGTGCCAGCGAACGGCGAGGGCGCAACAGCATGTTCAACCCCAGCCACGCCAGATACGCCGCGCCGCAATACTTCAACAGGTTGTAGGCCAGCTCCGACACCGCAATCAACGCCCCCAACCCAAACGCCACCGCCGCGCCCCACAACAGGCAACCGGCGTTGATCCCCAACGCCGCACGCAACGCCTGCTGCTTGCCCTCGACGGTGGCGGTGCGCAGCACCAGCGCGGTGTCGAGACCGGGTGTCAGGGTCAGCAGCGTGGCAGCGAAAGTGAAGGCGAGGAGGTTGTCGGCGATGGACATGGTGCGAGGGTTCCCTGTTCTGGATGCGGGAACGGTAGCGGTTTCAGGCGAGAGGATCCAGCAGGGAAATCAGGCGCGGTTCGATGCGGTCGGGTTGTATCTCGAGGATTGCCAGGGTGACCGGCAACTTGAAACGCCGAGGGCCTGCGCTACCGGGGTTCACGTAGAGACGCTCACCGCGCCATTCGATGCAGGGTTTGTGGGAGTGACCGGTGATGATGAGCTTGATGCCCGGATCGAGATCGACGGGGACGTCGGCGATGTCGTGAACCAAGAGGGTTGGCCAGCCGTTGAGGGTGAAGGTCAGGAGGTCGGGGAGGTTTTCGGCCCATGGGCTGTTGAGGTCGTTGTTACCGCGCACGGCGTGGACGGGGGCGATTTTGGCCAGTTGGGCGAGGATGTCCGGGTTGCCGATGTCGCCGGCGTGGATGATCTGGTCACAACCCTGGAGCGCGGCGAGGGCTTCGGGGCGGAGGAGGTTGTGGGTGTCGGAGATCAGGGCGGTTTTCATGGGGGGGCTCCGTTGATGTTTCGGATGTGAGTGGCTAATTTTGGCCAATAGCTGTCATTTACAGTTTCTCCGAAAACAAGGGAATTTAGTTTACTTCGCCGTCTGAACACTTAATCTTTGATAATGCCCCTTATCCCTTACAGAAAGGATTCGCCCCATGACCCGAGCAATAACTCCTACCGAAACCGTTGCTTCAAAGAGGCTCCCATCCCCTCAAGAAATAGAAAAAGGTATTTCACGACTCGAAGAATGTATCGCTCAACTTAAATCGATAAATTTTTCCAATATAGGAAGGATTGCCAACCCAGAATTGACTGCTCTATCGGTCAGGATTACTGACACTCTCCGACGGTGTTTTGGTGACGAGAGCGCTTCATTTACTGATTTCAGTATCGCAAGCAGCATCCAAGCGGCACCTTCAATGATTTCTGATCCAAACCACTACCGTAACCAAGCAATTACCCGTACCGCTCGTTCTATCAGTCTTCTCCAAGAAGCCCAGCGAGTTTTGCGAGAGGATCTATCAGATTATGAGACTTCCTCAAAACTACAGTCCTCTGCTGCCCAGATCGCTGTGATGCCGTCAAACCGCGTATTTGTGGTCCATGGGCATGATGACGCTGCACTCCAAGGGCTTGCTCGCTTCCTCGAGAAACTGGGATTAGAAGCCATTATTCTCAAGGAACAACCAGACCAAGGCCGCACCATTATCGAGAAATTCGAGAACTCGGCGGATGATGTTGGCTTTGCGGTCGTATTGTTGACCCCTGACGATCTAGGGGGAGCAGTAAAAGCTGAGACGACGGATGCTCGAGCGCGGCAAAACGTGATTTTTGAACTCGGATACTTTGCCGGGAAACTCGGCAGAGGCCGTGTTTGTCTGCTGCGCAAAGGGCAGGTAGCGATTCCCTCGGATCTGTACGGCGTCATCTATACCGAAATGGATTCGGCTGATGGATGGAAAGCCAAGCTCGTCAGCGAGCTCAAAGCGGCGAGGTTGGACTTTGATGCGAATAAGTTTTGGCAGTGAGCGGGGTTTGAATCTAATAAAGTAGTGATGTCCCGAAAAGTACGAAAAATGGGGGCCAGAAAAGGGGACTAATTTATTTTCTGAAAAATAAATCTGAGTCCCCTTTTTCCATATCCTGAATTCACATCATTCCTGGGTGAACATCTGTCTTGGAGGAGAAACGGCATGTGTCCGCATGGCATGTTAAGCACATATGACGGCTTAATGGATTCTTCTGGGTAGGGGGAGCAGGTGGTACGGGGTGCTGAGCCGCGATCTGGAAAACTGTGGGAACTGCCTAGTTCACCGTTACTGAATCATCACATGCTAATTGAATAGCCGCGGGTCCTAAGCTCCGTAACCACTTTAAACTTCCATCCGCCATTTTGGTCATGAAGGACGTAGGCCACTCCGCTAATGTCATTCGGCGTCTCAATATCGCCTTTTACCAAGGCGCAGACATTTTCTCTACCAAGTTTGGCCATGAGGTAGCCATGCTCAAAGACAACATTCTGTCGAGCGCGGTCCTTTGGACGAGCGTTTCCTTCATGGTATCCACGGCCTTGATCGCATGGCGTATAGAGAACAAGTGCAAAATCGGCATCGTTGGTATATCGCTCTATTTTTTCGATGATCGTCATGCCTGCGTTGGCTTGCTCGTGCAGTATGATCGCTTCAAGACCGAGGCTTTCGATAAACCGACTGACCTCAACTCTCGCGAGATCATCTCTTCCGTGAACGATGAATACTTTCCGCTTGTTCCTAGCAACAACTGACGCCGGAGTAACAAATGGATCTGTAATTGAGGGGCTAATACCGTTCGGCTGAATGAACTGAGGAGGGGGAGTCGGACGCGACAGCGGAGTGAATTCCAACGAGTCTAAGAGCGGGGTGAACTGCTCTGAAAGGAACGTTCTTCGCTCGGCGTACGTTTGGTGTTGCCCCTTTATCCAAGTCCAAAAAGAATCAAGGGAGCCATGTTGCCTCACGAATGCTGGGAGTGCTGCGCTCAGTGCAGGATCACCCAGCAGTTCACGTCGAAGATGGAAATACTCATTCGGATCCGCAGCATTGCCCGTAGCTCGGGCCACTAAGAGGTTTTGTAGGTAGCTTACCTTGTCGAATGTGCTAACCAGAAATTCTATGGACACGGAGGAGTCTCTTTATCTTACAGAGTGTCATGAGGAAACACGGATTTAGGCTGAGATTGTTCAGCCCATAACCTTGTTCCAGTCGATTGTATAGCCCGCCTGTTTCAACTCGCGTGCCAGTGCGGTTTTCCACTCGCCGGACATCTCTGTCCAGACTACCCCGGCAAAGTCGGTAGGTATTTCCACTTTTCCAGATCTAAGCGCGCAGACTTTGTCACGACCCAGCGCACCAATAAAGTAACCAAGCTCCAGTAGTACATTCTGCCTCACGCGAGGTTCCACCTGGCCGCCCGCTTTGCAGCCGACATCGTCGGGCGTTAGCAGCACCACGGCCATTCCCACATCAGAGTTGTGCTCGATTTTCTCAATGATCGTGCGTCCACTATTGGCCTGCTCGTGGAGGATGATCACCTGAAGGCCGAGCTTCTCTAGGAAGCGTGCAACGGTTTCACGGACAGCTTCATCGTGCCCATGGACGAGAAAAACTCGAGAGGAGCCCGCTGATGAACTAGCTTTTATTGCTGGCGCAAGAGGGCTAGGTCCAAGGTCTTCAAGGTCCGATTTCAAGGCATTTATCGCTTGGCCTAGCAGGGCTTTCGCCGCTTCTATATTTGTTTTCGTGTGTGCTTCGTAGTTGGGCTCTGGCATTCCAGATATCCAAACCATCTGATGGTAATGCAGCTCCTGCGCCGCTTTATAACGATTGGCTGCGGTAGTGTTTACTCCGAAATAGCGCTCCAACGTATCTTCAATACTGCGCTCTAGAGCTTGGAGTTCGGGAGATGTTCCACCCTCCAATGTGTTGAGATCAAACGCATCAAGATCCGCGATTCTTTGCTCAAGCCGGTCAATTCCTTTCTGCAGCTGAGCTGCCGTCAAGTGGACCTTTGGTTGAACAACCGGGGATTGGGGGGACTTCCGAGCCATAGCTACTCCTTGGTATGCGGCTATGTCCCATCATGCCATTACGCGGGGTGGAGCAAAACTGCAAAAGGCTTAATAGCCACGATGCTGTTGTTCGTCAGCACGAATTCAAGCGTCTTCGGCACCGGCATCTTGAAGCCGTAGTCCGCATTCAGTACTAGGCTCTGTACCATTCCGGAAATAGCGTGTGTCCGCCTCTGGCCGAAAGCTGCCAGTCCCCTTGGCAGCTTCGGTTAACGCTCATTCCCTCTGTCGTTCCGAACTAGCCGGTCACCAAAGAGGACAAACGTTTAGCTCTTCACCTCAACATGATCCAACGCCTGATTCACCGCCAACTCACTCAACATCACCAACTGCGCAATCCCGATCGCAGTCTTGCGATGAGCCGGCTCCAGCGTGGCAGCAAAGTTATTGAGCATTTCGCTAGCCGATCCCAATGATTCACTGGCGTTGGCCAGGAGGGATTCAGTGTTGTAAGCCGGGTTGGCCAGGTACATGGGGTCGTGTTTGTGGTGGCTGCCCATGATGCGTTGTTGCGGGGTGAGGTAGTGGTCGAGGGCGCGTTCGGCGGCTTCGTTCAGGGTTCGGGAGTCGGGGAATTTGTAGGGGGAAACCGGATCGGTTTCTGGTGGGTTGGGTGTCGGTTTGAACATGGATGAATCCTCTAGCGCGATTACCAAAAGGAACCATCACCCTTCGCTACCAAACGTTGGGTGGCGGCCATACGCGGGTTGGTAGACCGGTCGCACTAGAACCCGGCGCCCACGAATGAGCCCCACGCATGACCACCATGAAATCCGAACCCCGAGAAAGGGCTGCACACGGTGAGGCCATGAGTCTAGAACGAAGCGGGCTACCAAACCCGATCACTGTTTTTCAGTGACCCGGAAACGATAAAACCCGCGTCCCAGACGCACAAGCCGGCGGATTCTGGCGTAGTCGTAGGCAATGACGCAAGGCGTTGTAGCCTTGAGGAAGTAACGCTGAGTGTCTTTAAACACGGACGGAGGAAACCTTTAAACAACCTCCGATGGCTCCTTCAATAACCGTCGTATTGGATCTTTCCCCGGCGCTCTGCTGCCCTAGACTGGCTCCATCCCCAGGCCACCCGGAAAGGACACCACCACCGTGCACGACTTCAACTGGCAACCCGTTTTGTCCGGCAGCACGTTAAAGCTCCGACCGCTGACCGACAGTGATTTCGAGGGCATGTTTCTGGCCGCCAGTGATCCAGGCATCTGGGCCGGTCATCCCGCCCGTGATCGGCATGAACGGCCCGCGTTCGAGGCGTATTTCGCCGCTCGATTGGCCACCACCAAAGCGCTCACCATTACCGATAGCAACTCCGGGCAGATTGTCGGGATGTCGAGTTACTACGTTCCGCCTGACCTGCCGGAGAGTATCGCCATCGGGTACACCTTTCTGGTGCGGGCGAAGTGGGGCGGGGATGCCAATCGTGAGTTGAAGGATCTGATGCTGGCGCATGCCTTCAAGGCGTACGACACGGTCTATTTCCATATCGCGCCTACAAACATTCGTTCACAAAAAGCTGCGCTGAAGATCGGTGCGACGCACTTGTATGACGCCGAGTTGCAGCTCTCCGCTGTACCCGTCTGGTGTCAGTGTTACGGATTCACGAGGGCTCAATGGGCCGGGTCAACCGATTAAATCCATGGCAGCCACAACGCTTATTCAGCCTTATAGAGCAACGCATCCACCACAACCCCAAACGCCGACGAATGCTCCCGGCGATTCGGATAGTAAAGATGGTAACCCGCAAAGGGCTGGCACCAATCCTCAAGCACCCGCACCAGACTGCCGTCAGCCAGTTCCCCGGCCACCATGTCTTCCGGCAGAAACCCCAAACCGCACCCGGCCACCGCCGCACGCAGGATCGGCACGCTGCTGTTGAACGTCCATTGTCCCTCGACCCGGGCCTTCAGTTCGTGGCCGTCCTTTTCAAAATCCCATTGCATCAGGCTGCCGTGGGTGGGCAGGCGCAGGTTGATGCAGTTGTGCGCGGCCAGATCGCCCGGCGTCATGGGAATTTGTCGGTCTTTGAAGTACTGCGGCGAGCCCACGACGGCGATGCGCAACGACGGGCCGATGGGCACGGCGATCATGTCCTTGGCCACCTGTTCACCCAGGCGAACACCGGCGTCAAAGCGCTGTGCAACGATGTCGGTGAGGGCGTAGTCGACGGTGATTTCGACCTTGATGTCCGGGTAGTCAGGCAACACCTTCAGCAGCTTGGGCCAGAGAATATTGTTCGCCGCATGTTCGGACGCCGAGATCCGCACATTGCCGGCCGGGGTGTCGCGAAATTCGCTGACCGCGGCCAGTTCCAGTTCGATCTCATCGAAGCGCGGCGCCATCGATTGATACAGGCGTTGACCTGCTTCGGTCGGCGAAACGCTGCGGGTGGTTCGCGTCAGCAGGCGCACGCCCAGCCGTGTTTCCAGACTGCGCATGGTGTGGCTCAGCGCCGACTGCGAGACGCCCAGTTGTGCGGCCGCGCGGGTGAAGCTGCCTTCGCGGGCGATGACCACGAAGGCTTGCAGGTCGTTGAGGTTGGCGCGGGACATTGATGAGAACCTCTCATGAGGGGCGCGGGATTAATCCATGAAAGCAGGTTGCGCACGGATGCGCGACCCCCACAGAGTTCATTACAAGGTACGGGCGTAAAACGCGCTCAGCTTGCCGATGGCGGCGTCGACATATCGCGGCACCCAGTAGGTTTCGATGTGGGTGGCGCCCTCGAGGATGAACACTTCCTTGTCGGTGGTGCCGGTGGCTTTGGGGAAGGCGTCCTGAGTCATGTACAGGCTGTCGGCCTTGCTGCCGGCGATCATCAGCAACGGTTGATTGATCAGTTCGATCTGGTTGGTGGCGTCAAAGCGCATCAGGTCGATGAGGCTGCTGGTGGTGTATTTGAAGGTCGAGTTCGGGTGCGCGTTGGTCTTCCAGTAATACTCGTAGCCCTGGCGATAGAGCTCGAACGGCAATTTGGCGATCTGCTCATCCGTCAGGTTGGCATCACCGGAATACAACACCGCGCCACCGGCGGCTTCCTGAGCGCGGGCGGCCGAAGCCTGTTGCAGACGTTGCTGAATGCTGTCTATCTGCGAGTCGTTGTAGCCGTTGCGGCGCACCCGGCCCGAGTTGAACATGCTGACGGTCGCCAGCGATTTGAAGCGCTTGTCGGTTTGCGCCGCCGCCAGCGAATAACCGCCACCACCACAAATGCCGAGCAGGCCCAGGCGTTTTTCATCGACGCCGGCAAACTGGCTGATGAAGTCGGCCATGCCGTGAATGTCTTCGATGCGATACGCGGGTTTATCGATGCTGCGCGGCTGACCACCGCTGGCACCCTGGTACGCCGCGTCGGCGGTGATGGTGATGTAGCCCTGTTCGGCCAGACGCTGGGCGTACAAACCGGCGACTTGCTCTTTCACGCCGCCATTCGGGTGCGCGACGACCACGGTCGGGTAGGTTCGCTTCGCGTCGTAGTTGGCCGGGGTGTAGACGTTGGCGGCGATGTCCAGTCCGTTGAGTTTGTAGCTGACCGGATGAATGTTGACCTTGCCCGGTTCGTTCTTGGTGAGCGCGCCGTCATAGGCCAGGGTGAAGGGGTTCTTTTTGTAGTCGGCGGCCAGGGATTCCCCGGCAGAGAGGCCGACCAATGCCGACATGAACGTGGCTTTGAGAGTGTTTTTCACGTGAAGCTCCTGAGCAATCAAAAGGGCGGCAGTCGAAAGAAGGGGACGGGTCAGTCCAGCTGTTTTTCTTTGAGGAATTGCGCCACCAGATCGGCGATCTGCACGTTGTTCAGATCCGACATGGGGAAGTGGGTATTGCCGTGGATGCCGATCTCCGGCAGGTGGATCAGGCGTACATCGCCGCCGTGTCGATTGACCGCGTCACGCCATAGCCGGGCCATCTTCAGGCGGGCGCGCCAGCTGTCTTGAGCGGGCAGGTCGACGGCCTGTTCGGGGATGTTGTCGCCGTAGAGGATCAGAATCGGGATACGCGTCAGCGCCATGAATTGCTCGATGGGCACGGCTGCGCCTTGCACCGTGTCGAACGCGCTGGGAATCGGCGGCGGCACTTCACCTTCGGCAAACACAAAGCTGCTGCCAGGCTCGAACGCGACGATAGCCCTGACCTTGTCGTTCTTGATTGCCGTCAACCAGCCCGGCCCGCCACCCTGAGAGTGGGTGAACAGGATGCCCGGGCCGATTCGGTCAAAAACGGCTGACACGCCATCGGACACCACACCCATGTCGAAAGGCCCGGTGTTTGGCGTCATCGCGCGGAAAAACTGCTCGCGGCTCTGCGCGTCCCGCGCCACTTGTACGCCGTTGAAGTAGTTCGGCCACAGACCGATGCGGAACTGGTTGAACCACAGTTGCTCGTCCGGCACAGGCTTGATGGTCGTCTCGACACTGCTGCGACCCGCATCGCCGCGCCGAGGCTGATCGATCAGATAGACGCCGTAGTGGCGACGCAGAAACAGGTTCTGAAAACCCTCGCGGCCATCGGCGGTGGTTTCCCAGGTCTTGGAAAACTGACCGGCGCCGTGCCACATGACGATGGGTAGTTTTCGCGCATCGACCGGGATCTGGTAGAACGCGTAGGCGTGGTCACCGTGGTAGGTCTGGCCGTCGGGCGTCAGCGGTTTGCGCGGATCGAAGGTGCCCGGTGCGGTGGTCATGGTTCCGCCAGCGGCGAAGCTGCCTTGTTTCTGAATCAGCAATGGGCTTTCGGGTTGGTTTGCGCAGGCGCTCAACAGGCTCAGCAGCGTGATGACCGGCAGGGTTTTGGCAGGCTTCATGTCATTTCTCCGAAGCCGCGAGGGCCTGGGTCAGCGCTGTGTTGGCTCGCTCGACGGTCTGTGCATCGCTGTGCTTTTTCAACTGCTCGGTGACTTGGCGTAACTGCACCGCGCTGAGCCCCACGCGCAGGCTCGCCAGCATGTGCGAGCGCAATTGCGGTTCCACGCCCGGCGTCGCTGCCAGTGCGCCGACAGTCGCCAGTTCGCGGCTTTGCCAGTCGAGGTTGTCACGTTCGAAGATGTCGCCGAACAGGTGGGTTTGCAGGAACCGGTTGATTACGGGAGCGAACTCGAACACCGGGCCTTTGACCGGGGCGCCGGAAATCTTCGTCTGATTGGCGGTGCCAGCTGTCAGCAGCTCATCCCCGGTTGGAATCGCCCGGCTCGGCTCACGCCCCGGCGCATCCTCGATGCCGCGTTGCTTGCGCGCTTGCACCACGGTCATCAACTCATTCAGGGCATTGAGGCTGCGCGGGAAGCCCGCGTAGGCGTAGAGCTGCACGAGAATTTCCCGTGCTTCGCTGACGGTCAGACCCGCGTCCAGCCCTTGGTTGAGCGCCACGTTGAGATTGGGCAGGTCGCTGGTCGCCATGAACGCGGCGATCAGAGGAATCGCCTGCTGTTTCTTCGACAGTGTGTCGGCGCTGGCTTGTGTGCTGGTCCTGTCTTGCGGTGTCGCTGGATCGTATTGCGCGTCCGAGACTTTCTCGGCCCAGGTGACCGTCTTGCCGTCCTCGGCTTCAGCAATCGCAATGTGCGTCATGCCGGTGCTCGCTGTGGCGCCATGCCAGTGACGGGTGAGCGGGGGGATCCAGACAATGTCGCCGGGGCGGATTTCCTGACGCGGCCCGCCTTCTTGCTGCACGTAGCCAACTCCGGCCGTGACGATCAGCGTTTGCCCCAACGGATGTGTATGCCACGCGGTGCGTGCGCCAGGCTCGAAGGTCACCGTGCCGCCGCCGACACGCGCCGGCAGCTCACCCTTGAACAGGCCGTCCACGCGCACTGTGCCGGTGAAGTTCTCGGGTGCGCCCTGGATAGAAGGTTGGGAGCCTTTCGGGGTAATGCGGATTTCACTGGCGGCTGGGGCTTCTGCGCTTATGAGCGATAAGGCAACGAATGGCGCGATCAATCGGTTCATCGGCCGACCCGCGCCTTGAGCGCTTCGGGATAGCGCTCGCCTTCGATGTGGATCTGCGCCAGTGCCGTATCAATCGCCTTGAGTTCGCTGGCGTCGAGCGTGATGTCAGCGCCACCGAGGTTTTCTTCCAGACGATGCAGTTTGGTTGTGCCGGGAATCGGCACAATCCACGGTGCCTGCGCGAGCAGCCAGGCCAATGCGATCTGTGCCGGTGTCGCTTGTTTCTGCGCGGCGATCTGCCGGATCAACACCACCAGACCTTGATTGGCCTGCAACGCCGATTGGCTGAAGCGCGGGACGATACTGCGAAAGTCGTCACTGCCGTAAGTGGTTTCGGCAGACACGGTGCCGGTGAGGAGACCCTTGCCCAGCGGACTGAACGGCACGAAGCCGATGCCCAGCTCCCAAAGCGTTGGCAGAATGTCCTGCTCGGGCTCGCGCCACCACAACGAATATTCGCTTTGCAGCGCCGTGACCGGTTGCACGGCGTGGGCACGTCGGATGGTTTGCGCACCGGCCTCCGACAGACCGAAATGTTTGACCTTGCCTTCGCCAATCAGATCTTTCACCACTCCGGCCACGTCCTCGATCGGCACGTCCGGATCGACTCGATGCTGGTAGAGCAAATCGATGTAATCAGTCTTCAACCGACGCAACGAACCCTCGACGGCGATCCGGATGTGCTCGGGGCGGCTGTTGAGGATCTGCTGTTTATTGTCGTCGCCGAAGGTAAAGCCGAACTTGGTGGCGATGACCACTTGATCGCGGACCGGCGCCAGCGCTTCGCCCACCACTTGCTCATTCAGGAACGGGCCGTAGACCTCGGCGGTATCGAAGAACGTCACGCCTTGATCAACCGCTGAGCGGATCAGGGAAATGGCTTGTCGAGTGTCGGTGGCGGGGCCGTAGCCGTGGCTCAGGCCCATGCAGCCAAAACCCAGGGCCGACACGGTGAGTGAGCTGTTGCCGAGTGTTCGCTTGTGCATTCTGATCTCCCGTGGTTTGGCGTTGGGGGAACAGTAAGCGAGCGCAGGAGAGGGGACTAGACGGGTAAATCGGCAAGGGTTTATGAAATTTTTTCATTAATCCGAAGCCTCAGTCCCAGCTAAGTTTCGGGTCGTATCTTTCCTCCAGCGCAAGTTCAGCGCTGCTCAGGAGAGGTTGCCCGCACATGAATCCCGCAAAAGCCGGATGGCTGAATAAAGTCCCCGAAGTGACGCTGGCCTTCTGGGTCATCAAGATTCTATCGACCACGGTGGGTGAAACCGGCGCCGACTTCCTTGCCGTGGACGCGGGGTTCGGCGCTGGCTGGACCAGCATCGGCATGGCGCTGCTGCTGGGGGGCGCGCTGTTCCTGCAGATGCGCAAAACGGCGTATTCGCCGTGGATCTACTGGCTCACCGTGGTGCTGGTGAGCATCGTTGGCACGCAGATCACCGACATCATGACCGACATGCTCGACATCAGCCTTTACGTCAGCACCGCGGTGTTCTCGGTCCTGCTGGCGGTGAACTTCCTTGTCTGGTTCACCATGGAGAACAACCTGTCGATTCGTGAAATCAATACGCCCCGACGCGAGCTTTTCTACTGGTCCACCGTGCTCTGCACCTTTGCCTTGGGCACTGCCGCCGGCGATCTGGCCACGGAAGCGCTGGGGCTGGGATTCACCGTCGGTGTGGTGATTTTCGGTGCGCTGATTGCGGCGACGCTGCTGGCCTGGCGCCTCGGGGCCAACGTGGTGCTGACCTTCTGGATCGCCTACATCCTGACCCGTCCGTTCGGCGCCTCACTCGGTGATTTGCTGACGCAGGCCAAGACCTACGGCGGCCTGGGCATGGGCGCCGCCTGGACCAGCGCGATCTTCCTGACTGTCATCGTGCTGTTGGTAGCGGTCGCGCAGATCAGCCTCGGCAACCGTAAAACCGCCATTCAATAACCTTCAGACCTCTATCAAGGAATCCATATGCGCTCTTTTCAAACGGCTATCCGTCACGTCGCGATCATCTCGTCACTGGTGTTGCTCGGCAGCCTGGCCGGGTGCTCGAAACCCGCCGACAAACCTGCTACCGGTGCGTCAACCAACTCAATGAGTGCGCCAGCGCAATCTGGCTCGAAACTGGGCGATCTGAGCGAGTTCCGCACCATCGCCGCCGACGTATCCGCACTGGTCGGCAAGAACGACCTGCCTGCAGCCAAGACCCGTATCAAGGATCTGGAAACATCCTGGGACTCTGCCGAAGCGGGTATCAAACCGCGCGCCGCCGCTGACTGGCATGTGCTGGACAAAGCCATTGACCGTGCACTCGACGCCTTGCGTGCCAGTGCGCCGAAGCAGGCTGAATGCAAGGCAGCGATGGACGATTTGCTCAAGGCTTTCGATTCGATGAAAGGTCAGCCATAAGCCGGCGGACAAACGCCGGTTCAAGTGCTTCAATACAGGCGCGACGGGATCACCGTCGCGCCTTTTCTGTCGGAGCGGCACATGCGGATTCTGCTGGTCGAAGATGACCTGATGATTGGCGATGCCATCGAGGGAGTACTCAAGGACGCGAGCTACGCCACTGACTGGGTGAAGAACGGTCTCACCGCGTTGGCGGCGCTGGACACGCAGACGTATGACCTGGTGCTGCTGGATCTCGGCCTGCCCGGCAAGGACGGGCTCGATGTGCTGGATGCCATTCGCGCGCGCAACAACCCGGTGCCGTTGCTGATCATCACCGCCCGCGATGGTCTGGATGATCGCCTGCGGGGCCTCGATGGCGGCGCCGATGACTTCCTGCTCAAACCCTTCGCGATGGCCGAGTTGCTGGCGCGCATGCGCGCGGTATTGCGCCGTCGCGGTGGTAACGCGCAATCGCTGCTGGACAATGGCGAGGTATCGTTGAATCTGGTTTCCAAGCAGGCTTGCACCGCCGAACTCGCCGAGGTCCAACTCTCCAGTCGCGAATTTGCGCTGTTGCAGGCGCTGTTGATTCGGCCGGGAGCCATTCTCTCGCGCAGTGAACTGGAAGACCGGATTTACGGCTGGGGCAACGAAGTGGAAAGCAATGCGGTGGAATTTCTGATCCATGCACTGCGGCGAAAACTGGGGAGCCATGTCATCAAGAACGTCAGGGGGATGGGATGGATGGTTTCAAAAGGCGTCTGAGCGATTCAGTACAGTCGCGGCTTTCCATCACGCTGTCGCTGGCCATTCTCATCGTCGCGTTGCTGGCCGCTGCGTTCGCGTTTATCTCGGCACTCAACGAAGCGCACGAAATGCAGGACGAAAACCTGCGCCAGGTGGCGGTGCTGTTCGATCGTCAGCACATGACCCTGCGCTATCCCGGCAACGAACGGATCGTTGGCGACGACGAAGAGTCGCGGATTATCGTGCAGTACCTGGCCGATAGCGCCAAAGCGTCCGGCAACGACGACGCCAGCATCCCGTTGCCGTTCCCCGTTTCCCTGGCCGATGGCTTGTCGACGCTGAGCATCGCCGGTGAAGACTTTCGTGCGCTGGTCAGAACAACCTCCACAGGCGAGCGCATCGTAGTCGCGCAAGAGGCCGACGTGCGTGAGAAGGAAGCGCGGGAAAGTGCCTGGCGCAGTCTGCTGCCGTTTCTCATTCTGTTCCCGGTGCTGCTGTTGGCGGTGGGTGACCTGGTGCGCAAGCTGTTCCGTCCGATTGCGACGCTCTCGGCGGAGATCAATCAGCGCGATCAGCAGGCGCTGCATCCTGTCGATGAACAGCACCTGCCAAGCGAAATCCGGCCCTTTGTGGTGGCGATCAATCGCTTGCTCAAGCGTGTGGCGCAGGCCATGGAGGTGCAACGGCGCTTTGTCGCGGATGCCGCGCATGAATTGCGTTCGCCGATGACGGCGCTTTCCCTGCAGGCGGAGCGATTGAACGCCGCAGACATGTCGGACGCTGCCCGGCAGAGTTTTGTACCGTTGGCTCAGGGCATCGAGCGCAGTCGCAACCTCATCGAACAACTGTTGGCCCTGGCCGCTGCCCAATCGATCACGCAACGCACCGAGACCGCAGTTTCGGTGCATGCAACCTTTCGCCGCGTGCTGGAAGACCTGCTGCCATTGGCAGAAAACAAGGACATCGATATCGGTGTGGAAAGTGTCGAGGACGTGCAGGTCGTTATCAGCGAACTGGACCTGTTTATCCTGATCAAGAACCTGGTGGACAACGCCATCCGCTATACCCCGGCAGGCGGGCGGGTCGACTTGAGTGTCGAGCCGACGGAGCAGGGCGTGCTTATCGAGGTCAAGGACTCCGGCCCGGGCATCGGCGCCGAAGAGCAAGCGCTGGTGTTCGACCCGTTTTACCGAAGCCTGGGCACAGGTGAAGCCGGCTCGGGACTGGGTCTGTCTATTGTCTGCGCGATAGCCAATCGAAACGACGCAAGCGTCACGCTTGGGTTTTCAGATGAGCTGAACCAGAAAGGGTTGCTTGTTTCAGTACGATTGAACAGGAAGAAAGGGGACTGATTTAATTTCTGAAAATAAATCAGGCCCCTTTTTGTTTTTTGGCTGATATCAAATGAATAGAAAAGGACAGAAAAGGGGACTGATTTATTTTCCGAGAAATAAATCAGTCCCCATTCTGGAGCCACAGCCGGCTCAACGCGGAAACAACAACGTCACCGCAAAACGAAATCCCCATCCCTGCGGGCCGTCTTTCGGGCTGTCGAGCCAGTAGCGTGGCCCGGCTTGCAGCGTCAGCGGATGCCCGCCGATTTTCAGCAGTTGGTTGACCGTCAGGTTCACCGGTACGGACCACTCGCGTGACTGCCAGTTGTAGGTGGATTCGGTGTTGACCCCGTACGTCGTGAGGCTGTGGGTGGTGTAGGACAGGAATGGCTGCAGGAATGTCTGGTTGACCTTTTCCTTGTCATCCGGCGGGCTGCCGTCCAGTCCCCAGATGTGGTTGGCGAGTATGCCGTAAGTCCAGCCATGTTCCTGTTTCAGCGCGACGGCGGCGGGGCCGAGTCCCCATTGTTCGCTGCCGAGCAATTCATCGCTGCCGGTGGGAATCAATATCGCCGGGCCCGCGCCGAGTATCCAGCCACCGTCCGTGGGCTTTTTCGGCGAAAAGAAAAAGCTCTGGGTGATATCGCCGACTCCGGACTTGTCCGCCGCGCCATTCGGCGCCAGGCCGTGTTGATCGATGACCGGCAGGATGGTGCGGGAAATCAGGTTCCAGTCATCATTGAGCGTGAAGGGCAGCACCGGCTGAATATTGGTCACGCTGTGCATGCCTTCTCCGGTTGGCCCCATTTTCTGGTCCCAGTTGTACTGCACCGGCAGGCTGTACATGGCGGCCACGGGGTTGAGGGCTTTTTTCGCCAGCTCGGCAGAATCCTCGGCATGGGCCATAGGGACGAGGCACATCGACGCGACCGATGCACAACAGGTGGATATCCATCGCTCTTTCAAATCCATGCTCATCACCCATAGCCGAAAAAGTTCGCAGCAAGGTGAGCGTAGGCAACGGTCAACAACCCGCCATTTTTTCTCGAAGAATTGAGCGGCAGGGACGATTTTTACAAAACTAGCTAAGCAAGTTAGCTATATGTTAGTGTCGCTCGCCTCACATCGACCCGCCCTCAATTCCCGGAGTCATCCTGCGCATGTCATCACCCACATCTGCACCCAATCCCGCCGAAGATCCACGCAGCCTGCAGATCGCCAGCGATGCCGTGGGCCAGCAGTTGCAACAGATCGCCATTCTGACCCGTGCGGCGGCCGGCCAGTTGGGCGTGGTGCTGGGAATCAATCAGACCGACGTAGCGGCGCTGGAGCATCTGATCACCGACGGGCCGTTGCCGCCGACCGAGCTTGCCTCGCGCCTGTCCGTGACCACAGCGGGCATCACCCAGGTCATCGACCGTCTGGAGCGCGCCGGGCACGTGATTCGCGAGCGACAGCTCAACGACAAACGTCGGGTGCTGGTGTGTCCGGTGCCGGAATCGGTGGCACAGGCCTATCGGCATATCGCGCCGATGCTCAATGGCTTGAGCGCGGCGCTGGGGGCGCTCGACGACCAGGATCGCGCGGTCATCGAGACCTTTCTCGGCCAGGTAATCGAGGTCTACCGCACCACGTTGCCGGGCAGCACGACCGCCACCTCTGAAACGCAGGACGCAAAATGAAACCACAGAAAATACTCGTCACCGGTGCAAGCATCGCCGGCCCCGCGCTGGCGTATTGGCTGTCGCGGCAGGGCATGGACGTCACGGTGGTCGAGCGGGCGCCGGCGTTTCGCGATGGCGGGCAAACCATCGACGTGCGCGGCGCCGGGCGTGAAGTGGTGCGGCGCATGGGGCTGGAGGCGCTGATTCGGGCGAACACGACGCACGAGCAGGGCATTGCTTTTGTTGATCGGGACAACCAGACCCGAGCCTTCATCGGGGTCGATGCGTTTGACGGTGACGGGCCGATCGCGGAGCTGGAGATCCTGCGCGGTGAGCTCGCGAAGCTGTTGATCCAGCACAGCGAGGACCGGGTCACGTACCGGTTCGGCGACAGCATCGAAACCATCGAGGACGATGGCGAGCAGGTTCATGTGCGTTTCGAGCAGGGCGGGGAGCAGGTTTACGACCTGGTGATCGTGGCCGAAGGAATCGGTTCGACGACGCGCAATCAGGTGTTCGGCGATGAAGTGAAGCGGCGCCCGCTCGATCTCTACACGGCCTATTTCACCGTGCCTCGACAGCCGAGCGACGGCCAGGTGATGCGCTGGCACAACCTGCCGGGCGGTCGCTGCGTCTGTTTGCGGCCTGACAACCTGGGCACCACGCGTGCGTTTTTGTCTTTTCAGCAAGCGCCGAGCGGATACGAGAAGCTGGCGCAGGACGAACAGAAATCCTTGCTCAAAAAACTTTTTGCCGACGCCGGTTGGGAAACGCCTCGCGTGCTCGCCGCGCTGGATGACACGACTGACCTTTATCTGGAAGCAGTGGGTCAAGTCAAAATGCCCCGATGGTCCAAGGGGCGCATCGCGCTACTCGGGGACGCGGCCTATTGTGCGTCGCCCATCAGCGGCATGGGCACCAGCCTGGGGTTGTGCGGCGCCTACGTGCTGGCCGGAGAACTCGGGCGTCACGCCGATCACCGTCAGGCCTTCGCCGCCTATGAAGCGCTGATGCGTCCATTCGTGGCCCAGGCGCAAAGCGTGCCCAAGTTCGCCCCGAGACTGGCCTCGCCGCATTCGCGTCTGGGCATTGCACTCGGCCATGCCGTGCTGCGGATGGCCACTGCGCCGGGGCTCAAGAAACTGTTTGGCAAAATCCTTTCGCCGAAAGCCGACGCCATCGTCCTGCCCGACTACGACGACTCACCGCGGGCATAAACCTCACAACTCGATCGCCCAGGTCTGACTCACCAGCTCTTTGCCGAAGCTGTGAATCGGCTCTTCCTCGACCAACTCAAACCCTGCCCGCTGATACAACCGGCGGGCATCCACCAGATTGCTGGTGGTCCACAGAATCATCTTTTTGTAGCCGATATCACGGGCAAACCTCAGGCATTCCTCGACCAGCCGATTGCCGATCCCCAGGCCCCGAGCACTGGCATCGACGTAGAGCATGCGCAGTTTCGCGGTGCTCTCGTCATGGCGGACGACGAACACCGAACCCACCACCTTGCCGTCCTTTTCCGCGATCCAGCAGCGCTCGCCGGTGGGATCGAATTCGCGCAGATACTTGGCGACGATCTCGGCTACCAGTGCTTCGAACTCTGAATTCCAGCCGTATTCACGGCTGTAGATCGCCGTCTGCTGATGCACCACCAGGCCCATGTCGCCGGGTTGTGGATCGCGCAGCAGGTAGGTTGTCGGCTGGCCACCTTCGAGCAGGGTTTGAATCTGCTTCATGGAGGCGATCAGTTGCAGTTGTTGCGGTTCGGCCAGGCGTTCGAGCAGGGTGATGACCTCTTGCCGCGAGGCTTGCTCCAGCGGCGCGAGGATCTCGCGGCCAAGGTCGGTGATGTGCAACTGACTGGCGCGGGCGTCGGTGGCGGAGGGGACTTTCTGGATCAGGCCCTTTTTGTCGAAACCGCTGATGATCCGGCTCATATAACCCGCGTCGAGGCTGAGCATCTGGCGCAGGTCGGCGCTGGTCAGATCGCCGCCGGACGCGAGTTCGTAGAGGATGCGCAGTTCTGTCAGTGAGTAATCGCTTTGCAGCAGATGCTCCTGCAACACGCCGATCTGATGGGTGTAAAAGCGGTTGAATTGCCGGACGATGTCGGCGCGGTCGGTGATCGTGGACATGGAGGGATGCTCATATGTTTGCCTTAGGCAACTATATAGTTGCCTAAGGCAAACAAGTCAAATGAATGATTTCATGATCCCGAACGCAAAGTCTTCCGGATCGAACCGCTCAGTCGTCTCCATTTGAATGTTTCTGAGGTTCACCGTTTCCAGGTGTGTGGCGTAGAGCGATTCGGAAAACCAGGTAATCAACAGGGATCGACGGCGTGCGCCGCTGGCGTTCAGGCTGCCAGCGTGGATCAGGTCGGCATCGAAGATCAGGATGTCGCCCGCGCTGCCCGTCAGTTGCACGGATCGGGACTCGTCAGTGAAGTCGAACGGGGGCTCGTCCAGAGCAGGGCGATGGCTGCCGGGCACGATGCGGGTTGCACCGTTTTCCGGGCCGTAGTCGTCGAGGTACACCAGCGCGATGACGGTGTCGCCGGGGCGTTGCGCCGACAAGTCGCGGTGCAACTGTTGGTGGCCGCCATTGGCGAGCGGTTCGCGGCCCTCGACTTGAGAGAGGAAGAAGCGCTCGCCGATCAACTCGCCCACCACGGTCAGCAATTGTGGCAATCGGCACACGGCCTGAACGGTCGGGTCAGTGTCCAACTGTGAATGGCGCCAGTCGCTGCCACGGGGCACGGGCCATTCGCTTGAAGGCTTCACGCCTGCATCGAAGACTGCGCGCAGAGTGTCCAGCCATGCCGGCGTAATTGCCTGGCGCAGCAGCACGTAGCCGTTTCGGTGGAGTTGCTCGCGGTCAGCCACAGACACCCTCGGTTTTGTTGGTTACCGCAGAGCGTAGACAAAAGCCTCAACGACGGCGCCGTCATCCAGCGTCACCTTGGTCAACACCCGCTGATACTCCGCCCCTTCAAACTCATCCAGCGCCGCCCAGTGCAGGTGGAAATTTTCGGAGGCGAAGACGAAACCTTCGATGACATCACCATCCTCGGCAATCACCAACCCGGGAAAGCCCATCGCCGCGCCCCATCCGGCCTGCGACAGGCGGCCCTTCAGCGAAGCAGCCTGCCATGTGCCGCCGATGTTCAGCATCACATGCTCATTCGGCCGGCCAGGGCCCAGGGTTCCATAAACGAAGAGACGTTCCACGATTGCTCCTGCCAGTCAAAAAAGGGAGGGATCCTGACGTATCAACGATGTGCAGGCAACACCGCGATCAGTTCTGCACCGACCGGCTCAGAAACCCGTCGATCAACGCCACCACCTGTTGCTGGATCACCTCACGGGAACGCACGCCGCCATCCCCGCAAATGATCCCGTCGCCTGGCGAATCTTCTTCGAGCAGCGCCACGGCGCCGGGCTTGCACAAGGACATGAAGCTGAAATGGCTGGCGTCGCTGATCTCGACATATTGCGAGGTAGCCGAAGGCAGGCGCGTGGCGAGATTCGCCGACTCCAGTTGGGCGGGAAGGTCTTCGGAGGGGACGCCCGCGCCGATCACCAGTGTCGGAACCGGCAACGCGGCGAGGCTGGCGTCGGTCATCCCGCGTGACAGGCCCAGGTCCAGTGACACGATGGCGCGGACGCGTTTGTCGCTCAAGTCTGCGCTGATCCGGCTCTTCGCTTGCGGTGTGTCGGCGACGTTGATCGTTTTGTAGACCGAGCAACTGGCGAGTTTTTGATGGACCGCGCAGTCCTGGGCAAAGCGCTCAGGGTCGAAGCGTGTGCCGGCGATTTCCAGAGCGGTCCAGCCGCCGAGCGAATGGCCGGCGACTGCAATTCGGCCCTTCGAGACTGCGCCAAATTGCTCCGGCTGAGCGATGACCGCATCGATCACACGGCTGATGTCGGCAGGTCGTTGCCACAACTGTGCAGCGGCTTTCGGGCTGCGGTCATGCGTCGTGGTGCCGGGGTGATTGACCGCCGCGACGATGTAACCCTGACGTGCCAGCGCACTGGCGAGCCACGCCTGATTGCTCCAGTTGCCCCTGAAACCGTGAGAGAGCACCAGCAATGGATGATCACCCGCCGTTGGCGGCGCCTCGCGCACCGCCGAAGTCCCGACGAACACCGCGTCGTCGGCAATCAATTGAGCGGGGGCGGTGGTCTTGGCGGGATACCAGACGACCATGTCCAGCGGGCGTTCGTTGTGCGCGTCCGCCAGTGTGGCGGAGCGGAAACCGATGGGGTTTTCATCAGCGATTGCACTGGCTGAAAGGCAAATCAGAAGCAGCAGACCGAAAGCGTTTTTCATTGTTTTTATCTTCCTTGATCAAATCGGGCAAACAGGACGTTCGCCCAGACGTTCTACCAGCCTTACGAGATATCCGTCCGGATCCTGAACGAGAAATTCACGCTGGCCGACTTCGACATCGTCAGCGCGATACCAGGTGTCTTTGCAGGTTTTATAGAGTGAGACCTGAGCGGCGCCCAATTTCTCGATGATGGGAGCAACCGCCTCAACGTCAATCTGCAGATTGACGCCTCTTCCGAAAGGCTTGCTCAGTTCCGCCGTCAGCCACTGGCCTGCATTCGGATCTACCTGCTCGAGCATGACTTGAGCACCATTCAGGTCGAGATAGGCGAAGCCATCTTCCGGGCGTTGATAAGCGATGTTGAAGCCCAGGCAGGAAACCCAGAACGCGAGGCTGGCCTGCAGATCCGTGACCATCAATTCTGGAACCAGTTTGTTCCGTTCAAACATGGGGTGAAATTCCTTTTCGTTGAAGTCGGAACGACGGCGCCAGACTTCTTTCCCGCGGTAATACGAGTCGGGCGCATGGTAAGCGCGAACCGGGGAGCACCGAAAGCTGCACGCATCGAAAATCGTCACAAAGCGCGATGACAGGGCCATCTCTCGGTACCTGTAAAAAAACTGACTAGAATCCACAGACACCCATTCATTCAAGGAGCGACCGATGTCCGGTTTACGCACATTGATTGCGACCACGACCTGTATTGCGCTGCTGGGCAGTTCGGTGACTGCGCTGGCCGATCCTGGCAACGGAAAGGGGCAGGGCAAAGGCAATCCGCATAACAGCCAGGATCATGGCAATCAGGGGAAAAAAGGCGGGGGCGGGTATCAGGGGCATGGTCCGAGTATCGATCACGCCGGGGTGATCGGGATTGTGGACGGGTATCGCGGCTACTGGACGCCGGGCCCGGCGTTGCCGCCCGGGATCCAGAAGAACCTGGCCCGCGGCAAACCGCTGCCGCCCGGTATTGCGAAGAAGCTCGATGGTCGACTGGTCGGCAGACTGCCGCACTACGACGGCTACGAATGGCAGCAGGTCGGTACCGATCTGATCCTGGTCGCGCTGGCCACCGGACTGATTTATGAAGTGCTCAATGGTGCCTTCGATTGAGTGATCAGCGGAGCAGACGACTCGATGAACTGATCACTTGAAAGCACTGCGCAGTTCATCAATCACCTCTTCAACAGAGCGCCCCTGAATCGCTGGCGGTGTGGGGTTCTCGGCAAACTCTCGCCAAACGAACAGCGTCAGTTCTGCGCCATCGGTCGATGGCAAGGGATTCTCGGCGTAGGCAAAAGATTCGAGCAGGCGATAGCGGGAGTCTTTCCAGAACAAGTCTTCGACCCAGTCATAGACCGGTATGAAATGGAAGTGGAGGGGAAGACCGGGTTCATGACCGAAGCGACCGATATAAAGACGTTTGGGCTTCAGATGGCGCTCAATGATCTGCTGGGTTCTTGCGAGCAGCCCTCCGAGCTCCGCCAGTGCCTCGGTCGACAGCTCGGCCAGTGAATTGGTTTTGATCCTGGTTCCCAGCATCAGATAGCCGGGAAGTGCACTGGCCAGATGGTGGTTGACGATCCAGTGCTCGGTTTCATGAAGAATGAAGTGCGGTGCAATTTCCATGCGCCATAGGTCCTGGGGCAAGCGGTGCGCCAGCGTAGCAAAAGTGCAGACCTTTCTGCCGGAGGAACTGTGCCGTAACGTTCGACGTTGAGTTGACCGTTCGCGTTTCCCTGTCGCAGCATGCATTCACTTGAAAAGCCTTATCCGGAAAACCTATGCCCACGCCTGTCGATCTTGATGAATTGTTAGCGCTTGTCAGAGATGAGGAGTCGTTCATTCGATTTGTCGAGGCGCTGGGGGCTGATTTTGCCAGTGAATGTTTGTTGGAACATAACGCTCCCTCATCGATAGATCGATCAGATAGCCAGGAATGGGAAAACGGAACGGTTGATGCGTTTCTCGATGCAGCAGCTGCATGGGCGCATGCCAGCAACCGATCTCCTTTGGCCGATAATGCCCAATCGAATGTATGGCAGCGCTGTGCAGCGATTCTGTTCGCTGGAAAGTTTTATGAATGAAGTAAGCGTGAACCCTGAACCCGGTCGAACTCCTCAATGAGCAGATTTTTAAGCAGCGCGGAGCTGCATGACGTATTGGGCGATTTGGTCAAAGATCCCGAGATGGACTTGAACGGTGTATGCGTTCGCTTGCAGCTCGATTTGCGCGATCTTTTGAATCAACTCGCCCTGGCGATGGCCAGGTTTTTCAGTGAAGGCGCGTGGGACTTTCATGACTGCGATCACGTCATGAACATTCTATTCAGCGATATCGTTGACTTGTCTATGCACGCCGACATGCCTGAGCCAGCCTTTTCCATCTACCTTGCATTTGATGCCGGAGAGTACTGGCATCGCGGCGATACAAAAGACGAGTGCCCCTGGGAGAAGTGGACGCGACCGGATATCGAACGGATTTTGCGCGAAGTCGGCTCCTCGGCGGCGGCGACAGCTACCCATCAGGCATGAAAAAGCCCGGCGGATAAGGCCGGGCTTTCGTCGAGTGCTGCTGTAAAACCGGCATTCAGACGGTACGACGTTCGATCAGACCACCTTCGACAACCGCATCGCTAAATAGCGGATCAGTGCCTTTTGTTCATCAGTTTATGGCCTCGCCCAGCACTTCAACAATTCGCCGGGCGATGTGCTCGACATGGGTTTCCAGCGCGAAATGCCCGGTGTCCAGCAACTCGACCACGGCCTGCGGATTATCGCGTTTGTACGCTTCTGCGCCTGGCGGAATGAAAAACGGATCGCCTTTGCCCCAGATCGCCAGCGTTGGCACATGGGTGTCGCGGAAGAACTGCTGGAACGCGGGGTAAAGTTTCAGGTTGTTCTGATAGTCGTAAAACAGGTCGAGCTGGATGTCCTTGTTGCCCGCGCGTTCCAGCAGCAGCGCGTCCAGGTAGTAGGCCTCGGGGGCAATGGCTTCGGGATTGCTCACACCTTCGACGTACTGCCAGCGCGTGCCTTCCAGATGCAGGATGGCATCGTTGATCACCTGTCGATTGGCCGGCGACGGGTCAGCCCAGTACTGACGGATCGGCGCCCAGGCGTCTCCAAGTCCTTCGAGATAGGCATTACCGTTTTGCGAAATCATCGCGCTGACCCTCTCCGGGTAAGCCAGGGCCAGACGCAGGCCGGTGGGCGCGCCGTAGTCGAAGACATACATCGCGTAACGCTTGAGTCCCAGTACATCGACGAACTGGCGAACGGTATCGCCAAGAGCATCGAAGGTGTAGACGTAGTTGCGCTCCGCCGGCACTTCAGTGAAGCCGAAACCGGGCAGGTCAGGTGCAATCAGGCGGTATTTGTCTGCCAGCAGCGGGATCAGGTCGCGGAACTGATGCGATGAACTCGGGAAACCATGCAACAGCAAGAGCACCGGCGCATCGGCAGCGCCCGCCTCGCGGTAGAAAACCTTGACGCCATCGGCTTCGACGGATTTGTAAGCGACGGGAATGTGCTGAGCCATTTGCTTTCTCCTGTAACTGTTTAAATTCGTTTATACGGGTTACTGAATTTAATTTTGCACGGATCTTGTAACTGGTCAAATCTTTTTTATGGGTTACAATTCGCTCATTGATTTCCGAGAGGTTTACATGACCGATTCCCTGAACACCCTCGAACGGCCCGCGCCACTGCTGCTGGCCGATCACCCGGCGCTGGACTTGCTCAACACCCGGATGGTGGTAGAAGGGCAGCGACGTGACCTGCTCGATTCAGATGCCGATGCAGCGCTCTGGCTGGAACAGATCGGTTTTGGCCCGGCGACGGACATCACCGCAGACGACGGTCAATTGCTGGCGGGTGTGCGCAAGTTGCGCGAGTGCATCGAGACATTGATCGCCGCTCGACTGGAGAACCGCGCAGCGGATCCGTCCGCGCTCAATGCTTTTTTACAGGGGGCGGTTCCGCAACTGGTCTGGAAAGAGGCGGGCAGGCCGGTACTGGATCGTTTCCGGCAGGGCGACGTCAATCGTCAACGCCTTGGGCGCCTGGCGTATGCCGCGGCCGAATTGTTGGCGGAGGGCAATTTCGAACTCGTGCGTAAATGTGAAAGCCCGGACTGCTCGCTGATGTTTTACGACCGCACCAAGTCGCACAAGCGCCGCTGGTGCAGCATGGCGCTGTGCGGAAACCGGCATAAAGTCGCCGAGTTCCGCAAGCGCCGTCAGGGTGTCGCACCCTGACAGGCTGGACGTTACCCGGTCAGAGCAGGTGCTGTTCGATCCACTTTGCAACGGTGGTGGTGTTGATGTGCCGCTCGGCGTTGTAGGTGCACGCTTTGTCCCAGGCAACACCTTTGCCCTGAGCGAACACGGCCCGGTATTTGCGGGTTTGATCGGTGGGAGCAGCGGCGAGGTCGGCCATGAGTGAGGGCACTGTCCATTCGATGCGCTCGACGGTTTTTTCGAGCATCCAGTCGACTGTGTCGGCCAGTTGCCCGTAGGTGAGGGTATCGCCAGCGGTGTAGACCACCTGATTGCTCAATGCGGGGTCGAACAGAATGGCGGCGGTCAGCCGACCGATGTCTTCTGGTGTGGTGACGGTGACGGCGGTGTCCCAACTGCCCAGCGCGCGCACGGTGTTGCGGGCCAGATCGACCACGCCGAATATCGGTTCGAACAGAAAACTGGTGAACATGCCGGTCGAGATGATCAGCCATTGCACGCGAGACTGGCCACGCAGCAACTGGCGTACGTCCAGTTGCTCGTCGAACAGATCCTGCGGACTGCCACGACCGATGACGTCGTAGTCGACGCCGAACTGCCACGGCACATAGCGTTTCACGTCGGATTGCAACGCGGCGCGGGCCAGCTTGAGTTGCGTTCCTGCGCCGGAGACGAATCCCAGGCAACTGACCACGGTGTCGAAACCGCTGAACACGCTGCAAAGCTGTTCCTCGGAGTCATTGACCACATCGCCGGGCAGTACGGCGATCCCGAGAGTTTCAAGTTGCGCAAGGGTTTTGAGTTTGTCGGCTGACGCGCTGTCGGGCTCCGACGGACGCAGCATGACCGTGACGCTGGTGGCGGATAGGGCCACCAGTTCGCGAAGTACGGCCATGCCCAGTTCGCCGGCGCCCAGCACCAGAATGTTGTCGGTTTTTGCGGGGGTGTACGGTTGCATCAGTGACTCCCGGATAATGCTCGGCAATGAAGGTCCTTTTATCCTGTCACCCTTGAACAACGTTCAGAAGAAGGCACACGCGTGATACCGCATGACGAAATGAATGAAGAAGAGGTGATTCGCCAGTCCCAGGCTGTGTGCGATGCGCTGAGTGCCGAGGACGACGGGCTCAAGCGTGAAGTGCTGACCCATGCGGGCAATCGCTGGTCGCTGGGAATCGTGCATACGCTGGGCGTGGAGGGAAAATTGCGTCATGCCCAAATCGGCCGGCGCCTGCCGGGCGTCACGCAACGCATGTTGACGCGCAGCCTGCGGCAACTGGAACGTGATGGCCTGATTGAACGTTTCGATCACAACGAAGTGCCGCCTCGGGTCGACTATCAATTGACATCGCTAGGTCGCAGTTTTCTTGCGCGAATGGTGCCGTTGTGGACGTGGCTGTTGGAAAACGCTGAAGACTTTCGTAGCGCGAGAGTTCGTTTCGATACCCATCAGACATGAAAAAGCCCGGCGGATAAGGCCGGGCTTTCGTCGAGTGCTGCGGTAAAACCCAGCATTCAGACATTACGTCGTTCGATCAGACGGTCAGAACCACCTTCGGCAACCGCATCACTGAACAGCGGATCGGTTTCGGTCGCGGCAACTGCATCGCTGAACAGCGGATCGGTTTCGGTTGCGGCTACAGCATCGCTGAAGAGCGGATCAGTTTCAGTCGCGGCTACGGCATCACTGAACAGCGGATCAGTTTGAGTCGCAGAGGCAACAGCATCGCTGAACAGTGGGTCAGTCTCGGTTGCCGCAAAAGCATTCAGGGCGAAGAGCGAGAAGGCGATACCGAGGAGGGTTTGGCGTTTCATGGTTCTGTACTCCGTGTGCAGTGGGTTGGTATGGAGCAGATCCTACGCTTTGGATTCGATATGAGAACTTCATTGAATTAATGGTTGTTATTGATGCAGTCAATGATTGGCTTCGGCCGCCCGAAGTGCTCTGAATTGCTGCGCCAATCCCAGCGCCACACGACCGCTGTCCACCGTGGGCAACAAATGGGTGAAGGGAATGTCGATCATCCGGTTCTCGCGCACCGCGCGCAGGGTCGATAACACCGGATCCTGCGTCAGCAACTGACGCTTGCGACTGGCCGGTGACCATTGCGCATCGGCCAGCAGGATCACGTCCCGATCACTGGCGAGCAGGGTTTCGCGGCTCACGGTCACGCGATACTGGTTGATGTCGGCAAACAGGTTTCGCGCCCCGGCAGCGGCCAGCAGCGGAGTGACGAAACCCCGTCGGCCCTCGCTGTCGAGGCCGTTGACTTCACTGTCCAGATAGAACACCGACAACGGCTTGCCCGAGCCGGCCAGTGCCCGGGCGCGGTTCAGATCGGCGTCCAGCGCATCACTCAGTTCCCGGGCTCGCGGCTGTTTGTGCAGCAGCAAGCCGAGGGTCGAGAGGTCGTTGCGGATGTGTTCGAAGTAGTCCAGCGAGTGCCCGTTACACGCCGACTCCAGCAGATAGGACGCCACGCCGTTACGCCCCAGCCCGCTGCGCGACGTCACGCCATTGCCGAAGGCAGAAGCGAATCCGCCGATCACCAGATCCGGCCTCTGCGCGTACAGCACTTCGCTCGACGGATAGCGCGGCGCAATCACCGGCACGCCGAAATACTCGGACTGCGACGCACCGGTGTCATCCAGATAGGCGACGCCCGCCAGCGCCGAGCTCGCACCCAGTGCGAGCACCAGATCGGCGGCGTGCTGATTGAGGGCGACGATCCGCGAAGGTGGTGCGGCCGGTGCGTTCCAGGTCTCGCCACAGTTGCGGTAACTGTCGGCCCAAACGGGCAGCGCGCAGAGCAGGGCGCCCAAAAAAACGATCCTTCTCATGGGCGCGCCCTGATCAGCAAATCCTCGACCAATTCACCGCCCACCAGATGCCCTTCGACCAGTCGTTGTGCGTCCGCGTGACTGCGCACGCCGTACCAGCACGCTTCCGGGTACACCGTCACGATCGGCCCCAGGTTGCACGGGAACTGACAATGGGTGCGGGTCAGCAGAACGCCGCCCGGGGTTTCGATACGGTCATGCGCCAGCAGATGCCGGCGCAAGGTTTTCCATAACTGCAAGGCGCCGCGCTGGGTGCAGCGCGGGCCGGTGCAGAGGAACACGTGGCGCGCATGCTCGGGCACGTGCGACCAGTCCGGATGCGAATCGACGCCGTCGGTGGTGATGATGTCAGCCATCAGAAGCGATACGTGTAGCGGACTTCGGAGGTGAATGGCCGCCCGAGGTTGTCGACGTTGTTCGAGCGACTGGTGACGTAATCGCGGTCGAACAGGTTCTCCACCAGCAGACTCACCCGATGCTGGTGGGCGCCGTCGAGGTAGCGATAGGCGTCGGCGTCCACCACCGAATAATGGCCGTACTCGACCTGTTTCGAGCTGATGACATCGCGGATGTAACGGATCGCACCGCCGGCGCCCCACATCCGGTCGACCGACTCATAGCCAATTCGCGAACGGGCGAAGAAGCTCGGCACATCGTTCAGCGTGACGCCTGCGCGCGACTCGGTGAGGTTGCGGGTCATGTCGGCCTGCAGGCTCCATTGCTCGTTGAGCGCCAGTTTCGCGTCCGCCTCGAAACCGCGCATCTGCACCCGGCCCTGGCCGTTGACCCACTGGATGTCGTCGAGGGTGATCAGGTCATCGATCTTGCGTTTGAACAGGGTGACGCTGGCGCTGAACTCGCGGTCGAGCAGCAGGCCCTTGTAATCCAGACCGAGCTCGGCGTTGCGGCTTTTCTCCGGTTTCAGATTACGGTTGCCCAACTCGTCGCCCGGTTCGTTGACGAACAACTGCTCGGCGTTCGGCAGTTTGTAAGCCGTGCCGTATTGCCCGCGCACAGACCAGTTTTCATTGAGGTCATACAGCGAAGTGAGCATGCCGACCGTGGCGCTGTCGCCACCGCCCATGGCTTCGTGACGGATGCCGATGCTCGGGTGCCAGTCGGGCAGGGCGTCGAACTGCGGGCGCAGTTGGGTATAGAGCGCGTGGGCTTCGGCCTTGTCGTTGTCGATGGTCAGCACATCGTCCTGACCCTTGAACCACTGGTTGTCCGTACCGAACACCAGCACATGCCCGCCGGGCAATTCAGCCTTGCCTTCGGCCTGGACGCCCCAGTCGGTGAAACCCCAGTAGTCGTTGTGGTTGATGGTTCGGGTGCCGCCATTGGCGGTGTTGTTGATGCGCGTGTAGCGGGTGTCCCAGTCGTTGATATGACCTTTGACGAAGTAGCTCAGGCGCTCGTTGAGCGTCTGTTCGAAGGTTGCCGTGGCGATCTGCTGGATGCGGTCGTTGGTGGTCTTGTGGTTGTCGACCGGGCGGGCGAAATCGAGGTTGGCGTCAGCGTACTGGTAGAACAGCTCCAGGCGTTTGTCATCGCCGAAGGACTGAATCGCCTTGCCGCCGAAGGTCGTGACTTCATAGGCGCGCTTCTTTTCGGTGACGTTTTTCAGGTCGCGATTGCGAAACGGTTGATAGCCGTCCGAGACGTTATGGCTGACGTAGGCCAGCAAACCCAGATCGCCGAAACCGTTGCTGAAAATGTTCTCGACCCGCGCATCTCTGGTAGTGCCGCCGAAGGTGTCCAGGCCCATGTTCACTTCGCCGGACGCTTTTCGGCTCTGCGGGCTGCGGGTGACGATGTTGATCACGCCCGACACCGCTTGGGTGCCGAACAACAGGCTTTGCCCACCCTTGAGCACTTCGATGCGCTCGATGGCGTTGGCCGGCAAGGTGTCCAGGTACAAACCGCCGTACAGGCGATTGTTCAGGCGCACGCCGTCGAGCAGGATCAGCGTGTCGTCGTTGCGCCCGCCCAGCAGCGAATAAGTGCCGTAGTCGAACGGACCGTTTTTCGGCGCGACGTACAGGCCGGGAATGAACATCTGCATCACCCGGCTGACATCGGCGCTGGGGCCGGCGCGTTCGATCTGCTCGCGGGTGACGATCTCGACCTTGCTGCCGAACTGCGCCATGTCGGCCACGGTGGTGGACTCCACGGACGGCGCGGAAACGATTTGCTGATGGAGTTCGAGCGGCGTGTCATCCGCCAGCAACAGGGGGCTGAACAGACAGCCGAATAACAGGGATGGAGCCGGAGTGTTGAAAGGTTTGATCATCGTCTTCTCGAAAGGATCTTCGCAGAAGAGCATGCAGGAGAAGGCATCGCGCACACGCCGACACCGGCCCATGCCCGCCCACCGCAGGATTTTGCCAAACAGACATCTCAGGCCGGTCTCCGGGCTCGCGCGTATGGACGCTTTCACCTTCCCATGGCCGTCTGGCCACAGTGGTGTGTCGAAAGCATCACGCGCCTACCGTTGCGGGGGCAGCACCGGACTTGTTCGAAAGGAACGTACCGGTTTCCCGTTTCACCCCATGCACGGCGGCATGGGACACCTGAAACAGGGCGGCATCTGAACACTCGGGTGGGCGTGCGTCAACTACCCGCACGTGTCGAGGATGACGAGGGCTCTTTGCAGGTTACTGCGCGATAAATCTGCGAATCGCTTGAGTGGTTTCGACGGGCGCTTCCTCCATCAGCCAATGCCCCGCGCCGGCAATCACCACTTCGGTGACGTTGTCGGCGGCATTGCGCATCACGATGGCTTCATTGTTGCCGAAGGATTTTTCGCCGCCGACCGCCAGCACCGGCATTTTCAGTTTGGTCTTCATCGATGCTTCGTTGTCCACGGCGTCCTGGCGGATCGCGCGGAACTGGGCGAACGCCGCGTGCATGGCGCCGGGCCGGGCGTAGAGTTTGGCGTAGTGTTGGCGGGTGGCTTCGTCGACCTTTTTCGGGTCGCCGGCGAACTCGTTCCAGAAGCGGTCGAGGTAGATGCGCTCACGCCCGGCCACCAGCCGTTCTGCATCCGGTCCACCGAAATCGAAATGCCAGAGCATCGGCGAGCGAACGATTTCGTTCCACGGCGGGATCCCCGGAACGGGCGCGTCCATCACCACCAGGCGATCGGTCTGCTGCGGATACCGCGAGGCGTAGGCGAAGGCGACCATGGTGCCGATGTCATGACCGACCACCACCGAATGCTCGATGCCCAGCGAAGCCAGCACCGCACGAATGTCACCGGCCTGAGTCTTCTTGTCGTAACCATCGGCGGGAATCGACGACAGGCCCATGCCCCGCAAATCCGGCACCACCACGGTGTGATCCTTCGCCAGATCCGCCGCCAGCGGCGCCCACATATCACCGGTGTCGCCAAAACCATGCAACAGCACCACCGCCGGGCCTTTGCCGCCGATGCGCGTGTGAATTTTTGCACCGTCCACGGCGATGTCCTGAGTGCGGAACGAAGCGGGGAAGGGCGTCACGTCGGCATGGGCCGGAACACTCAGGGCCAGCAGCAGGGAAGCGGTGAGCAGGGCGCGGATCATGGCGTTCACTCCAGAGGGGGTGGCTGGAGCGTAGACGGCTTTGTCCTGTTTTGATGTGCATTTCAGCCGCTGCTTAACGGGTTGCCTGCAGCGCCGCGCCTTGTTGAACAAAACGCTCGATCAACCATCGCGCCGCCGGCCCCGGTGGCAGGTCCGAGCGGTAGATGATGCTGAAGGGGTATTTGCCGCTGGTGTACTCCGGCAGGTTCAGTGGCACGAGCCGGCCGCTGTCCAGATCTTCCTGGATCATCGGCGTCGGCATGTTGCCCCAGCCAATGCCTTCACGCAGCAACATGTGCTTGGCACCCAGATCCGCCAGCCGCCAGGTGCGGTTGCTGAGCACCGCGAACTCCTTGCCCTTGGTCAGTTCCGAGCGGTCGGACAAGACCAGTTGCGTGAACTCGCGTCCGGCCCCCGGCGCATTCTGTTCGGCCAAGGCCAGCGGATGATTCGGCGCGGCGACGGGGATCAACTCGACGTTGCCGGCGCCGATTCTTTCAAGACCGTCGATGCTCTCATTCATGGGGCCGCTCACGCCGATGACCGCGTTGCGGTTGATCACTCGCTCGGTCACGGCGCCGAGGGCCTCCATGTGCAAGTGCAGAGCGACCGTGGGGAATTCCTCTTGAAAGGCCTTGAGCGCGTCCACGATCCGTTCGGCGGGGAGCATCACGTCGAGTACCACATGAACCTCGGCTTCGAGCCCCTGAAGCAGGCCTTTGACCTTGGCGCGCAGGCCATGCACGCCGTTGGCGATGGTCCGGGCTTCGGCCAGCACGGTGCGCCCGGCTTCGGTGAGTTGCGGTTTACGGGTGGTCTGGCGATCAAAAAGCGTCACGCCCAGCTGCATTTCAAGGTTGGCGATCGAATAGCTGATCACCGAAGTGGCCCGGTGAAGCTTGCGCGCAGCCCCTGCAAAACTGCCGACTTCCACGACGGTGAGGAAGACGCGCAGTTGGTCGAGCGTCGGTGTGCCTGGGTCGGAGATCATGCCGGGTTCCTCGAATTACGATTGAAGTCCTTCGTCTGAGGTGAGCAGCTTATCTATTTTATCGACACTAATGATCTAAATTAGTCGGCTATTCAGATGAGCAGGCCAGGCGCAACATTTCTTCACCGGGGCGATTCAGGTCGAATCGCACCCTCATTGAAGGAAATGCCCTGATGACGTCTTCCGCAAACCTCGCTACCTCCACCGCTCACCAGAGCCGTTCCGACCTGAAACAGGCTTCGGCCGCGCTGATCGGCCGTGTATTGCTCAGCGTGATTTTCATCCTCTCCGGTTTTTCCAAACTGGCCGCGCCGGCCATGATGATCGGCTACATCGGCTCGGTCGGGCTGCCGCTTCCACACGTGGCGCTGGCCGTGGCGATCATTGTTGAAATCGGCGGTGGCCTGGCACTGATCGCCGGATACCGCACCCGCACCGTCGCCGCCGTCCTGGCGTTGTTCAGCGTGTTCACTGCGCTGGCCTTCCACAGTGCACTGGCCGATCAGAACCAGTTCATCCACTTCTTCAAGAACATCGCCATGGCCGGCGGCCTGTTGCAGGTCGTGGCCTTCGGCGCCGGCCGCTTCAGCCTCGACGCTCGCCGCGGTTGATCCTCGGGCGCGGTGAAGAACAGCGTCCTTCACCGCGCTTCAGCCTGTTTGTTGACCGCACCCCGCAACAGAATCGAGTAATCATCATGACCGTCCAGCAACAACTCTCTGGCTACACCCGCGAACCCGATACCCTTCGTGCCATCCGCTACCGCACCAGCGGCAACGGGCATGGCTCGATTGTGCGGTTGATGAGCCCTTCGGATCTGGGCCGGTTGATCAAGCCGTTCGTGTTCCTCGATCTGTTTGAAGGTGAAGCCTCGTTCATCAACCGCATGCCCATGCACCCGCACTCGGGGATCGCCACCGTCACGCTGATTACCGAAGGCAACTTGCGTTTCGAGGATGCGGATTCGGGCAAGGGCATGATCGACTACGGCGGCGTCGAGTGGATGCGCGCGGGTGGCGGGGTCTGGCACGGCAAGGAAATGTCGGTCGGGACTTCGCAGAGGATCCAGGGCTTTCAACTGTGGGTGGCGCTGCCGCCAGCGCTGGAAAACGCCAGTGTCGACAGCCAGTACCTGGAATCCGGTGCGATGCCCGAAGTGGGGCCGGCGCGGGTGATTCTCGGCGTGCACCAGGGTGTCCAGAGCCCGGTTCGGGCGCCGGCGGGGATGAATTATCTGTTGGTCACATTGGGCCTCGGAGAGACCTGGACTTACACGCCGCCCGAAGGCCACGAATCGTTATGGTTGAGCGTCAGCCGTGGATTACTGGCGGCGCCGGATCTGGTCAGCGCCGGTGAAATGGCGGTCTTCGAACCCGGCAACGGCGCCGTGACGCTGAAGGCCCTGCGCGAAGACACCGTGTTCGTGATCGGCTCGGCGCAGCCTCATCCCTATGAACTGGCGCTTGGGAATTACTCCGTACACACCAATCCGCAAGCCCTGCGAGAGGGCGAGGCGAAGATTGAGGAAATCGGTGGGCGGTTGCGTGAGTATCTCAAGCAGTCGGATGGGGCGGCTGTGCCGGTGTTCAAATAACCTGGATCCGGCCTGAACTCCGTTCAGGCCATGTATCCCTCGACACCGTCCCACAACAGTTTCAGCGCCGTGGCCACCAGCAAGCCATAACAGGCGCGATACATCTGGCGCTGATCCAGTCGGGCGTGCAGCCGCCAACCCAGCCAGACGCCGCAGGGTACGGCGAGCAGGCTGACGAGCATCAGCGTCAGCACGTTGCCGGTGGGTTTGGCCAGCAGCAGCCAAGGTACGGCTTTAAGCAGATTGCCCACGGTGAAAAACATGCTGGTCGTGCCGGCATACATCTGTTTGCTCAGGCCCAGCGGCAGCAGATAGATCGCCAGCGGCGGCCCGCCGGAGTGCGCAACCATCGTGGTTATCCCCGAAGTGATACCGGCGGCCACCGCTTTGGGCGACGAACGCGGCTTCACGTGAACTTCTCCACCCGCCTTGAACCACAAACCGACAAACAACAACGTGACCGCCGCCATGACGATGGCGATGGCGCGGTGGTCAAGCACCCGGAAAAGCAGATAGCCGGCGCCGATGCCGACGATCAGACCCGGCACCAACAACTTCAGATCCGGTTTCGACCAGGTAGAAGGCTTCCAGTAGCGCAGGCTGAACAGATCCATGGCAACGAACAATGGCGCGAGCAGCCCGCCAGCGGTGATCGGGTCCATCACCAGCGACAGCAGCGGAATCCCGACAATCGCAAAACCGCCGCCGAACGCGCCCTTCATGAAACAGATCAGGAACACGCCGGCAAAGGTGACGAGGAGGGTGGTGACGGTCAGGTCCACGGCGCGTGCTCACTTCATTTCGGGCGGGGGAGTGGCCTTAATTTCGCTCACGGTCTGCACGATGAACAGTTACAGTTTTGAGGTTGTTCCATGGACCAGTTGCCAATTGGATCGAACACCAGAAAAGGGGGACTGATTTATTTTCAGATTCGCTGCCGGATGTGCCCGGCAGTCAGCGAATATCTGGAAACAACCTCCCGATTGCCAAGTCTTGATTCGCCTGCTTGCATGCCAGTCCCATGTCAGCAGGCAGTCAAGGAGACAATCAATGAAAACCATGGTGGTCGGTGCAAGCAAAGGGTTGGGCAGAGCCTTCATCGATGGATTGGGCGAACCTGGGGACACGCTGATCGGCGTCTCCCGGATGCGCCCCGACAACTTGACACCCAGGGAGGGCGTCGAGGTGACCTGGGTAGAGGCGAATCTCGGCGAACCGGCCAAAGCAGCGCAGGTCATTGAACAGGCTGTTGCTGTTGGCGGCCTGGATACGCTGATCTACAACCTGGGCATCTGGGAAGAGTTTGCCTTCGACCCGGCCTATGACTTCCTGTCCGACCAGGACGAGCAAGTGGAAACCATCGTCACCTGCAACATCACCTCGACCATTCTGTTGATCAAACGCCTGCTTCCGCTGCTGCTCAACAGCGCCAACCCAAGAATCATATTGATCGGCTCAACCTCAGGTCTGCCGCAAAGCGGGCGGCCCGAGGTCACCTTCGGCGCCTCGAAGTTCGCGCTGCACGGCATCGCCGACGCACTGCGTGAAGGCTACCGACAGCAACGGCTGGGCGTGACCTGCCTGAACCTGGGCTACCTGAATACCGAAGACCCACTGCACACGCCAAGAGCCATTGCCGAGCAGCGTGGCGAAGGCCATTTCATTCCCGTGCATGACGTGGTGCAGGTGGTACGCATGATCTTGAGCCTGTCTTCTGCCAGTTTTGTCCGGGACATCACCCTGCCGGCGATACTGGATGAGCGTTTCTGAGGACTTGCCACTTTTTTGGAGCGGTGAAGCCGAATCCTTCTACGATCAAGTGATGACGCGCAAGGAGCGGCCCTTGATGGATTACCTGATTCGAAACGCTACGAATGCAGATGCGCCAGCGATCAGTCGAACGATCCTCAGTGCTCTGCGCGAGTCCAACGTCCAGGACTACTCCGCCGACATCATCGAGCAAGTGGCGCAAAGCTTTTCTCCCCCGGCGATCCTTCATCTGTTGGCTGAGCGTCAAGTCCTGGTGGCTACAGCCGGCAACCATATCGTTGCAACCGCGAGTCTGGATCACGACATTGTCCGCAGTGTGTTTGTCGACCCGCGTAATCAAGGAATGGGTGTCGGAAGACATCTGATGGAGAGAATTCAATCACTTGCCATAGATGCAGGTCTGAACCGGCTGCGTGTGCCTTCTTCAATCACCGCAGAAGGCTTCTATGCTTCGCTTGGGTTTGAAAAGGTTCGAGACGAGTTTCACGGGGCGGAGCGCACAGTCATCATGACGAAGGCATTGGAGTTGTAACGCTCCAGAGTCCAGAGTCCAGAGTCCAGAGTGCAGAGTGCAGAGTGCAGAGTGCAGAGTGCAGAGTGCAGAGTGCAGAGTGCAGAGTGCAGAGTGCAGAGAGGCACGAGGCCAAAGAATGGATTACATCTTCGATATCTTGCTCAACCGGCTGGCTCATCGAATCGGCGTTTACGTGCTTGGCTTGCTGAGTGGTGGCCGATTTAAGGGTGAAAGTGGTTTTGCCTGGGGCTGGTCGGTCGCCGTCGGTGGGCTGGTGCTGATTGCACCGTTCGTGGCATTCATTGCTTTGCTCATCCTGTCTCGTAGCGGGTAAAAGCCGCTGCTCATCGGTCGCCGCGGACGCTTTGCGCCGTCATCGTCAGACGTGGGGCAGATCTATCATCACGCTTCGGATTCATAGATCTGCCCCCGGTTTTTTTAAAACAAAAACGCCCAAGGGTTTGGCACGTCCTGGATGATTAGGACGGCTTACTGCATTGGGCGGGATGTAGGTGACGGAAAAAAGGATACGACTTGAGGGCGAGCCCTGAAAGCCGGCGCTTTCTGGCGAATTTGTAGGCACTTGCGTAAGGGGTTGTAGGCTTGTGTAGGGAGTGTCAGGACTATTTTCATGTTCAGGATGAATAGGTCGATCCCCATTTTTTCTGATCTGTTGCTGACGGCTCCCGATACTCCGCAAGGGTACGCCATGCTTCAGAACAGAACTTCGAGGCATTTTTCGATTTGATCCTCCAAATATTCGACAGGATTCGTCTATCGTCTAAAAAATCATCACAGGGTCAAGATCAGGGAGCTGATCATGAATCGTCAGGAAGACCTGAACATCATCTGGAAGCGGATATTCTGGATTTTCATCGCCCTGTTGGTGCTGGCGATTATCGTCACCTACAGTCTGCCCGACTACAAAGTGCCCTTTATCGTGTGTATCGCCGGGAATATCGGGGGCTATGTTGGGTTTCACAGGCGACTGTCGATACTCACTGATCCGGAAATCGAAAACCTCTCCAGATCGTGGTTCGCCTTGATCCTGCCTTCATTCATAGGCGGGATATTGGCGGGGCTCCTGTATCTTCTGTTTCTTTCAGGCGTTATCAAGGGCGATCTGTTTCCGGTGATCGTTCCGGACGACGATCCGCAGTGTTTGAGGCAAATCTTCAACGATATTTTTTGCCAGCATGCGGAGGGGTATGCGGCGTATGCCAAGTTGCTGTTCTGGTCATTTGTGGCGGGCTTCAATCAAGATTATGTCGTTGACCTGATCGAGAACATAAAAGGCTCCGACAAAAAGACGGGCTGAAGCAGAAAACAGAAATGGGGACAGATTTATTTTCTGAAAAATAAATCTGTCCCCATTTTCAGTACCGCTAAATTCGAGGTCGTTGCAGCTTGATCCACTCTTGTACGGTCGGGCGCTGCCATTGGCGTTGAGCGTAATCCTCCAGCTGAACCGGCACCGTGTCCCCGTTGAGTATCAATCGGTTCAACATCAACGCGAGATCAACGTCGACGATCGACCATTCACCAAAAAGGTAGTCCGGATTGTCGGTCAGCAGCCATTGAGCGACCTCAACCAACTTTTGCCTGGCAGCCTCAGCCGACGCTGACAACGGTCCGTATTTCTGTCCATAGAACACGACAAGGGTAGAGCGCTCCTGTCGAATCGGGAGCAAATCACTGCGTAGCCACGCCTGAACTTGCCTCGCCGCGGCGCGTTTCTGTGGGTGCCGGGGGTAAACAGGTGTCTGGGGGAATACATCTTCCAGGTATTCCGTGATCGCCGATGACTCCGACAACGCAAAGTCGCCATGCACGAGGGTAGGCACTCTCTGAGTCAGCGAAAGACGGGCGTAATCGCTGGCCTGGTTCTCCAGTTTGTCCAGGTCCAGGGTGCTCATTTCGAACTTGATTCCCTTTTCTCGAAGGGCCACAAAGCACGACATTGCGTAAGGACTGGTGAATTGAGCGTCGACGTAAAGGCGCAGGCTTGAGTCATTCATAGCGTCATCTCCATATGCAGAATGGACGACGCTAAAAGATTGGACGCCTTAAATAAAATTCATGTTTTTTATGGGGGCATTCCTGTCAGGAATGCAATACGGCGGCGGGCAAAAAAAGGGAAGTATCTATTCTTGCCTCATTGCGACTGCGGCCACTGATCCTGAATCTCATACCAGCACGCCTTGGACGCGACCTCGATATGGCGCTGTTTTTCGGCCGTAAAAGCAGTGTCCAAAGTCCCCAGTGCAATGGAAACCCAGTCGTCATGATCGCCATTGCTTTTCGACCAGAACAACGACGAGCCGCATTGGCTGCAAAACTGCCGAAGCACTGATTCAGAGGAGCGGTAAGCCGTGAGGTGTTCCGCACCGTGGGTGAGGTGCAAATCCTTGCGCGGCACGCTGCCATAACTGGCAAACGCCGCCCCATGGCTTTTGCGGCACTGACTGCAATGGCAATGCGAAAGCGCTTTGGGGCGCGAGGTGATTTCGTATTTGATGGCGCGGCAGAGACAACTGCCTTGGAATGTGTCGGTCATGGTGGATGCAGCCTGATCGTGAAAATAAGGCAGACCTTTTATCCCGTTACCGGGCTAAAGATCTGCCTCAGTTTCATTTGTTCGTATGGGAAATCACACCGCTCATATATTGGTGCAAATCGCGAAAATCGTTAGCGCTCCAGGCGTGTGGCTGGATCTTCACGCCATTCTCTCGCAAGGTTTTTGGAATCAAATCCCCGTTGGGGCGAAGTATTACCGAGGACACGATAACCCCCGGGTAGTCATTGAGTCGCTTCTTGAAGGCGGCGGTTGTCAGGTCAGGTGTGGGCGGATTGCTTTTCCTGGCCAACGGCCCGGTGCCCTTGATGTCGGCTCCGTGGCATACGGCGCATCGCTGTGAATAGAGGGCTTTTCCATTGGCAGTATCCGCGAGGGATATGGCTGATTGGGAGAGGGCAAGGAACCCTAGCGAGGCGATGAGTAATGTTTTGGTGCTCACGGGCCTCTGTTTCCCAACGAGCTGAGCCGCAAGGTTTTGATTCCGCGTAGATCCGCCTGTACACGATGTCCTAGTCATGCAAATCCGCACTTTATTCCTCCATGAATGCACGTCGAATTCGAGGCCGGCACGATATCCCATGCCGGCCTGCGTCGCACTTGTTCCTGCCACAAAACGGGCCGCAACGATCCGCTGTAGAAGCAGCCACCGACTGCCCCTACAGCCATCGCCGGCTTACGCGACCTCGACGTGATCCAGCGCCTGATTCACCGCCAACTCGGCAATCATCACCACCTGCGCAATACCGATCGCCGTCTTGCGATGCGATGGATCGAGCGTGGCCGCGAAATTGCTGAGCATCTCACTGGCTGCCCCGAGGTTTTCGCTGGCGTTGGCCAGCAGGCATTCGGTGTTGTACTTCGGATTGGCCAGGTACATCCGCTCGGGCTCGTTTAAGGACGACATGATCCCGGCGGCGGGGAAGAGGTAGTGATCCAGCGCACGCTCGGCGGCGTCGTGGAGTTTTTTGGAGTTTGGGGATTCGTAGGGGGAGGTGGGGTCGGTTTCGGGTGGGTTGGGTGTTGGTTTGATCATGGTGAAACTCCTACATCGTCAAATGGGAGCCGACACTCTCGCTACCAAACGATGGGTGGCGGCCATGCTCAGGTTGGTAGACCGGGACGTAGGAACCGGCGCGCCCGAAGACGCCCTGTGCATGACCACCATGACGCGGAGTCTTTCAGACACTGCACATCATGATGCTTATGCAACCTACGATAATCCGGGGCTACCAAACCCCATCACTGTTTTCAGTGACCGGGAAACGATAAGACCCGCGTCGTAGACGCACAAGCCGGCGGATTCTGGCGTAGTCGTAGGCAATGACGCAAGGCGTTGTAGCCTTGGGGAAGTTACGGCGGGTTGCTTTAAACGGACCTGTTTAAGCGTTCAAAGCCTAGAGGAAATCTCCTTCCAGATGTAGCCGTAGTTGTATTGCAGCCAGCGAACCAACGCCTTATCAAACTGACTGCGAAACCAGCTGTTCTTCCTCGCTGCCAGCCTTTCCTCGATCATTGCCCTGAGCGAGTCTGGATCAAAGCCAGTCCATACCGGAGGCACAGCGGCCACAAGGTTGGTGAAGCACACTGGCGCGACCTCTGAATAAAGGATTTCGTAGAGCACGTCAGGATCGATGCCTCGGACCTTCGCCGCTACGTAATCGTATTCGACCGGCAAATCGTTGAAAGGCCAGGAGAGTGCAGCTCTGACGTCGGTCAGCTGAGGCTCAGTCAGAAGATGTCCCAAAACCAAACTCCTTTAGTTCGCCACTCAGTGGATGAGGACAAGGGACGGGGATATTTCTTGAAAGATAGTACTGGGCTTTATTGGCAGAAAGGGAACGGGGGGACTTTCAGGATTTCGGAGAAGGCGGGATTTATGCGAGCCCTTCGCGGTGGGCGAGAGCGCTTGGCTCGGAACCAAGCGCTCAGGGTAGGGCGGGGCACTTACGGCTCCACCCTCATGTTTCAGTTTTTGCTGGCGTTCAGCTTGCGCAGTTCTTCGTAGGTCGCCGACTGGACGAACCAGAAGCCGGAAATGATGCACCAGCACAGGGTGCCGGCCACGAAAATACCCAGCGCCGGCAAGAACCCACTGGTGAAAATCGCGACGATAGCGACCAGCCAGATGAATGCCAGGGAGAGATAGAGGACGGTGTTGTTGACGCTGATGACGAAGTCTTTCACGAGGGCATATTCCTTGCGGGATGTAGAAAAAATCCCCCTCTCCGGGGGGAGCGGACGCATGCTATCACAATGCCTTCACAGATCAACGAAAGCGAAGCGGACTAATGATCTAAGGATATATCTTTCCACCTTTCTCAATTCCTAAAGCCTCGCGAGACTACTGCAAAGAGTCACGGGTGAGTTGTAGGACGTTTCTGTATTTATATGGTTCGAATTCTTTTTTCGAGAAAGTGTTGTTATTTAAGCTCGTGAGCAAAGTATTGGCTGTTCAAGTCGTCGATTTGTAGATAATAATGCGAACGCGTTGGGCGTGATTACTATATTTATCTGAAAGGTTAAAAATGAAAGGCGCGAAACTTAAAGTCGGGTTGCACGGTTTTTGTGTGTGGATTTTTCTTCTGTTGTTTGTAGTGGCTACCAATTGTTTGATTTATTTGGCGTCGCTGCTGGATTTTAGTGAGGGGTGGCAACTGATTTTTGTATTTAGTTTTTATTTGATTAGTTATCTTGGGGTGTTGACTTTGTTGGCGTCGGGGTGGAAGTTTCTGCAGAGGTTTCTAATTGTGAAAGATTGGCCTGGGCAAAAAATTATGGTTACGTATGAAGTGACGTTTGATGAGTATGAAAAGATCAAGTGTTTTTTAAGTGATATTCGTGCATAGGAAAAATGGAAAAGAGGGGCGGAGTGATCTGCTTTTCTGAGCAGTACTTAAAAATAAATCCGTCCCCTTTGCTCTTCTTCGTTGCTAATGTCCGCTATCGGCCAAAAGCAGCCGTAAGTGAATAAGCGCTGCCATCCCATCGCGAACGTCACGAGGTAGAATCTCAACCGGTGGCTCGTAAGAACAAGTAAATTGGAAGACGGAGCAAATTGGTCAAGCATAGGTCGCTGATGACAATAAAGCTCCGGGCATCCGGACCACAACTCTAAAGATTAAAGTGAACTCGATAATCCATCTCTCCATCAAAATCAACGCACGTGGTCGTAACAGCTTTGATAGCGTGAACCTTTATTGACGAGTCGACAAACTTTAGCGTCGGCGCCTTTTTATAACTTTTGGTGCGCTTTTTAAGGTCAATAAGACAGTTTTCAGGGAAGATAACCACGTTTTGTCCGACTAGACCTGTCTGCACCGAGGGGAAGGCTAGTCCTGCAACCTGTTTGCCAAAGCGGTTCCTTAAATATTCAAAAACTACTTGCGTCGATAAATAAGCCAACTCGTCTTTTTTTGTATTTGGCTTCGACATTTTTGTCACGAGCTTTTTGAGGAAATGATGTGCATTGTGTGCCCTTGTGAATCCCGGATCAAAGGGGTGGAGGTCGGGCTTACTCATGCTCTCTAATTTTGTTAAATCCAAAAAGTCCATATGCGTGGTTGGAGCGAAGGCTCCCGAGACCATAATGTCCCCAGCCAGTGGGCGCAATTCGCTTAGGCAAGTTTGTCTATCGCGCGCACAATACATCGCAGAGATTCCACGGGGCGTCATGCGCTGATTGGACGCAAAATTGCTTGGAGTCGGACCTAGCTGAGAGGTAGGATTTTCCTCAATTTCTTGAAGCTTCTTAGGGCCATCTGCCTTGCGCGCTCTATACAGGTATTCAGCGCTGGTAATTCGGAGTATGACCTCAGGCATCAGTACATCGTTATTACAAGAGAAATCGAAAAGCGAATCTAGAAAATCCTTCGCGTTAGAGTTAAAGAATCTTTGGTGATGATGCACACCCCACTCAAAATCACTCCAACTAATTTCATACGAATTATTCTCCAAACTGCCGTCATCTAAGTAGAACTTATCTGTCCCAAACTCAGATGATAGGACGTCCACCAAAACTTCAATAAAATTCTCATTTGCAAGCTCATAGGTGTCTGAAAGCGGCTCCCAAAACTCGACAGCTCTTGGCTCATCAGCACCGCTTTCCATGCAGTTATAGTAGTCGTAAGAGGATAGAGTATCAACAGGGCTATACGATTCAATGAATCGTTCACGAATATATGAAATCAGAACTTCTTCATCGCACGTACTTCCTGGAGAGTCGCAGTAGCTGCAAGTTGCGAAATTTCCGACCTCGACAACGAATTTTTTGAGCGATGGAATATAAACGCATCTGTCACAAATCATAGATCGGAAAGCTCCTTTAATACGACTGAATTGGCGTTCACCGCTGGCTCGAAGAGGTTGTATCACCAGGTCGGGATCGAAAGCAACGTTGAACAAGCATTTTATGTCCGCAGAATATAATAATTGTAATTACGGCTTGTTTAGCCAAACTTAGTAGCGCTAGCCTCTTAGCTCTCTAATCTTCTCGAAAGCAATTCGCTTTTCTTGCTCCCCCCCGTTTGAGTAACTCTCAAGTAATTGAAATATACCAAAATCATCAAGTATTGATTGTTCGATGCCAAATTTTTGTGTGAACCTGTTTAGGTTGCAAGCTCCTATAGTGAAGTGACCTTTAGGGGTGAGATCTATATAGAGCTTTCCATTTATAGCGATGTGCTCGCTGTAAATATCAATAGCGGGATGTATAATAAGAAACCTACTTGAGCTGGATGGATATCTACGGGGTGGAGATTGTATAGTATCTAGCTCTTCCCCTATCAAAGCATTTTTTGAACCTTTAGCTTGATTGCAATCTGCACAGATAACGCACAGATTTTTTACTTCAAATATGAACGCCTCATGTTTTGACTTGGGAAGTATATGTTCTACCTGGGCATTTGCTGCAGCATGAATAGATATAGGCTGCATGCAGTACGCACAACTCCCGTTCTGCTCTCTCCTATAAAAATCTCTAATTCGAGATCTCAATGGCATGAAATAATCTTGACTCCAATCTTGATGCGTAAACCCCTCTTGTCTTTTAGTTTTTATGAGCTGGAGCTCTTCAGGCCTATAAATAAAATAATTTCTGATTAACGGCATGGCTCAGTCTCTACCCAAGAAAAACAAGCATGTATCAATAACAGATATTAAGAGCTCGTGATTAGGGTCTAGAGGGTCAAGCTTACTAAGTATAGATTGTAGTTTTTTAATTTCCGCCTGGTCCTTGAGGTCAACCTCTCTATTTTTCTTTACCTTTGCAAGAAGATTAAACGCCAAGCGTGTTATGTACTCATTCATTATTCCGGGAGCATCAAATAACTCTGCTAACTGATAGTCGGCTGATCGGTTAAAATACTCAGACGCTGAATACATTTTGTTTTCGCCCATTATAGTAATGAAGCAATTTTCAGCTGCCAGGCGAGATACTATTTGAGGCGAGTGTGTCGCAATAATGAAATGACACCTATGATAATCTGAAAACACTGTCATTAGCAGGCTCATGAATTTTTCTTGCCAAGACGGGTGCAAGCTAATTTCAGGCTCATCAATTAGTATTAACGAATCATCTTCAATCAGTCCAGCAATTCCAAGCATTATTACTAATAAACATTGCTCTCCGGAACTAGCTCGCCTAAGCGAAAGCTCTTGAAATTGCTCTCTGTTATTTTTAATTTTTCTTAATTTTAAATCGAGTAGCCTGACTATTCCAGAGTTAAGTAGAGCGAGGACTGACTCAACCATTTCTTTATCAAGAAATCCCTTGGAAAACTTATTTCGATAATCGAAGTTTATTCCAAATAATGCGTTTTTCTTAGTCTCTAGATGCCCCCATACGTATGTCAGCGACTTCGCAATTTCCCTTTTTATGCTGGGGCTTGATTTTATATATGCATCGTATGCTTTGTCTTCAAGCAGCTCTCGAAAGGCTTCGTCGCTTGGTCCTCCATGATGAGTGTATAAATCAATCCCAGTTGTTTCATAGTCCAGTATAAATTTTTTCGCTGATGGTTTTTGAGCTACTTCTAAGTGAGGCTTTATATTTAGCTTAAAAATGAAAGTCAGATTTTTTTCAAGATGCAGAAGGCTGAAGAGTTCTTCTAGGTTGTTTGTCCTGGTTGACTTTAAGCATTTATTCAGCAGTCCTTTTGCGGCAGATGATATAAGTGCCATTGCATTGTTCGTGTATGTGAGCGACCCTTTCATGCCTACGTAATGGTACCGATCATCCCATTGCTTTGTATTGTTTTTTGTAACTTGAAATTTGTCAAAAGGACTAGTTGAAATCGCTAATATTTTTGAAGGCGTGAAGCCACTGTCGAAATAAACAGCATCTTCCCCAAGTATTTTTTTTGAATAATTTTCAGCAATTTCTGATAAGAGTCGACTTTTACCTACTCCGTTTTTCCCTATAAGAACTGAGAAAGTGTTTGACTTTGAGCTGCCCCCATTTGTGGACAGTGGTGTGAAACTGCTTTCAAACGGAAATTCACGAATTCGCCCCATATTGCATCTCGACATTGTTATATATCACAAAATATATTTAGTAGTAGGGATGGCTGTTGCGTGTTTCATGATTCGTCAGCACCCTATCCTAACGTGGGATAAGGTAAATCTTGGTAGTGGCTTTTGGCTACAAAAATATGGACGGGTTATTCGAAATATCTGTGCCTACTTTGCCATTGGCGCAAGGTGACCTTCCAAGGAAGGCATATGAGGGACTTTGTTTATGCTTTCGCTTCTGACCGAAGGCTTTGGTAGTTCACCGTCCGCTTTTGGCCGGAAGCGGACCTAGACGAAAATTTTTGTTAACCGACTTCAAAGACCATCCAACCTAAGCCTTAACCCACCGCCCCCGACCCCAACCACTCAACCAATCCACCCCCCACACCAAAATCAGCATAGCCAATATCACCGTCCCCGCCTGCGCCTCCTGAAACAAACTCAAGCTCACATACAACATCTGCCCCAACCCCCCAGCCCCGACAAACCCCAGCACGCTGGCCATCCGAATATTGTTCTCCCACCGATACAAACAGTACGCCAGCAACTGCGGCGCCAGGTTCGGCAGCGTGCCGTAGCAGAACGCCAAAACCGGATTCCCCCCCTGCAACCGAATCGCATCCGCCGGTTCCGGCGGCGTGTTCTCCAGCGCCTCAGCAAACAGCCGCCCCAACACGCCCGTGGTGTGCAGGGCCAGGGCAAGTGTCCCGGCATTCGGCCCAAGCCCAGCCGCAAGCACCATCAACGCAGCCCACACCAGTTCCGGAATCGCGCGAAGGGCATTGAGCAACAGGCGCGCAGCACTCTGAAAAAACCAGCCAAACCGGCCAGCGGCGGGAAGCGCCAATAAAAGGCCCAACACGGCAGCGAGCAGGGTGCCAAGCGCAGACATGGCGAGTGTTTCCATCGACCCGCGCAAAATAGCCGTCAGGTAGTCAGCGCTAAGGTCGGGGCTGAGAAAGCGCGCCACGTACAAGCCCATCTGTTTCAGGCTGGTAGCGCTGCCAAGTTCTTCAAGATCAAGGCCCAAATAGGTAAACGAGGCAATGACGGCCGCAACAATGGCGAGAATCAGCACCGGATTGATCAGGCGTTTCATGCCAGCCTCCAGCGCAGCAGGCGGCTGAGTTGGTCGGCGCCGAGGACGAGGAGGAGGAAGGTCAGGAGCATGCTGGCGACTTCGCCGCCGGCGAACATGCGGATCGACAGGTCGATCTGTTGGCCGAGGCCGCCGGCGCCGACGAAGCCCATTACCACTGAGGCGCGGATGGCGCATTCCCAGCGGTAGACGGTGTAGGAGAGCAGTTCCGCCGCGACGTTGGGCAGTACGCCGTAGGCGAAACTGGCGAGGCGGCCGCTGCCGGCCTGGAGCAGGGCGTGGGCCGGGCGTTGGTCGGTGGATTCGTAGATTTCGGCGTAGACCTTGCCGAGCATGCCGCTGTAGGTGATGGCGATGGCCAGCACGCCCGCCGCCGGGCCGAGGCCGACGGCGCGCACGAACAGCAGCGCCCAGACGATTTCCGGCACGCTGCGCAGGAAGATCAGCAGCCCGCGCACCGGCCAGCGCAGCAGTCGGCCCAACAGGCTCGGGCGGCCGCTGCGGGAAGCGGCGGTCAGCGATAGGGCGCGGCTGGCGAGCAGGCTGGCCGGCACTGCCAACAGCAGCGCCAGGGCCATGCCGGCGGTGGCGATGGCCAGGGTTTGCAGGGTGGCTTTGAGGAGTAATTGAAGAAATTCGCGATCGTGCTCCGGCGGCCAGAACATCGACACGAAGCGGCCCATTTCACTCTGGCTGTCGGCGTGAAACAGCACGCCCAGATCCAGTTCGCTGAGCTGGATGCCGGGCCAGAGCAAGGCAATCGCCAGCCCGGTCAGCAGCAACCGTGGCAGTGCGGCGGGGTCGCGGGTGTCGGCGCTCAGCATCGCGGAATCTGCACAACCAGCGGCGCGACGGTGGGCGCCGGGGATTGCAGTTGTTCGTTGGCGTAGAGGGTGTCGAGCATGTCACGGCTGACCTGCGCGGACGGGCAGTCGAACAGGATTTGCCCCTCGCGCAGACCGACGATGCGCGGGAAGTGCGACAGCGCCAGTTCCACCGCGTGCAGGCTCGCGACCAGTGTGACGTTGTGCTCCCGGGCATGGCGCGACAGGATCGACAGCGTGTGCCCGGCCAGCACCGGGTCCATCGCCGAGACCGGTTCGTCGGCTAGCAACACTTCCGGCGCCTGATACAGCACGCGGGCGATACCGACCCGCTGCAATTGCCCGCCGGACAGTTGCTGGCATTGGCTGAAAAGTTTGTCGGCCAGATCCAGTCGCGCCAGTGCGGCGCGGGCGCCGGGCACGTCGAGCGGATGCAGCAGGTTGATCAGGCTTTTGCCCAGGCTCCATTGCCCGAGTTTGCCGGCCAGCACCGCCGTCACCACCCGTTGCCGGGGCGGCAGCGGCGGCGCCTGATGCACCAGGCCGATGCGGGCGCGCAGGCGTTGTCGTTGGCGGGCGGACAAGTGCCAGGCGCGCTCGCCCAGCACTTCGATGTCGCCGCTGCTGGGCCGAATGGCGGTCGCCAGCAGGTTCAGCAGGCTGGATTTGCCGGCGCCGGACGGGCCGATGATCGCTACCTGCTCGCCGGCCTCGATCTGCAAATCCACGCCGCGCAAGGCTTCCACACCATTGGTGTGGTGCAGAAAACCCTGTTTGAGGCGCAAGGTCATTTCAGCAAGTCGGCGGCGCGGGCGGCTTCCTCGATGCCTTTGTAGTTGTCCGGGCTGGTTTCGATGAAGCGGCTGGCGGCTTGCAGGTCGAGGATTTTCTTGTGCTCTGGGTTGGCCGGGTCGAGGTCGAGGAAGGCTTTTTTGATCTTCGCCGCCAGCGCCGGGTCGAGGGTGCCGCGCACGGTCCAGTTGTAATCGAAGTAGGCCGGGGTGGTGGCGAAGACCTTGACCTTGTTGGTGTCGACCTTGCCGGCGTCCACCAGTTTCTGCCAGACGCTGGCGTTGAGCACCCCGGCGTCGACCTTGCCGGCCTGCACCCAGGCAACAGTGGCGTCGTGGGCGCCGGAGTAGCCGACGCGGCTGAAATAGCTTTCCGGTTTGATGCCGTCCTTGAGCATGAAATAGCGCGGCATCAGGCTGCCGGAGGTGGACGACACGGAGCCGAAGGCGAAGGTCTTGCCCTTGAGGTCGGCGAGGCTTTTGACGTTGGGGTCGGCGGTGATGAATTTGCTGGTGAACTGGGCGTCTTGTTCGCGCTGCACGAGGGGAATGGCGTTGCCGGTTTTCAGCCGCGCCTGAACGAAGGTGAAACCGCCGAGCCACGCCAGGTCGAGACGGTCAGTGGCCAGGGCTTCGACCACCGCCGGGTAATCCGCCACGGGGACGAACTGCACGTCCATGCCCAATTGCTGTTGCAGGTACTTGCCCAGCGGCTCGAACTTGCGCAGCAGCTCGGTCGGGGCTTCATCGGGAATCGCGCTGACCTTCAACACCTCCGCGGCTTGCGCCAGCACGGCGGACAGGGACAGGGCCAAACCAGCGGTCAGTGCCAGGGTTCGCTTGAGCATGGAATTCTCCGTTTCGTGGGCGTCAAGATCAGTGCGCGGACGATGGGGAATCATCGTCGGGTGCAAAGTCAGGTTAGACGAAACGGCGCGATTGCGAGGGCTCAGTCAACCTGCGCAAACCGCTCCACCAGCCAATCGATAAACACCCGCACCCGATTGCTCAAATGCCGGTTCGGCGGATACAGCACATGAAACGGATACGCCGGCGGACGCCAATCCTCGAGGATCGGCACCAGTTCGCCGCGCTCGATGGCCGTCCTGACCGTGTAGTTGAAGGTGTGGATGATCCCCAGCCCGGCGAGCCCGGCCGCCAGGTGCGCGTTGCTCTCGTTGACGCTGATCAGGCCTTTGCCTTCGATCTGATGGCGTTCGCCGTTGCGCTGGAAGTTCGACGGCAGGATGCGCCCGGTGGAGGCCGAGCGGTAGGCGATTACCTGATGGCTGGCCAGTTCGAGCGGGTGACTCGGGATGCCGTGGCGTTGCAGATACTCGGGCGTGGCGCAGGTGGTCCAGGACACTTCACCAAGGCGGCGCACGGCCAGGGTTTGTTCGGTCAGCGGGCCGCCGCGAATCACGCAGTCGACGCGCTCGCTGATCAGGTCCACCGGGCGGTCGCTGACGCCCAGATCAACCTGGATGTCCGGATAGCGTTCGAAGAATTTCGGCAGCTCGGGGATTACCAACATGGTCGCGGTCGAGCCGCCGATGTCCACGCGAATCCGGCCGCGCGGCAGTCCTTGCGCCTGGCTGAAACCCTGATCGATGTCGTCCAGTTGATGCAGCAGTTGTTGGGTCAGCTGGTAATAGGAAGCGCCGTCGGCGGTGACGGTGAGGCGGCGGGTGGTGCGTTGCAGCAGGCGCACGCCGAGGTGGTTTTCCAGCTGGCCGATCAGTTTGCTGACCGTGGTTTTTGGCAGGTTCAGCGAGTCGGCGGCTTTGGTGAACGAACCGCTTTCCACGACGCGGGCGAAGGTGCGGATCGCCATTAACTGATTCATCGGCTGGGCTCAGTGATGTAGATGTCGCTGAGTATTGTGCATGTCTGTGCACAAACAAAACCGATTTAGCGGATTTTTCCATTCAATCCATCGGCCTAAAGTCGCTTTCAACGGCTCACCTACGACCCGTCACCTTCCTCGAAAACGGTTACTGGAGATTCATCATGAGCAACAGACTTGAAGGCAAAATCGCACTGATCACTGGCGGCACCACCGGCATCGGCCTGGCTTCGGCGCAGGAATTCGTGGCCCAGGGCGCCACGGTATTTATCACTGGCCGTCGTCAGGCCGAACTGGACAAAGCGGTCGCCGCCATCGGCCCGCGAGCCATCGGCATTCAGGGCGATGTGGCGAAGCTGGACGATCTGGATCGCATCTACAGCGAGATCGCCGCGAAGGCCGGGCACCTCGACATCCTGTTCGCCAACGCTGGTGGCGGGGACATGCTGCCGCTGGGTTCGATCACTGAAGAGCACTTCGACCGGATTTTCGGCGCGAACGTGAAGGGCACGCTGTTCACCGTGCAGAAGGCCTTGCCGCTGCTGCGCGATGGCGCATCGATCCTGCTGACTTCGTCGACCACTTCAGTGCAGGGCACGGAGAACTTCAGCGTCTACAGCGCGAGCAAAGCGGCGGTGCGCAACTTCGCGCGGTCGTGGCTGCTGGACCTGAAACCACGGCGCATCCGCGTTAACGCGATCAGCCCTGGCCCGGTGCGCACGCCCGGTCTGGCAGGGCTGGTGCCGGCGGAACACACGCAGGGGCTGTTCGATCAACTGGCGTCTATCGTGCCGATCGGGCGTCTGGGCGAGCCGAGCGAAATTGCCAAGGCTGCGCTGTTCCTCGCCTCGGATGACAGCAGCTTCGTCAACGGTATCGAGTTGTTCGTTGACGGCGGTACTGCGCAGATCTGATTTACGTCGCTTGATGCCCCGGCACTTGTTCAGTCGAGTGTCGGGGTTCTTCCGTTTCTTCGTCCGGCGCGTTATCCCAAATCGCGCGCGGGTCGAAACTCATCGCCGACAACATCGTGAACACCACCACGAGGCCGAAGAACAGAATCCCCGGTCGCGGCTCGATATCCCCCAGCGCCTGGAATTTCACCAGCGCCGCCACCAGCGCAACCACCAGCACATCGAGCATCGACCAGTAGCCGATCAGCTCGACGAAGCGGTACAGCTTCGAACGCTCTTTGCGCGCCCAATGGCTGTCCCGTTGCACGGTGACCAGCAGCAAGGTCAGCGCCACGAATTTCACCCCCGGCACCGCGATGCTGGCGACGAAGATGATCAGGGCGATGTCCCACGCGCCGTGTTCCCAGAACTCCAGCACGCCACTCATGATGGTGCTGTCAGCGCCGCTGCCGAGCAGGGTGGTGTTCATCACCGGCAGCAGATTCGCCGGTACGTAAAACGCCAGCGCGGCGAACATGTAGGCCCAGGTGCGGGTCAGCGAGTTGGTCTTGCGCCGATGCAGCGGGGCGTCGCAACGCGGGCATTGGTGCGGCTCGCCGGTCATGTCGCAGGCCAGTCCGCAGCTGTGGCACAGGCAGAGGTTGAGTTCGGTTGCCGTCGGTGGTCGTTTCATAGGATGTCCCACAGTTCGCGCACGTCGCGCCCGGCGATGCGGATCAGCAACAGGCTGAGCACGGCCAGCGCAAACAGGCCGATACCGGGAATGACGTCAAGCATGCCCGCCAGTTTGAACACCGCCACCATCGCGCCAAGCAAACACACTTCGAGCATGCTCCACGGCCGCAGCGTTTCCAGCCAGCGCATGCACAGTTTGAACCCCGGCGAACGGCGCGAGGCGAGGGCGAAGCTCAAGACCCAGATCAACAAAACCAGCTGAAAGGCCGGGGCGATGATGATCGAGATCGCGGCGACCATCGCCATGAAGGTGATCGGCCCCTGACTCAGGGCCAGCACCGAATCCCACAGCGTCGCGCTGTTTTTCAGGCCCTTCATGCTGATGCTCATCACCGGGTAGAAATTGGCGAACAGCCACAGCATCGCCGCCGTGAAACTCAGCGCCAGACGTTGTTCCACGCTCAGGCCGTTGTAGCGCTGGAGCACGCCGCCGCAACGCACGCAGAGGGTCTTCTGGTGTTTGGCCAGCGTGACTTTTTCGTACACGCAGTCGCAATGCTCGCAGATGATCAGTTGATCGGTGCTGGCCATGGGGCGCTCGACGGGAGAAGGGCATGAACCCCTTCACTATAGAAGCGCTGGGGCATTCAACAACTGTCATATCCCGAAACGCACCTTTGGTCTGGCCAGCGGGCGCATCGGCAGAACCGCTCCATACTCCTGAGCGCCATTGGTAAATCGACCTTCATGAACAGCAGGAGAAAGGCCATGAGTGAAAAGCCGACGATTGTGCTGGTGCACGGTTTCTGGGGCGGTGCCGCGCACTGGGGCAAGGTCATTGTGGAACTGTCGCGCAAGGGCTACAGCGCGATCCGGGCCGTGGAAATGCCCCTGACCTCGCTGGCCGACGACGCCGAGCGCACGCGAAAAATGGTCGCCCAGGTGAACGGGCCGGTGCTGCTGGTCGGGCATTCCTATGGCGGCGCGGTCATCACGCAGGCCGGCAATCAGCCGAATGTGGTCGGTCTGGTCTACATCGCCGCGTTCGCCCCGGATCAGGGCGAAAGCCCCGGCGGCATCACCCAGGAACATTTGCCGGCCGCCGCACCGAATCTGGCGCCGGACAGCGATGGATTCCTCTGGCTCAAGGCTGACAAATTCCATGAAAGTTTCTGCCAGGACCTGCCGGCCGATGAAGCGCTGGTGATGGCGGTCACGCAAAAGGCGCCGCTGGCCAGCACCTTCGGCGATGAAATCAACAACCCGGCGTGGAAGAACAAGCCGTCGTGGTATCAGATTTCCAGCGAAGACCGGATGATCCACCCGGACAACCAGAAGCGCATGTCGGCGCGGCTCAATGCGAAAAAGGTCATTACGTTGAACGCCGGCCATGCGTCGCTGGCTTCTCACGCGGCAGAAGTGGCGGCGTTGATCGACGAAGCCGCCAAGGCCTGACGACGGCCACGCAACCGGAGGTTTCACACCGGTTGTGTGGCATCCTCTTCCGCGATGGCCGCCCGCACGCTGGGCCGCTCGGCGATGCGCGTCATGTAGTTCACCAGCGCTGGCCAGTCTTCGATGGCGATACTGAATGTCGGCAACCACTTCAGCACCGTGAACAGATAGGCATCCGCTACGCCGAACACTTGCATCAGAAAGGGCTGTGTCGCGAGGAGGCGGTTCAGGTAATCCAGACGCTTGAACAGTTTGTGCTTGAAGATCGTTTTGGTGGTTTCCGGGATTTCGCTGCTGAACAACGGCGCGCTGCCGCCATGAATTTCCGAACTGATGAAATTCAGGTATTCCTGCAGGCGCGAGCGTTCCCAGGTGCCATTGGCCGGGGCCAGCGCATGACCGGGTACGAGGTCGGCGAGGTACTGCAGAATCGCCGGGCCTTCGGTCAGCACTTCACCGTTGTCCAGCATCAGCGCAGCCACGTAGCCCTTCGGATTGATCTGGCGAAAGTCCCGGCCGTCAGCGGTTTTTTTGGTCTGGTTGTTGACGCGGATCAGCTCGAACGGCAGCGCCAGCTCGCGCAATACGATGTGCGGTGACAGCGAACAAGTCATGGGGGCGAAGTACAGTTTCATGGGATCTCCTTGCAGGTAGAACCTCAGAGTCCGCTATCGCCGCGCCGCTTCGCAAAGGACAAATGCAGTGCTAGCGTATGACAAAATCTCATGGACTGAAGAGGTCATATGCTCCCCCGACTGCCATCGCTCAACGGATTGCGAGCCTTCGAATGTGTGGCCCGGCACCTGAGCTTCACCCGCGCCGCCGAAGAACTGAACGTCACACAGACCGCGATCAGCCATCAGATCCGGCGCCTCGAAGATGAACTTGGCGTGCGTCTGTTCATGCGCTTGAAGGACGGGTTGGCGCTGACGGAGGAGGGCAACGCGTACTTGCCCGGCATTCGCTCGGCGTTTCTTGAATTGCGCTACTCGACTGAAAAGCTGCTGGAATCGAGCAACAACAGCGTCCTGACCATCAGCACTTTGGTGTCGGTAGCGTCCAAATGGCTGTTGCCGCGCCTGCCGTCGTTTCGCGAAGCGCATCCAGAAATTGATGTGCGGATCAGCGCCTCCACCGAGCTGGTGGACTTTCGCAAGGGCGGCATTGATGCGGCGATCCGCTATGGCGACGGGAATTGGCCGGGGCTACGCGCCGACTGGTTGATGTCCGACGAGATCTTCCCAGTGTGCAGCCCGCGACTGCTGACCGGCGACAAGCCCTTGAAGACGCCGGCGGATCTGGCCCATCACCCTTTGCTGCAAGTCAGCGGCCTGACCGCCAACGACTGGAACGACTGGCTGCACGCGGCAGGCCAGCCACCGCTCACGGCCAAAGGCCCGCGACTGACCTTCGATCTGGCAATGATGGCCGTGCAGACCGCGATTGACGGGCAGGGCGTGTGCATCGGTCGCTCGACCTACGTCGATGACGATTTGCGCGCCGGGCGACTGGTGGCGCCGTTTGATCTGCGGCTGAAGTCCACGTCGGGTTTCTACTTTGTCACGCCCCATGAAAATGCCGAGTCGAAAAAGATCGTGGCATTCAGGCAATGGCTGTCTGAAGTGCTGTGAGTTGTATGCGCGTGTATCAATCCCGCCGCCATACACAATCGGGTAACAAACCCCAACCTCAGGACACATCCCGCGTACATACCTCGCCCAAAGTAGTCGCCAACAGATGACTACTTCCAAGAGGGCAACACCATGCGCCGCACACTTCTGATGACCGCTGCCGCTTTACTCGTTTCGCTGACCGGCCTCGCCCACGCGGCTGACACCCCATCCGCCGCCCCGGCGAAAAGCTGGCAGCAGGGCCTGAGCCGCACCGATCTGGTTCGTCAGGATCTGGGTGCTGCGGATCGCGAAGTGATCCAGGCTCGCGTCGATTTTGAACCGGGCGTCACTTCGCCCAACCATGCGCATCCGGGGGTGGAAGTGGCTTACGTGATCAGCGGCACGTTCGAATACCGGCTTGAAGGGCAGGCGCCGGTGACGCTGAAGGCGGGGGATTCGCTGTTCATCCCGGCGGGCGTGGCGCATATCGCCAAGAACGTCGGCAACGAGAAAGGCTCGGAGCTGGCGACGTATATCGTCAAGAAGGGTGAGCCGCTGCTGATTCTCAAGCAGTAACGTCCCGCCAGTAATGAAGAAGGCCTGCCGATGTGGCAGGCCATTTTGCGTCCGCTGTTCAGCGTATCAGTGGGCGTAAACCGGGTAGTCGGTATAACCACGCTGATCGCCGCCAAAGAACGTGCTCGGGTCCGGTGTGTTGAGCGTCAGGCCTTCGCGGATTCGCCGAGGCAGATCGGGGTTGGCCAGAAACGGTCGGCCGAACGCGATGATGTCGGCGCGACCGTCCGCCAGGGCCTGTTCCGCCGACTCGGGATCGTAGCCGCCGGCGATTATCAATACGCCATCCCACGCCCCACGCAACTGGCCGATGATCGCGTCCCAGCGTGGATCGAAGTTTTCATCCTTGACGGTGCCGACCACGGCCGGCTCGACCAGATGCAGATAGGCCAGCTTCCAGCGGTTCAACGAGCGCACGATGTAGCCGAATGTGGCTTGCGGCGATTCATCGCCCATGCCCATGAAGCGCCCCATGGGCGTCAGGCGAACGCCGACACGGTCGGCACCGACTTCGTCGACCACGGCCGCCACCACTTCCAGCAACAGGCGCGCGCGGTTTTCCAGGGTGCCGCCATAGCCGTCAGTGCGCTGGTTGCTGTTGCTGTTGATGAACTGATCCAGCAGATAGCCGTTGCCAGCGTGAATTTCCACGCCATCCATCCCGGCGTTCAGCGCATTGCGCGCGGCGCGGCGGTAGTCGCTGATGATGTCGGCGATTTCCGACGTTTGCAGTGCGCGGGGTACGGGCACGTCACCCCAGACACCGTTGCCATCGGCATCAACGATGAAGGTCTTGCCCGGTACGGGCAATGCGCTCGGGGCTACCGGCAGTGCGTTGTCGGGTTGAAAGCTTGGGTGCGATACACGGCCCACATGCCACAGTTGCATGAAGATCAACCCGCCGGCCTCGTGTACCTGGTGGCTGACTTCGCGCCAGGCTTGCACTTGTTCGTCGTTGTAGATGCCAGGCGTCCACGCATAACCCTGGCCCTGACGGGAAATCTGCGTTGCTTCGGTGATGATCAGCGCGGCGCTCGCACGCTGGCGGTAGTACTCGGCGTTCATGGACGTCGGGATGTCACCCGGCTGGCCGGCGCGGGAGCGTGTCAACGGCGCCATCGCAATCCGGTGGGGAAGTGTGTAGGGGCCGAGAGCGATGGGGTGGAACAGATGTTGCGCCATGGGTGTTCTCCAGAATTCGGAAAGGTCGGTGGACGGTGTCGGACATAGGGGCCGGCACCGGATGGCCCTACGTTAAGCGGCTGTCCGGCGCTTGATAATCCACACGCGACGCCACGCTGCATTGCGTGAAATGCAACGTGGCGCGGATCAGGAAGGCTGTTGCGAGCGGGTCAGGGGCAGGTTCAGCCAGCGCCGTCCGGTGGCATTCGCCACGGCGTTGCCGATGGCTGCCGCCATGGGACCCTGAACGATTTCGGCGGCCCCCAGAAACGGTTGCCCCGGCTGGTCGAGCAGATGAACGTCGACCTTTTTGGGTACTTGCGAGAAGCGCAGTATCGGGTAGCCGCTCCAGTCGTAGCTGCGGATGCCGCCGGCGTCATAGGCGACCTTTTCATACAGCGTCCAGCTGGTGGACTGCACGATCCCGCCCTCGACCTGGTTGCGCAGGCCATCGGGGTTGACGATCTGTCCCACGTCCACCGCCGTGACGACGTGATCAATCTGCACTTCGCCGGTCTGCGGATGCACCCGAAGACGCACGGCGATGGCGCAGTAGCCCATGATGTTTTTGTAGCGCGCGAAGGCGAAGCCAAGGCCGGCACCGGGTTCGCTGTTTTTTTGTGGCCAGCCGACGGCATCGCGAACCTGTTCCACGACAGCCCTTGCCCGGGGATCGGTCAGGTGTGCCAGGCGCAGGGCAACCGGATCGAGCCCGGCCTCGGCAGCGAGTTCGTCGATGCAGGCTTCGATGGCGAAGACGTTGATGTGCGCGCCGAGCGAGCGCATGGCTGAAGTGCGGAACGGCATTTCGGTGACGAAGTTCATGTCGATCCGCGAGGAGGCCACGGTGTACAGCGGCACCGCGTTGCGATCGCCATCGCCTTCAGGCTGGGCGATCGGCACCGAGGGTGCGGAGGCGAACGGCCGGGCCAGCAGGCGTGCGGGCAGCAAGCGCCCGGCGTTGACGATGCGTTCGTTGTGCGGCGTGGTCCACAGCTCGTAGTTCCAGTCCTGCAGCCGACCCTGTGCGTCAAGGTTGGCTTGTACTTCGGTGACCATCGCCGAGCTGTAGGGCTCCCAGAGGTTTTCCTGCTCGCGCATCCATTGCACTCGCACCGGCGTGCCCGGCACGCGCATGGCAATCAACGCGGCGTCGGCCGCTGCATCGTCTGCGCCGTTGTGGCCGTAACAGCCGGAACCTTCGGTGTGGATGCAGCGCACGCGCTCGGGCGGCAGCCGCAGCATCTCGGCGATCCCGGTTCGCAGGGGATACACGCCCTGGGTGTGGGTCCAGACGGTGAGGGTGCCGTCCTTGAACCAGGCCACGGCGCAGGACGGACCGATCGAACCGTGCATCAGATATTGCTTGGTCACGCGGGCGCGATATTGGTTGTCGGTCGCGCCCTGGGGTGTACCTTCATGGCTGATCGGATAACGACGTGAGGGCAGGCGTTCGAGCAGCGTGTGGATGTCGCGCGATTCGGGAATCGCCTGTCCGCCGTTCCAGCGCGCCGAGGCGTATCCATGACGCATGGCTTTGATCGCTTGCCATTCATCCCGCGCCACCACGGCCAGATAATTGCCGTCGCGAATTACCTGCACCACCCCGGACAGGGCCTTGATCGATTCCGCATCGATGGCTTCCAGCGTGCAGCCGGGCCGCGGCGGGCGGATGACCCGGGCGTGGAGCATGCCCGGCAGGCGAATGTCCTGCACGAACGCAGCGCCGCCGCTGACTTTGCCCGGGATATCCAGGCGTGGCAGCGAATGGCCGATGAGCTTGAATGACGCCGGTGGCATCGAGGGCGATGCGGATTTTGCGTAGCGGTGCAGATCGACATGCTGGACGGCGTCGGCGTAAGACATGCGTTGACCGGTCGGGCCGAGAATGATGCCGTCCCGAGTCGTCAGCAGCGCCGGCGCAACGTTCCAGCTGCGTCCGGCCGATTCCAGCAGCATCTCGCGCACTTGTGCCGCCGCGTTGAACAGCGCGGTGCCGCTGTCGAAAATCGTGTGGCTGCCGGCGGTGTAGCCTTCGTTCGGCGTCAGTGCGGTGTCGGCGGTGAGCAGGTTGATCGCGGTCGGGGCGACCTCCAGGCGTTCAGCGGCAATTTGCAGCAACGCGGTTTTGACCCCGGTGCCCAGTTCGACTTTGCCGGTGTAGACGGTGATGCCGTCAGGGCCGACGCGGATCCAGGCATCGAGCCAGGGATTGGTGCGCAGGCTGCCGGGCAGGTCCGGCGCCAGCACGACTGTGCCCAGGGTATCGACTTCGGTATCGGCCAGGGCGCGGCGCGAGACCGGTACCAGAGCGAACGCCACCAGCAGAGCGCCCCCGCGCAGGAACGCACGGCGACTCTGATCGACCTCATTGATCGTCGTCATTGCGCACTCCCGTTTTGCCGGGCGACAAGGCTGATCGCCTCGATGATGCGCAAGTGTGTGCCGCAGCGACACAGGTTGCCTGCCATGTGCTCGCGAATGGTCTGCTCATCGGGATGCGGATTGCTTTCCAGCAGTGACTGCGCACGCATCAACATGCCGGCGATGCAGTAACCGCATTGGGCGGCCTGCTTGTCGATGAACGCTTGCTGCAGAGAACCGGGGTGTTCGGCTGTTCCCAGGCTTTCGACCGTCCGAACTTTTTTGCCGTCGAGGCCGGCGCAGGGTGTCAGACAGGAAAACACCGGTTTGTCATCGACGATGACGGTGCAGGCGCCGCATTGGCCCAGTCCGCACCCGTACTTGGCGCCGTTCAGGCCCAGATGATTGCGCAGCGCATAGAGCAGCGGCATGTCGGGTTCCAGCTCGAGAGCTCGGGAGGATCCGTTGACGTTGAGGGTGATCTGAGTCATTTCGTCTCCTGACGTAGCGCGTCGAGTGTGGCAGGAAGGTCTGTCCAGGGTTGATCGGGGCTGGCGCTTTGGCGCAACCAGGTCGCCAGAGCGGTGAGTTGGGCGTTATCGAGACTGGCGGCGAAAGAGGGCATCACCGGCCCCGGCCGGCCGGGTTTTGCCGGGATGCCTTCGAGTACGGTTTTCAGAAAGTTGCGCGGGCTCGCGGCCTGCAGCGCCGAAGTGCGATCCAGTGCCGGGCGGCCGTCGACTTCACGCATCGGCGCACCTTGGGCATGACAGCCGGCGCAGGCACTGGCGAACAGCAGGGCGCCCGAGGATCGATCCGATGGCTCGGCGCTTGCGGTGGTTCTCGTCATTTCGTTGATCGCGGTTTTCGCCGGCAGACTCAGCAAGTATTCGGCAATCGCCTGAGCATCTTCCACGGGCAAGCGCGCCAGACCGAGACTGACCGGACGCATCGGGCCCGCCGCCGTGCCGTGTCCGTCGACCACTTCGGCCCGCAGGTAACTCACCAGTTGCTCGCTGCTCCACGGGTTTTCCCGGTGCGCCATGCCCAGCAGTGACGGCGCGTCCCAGCCATCCACGGTGCCGCCGGCCAGGCTTTCGCCGGACTTCTCGGCACCGATCAGGTTCAACGGCGAATGACAGCCCGCGCAGTGGCCCGGACCTTCGACCAAGTAACGCCCGCGATTCCACACCTGCGATTGCTGCGCCACCGGCGTCAGCGGCTTCGTATGCAGGAACAGCAGGTTCCAGAACGACACCAGTGGCCGGATGTTCATCGGGAAGTTCATGCGGTTCTGTTGTGGCGGCGAGCTCACGGCCGGGCCGCTCATCAGGTACGCATAGGCGTCGGCGATGTCGTCTTGGCTCATGCGCCGGTAATGAACGTAAGGGAAGGCCGGGTACAGGAAGTGGCCGTCGCGGGAGATCCCTTCACGCATCGCCCGCTCGAAGGCCGGCAACGACCATTGGCCGATGCCGGTCTGTGGATCCGGGGTGATATTGGTGCTGTAGAGGGTGCCGAACGGCGTCACCAGCGGCAGTCCTCCGGCCAGGTATTGGCCGCCGGGCCGCGTATGACACACCGCACAGTCGCCCGCCTCGACGACGCGCGCGCCGCGTTGCAGTTGCGCGGAGTCGAAGGATTGCAGGCGCTCGACAGGTGCAATTGCCGGGCGCCACATCAGCGTGAGGGCTGTCATTGCTCCGATCGACGCGAGGGCGGCCGCGCTGATCCACAGCGCTCTGGATCTCATGAAGTGGCCGTTCATGAGCAGGTGCTGCCCAAGCGGCACGCGGTGGGAATGGGGGACGGATTCGGCATCACGACAACTCCTTGAACGACCGGGGAACGGCGCTGATGGAAAGCCCTGCGCCAGGTGCCCAAGGGTAGAGAAGGTGCATACGTCCGAGTATTGCCGGACCGCGCAATAGCACGTTGCGTCAAGTGCAACGCCGCAGATCGTTGCACTTGGCGCATCACTCAATTGCCTTCGCGATGGATACACGATGGCCTGCGCGACCCTTAGCCTTGGCGTCACTTTTCCAAACTCATCGAGGTGTCATCATGCTTACGGGCAATCCGGCAGCGGCGGCCAAGGCCGGACAATCCGCTTCTCTTTCCGGCCTGATGGTCGCGTTCCTGGCATTCTGCTGCGGCGCGGTCGTGGCCAACCTTTATTACGCCCAACCGATCGTCGAACTGATCGCGCCGCAGATCGGCCTGTCCAGCGCCAATGCCAGTCTGATCGTTTCACTCACGCAGTTCGGTTATGCGCTGGGCCTGCTGTTGCTGGTGCCGCTGGCCGACCTGATGGAAAACCGCCGATTGGTGGTGGGCTTTACCCTGGCGGCGAGCGTGACCCTGTTGTGCGCCGGTCTGACGCACTCGCCGTCGATGTTCCTTGTTCTGTCGTTGCTGATCGGCCTGACTTCGGTGGCGGTACAGATCCTGGTGCCGTTGGCGGCGCATCTGGCGCCCGAGGCGACCCGTGGGCGGGTGGTGGGCAACATCATGAGTGGCCTGTTGCTGGGCATTCTGCTGTCGCGGCCACTGTCGAGTCTGCTGGTGGAAGTGTTCGGCTGGCGCGGGGTGTTTTTCAGCGCAGCGGCGCTGATGGCCGTCATCGCCCTGATCACTGCGATTGCCCTGCCGCGACGTGTACCCACGCATCAGGCGACCTACGCGGCGCTGATCGGCTCGGTGTTTGCGCTGGCCCGTCGGCATGGGGTTCTGCGTCAGCGTTCGCTGTATCAGGGCTTGCTGTTCGCCAGCTTCAGCCTGTTCTGGACCCTCGCACCGATCGAGCTGATGCGGCACCACGGCTTCAGTCAGGCACAGGTGGCGATATTTGCACTGGTCGGTGCCGTCGGCGCGGTGGCAGCGCCGATTGCCGGAAGGTTGGCCGATGCCGGGCATGGTCGGCGCGGGACGCTCGTTGCACTGTTGCTGGCGCCAGCCTCCTTGCTGATCGCCGCGCTGCCGGGCAGCAGCTATGTCTGGTTGGTGGTTTGTGCGGTGCTGCTGGATTTCGCCGTGCAACTGAACATGGTGCTGGGCCAGCGCGAGGTGTACGCCATCGATCCGCACAGCCGGGCTCGGCTGAATGCCGTGTACATGACCAGCATCTTCATTGGCGGTGCTCTGGGATCGTTGGTCGCAAGTCCGCTCTACGAACATTTTGGCTGGAATCTGTCCGCCGTGACCGTGGCGTTGCTGCCAGCGCTGGCCCTGGCGATGTTCCTGAGCCGCAGGGCCGATGCCTGAACCTCGGGCAGCAGTGAGTCCGATGAAGCACGGTCCTACAAGACGACAGGTAAACGGTGATGCACAATCATCACCGTTTCCTTTCGATCGGGCTCCACTTATGGACAAGTTGCTGGCACTGAAGATGTTCGTTGAAACCGTACGTTGCGGTGGTTATTCCTCGGCGGCGCGCAAACTCGGCATCTCGACGTCCTCGGTGACACGCCAGGTGGCCGGGCTGGAAAACGAGTTGGGCGCCAGCCTGCTCAATCGCACGACGCGCAACACCAGCGTGACGGTCGCCGGCCAAACCTATTTCGAGAAAGCGGTGGCCATTCTCGATGCCATCGACGAGGCCGACGCGGTTGTCGCCGACCGTGGCAGCGAGGCGCAGGGACGCCTGCGCATCAGTGTGCCGGTCGAATTCGGCCGACAGATCATTGCACCGCAACTGGGGGTATTGCTCGACCGCCATCCGGGGCTTGAAATCAGTGTGTCGTTGAGTGATCAGGTCAGCGATCTGCTGAGCGAGCAGATCGATGTCTCGGTGCGACTGGGATCATCGGTGGTCAGTGACGATATCGTCAGCAAGCGCGTGGGCGGCTTCCAGCGCTGGGTGGTGGCGAGTCCGGATTACCTGAGCCGTCACGCTGTGCCAGCGCATCCACGAGACTTGCTCGAGCATCAATGCCTGCGCTTTGACTACGGCGGTGCGCACCAGCACTGGACGTTCCAGGGCGACGAGGAAACCATCCAGCTCAATGTGCATGGCCGCCTGCAAAGCAACAACGCCGATATCCTGCGCGAAGCGGCGGTGGCGGGGCGCGGTGTGACCCTGCTGGCCGACTGGCTGGTGCGCGCCGATGTCGAGGCGGGTCGGTTGACGCGGCTGCTGGAGGGGTATGAAGTCAACCCCGGTAATGCGAGCTGCTGCATCAATGCGTTGTATCTGCCCAATCACCGGGGCTCCAGTCGTATCAATGTGTTCATCGACTTTCTGGAAGAAATTCTGGCGACAGATCCATCGAGTCAACGCTAGACCTTCAACGCGGCAGCAGCCTTTACAGAAAAGGCCTGTCTTCTCGAGAGGCCTTGTTGACGAAAGCGATACTTAAGTAAAAAGCAGATTTGCGGCATTGGCGCGATTGGAGCCAAACAAATCGAAAAACTCCGGTTTGGTTGCGGGTGGAGTCATCCAGTCAAGAACTTCGATATAGTCAAGGTTGGCAACAAATAATTCGAGTATTTCTCCGGGAAGAGCACCCAGTTCGCTGTCGGTGACTTTCCGTCCGTGCCCGGCTGGATCAACTTCAAAGTTGCCATTGCCTACGATGTCGCGAAAGTAGAAATTTATGTGCTGGTCGGGAAGTACATCCTTGAGCCATGGGTACTTTGGCTGGCTTGAATAATCCACGTCAAATCCGGTTGCAGTTTCTACAAACTCCAGAAAAGCATCGGCGGGGTGGAATTTATTTGGAAACTCCAGGATGGGCATGCTTTGAGTGATGCGAAATTTCACCAGGGCGCGGTGGGAAGTCGACTGGGTGTAGCAGTATTCTCCGGCATACGACGGACTTTGAGACAGCCATATGTGACCGCGCGTCGCTAACAGCTCATCGATGTTCACGATGGGGGATGTTGAACGAATGCCTGAGTAGAATATTGTGTCGGCGTCGACCGTGGAGAGTGTTGCGCCAATTTCATTCCAGACTCTCATCAAGGACTGATTGGTCTTTGAATAAGTCGTATCTGGCAGCGTTAAGTCCTGCCTGCCTGGCTCACTGTTTCCAGAAAGGGTCTGTTGATATTCGGGAAGGGCGGAAGCAATGGCCTTGTCAGATTTTTTACGTTTGAAAAGGTTCAGGAAGTTCATTATTCGTGCATTTGGTTGGGGGATGAGGAAGGAGCTTACCCAGCAAGGGTGGTGAGTTGCCATCATCCTGTAGGTGAATTGCTTCTTGCGGTGCATCAACGGTGGGGCGCAGGGGTTTAAGGCTGCGGGTTGAAGATTGTGAGTCTGCCGGCAGTCAATCAAAAGGTGGGCAAGGTTTGCCGGAGAGCTTCTGCAGCAGTCTTCTGAGCGCTAAATAGCTAACGCGCAAACCACGGCCGGGTTTCTGCCCGGGTGCAGTGGATCGAATCGATACGACGGTTTAACGCATCTACTCTGGAGCTGTCGAAAGGCTTGAAGAGGGCACTGAAGTTCTGACTGATTTCCGAGAGTTCTATAGAAAGCAGATCACCAAGATTTTGGCACTGTGTAAGACGTTCTTCTTCGGCTGTGGGCATCGGCACCGAATCGATCTGTTTTTCATATTCGCTTTTTTCTTTCGGCGTGCTGGAGCAGCCAGCGAGGAGGGCAGCGATCAGCATCCCACTGATGCGCCATGTGTGAATGTTCAATTCCATATGAAACCGTAATTGACCTTTAAACCGGGTGGGCGAGATTAACGGAGTTGCCGATCGCATGCCATGCAGCGGAGAGAAAACTCGAATCCCGGAAAAAACGAAGCCCTGAATATCAGGGCTTCGTCGTATAAAAGCTTGCGCGTCCATGCGCCGGTATCCTTTAGAAGGTGTATTTGGCCGTCAACATCATGTTGCGCGGGCTGCCATAACTGTCGCCGCCGTAGCTGACGGAGTTGGCGATGGTGGAGTAGTACTTGCGGTCGAAGATGTTGTTGGCGTTGAGTTGCAGATCGAGGTTCTCATTGACCCGGTAGCCGGCCATCAGGTCGGTCACGGCGTACGCGCCTTGCTTGAGGCGGTAGTTGCCGCCATCGAGCAGTTCGATGTCGTTGTACATGCGGCTCTGCCAGGAGATGTTGCCGCCCACGCGCAGTTTCTCCAGCGGGCCCTGGAAGTTGTAGCGGGTGGTCAGTTTGAACAGGTGTTCCGGCGTGTCGGTGTCGAACTGCTTGTTCACATTCTGCGGGTTCGCCTCGTCCTTGATGGTGTGCGTGCGGGCGTAGGTGTAGCCGCCGCCGATCTGCCAGTTGTCGGTGAGCGCGCCTTGCAGTTCGAGGTCGATACCCTGGCTGCGGATCTCGCCGGAGGCCTCATAGCAGGACGACTGCGGGCAGTTCGGCACGAACACTTGCACCGCGCGGTTTTCCTGATCGACACGGAACACGGCGAGGCTGGCGTTCAGCGCGCCGCCCAGGTATTCGCCCTTGATGCCGACCTCGTAGTTCTTGCCCACGATTGGTTTGACCGGGCTGCCGGAGGTGTCCTTGCTGCTCTGCGGGGTGAAGATGTCGCTGTAGCTGGCGTACACCGAATGATGGTCGTCCAGCTCGTAGATCAGGCCGGCATAGCGGGTGACGTTGCGGGTGACTTTGTAGTCGCCGTCGCCATCGCGGTTGTCGTAGTCGTACCAGTCCAGACGTCCGCCGAGGATCAGCTTCAGCGGGTCGGCCAGGCTCAGGCGGGTGGTCAGGTACACACCGTCCTGAGTGGTGACTTCACGCCCGTTGTCGGTGTGGACGAAGTCCGGTTTGCCGGCGTTGATCGGCCAGTTGGTGTCGTACGGCGAGTAGTTGTGGGTGGTCAGGTCGTAGATGCGTTTGCTGGCGCCGACCACCAGTTCATGGCTGCGCCCGAAGGCTTCGAACGGGCCGCTGAAGAAGGCGTCGAGACCGGCCTGGTTTTCATCGGCCTTGGACTGGTAAACCGTGCGGGCCAGGGTGTCGTTGACCCAGCGCGACTGGTACGAGCCGGAGAACAGCGCGTTCTGCTCGGAATAGTTGGCGTTGACCTGCAGCCTCCAGTCGTTGGCCAGTTGCTGACGGATCTCGGCGAAGACGGTGTTGATCTCCTGATCTTTGTCTTCCCAGGAAGTGCCGGGGTTGTAGGAGCGCGGCAGGTCGAGGTGATGGCCGTCGAGGCCGATCATCGACGAGCCCCAGAAGTAATTTGTCCTGTCTTTCTGGTGCGAGAAACCGAGGGTCAGCGTGGTGTCATCGCTCAGGTCGGCTTCGGTGACGGCGTAGAACAGGCCGTGTTGTTCGTCCACGTCATCGATGAAACTGTTGGCGTCGCGGTAGGAAGTGACGACCCGGCCACGAAAGGTGCCGCTGTCATTGAGCGGGCTGGAAGCATCGAGCTCGCCGCGATAGTTGTCCCAGGTCCCGGCGGCGCCGGTCAGGGTGACGCGTTGCTCGTCCAATGGGCGTTTGCGCACCAGGTTGATCGCCGCCGAAGGGGTGCCGGCACCCGTGACCAGACCGGTCGCCCCCCGCACTACTTCCACTCGATCGAACATCGCCAGATTCGGCTGGGATCCCACGTTCACGCCGTTGTAGCCGCTTGGAATGCCGTCGTACATCAGGTTGTCGATGTCGAATCCACGGGATGTGTAGGTCTGTCGGCCGGGGCCGCTGGAGTAGTTGAGGAACAGGCCCGGCGTGGCGTTGACCACGTCATTGATGCTGGTCATCGCCTGATCGTCCATGCGCTGGCGGGTGATGACGGTGACGGCTTGCGGCGTTTCGCGCAGGGTCAACGGCAGTTTGGTGGCGGTGGCCATGGTGCCGGTGGTGTAGGAATCGGAGCCTTCGGTGGTGCTGCCCAACTGGGTGGACGTGATCGCGGTCGCGCCGAGCTCGAGAGTGGCGGGTGGGGCAGTGTCCTGCGCCTCGCGGGTTTCATCGGCCAGCGCCGGGGTCATGACGGCCATGCAGATGGCCATGGACAGGAGGTTGCGTGACGGTTTGGAACTATGCAGCGAGGTAGGGCGCGACATGAAGACTTCCTGATTTTAAATAGCAAACAAAGAGCAGTTGAGAATCATTGCTAATAATTGTGTCAGGGTTTTTTACAGCGACAAAGCGATTCGTGAAAAAAATGTGAAATCGCGCAATTGGAGAGGGAGGTGGGTTTGTGTCGTTACGGAACCGCTCAAGCACGGCCCTTGCAGCTCAGACAGCCGAAAAGCCGTTTGTCAGTTTCCAATGCAAACCAACAGGTTGGCGCCTACTTTTGTGGCCGGGTCAGCCAAATGACAGGAGAAATTCTGAAGTCATTGAAGCGAATTCGGTTGGCCCCGTGACGTTGATTTCAGGATGGATCTTGAATGAGGCGCGCAGCGTCGCTCAGGCGATGCGCAACGGAAACCCGTGCCTTTGAACTCGTTAAGGAGAACCGCAGATGGCAATCAGTTACCGAGACCGGTCAGGGCACCAATGACGGCTTGGTAGCGACCGAGACGGTGAAGGTCATGACAAACAACACGACGAGTATCCAGAACGTCACCACGATTGTCAGCATGACGCCCTTCAGACCTTTATAAAGCCAGCGCAGCCAATGGCCTTGCGGTTTTGTTTCTGATCGGGTTCTGAGTACGCCTTTCAAATAAAAACCGAGGAGGGCAAGCACTGCACCATCAATGAACAGTGCAGGAAGGCCGGATACGGGGAAAATGCTTTCCCATCGATATGGAATCGGTGGTGCTTCCGTGTTGCTTCTTGAAATGGCTCTATAAGGACGCAGATTTTTCAGAACGCCAGAAACGACAAAGCCCTGAATAATCAGGGCTTTGTCGTATCAAATATGGCGGAGGCGATGGGATTCGAACTCATGGACCTGTTACAGTCGACGGTTTTCAAGACCGTTGCCTTAAACCACTCGGCCACACCTCCGTTGCGTTGCGGGCGCCATAATACCTGAATGAAACACACTGTCAAACTCTGTGCATGGCTTGTTACAGAGCGTCTGTTATGATCTTTGCGACTGAACGTTTCAAACCAACAGGAGTGTCGCCATGCGCGAACAGGATTACGCAGTTCACAACAGCGTGCAGGCTGAGCAGCTAGAGGTTAGCCGCGTCCTGCGCAACACTTACGGTCTACTGGCGCTCACCCTCGCATTCAGCGGTGTGATGGCGTTCGTGGCCCAGCAGATGCGGGTCGGCTACCCGAATATTTTCGTGGTGCTGATCGGTTTCTACGGGCTGTTCTTCCTCACCAACAAGCTTCGTGATTCCGCCTGGGGCCTGGTGTCGGCGTTTGCCCTGACCGGTTTCATGGGTTTCCTGCTCGGCCCGATCCTCAACCGTTACCTGGGCATGCAGGGCGGCGCTGAAGTGGTCAGCTCCGCGTTCGCGATGACCGCGCTGGTGTTCGGTGGTCTGTCGGCCTACGTGCTGATCACCCGCAAGGACATGAGCTTCCTCGGTGGCTTCATCACCGCCGGTTTCTTCGTCCTGCTGGGTGCGACGCTGGCAAGCATGTTCTTCCAGATCAGCGGCCTGCAATTGGCGATCAGCGCTGGTTTCGTGCTGTTCTCGTCGGTCTGCATCCTGTTCCAGACCAGCGCCATCATCCACGGCGGCGAGCGCAACTACATCATGGCGACCATCAGCCTGTATGTATCGATCTACAACCTGTTCGTCAGCCTGTTGCAGATCTTCGGCATCATGAGCCGCGACGACTGATCGCTGCACCGCTAAAAACAGAAAACCCGCGAAAGCGGGTTAATGAGATGGTCACCCCCAACACCCTGCGAGGGCTACGCTTTCGCAGGGTGTTTTGTTTTCGGAGGCCATC